>JAXMFH010000009.1:0-212303 GCA_046347845.1 Burkholderiales bacterium | reverse complement strand
GAACTGCGCGCACTTCCGCGAGTGCCACGTGATGCAGGCGCGCAAGGACGCCCTCGAAGCGGACGTCGTCGTCGTCAACCACCACCTGTTCTTCGCCGACGTGATGCTGCGCGACGAGGGGCTCGCCGAGCTGCTGCCCGCCTGCAACACGGTAATCCTCGACGAGGCGCACCAGCTCCCCGACACCGCGACGACGTTCTTCGGCGAGCAGACGACGGCGGGCCAGCTCGCCGAGCTCGCGCGCGACGCGGAGGTCGCCGCGCGCACGACGCTCTCGGACGTCCCGGGCCTCCCCGACGCCGCCGCGGACATCGCGCCGGCGATCCGCAGGCTGCGGCTGGCCGCCGGCGACCTGCCCGCGAAGCTTCCGCGCGAGGTCGCGCTCGCACGCGAGGGCTTCGCCGAGGCGATCGACGAGCTCGCGGCCTCGGTCGACCGCGTGTCGGCCGATCTCTCGCACTTCGCCGAGCGCAGCGAGGACCTCGCGAGCGTCGCCTCGCGCGCGCACGACGCGTCGATGCGCATCGCACGCTGGCGCGACGCGGCGGACGCGCCCGACGAGTCCGGCGAGCGCTGGATCCGCTGGCTCGACGTGACGCCGGGCGGCTTCCAGCTGCACGCCTCTCCGCTGTCGGTCGCGAACCTGTTCCGGCGGCAGCTCGACGCGACCGCGCGCGCGTGGATCTTCACGTCGGCCACGCTCGCGGTCGGCGGCAGCTTCGCGCACTACACGCGCGAGCTCGGGCTCGACGACGCCGACACCGGCGCCTGGGAGAGCCCGTTCGACTACGGCGCCCAGGCGCTGCTCTACGTGCCGAAGGGGCTGCCCGAGCCCAACAGCGCCGCGCACACCGACGCGGTGATCGACGCGGCGCTCCCGGTGCTCGCGGCCTCGCGCGGGCGCGCGTTCCTGCTGTTCACGACGCTGCGCGCGCTCGCGCAGGCGCGCGAGCGCCTGGTCGACGAGCTGGCGGCGGCCGGCGTCGACGGGCCGCTGCTCGTGCAGGGCGAGGGATCGAAGACCGAGCTGCTCGAGCGCTTCCGCCGCGCCGGAAACGCGGTGCTGCTCGGCAGCGCGAGCTTCTGGGAAGGCGTCGACGTCGCCGGCGACGCGCTCTCGGTCGTCGTGATCGACAAGCTGCCGTTCGCGCCGCCCGACGACCCGCTGCTAGCGGCACGCCTGAAGCAGCTCAAGGACGACGGCGGCAACCCGTTCCGCGACTGGCAGCTGCCGCAGGCCGCGATCAGCCTCAAGCAGGGCGCCGGGCGATTGATCCGCACCGAGACCGACCGCGGCGTGCTGATGATCGGCGACCCGCGGCTCGTCGACAAGCCCTACGGCAAGACGCTGTGGCGTTCGCTCCCTCCGATGAGGAGGACGAGGGAGATCGACGACGTGCGCGCCTTCTTCGGCGTCAGGAGTCAGGAGTCAGTTGGCAGTTGACAGTTGACAGTTGACAGTCGCGGCGGCGATTCCTGTGGCGGCGCATCGAGCGCCGTTGGCGGGTACGCGCTCTGCGGAGATCCGCGCTCAATGCGCGGCCACCGGAGACTCCGGCGGCACTGCCAACTGCCAACTGCCAACCGACTCCTGATTCCCGATCACCTCGGCGTGCACATGATCACCGCGTCCGGCCCATAACCCTCCGCGATCCACCCCGCAGCCACCATCGTGTCCCGCACCGCCCGGTCCGTCACGTACCGATGGTTCGAGAACGACGGCTTCAACACCCGGTATACCGGCATCAGTCCCGCACCGCACGCGCCGGTCGCCTTGTCCGGCAGCACGATCCAGTACGCCTCGCGCGTCTCGAGTTGCCACTCGGGGAAATTCGCCACCACCGCGTCGCACTCGACCGTGTCCGCCGTATAGAAGTGCGACGTGAACACGCTCGCGAAGAACCGGCAAACCGGAACCGCGCCAGCTGGCGCCGCCGACTGCGACGGCCACGCGATGAAGCCCCCCACCTCCCGCGTCCAGCCGGAGAACACGCCCGCGTCCAGACCGTCGATCTCCACCTGGTCGATCGTGTTGAAGTAGTTCCGGTAGCCGTCGTGGAAGTACTCGACCACCACCACCGGTTCGCCTGCAGGCGCGCTCACCGCACGGATGACGGTGAAGAACTGGACATGCGCCCGATCCGCCATGTCCGGATGAATTCCGGCATGCGCCTTCGCCCCGATGAGAAATGCCGAAGGCGGTTCGTTCGGAATGGGTGCGGAAAGCGTCAGTTCACCGAACGCGTTGGAGTATCCGAATGTCGCGCCATTGGGGTGGAAGCCCCCACACGATTCGCCGTAGGTAACGATGTTGAAGCCGAAGAAACCGAATTCGTCGGCATTCGTCGGGCAGGAGATGTCAGGAGGCAGATTCGGATTGATCCCTTGGGTCGCTTGGATCGTGACGGCGACGTTGGCGATTGGCTGCTCCTGCGTATCGAGGATCACCACCGAGAACGGATTGCCCTTCGTCGCGAACGGCCCGACGATGATCTGCCGATCTCCGGCGGTCTTCACGAGCCTTCCGAAATCGGCGGCCATACCCGGCGGTACAGCAACAGCAAGCGCAAGGAGCGCAACGAACGCAGGCGCGCGTACGAATTGGGACTTCAACCGTTCGCTCTCGATCAGTTCGGCATCATCCAGCCCAACGGCGCTCGATGCGCCGCCACCGGAATCGCCGCCGCGACTGTCAACTGCCAACTGACTCCTGACTCCTGATCACCAGATCTGCCACCACGGCTTCGGCCCGCCCTTGCCGTCCGCCCTGCCCGTGTCGACGCCGCGGTAGATGTCGTTCCCCCAGAACTTCCACCACGGGCGCGACGCGCCGAGCTCCCCGGTCAGGTACGGGCTCTGCGGGTAGGTCTTCTCGAGGATCGCCCGCGTGTCGTCGCGCAGCTTCGGCAGCTCGAGCATGTCGTAGGACCGGATCAGGACGTCGAGCGCGTGCTCGTTCGCCGGCGTCCTCGGATAGTTGACGAGCGAGGCCTGCGCGCGGCCCGCCGCGGCGACGTACGCGGTCCGGTTGAAGTAGTAGCGCGCGACGTGCACCTCGAACATCGACAGCGCGTTCGACAGGTAGACGAGCCGCTGGCGCGAGTCGTCCGCGTAGCGGCTGTCGGGGAACTTCGCGACGAGCTCCTTGAACGCCGCGAACGACTCCTTCATCGCCTTCGGGTCGCGCTCGGACAGGTCGAACTCGTAGACGTACCCGAGCATGCCCTGGTCCTCGCGGAAGTTGACGAGGCCCTTCAGGTAGTACGCGTAGTCGACGTTCGGGTGGTTCGGGTAGGTGCGGATGAAGCGGTCGAGCTGCGAGATCGCCGCGGGCACTTCGTTCGCGCGGTAGTTCGCGTACGCGCCCTCGAGGAGCGCCTGCTGCGCGTACCGTCCGTAGGGAAAGCGCGATTCCAGCGTCTCGAAGAGCTTGACTGCGCGCGTATAATTTCCCTCCAGCATCGAATCGTGCGCGGAGCGGTAGAGGCGCTCGGCGGACCAGCCCGCCGTCTCGTCCTTGACCTCGGGCAGCAGGTTGCAGCCGGCGGTGAGCACGGCGGCGACGATCGCGAGCGCGAGCGTTCGGACGAGGGCGGCCATCGGTGGCGAGCGACTCCTTTGGGAAGCGACAAGTATAGCCGACCCGCCGGCGCGGGCGCCCTCGCGCTGACCGTGCCGCCGGAGTGCGCGGGGCTGAGGCTCGACCAGGCGCTCGCGCGGCTCCTGCCCTCGCACTCGCGCAGCCGGCTCAAGGGCTGGATCGAGTCCGGACGCGTCGCCGTCGACGGCGCGGCCGCCGCGCCGCGTCGCAAGCTCTCCGGCGGCGAGCGGATCGAGGTCGCGCCGGGCGAGACGGGCGACGCAATCGCCGACGTCCCGCAGGCGATCGAGCTCCCGGTCGTCCACGAGGACGACGCGGTGATCGTGATCGACAAGCCCGCGGGGCTCGTCGTGCACCCGGGCGCCGGCAATCGCGACGGCACGCTGCTCAACGCGCTGCTGCACCGGCACCCCGGCCTCGCGACGGTCCCGCGCGCGGGCATCGTGCACCGCCTCGACAAGGACACCAGCGGGCTCATGGTCGTCGCGCGCACGGCCGAGGCGCAGACCGACCTCGTGCGCCAGCTCGCGGCGCGCACCGTCAGGCGCGAGTACCTCGCGCTCGTGCGCGGCGACGTCGCGAAGGCGGCGACCGTCGACGCCCCGATCGGCCGGCATCCGGTGCACCGCACGTCGATGGCGGTCGTCGAGCGCGGCAAGGCGGCGCGCACGCACGTGGCGCCGGTCGAGCGCTACGGCGCGGCCACGCTCGTTCGCTGCACGCTCGACACCGGCCGCACGCACCAGATCCGCGTGCACCTCGCCGCGATCGGCCACCCGCTCGTCGGCGATCCGGTCTACGGCACGCGCCGGGCGTCGCCCGGGATTCCCCCGTTCGCACGCCAGGCGCTGCACGCGGAGCGTCTGGGCTTCGTCCACCCGCTGACGCGCCGGCCGATGAGCTTCTCCGCCCCGCTGCCCGCGGATTTCGCGGCGCTGATCGAAGCGATGCGCGCGGCGTCGAAGCGGCGATGAGCGCGACCGCCGACGCGTTGCGCGCGCGCATCGCAGCCGAAGGGCTCGACTGGATCGTTCCCGAGTGGGACGCGCCCGCGAACGTCGTGGCGGTATCGACGACGACGCGCGGCCGCGACGAGGGTGCCTTCGACCTCGGGCCCTCGCGCCTCGCCGAGGCCGCGAACCCGCACGCCGTCGCCGCCGACCGCGCGCGGCTCGCCTCGTTCCTGCCGTCGGCACCGGTCTGGCTGCACCAGGTGCACGGCACGCGCGTCGCCGAAGTCGACGCGTCGAACCGCTTGCGCCTCGCCGATTCACCCCCCGACGCCGACGCCGCGGTCACGCGCGCGCCGGGCGTCGCCATCGCGGTGCGCGCGGCAGACTGCCTGCCGGTGCTGATGTGCGACCGCGCCGGCACGGTCGTCGCCGCCGCGCACGCCGGATGGCGGGGCCTGGCCGCGGGCGTGCTCGAGGCGGCCGTCGAGGCGATGGCGGTCGCGCCGGGCGACATCGTCGCGTGGATCGGTCCGGCGATCGGGCCGCGCGCCTTCGAGGTCGGCCGCGACGTGCTCGACGCGTTCGTCGCCGCCGAGCCCGGCGACGCCGCGTGCTTCGCGCCGCACCGCGAAGGCAAGTGGCTCGCCGACCTGCCCGCGCTCGCGCGGAGGCGCCTCGCCCGCCGCGGGGTGACACGCGTCTCCGGCGGCTCGTGGTGCACCTTCGAGCACCCGGCGCGATTCCACTCGTGGCGACGCGACCGCAGCGCCGGGCGGATGGCGACCGCGATCGCGATCCTGCCTCCCGCCTGAGCGCGCCGAGCGACCCGCGCGGTTACAATCGAGCCCCGCCCGCCGCCGTCCGGGCGCACTCCCCGCCCCGCCCTTGCCGATCCTCGCCCACATCGTCGCCGCCGCGCTCGCCGGCGGCGTGATCTCGACGCTGGCGGCCGCGTTCACGCTGACCCTCGGTCCCGCGTGGATCTCGCGGCTCGTGAGCTTCGCGGTGGGCGCGCTGCTCGGCGCCGTGTTCCTCGAGATGCTGCCGCACGCGCTCGAACACGGCCGCGCCGAGCACGTGATGCTCGTGACGCTCGCGGGGCTCCTCGCGTTCTTCCTGCTGGAGAAGCTCGTGCTGTGGCGGCACAGCCACGGCCACGAGCAGCACGACGACGCGGCCGACGAGAGCGAGCACGACCACGCGATGCACGCCCCGACCCCGGACCGCGCCCACGGCCACGACCAGGGCCGCTCGGGGCTCATGATCCTGATCGGCAACTCGGTGCACAGCTTCTGCGACGGCATCGTGATCGCCGCGTCGTTCCTCGCCGACGCCGCGCTCGGCCTCGCGGCGACCCTCGCGATCGTCGCGCACGCGGTGCCGCAGCAGGTCGGCGACTTCGCGGTGCTCGTGCACTCGGGCTACACGCGGCGGCGCGCGTTCTCGCTCAACGTGCTCACCGGGGGCGCGACGCTCGCCGGCGCGCTCGGCGCGTACTTCGCGCTCGCGGACATGCAGCAGGCGCTGCCCACGGTGCTCGCGATCGCGGCGGCGAGCCTGCTTTACGTCGCGGTCGCCGATCTCATCCCGAGCCTGCACCGGCGGCCCGAGCCGCTCGAGACCGCGAAGCAGTCACTGCTGATCGCGGCGGGCATCGGCGTGATCGCCGCCGTGCACGCGATCCTCGCGCACTGACGGGGGTGCGAGCGCGCCGCGCCCGCCGCGCAGCCTGCGGAGCTTGATCCACGCGTAGAGCGCGAACGGCGCGACGCCGGCCACGGCGAAGAACGCGACGCCGCCGAGCACGCTCGGCCAGGTGAGCGCCATCGTGCCGATCACGAACAGCCAGGCCATGACGACGATGTGCATCGCGTTCCCGGATCGTTGTCGCGCACGAGCGCGCACGATACCATCCGCGAGCCCGCCGCGATCGGGCCCTCCTCTCCGCGCATGAATCCTCCGCCGATCCAGCCGTCCGCGAACCCGCCGCCGTCGGCGCCGCTCTGGGCCGACCTCGCGCAGGAGTGGGCGCGCTACGCGCAGGAGTGGTCCGGCTGGTGGACGCGCACGGTGCTGCCGCACCCTCCCGCGCCGGGCGCGACGCCCGCCTCGCCCGCCGAGCTCGCGGTCGACCCGGCCGAGGCGGCCGCGATCACCGAGCGCTACGCGGCGAAGCTGCAGGAGCTCTGGCAGGCGGCGTTGGCTTCGGGCGCCGGCGCGATGCCCTCGCTCGTCGAGCCGAAGCCCGGCGACCGCCGGTTCGAGGCCGAGGCGTGGCAGAAGCTCCCGTGGTTCGCGCTCCTCAAGCAGGGCTACCTGCTCTACGGCGACTACCTGCGCGAGCTCGCCAACGCGAGCCGCCTGCCGCCCGACGACAAGCGTCGGCTCGCGTTCCTGACGCGGCAGTTCGTCGACGCGGTCGCGCCGACCAACTTCCTCGCGACCAACCCCGACGCGCTCGAGGAAGTCATGCGCACCGAGGGCGGCAGCCTCGTGCACGGGATGGCGAACCTGGTCGCCGACGCCGGGCGCGGACGCATCTCGATGAGCGACGAGACCGCGTTCGAGGTCGGCCGCAACCTCGCGGTCACGCCCGGCCACGTCGTGTTCCGCAACGAGCTGGCCGAGGTGATCCAGTACGCGCCCTCGACGCCGACCGTCCACCGGCGCCCGCTCGTGATCGTGCCGCCGTGCATCAACAAGTACTACATCCTCGACCTCCGGCCGCAGAACTCGTTCGTGCGCCACGCGGTCGCGCAAGGCCACACGGTGTTCATCGTCTCGTGGCGCAACATCCCGCCCGAGCTCGGGCACCTCGGCTGGGACGACTACCTGGAGGACGGCGTGATCGCGGCGATCGGCGTCGCGAAGGCGGTCACCGGCAGCCGCACGGTCAACACGCTGGGATTCTGCGTCGGCGGCACGCTGCTCGCGTGCGCGCTGGCGGTGCTCGCGGCGCGGAAGGACCGCAGCGTCGAGAGCGCGACGTTCCTCACGACGATGCTCGACTTCGCCGACCCCGGCGAGATCGGCGTGTACCTGACGCACGAGTTCCTCGCGGCGCGCCTCCCGGCGCTCGAGGCCGGGCAGCGGATGCACGGCGCCGAGCTCGCCGCGGCGTTCTCGAGCCTCCGCGCGAACGAGCTCGTCTGGAACTACGTCGTGCGCAACTACCTCAAGGGCCAGACGCCGCCGGCGTTCGACCTCCTGCACTGGAACGGCGACTCGGCGAACCTGCCGGGACCGATGTTCGCGTACTACCTGAAGGAGTTCTACGCCGCGAACCGCCTGGCGGAGCCGGGCGCGCTCGCGATGGCCGGGGAGCGCGTCGACCTCGGAAAGCTCGCGATGCCGATCTACGTCTACGCGTCGCGCGAGGACCACATCGTCCCGTGGAAGTCCGCGTGGCGCACGACGGCGCTCGCGGGCGCCGCCGACGTGACGTTCGTGCTCGGCGCGTCGGGCCACATCGCCGGCGTCGTCAACCCGCCGGAGCCGCCCCGGCGCAGCCACTGGGTGAACGATCTGCTGCCGGACGACGCCGACGCCTGGCTCGAGCGCGCGACCGAGGTCGCCGGGAGCTGGTGGCCGAACTGGTGGCGCTGGCTCGAGCCGCACGGCGGGCCGCGCGTCCCGGCGCCGAAGTCCCCCGGGAGCGCCGGGCACCCCGCCCTCGGTCCCGCGCCCGGCCGGTACGTCGTCGAGCCTTCCCGCTGACCGGCGTTGAGCGAGGTCAAGGGGCGAAAGCCGTCCGGCCGCCCCCTTGCCGCTCTGAGCTACCATGTGCGCGGACGGGCCGCTTCCGGCCCCGCGACCCCCGGAGGATTTCCGCATGACCGACGTCGTCATCGTCGCCGCGCTGCGCACCGCCATCGGCAAGTTCGGCGGCACGCTCGCCAGGACCCCCGCGCCCGAGCTCGGCGCGACCGTCATCCGCGCCCTGCTCGCGAAGACCGGCGTCAGGGCGGATGCCGTTTCCGAGGTCATCCTCGGGCAGGTGCTCGCCGCGGGCAGCGGACAGAACGCCGCGCGCCAGTCGTCGCTCAAGGCAGGGCTCCCCGACGCGATCCCCGCGATGACGATCAACAAGGTGTGCGGCTCGGGCCTCAAGGCCGTGATGCTCGCCGCGCAGGCGGTCCGCTGCGGCGACGCCGACGTCGTGATCGCCGGCGGCCAGGAGAACATGAGCGCGTCGCCGCACGTGCTGATGGGCTCGCGCGACGGCTTCCGGATGGGCGACGCGAAGCTCGTCGACACGATGATCGTCGACGGCCTGTGGGACGTCTACAACCAGTACCACATGGGCGTGACCGCCGAGAACGTCGCGAAGAAGCACGGCGTCACGCGCGCGATGCAGGACGCGTTCGCGGTCGCGAGCCAGCAGAAGGCGGAGGCCGCGCAGAAGGCCGGCCGTTTCCGCGACGAGATCGTCCCGGTCATGATCCCGCAGCGCAAGGGCGACCCGGTCGCGTTCGACGCGGACGAGTTCCCGAAGCACGGCACGACGCTCGAGAGCGTCGCGGGGCTCAAGCCCGCGTTCGCGAAGGACGGCACGGTCACCGCGGCCAACGCCTCGGGCATCAACGACGGCGCGGCCGCCGTGATGGTGATGAGCGCCGCGCGCGCGAAATCGCTCGGGCTCGCGCCGCTCGCGACGATCCGCGCCTACGCGTCGTCGGGCGTCGATCCGGCGATCATGGGGATGGGCCCGGTGCCCGCCTCCCGCCGCTGCCTCGAGAAGGCGGGCTGGAAGGCGTCCGACCTCGACCTGATGGAGATCAACGAGGCGTTCGCCGCGCAGGCCTGCGCGGTGAACCAGGAGATGGGCTGGGACACCTCGAAGATCAACGTGAACGGCGGCGCGATCGCGCTCGGCCACCCGATCGGCGCGTCCGGCTGCCGCGTGCTCGTGACGCTGCTGCACGAGATGGGCCGGCGCCACGCGAAGAAGGGCCTGGCGTCGCTGTGCATCGGCGGAGGCATGGGCGTCGCGCTCGCCGTCGAGCGCTAGTCGCGTCAACGAATGCATCGGGCGCGGCGAGGCGGCCGGGCCTGACCGAAGTCGTCAACTTGTGAGGAGGAACGCATCATGCCCTTGAAGACCCCGCGCGTCGCGCTCGTCACCGGCGGCATGGGAGGACTCGGCGAGGCGATCTGCATCAAGCTCGCCGGGCTCGGCTACAAGGTCGTCACGACCCATTCGCCCGGCAACACGAAGGCGGCCGAGTGGCTGGACACGATGAACAAGCAGGGCTACGGGTTCCGCGCCTACCCCTGCGACGTCGCCGACTACGACTCCGCCGCGGCCTGCGCGCAGAAGGTGCAGGCGGAGGTCGGCCCGATCGACGTGCTGGTCAACAACGCCGGCATCACGCGCGACATGACCTTCAAGAAGATGGACAAGGTCAACTGGGACGCCGTGATGAAGACCAACCTCGACTCGTGCTTCAACATGACGAAGCAGGTGTGCGACGGAATGGTCGACCGCAACTGGGGCCGCATCATCAACATCTCGTCGGTGAACGGCCAGAAGGGCGCGTTCGGCCAGACCAACTACTCGGCGGCGAAGGCCGGGATGCACGGCTTCACGAAGGCGCTCGCGCTCGAGGTCGCGCGCAAGGGCGTCACCGTCAACACGATCTCGCCCGGCTACATCGGGACCAAGATGGTGATGGCGATCCCGAAGGACGTGCTCGACAGCAAGATCATCCCGCAGATCCCGATGGGCAGGCTCGGCAAGCCCGAGGAGGTCGCGGGCCTGGTCGCGTACCTCTCGAGCGAGGAGGCGGCGTTCGTCACCGGCGCGAACATCGCGATCAACGGCGGGCAGCACATGTTCTGACCCCGCGCGCGGCTCGGAACCGGACGGCGGCCCTTCGCGGCCGCCGTCGCGTTTTCGGCCGCCGGAACGCGCGACGCCCGCGCCGCGGCGTCAGCGAATCGTCAGGAAGGAGGCCCAAAAAAAACGCCCCGCAGTCGCGGGGCGTGAGGCCGTACATCTCTAGGAGGAGGAGAGATGTCACGTGTGCGACTGGCGCCGCACGTCGACATCATGCTACGGAACGGCTAGAAGGAACCACCTAATCGCGCGGGAAAATTCGCGCGCCCGGCGCGCGGATGATCCGCCGCCCTCGACGGGGCCGAAAAGAAACGCCCCGCCGGTTGCCCGGCGGGGCGCTGATGCCGTATCGATCAGGAGGAGGGGATCGATACAGGGAGGAGCATCACGGCTTCAACATCGGGACGCGTTCTCGTCGTTTCAAGCCCGCCCCGGCCGTGCTTCGCGATCGCGGGGGCCCGGTCACGAGCCCCCGATCCCGCGGGAAGTGCCTTACGCGGCCTTGCGGCCCTTCGTCGCGGCCTTCGACGCGTTCGCGGCGGCGGCGCGGACGCTCGCGTCGGCGAGGTTCACGACCTGCTTGGTCGCCTTCTGGAACTGGTCGAACGCGGCGGTCGACGCGGCGAACGTCGACTTGAACGCGTTGACGGCGACGTCCGAGCCGGCCGGGGCCGACTTGCTCGCCTTGTCGACGAACGAGGCGACGCCCTTCGTGTAGTTCGCCCACAGCTCTTCGGCCATCGACGAGTACTCGGCCTGGGCTTCCGAGGCCAGGTCGTAGAGCGTGCGCGAGTACGACAGCGCGGTCTGGACGCCCGACTCGGCGTACTTGGCGCGGAGCGCCATCATCTCCTGCACGTCCTTGACCGACGCGGCGGCCTGCGCGCCTTCCACGCTCTGCTGGAGCGCGACCTTGGCGGCGTTCAGGTTGAGCTTGAACAGCTTCTCGGCGTTCTCGATCGAGAGCGCGGCGAGCTTGGTCGCGTTCGCGACGTTGACCTTGTTGAATTCGGCGAATTGCTCGGTCGGGTTGTACATGGCTTATCCTCTTGGGGTCGGTTCGGGGGCTGCGGTTCGGGTCTGTTCGTGCCGGGCCCCGGTAGGCCGGCGACCCGTCGTGGGGGTTGGCCGGCGGCCGGATTTGCTGCACCGCACAAGCGAAGTATAGGGACGGGTTTCGACCAAGTCAAGGCTTTTTTGCTGCGCCGCACAAGGCGCCCCGATCCCACCCGAGATCGCTCGTCAAACGGCCGATGAATCAATGGGTTATAATCCGGCCATCCCGACGCAGGAGGACGCGATGACCACGCCCGTCCGCATGATCAAGAAATACCCGAACCGCCGCCTCTACGACACGGCCAACAGCGGCTACATCACGCTCGCCGACGTGAAGCAGATGGTGCTCGACCAGATCGACTTCCAGGTCGTCGACGCCAAGTCGGGCGAGGACCTCACGCGCGCGATCCTGCTGCAGATCATCCTCGAGGAGGAGTCGGGCGGCCTGCCGATGTTCAGCTCCGAGATGCTGACGCAGATGATCCGCTTCTACGGGACCGCGCAGCAGACGATGATGGGCCAGTACATGGAGCAGAACGTCAAGGCGTTCCTCGCGATCCAGAAGAAGCTGCAGGACCAGGCGAAGCAGGTCTACGGCGACAAGATGATGCTGACGCCGGACCTGTGGAAGCAGTTCATGCAGATGCAGGCGCCCGCGATGCAGGGGATGCTCGGCAACTACCTCGAGCAGAGCGCGAAGCTGTTCATGGACATGCAGCAGCGCATGCAGGACCAGACGCGCGGGATGTTCTCGGCGTTCCCGTTCCCCGGCTTCCCGGGCCAGGCCCCGGCCGAGGAAGAGAAGAAGAAGGGCTGACGCCCCGCGGGGCGCGGCGGCGGGCGCGCTTGTGCGGCGCGTTGCTGCAATGCACGCGCCGCCGGCTTCGCGCCGCATCATGACCGCCCGCCGCGCCCGGCCGCCCGCGCCCCCGCGCGTGGGCTTCGTGTCGCTGGGCTGCCCGAAGGCGCTCGTCGACGCCGAGCAGATCCTCACGCAGCTCAAGGCCGAGGGCTACGCGATCGCGCCGACCTACGAAGGCGCCGAGCTCGTCGTCGTCAACACCTGCGGCTTCATCGACTCGGCGGTCGCCGAGTCGCTCGACGCGATCGGCGAGGCGCTCGCCGAGAACGGCAAGGTGATCGTCACCGGTTGCCTGGGGGCGAAGGACGGCGGCGGGTTCGTGCGCGGGGCGCACCCGAAGGTGCTCGCCGTGACCGGTCCGCACGCGACCGACGAGGTGATGGGCGCGGTGCACGCGCACCTGCCGAAGCCGCACGATCCGTACACCGACCTCGTCCCGCCGCAGGGCGTGCGGCTCACGCCCCGCCACTACGCTTACCTGAAGATCAGCGAGGGCTGCAACCACCGCTGCACGTTCTGCATCATCCCGTCGATGCGCGGCGACCTCGTCTCGCGGCCGATCGGCGAGGTGCTCGCCGAGGCGCGCAACCTGCTGCGCGCCGGCGTGAAGGAGCTGCTCGTGATCTCGCAGGACACGAGCGCCTACGGCGTCGACGTGAAGTACCGCACGGGTTTCGTCGACGGCCGGCCGGTCCGCACCCGCATGACCGAGCTCGTGCGCGAGCTCGACCGGCTCGCGCGCGACCACGGCGCGTGGGTGCGGCTGCACTACGTCTACCCGTACCCGCACGTCGACGAGGTGATCGAGCTGATGGCCGACGACGTGTCGAAGGGCGGGCTCGTCCCCTACCTCGACGTGCCCTTCCAGCACGCGAGCCCGCGGATCCTCAAGCTGATGAAGCGGCCGGCCGCGCCCGAGCGCGTGCTCGAGCGCGTGCGCGCGTGGCGCCGGGCGAAGCCGGGCCTCGCGATCCGCAGCACGTTCATCGCGGGCTTCCCCGGCGAGACCGAGGCCGAGTTCGAGGAACTGCTGCGCTTCCTCGACGAGGCGCGGCTCGACCGCGTCGGCTGCTTCGCGTACTCGCCGGTCGAGGGCGCCGCCGCGAACCGGCTTCCGGATCCGGTCGATCCCGACGAGCGCGAGGCGCGGCGCGCGCGCTTCATGGAACGGCAGGCCGCGATCAGCGCCTCGCGCCTGGCCGCGAAGGTCGGCACGACGATCGACGTGCTCGTCGACGAGGTCGCGACGGCCGCGCGCGGAGCGTCGAAGCGCGCGACCGCGATCGCGCGGAGCTCGGCGGACGCCCCCGAGATCGACGGCGTCGTGCGCGTCGCGGACGGCGACGGGCTCGCCGCTGGCGACATCGTCCGCGTCGTCGTCACCGCCTCCGACCAGCACGACCTCGACGCGCGGCGCGCGCACTGACGGCCCGGCCCGGGCGTTCGTAGCATTGTCACGCCCCGGGGCGCTCTGGCAGACTGCCGGGGGCCGCGGCGGCCGCGATCTCGCGCCGCGCGCCCCCGCCGTCCGCCGAGCGCGCCCATGAACGTCCTCCTCCGCCGATCCGGCTCGCGAACCGCCCATGCCCCGGCGGCGCCGATCCTCGCCGCGCTCGCGCTCGCGGCGCTCGCCGGCTGCGGCCAGAAGCCGCAGGGGCTGCCGCCCGCGGGCCCCGCCGAGGTCGTGACGATCAAGGTCGCGCCGCAGGACGTCCCGGTCACCTCCGAGTACGTCGGCCAGACGCAGAGCTCGCAGGCGGTGACGATCGCCGCGCGCGTCTCGGGCTTCCTCGACAAGCGCACGTACGTCGAGGGATCGGTCGTCCAGGCCGGGCAGGTCCTGTTCCAGATGGATCCCAAGCCGTTCCAGGCGCAGGTCGACGGCGCGCAGGCGGCGCTCTCGCGGCAGCAGGCGGCCTACGACGTCGCCGCGGCGAACCTGAAGCGCGTGCAGCCGCTCGTCGCCCAGAACGCGCTGTCGCAGAAGGACCTCGACGACGCGAAGGGGCAGTTCGAGCAGGCCGGCGCGGCCGTCGAGCAGGCGAAGTCGCAGCTCGAGGAGGCGAAGCTCAACCTCTCGTACACGACGATCACCTCGCCGGTGACCGGCATCAGCAGCTTCGCGGCGGTCGCCGACGGCACCTACGTGAACGCGCAGAACAGCCAGCTCACGACCGTGTCGGTGCTCTCGCCGATGTGGATCAACTTCAGCGTCTCCGAGAACCAGTACGAGCGCATCCGCGGCGACGTCGCGGCGGGACGGCTGCGGGTGCCCGACAGCCGCGAGCTCACCGTCGAGATCGTGCTCGTCGACGGCACCGTCTACCCGTACCGCGGCCGGATCACGTTCGCCGACCCGTCGTACAACTCGCAGACCGGCACGTTCCTGCTCCGCGCGACCGTCGACAACCCCAGGGGCGTGCTCCGCCCGAACCAGTACGTGCGAACGCGGCTGCACGGCGCGCTGCGCCCCAACGCGATCCTCGTCCCGCAGCGCGCGGTGCAGCAGGGGGCGAAGGGCCACTACGTGTGGGTCGTCAACGCGAAGGGCGAGGCGGAGCTCCGGCCGGTCACGATGGGCGACTGGAACGGCGACAACTGGATCGTCACGCAGGGGCTCGCCGCGGGCGACGACGTCGTCGTCGACGGCGGCCAGCGGCTGGGCCAGGGGGCGCCGGTCAAGGTGAAGTCGACGCTGCCGGCGATCGTGCCGCTCGCCGGCCCGACGCCCACGCCGGTCCGGGGCGCCGGCCCCGCCGGCGCGGACGCGTCGGCGGCCCCCGCCGGCGGGGCGGCGGTCATGCCCGCGACCAGGGCGCCCGCGCCCGCCGCCGCGGTGCGCGCGCCGGCGCCGGCGTCCGCACAGCCGCCCGCGGCCGCCTCCGGGACGGCCACGGTGTATTTCGCCCCGGGGAGCGCGGCGCTCGACGCGAACGCGATGCAGGTCCTGCGCCTCGCCGCCGCCCAGGCCCCCGGCGCCGCGGCGCTCGAGGTCACCGGCTACGTCGACCGCAGCGGGGCTCGCGACGCCAACGTCGAGCTCGCGAAGCGCCGCGCCACCGCGGTGCGCGACGCGCTGCTCGGCGCGGGCCTCGCTGCCGACCGCGTACGCCTGAAGCCGCCGGCCGACATCGTCGGCAGCGGTACCGACGCCGAAGCGCGGCGCGTCGAGATCGCGATCTCGCGGTAGCGGCGCCGGCTCCGAATGTTCTCGCGCTTCTTCATCGAGCGGCCGATCTTCGCGGCCGTCGTCTCGATCATCATCGTGCTGGCCGGCGGCGTCGCGATGTTCGTGCTGCCGGTGCAGCAGTACCCGCCGATCACGCCGGTCCAGGTGACGGTCACCGCGACCTACCCGGGCGCGGACTCGCGCACGGTCGCCGACTCGGTCGCCGCGCCGATCGAGGCGCAGATCAACGGCGTCGACAACATGCTCTACATGACGTCGACGTCGAACTCGAACGGCCAGCTGCAGCTCACCGTCTACTTCTCGCTCGACGCCGACCCCGACATCTCGCAGGTGCAGGTCCAGAACCGCGTCAACCTCGCGATGCCGCAGCTGCCCTCGGCGGTCACGCAGCTCGGCGTGTCGGTCCAGAAGCGCTCGTCGTCGATCATGATGCTGGTCGCGGTGATCGCGAAGGGCGAGCGGTACTCGCCCGACTACGTCGCGAACTACGCGAACGTCTACGTGCTCGACGCGCTGAAGCGCGTGGAGGGCGCCGGGCAGGCGACGATCATGGGCGTGCCCGACCAGGCGATGCGGATCTGGATGAACCCGGACCGCATGGCCTCGCTCGGCATCACGACGAGCGACATCGCGAACGCGGTCAACGCGCAGAACCAGCTGTTCGGCGCGGGCCAGATCGGCCAGTGGCCGACCCCCGGCGCGGTCGAGCTCACGTTCCCGGTCGTCACGCAGCCGCCGTTCACCGACCCGCGCCAGTACGAGGGGATGATCCTCCGCGCGAGCCAGGACGGCAGCGCGATCGTCCGGCTGGGCGACGTCGCCCGCGCCGAGGTGGGGCTGCGCCAGTACATCGTCGAGAGCAAGCTGAACGGCGTGCCGGCGACGTTCATCGCGGTCTACCAGCAGCCCGGCACGAACGGCCTCACCGTGTCGAAGGCGGTGCGCGACACGCTCGCCGCGATGAAGACGCAGTTCCCCGAGGGGGTGGACTACGTGATCGCGCTCGACACGAACGACTTCGTGCGGCTGTCGATCGAGGAGGTCATCAAGACGCTGTTCGAGGCGGTCGCCCTCGTCGTGCTCGTCGTCTACCTGTTCCTGCAGAGCTTGCGCACGACGCTCATCTGCACGGTCGCGATCGTCGTCGCGCTGGTCGCGACGTTCGCGGGCCTGCTCGCGTTCGGCTTCTCGATCAACCTCCTCACGCTGTTCGGCCTGATCCTCGCGATCGGGATGGTCGTCGACGACGCGATCGTCGTCGTCGAGAACGTCGAGCGCAACATGGCGCAGCACCACCTCGCGCCGAAGGAGGCGACGATCCGGTCGATGGACGAGATCGCGAGCTCGCTCGTCGCCGTGGTGCTCGTGATGGTCTCGGTGTTCGTGCCGGCCGCGTTCCTTCCGGGGACGACCGGGCAGCTCTACAAGCAGTTCGCGATCACGATCGCGATCTCGGTGACGGTGTCCGGCTTCGTCGCGCTGACGCTGACGCCGGCGATGTGCGCGCTGCTGCTCAGGCACAACCCGCCGCCGCAGCGCGGCTTCTTCGCCTGGTTCAACCGGCAGGTCGACGCGGTGACGCGCGGCTTCGGCCACGCGGTCGAGTTCGTGATCCGGCGGATGGCGATCGCGTTCGCGCTGCTCGCGTTCTTCCTCTACGCGATCTGGCACCTGTTCCACGCGCTGCCGACGAGCTTCGTGCCCAACGAGGACCAGGGCTACGCGATGACGGCGATCATCATGCCGCAGGCGGCGAGCCTCGACCGGACGCAGGCGGTCGCCGAGAAGGTCGACGCGATCTTCGCGAAGCTCCCGGGCATCGAGAACCGCTCGATGATCACCGGCTACAGCCTGCTCGACCTCGGATTCAAGCCGAACGCCGGCACGTTCTTCGTGACGCTCAAGGACTTCAAGGAGCGCTACGCGTCGATCGAGACCGCGAGGGAGCAGAACCCGCGCGCGATCCTGCTCTCGCTCTACGAGCAGGCGCGCGCGATCGACGGGGCGCTCGTGTTCCCGGTCGCGCCTCCGCCGATTCCCGGCATCGGCACGCAGGGCGGCTTCGAGTTCTGGATCCAGGACACCGGCGCGGGCGACCCCGAGCGGCTCTACGAGGTCACGCAGGCGTTCCTCGCGCAGGCGCGGAAGCGCGCCGAGCTCGCGGGCCTCAACTCGACGTTCCAGGCGGCGACGCAGCAGCTCCGCGCGATCGTCGACCGCGACAAGGCGGTGCTGCTCGGCGTGCCGGTGCAGGACGTCTACAGCGCGATCCAGGCGCAGTTCGGCTCGCTCACCGCGAGCCAGTTCAACCAGTTCAGCCGCGTCTGGTGGGTGATCCTGCAGTCCGACGCGCCCTACCGGCAGCAGCCGGGCGACCTGACGCGCCTCTATACGCGCTCGAACCAGGGGCAGATGGTGCCGCTCTCGGCGGTCGTGAAGGCGGAGTGGGTCGCGGGACCGGACCTCGTGCCGCGATTCAACGGCTTCCCGGCGGCGAAGGTCACCGGCAACCCGTCGGCCGGCTTCAGCTCGGGCCAGGCGATCGCCGCGATGGAGGAGGTCGCCGCGCAGTCGCTCCCGCCCGGCTACCGGTTCGCGTGGTCGGGCCTCGCGTTCGAGGAGAAGAAGTCGGGCGGCACGTCGAGCCTCGCGTTCCTGTTCGGGTTCATCATCGTATTCCTCGTGCTGGCCGCGCAGTACGAGTCGTGGACGCTGCCGGGCGCCGTGATGACGGCGGTCCCGTTCGGCATCCTCGGCGCGCTGCTGTTCAACTGGATCCGCGGCCTCGAGAACGACGTGTACTTCCAGATCGGCCTCCTCGTGCTGATCGGGCTCGGCGCCAAGAACGCCGTGCTGCGCGTGTCGGCCGCGGTCGATTTCCGCGCGCAGGGCCACTCGATCATGGAAGCGACCCGGCTCGCCGGCGAGCAGCGCCTGCGGCCGATCATCATGACCTCGCTCGCGTTCGCGCTCGGCGTGCTGCCGCTCGCGCTCGCGGTCGGCGCCGGCGCCAACGCGCGCCACTCGATCGGCACCGGCATCATCGGCGGCATGCTCGGCGAGACGACGCTCGCGATGCTCTACGTGCCGCTGTTCTTCTACCTGTTCGACCGGTTGAAGGAGCGCAGGGGCGCCCCGGAGACCGCGGCCGCCGCCCCGAAGACGCCGCCGGGGGGACATTGAGCATGCGACGCCGCGCGCTCGCGCTCGCCGTCGCCGGCGCGCTCCTCGCCGCCGGCTGCACGCTCGGCCCCGACTACGCGCGCCCGCCGGTCGACGCGCCTGCCGCGTTCCGGTTCGCGCCGAAGGAAGCGGCCGACACCGCCGGCCTCGCCTGGTGGAAGCTGTTCGGCGACCCGGTGCTCGACGCGCTGATCGACGAGGCGCTCGCCCACAACCGCAACGTGCAGGTCGCGGTCGCCAACGTCGACCAGGCGGCGGCCGTGTTCACGCAGGTGCGCTCGCCGCTGTTCCCGCAGCTGGGCTACGGCGTCGCGGGCGCGCGCGAGCGCGTCTCGGAGGCCGGTCGCGACCCGGCGGTCGCGCGGCTCGTCGACAACCCGCAGACCGCGTACCAGGCGGCGCTGTCGGCGAGCTGGGAGCTCGACCTGTGGGGGCGCATCCGGCGCCAGAGCGAGGCGGCGCGCGCGAATCTCCTCGCGACCGACGAGGCCCGCCGCGGCGTGATCCTGTCGCTCGTGAGCTCGGTCGCGAGCAACTACCTGCAGCTCCGCGGCCTCGACGCGCAGCTCGAGGTCGCGAAGAAGACGCGCGACGTCTACGGCGAGTCGGTGAAGCTGTTCACGCTGCAGTTCCGCTACGGCCAGGTCTCGCAGATGAACGTCGCGCAGGCGCAGTCGCAGTACGAGACGGCGGCGGCGCAGATCCCGCAGATCGAGTCGCAGATCGCGCAGGTCGAGAACGGCCTCGCGATCCTGCTCGGCCGCAACCCCGGCCCGATCGAGCGCGGCAAGCCGATCGGCGAGATCGTCGCGCCGCCGATTCCCTCGGGCGTGCCGTCGTCGCTCCTCGAGCGGCGTCCCGACCTCGTGCAGGCGGAGCAGGCGCTCGTCGCCGCGAACGCGCAGATCGGCGCCGCGAAGGCGCTCTACTTCCCGACGATCTCGCTCACCGGCGCGCTCGGCAGCGCGAGCCCCGACCTCTCGGACCTGTTCAAGGGGCCCGCGCGCATCTGGAGCTACGCGGGACAGCTGGCCGGCCCGATCTTCACGGCCGGCGCGGTGAGCGGCCAGGTCGCGCAGGCCGAGGCCGCGCAGGCCGCCGCGCTGCAGAGCTACCAGCTCGCGATCCAGAACGCGTTCGCCGACGTCGACAACGCGCTCGTCGCGAACGCGAAGGGCCGCGAGCAGATCGAGGCGCAGCAGCGGCTCGTCGCGGCGCTGTCCGACTACACGCGTCTCGCGCGCCTGCAGTTCGACGGCGGCTACGCGCCCTACTCGACCGTGCTGCAGGCCGAGCAGGCGCTCTTTCCCGCCGAGCTGAACCTCGTCGCCTACCGCACCGCGAACCTCGGCACCTGGGTGGCGATCTACAAGGCGATGGGCGGCGGCTGGGTCGACGTCGCGTCCGCGCGCACGCCCGCGCACCCGCGTCCCGCGGCGATCGACGACGCGAATCCGCGCCCCCCGTTCAACTGACGCCCGCGCGCCGCGGGCCGCGCGCCTACTTGACGGCGGCGACGTCCCGCGCGAATTCCGCGAGGATCTCGCCCAGCGCCGCGCTCTGCGCGGCGGCGTAGCTCGCCGCGCTCACCGTGGTGAGCGTCGTGCGCCGCCGGTACTCCTTCGTCCAGATCGGCACCGACGAGCGGTCCGGGCGCGTCACGTAGAACGTGATCGCGAGCTCGGCCGCCGGCGCCTTCGGGTCGCGGTTGTCGGCGAACAGCGCGCCGACGAACGCGTCGATCGTGAGATCGGCCTCGGGGGGCGCGCCGGGCGGGACCACCTTCGAGAACGTCCTCGCCTGCGCGAGCGCGCGCGCGACCGCCTCGGCGATCATCGGCGCCGGCGCGACGACGAACTCGTGGTAGTAGTCGTTCTCGAAGCGCAGGTCCGCCTCGCGCACGACGAACGTGCGGTCGCGGTAGGGCGCGGCCACCGTCACGGTCCCCACGCGCGCCGAGAGCGGGTTCGTCTGCGCGGCCGCCTGCAGCGCGGGCGGCTCGAGCAGGTACATCTCCTTGACCGGCGAGGGCCGCGTGAGCGAGCACGCGCCGAGCGCCGCGGCGGCCGCGGCGGCGAGGAACGCGGAAGCGAGGAGTCGGTTCATGGCTGGCGGCTCGGCAGCGGTTTCGGGGGCTCGCCGAACAGGAGGTTCGACGGGTAGCGCTTCGCGTCCTCGGTGAGGTCGCGCAGGTTGTCGGTGATCTGGCGCAGGTTCGCGATCGTCGACGCGAGGTCCTGCTCGCCGCCGCCCAGGATCCGGTCGACGCGCGAGAGCGAGCGCTCGAGGCGCGAGATCGTCTGCGCGAGCTTCGGGTCGGACACGAGGTCCTTCACCTTCGCGGCCGCCGCCGACGCGTCCTCGGGCAGCTTCTGCCAGGACGGGTTCGCGAGCAGCTTCCTGAGCTCGCCGTTGGTCTCGCGCAGCTCGGCGAGGAGCGACGTGCCCTCCTCGGTCAGCTTCTTCGAGTCGATCCCGGCGAGCGTCGTGTCGAGCCGGTCGAGCGTGCGGTTCGCGCGGTCCGACAGGCCCTTCGCGTCGATCGCCGCGAGCCGGTCGTTCGTCGTGACCAGCAGCTTGTTGACGTTCGCGAGCGTTCCCTCGATGTCGAGCCGGTGCAGCCGCTCGATGATGTCGGAGGCGGCGTTGACGAACTGCGACACGGTCGAGGGCGTGCTCGGGATGTAGACGTTGTTCGGCGTCCAGGCGATCGGAAGCACCGCCGGCGGCGGATCGACGTAGTCGAGCTCGAGGAAGCTCGTGCCGGTGATCCCCTGCGGCGTCAGCCGGATGCGCAGGCCCCGCTCGACCTCGGCCTTCGCGCCCTCCGCGGTCGTGAGGTCGCCGGTCGCCGCGCGCCCGCCGACCAGCCGCGGGTTGATCTGCGACTCGACCAGCACGAAGCGCGCGCGCTGCGCCATCGGCAGGTTCTGCTGGTAGACGACGTAGGTGAAGCTGATCTTCGTCACCTCGCCGATCACCACGCCGCGGTACTTGAGCTTCGAGCCGATGTCGAGGCCCTGCACCGACTCGTTGAAGTAGGTCTCGATCGTGGACTTGCGCTCGAACCAGCGGCCCGAGCCGATCACGAGCAGCACGACGATGCCCGCGATCAGCGCCCCGATCACGAACAGGCCGAGCTTGAAGTAGTTCGCCTTCTGGCTCAAAGGAAGTCCTCCCCTCGGCTCGCCGCCGGCGCGGCTTCGCGCCGGCCCCTCCGGCGGCGCGACACGCGGGCGGCGCCCGCCGTCATGCGGCCGCCTTTTCCGGCTCGCGCCGGAAGAACGCGCGCACGCGCGGGTCGGGCGACGAGTCGCGCAGCTCCCGCGGATCGCCCTCGGCGATGATGCCGCGCGCCTTCTTGTCGAGCAGCACGACGCGGTCGATCGACGCGAACACCGACGGCAGGTCGTGCGTGACGATGACGAACGTGACGCCCAGGCCCTCGGCCAGGCGTCGCACGGTCGCGTCGAGCGTCGCCGACGTGATCGGGTCGAGGCCCGACGACGGCTCGTCGAGGAACAGGATCGACGGGTCGAGCGCCATCGCGCGCGCGATGCCCGCCCGCTTCTGCATGCCGCCCGAGATCTCGGACGGCAGGTGGCCGGTGAACTGGTCGAGGCCGACGAGGCCGAGCTTCATCCGCGCGAGCAGCGTCATCGCCTCGTCGGGCAGGTCCGTGTAGACCTCGATCGGCAGCCGCACGTTCTCGAGCAGCGTCATCGACCCGAACAGCGCGCCCGACTGGTACATGACGCCGAAGCGGCGCCGGATGCGCTCGAGCGTCTCCGCGTCGGCCCCGACGATGTCCTCGCCCGCGATCCGGACGTGGCCCGACACCGGCGGCACGAGCCCGATCATGTGCTTCAGGATCGTGCTCTTGCCGCCGCCCGAGCCGCCGAGGATGCCGAACACCTCGCCCGCGCGGATGTCGAACGACACGTCGTCGAGGATCGCCGTGCCGTCGTAGCCCGCGTACAGGTGCTCGACCCGGATCAGCACCTCGCCGGGAGTGCGGCGCGCGGGACCTTCGGCGGCGAGCGGGTCGTGGGAAGCCATCGTCCGGCGGCGTCAGACGTTGAGGATGTAGAAGGCGACGGCGAAGATCCCGTCGACGACGACGAGCAGGATGATGCCCGAAACCACGGCCCGCGTCGCGGACTCGCCGACGGCCGACGCGCCGGCCGCCGTCTGCAGGCCGCGCAGGCACCCGATGCCCGCGATCAGGATCGCGAACACGAACGACTTGACGAAGCCGGCCATGAAGTCGGTGAACGTGACCGCGCTGTCGACCTCCTTCATGAACGTGACGATCGGGATCGAGAACGAGGTCATCGTGATCGCGCCGCCGATCAGCCCCACGAGCATCGAGAACAGCACCAGCAGCGGCGTCATCAGCAGCGCGGCGATGACGCGGGGCGTCACGAGGAAGCGGACCGGGTCGAGGCCCATCGTCGTGATCGCGTCGACCTCCTGGTTGACGCGCATCGTGCCGATCTCGGCCGCGAACGCGGCGCCGGACCGGCCGGCGAGCAGGATCGCCGTCATCAGGGGCCCGAGCTCGCGCAGCATCGACAGCCCGATCAGGTCGGCGACGAAGATCTCGGCGCCGAAGCGCTTCATCGGCACCGCCGACTGGAACGCGAGGATCATGCCGAGCAGGAAGCTGATCAGCGCGACGATCGGCAGCGCGTCGACGCCGACGCGCTCGCAGACGCGCCACACGTCCTTCCACCGCACCGTGTGCGGCTTCAGGAGCGCGACGACGAGCGCCGCGGAGAGCTCGCCGATGAACGTGATCTGCTCGACGATGTCCTTCCAGATGCCCGCCGCGGCGCGGCCGATCTCCTCGATCGCCGGGCGTCGCATGCCCTCGGGGTCGGTGTCCTTCGTGATGCGCCGAGGGTCGAACTGCCGGAGCAGCGGCTGGAACGCCGGCTTCAGGTTCGCGATCTCCACCGGCGCGGCGCGCTCCTGCGCGAGCAGCGCGACGAGCAGCGCCACGCCCGCGCCGTCGCAGTAGTCGACGTTCGCCGCGTCGACGGTCACCGGCTTGCCCGGCGCGTCGGCGAGCGCGCGGTGCGCGTCGCCCCAGAGCCCCTTGACCGTGCTCGCGTCGAGCCGCCCGTCGAGCGCGAGCACGCGCCTGCCGTCGGGGAGGTCGTTGATCGCGAGCGCGGCCATGGCCGGCGGGGCGGTGATCAGGGTTGGACGAGCTCGAGCTGCGTGCCGTAGACGCGCACCCGATCGCCGGGCTGGAACGGCGGCTCGTAGCGCAGCGGGAGCGTCCGCGTCCCGCCGGCGTCCATCTTCACGTCGACGTCCCAGCGCGGCTGCTGGTAGCTGTCCGGCCGCCGCGCGTAGGAACCGCCCCCGGCCGATCCCAGGATCACGAGCCCCTGGTTCTTGCCCTGCGGGCCGATCTGGAACGCGCTCGTCACGCGGCCGGTCGTGCCGATCGAGTCGCCGGGCCCGGCCGACGGGACGACGGTGCCGAGCGGCGTCCAGCTGTTCTTCTCGGTCGTCTGCCGGATGTCGGTCACGGTGCCGCAGTTGTCGCAGGCGGCCGGCGGCTGCGCGAGCGCGCCGAACGCGGCGACCGCGGCGAGCGAGACGACGGCCGTCGCGAACCGCCGGCTCATCGCGGCACCGTCGACAGGTAGAACATCGCGTGCAACAACGGGCCCGGGCGCCCCAGCGCGCCGAACCAGCGCTGGAAGATCGGGTCGATCTCGCCGCTGCGGTAGAGCTCGACGATCGCGCGGTTCACCGCGAGCCGGAAATCGGGATCGTCGCGGCGCATCACGAGGCCGTAGGGCTCGTACGAGATGTCGGTCGGGAGGAAATCCGTGTCGCGCGCGGACGCGTGGCGCTGGCGCTGCACGGTCAGCACGATCCGGTCGCCCGCCACGCCGTCGACCTTGCCCCCCGCGAGCCGCGCGATGCCATCCGCGATGCTCGCGATCGGCACGACGATCGCCGGGGCGTCGACGGCGGAGAGCGTGCGCGCGAGCGCCTGCTCGGTCGTCGTGCCCGGGATCACCGCGATGCGCTTGCCCTTGAGGTCGGCGAGCTTCGCGAGCTTCGAGCGCGTGCCGACGAGCACCGCGCCGCCGTCGACGTAGATCGGCAGGCTGAAGTCGACGCGCGCCATGCGCGAGAGCGAGATCGTCGTCGTCCCGCACTCGAGGTCGACCGTCCCCTCCGCGACCGCGTCGATCCGCTCGGCGGCCGACAGCGGCTTCCACTCGATCCTGAGCGGCGGCACGCCCGCGGCCTTGCCGATTTCGAGCGCCGCGCGCTCGCACAGCTCGACCGAGTAGCCGCGAACCTGCCCGTCGCGGTCCTTGAACGAGAACGGCGGGGCGTCGTCCCGGTACCCGAGCACGATCGAGCCCGCGGCCCGGACCTTGTCGAGTGTCGGGCCCGCCACGGCCGGCATCGAAGGCACGGCGAGCACGGCGGCAAGGAGGACGGCTGAGAGACGCATCGGGCGGCGCAGGATCGGGGGCAGCAGGTGGAACCGCGCGGCGAGTGTAACGCACTTCCCCGCGGAGAGGGCGCGCCGCGCCCGCCGGGGATCGCGGCTAGCGCCCGCCCGGATCGCCCAGCATCTCCGCGAGCGACGGCGCCGCCGCGCCGTCGAGCGCGAGCCGCGACTCCAGCTCGTCGACGTGCGCCGCCATCAGGCGCGCCGCGCGCTTCCCGTCGCGCCGGGCGATCGCCTCGACGAGCGCGTCGTGGTCCGAGCGCCCGTGCGCGACGCCGCTGCGCTCGTAGAGCGCGATCGCGAGCGACGACTGCAGCACGAGCTCGCGCAGGTAGCGCGCCAGCACCGGGTTCCCGCAGAGGTCGGCGATCCGGTGGTGGAACGCGAGCGAGAGCTCGAGCCCGGACGCGCGATCGCCGCGCGCGTAGGCCGCGTCCTCGTCGCGAACGAGCTTCCCGAGCGACGCGATCCCCGCGCGGTCGATGCGCGCGACCGCGCCCTCGACCGCGGCCGCCTCGACGACGCGCCGCGCCTCGAACGTGTGCCGCACGTCCGCGACCGAGGGCCGCGCGACGATCGCGACGCGCTTCTCGCGCAGGCTCACGATGCCCTCCTGGTCGAGCCGCCGCAGCGCCTGGCGGACGATCGTGCGCGAGACCCCGAAGTGGCGCCCCAGCGCCAGCTCCTGCAGCTTCGTGCCCGGCGCGAGCCGGCGCGCGAGGATCGACGCGCGGATCGCGTCGCAGATCTTCGCCTCCGAGCCTCCCGCCGCCTGCCGCCGCGCCGCCATCGCCGCCCCCTCCGTCCCTCCCGCGGGCACCGCCGGTGCCGCCCGTTCAGCCTAAGCCCGGCGGCGGCCCCCGGTCAATGCGGATGGCATACCGATCGGTCCCGTCTTGTATACGCGATCATGCTCCAATGTGGACAAGCGGGGCCGCGAGGGGGTGCGCCCTCTTCTGCGAAATCGCCCCCGATCGGTGCGTCCGCAACGGTATGCACGGTCCTCGGGCATTGTTGACAAACGCCGGTCCCGGCGGGAGGATGCGCGACACCCCGGGCGCGTGCGCGCCCGCCCCCGCGCGACGCCGCCCATGCCCACCGACGGGACCGACCCGATCCGCCTCGTGCTGAACGGCGAGCGCGTCGACGTCGCGGGCGTGTCGCCGCAGACGACGCTCCTCGCGTGGCTGCGCGAGACGCGGCTCCTCACCGGGACGAAGGAAGGCTGCGCCGAGGGCGACTGCGGCGCGTGCACGGTCGTCGTCGCGGAGTCCCGCGGGGACGGCTCGCTCGCCTGGAAGCCGGTCAACGCCTGCATCCGCCTGCTGCCGTCGCTCGACGGCAAGGCCGTGTTCACCGTCGAGTCGCTGCGCACGCCGGCCGGGGCGCTGCACCCGGTCCAGCAGGCGCTCGTCGAGTGCCACGGCTCGCAGTGCGGCTTCTGCACGCCCGGCTTCGCGATGAGCCTGTTCGGCCTCTACAAGAACGCGCACGCGCCCTCGCGCGAGGCGGCGGACGACGCGCTGTCGGGCAACCTCTGCCGCTGCACCGGCTACCGGCCGATCCTCGCCGCCGCCGAGCGCATGGGCGCGATCGACGCGTCCGCCTGCGGCGCAACCGGCTGGCGCGGTCCCGGCGTCGCCGCCGACGGCAGCCGGATCGTCTCGAACGAGGAACAGCTCCTCGCCGCGCAGCTCGACGCGCTCGCGCGCGACGCGGCCTTCGTCTACGAGGGCGAGGGCCGGCGCTGGATCGCGCCGGTCGACGCCGACGGGCTGGCGGCCGCGTGCGCCGAGCATCCCGACGCGCGCATCGTCGCCGGCGCGACCGACGTCGGCCTCTGGATCACGAAGCAGCACCGCGACCTCGGCACGCTCGTCTCCACGGGAGCCGCTCGCGACCTCGCGCGCATCCGCACCGGGGACGACGGGATCGAGATCGGGGCGGGGGCGAGCCTCGCCGACGCGTTCGACGCGCTCGATGCCGACTATCCGGAGCTCGCCGAAGCCTGGGAGCGCTTCGCTTCGGTCCCGATCCGCAACGCGGGCACGCTCGGCGGCAACGTCGCGAACGGCTCGCCCATCGGCGACTCGATGCCGGTGCTGATCGCGCTGGGGGCGCAGGTCGTGCTCCGCAGGGCAAGCGAGCGCCGCGCCCTGCCGGTCGAGGACTACTACCTCGCCTACCAGAAGACGGCGCGTGCGCCGGGCGAGTTCGTCGAATCGGTGCGCGTGCCGCGGCGCGCGCCGGGCCTCCTCCTTCGCGCCTGGAAGCTCTCGAAGCGGCGCGACCAGGACATCTCGGCGGTGTTCGCGGCATTCGCACTCACGCTCGACCGCGGTCGCGTCGCGTCGGTGCGCATCGGCTGTGGCGGCGTCGCCGCGACGCCGAAGCGCGCGGTCGCCGCCGAGGCGGCGCTCGCGGGAGCGCCGTGGAACGCCGCGACGGCGGAGGCCGCCGCGCGCGCGCTCGAGGCCGAGTTCGCGCCGATCGACGACATGCGCGCCTCGGCCGCCTACCGCCGCCGCGCGCTCGGCAACCTGGTGCGCCGGCTCTGGCTCGAGACCGGCGCGCCAGCCCCGGTCGCCACGCGCGTCGACCAGGTCCAGGCGACGCACTGACGCGATGAACGACCCGCGCCTGCCCCTGCCCGACCTCGAGGCCGCCGCCGGCGCGACGGTCGGCGCGCCGCTGCCGCACGACTCCGCGGCGCTGCACGTCTCGGGCGAGGCGGCCTACACCGACGACCTCCACGAGCCGCGCGGCACGCTCCACGTCGCGCTCGGCGTGTCGCCGGTCGCGCACGGCCGCCTGCGCGCGGTCCGTCTCGACGAGGTGCGCGCGGCGCCGGGCGTCGTCGACGTGATCGTCGCGGCGGACATCCCCGGCGTGAACGACGTCGGCCCGATCCTGCGCGACGATCCGATCCTCGCCGAGGGCGGCGTCCAGTTCGCGGGACAGCCGGTGTTCGCGGTCGCGGCGACGAGCGTCGAGGCGGCGCGCCGCGCGGCGCGCCTCGGCCGCTTCGACATCGAGCCGCTCCCGCCGATCCTCACGATCGAGGAGGCGATGGCCTCCGCCTCGTTCGTGCTGCCGCCGGTGCACGTGGCGCGCGGCGACGCGGCGGCCGCCCTCGCCCGCGCCCCGCACCGCCTGTCGGGCACGTTCCGGTCGGGCGGCCAGGACCACTTCTACCTCGAGGGCCAGGTCGCGCTCGCGATCCCGCGCGAGGACGGCACGATGCAGGTGCACTGCTCGACGCAGCACCCGGGCGAGGTCCAGCACATGGTCGCGCGCGCACTGGGCATCCTCGATCACGGCGTCGTCGTCGAGTGCCGGCGCATGGGCGGCGGGTTCGGCGGCAAGGAGACGCAGATGTCGCTGTTCGCGTGCGTCGCCGCGATCTTCGCGCGGCGCACCGGGCGCGCGGTCAAGCTGCGGCTCGACCGCGACGACGACATGCGCTCGACCGGCAAGCGCCACGCGTTCCTGCACGGCTACGACGTGGGCTACGACGACGAAGGCCGCCTCCTCGCGCTCGACCTCACGCTCGCTTCGCGGTGCGGCTTCTCGGCCGACCTCTCGGGCCCGGTCAACGACCGCGCGGTCTTCCACGCCGACAACGCCTACTGGCTGCCCGACGTCTCGATCCACTCGTTCCGCTGCCGGACGAACACGGTGTCCGACACCGCGTTCCGGGGCTTCGGCGGGCCGCAGGGGATGTTCGCGATCGAGAACGTGATCGACGCAATCGCGCGCGCGACGGGGCTCGACCCGCTCGACGTGCGCAAGGCGAACCTCTACGGCGAGGCCGAGCGGAACGTCACGCCCTACGGGATGACGGTCGAGGACAACATCGCCCCCGAGCTCGTCGAGCACCTCGAGCGCACGTCGCGCTACCGCGAGCGGCGCGCCGACCTCGCGCAGTGGAACGCGTCGAGCCCCGTGATCAAGCGCGGCCTCGCGCTCACGCCGGTCAAGTTCGGCATCTCGTTCACGGCGACCCACTACAACCAGGCCGGCGCGCTCGTGCACGTCTACTCGGACGGCACGGTGCTGCTCAACCACGGCGGCACCGAGATGGGCCAGGGGCTGTTCACGAAGGTGCGGCAGGTCGTCGCGCACGAGTTCGGCGTCGCACCCGACCGCGTGCGCGTGAGCGCCTCCGACACGAGCAAGGTGCCGAACGCCTCGCCGACCGCCGCGTCGTCGGGCAGCGACCTCAACGGGATGGCGGCGCGAGAGGCCGCGCGGGCGATCCGCGCGCGTCTCGCCGCGCACGCCGCGAAGCTCCTGCACTGCGCGCCGGAGCACGTCGAGTTCCGCGACGGCCACGCGCACGGCGGTGGCGAGTCGATCGCGTTCGGGAAGCTCGCGCGCGCCGCCTACCTGGCGCGCGTCCCGCTCTCGGCGACCGGCCACTACGCGACGCCGAAGATCCACTACGACCCGAAGACGCTCTCCGGCCGGCCGTTCTTCTACTTCGCGTACGGCGCGGCCTGCGCCGAAGTCGCGATCGACACGCTGACCGGCGAGCACCGGCTCCTCGCCGTGGACATCCTCCACGACGTCGGGCGCTCGCTCAACCCGGCGATCGACCGCGGCCAGGTCGAGGGCGGCTTCCTGCAGGGCTGGGGCTGGCTCGCGATGGAGGAGCTCGTGTTCGACGCGAAGGGCGTGCTCAGGACGCACGCGCCGTCGACCTACAAGATCCCGACCTCGCGCGACTGGCCCACGCGCGCGCGGATCGACTTCTGGCCCGCCGAGAACCGCGAGCCGACGATCCACCGGAGCAAGGCGGTCGGCGAGCCGCCGTTCATGCTCGCGCTCGCGGGCTACCAGGCGCTGCGCGATGCGGTCGCGAGCGTGGCGGACTACCGGTACGCGCCGGACCTCGACGCGCCGGCGACCGACGAGCGCATCCTCGCGGCGGTCGACGACCTGAAGCGCCGCGCCGGAGGCCGCGCGTGACCGGACTCGCCGGAGCGCTCGCGAAGGCGATCGCCGCCGAGGGCCGCGCGGTCGTCGCCTCGATCGCGGCCGGGAACGGGTCGGTGCCGCGCGAAGCCGGCGCGTGGATGGTGGTTTCCGCCTCCGGACTGCAGGGCACGATCGGCGGCGGGCACCTCGAGCACGAGGCCACACGCCTCGCGCGCGAGGCAATCGGCGGCGCCACGCCGGCGGCGACCTGGCTCGTGCGCTTCCCGCTCGCCGCGCGCCTCGGCCAGTGCTGCGGCGGCGTCGCCACGGTCGCATTGGCCGTCGTCGACGCCGACGCCCCCTGGCTCGAGCTCGCGACCGCGTGCGAGCGTACCTCCACCGCGTACGCGATCGTGCACCGGCTGGGCGAGCCGGCCGGCGCACCGCACCGTGTCGTGGTCACGGCCGACAACGCCCGCGGGTCGCTCGGCAGCGCGTCGCTCGACGCCGCCGCGGTCGTCGCGGCCCGCGCCCGGCTCGCGCCCGGCGGCGCGACCGGCCTCGTCGAGGCCGACGGCGCGACGCTGCTCGTGCACGTCGTGCGCCCGCACGCGTTCGACGTCGTGCTGTTCGGCAACGGGCACGTCGGGCGCGCGCTGGCGCAGGTGCTGGGCGCGCTGCCCTGCCGCGTGCGCTGGATCGACGAGCGCGAGCACGACTTCCCGGCGAGCGTCCCCGCGAACGTCGAGGTCGTCGCGACCGACGCGCCCGCCGCCGAGATCGCCGACGCGCCGCGCGGCGCGTACCTGATCGTGATGACGCACAGCCACGGGCTCGACTTCGACATCGTCGAGGCCGCGCTCGAGCGCCACGACTGGGCTTACCTCGGCCTGATCGGCTCGAAGTCGAAGCGCGCGCAGTTCGAGAAGCGCCTCGCGGCCCGGGGCGCCCCCGAATCCGACTTCGCGCGCGTCACCTGCCCGATCGGAACGCGCTCCGGCGTCACGAGCAAGGAGCCGGGGGCGATCGCGGTGGGCGTCGCCGCCGAGATCCTCGCGGTGCGCGAGCGCGGGATCAGGGACGAAACGCGTCGGACGAGCGTCGGCACGATTCTGAAGCGTCCATGACGCGTTTCGTCTCCGATCCCGCGCTTAGCGATCCCGCGCCCGCCCGGCGGCAGGAGCGCCCGTGACGCTGCGCCTCGAGCTCTCGGGCATCACGAAGGTCTACCCGTCGGTCGTCGCGAACGACGGCATCGACCTCGACGTCGCGGCCGGCGAGATCCACGCGGTCCTGGGCGAGAACGGCGCGGGCAAGTCGACGCTGATGAAGATCATCTACGGCGTCGCGAAGCCCGACGCCGGGACGATCCGCTGGGAGGGCCAGGCGGTCTCGATCGCGAACCCCGCGCGCGCGCGGAAGCTCGGCATCGGCATGGTGTTCCAGCACTTCTCGCTGTTCGAGACGCTGACCGTCGCCGAGAACATCGCGCTCGCGCTCGACCGCGAGCGCTCCGGCGACGACCTCGCCGCGCGCATCCGCGAGGTCTCGAGGCACTACGGGCTGCCGCTCGACCCCGAGCGCCACGTGCACACGATGTCGGTCGGCGAGCGCCAGCGCGTCGAGATCGTCCGCTGCCTGCTGCAGGATCCGAAGCTCCTCATCATGGACGAGCCGACGTCCGTGCTGACGCCGCAGGCGGTCGAGAAGCTGTTCGAGACGCTGCGCCGCCTGTCGGCCGAGGGCTGCAGCATCCTCTACATCAGCCACAAGCTCGACGAGATCCGGGCGCTCTGCACGCGCGCCACGGTGCTGCGCGCAGGCCGCGTCACCGGCACCTGCGACCCGCGAGAGGAGTCGTCGGCGTCGCTCGCCCGGATGATGATCGGCGGCGACCTGCCGCACCCGCAGCACCGCGACGCGCAGGCCGGCGAGCCGCGGCTCGTCGTCGACGGGCTGTCGCTCCCTGCGGACGATCCGTTCGGCACCCCGCTGCACGAGATCCGGCTCACCGTGCACGCGGGCGAGATCGTCGGCATCGCGGGCGTCTCGGGCAACGGGCAGAAGGAGCTGATGGCGGCGCTCTCGGGCGAGCGCACCGTCGCCGATCCGCAGGTCGTGAAGCTGATGGGTGCCCCCGCCGGCAGGCTCGACGCCGAGGAGCGCCGCGCGCTCGGCCTCGCATTCGTGCCCGAGGAGCGGCTGGGCCGCGGCGCGGTGCCCGAGATGTCGCTCGCCGAGAACGCCTTGCTGACCGCGCACCGGCAGGGGCTCGTGAGCCGCCACTTCGTGCGGGCGGACGCGGTGCGCGAGTACGCGCAGCAGACGATCTCGGAGTTCCGGGTGAAGGCGGGCGGCCCCGACGCGGCCGCGCGCTCGCTCTCGGGCGGCAACCTGCAGAAGTTCATCGTCGGCCGCGAGATCCGCCAGCGGCCCAAGGTAATGGTCGCCGCACAGCCGACCTGGGGCGTCGACGTCGGCGCCGCCGCGCAGATCCGGCAGGCGCTGATCGACCTGCGCGACGCGGGCGTCGCGGTGCTCGTCGTCTCCGAGGAGCTGGACGAGCTCTTCGAGATCTGCGACCGGCTCGCCGTCATCGCGCAGGGACGGCTCGCCGAGGCCCGTCCCACGCGCGAGACGAACGCCGAGGAGATCGGCCTGTTGATGTCCGGCTCGTTCATCGCGGCGGGCGCGCACTCCGAGCGGACGTTCTCGCCCGCGGGAGCAATGGGGTCAGAGCCGTAATTTTCGATCGACTCTCAGCAAGATCGACATGCTCTCCGACGAAAATTACGGCTCTGACCCCCGGTGATCCGCCTCGAAGCCCGCCCCGAGCCGTCGCGCACGTTCAAGTGGGCGTCCCCGCTGATCGCGGTCGCGGCCACGGTCGCGATCGGTTTCGTCCTGTTCCCGGCGATGGGCAGGAACCCCTTCGCGGCGTTCCACGCGTTCTTCGTGAAGCCGGTCGACTCGCTCTACGGCGTCGCCGAGCTGCTCCTCAAGGCGTCGCCGCTGATGCTGATCGCGACCGGGCTCGCCGCCGGATACCGCGCGAACGTCTGGAACATCGGCGCCGAGGGCCAGCTCACGCTGGGCGCGATCGCGGGCGGCGGCGTCGCGCTCGCGATGCACGGCGTCGACTCGCCGTTCGTGCTGCCGCTGATGCTCGTCGCGGGCGTCGCGGGCGGCGTCGCGTGGGCCGCGATTCCCGCGTGGCTGCGCACGCGCTTCAACGCGAACGAGATCCTCGTCTCGCTGATGCTCGTCTACGTCGCCTCGCTCGTGCTGTCGCTGCTGGTCCACGGCGCGTGGCGCGATCCCGAGGGCTTCAACTTCCCGCAGTCCAAGATGTTCACCGAGAGCGCGCTCTACCCGAACATCCTCGAGACGACGCGGCTCAATCTCGGCTTCCCGATCGCGCTCGCGGTCGTCGCCGCCGGCTGGGTGTTCATGCAGAAGAGCTTCACCGGCTACCAGATGCGCGTCTCGGGCCTCGCGCCCGCGGCGGCGCACTACGCGGGCATCTCGGCGCCGCGCACCGTCTGGCTCGCGATGCTGATCGGCGGCGGCTGCGCGGGGCTCGCCGGCGTCGGCGAGATCGCCGGGCCGCTGGGCCAGCTTCAGCCCTCGGTGTCGCCCGGCTACGGGTTCGCCGCGATCATCGTCGCCTTCGTCGGCCGGCTGCACCCGGTCGGCATCGTCTTCGCGAGCCTGCTGATGTCGCTCCTGTACCTGGGCGGCGAGTCGGCGCAGCTCAACCTCGCCCTCCCTTCCGCGGTCACCGGCCTGTTCCAGGGGACGCTGCTCTTCTTCCTGCTCGCCGCCGACGTGTTCATCCACTACCGGCTGCGGCGCGTGCGCATCGGGCGGAAGGCCGCGTCGTGACCGCTGCCTTGAAATCGGGCGTCGGACCCACGATGCCACCGTTGCGCCGAGGCGCCCGGAGCGAGGGTCAGGCCCTCGTTTCGCGCGGACCGGAGGTCGGTCCCTGACCTCATGGACACCGCCGCGCAGCTCCTGATCCTGACGCTCGCCGCGGGCACGCCGCTCGTGTTCGCGGCGCTGGGCGAGCTCGTCACCGAGAAGTCGGGCGTGCTGAACCTGGGCGTCGAGGGGATGATGCTGGTCGGCGCGGTCGTCGCGTTCATCGTCGCGTCGAAGTCGGGCTCGCCGTGGCTCGGCGTCGCGGCGGGCACGGCCGCCGGCGCCGCGCTGAGCCTGGTCTTCTCGGTGATCGCGCTCACGCTTCTCGCGAACCAGGTCGCGACCGGCCTCGCCCTCTCGCTCTTCGGCGTGGGCCTCTCGGCGTTCGTCGGGCTCGACTACGTGTCGGTCGTGATCGAAGGCATCAAGCCGCTCGCGATCCCGGGCCTCTCCGACCTGCCCGTCGTCGGCCAGCTCCTGTTCGGCCACAACCCGCTCGTCTACCTGTCGTTCGTGCTGTTCGCGGTGGTCCAGCTCTTCCTCGATCGGACGCGCGCGGGCCTCGTGCTGCGCGCGGTCGGCGAATCGCCGCAGTCGGCGCACGCGATCGGCTATCCGGTCGTCGCGATCCGCTATGCCGCCGTCGCGTTCGGCGGCGCGTGCGCGGGCCTCGCCGGCGCCTATCTCTCGGTCGCGCTCACCCCCCTGTGGGTCGAGGGCATGGTCGCGGGTCGCGGCTGGATCGCGCTCGCGCTCGTCGTGTTCGCGACCTGGAAGCCGTGGCGCGTGCTCGTCGGCGCCTACCTGTTCGGCGGCGTGACGCTCGCGTCGTTCCAGGCGCAGGCGCTCGGCGTCGCGATCCCGGCGCAGTACCTGTCGATGCTGCCGTACGTCGCGACGATCGTCGTGCTGGCGATCATCTCGCGCGACGCGGTGACGATCCGGCTGAACGCGCCCGCCTCGCTCGGCAAGCCGTTCCACCCCGCCGCCTAGCGCCGCCCGTCCCCCCGACCCCCACCTTGCCAGCCCGGCGGTAGAATCCGCCTCCGGCACGAATCCGCCCGAACGGGCGGCCCCCGCCCCCGCACAACAGGAGATCCCTGCAATGCCCTCGATGACCCGCAGGACCGCGCTCGCGGCGATCGCCGCCGGCGCGCTCGCGACCGCCGCCGCCCTCCCCGCCGCCGCGCAGCCCAAGGCCGGCGAGCCGCTCAAGATCGGCTTCGTCTACGTGAGCCCGATCGGCGACGCCGGGTGGACGTTCCAGCACGACACCGGCCGCAAGGAGATGGAGAAGGCGCTCGGTGCGAAGGTCACGACCAAGTACATCGAGAGCGTGCCCGAGGGTGCCGACGCCGAGCGCGTGATCCGCGAGCTCGCGCAGAGCGGGCACCAGCTGATCTTCACGACCTCGTTCGGCTACATGAACCCGACGATCAAGGTCGCGCAGTCGTTCCCGAAGACGCACTTCGAGCACGCGACCGGCTACAAGACCGCGGCGAACGTCGGCATCTACAACGCGCGCTTCTACGAGGGCCGCTACCTCGCGGGCATCGTCGCGGGCCGGATGACCAAGAGCAACGTCGCGGGCTACGTCGCCGCGTTCCCGATCCCCGAGGTGGTGATGGGGATCAACGCGTTCGCGCGCGGCATGCGCAGCGTCAACCCGAAGGCCGAGGTCAAGGTCGTCTGGGTCAACTCGTGGTTCGACCCGGGCAAGGAGCGCCAGGCCGCCGAGACGCTGATCTCGCAGGGCGCCGACGTCGTCACGCACCACACCGACTCGACCGCCGCCGTGCAGGCCGCCGAGGCGAAGAAGGTGTACGCGGTCGCCTACCACAGCGACATGTCGAAGTACGGCCCGAACGCGCAGCTGACCGCCGTCACGCACCAGTGGGGCGACTACTACACGAAGACCGCGCAGGCGGCGCTCGACGGCAAGTGGAAGCCGGGCAACGTCTGGGGCGGCATCAAGGAAGGCATGATCAAGCTCGCGCCGTACAACAAGGCCGTTCCGAAGGACGTGCAGGACCAGGTCGCGAAGGTCGAGGCCGACATCAAGGCCGGCAAGTTCCACCCGTTCACGGGCCCGATGAAGGACAACGAGGGCAAGGAGCGGCTCGCGGCGGGCAAGGCGATCGACGACGCGACGCTGAGCAAGATGGACTACTACGTCGAGGGCGTGCAGGGGAAGCTGCCGGCGTCGAAGTAGTCGGGTAGCCGCAAGCGGGCGGCGCGCCGACGACGCGCGTCCGCCCGACCTGCGGAGGCGGCACACGTGTCCGCTTCAGGGGAGGCGCCATGAACTGGTTCATGACGGTGCTGAGGAAGTACGCGGTGTTCGAGGGGCGCGCGCGCCGCCGCGAATACTGGTTCTTCGTGCTGTTCTACTTCCTGATCTCGATCGTGCTGGCGGTCGTCGACCGGGTGCTCGGGACGTACAACGAGGCCTACGGCATGGGCGCGCTGGGCGCCCTCTTCTGCCTGGGCCTGCTGATCCCGTCGATCGCGGTCGGCGCGCGGCGGCTGCACGACACCGGCCGCAGCGGCTGGTGGCTGCTCGTCGGCTTCATCCCGGTGATCGGCGTGATCGTCCTGATCGTGTTCTTCGTCCTCGACAGCCAGCCGGGCACGAACGCGTACGGCCCCAACCCGAAGGAAGCCCCCGCGCCGGCCTGATGGCGTAGAAGCGTTTCGCGTCCGCATCGAGCGCATCACCCGCAGCAAGCCGAGGCCCCGGGGCGCGTTCCGGGGCCTCGTCGTTTCGACGCCGGGCGCCGGCCATCCTCAGTCGAGGTCGATCGGGCTGACGACGCCGCGACCGCCGCGGGCGAGCACGTGCGTGTAGATCATCGTGGTCGAGACGTCGGCGTGGCCGAGCAGCTCCTGCACGGTCCGGATGTCGTAGCCCGATTCCAGCAGGTGCGTCGCGAACGAATGGCGCAGCGTGTGCGGCGTGGCCGGCTTCGCGATGCCGGCGCCGCGCACCGCGCTCTTCATCGCGCGCTGGAACGCCTGGTCGGACAGGTGGTGCCGGCGCTCGACGCCGTCGCGAGGGTCGACGGAGCGTGCGTCGGCGGGGAACACGTACTGCCAGCCCCACTCGCGCGCGGCCGAAGGATACTTGCGGTCGAGCGCGAAGGGCAGCCAGACCGCCCCGAATCCTTCGTCGAGGTCGACCCGATGGAGCTCCCGCGCGTGCAGGAGCTGGTCTCGCAGCGGCGCGACGAGGCGCACCGGGAGCATCGTGACGCGATCCTTGCCGCCCTTGCCGTCGCGCACCAGGATCTCGCCCCGCGAGAAATCGACGTCCTTCACGCGCAGCCGCATCGCCTCCATGATGCGCAGCCCCGTGCCGTAGAGCAGCGACCCGACGAGCCGGTGCACGCCGTGGAGCCGCGCCAGCACCCGGGCCACCTCCTCGCGCGTCAGGACGACCGGCAGCCGCGCCGGCGCCTTGGCCCGCTCGACGTTGTCGAGCCACGGCAGCTCGACGCCGAGCACCTCCTTGTAGAGGAACAGCAGCGCGCTCTTGGCCTGGTTCTGCGTCGAGGCGGCCACCCGCCCCTGGACCGCAAGCGCGGTCAGGAATGCCTCGACGTCAGGCGCCCCGAGCCCGGACGGATGGCGCTTGCCATGAAAAACGACGAAGCGTTTAATCCAGTCGCAGTACGCCTGCTCGGTGCGGAGGCTGTAGTGCTTGAGCCGGATCCGCTCCCGGACGCGGTCGAGCAGGAGAACGGGCGGTTTCGCCTCCACGGAACAGAGCCTTTAGGCCCCCCAATTGAGCAGCAGCCCCGTGATTTTCCGGAACGTTCCCCGGCGATCAGATAGGCCGTTTGGACGAGGTGCGGCGGCAATCCAGGCCGAAACGCCGCATTGCTGCCCGGCGTTTTCGACACACACTTCACGTTAGGCCGCTGTCCACTTGGGAGCCACGAATGAATGATCCGGGAGCATCGAGGAGTGTTGACTGGCTCTTACAAGCCATACGTCGGCTCCCTGCCGATAAGCCAGTTCCCGCCGGGACCCCGGGTTACAACAAGTACAGCACTCAGCGCGATCACTGGCTGGGTTGGCTTGATCCAACCTCGAAGACTGGAACCTATCCGCGGAAAGCGGGAAGCGGTCGCGATGCCCAGTATGTGTACAACCACATCGTTGAACCGAAGATGCTGCTTTGGCTCATCTCAGCAGCTGGCGTGAAGGCGAGCGATGTCGGTGCTGCCGAGCGTGCGGCGAAAGGCGCAACCTCGTTACCGGCGCAATCCGCCGCGATTCGCAAACACGTGCCGTGGTCCGCGGTTGATCTCTGCCCGACTGGCGTCAAAGAAGGAGCGAAAATCATATGAAGGCTGAGTACGACTTCTCAAAGGCAAAGCGTGGCGCCCTTGCTCCCGCGGCTCCAGGCAAGACGCGTATCACGATCAGACTCGACAACGAGCTCATCGACTGGTTTCGTAGTCGGGTCAACGAGGCTGGCGGGGGAAACTACCAAACCCTCATCAACGACGCCTTGAAGGCTTACGTGACGCAACAGGCCTTGGAGTCCACGCTTCGCAAGCTGATTCGTGAAGAGTTGCGTCGCGCGGCATAGACCTATGCGGCCTAACCCGGCGGTCAACACGGACGCGCCTCGGCGGGCCTTCGCCCGCCTCTCGCGCGCCGGTTACCTGTCACGTTGGGCGTCATGAAGTCGTACGCAGCACACTGGTGGTTCGAGAAAGACCAGAAGGAACTGGGAGTGGCCGAAGAGCTGTTGGCTGCGCTAGAGCGCTCCCGGCGCGCGCACGCTCAGTTCATTGCAATCATTCTCCCCAGATCCGCCTGATTGCATCTGTCTGGATTCCGCTGGGCGGTCGGTGGCTATCGAAGTGGCAGAGTTGGTATGCGAGACGGCAACTCGCCTAAACGCTCAAGGTCATGACGTTTTTACCGTCAGTGGCAGGCGGGAGGAATTGGCCGCTGCGTCGCAGAGCAATTGGCAGCAAAGGACGTCAAGTCGTTCCACGGAGGGCCGTACCACGAGATTGTTGCCTGCCTTTTCACTGACGAACCTGCGCTTACCCTTGATCAGGCGGAGCGAGAACTGGGAAACGCCCTGTTCAGCCCGTTTGCGCAGCTTTTCCGCCGCCTATCTGTTGTTCTCGTATGACCCGGCACCAAGACCTATCCACTCGTCACATTGAGAATTCGCCCCCGATGACGCCCAACCCGGCAGTCAACACGGACGCCTCGGCAGGCCTTCGCCCGCCTCTCGCGCGCCGGTTACCTGACACGTTAGGCCGTATGTCAGAGTTTGTGCTCTTTTGCGCCAATTGCCGCCGCAGGTGTTGCCGGCGTGGTTCTCGGTATCGTGTACGGGTTTGCACTTGCGAGTCACACAGATGTGATGTCTGGTACGAACCATCGACCATCTAATCAACGCAGCGTTTTTGTTCACCGATCTTCGCAACGTTCAGTTGGCGACCTGCTACTCGTACTGTTGTTGCTCCTAGTATGGTTCGTCGTCTTTCTCGTGCTTCTTGCGCTTCCGTTACTGGTCGGCCACATGCTCGCGCTGCCTCAGGGTTGGTGGGGCATTGCCTCGTACATCGTGGTCTTCGCCTTAGCGTTCTTGACCCGCCGCCCGGCAAAAGCTTTGGAGGCAGTCATGATGGTGCTGCGGCCTAACCCAGCGCTGAACCGGACGGGCCGGTGCACGGCTTCTCTTCGGTTACCGTCGGTGCGGCCCGCCGGTTAGCTGATACGTTAGGCATCTTGTTACCTGTAACGTTATAGGTTACACTATGCCTCGTGATCCGGGCTTCAAGCACAAAGGATTGGCCAAGTTCTTTGAGACCGGATCAGGCCGGGATCGATCAGCCCATGCCGATCGGCTGCGCCTGATCCTCGGCCGCCTCAACGCAACGGCGGCCGGGGACGCCAAGGCGCCAGGCCTTCGGCTTCACCCCTGAAGGGCGAGCGGAAAGGCGCCGGGCCGTTTGGGTCAGCGGCAATTGGCGCATCACTTTTCGGTTCGTCGGCCCGGATGCCGAAGTAGTCGACTTCGAGGACTATCACTGAAGGCTGCCATGCGCATGCACAATCCACCCCACCCCGGGGAGATTCTCAAGTCCCTTTGCCTCGAACCTTTGGGCGTAAAGTGTCACCGAGGCCGCGGCGGCGCTGGGCGTGAGTCGCGGACCTTGTCTTCGATACTGAACGGTCGCGCGGGCATCAACCCCGAGATGGCTGTCCGGCTGTCAATTGCGTTCGACACCTCCGCCGAGAGTTAGCTCAATCAGCAAGACGCAGGTTAGGCCTCCTGGCATGCCGAGCAGTCGCGCAAGCGGCTCCGAGTCACTCGACTTGCAGCGTGAAGATGCCTAACCGGGCGGTCAACACGGACGCGCCTCGGCGCGGCTTCCCCCGGCTCTCGCGCGCCGGTTACCTGGCGTTAGGCGGCACGGCCCTGGCACCGTGACGGTCAGTCTTATGAAGACTCAGTACTACACGGCCACAAGCCTCGACGGCTTCATCGCAACCGAAGACGATTCAATTGACTGGCTGTTCGCTCGGTGACATCAACGATACGAGCGCTACCCGGCCTTCATCGCCGATGTCGGCGCGTTGGCTATGGGATCGGCCACGCCACGAGTGAATGTTGCGTCACGCGCAGGCGGTCGCAGCCGAAACTGGCTCGGCCTGGCCGTACACCAACCCACCTGGTCTTCACAACCAGAACGCTTCCTGCAGTTCCGAGGCAATCTGCACTTTGCGCGCGGCGATGTTCCGGAGTCCACGCGCGCGCGCAGCTTGCCGGAAGCAAGAACGTCTGGGTCGTCGGTGGCGGCGATCTTGCGGGTCAGTTCTACGATGCCGGGTTGCTGGACGAAGTCATTGTCCAAGTGGGTTCAGTCACGCTTGGCAAAGGGAAACCTCTATTCCCTCGCCGGCTCACCGGCCCGCCACTGGCATTGATTTCGGTCAGGCAGATAGGCTCTGGCTTTGCCGAACACGCTATCACGTTCCCGGGCGCCAGGCAGCCGGTGCCGCGCCTAACCCTTCGCTGGAGCAGGACCTCCGCAAAGCAGCAGCGCTGATCCGCGCCGTTGTGGTTTCATCATCCGTCGCGCGGGCCAAGCGCCATCCCGGCGTCGGCCCCTCAGCTCAAACGTTGACCGCTGTCCACTTGGGAGCACGAATGAATGATCCGGGAGCATCGAGGAGTGTTGACTGGCTCTTACAAGCCATACGTCGGCTCCCTGCCGATAAGCCAGTTCCCGCCGGGACCCCGGGTTACAACAAGTACAGCACTCAGCGCGATCACTGGCTGGGTTGGCTTGATCCAACCTCGAAGACTGGAACCTATCCGCGGAAAGCGGGAAGCGAAGTCGCGATGCCCAGTATGTGTACAACCACATCGTTGAACCGAAGATGCTGCTTTGGCTCATCTCAGCAGCTGGCGTGAAGCGAACGATGTCGGTGCTGCCGAGCGTGCGGCGAAAGGCGCAACCTCGTTACCGGCGCAATCCGCCGCGATTCGCAAACACGTGCCGTGGTCGCGGTTGCCGCCGCACTTTCTCGACAATGAGCCCGAAGCGGCCCAACCCGGCAGTCAACACGGAAGCGCCTCGTGGAGCTTGCCCCGGCCGCCTCTCGCGCGCCGGTTACATGACACGTTAGGGCGCACCCGCGCGATGGAACCAGTCGTCGTCACACCGGAAGGCGAGTCCGAAGAACTTGCGCTCCTCTATCAAGTCTCGGTGGCTGACCTGGCATATTTCAGCAGCAGCAATGGTCCGTCGCAAATTACTCGCTGCTTCTCTATTACCGGCATCTGTGGTGCGGCGAAAGCTTATTGCTCTGCCGATTCGATTGAGCGAGACTCTTGTTCTCGGTGCGCTGGTGTGTGCCACGGCGGTAGCGGCATCGGTTGTCCTCTGGAAGCTCGAGGCGGCAATTGAGATCCGGCGAGAGCGCCTGCGTTCGGCTCGTGAGCAACTCTCAGACGCATTTTTCCGTGCGTGGGGCTCCGTGGAAAATTGGAAGAGCGTGTGTCCGTGTGCTGGCTCCTTCAGGGCGCCCTTGTGGTAGGTGCTGGCGTGGCGCTATGGGTTCTACATCGCCAATGAAGCGCCCTAACCCGGCGGTCAACTCGGACGTGCCTCGGCGGGCTCTCGCCCGCCTCTCGCGCGCCGGTTACCTGACGCGTTAGGCCGCAAAGCCACCAACCCCTTGCGCTTGTGCACATTTGTGCATATAGTGCAGCATGGCGTTCGAGTGGGATCCTGCAAAGGCCCGCGCCAACCTGAGCAAGCACGGCGTCGACTTTGCCGATGCCGTAGCGGTGTTCGAAGACCCCTTGGCGCTTTCCCGCCCAGATGCTGATGTCCGTGGCGAGGCGCGCTTCGTGGTGCTCGGAGTCGACGCCTTCGGTCGCCATCTTGTCGTCGCGTTCACGGAACGCGGCCCCAACACGCGCTTGATCTCTGCCCGACTGGCGTCAAAGAAGGAGCGAAAATCATATGAAGGCTGAGTACGACTTCTCAAAGGCAAAGCGTGGCGCCCTTGCTCCCGCGGCTCCAGGCAAGACGCGTATCACGTTCGACTCGACAACGAGCTCATCGACTGGTTTCGTAGTCGGGTCAACGAGGCTGGCGGGGGAAACTACCAAACCCTCATCAACGACGCCTTGAAGGCTTACGTGACGCAACAGGCCTTGGAGTCCACGCTTCGCAAGCTGATTCGTGAAGAGTTGCGTCGCGCGGCATAGACCTATGCGGCCTAACCCGGCGGTCAACACGGACGCGCCTCGGCGGGCCTTCGCCCGCCTCTCGCGCGCCGGTTACCTGTCACGTTAGCCTGCCTCCGCCAGTCCGGCATTGACGTACTACGTCATTGCCGTATAATGATTCATGATCAGCTTCGTCGAGACCAAGCTGTTCACCCGATTGATCGGTGACCTGCTGGGCGACGACGAGTACGCGCTGCTTCAGCAAGCGCTGATCGCGAATCCGGAACTCGGCGACGTCATTCCAGGCTCCGGCGGTGTCCGAAAGATGCGATGGGGTGCCGTTGGCCGCGGCAAGCGTGGCGGCCTTCGGGTCATCTACTTCCTGCGGACCAGGCAGGGCCAGATCTGGATGCTCACCGTCTATCCCAAAAACGTGGCAGACAGCATTCCGGCGCACGTTCTACGACAGATCAAGGACGAGATCGATGGCTAAGGCTGTGGCACGTCGAAATGTCGGACGCGAGATCCTCGAAGGTCTGCGCGAATTGAAGCGAGGAGAAGTGGGCCGCGTTGTCAGCATTCCCCCGGTCGCGGCCGTCCGCGAGCGAACCGGCCTTTCCCAGGTCAAGTTTGCATCTCTTCTCGGAGTATCGGTTCGCACACTTCAGGAGTGGGAGCAGGGTCGTCGCGCGCCGTCGGGTGCTGCACGCACCTTGCTCATGGTCGCGGCCAAGAACCCTCAGGCGCTTCTCGAGGTTGCGTGACCCGTGCGGGCTAACCCTGCGGTCGACGCGGACGCCCCTCGGCTTGGCTTCGCCCGCCTCTCGCGCGCCGGTTACCTGACACGTTAGGCCGCACAACTAGCCGCCATGAGAGTAAGCGCCGTAGTCTTCGACCTCGACGGCGTGATCGTCAAGACGAACTTCGTCAAACATGCGGCCATGCTGTCTCTGTTTTCCGATCGTCCCGAGCAGCAGAACGCCATCAGCAAGTTCGTCTTGTCGAACGGTGGTGTCCCTCGCAAGGACAAGCTCGCTCATTTGCTGCGCAACAACCTGCGCACCGAACCAACGGAAGCGCTACTCGCGGAGTATCTGCGTCGCTACGCCATCGCGCTCGAGCACCAACTCGCCGCTGCGCCCATGGTCGAAGGCGTTGGCGAGTTCATCGCAGCGTACCCGGCCGATCGCTACGTGTGCTCGTCGGCGCCAGAGGCAGAGGTTCACGAACAAGTCGCTCGGCGGTCCCTTGGCCCCTACTTTGCCGCCGTCTACGGAGGCACAACGCCAAAGTCGCAAGCGCTACGTGCGATTGCCGCAACCCACGCGAACGGGCCAGTGGTCTTCTTCGGTGACTCAGTCGGAGACTATGACGCTGCCCGCCAGGCAGGCGTTGCGTTCGTCGGCGTAGTATGTGAGCGTATGGAGTTGACCCGCTTTCGTGGACACATCATCCTTTGGCCGCAAGGAGTCCACGATGCCGAAAACACGTCCCCCGTATTCCCCTGAATTCCGCCAGCAGATGGTCGAACTGGTGCGCGCCGGGCGCAACCCGGCGGAGCTGTCCCGCGAGTTCCCATGCTCGGCGCAGACGATCCGCAATTGGGTCGGCCAAGCCGCCGCTGACGCAGGCAAGCCGCGAGCGGGCAGCAATGTCCTGCCGACGGCGGAGCGCGAGGAGGTCACACGCTTGCGTCGCCAAGTACGGCAATTGCAGATGGAGCGCGACATCCTGGCAAAGGCTACGGCCTGGTTCGCCGCGAAGAACAGGTCCTCTTCGAACTCGTGAACGCGAACCAGGCCGAGTATCAGTGCGCACCATGTCGTGTGTTGAAGGTTTCTCGAGCAGTTTCTATGCGTGGAAGGAACGAGCCCGTCGCGGCGAGCGATGGAGGATGCCGTTCTTATCGAGCGCATTCGGCAATTCACGCCGGCTCTGACGGCAACTATGGCGGCCCGAACATCCACGCCGAACTGCGCGATCAAGGCACCCGCGTTGGGCAAGCGGGTGGCTCGGCTGATGCAGAAGGCGGGGTTGCGCGGAGTTTCGCGCCGACGTGGCTTCGTGGTTACGACCAAGCGCGATGCGAAGCAACGCCCGGCGCCCAGATCTGGTAGACGCACGTTTGCCGCCGACGGTCCCAACATGCTGTGGGTCGCTGACATGACCTACGTGCCGACTTGGGCCGGCTTCATCTTCAGCGATCGTGCTCGATGTCTGGAGCCGGCGCATCGTCGGCTGGGCGATCGGTGAGCAGATGACCACCGACTTGGTGCTCACGGCGCTGAACATGGCGATCGCGCAGCAGAGCCGGAGAGGGCGTCATACATCACAGCGATCAGGGTTCGCAGTACACCAGCCTCGCCTTCGGCCAACGCTGTGCAAGCTCGGCGTACGTCCGTCGATGGGAAGCGTCGGTGACGCCTACGACAACGCGATGGCTGAGCTTCTTCGCCAACTCGAGTGCGAACTGCTCGACCGGCGCAGCTTCAAGAGCAAGGCTGAAGCGCGAGTCGCCCTGTTTACCTACATCGAGGGTTGGTACAACCCGCGTCGGCGCCATTCCGGCACGGGACGGATCGCACCGGCGGAGTTCGAGCGGCGTCACGCTGCCCGGCTACCCACCCAGAGCACCCTGGAGATCACCACTGAACTCGCTTGAGAACCAAGCGCTAAACCGTCCACGGAACCGAGGCAACTCAGTAACAACTTCAAGGGCATGCCGGTGGTCGAGCTCACAGACTTCGCTCACCGAGCAACTGTGGAGCAAGCAATGCTTCGCTCCGTGGCGCAGAGTGCGGCCTAACCCTTCGCTCGAGTGGACCCACACCGGCATGGGGCGGGGCCGCGGGGCGGGTGATGGACCAAAGAGCCCCGCGGGCCAAGCGCCATGCCGGCGCGGTCCACTCAGCTCAAACGTTAGGCATCACTTCCATGGCGAGCCGCGATCATGTCTTGGCAGGAATTCGACGATTTGCTGACGTCGGCGTGACCTGCCCCATGCGACCCGCCTCTCGCGCCCCGGTTGGCTCTACATTGGCCGCCGATGTCACCGTCGCCTTCGCGAATGACCTCCATCGAGCCATCCGGCGATGAGCCGCGCCGGGCGCTCGTCCTTCCTCCGGGCGGCGGGAGGGCGTACCCGATGGGACGGATCGCGGCCCTGTTCAAGGCCGATGGCGCGGAAACCGCCAACCGCTATTCGATCTCGGAGTGGTGGCTCGAGCCGCACACGCAGGGTCCCGGTCCGCACGCCCATCCGGAGGACGACGTCTTCTACGTGCTCGAAGGCACCATGAGCTTCCTCGTCGATGCCGAGTGGGTCGACGCCCCGAAAGGGGCATTCGTCCTCGTGCCCGGCGGGACGACGCACGACTTCGAGAACCGCGGGGAGGTTCGGGCGGGGGTGCTCAACGTCTCCGTGCCCGGCGAGTTCGAGCCGCAGATGCCGAGCATCGTCGAGTGGTTCGAGAAGCATCCGCCCGGCCATGCAGGCGGCTGACCGGTGGCTCGAACGGACCGCCCACCGGCGTTGCCGGTGGGCGCCCGCGTCGCTCCGCGCCGCGGGCGCCGCTCTGCCGCGGCGTTGGAACGCCAACGCCGGATCGACGACTTCATCCGGGATCGGCGCGGATTCTCACTCCGATCCTCGTGGGAGATCAGCATGACGAGAATCGCCAAGAACACGATCTGCCTCTGGTTCGAGCGCGATGCCGAGGAGGCCGCGCGGTTCTACGCCAGCACGTTTCCCGATTCGTCGGTCGGCGCGGTTCATCGCGCGCCCGGCGACTTTCCGTCGGGCAAGCAGGGGGACGTGCTGACGGTCGAGTTCACCGTGATGGGCATTCCCTGCCTGGGGCTCAACGGCGGGCCCGCGTTCAAGCACAGCGAGGCGTTCTCGTTCCAGGTCGCCACCGAGGATCAGTCCGAGACGGATCGTTACTGGAACGCCATCGTCGGCAACGGCGGCCAGGAGAGCGCGTGCGGCTGGTGCAAGGACAGGTGGGGCATCTCCTGGCAGATCACCCCGATCGCGCTGACCAGGGCGTATACCAGCCCCGATCGCTCCGCAGCCAGGCGGGCGTTCGATGCGATGATGACGATGACGAAGATCGACGTCGCGGCGATCGAGGCGGCGGTTCGCGGCCAGAAGCCGACGGCCTGACCCTTCATTCACGCCGCCGCTTCGCGCTGCGGTGTGATTCAGGCGCCAGGCCGCACGCAAGCGATGTTCGTGGCACCATAGCTCTGCAACCAGGCGAGGCTCCATGGGCGAGAAACCTCCAGTTGTTCGCGTTGCGGCGGTGCAGGCTTCGTCTGTGCCGTTCGACAGCGATTCCTGCGTCGAAAAGGCGGTCCGGCTGATCGGGGAAGCCGCACAAAGAGGCGCGAAGGTCATCGTCTTCCCGGAGGCATTCATCGGGGGATATCCGAAGGGACTCAGTTACGGCCTCGTCGTCGGGGCGCGCGATCCGGCGGGTCGTGAAGAGTTCAGGCTCTACCTCGATTCCGCGATCGACGTCCCCGGGCGGCACACGCAACCACTGGCGGAAGCCGCGGCAACCCACAATGCGTACGTCGTCATCGGAGCGATAGAGCGGGAGGGCGGCACCTGCTATTGCACGGTCCTCTTCTTCGGCCCCGACGGCCAATGGCTCGGGAAGCACCGCAAGCTCATGCCGACGGCCCTCGAGCGGATGATCTGGGGTTTCGGCGATGGGTCGACCCTGACGGTGGTCGACAGTCCCTACGGCAAGATCGGCTCCGTGATCTGCTGGGAAAACTACATGCCCATGCTTCGAATGGCGATGTATGCGAAGAACGTCGCGCTCTACTGCGCGCCCACCGCCGACGATCGCGACACCTGGCTTCCGTCGATGCAGCACGTTGCGCTGGAGGGCCGCTGTTTCGTGATATCGGTGTGCCAGTTCCTCCGCAAGAGCGAGTTTCCTCCTACCGTCCGGGTTTCTCTGGGCGACTCTCCCGAGTCCATCCTGATGCGGGGCGGAAGCGCCATCGTCAGCCGCTGGGCAAGGTGCTCGCCGGCCCGAATTTCGAAGGAGAAGCGATCCTCACGGCCGATCTCGATCTCAACGAGATCGGGCGCGGCAAGTTCGATTTCGACGTCGCCGGGCACTACTCTCGCCCCGACGTCTTCCAACTGGTCGTCAACGAAGCGCCGATGTCGGCCGTGGTCGCAAAGAAGCCCGATTGACTCGGAGCTGCATTGTTCGAGCCGCTCGACCATGCGGTCGAGCGAACGCGCCGGCTTGCCGTTTCCATTCGCGGAGCATCGGGGCGGTGAGTCTGCCCTCCTTCCACGTCAGGCGTCACGAAAGCGAATCATGACGCGCCGCATCTTCCTGGACACCGAGTGGACCGCCCCGCCGTGGTCGGACCGGTCGGAGCTGATGTGGATCGGCCTTGCCGACGACGAGGGACGCTCCTGGTACGGCATCTCGTCCGAAGTGGAGATCGATCCGTCCACCAACGACTTCGTCTCCGGTGCCTTTCGACTGATCTCCCCGAACGAGCCGCGGATGTCGAGGCGGGAGCTCGCGGCGGCCGTCGTGGACTTCTGCGGCAACGTGGACGAGTTCTGGGCGTGGATCCCGACACTCGAGAGCTTCGCGAAGTGGTTCCACCTGGGCGACGAGGCATCGGAGGTGTTCGAGAAGTGCAGGGACGTCGATCTTCGGATGCTCCGAGCCCTGGTGAGTCCCTGGCCGCCCGGTTGGCCCGCCCGCCTGCACGACCTCAACGAGGCGGCCGTCGCCGCCGGCGTCGAGATTCCGCCGAGGGCGGCCAACCATTTTCATCCCCGTGTCCACGCCGAGTGGAATCGGGAACTGTTCGACCGCATTCGCGCGTCGCGCAGCCCTTCAGCGTGTTGACTCCCTGAACCCGAGCCGGGCATCGCCTGACCTTTCGCTCGAAACGGCTTTGCTCGAATGTTGGATCCGCCATGAACCAGGAACCGGCTTCTCGTCCTCGCCAGGCATTCGGCTTCGCCGCCTGGCTGGCGCTGTGCTTCGTGACCAGCGCCATTGGCGCCCTGGCTTCGGTGAACGCGCGATCGTTCTACGCCGAGCTCGCGCGCCCGGTCTGGGCGCCGCCCGGCTGGCTGTTCGGCCCGGTCTGGACGCTGCTCTTTCTGATGATGGCCGTCGCAGCGTGGCTCGTCTGGCGCGTCCCGCAGTCCGGCAGGTCCCGAGCCGTTGCCCTCGGCCTGTTCGTCGTCCAGCTCGCCGCCAACGCCCTGTGGAGCTGGCTGTTCTTCGCGTGGCGCCTCGGCGGCGTGGCGTTCGCCGAGGTCCTGCTGCTCTGGCTGCTGATTGCCCTCACCCTCGCGGCCTTCTGGCGCGTCAGGCCGGTTGCGGGCATGCTGCTGATTCCGTACTTGCTGTGGGTCACGTTCGCGGCGGCACTGAACTTCGCCCTCTGGCGGCTCAACCCCGGACTCCTCGGTTGAGCCGTGGGCCGGAAAAGCCCGGCCCTTGGCTTCGAGCGAAAGCGCTCCGGCAAGGCACCTGGCCGGCGAGGCGGACGATGGGCCAAAGCGCGTCGCGGGCCAGGCGCCTTCCCGGCGCCCGCAGCTCGGTTCGCGCGCAAGGCGGCGCAAACGCCGTCCTCTTCACCCAAGCCTGGACTTCGTTCATGCTCGTCGGTCTCGAAGGAAAGCGCATCCTGCTCACCCAGGCCTCGGAATTCATGGGCCCGGTGCTTCGCGAGGTGCTCGTCGAACAAGGAGCCGATGTCGTTGCCGCGGACGACCCGCTGGAGGACCCGGGCGCCGTCGAGCGGGTCGTTGCAAAGGCGGGTCGCGTCGACGTGCTCGTCGCCAATCTCTCGACGAAGGCCCCGACGACTCCGGCACACGAGGTGCGCGACGACGAGTGGCGATCCGTCTTCGCGGCGCTGGTCGATCCCCTTCCGCGCCTCGTCCGCGCCGTGACGCCGGACATGATCGCCCGGCGCTCCGGCAAGGTGCTCGTCATCGGGAGCGCCTCGGCGCTTCGTGGAATGAAGCGCGCATCGACCTACAGCGCGGCTCGGGGGGCCCAGCTCGCCTACGTGCAGGCCGTCGGCGTCGAGCTGGCTCCGCACAACGTCCAGGTCAACGCGCTCGCGCAGAACTTCGTCGACAACGCCACCTACTTCCCGGCCGAGGTCCAGGCCAACCCGAAGTTTCAGCAGCGGCTCGCGAGCGAGGTGCCGCTCGGTCGGCTGGTGGCGGCGCGCGAAGACGCGCTGTTCGCGGCCTACTTGTGCACCAGTGCAGCGGACTGCTTCGTCGGCCAGGTCTTTCCGGTCTGCGGCGGGTGGGTGCAGCGATGAACGTCCGCGGGGTCGGCGATGAAACCGAGCTTGCGGAAACCGTTTCGACAGTCTGTCTCCGAACCCACCAACTCCGGCAGGCGTTCCGGGGCGGCTACGCCGGTTGCTTCCGGGATCCCGACATCCACCTGTGGGAGGTCGCGTTCGATCCGGATCTCGCGGCCGGCTCGTAGCTTCCCGGTCTATCGAATGGCGAATTGACGCCTGACCCTTCGCTGGAGCCGACTCGCACCTCGGCTCGAACGTCAGAACGCACAACCGGCGCCGGAGAGTCGACATGGAACGGTACGCGGGCGGCTGTCTTTGCGGCAGGGTCCGAATCACGGCGTCGGGCCGGCCCTATCGCGTGGGTCTTTGCCATTGCCTCGATTGCCGCAAGCACCACGGCGCCCTCTTCCATGCCTCCGCGATCTTTGCCGAAGGCGCCGTGACCGTCGAGGGCGAGACCCGCGACTACGCGGGCCGGCACTTCTGTCCGCACTGCGGATCGCCGGTGTTCGGGCGCAGCGGCGACGAGATCGCCGTGAACCTCGGGACTCTGGATGCTCCCGACCAGCTGACGCCCACCTACGAGCTCTGGACGGTGCGCCGGGAATCCTGGCTTCCGCGGTTTCCGCTGAAACATCGCTACGAGCGCGATCGCGACCCGGCAAGTCGTTACGAAGAGTAGGCGTCGCTCGAGCGCGTCCCGACTTTCGATCGAGGCGACGCTCACCGGCGAGGCCCTTGGACCGCGGCGCTCTCGCTGTCATCATCCGCCCCGTGGGCCCGGTGCCGTCCCGGCGCGCGCCTCGGCCCGAACGCCGGAGCGCACGTCTCGGCGGCGCCCGCCAGCCGACCCGTCGGGCGCCAGGCGCATGACCGGCGGGAGCGCGTCGAAAGGAGTGCTCGTCATGTCGAACGCGAATGCGCAAGTGAGCACCGAATTCCTGCAGGCCTTCGCCGACGCGTGGAATCGCCACGATGCGGATGCCCTCATGTCGTTCATGAGCGACGACTGCGTCTTCGAAGCCTCCGCGGGCCCCGACGTCTGCGGCGCCCGGTACGCGGGCCGCGCGGCCGTGCGGGCGGGCTTCGCCGACGTGTGGGCGACCTTCCCCGATGCCCACTGGGGCAACGCGCGCCACTTCGTGCTGGGCGACCGGGGCGTGTCCGAGTGGACGTTTACGGGAACGCGGGCGGACGGGACGCGCGTGGAAGTCCACGGCTGCGACCTGTTCACCTTTCGAGACGGCAGGATCGCGCTGAAGAACTCCTATCGCAAGAACCGCGTGCCTCGCGCAAAGACTCGGCGCGGAGTCCGCGAGTCTCCATGAACCCGTCGCGTCAGACCGCACCATCCAGCCGACGTCTCGGAGGGCGTTTCGGCCGCTTCGCGCCGGCGCTCCCGTCGAAAGCCTGACCTTCGAAATCGATGCCCTTTCTCCCGCCCGAGTTCACCGTTCCCGCCGTCGTCGAGACGGAGCGCTTTCGCCTGCGCTCGATCACGATCCACGACGCCTTCAAGGACTACGACGCAGTCATGTCGAGTCGCGAGCACCTCTGGAACCGCTTCGGCGCGACCTGGGGCTGGCCCGCGGCCGACCTCTCGATCGAGCAGAACATCGTCGATCTCGCGTGGCACCAGAAGGAATTCCAGCTTCGCTCGTCGTTCGACTACGCGGTGATGTCGCTCGACGAGCGCCGGCTGCTCGGCTGCGTCTACGTCGATCCGCCCCACGAGCCGGAGACGGATGCCGACGTCTGGTTCTGGGCGAGGCAGAGCGAGCTCTCGAGCGGGCTCGAGGACCGGCTCGGCGGGTTCGTCGTTTCGTGGCTGGCATCGGCCTGGCCCTTCAGGAAGGTCACGCTGAATGGCAAACTCCACGTCGTCGAACCGTCCGCGGGCGCGTGACCCCTCGCCCGTGCTGGTCCAACGACGGAGAAGATCCGTGGGGTCGGAGACGCCACTCGCGGAGGCGAAGACCGGTTCGGTCGTCGTGCCTCCGACGCCATCCATGGACGCGGCTCGTCGGACGCCCCGACAGTGAGGCACTCGCTGAGGATCCTCGAAAGGCAGCTCGACCGCCTTGCCGGCGGCCAGCTCCTGACGTTGGCCGCCTGCGGCGTCCTCATCGTCGGAGGCGTCGACTACCTCACTGGATACGACGTGTCCATGTCGGTGTTCTACCTGGCGCCCGTTGCGCTGGCGGCGTGGTACGGCGGCCGGTCCTCCGGCATCCTCATCGCCGCCCTGTCGTGCACGAGCTGGTTCGTCGCGGACCTGGCCGCGGGCCACCGGTACGCCAGTCCCCTCATCCCCGTCTGGAACGCGCTCGTCCGGTTCACCTTTTTCGTCGTCACTGCGATGCTGCTCACTGCGCTGAGAAAGAGCCTCCGCGCCCAGCAGCTCCTGGCCCGTACGGATTCCCTCACCGGACTGTGCAGCCGGCGCGTCTTCGAAGAGCGGCTGGTCCACGATATGGCACTGGCCGATCGGCGCAATGGCGTGCTGACGCTCGCATACGTGGACGTCGACGACTTCAGGCGCGTCAACGAGACGTACGGTCACGCTGGGGGCGATCGTGTGTTGCGGTTGATAGGCCGGGTATTCGGGGAATCGCTGCGCGAGGCCGACACGGCGGCCCGGCTCGGGGGCGATGAGTTCGCGCTCGTTCTTCCCGACACGGACAGCGACGGAGCCCGGCAGACCATTGCCAAGCTCGAGCGGGAGCTTCGCAAGGCCTTCGCGGCCGGTCATCTGGAAGTCACCTGCAGCATTGGCGTCGTGACCCTCATGGATCCGGCGATTTCAGCCGAACGTGCCATCGCCGCCGCCGACGAGGCGATGTACCAGGTCAAGCAAACGGGCAAGGGCGCGGTCCGGTTCGGCGTGCTCGGCCAGGCCTCGCAACCACGTGCGGCGACGGACGCGCCGCGCGCGCCGCGGCACTGAGCGCGGGTCAATGGGGTCAGGGCCGCGACCCGCGAAGCCGAGGACCGGCTCGACGGTCTTGTCTCCGACCCTGCATTGCAAGGAGGCGACGTCCGGCTCGATGGTCTTGTCCCTGACGCCACGACCGCAACCGGAGTGATGCGATGAGCGATCCCGAGTCGGGCTCACGATCGCAGGTTTCCGCTTGGGTGATGCCAACCGGACGCCGCTGCGCGCGACGCTCATGACGATTGCCGACGTGAAAGCGGTGTCCCGCGCGTCCGCACGCGACGTCACGACCTGCCGCGCGGCCGGCATCACGCCAGCGCGGTCATCCGGCATCGCTTCGGAGACCGGCGACGCGGCCGATCCGATGTTCCGGGCTCGCCTCCCATGGACCTGATCCGCGCAGGCCCGGACGTGAGCGTCGGCCGCTGGAAGGCGCTGCTCGTCGCCCTCGCGCTGCTCTCGATCACCGCCATGGGCATCGAGGCCCTGTCGGCCGTGGCGGCGTTCGAGCGCGGTGCCGAAGGACTCTGGGGCGTGAAGCGGGACCGGATCATGCACGACGGACGGGCGGCCTTCGTGGTGCGCGAGTTCGCCCCCTGGTCGCTGGCGCCGCAGGCCGGCCTTCGCGTCGGCGACACCTTCGTCCCCGACCACTGGTACGACGTGGGCCGCTCGTTCCCGCCCGGCGAGTCGGTCGGCGGGACCATCGTGCGCGACGGCGCGTCCCTGCGCGCCGAGGTGCCGACGACCTCGCGGCCCATCGAGCGGATGGAGAAGGTGTTCTTCTTCCTGAACGCGGGCCTGTGCAGCCTGGGCCTCCTCATCAGCCTCGCGATCGGGTTTCGCCAGGCCGATCGCAAAACGAGCCGCGCACTGGCCCTGGCATTCCTCTGGTTCTCGACGAACCTCGGCGACGGCTACGCGCCGCCTCACTGGCCGCTCGTGTTCGTCCGCGCGATCAACTCCGCCGCCTTCCTGCCCGGCTGGTACTTCCTCCTGTGGTTCGCGATCCACTACCCGGACGGCTCTCCGGCGGGGTGGAGACGCGGCATGCGGCGTCTGCTGCCGTTGTTCCTGGCCGGCGCGCTCGCGGGCGCGACCGTGTACGTGGCGGCTGCGCTGGGCCGCATCGTTCCGGACGCCGCGGGTTCGGCCTACCTCGTGTACGTCGGCGCCGCCGGACCGTTCACGCTCGTGGCCCTCTGGGATGGCTGGCGGCGCAGCAGCGGCGTGTCGCGGCAGCGCTTCACCTGGCTGCTGGGAGGCTTTGCCCTGTTCCTGGTGGCCAGCTACTCGAGCTGGCTCAATTGGCTGGTGATCGGCCTGAACGAACAGTACGTCAATCTGTTCAGCGTGCTCGGCTCCCTCGCGATGTACCTCGGCCTGTCGTACGCCATCCTGCGCCACCGCGTGCTCGACATGGGCCTGGCGCTGAACCGCTCGATGGTGTTCGCCGTCGTCGGCGCGGTGCTGCTCGGCACCTTCCAGTTCCTGCAGGTGGCGACGTCGCGCCTGCTGCACTTCGACGACCCCGCCAAGGCGGGGCTGCTCAGCGGCCTCCTGGCCGTGCTGGTGATGCTGGCCTACCCGAAGGTCAAGCCGAAGGCCGAATGGGTGATCGACCGCCTGTTCTTCCGCGACTGGGTCGCGCGCGAGGCCGATCTCGCGCGCTTCGCCGCCGACGCGCCGGGCTTCACGGAAGCTTCGTCGCTCGCCACCGCCCTGGTCGCCGCCGTGGATCGATTCGCCGGCGGCGCGGGCGCAACGCTGTACGTTCGCGCGGTCGACGGCCGCTTCGAGCGCCAGCAGGCATCGACCGGAGGCGCACCGCAGTCCGATGCACCGTCGGTCCTGGACGCCGACGAGCCGCTGGCCGTGGCGCTGCGCGCCGGGCGTTCGGTCGCACGCTGCGAGGAAGTGCATTCGACGCTGCCCGGCGAACTGGCCATGGTCCTGTCCCGCCCGCGCGAGCTCGACGCCTTCGTCCTGATCGGACGCCGGCGCGATGGCAGCGTGCTGCGCGCCGACGAGGTGGCGGCGTTGCGCACGACGCTGCACCCGGTCGGCGCCGGCTGGCAGGCGTTGCGCTGGGAGGCGCTGCAGCGCGAGCGCGTCGGCGCCGGCACGACCCCTCGGTTGGCTTGAATTCGGATTCCCGTGCGGAGTCGCGCCGCCGTTTCGCGGCTCGGCGCCGACCTCGGCGCTACCTCGTCACCCGGTCCCCGGCCGATTCCCCGGGATCCGCCCGGCGCCGGGCCGCGAGCTCGGCCTCCAACTGCGCGACCCGCTCGCGCAGGGGCTTCGAAGCGGCCTCGATGTCCGCGAGCGTGTACCGCGGCGTGATGTGCGAAGGGCAGTTCCAGTCGAACGCCTCGACGTCGATCACCGCGATGCGCTCGATGCGCGCGCGGTATCCGGGCAACGCGACGGCGGACACGAGTTCCGGCCCGGCCTCCTCGATCGGCCGGAAGCGGAGCCGTCCGAGCAGCTTCAGTCGGCGCCGGTTCGGGTAGTCCACGACGATCAGCGACACCCGGTCATCGTGGGTCGCGTTGCCGACGGTGACGAACTGGCGGTTGCCGCCGAAATCGGCGAAGGCGATCCGCGTCGGCGAGATCGCCCTGAGAAACCCGCGCGGACCCCCGCGGTGCTGGACGTACGGCCAGCCCGTCTCGCCGACCGTGGCCAGGTAGAAGCTGTCCGCGCCGGCGATGTGCCCGGCCTCGGGCGCGCCGAGGCCTTCGCCGAGTGCGGCGCCGGACCGCGCGCGGGCACGATCGATACGCGACCCGTACCGTTCCTGTTGCGCCTGCACGGCCGGGGTGAACGCGAGCTCGGCGAAGGTTTTCATGGCACGGCCCTCGTCAGGCGGCCCGGCGCACCGGCGCCACGGGGAAGTCGATGTCCGTCAGCGCCACCTCGTTCACGTAATTGGTCCAGGTGTTGAGCGCGACGTGCTGCACGATCTCGACGATCTGCGCGTCGTCGTAGCCCGCGGCCCTCACTGCGGCGAGATCCTCGGGCCGGACGTGGCCGCGCTCGCGGGCCACGGCGGCCGCGAAGCGCACGGCGGCGTCCGCCTTCGCGTCGCGGGAGCCGCCGGCGCGGTTCGCGGCGATCTCCGCGTCGTCCAGCCCGGCGAGCTTGCTCGCCAGGTAGGTGTGCGCGGACAGGCAGTAGCGGCAGCCGTTGATCTCGGCGACCGCCAGCGCGATGCGCTCGCGCGTCGGCGCCTGCAGCGCGCCCTTCGCGAGCGCGCCCTGCATGCCGAGGTAGCCCTCCAGCGCGGCCGGGCTGTTGGCGACCAGGCGGAAGAGATTGGGCACCACGCCGAGTTGCTTCCGCACGGCCTCGAGCATGGCGCGCGAGCCGGCCGGAGCGGAATCGATGGTGGGAGGCGTCGGGATACGGGACATGCTGGATCTCCGGTTCGGGCGGCCGACCCATTCGGCCGCATGACGGTGGAGATCATGATTGATGCTTTCCGTCTAATAAATGGCGTGTTCCTGACTTGATTCGTGCGAAAACTGCATGGATACTCGCACCATGGACCGGCTGCGAGCCATGGAAGTGTTCGTGCGCATCGTCGAGTCGGGCAGCCTCACGGCGGCGGCGTCCGCGCTCGGCGTCTCGGCGCCCTCGGTGGTCCGATCGCTCGCCGCGCTGGAGCGCGCGGTCGGGGTGCGCCTGCTGAACCGCACGACCCGCCGCTCCTCGCTCACCGACGAAGGGCGCGAGTACTACGAGCGCTGCCGGCGCGTGCTGTCCGAGATCGAGGCGGCAGACGCCGCGCTGTCGGCGCGCCGGGTCGAGCCTAGGGGGCGCCTGCGCCTGACCGCCCCGGTCATGTACGGCCGCATGCGCGTCGCGCCGATCGTCACGGCGTTCGCCGCGAGGTATCCGGACGTCGAAGTGGAGCTCCTGCTGCTCGACCGCGTCGTCGACCTCGTCGAGGAAGGCATCGACGCGGCCATCCGCATCTCGCGCCTGCCCGAGTCGTCGCTCGTGGCGATCGGGGTCGGCGAGACGCGCCGCGTGCTCTGCGCCGCCCCCGCGTACCTGAGGCGCGCCGGGACGCCCAGGACGCCGGCCGATCTCGCCGACCACCGGTGCATCGTGTTCACCGGCCTCACCCGCAACAACGAGTGGTCGTTCGCCGGCGAACCGCCGATGCGCGTCGCGATCCGCCCCGCGCTGCGCACCAACCAGTTCGATGTCGCGATCGAAGCGGTCCTGCGCGGGCTCGGCTGCGGGCAGTTCCTGTGCTACCAGGTCGAAGCGCTCATGGCGAAGAGGAAGCTCACGCGAGTGCTCGGGAAGTTCGAGCCGCTCCCGGTGCCCATCCAGATCGTCTACCCGCACGCCCGGCTCCTGTCGCCCAACGTGCGGGCGTTCGTGGATCTCGCGGTCGCTCGCCTGCGGGCGCCGCGCGCGACGACGGCGTGAAGCCATGACGCGCCTCGGCCTGCGGCAGCCGGTCGAGGCGAGGCGTCGCGCGTGACGATCCGTGGGAGCGGAGACGGAACCCGCGGAGCGGACGACCGGCGAGGCCGTTGCGTCTCCAACCCCGCCCTTTAAGGCGTACGATTCCGGGCATCCTTCCGTCGACGAGGGGTTTCAGCGATGGACCGCAGGACATTCGTCGTCCTCGTCAGCGGCACCTGCCTGCTCGAGCCGCTCGCGCTGCGCGCGCAGCAGGTGGGCAAGGTCTTCAGGATCGGATTGCTCGCTCCGTACACCGAGCCGACCCCCGGCGGCCGGATCGACCTGGAAGCGCTGCGCGCGGGCCTGCGCGAGCTGGGCTGGGCCGAAGGCAGGAACCTCGCGATCGAGATCCGCTGGGCGGGCGTGAATCCGCAGCGCCAGCGCGAGCTCGCGGCCGGGCTCAAGGCGTTCCCGGTGGCGCTGATTCTCGCGTTCGGGACGGCGGCCATCCGCGCGGCGCACGAGGGGGCTCCCGGGCTGCCCGTCGTCATGGTCAACGCCGGAGACCCGGTGGGCGCGGGGTTCGTGGCCAGCCTGGCCAGGCCGGGGGGCGAGCTGACCGGCACTTCGGCGGCGGGCGAAGAGGTTCTGCCCAAGCAGGTGGAGCTGCTGTCGGCGGCCGTGCCGCAACTCAGGAGGGTCAGCGTGCTGATGAACAGCGCCAACCCCGCCAACGGATTCTTCTTCGCCGCGATGTCGTCGCGGGCGAAGACGCTCGGCCTGCGGCTCGATCGCATCGAGGTCGCGGCGGAAGGCGAGCTGGAAGGGGCCGTCGCGCGCGCCAAAGGCGGCGCGCTCGTCGTCGTGACCGACCCGATGTTCTTCCGGCGCCGCAACCACCTCGTCGAGCTGACGCTTCGCTCCCAGGTGCCGGCCGTGTTCGGGGGCCGCGAGTACGTCGAGGCCGGTGGCTTGATGTCCTTTTATTCATCCAATGCGTGGCATTGGCGCAGCGCAGCCGGCTTCGTCGACAAGATCCTCAAGGGCGCGAAGCCCGCCGACATTCCGGTGGAGCAGCCGACCACGTTCGCGCTGGTGGCCAACCTGAAGACCGCCAGGGCGCTGGGCATCACCCTTCCGCCATCGCTGCTGCAGCGCGCGGACGAGGTGATTCAGTGATGGAACGCCCGGATCTTGGGGTCAGAGACGAGACTCGCGGAGCGGAAGACCGGCCAGGCAGTCTCGTCTCTGACCCCACTTGTTCGACGTGATGGAGCCCCCCGTGACCGCTACGACCAAGCTCACCGTCCGCAGCCTCACCGCCCGCGCGGTGAACGTGCCCTTGCGGCTCCCCCTGCAGACGAGCAGCGGAACGCTGCAAGTCGCCCCGCTGGCGCTCGTCGACCTGCAGACCGAAGAGGGCATCACCGGCCGCACGTACCTGTTCTGCTACACGCCGCTCGCGCTGAAGCCCGTGTGCGAGCTGCTCGCGAACCTCGACTCCGTTCTTCGCGGCGTCTCGGCCGCGCCCCTCGAGATCGGCCGGCTGCTCCAGGCGCGGTTCCGGTTGCTCGGCGCGAAGGGCATCGTCGGCATGGCGCTGGCGGGCATCGACATGGCCGCGTGGGACGCGCTCGCGAAAGCCGAGCGCCAGCCGCTGGCACGGGCGCTGGGCGCTGACCTGATTCGCATCCCCGCCTACAACAGCTGCGGCCTCGGGCTCATCGGTCCGAACGCCGCCCCTGCCGAAGCCGAGGCGCTGGTGGCGGCCGGATTCAAGGCGATCAAGGTTCGCCTGGGCTATCAGGACCTCGCGACCGACCTCGCGGTCGTGCGAGCGGTGAAGGCCGCCATCGGCGACGGGATTCACCTCATGTCGGACTACAACCAGGGACTGTCGGTCCCCGACGCCGAGCATCGCGTCCGGGCGCTCGCCGACGAGGGCCTCGCCTGGATCGAGGAGCCGTGCCTCGCGCACGACTACCCGGGACACGCCCGTGTCCGCGCGCGGTCGAAGGTCCCGATCCAGATGGGCGAGAACTGGTGGGGGCCGAGCGAGATGACGGCGAGCCTCGCCGCCGGCGCGTCGGACCTCGGCATGCCCGACGCGATGAAGATCGGCGGCGTGAGCGGATGGCTGCAGGCGGCGGCGCTCGCGGAATCCGCGGGCATGCCGATCTCCACCCACCTCTTCCCCGAGGTCAGCGTGCACCTGATGGCGGCCACGCCGACGCGCCACTGGCTCGAGTTCGTCGACTGGGCCGCGCCGATCCTCGCGGAGCCCATGAAGATCGAAGACGGGATGGCCTCCCCGCGCGAGACGAGCGGCACCGGCGTCGAGTGGAACGAGGCCGCGATCGGCCGCTTCCTCGCCCACTGACGCCCCGCGCGCCGCCCGAGCCGCCCCGCCGCCGCGACCGCCTCAGCGGCGCGCCTCGAAGATCAGGTTGAACGGCGTCTGCGCCGCGCGCCGGAAATGCGTGAACCCGGCCTTCCGGAACACCGCCGCCAGGCGCGCCTCGCCCGCCTGCGCGCCGAGCACCATCCGCCCCCCTTCCGACACGGCGTGCGCGCAGCAGATCGTGGTCGAGGCCGAGTAGTACAGCCGGCCGACGACGTTGAAGTTCTCCTCGGTCCGGTCGTTCGCGTACGGCTCCACCAGCATCACCGTCCCGCCGGGCGCGAGCGTCTCGCGCGCGTGGCGCGCCGCCGACTCGGGATCGCCGAGGTCGTGCAGGCAGTCGAAGAAGCAGATCAGCCCGTACTGCCGGTCGGGGTAGTTCAGCGCGCCCGCGGGCTCGAACGAAGCGCGATCCGACACGCCCGCTTCGGCGGCGTTGCGCCGCGCCGCCTCGATCGACGCAGTGTGCGCGTCGAAGCCGTGGAAGCGCGAGTTCGGGAACGCCTTCGCCATCAGCACCGTCGAGTGGCCGTGGCCGCAGCCGACGTCGGCGACCTCGATGCCGGACTCGAGCTTCGGGATCACGCCCTCGAGCGCGGGCAGCCACTGCGGGACCAGGCTCGCGCGGTAGCCGTTGCGGTAGAAGGCCGCGACGCCGCAGGACATGCGCGGGTCGTGCTCGCCCCAGGCCACGCCGCGGCCGGTGCGGAACGCGTCGAGCGCCTTGTCCTCGTCGAACCACATCGACGCCGGCACGTTCCACGCCGGCGGGACGAAGACCGGGCTGTCCTCGTCCGCGAGCACCATCGCCTGCTCCGGCGTGAGCTCGTAGGTGGCGCTCGCGGCGTGATAATCGACGTAGCCGGCCGCCGCCTGGGCGTTGAGCCACTCGCGCACGTAGCGCTCGGCGCAGCCGCTCCGCGCGGCGAGCTCGCCGGCGCTGAGCGGCCCGGCGCCGGCCAGCGACTTGTACAGGCCGAGCTTGTGCCCCAGACTGACCATCACGCCGCCGTAGGCGGAAGCGAGGTCGCCGACGGCGCGGTTGACGAAGGACTCGAGCTTCGAGGAATCGATTTCGCGGGCATTCATTCCGGATCTCCGTGTGAGTGACGACGGCGCCGATGATCCGGGCGGCGCCGCGACGCGGCCAGAGCCGGAATCGCCCTCGAACGGTTCATTCGTGCCACTACCGCGATGACGGGAGCGACGACAACGGCATTCCCCCGCACCGGGCCGCGGCCGCGGCGCGTCTGCCTCGTCGCGCTGCCCGACGCGGTGGTGTCGACGATCGCCGGCCTGTACGACGTGCTGCGCGGCGCCACGACGATGGGCCTCACCGCCGAGGCGCCGTTCGCCGTGGAGACGGTCGGCGAGGCCCGCGGGCCGCTGATGCTCGCGAGCGGCGTGCCGATCGACGTGCAGCGGTCCGTCGACGACATCGAGGCCGCCGAAATCGTGATCGTTCCCTCGATCCTCCTCGCGCGCGGCGGCTGGACGAAGGGCCGCTATCCGAAGCTGGCGGCGTGGCTCGCGCGCATGCACGAGCGCGGCGCGCTCCTGTGCTCGGCGTGCTCGGGCATCTTCCTGATCGCGGAGACCGGGCTCTTCGACGGGCGCGACGCGACCGTCCACTTCGCCTACGCGGACGCGTTCCGGGCCGCCTACCCATCGGTGACCGTTCATCCGGAACGCGTGCTCGTCGTCTCCGGACTGCGCGAGGACCTCGTGAGCTCGGGGGCGTCGAGCTCGTGGCACGACCTGGCGCTCTACCTGATCGCGCGCCACGCGGGCGCCACCGTCGCGCAGGCGCTGGCGCGTGCGTTCGCGCTGCAGTGGCACCAGGACGGACTGGCGCCCTACATCGTGTTCGAGGGCCGCACCGACCACGGCGACGCCGAGATCGCCGGCGCGCAGCAGTGGCTCGCGAAGCACTTCTCCGTGGCCAATCCGGTCGGGCAGGCCGTGCGGCGCTCCCGCCTCGCCGAACGCACGTTCAAGCGGCGCTTCACCGAGGTGACCGGCCTCGCGCCGATCGCCTACGTGCAGCGCCTGCGCATCGAGGACGCGAAGCGCCGGCTGGAGCGGACCGACGCGCCGGTCGACAAGATCGGCTGGCAGGTCGGCTACGAGGACGCCGCCGCGTTCCGGCGCCTTTTCAAGCGCATCACCGGCATGTCACCTGGCGCGTATCGCAAGCGGTTCCGCATTCCGGAGTTCGCGAGAACCTGAGTCGTGGAGGGCGGCGCGCGTGCGCGGCGTCACGTCAGTGCCGCGCGTTCACCGTCCCGTCGACGCCGCGGTCGACAGGGTGCGCCGCGCGGGCGCCTTCGCGCGCGGCTGGTCCTCGAGCCGGAGCGCCCCGGTGCCTGGCACTCCTCGTGGACGAACAGCAGCACTCCCGGATCGGTCCTGCGTCGAGGTAGCCACCCGTTCCTCGACCGCCGACGAGGTCCGGAGCCCCTCGCCCCCCCGCCCCCAAGCCCCGACGGATGGCGCTTGCCACGAAAAATGTCGAGGCGTCTAATCCGGTCCCAATGCGGTTCCTCCGTGCAGAGGCTGTAGCGCTCGAGCCGGATCCGCCTGCGGACGCGGTCGAGCAGGAATCGAGGCGGTTTCGCCTCCACGGAAAGGAGCCATTTGGCCCCCCAATGGAGTGGCAGTCCCGTGATATTGCGGAACTTTCCCCAGCCTTCCGACAGACCGTTCAGACAAGTTGCCGCGGCAATCCGAGCCGAAGCGCCGCATTGCTACCCGGCGTCTTCGAGACACACTTCACGTTAGGCCTCGACCCATGCGACGCGCTGCGATCGAGAAACTCAGGACGCTGAGCGTTTGGCGACGCCACTTAGCCGAGCACGCGCGCCCGGTCCTGTGCAAGTGTGATACTCAGGTCGGCCGGTTCCGCAAAGGCCAGCGTGTCGGTGGGTGTTCTACACCGCGTTGCTTCTTGTGCCATTCGGCCAAGTTCTCTCGCGAGGCCACCTTGAGATTGCGTCGCGCAAACGCTTCCTTCCATGAGGGTCTCGCGGAGCTATCAAGGCCTAACCCGGCGGTCAACACGGACGCGCCTCGGCGGGCCTTCGCCCGCCTCTCGCGCGCCGGTTACCTGACACGCTAGGCAGCCTCCCTAAACGCAGCGCGCGCGAATCTATGCCCATTCCGGACTTTCAGTCGTTCATGCTTCCCGTCCTGGCGCTCGCCAGCGATGGGAATGAACACTCGCTCGAAGAGACACGAGAGGCTCTAGCGCGTCAATTCTCATTGACACCGGAGGAGCGAAACGAGTTGCTGCCGAGCGGGCGACAGCGTCGCTTCGATAATCGTGTCGCATGGGCCAAGTCATTTCTTGACAAGGCGCGCCTTCTCGACACGCCGCGGCGCGCGCACTTCAAGATTACTGATCGCGGGAGAGAGCTTCTCGCCGAAAAACCGAAGCGCATTGACATCCCACTTCTTGAGCGATACGAGGAGTTTCGCGAGTTTCGTGCCGTCCAGCCGAAAACACCCGGCGCAACGACAACGGAAAGGCCCCAAGCCGAAAATCAAACGTCGACTCCGGAAGAGCAACTCGAGCAGGCGTATCAGAGTATCCGCGCAGACCTAGCGACCGAAGTTCTGTCCCGGGTAAAGAGTGGCTCGTCCCAGTTTTTCGAGAATCTTGTGGTTGAGCTCTTGCTAAAAATGGGCTATGGCGGCGATCGCGCCGAGGCTGGAAAGGCGATCGGCGGAGTTGGCGACGAGGGCATCGACGGAATCATTAGCGAAGATCGCCTTGGCCTCGACACCATATACATTCAGGCCAAGAGGTGGGATGGTACGGTCGGGCGTCCCGAAATACAGAAATTCGTAGGCGCACTTCACGGCAAACGAGCCCGAAAAGGCGTGTTCATTACTACCGGAACGTTCTCTGCGGATGCCCGCGACTATGTGTCTCGAATCGACCCTCGCGTCGTCCTAGTCGATGGCCGAGAGCTTGCGAACTACATGCTCGACCTTGACCTCGGCGTCACGCCGAAGGCGACGTATCAGGTCAAGCGTATCGACTCCGACTACTTTAGCGATGAGTAGGCCGCCTAGCCTGGCGCTCAACACGAACGCCAGCCGGCGGGGCGTCGTCCCCGCCACGGCCGCCGGTTGCCTTGCATTTTAGGCGGGGATACGTTTGCGCCCCGCCTACGAAAGATGAAGCCACCAATACCTGCTTCTGAAGCCTCCGAGAGCACTCGCGCGTGGTGGAGTTGCCCTGGATTCATCTACTTTCTGGCCGCGGGTAGGAATCCGCACAAGGCCATAAAGATCGGAATGGCTGCGATTACCGCGAAGCAGGACCTGCGAAGCGCCGTTGTCAGACGGCTTGCGCAAATTCAGTCATCGAACCACGAATTAATAGAGCTACTTGGAGTTATTCACTTCAAGTTGGGTGAGTTTGAGTTCCCTACACGCGAAGCAGATGCGCAGGAGCGTCTATTGCATCTGGAATTCAGACATCTGCAGCGGTTCAAGAGCTACGTTCGAGGCGCCGAGTGGTTCAACCCGTCGGATGAGCTGTACGCGAGGATCAACGCAGTTGCCGCAAGACCGGATTCGCTCGGGCTTCCACGCACCGTTTCGTCAGTGGCGTCTGTCGATGACGGGCAGGGCTAACCGCTCGGTCTACACGACCCGCTCGTCGGCGGGGCCTCGCCTCCGGTTTTCGGGCTCTGCTAGCTTGGGTCGTTAGCCGGCTGTTGAAATTGGCTATTTCAACGCCGTACCATCCGATCCACGAATCCGTTGTGTCGTACACATATTGGACGGACGCGAAACTCGGTTCGATCGTTACGTCGCCGATTCCCCAATAGTCTCCCCGCCCCGCTACCGCCGCCGGCACTCGATTCGACCGCAGCACACCACCCCTCGAGGACGCGATCTTGACTCCGGCCGAATCGGACTACCTCTTCCGCCTCGCATCGCTCTCGCTGTCGTTCGTCGGGTTCTCGGCGGTGGTCGTCACGCTGCGCGGGGCGCTCAAGGGTGAGATCGCCGATCGGCACCTCCGCCTCGTGCGCCTCTACATCGAGGGCGGCCTCCTGGTCACCACGCTGGCGCTGGTGCCCACGCTCCTGAACCTCCTCCACGTCCCCGACGCCGTCACGTGGCCGCTGTCCAGCGCGGTCGCCGCCGCCATCCTGACGCTCGTCCTCGTCGTCCAGTTCCGCCGCCGGCGCATGGTCGAGCCGGGCCGGTTTCCTCTCTGGGTGATCGTCATCTACTTCGTGTCGATCGCGGCCGTCGCGGGTCTCTGGCTCAACGTCGTCGGCGTGCCGTTTCCGTCGAGCGTCGGCCCCTACGCCGTCGCGCTGACGTGGGCGCTGGGCGTCTTCGGATTCATCTTCGTCCGGACCTTCGAGCTGTTCGTGCATCGAGCCCACGAAGCGTGAGACCATCGCCCGTGCACGTCTCGCGGCGTGCAACGGTCGGCCGCGCTCGAGTGCACGACGTCGATTCTGTCCCTCTCGGGGCGGCACGCCCCGAAGCATCGGCGTCGTCCCCGTTCGCCGGAGGCCACTCGCCCGATGCCGTGACGCGCCGTCCACCGCCGAATCGAACCTCGCTGCCCGGAACCCTGAAATGAAGAAATGGATCGTCGGCGCCCTCGCGCTCGTCGGTGTGGTCGTCGTGGCCGCGATCGCGTATCAACTCGCGACGGGGCTGCGCCCGACCCGCCCCGTGGGCTTCCAGCTCGTGCAGGTGCCCGACAGGAGCGGGCTGCCGTTGACCGTCGCCGTCTGGTACCCGACCGAGGCCGGCGCCAGGCCCTCTCTGCTGGGGCTCACGGTGCAGTTCGTCGCGAGCGACGCGCCGGTCGCCGGAACGTCGCTGCCGCTGGTCGTCATCTCGCACGGCAACGGCGGCGGCCCGGGAAGCCACGTGGACACCGCGCTGGCGCTGGCGTCGGCGGGCTTCGTCGTCGCCGCGCCGATGCACACCGGCGACAACTACGCCGACCAGAGCGCGGTCGGCACGCCGGACTGGCTCGTCTCGCGCTCGCGGCACATCCCCGCCGTCATCGATTACCTCGTGAATACGTGGCCGGACCGTGCGCGCATCGACGCGTCGAGGATCGGCATGTTCGGACTCTCCGCGGGCGCGTTCACCGCGCTCACGACGATCGGAGGCACCCCGGACCTGGCGCGGATCGCCGAGCACTGCGCGAAGACGCCGGAATTCGCCTGCCAGCTTTGGACGCCGGGAAGCGCCGCGATCCCCGCGCCGGAGTCGTTCGCGCACGACGCCCGCGTCAAGGCGGCCGTGATCGCGGCGCCGGGCTACGGCTTCACGTTCGTGCCGAACGGGCTTTCGAACGTCACCGTGCCGGTCCAGATCTGGAGCGGCGCCGCGGACATCAGCGTTCCGACGGCCAGCAACGCGGTCCCCGTGCAGGCCGCACTGGGCTCCAGGGCCGAGCTGCGCGTGGTGCCCGGCGCCGGCCACTTCTCGTTCCTCGTCCCGTGCGGGCTGATCGGACCGCCGCTGCTGTGCCGCGACGCCGAGGGGTTCGACCGCAAGGCGTTCCACCGGTCGTTCAACGAGGAGATGGTCCGGTTCTTCCGGGCGAAGCTCGACGGGCGGTCGTGACCGACCCATGGCGTCAGAAACGAAACTGGCGTAGGCAAGCGCGACATGGTTCGGTCGGTTCGTGTCCCGCCCGACGGAACCCGGCACAACGGGCTCCGCCGAATCGACGATGCTGCGCTCATGGGAGGACCCGGAATGATCTCTCGCCGCGCTCGACGCGCAGGTCTTGCCGCTGCGCTGGCGGGATGCCTGCTGGTCGCGCACGGCACGGCCTCCGGCGACGTTGCCGCCGGCGAACGGCTGGCGGCCGCGCGCTGCTTCACGTGCCACTCGTCCGCTCAAACGGCCCAGGCGGTGGTGCCGCTGCTCGAAGGGCAGCCGAAAGCCTACCTCGTCGCGCAGTGGCGCGCGTTCCGGGAGCACAGGCGCGCTGCGCCGGTGATGGTGAACCTCGCGAACGAGTTGAACGAGCGGGACGTCAACGACATCGCCGAGTACTACGCGGCATTGCTGCCTCCGCGCGCGTCGCAACCTTCCAGCGGCGATGCCGGCCGCGCGCCGCCGAACACGATTCGGTGCGCCAAGTGCCACGGTCCGGCGTTGCAGGGGACGACCGACGGCGCGGCACGGCTCGCAGGACAGAAGGCGCGTTACCTCGCCTGGTCGCTGCAGTTGATGCGGAGCGGCGCCCGGTCGCACGGCAGCGCCCCGAAGCCGGATCCGCTCTTCGCCCACCTCGGCAACGAGGAGATCGAGTCGCTGGCCGCGTACTTTGCATCGCTGCCATGACCGGGCCGTCGGTGTGACCCGAGTCCGCTCTCTCGGGTAAGTCCTTCGTGGGGAAGGGCTCGGTCGGGCGTCCGTACCGTCACGGCCGCAACCGGGGCCAGCAAGCGAGGCACGGATCGACGGATTGGCCTCCGACCCAATGGAGTCAGCGATCGGCCTCGACGACGCAGCGTCGAAACTGCTCGAGGCTCCGCTGCAGGTAGCCCGCATCGCCGTAGATGCGCGCCAGCACGATCGCCCCTTCGATGCAGACGAGGAACTGGTCCGCGAGGTCGGCGGCCGGGGTCTTCCTGGTGGCGAGCGGACCGAGCAGGTCGACGAGCATCGCCCGCAATTCGCCGGTGCGCTTCCTGAGCGCGCTCGACACGGCTCGGCTCGACCCGGCCGCGTCCGCCGCGAGGCTCGCCAGCAGGCACCCCTCCTTCCACAGCTTCGGCGCGACGCGGGATGCGTGCTCGAGGAAGCCGAGCGCCCGCCGGAGCGGATCCGTTTCGTCGGCATAGGGTCCGTCGGCCAGGCGCTCCACGCGATCGGCGTAGTAGTGCTCCAGCGCGGCGAGGCCCAGCGCCTCCTTGCTGTCGAAGAAGTGGTAGAAGCTGCCCTTGCTGAGCCCCGCCTGGCGGATCACGTCGTCCACGCGGGTCGCCGAGTAGCCGTCGCGCAGCATCAGCTTCTCCGCGGTGTCGATGAGCTTCTCGCGAGTGTCCATGCGACCTCCCTGGCCGCCGATCGTATCGCGGCGCGCCGCGGGATCACCACACGTAGTGCGGGCGGCGCTCGCCGAGGGCGAAGCGCGCGGCGTCCCAGGCGTCGATCGCCAGCGAGAAGGCATTGGTGGCGATGAGCGCGACGAGCCAGGCGCGGAAGGCCGCCTCCTCGGCCGGGATCGCGTCGAGGCGCAGCAGCATCCACGCCAGCATCGGAACCCAGATGAAGTGCGTCACGCCGAGGATCCGGACGAATCGCCTGCGCTGGTAGATCAGCGCCTGCGCGACGACGGCGAGGCCGACGGCGGCCAGCGCGACCTGCGCCTCCACGTGCCCGATGAAGAGCAGCGCCGCCGAGTTCACCGCGACGAGCCAGGTCCCCCAGATCCTCTGCACGGGCCTGAACCGCACGAGGACGATCGCGAACAGCTCGAAGACCGCCCGCACGAAGCCGATGCCTGTTGCCTTGCCAGCCATGATTTCGACCCTCCAAAGGGAGGCGGCGACGTCGCCGCGAGGGTTTAGACTAATTGGTCTAGACCAATTAGTCAAGTTGACGGCGACGACGGGGTCGACGCGCTCCCGCGGCGCGGTCCCGCCCCGCCCTCGCCGAGCGGTGGATCGCGGAGGGCCGCCCGCCGCGATCCCCGGGGTCGGAGGCGGGATTGGCGGAGCCGGAGTGCGGTGAGGCAGCCCTTGCCCATCCGCGAGTACGTATATACACTTCGTATATGCGCTTCTCGTGGAGCGAGGCCAAGCGCCAGTCCAACCTGACCCAGCACGGACTGGACTTCGTCGATGCTCCACGCGTCTTCGAAGGATTGACCTATACGTTCGAGGACGACCGCTTCGACTACGGCGAGGAGCGTTTCGTGACGCTCGGTCTGCTCGATGGAATCGTCGTGTCCATCGTGCACACCGAATCGCCTCGACTCATTCGAATCATTTCATTCCGCAAGGCGACCCAACGTGAGCAAGCGATCTTCTTCGACAGCATCAAGGACTGACTGGTCTCGCGTGCGAGCGATGAAGGACCAGGACATCGTGCGCACGAAAGAGCACCCGGAGGCAGCCGTGCGGCACATCGTCCGAGGGGTGGCTCGCCGCGGACTCAAACCTGTCCCGCCCAAGGCTGCCATTTCCCTGCGCCTGGACGCCGACGTCCTGGAATGGTTCAAGGCGCAAGGCCCCGGCTACCAGACGCGGATCAACGCGGTACTGCGCGCGTACAAGGAGGAAGCTGCCTGACACGGCGTTCGGCGCGGACCCCTCCCAGCGCCGCTTCGCTTGCACCGGCTCGGCCGCTTGACTCGTTCGTCGGACAATCCTGTCGCCGACCGCACCCGTTTCAGCAGGCCCGCTCGGTGGGCCGCACTGGGATCTCCTGGGTCGGAGGCGGGATTGGCGGCAGCGCGATGGAGTTCGATAATTGCGGCTCTGACCCCAAACGGCCCCGCATGCCCGCGAGCAAGAAACCGTCGAGCGCCACCTCGCGTTTTCCCAAGAAGACGCCCGCGGCGGATGCGGGCAAGCCGCCCTCCGCGCTGATCGATGCGCGCATCGCCGAGCTGCAGGACTGGCGGGGCGAGCTGCTCGCCAGGCTGCGGGCGCTGATCCGGGCGGCGCATCCGGGGATCGCTGAGGAGTGGAAGTGGAACACGCCGGTCTGGTCCTGCCACGGCATCGTCTGCACCGGCGAGACGTACAGCAAGGTCGTGAAGCTGACCTTCCCGAAGGGGGCGTCGCTGCCGGATCCCTCGCGCCTCTTCAACTCGAGCCTCGAAGGCAACGCGAGGCGCGCCATCGACTTTCCGGAGGGTGCGCCGGTCGACGAGGCCGGTCTTCGCGCTCTCGTGCGTGCCGCCGTCGTCCACAACGAGGCAGCGGGCGGCGGCACGCGCGCCCGTTCGGCCTGAGCGTCGACGCGCGCGGCCGGCCCCGCCAACCCGCTACGCCGCGATCGCCACCGGGCTCGCGAGCGAACGCGCGAGCGCCCGCAGCAGCGCCGCGCCGTCGCCGCGCCACGCGCTGCCGTGCATGCAGGCGAGGACCTGCGGCTGCTCGCGCGCGAGGCGCTCGAGCGTCGCGCCGGTCTGCGGCGCGTGCGCGTAGTAGTCCATCTGCTTCCGGAACGCCTCGCTCGGGCCCAGGATGTCGCCCTCGGTGAGCGCGACCGCGCCCGAGCCGCCCTGCGTGAACAGGTCGCCGCACAGCATCGTGCGGGTCGTGAGGTCCATCATGAGCCCCGACTCCCACGCGTGCGGCAGGTGCGGCACGTCGAGCCACTTGAACGCGTGGCGGCCGGTGCGCAGCACCTCGCCGTCGGCGAGCGCGCGCGCCGGGCGAAGCGCGACGTCGTCGACGGAGACCATCGCCGCCACCTGGCTCGCGACGGGAACGGCGGAGGGCGCGGCGGCGAGGAAGTCGTTCAGGCTGCCGCACTCGTCGGCCTCGAAGTGCGAGAACGCGACGTAGCGCAGCCGCTCGAGCGGCAGGACCTTGCCGATCGCGTCGGCGACGTGCGGGAAGAGGCGCCGCGGGCCGGTGTGGAACAGGAGCGGCTCGTCGTCGGCGACGAGGTACTGGTTGAAGTTGAACGGCGTCCCGCCCGGGATCTCGACCGGCGTGTTGATCCGGTAGATGCCGGGCGCGATCTCGTGGAGGTTGGTGCCGCTGGCGGGATTGGTGATCATGGGGTTCTCCGGGTCGAGGTGGGTTGGACGGCACCGGGGTAGTGCCGCGAGGGGCCGAGGCGTTACACGCCGGCCGCAAGCTCTCGTTCCGGACCGGCGGCGGCGCGGGCGTGTAACGAAGCGCCGGGTCATTACACCCCCTCGAAGATGATTGCTATCCTTCGCCGATGGGGCCCGATCCCCGCCTCGCCGACCTCGACGACGGCGCGCTCGCCCGCCGCGTCGCGGAGGCCGGCCGCGCGCCGGACTCGGCCGCCGAGGCCGAGCTCTACCGCCGCCTCGCGCCCCGCGTGCGGCTCTACGGGCTGCGCCACCTGCGCGATCGGCAGGCGGCCGCCGACCTCGCCCAGCAGGTGCTCCTCATGACGCTCGAGCGCCTGCGCGCCGGCGAGGTGCGCGAGCCGGAGAAGATCGCCTCGTTCGTGCTCGGGGCGTCCCGGATGACGGTGATCGAGATGCGGCGCGGGACGCGGCGGCGCGAGGCGCTGCTCGAGACCTGGGGCGACGCGGCCGAGGCGTTCGAGGCGCCGGAGCCCCTCGTCCTCGACCCCGACCGCCTCGCCGGATGCCTGGGCGCGCTGTCCGAGCGCGAGCGGTCGGTCGTGGTGCTCACGTTCTTCGCCGACAAGCCCGCGGACGAGGTCGGCGCGGAGCTCGCGATCAGCGCCGGGAACGTGCGCGTGATCCGCCACCGCGCGCTCGCGCGGCTGCGCGGGTGCCTGGGCGTGGAGGAGGACGGACGGTGAGCTGCGCGCATCCGATCGACGTCGACCGGCTCGTCGCCTGGTGGCTCGGCGAGACCGCCGGGCCGGACGAGGCGGCGCTCGAGGAGCACCTGCTCGGCTGCGCGCATTGCAGCGCGCGGCTCGAGACGGTCGCGGCGCTCGCCGAGGGCGTGCGCGCGGCGGTCCGCAGCGGCAAGGTGACCGCGGTCGTGTCCGAGCCGTTCGTGCGTGCGATGAAGCAGGCGGGGATGCGCCTGCGCGAGTACGCGGTCGAGCCCGGCGGCAGCGTGCACTGCACGATCCGCGCCGGCGACGACGCGGTCGTCTCGCGCCTGCGCGCGCCGCTCTCGGGCGTCGAGCGCCTCGACGTCGTGCGATCGCGCGGCGAGGGCGCGACCGAGGAGCGCGTCGCCGACGTGCCGTTCGACCCGGACACCGGCGAAGTGCTCGTGATCCCGTCGGCGTCGTGGCTCAAAACGATGCCGGCGTTCACGATGCACATGCGCCTCGTCGCCGTGGGCAAGGGCGGCGAGTCGGAGATCGGCGAGTACACGTTCCTGCACTCGCCGGGGTAGGAACCGCCGGCGCGACGGGGCGCGCCCGTCCGGCCGCCCTCGCGTTCGCGCCCCGATTGCCTCACACTGCGCGTCCCGAGCCCGCTCGACCTCGAAGCCACGCCATGTCCAAGGCCCTCGTCCTCATCGACCTGCAGAACGACTACTTTCCCGGCGGCCGCATGGAGCTCGTCGGCGCCGACGACGCGGTGCGGCAGGCCGCCGGCCTGCTCGACGCGTTCCGCCGGCGGTCGCTGCCGGTGTTCCACGTCCAGCACCTCGCGAAGCGCGCCGGGGCGACGTTCTTCCTCCCCGGCACGCCGGGCGCCGAGATCCACGCCGCGGTCGCGCCGCAGGAGGGCGAGCGCGTCGTCGTCAAGCACTTCCCCAACGCGTTCCGCGAGACGGAGCTCCTCGACGCGCTGCGCGAGATCGGCGCGACGGAGCTCACGTTCGCCGGCATGATGACGCACATGTGCGTCGACACCTCGGTGCGGGCCGCGTCCGACCTCGGCTTCAAGTGCTCGCTCGCGCACGACGCGTGCGCGACCCGCGACCTCAAGTTCGGCGCGAGCCGCGTGGCCGCGGCGGACGTCCAGGTCGCCTACCTGGCGGCGCTCGAGGGATCGTTCGCGAGCGTCCGGCCGGCGGCCGAGCTCGCGGCCGGGACGTAGGGCGTCGCGGGACGCGAGCGCTTCGCTGCGCGACGGGAATGCCTGCCCTGCTGCACGTGCTGGCCACGCTCGTCGTGGCGCCCTACGCGGCGCTGGCCGTGTTCTTCGTCGCGGTCGGCCGCGTCGCGTCGACCAGGGGGCTGTGGGAGATCCTCGACACGGCCCTCCTCTCGTTCAACGCGATCCTGTCCTGGGGTATCTACGCGTTCGCGGCGATCGTCGTCGCGGTCGCCGCGATGGGGTGCTTCGACCGGACGCGGACCGCCGCGAGCGCCGCGCTCGCCGCGCTGGCCGGCGTCTCCCTGCTGATCCTCCTCTTCCACCGCACGGCGCCGGTCGCGGCGGGCGAGCTCGTGTTCATGCTGCCGTGCCTCGCGGCGCTCGCCTTCGGGATCTGGCGCTTCGGAGCACGTGCGGCCACCGCCGGCGACGGCGCCTGAACTTCGTCGAAAGGTCCGCCATGCACGAGCCCGCCCTCGCCGACCGCGTCGAGATCCTGGTCCTCGTCGACAACGTCACCGACAGCCTCTCGACCGCGCCCGCGTACGCGGAGAACGAGTTCCGCCGGTACTGGAGACGCGGCGGACAGGTGCTCTCCGGGTCGTGCCTCTGCTGCGCGGCCCACGGCCTCTCGTGCGCGATCACGGCGTGGCGCGGCGAGGTCGCGAGAACGCTCCTGTTCGACACGGGGCCCGACGCGGCGGTGTTCGAGCGCAACGTCGAGCGCCTCGGGTTCGACATGGGCACCGTCGACGCGATGGTGCTGTCGCACGGCCACTGGGACCACGGCGGCGCGATGCTCCGCGCGCTCGACATGGCGCGCACCCGGAACGGCGGCCGCGCGATCCCCGTCTACATGCACCCGGACATGTACCGGACGCGCGCGATGCGGACGCCCGACGGAGCGATGCACCGGTTCGAGGACGTCCCGAGCGCGGCGGCGCTCGAAGCCCGCGGCGCGCGCGTCGTGCACGCCGCGACCGCGCAGACCGTCCTCGACGACCTCTTCTACGTGAGTGGCGAGATCCCGCGGGTGACGAGTTTCGAGGAGGGGCTGCCGGGCCACTACCGGCGCACCGAGGACGGGTCCGGCTGGGAGCCCGACCCGCTCATCACCGACGAGCGCTTCGTCGCGGTGAGCGTGAAGGACAAGGGCGTCGTCGTGTTCACCGCGTGCTCGCACGCGGGCGTCGTGAACGTGCTGACGCACGCGCGCGAGTGCTTTCCTCGCCGGCCGCTGCACGGCGTGATGGGGGGATTCCACCTGTCGGGCGCCAACGAGAAGGTCATTCCCGACACGGTCGACGCGATGCGCGCGTTCGGCTTGAAGTCGATCATGGCGGCGCACTGCACGGGCTGGCGCGCGACCGGGGCGCTCGCCGCGGCGTTCGGCGACGCGGTGGCGCCGTCTGCCGTCGGCAAGACGTTCCGGTTCTAGGCAGGAAGGCCCGCTCCCCGGAAACGCGGATCGATCCGCGTTCCCGGGGTGAGAGGGCCGCGCTCAGCCGCGCGGCGCCTCGGCCTTCGCGGGCGCGCCGGTTCCCGCGGCGATCGCGAGCGCGACCGCGATCAGCATCGCCGCGACCGCGAACGTGATCCGCATCCCGGCCGCCACGCTCGCGGGAGGCGCCGCGGCGACGTCGGCCGCTCCGGTCGCGAACGCGAACACCGCGCCCATCACCGACGCTCCGGTGACGAGCCCGAGGTTGCGCGACAGGTTCAGCACGCCGGAGACGACGCCCCGGCGATCGGCCGCGACGCCGGTCATGACCGCCGTATTGTTGGCCGCCTGGAAGAGCGCGTAACCGGCGGTGACGACCACGAGCGGCGCGACGTAGCCGGCGACGCCGACCGCCTCGGGCAGCCGCGACAGCGCGAAGCAGCCGGCCGCGACGGCAGCGAGCCCGGCGAGCGACACGCGCCGCGCGCCGTGGCGGTCGACGATGCGGCCGGCGGGCACGCCGGTCAGCGCGGCGACGATCGGCCCGACCGACACGACGAGCCCGACCTGCGCCGCGTCGAGCCCGAGGCCCCGCGACAGGTAGAACGGGCCCACCACCAGCGTCGCCATCATCACCGTCGCGACGATCGCGCTCGCGGCGAGACCCGACCGCAGCACCGGCTCGCGCAGCGTCGCCCAACGGATCAGCGGCGAGGCCGCCCTCGACTCGACGTATGCGAACAGCCCCGCGCCGAGCGCCGCCACCGCGAGCAGCGCCGCGTTCGCGCCTCCGAACGATCCGCGCCCGATCGTCACCGCAAGCGCGTAGGCGGCGAGGGTCAGCGCGAGCAGCGCCGTGCCGGCGAGGTCGAAGGCCGGCCGTTCCGCCGCCGGTCCGCTGCGATCGGCCGGAAGCCCGCGCTGCGCGAGGACGAACGCCAGGAGGCCCAGCGGCACCTTGACGAGGAAGATCGCCTGCCAGCCCAGCGTCGCGATCAGCACGCCGCCGAGCGAGGGCCCGAGCGCGGTGCCGATCGCCGACACCGTGCCGAGCAGGCCCATCGCGCTGCCGGTCCGCTCCTTCGGCACCGTCTCGCCGACGAACGCGATCGTGAGCGCCATCATGGCCGCCGCGCCGAGCCCCTGCACCGCCCGCGCCGCGATCAGCGCGCCGAGCGTGGGCGCGGCGCCGCACAGCGCCGAGGCCGCCGTGAACACCGCGATGCCGGCGAGCAGCATCCGCCGCCGGCCGTAGAGGTCGCCCATCCGGCCCACGCCGACGACCATCGTCGTGACGACGAGGAGGTAGGCGAGCACGACCCACTGGACCTGCCCGAACGGCGCCGCATAGGCCTCCGAGAGCACCGGCAGGCCGACGTTCGCGATGCTGGTGCCGAGCGACGACAGCAGCATCGACAGCGCGAGGGCGGGAAGCCCCCATCGGACCGATGCCGTCCGTTCAGCGCCCGCGACGGCGGCGCCCCGGCCGCCCGAGATCAGCTTCAACATGGCTCTTTCCCTTGTTCGTCCGTGATGACGCAAGACTGGGGCTCTTGCCGGTATGGCGGAAGACGCACGATTTGCACTCGATACGTGCATTTGACGCCATGTCACGCTCGTGCGAAGGTGGCGGCGTGGCACCTCCCGACCTCAACCTGCTCGTGACGCTCGACGTGCTGCTCGCCGAGGGCAGCGTCGCGCGCGCGGCCCGGCGCCTGCGCCTGAGCCCCTCGGCGATGAGCCGGGCGCTGGCGCGGCTGCGCGAGACCACGGGAGACCCGCTGCTCGTGAGGGCCGGGCGCGGCCTCGTGCCCACACCCCGGGCGATCGAGCTCCGCGAGGCCGTCGGGCCGCTCGTGCAGGACGCGCAGGCGATCCTGCGCCCGGCGGGCAAGCCGAACCTCGGCGAGGTGGCCCGGACGTTCACGCTGCGGACGAGCGACGGGTTCGTCGAGAACTTCGGGCCGCGCCTGCTCGCGCGCGTCGGCAGGGAAGCCCCCGGGATCCGGCTGCGCTTCGTGCCCAAGCTCGAGAAGGACAACGCGCCGCTGCGCGAGGGCACCGTCGACCTCGAGACCGGCGTCGTCGGGGAGACGACCGGTCCGGAGCTGCACGTGCAGGCCGTCTTCCGTGACCGGTTCGTCGGCGTCGTGCGCAAGGGGCACGCGCTCGCGCGCGGCCGGATCACGCCCGCCCGCTACGCGTCGGCCCGGCACGTCCTCGTCTCGCGGCGAGGCGCGGACCGGGGGCCGGTCGACGAGGCGCTGGGGGCGCTCGGCCTCGCGCGCGAGATCGCCACGACGGTCGGCGGCTTCTCCGCGGCGCTCGCGCTGGCGCGCGCCTCCGATCTCGTCGCCACCGTCCCCGAGCGGCACACCGGCGACCTGCGCGCCGGCATGCACGGCTTCGCGCTCCCGTTCGCCGTGCCCGAGCTCACGATCTCGATGCTCTGGCATCCGCGCGTGCACGCCGATCCGGTGCACCGGTGGTTGCGCGCGTGCGTGCGCGAGGTCTGCGCGGCCTGACGGCGGTACGATCGGCGATCGGATCCGCCCCCGGCCCCTCGCGCATGACAACCGCCCTGCCCTACGTCCGCCGCGCCGGCGCCGGTCCCGGCGTCGTCTGCATCCACTGCAACGCCAGCACGTCGGCGCAGTGGCGCGGCCTCGCCGACCGGCTGTCGGCCGATCACCTCGTGCTGGCGCCCGACTCGTACGGCTCGGGACAGAGCCCGGAGTGGCCGTCCGACCGCACGATCACGCTGCGCGACGAGGCGGCGCTCCTCGAGCCGGTGTTCGCGGAGGCCGGCGAGCCTTTCGCGCTGGTCGGCCATTCGTACGGCGCGGCGGTGGCGCTGGTCGCGGCGCTGGACCGTCCGCGCCGCGTGCGCGCGCTCGCGCTCTACGAGCCGACGCTCTTCTCGCTCGTCGACGCGCGCGAGCCGCGCCCCGACGGCACCGAAGGCATACGCGAAACCGTCGCCGCGGCCGCGGCCGCGCTGGACGCGGGCGATCGCGATGCGGCGGCCGGCCACTTCATCGACTTCTGGATGGGCGCCGGCAGCTGGGCGGCCACCCCGCCCTCGCGCAAGCCCGCGATCGCGGCGTCGGTCGTGAACGTGCGCCGCTGGGCGCACGCGCTGACGACCGAGCCCACGCCGCTCGAAGCGTTCGCGCGGCTCGACGTGCCCGTGCTCTACCTGGTGGGATCGGACTCGCCGCGATCGTCGCTCGCGGTGGCGGAGCGGCTCGTGCCGATCCTGCCGCGCGTGCGCGTCGTCGAGCTCGCGGGGCTCGGACACATGGCGCCGGTCACGCATCCGGCCGTCGTGAACGAGGCGATCGCCGCGTTCCTGCGGGAGGCCTGATGCGCCGACATGAAACCTCGCGTGCCTGCGCGGGCGACGCTCGCCGGTCGCCCGAGCGACAGTTCTTGCCACCGCAGATCGGCTGCTAGACTCGGGACACCGACGACCCCGTCCCCGGCCCGACGCACGTGAAATTCGCGGCGGAAACCCCGCTGAACGTCGCCTCCGTGGCGGCAGTGCCCGCCATCCTGCTCCCGCGGGCTCGGGACGGCCTTCGCTATCGGCACGCGGCGGCGACGCACGTCGTCGTGCCGATCGCCGGGGACATCGCCGCCTTCTTCCGGTTCGGCGACGCGGCCGCTACGCCTTCCGGAACGTGGACCGATCCACGTTGCCGAGAATGAGCGCGATGCCCCCGACCGAAGCGCTGGAGGTCCGCGGCCGGCTGGGCGTGCTCCGGCCGCGCGGCCGGCATTCGCTCGTCGAAGCGGTGGAACTCGTCTCGGGGGCGATCGCCTACTGCCGGAACCGCGGTGTGCCGATGCTGCTGGTCGACGGGACCGGGCTGGAGGACCTTCCGATCCCGACGCTCGTCGATCGCTTCCTGATGGTCGAGGAATGGGCGCAGGAGGCGGACGGCCTCGTCGTCGTCGCGATGGTCGTGCCTCCCGAGTACATCCATCCGCGCAAGTTCGGGGTGAAGGTCGCTCTGAGCTTCGGCTTGATGTGCGACGTGCACACGTCCGAAGCCGACGCGCTGGCGTGGCTGTCGGCGAACGGCGGCGACGGCGCGGAGGCGGGCCGGTAGCCAGGCGAGGCTCCGCCGGCCGGCCTGAAGCGGCCCGGCGGAAACGTGACCGGAACGTCGTACAGCTTCGGTCCCGACATCTTCGCGAAGCAGCTCCAGCTGCTCAAGGACGCAGTCCCCGCGGCGCGGCGCGGCGCGTCGCGGTCCTCTCGAATCCGCAGAATCCCGGTCACGCGCTCGCGATCGCCAACGTGAAGTCGGCGGGGGCGTCGCTCGGGCTGTCGCTCCAGGTCGTCGAGGCGCCGCGCCGGCCGTCGCCGGTTCAGCCGGGCATTCCCGAATCGGTCAGCGTCTCGAGCAGCGTCCGTTCGAGCCACGCCTGGTAGCGGTCGGGCGACCAGCCCGATTCGTGGACGAGCTTGTGGTAGACGTCGCGGCTCGTGTACATCCACATGAGGCTCGCCGCGCCCTCGCGGTCGAGGCCCTTCCGCGCGCGGCGCGCCTTGAACAGCGCGTCGATGCGCGGGCCCTGCATCTCGCGGCGGATCGCCTCGAACGCCTGCTGCGACCGGTGGAGCTCCGGCGAGAACGCCGACGCCTTCATCAGCAGGCTGAGCTCCGCGCTCTCGCCTTCGTAGATCGCGCGCGCGACGTGCGCGGTCAGCGCGATCTGCTCGACCGGGTCGGCGACGCCGGCCAGCCGCTGCTGCGCCTCCCGGAAGCGCGAGCCGAAGATCGCGTCGTGCATCAGCGCCTGCAGGAGCCCCGCCTTCGACTTGACGGTCGCGTAGACGGTCGCCTCCGAGACGCCCGCCCGCGCGGCGATGTCGGCGATCGTCGTCGCGTCGATCCCCCGGCGCGAGAACAGGTACCGCCCCGCCTCCAGCACGTTCGCGCGCGTGCGGCCGGCCGCGGCCTCCCGGGTGTCGGACTTGTAGGCCCTCTTGCCAGCGCGCGCCATATTCGATATTGTTTACTATATCCAATAACGGGGAGACCCGGCATGACCTTCGAAGCGTACATCACCAACATCCGCGCGAAGACCGGGAAGGGCCCGAAGGAATTCTTCGACGAGGCGATCCGCAGCGGCGCCCTGCGCCCCGAGACCCGGACGATGGAGTTCGTCGGCTGGCTGAAGGCGCACGCCGGGCTCGGGCACGGTCACGCGATGGCGATCTGGGAGGCGTTCCGGCGCAACGGCTGGGTTCCGCTCGCGCCGGGCGGGGCGGGCACGCGCACCGCACCCCCTGCGGGCCGCAAACGCGCGCACGCGAGGAGCCGCGCATGAGCGCCCAGCCTGCCGATCGCGACGCGTCCCCGTGGCGCCGCCGGGCGGGCCTCGCGCTGTCCGGCCTGGCGACGCTGTTCTTCCTGGCCGACGCCGCGGGCAAGCTGCTGCAGGTCGAGCCGGTCATGAAGGGGACCGTCGAGCTGGGCTGGCCGACCTCCGCCGTGGTGCCGCTGGGCGTCCTGCTGCTGCTCGGCGCGGTCCTCTACGCGATCCCGCGGACGGCCGTCCTCGGCGCCATCTACCTGACCGGCTTCCTCGGCGGCGCGATCGCGACGCACTACCGGATCGGATCGCCGCTGTTCACGCACGTCCTGTTCGGGGTCTACGTCGCCGCGATCATGTGGGCCGGGCTGGCGCTGAGGTCTCGCGCGCTGCGCGAGGCGCTGGCGCCGCAGCCGCACGGGCAGCGCTGAAGCGGGGGACGCCCCCGGAGCGCGGATCGATCACGCTCCCGGGGTGACGAGCGGCGCGGCCCGATCAATCCACCCGGATCTTCGCGTCGCGGATCAGCCTGTCGTAGCGCTCGCGCTCCGAGCGGATGATCGCGCCGAGCTGCTCGGGGCTGGTCGGCGCGACCTCGGCGCCGAGGCCCGCGAAGCGCTCCTTCACGTCCGGCTGCGCGAGCGCCTTGCGGACCTCGGCGTTCAGCCTGTCGACCACCGCGGGCGGCGTGCCGCGCGGCGCGATGAACGCGTGCCACACCGATGCCTCGAAGCCCGGGTAGCCGGACTCGGCGATCGTCGGCACGTCGGGCATCGTCGAGATGCGCTCGGGGCTCATCACGGCCAGAACGCGCAGCTTGCCGGCCTTCACGTGCGGCAGCACCTCGACCGCGTTGACGGCCACCAGCGGAAGCTGCCCGCTCAGCACGTCGGTGATCGCGGGCGCCCCGCCCTTGTACGGCACGTGCTGGAGCGAGATCCCGGCCGCGCGCGCGAAGAGCTCGACCGCGAGGTGCGGCGTCGAGCCGTTCCCCGGCGTCGCGTACGCGACCGTGCCGGGACGCGCCTTCGCGGCGTCGACCATCTTCGCGAGCGTCGTGAACTCGGACGACGCGTTCGTGGCGATCACCACCGGCAGGCGCGCGACGAGCGAGATCGGCACGACGTCGCGCTCGGGATCGAACGGCGGCGGCTGGTAGAGCGCCGGGTTCGCGGTGAGGCCGTTCGCGACGAGCATCACGGTGTAGCCGTCCGGCGGGCTGTCGATCAGCATGCGGATCGCGATGTTGCTGCCGGCGCCGGGCTTGTTCTCGACGACGAACGGCTGGCCGACGCTCTCCGCGACCTTCTGGCCGACGGTGCGCGCGACGATGTCCATCGCGCCGCCCGGCGCGAAGCCGACGAGCACCTTGACCGGCTTCGACGGGTACGGCTGCGCCATCGCCGGGGCGATCGTGCCCAGCAACACGGCCGCCGCCGCCAGCAGCGACGCGAGAGCGACCGGCATCGCGCGGCCGATCGCGATTGCCTTGCGGGAAATCGTCATGCGTGTCTCCTCGAGCTTCGTCGTTCGCGTGCGTCGATGCCGCCGATGCGTCGCGCGAGTCGCGGCGCAGGGTCATCTTAGGGCAGGTCGATCGCGCCGTGCGGCCCGAGGGAGCCGCCGTGGGCGCCCTGCGCCCACGGGTCGGAGCGCCGGAGCGTCCCCGGCCGATCGTTGCGCGCGGCAGGCCCGAGGTGCAGGATCGCGCCGTGCCCTCGCCGCTCGACTTCCCGCGTCTCGATGGGCCGCCCTCCGGTCGCCCCGGCCGGCGTGCGGCGATCGTCGGGCTCGTCCTGCCCATCGCCCTCGCGCTGCTCGCCGGCACGTGCGTCGTCGGCGCCCAGACGCCGGGGCGGGTCTACCGCGTGGGCTTCCTGTCGAGCGGCGGCTCCGGCGCGAGCCGGACGATGGTGGAGGCCTACCGCGACAGCCTCCGGCAGCTCGGCTGGCGGGAAGGCGGGAACATCGCCACCGAGTACCGGTTCGCCGAAGGCCGGTTCGACGCTCTGCCGGCGCTCGCCGACGAGCTCGTCCGGATGAGGGTCGACGTCATCTTCGCGTCCACGACGCCCGCCGCCGTGGCCGCCCGCAAGGCCACGTCGACGATCCCGATCGTGATGGCGACCGTCGGCAATCCGGTCGGCCTCGGGCTCGCCGCCAGCCTGAAGCGGCCCGGCGGCAACGTGACCGGAACGTCGTACAGCTTCGATCCCGACATCTTCGCGAAGCAGCTCCAGCTGCTCAAGGACGCGGTCCCCGCGGCGCGGCGCGTCGCGGTCCTCTCGAATCCGCAGAATCCCGGGCACGCGCTCGCGACCGCCAACGTGAAGGCCGCCGCCGGCTCGCTCGGGCTGTCCCTCCAGGTCGTCGAGGCGCGCGCCCCCGAGGATTTCGAGCGCGCGTTCGCGGCGATGGAGCGCGAACGCGCGCAGGCGGTCCTCGTCGTCCCCGACCCGCTGTTCGGCACCTATTCCGGGCGGATCGCGGAGCTCACCACCGCGCACCGCCTGCCGTCGGTCCACGGCGCCCGGTCGAACGTGGTGGACGGCGGGCTGATCCTGTACGGTCCGAACATCCTGGACAGCGTGCGCCAGGCCGCCGCGTACGTGGACCGGATCCTGAAGGGGGCGAAGCCCGGCGACCTGCCGATCGAGCAGCCGACGCGCTTCGATCTCGTGATCAACCTGAAGACCGCGAAGGCGCTCGGGCTGACGATTCCCGCCGCCCTGCTCGTGCGCGCGGACCAGATCATCGAGTGACGTGGCGGGGTCTGCGGCAACGGACGCCCGTCGGGGGACACCTTGATCGAACGCGTCCGCACGCGCGCTTGCGAAGGCGCAACCAGCGTCGAGCGTGGGTCGGTACGCATCGTCGCGCATCAGGAGCGGACATGCGCGTTCCTCCCGGCCGGGCCGTCGTGATCCTCGGATCCTCGCGCAGCGACGGCCACACGCGCCGTGCGGTCGACGCCGTGCTCGGCGCGCGCGCCGTGCGGATCGTCGACCTGTCCCGCCTGCGCATCTCGCCCTACGATTACGCGCATCGCAACGCGGGCGACGACTTCCTCCGCACCGTCGAATCGATCGTGCCGGCGTCGCTGTGGATCCTCGCCACGCCCGTCTACTGGTTCTCGATGAGCGCGCCGCTCAAGACCTTCGTCGACCGTCTCTCCGACCTGTTCGAGGTCCGCGAGGACCTCGGGCGGCGTCTCGAGGGCAAGTCGCTGGCCCTCGTCGCGACGGGCGCAGGCGGCGGACTGCCGGCCGGATTCCAGGCGCCGTTCCGCCACCTGTGCGAGTACGCCGGGATGCGTTACGCCGGCGCGTTCTACGCGCGGTTCCGCGACAGCGGGCGGCCGTACCCGCGCCTGGCGGCGCGGGCGAAGAAGGCCGGGGACGCGTGGCTCGTATGACGACGGGTCGGACGACCGTCTTCTCGACCGAGCGCCTCGTCGCGCGCCGCTGGAGCGCCGGCGAGGTCGACGACCTCCTCGCCGTCTACGGCGACGCCGGCGCGATGCGCTGGGTCGGCGAAGGCCGGGCGCTCGCGCGCGACGAATGCGAGCGGTGGATCGACGTGACGATGGCCAACTACGCGAAGCGCGGCTACGGGATGTTCGCGCTGGAGGAGAAGGCGACCGGCCGCGTCGTCGGCTACTGCGGCATCGTGCATCCGGGCGGCCAGCCGGAGCCCGAGGTCAAGTACGCGCTGCGGCGCTCGCACTGGGGATCGGGCTTCGCGACCGAGGCGGTGCGCGGCCTCGTCCGCTACGGCTTCGAGGCGCACGGCCTCCGCGAGATGATCGCCACGGCGGCGCCCGAGAACGCGGCGTCGCATCGCGTGCTCGCGAAGGCGGGCTTCGAGCGCGGCGCGCTCCGGACGAACGGCGACGGCAGTCGGACGCAACTGTTCCACTGGCGAAGCCCGGGCGGCGTTCGATCACCGCCCTGATCGATCCCCGCGCTCCACCCCCGCGGCGAACCGGACCGGAACGAAGGAGTCACGATGCTCAGGACCTACACCGGCTCGTGCCACTGCGGCGCGGTGCGCTTCGAAGCCGACCTCGACCTCTCGCAGCCGACGTTCCGCTGCAACTGCTCGATCTGCCGGCGCACGCGGTTCTGGGCCGCGGTCGCGGCCCCGTCGCGCTTCCGCCTGCTGGCCGGCCGCGACGACCTCGTCCGCTACCTGTTCAACACGCGCCGCAACGAGCACTGGTTCTGCCGTCACTGCGGCGTGCGAGCGTTCGGCCACGGCACCGACACGCCGGTAGGCGAGATGTATGGCGTGAACATCGGCTGCCTCGAAGGTGTCGCCGACGAGGAGCTCGACCGCGTCCCGATCGTCTACGTGGACGGCCTGCACGACGACTGGCAGCACGCACCGATCCATCACCGGCACCTGTGAACGCCGGATCGGGGGCTCGGCGGTGCGGCCGAGACCGGTCGGCCACGGGATTCGACCCGCAGGCCTCGCGGCCGGTCCCACGCTCGCGCGCCGAGCGCCGCCGGGAATTTCCCTTGCCGCCGCGCCGGCCCCGCGTGAGAATCCGCGCTCGATCCCGGCCTCCCCGACACGACATGCGACCCCGAGGCGCGCACGTTCTTCTCGCGGACGGCGCCCGCGCCGGCGTCCCGCGATGAGAGCGTCCTCGACGTTCGTCGCGGCCGACGGCGACGGCTACGAGCTCAACATGGGGCGCTGGAGCCGGCGGCTCGCGCCGGCGTTCCTCGACTTCGCCTGCGTGCACGACGGCGAGCGCGTGCTGGACGTGGGATGCGGGACCGGGCGGCTCGCGTTCGCGGTCGCCGAGCGGACGCGCGCCGGCGAGGTGCGCGCGGTCGATCTCTCGCCCGAGTACGTCGAGTACGCGAAGCGGCGCAGCGCCGATCCGCGGCTCGTCTTCGAGGTGGGCGATGCGTGCGCGCTGCCGTTTCCCGACGGCGACTTCGACCGGGTGCTGTCGATGCTGGTGCTGCACTTCGTTCCGCGGGCCGCGGACGCGATCGCCGAGATGAAGCGGGTCGCGAAGCCCGGCGGCGTCGCCGCCGCGACCGTGTGGGACGCCCGCGGCGGCTTCGTGGCGAACCGCCTCTTCTTCGACACCGCGGCCGCGCTCGATCCGAAGGCCGGCGAGCGGCGCGCGCGCAACTACACGCGCCCGATGACGCGGCCCGGCGAGCTCGGCGCCGCCTGGCGGGCGGCGGGATTCGCGGACGTCGCGGAGACCGTGCTCGCGATCCGCATGGAGTTCGCGTCGTTCGCCGATTACTGGGGTCCGTACGCCGGCCGCGACGGTCCCGGCGCCGACTACGTCGCGACCCTCGATCCGGAGCGCCGCGCACGGCTCGAGGACGCCGTGCGGGCCGCCTACCTCGACGGCGAGCCCGACGGGCCGCGGTCGTACGCGGCGCTCGCGTGGGCGGTGAAGGGAACGGTGCCGAGGTGACGGCGCGAAGCGGCGTGGCGTCGTTCGCGATCGCGCTCGGCGCCGGCGCGGCGGTGTGGATCCTCGCGTCGATCGTCGGCGGCAGGCCCGAGGCGTGGGACACGGACGCGTACTGGACCGTCGGCTATCCGCTGGCGCTCCTCGTCTCGGGCGGGCTCGGGTATCTCTTTCCGGAGCGGCCGTGGCGCTGGGCGCTCGCCGTGTTCGCCGGGCAGTTCGTCGCGATGGTGGCTCGCAACGGCGAGATCGGCGCACTCGCGCCGCTCGGGCTCGCGCTGTTCGCGATCCTTGCGCTGCCCGCCGTCGCGGTCGCGATGGTGGCGTCGCGGATGCACCGGCGATCGGCCGACGATCGGCGCTGAAGGAGGCGGCGATGGGCAACACCTACGATCTCGCAGGACGCCACGCCATCGTGACCGGCGGCGCGCGAGGCATCGGCCGCGCGGTCGCCGAGCTCTTCGTCGAGAGCGGCGCGCGCGTCGCGATCTGGGACCGGTCGGCGGCGAACGTGCGCGGCGCAGACTCGCACGTCGTCGACGTGACGCGCGCCGACGAGATCGCGCAGGCACTGGCGGCGCTGCCGGCGGGGCAGCGCATCGACGTCCTCGTCAACTGCGCCGGCGTGCTCGGCGCGGCGACGCCGTTCGCCGGGCAGCCGGAAGCCGAGTGGCAGCGCCTCGTCGACGTTAACCTCGCGGGCACGATGCGCGTCACGCAAGCGGTGCTGCCGGTCATGGTGCGCCAGGGCCGCGGCCGGATCGTCACCTTCGGGTCGCTCGGCGGGAAGGAGGGCCTCGCGGGCCTCGCCGCTTACTCGGCGGCGAGCGCCGGCGTGATCGCGTTCACGAAGGCGCTGAGCCGCGAGGTCGTCGCGCAAGGCGTGCTCGTGAACTGCGTCGCGCCGGGACCGATCGACACCGGCATGATTCGGGATCTCGGCCCCGACGTGGTCGAGCGCATGATCAAGGACAGCCCGATGGGCCGCCTCGGCGAGCCGCGCGAGGTCGCCGCGCTCGTCGCGTGGCTCTGCACCGACGCCAGCGGCTACAACACGGGCGCGGTCTTCGACATGTCCGGCGGCCGGGCGCGGTATTGAGCGGGGCGCCGCGGCGCGCGTAGAGTGGCGGAGTCGCCATACGCCGGCGGAAATCGATTCCTGCATCGCCGATTCCCGGGATGAGCGCGCAAGCCCGCGCGATCGAGGCCTACCTCCGCGCGAAGGACGAGAACCGTCCGGTCCTGATGCAGGAGGCGTTCGACGCGGGCGCCTCGCTCGCGATCGTCGTGACGTCGGGCGCGATCACGTTCCCACCGTCGACGCAGGGGCGCGAGGCGATCACCGACGTGCTGGTGCGCGAGTTCGGCGCGACCTGGGAGAACGTTCGCACGCTCTGCCTCTCGCCCCCGCCGCGGGCGGACGACGATGCATGCTCGTGCCGGTGGCTGGTCGGCATGTCGTCGAAGGCCGACCGCACGGTGCGCGTCGGCGTCGGACGCTACGACTGGCGCTTTCGCGCGCAAGAGCCGCGGCTCGTCTCGCAGCTGACGATCACGATCGACGCGATACAGGCGCTCGCGCCCGAGGCGCTGCCCGTGGTCGCGGCGTGGCTGCACTCGCTGCCCTGGCCCTGGTGTCCGCTTCGCCGCGCTTTCGCCGGCGCCCCGCGCCTGCCGGAGCTCGCTCCCCTGCTCGCGCGGGCACGCGATGGCGGCCGGGCGCCGGCCCGTGCGACACGCCGGCGGGAAGGATAGACTGGCGCCGGCCGCCCTGGCGTCCGCCCCGGAGTCGCGATGCGCCGATCCGCGTTCCGCCTGCTGCTGCTCGTCGCCGCCGTCGCCCTGGGCGCCGTGCACGCGCGCGCGACCGCGGCCGGCCCGCGCATCGGCTTCCTGAGCCCGGGAACGCCCGAAGGCACGGCGAGCGTGCTGGCGGGACTGCGCGAAGGGCTGCGCGAGCACGGACTCGTCGAGGGCACCAACGTCGCGATCGAGGTCCGCTACGCGAACGAGCGGTTCGACCGCCTCCCCGAGCTCGCGCGCGAGCTCGTCGCGCTGCCGGTCGACGTCATCGTCACCTACGTCACGCAGGCCTCGCTCGCGGCCCGGCAGGTCACGAAGACGACCCCGATCGTGATGGTCGGCGTATCCGACCCGCTGGCGTCCGGCCTCGTGTCGAGCCTGTCGCGCCCGGGCGGCAACGTCACCGGGACGTCCGCGCCGTTCTCGGAGTCCGCCGGCAAGGGGCTCGAGGTCCTGAAGGAGGCGGTCCCGGGCCTCAGGCGCGTCGCGATCGTCTGGAATCCGGCGAACGAGGTGTTCCAGGCGCAGATGCTCGCTCAGACGCGGGCGGCGGCGCAGCGGCTGGGCATCGAGCTCGCCCCCGTCCAGGCGAACGACTCGGCGTCGATCGATCGCGCGTTCGCGGAGATCGCGAAGCTGCGCGTCGACGCGGTCAACGTGCTCGGCGATCCGGTCCTGGCGGCGAGCTGGCCGCGCATCGCTACGCTGACGACGAAGATGCGCCTGCCCTCGGTGACCGTGAGCGCCGCGTACGCCGAGGCCGGCGGTCTCATGACCTACGGGCCGAGCCTCCCGGACTCGGCCCGCGTGGCGGGCGGCCACGTCGCGAAGGTCCTGCGCGGCGCGCGCGCGGGGGATCTCCCGGTCGAGCGCAGCGTGAAATTCGAGCTCGTGATCAACGAGCGCACCGCGAAGGCGATCGGCTACGCGATCCCGCCGTCGCTCCGCCTGCGGGCCGACCGGATCATCGAGTGAGCCGGTCCGGCGCCACCGGCGGCCGGAAGCACCATTCGGCGCCGCCGGCGTATGATCGCCCGCTCGAACGAGCGCACGCGAGCGCCCGGCCCTCGCGATCCGACCCATGATCGAAGCGCACTGGATCCTCTTCGTCGTCGCCTCCGTCGTCCTGATCGCCACGCCCGGCCAGGACATGATCCTCGTCATGTCGCGCTCGATCACGCACGGCACGCGGGCGGGCGTCGCGGCGGCGGCCGGCGTGAGCCTCGGGCTCGTCGGGCACACGGTGCTCGCGACCCTGGGCCTGGGCGCGCTGCTGCGCGCGTCCGAGTGGCTGTTCGTCGCGACGAAGCTCGTCGGCGCGGCCTACCTCGTCTACCTCGGCGCACAGCTGATCTTCACGAAGACCGCGACGCTCGCGTCGGACGGCACGGGGGGCAGGAGCGCCTGGCGCCACTTCGCCGACGGCGCCGCGTCGAACATCAGCAATCCGAAGATCGCGATCTTCTACTTCGCGTTCCTGCCGCAGTTCGTGACGCCCGGCGCCTCGCACCCGACGCTCACGATCCTCGTGCTGGGGTTGCTGTTCGCGGCGCTGACGTTCGTGATCAAGGGCCCGGTGGCCGTCTTCGCCGGCCGGCTCTCGACGTGGTTCCGGTCGCGGCCGTCGGCGCTCGTCGCGCTGTACCGCGCGAGCGGCGTCGTGCTCGCGGGACTCGCCGTGCGACTGGCGCTGGCGCGCCGCGACTGACCTCCCGGACATCGTCCTGCCGCCGTCGCGCCGCCGCGCGCGACGGCGTCCGCCAACCCCCTCCCCGGAAGCAACCCATGCACATCGACGGCGCCTGCCACTGCGGCCTCATCACCTTCACCGCGGAGATCGAGCCGTCCCGCGTGATGGTCTGCCACTGCACCGACTGCCAGGTGATGTCCGGCGGGCCGTTCCGCACGGTCGTCGCGACGCCGATCGACAAGTTCTCGATGAAGGGCGAGCCCAGCCGTTACGTGAAGGTCGCGGCGAGCGGCAACCGCCGCGTGCAGGCGTTCTGTCCGGAGTGCGGAACGCCGATCTTCGCGTCCGCGCCCGAGAACCCGACGTCGGTGATGATCCGGCTGGGATGCGTGAAGCAGCGAGCGGAGCTGCGGCCTGCCGTGCAGATCTGGCAGCACTCGTCGCTGCCGTGGGTCTACGAGCTCGCGAACATTCCCGGGTCGCCGGAGCAGCAGGCGTTCCTGCTGCCGAAGGCGAAGTAGTCGGCGCGCGCCGAGCTGCCCGCCTCAACGCCGCGAGCCCGCCCATGGCCCTCGTCACCGGCGCCGCGATGGTCCTCTACTACGACATCGAAGGCGACACCGCCGACCACGACGACTGGCACACCTACGAGCACCTGCACGAGCGGCTGTCGATTCCCGGCTTCGCGCGGGCGACGCGCTGGGTCGCGACGGCCGGGGAGCCGCGCTACCTGGTCGTCTACGAGGTCGAGGACGTCGCCGTAGCCACCTCGCCCGAGTACCTCGCGCGGCTGAACGCGCCGACGCCGTGGACCTCGTCGATGATGCCGCGCTTCCGCGGCATGGTCCGCGGGTTCTGCACGGTCGTCGCGAGCGCGGGATACGGGCTCGGCCGCGCGGCGCTGTCGGTGCGATTCTTCCCGGACCCGGGCAGCGAGGGTGCGATCGCGGACCGCCTCGCGCGCGAGGTGCTGCCCGCGATGGCTTCCCGGCGCGGCATGGGCGGCGTGCAGCTGCTGCGCCCCGCGCCGACGCCGCCGATGACGAAGGAGCAATCGCTGCGGGGCCGCGACGCGCCGATGGGCTGGCTGCTCCTCGCCACGGCCTACGACGCCGACGCGCTGCGCGAGTGCACGACCGCGCACCTCGATCCCGGCGCCCTCGCGCGCCTCGGCCTCGGCGACCGGACCGAGATCGGCACCTACGCGCTCGACTTCACGGCGACCGCGCGCGAGGTCGCGCGCACGCCGGTCCCTCCGCCGGTGGACCCCGAGGCGCGACGGGCCGCCAGCCCGCGCCGCTGAACCGACCCCCTCCGACCACCCGACGGGAGCCCCGATGCGAGACGTCCGCTACGCGATCTTCCACCTGCCCGGCCCGGCCTGGGACCGCGGCAAGCCGTTCTTCGAGCAGGACGGCGTGCAGGAACACGTCGCCCACTACCGGAAGCTCCACGGAGAAGGGAAGCTCGAACTCGGCGGGCCGTTCCTCGACGAGGCCGCCGGCGGCATGATGGTCCCGGTCGCCGGGGTCGGGCGCGACGAGCTCGTCGCGTTCGCGAACGCCGACCCCGCCGTGCGATCGGGCCTCCTGCGGGCCGAGGTCCGAGAGTGGCTCGTCGGCATGAAGAAGTAGTCCCCGCGACACGACACGAGAGGCGATCGCCATGTCCACCGGAACCGTCCGCCTGCACCGGGTGCTCCGCGCGCCGCCGGAGCGCGTCTACCGCGCCTTCCTCGACCCCGACGCCATGGTGAAGTGGCTGCCGCCGCACGGCTTCACCGGCAAGGTCCACCACGTCGACGCGCGGGTCGGCGGCACCTACCGGATGTCGTTCACGAACTTCGGCTCTGGCGGCAGCCACTCGTTCGGCGGCGAGTACCTCGAGCTCGTGCCGAACGAGCGCATCGTCCACGCCGACCGGTTCGACGACCCGAGCCTGCACGGCGAGATGCGCACGACGATCGCGCTCGGCAAGGTGTTCTGCGGCACCGAGCTCTCGGTCGTGCAGGAAGGCATCCCGGCGGCGATCCCGGTCGAGGCGTGCTACCTCGGGTGGCAGGAATCGCTCGTGCTGCTCGCCCGGCTCGTCGAGGCCGAGATTCCCGCGGGCTGATGCGCCGTTCGCGAGTGCAGGCGGACCGCCCCGGCTCCCGCTACCCCGTCACCGAAGTGCACCGGGACCCGGCTTGGCGATCGCGCTCGCGGCGCTGAGCGCCCTCTTCTTCGCGGCGGGGCTCGTCACCGCCCGCGTCGGCCTGCGCACGCTCGACGCGCGCTCCGGCGCCGCGATCAGCATCCCGACCGCCGCGCTGCTCTTCCTCCTGCTCGCACCGTTCACGATCCGCGCCGACGGGATCGACGCGCGCGCGGTGCTGCTGTTCGCGGCGGTGGGCGTGTTCTTCCCGGCGCTGGTCACGCTGCTCACGTTCCGCTCCAACCACCTGCTCGGCCCGACGATCACGAGCACGGTGGCCGGGACCTCGCCGCTGTTCGCGCTGCTCGCGGCCGCCGCGCTCCTCGGCGAGGAGGTGCCCGCCCGCGCTACCGTCGCCGCGCTCGGCGTCGTCGCGGGCATCGCGCTGCTGTCGTGGCGCCGCGCCGCGTTGCCCGGCGCGATCGCCGGAACGGCGCTCCTGTGGCCGATCGCCGCCGCCGTCGTCCGGGGCGTCGCGCAGGTCGGCGCCAAGGCGGGCCTCGGCCTCTGGCCAAGCCCGTTCGCCGCGTGCCTCGTCGGCTACCTGATGTCGTCGGCCACCGTGATCGCCGCGGACCGCCTGCGCCAGGCGCGGCCCGGGCGGCCGACGCGGTCGAGCCTCGCCTGGTTCGCCGCGACCGGACTCCTGAACGGCCTCGCGGTGCTCGCGATGTACACGGCGCTCGGCGCCGCGCCGGTGTGGATCGTCGCGCCGATCGTCGCGTCGTACCCGCTCGTCACGGCGGTCCTCGGCGCGGCGCTCCTGCACGACGAGAAGCCGTCGCCACGGGCCGCCGCGGGCGCGATCGTCACGGTGGCGGCGATCGTCTATCTCGTCGGCGCGCACGGCGCCGCGTGACCGGGAAGGCCGGGAGGTACCCCGAATGCTGATCCACGGAAGCTGTCACTGCCGCAACGTCGAGTTCACGCTCGACTGGAGGCCCGAGCCCGCCGAGATCCCGGCGCGCGCCTGCACCTGCTCGTTCTGCACGAAGCACGGCGGCGTCTGGACCTCGTGCCCGACCGGATCGCTCGAGGTCCGCGTTCGCGATCCGTCGCTCGTGTCGCGCTACGCGTTCGGGACGGGGACGGCGGAGTTCCACGTCTGCGCGAGATGTGGCATCGTTCCCGTCGTGACGAGCCGGATCGACGGGCGCCTCTACGCGGTCGTGAGCGTCGACGCGGCGCTGTTGCGGCGGGCGCCGGCGTCGTTCGACCGGGAGGACGAGAAGGCCCGCCTCGCGCGCCGCGCGAGGAACTGGATCCCCGAGGTCCGGTTCGTGGAGGGCGGCGCGTAGTCCCGCCGCGCCCCGTCGCATCGATCCGCCCTCTCCCGGAGGCACGCCATGTCACGACTCCGCGTCCTGAGCTTCGCCCTCTCGCTCGACGGCTACGGCGCCGGCCCGGGCCAGGACCTGCAGCACCCGCTCGGCGCCCACGGTCACGACGTGATGCAGTGGTTCTTCCCGACGCGCACCTGGCGGAAGATGCAGGGCCAGGACGGCGGCGAGACCGGCGTCGACGACGCGATGGCCGGGGCGAGCTTCGAGGGCATCGGCGCCTGGATCCTGGGACGCAACATGTTCGGTCCGATCCGCGGGCCCTGGCCCGACGAGCGCTGGAAGGGATGGTGGGGCGAGGAGCCGCCGTACCACGTGCCGGTGTTCGTGCTGACGCATTACCCGCGGCCGCCGCTGGCGATGAAGGGCGGCACCGAGTTCCGGTTCGTGACCGGGGGGATCCACGACGCGCTCGCGCAGGCGAAGGCGGCCGCGGGCGGGCGCGACGTCCGCCTGGGTGGCGGCGTGGCGACGGTCCGCGAGTACCTGCGCGCGGGGCTCGTCGACGATCTGCACCTCGCGGTCGCGCCGGTGCTGCTCGGCTCGGGCGAGCACCTGATGCACGGCGTCGACCTGCGCGCGCTCGGCTACGAGTGCGCGAACGTGGTCGCGGGCGAGCGCGCGACGCACGTGTTCCTGGAGAAGCGAGCCTGAAGCACGCGAGCGGCAGGCGATGGACCTCGGGAACCTCGACGCGACGCTGCGCGCCGCCGGACCGGCGGACGCGGACGACGTCGCGCACGTGCTGATCGCCTCGCGGCTCGCCTACCAGCCGTTCGCGCCTTCCGCGCACCCGCCCGACGACGTGCGGGCGTGGGTGCGGCAACGCCTGATCCCCGAGCGCGACGTGACCGTGGCGGACGCGGGCGGCACGATCGTCGGCGTGCTCGCGACCGCGCAGCGGGACGGCGCGGCATGGATCGAGCAGCTCTTCGTGCTGCCCGGCTGGACCGGCCGGGGCATCGGCGGCCGGCTCCTCGACCATGCGCACGACGGGCTGCCGCGGCCGATCCGCCTCTGGACGTTCCAGGCCAACGCGGGCGCGCGACGCTTCTACGAGCGCCACGGCTACCGCGCGATCGCGTTCACCGACGGTCGCGAGAACGAGGAGCGGTGCCCCGACGTCCTCTACGAGCTCGCCGCGGGCGCATGACGCGACGATGAGCCTGCCCCTCGACCTCGCCGCGCTCGACCTCGACGCGTACCTGCGGCGCATCGGGCACTCGGGCGCGCTCGACCCTTCGCGCTCGACGCTCGCGGCGCTGCACCTCGCGCACGCGTCGCGCATCCCGTTCGAGAACCTCGACATCCTGCTCGGGCGGCCGATCCGCCTCGACCTCGAAGCCCTGCAGGCGAAGCTCGTGGGCGAAGCGCGCGGCGGCTACTGCTTCGAGCAGAACGCGCTGTTCGCGGCGGTCCTCGAGCGCCTGGGCTACGCGGTCACGCGGCTCGCCGCGCGCGTGCGCTACCGCACGACCCGGCTGCTGCCGCGCACGCACATGCTGCTGCTCGTCGAGGCCGGAGGCGCGTCGTGGGTCGCCGACGTCGGCTTCGGCCTCGAAGGATTGCTGATGCCGCTGCCGCTGCGTCCGGCCGAGGAGGCGCGGCAGTACGGCCGCACCTACCGCCTCGTCGCCGATACCGGGGGCTGGGTGCTGCAGATGCACGACGGGGGCGCGTGGGCGGACCTCTACGCGTTCACGCTCGAGCCGCAGTTTCCCGCCGACTACGCGATGGCGCACCACTACACGTCGACGCACCCGGACTCGGGGTTCGTGCGCAACCTCGTCGTCCAGCTTCCGGGCGTCGTGCGGCGCAAGGTGCTGCGCAACCGCGAGCTCGCGATCGAGGAGGCGGGGTCGGTCGCGAGGCGGACGATCGAGAGCGACGACGAGCTCGTCGACGTGCTCGCCGCGGAGTTCGGGCTGCGACTTCCGCCCGGCTCCCGATTGCGCGTTCCCGACCCGGGCGCCTGAAGCGGCGGCATCGGGTATCCTCGGCCGATCCCACACCGCTGCGCCCGGGAGGTCGCGATCATGTCCTCGTGCAAGCTCGCCTGGTCGCTCGCCGCCGTGCTGGCGATCGTCGTCGCCGTGCTCGGCTACAAGTTCGTCGTCGGCGAGGTGAAGCCCTCGAGCGACGGCCGCCTCGAGGTCCAGCTCACGCGGGACGAGCGCAACGCGCTGCTGCTCGAGATGCGGACCTGGCTCAAGAACTCGCAGGCGATCCTCGCCGCGGCCTCCGCCGGCGACATCGCCGCCGTCGTCGCCACCGCGAGAGCCTCGGGCATGGCGGCGGAAGCCGAGACGCCCGCGTCGCTGTTCCGCAAGATCCCGGTCGAGATGAAGCGGCTCGGTTTCGACACCCGGCAGAAGTTCGACGAGATCGCCGCGGAGGCCGAGCGCACGAAGGACGGCCAGCGCGCCGTCGCGCTGCTTGCGGTCGCGATGAACAACTGCGTCGCGTGCCACGCGATCTACCGGTTCGGCGAGGCGGCGCCGTGACCCGCCCCGCATCGCGCCCCGACCGGCGAAGACGCGCGTCCCGGCTCGGCCGGATCGCCGCCGCGACGATCCTGTTCGCCGTCCCGGCGATGGCCGCGACCCAGGCGCCCCGGCTGGTCGCGCCGAACGTCGTGGACGTTTCGCCCTCGCTGGTCACGTCGGGCCAGCCCACCGCCGACGCCCTGGCCGACCTGAAGGCGCTGGGCTTCGACGCGGTGATCTACCTCGCGCCCCCCACGGTGTCCGACGCCGTCCGCGACGAGCCGCTGATCGTCGCGCGCCAGGGCCTCGTGTTCGTCAACATCCCGATCCGGTTCGACGATCCTTCGGACGCCGACGTCGACACGTTCGCCGCGGTCCTGCGGGCGCTCGGCCCGCGCAAGGTGCTCGTGCACTGCCAGGTCAATTTCCGGGCCTCGGCGCTCGTGTTCCTGTACCGGACCACCGTGCTGGGCGAGGCCCCGCGGGCCGCCTACGAGGCGCTGTCGGGCGTCTGGGTGCCGCACGGCGCGTGGCGCAAGCTGATCGATCGGCGCCTCCGCGAGCGCGGCATCGAGTTCGATCTCCTCTGAAGATCCTGCCCGTCGATCCATGCTGATCCGCGTCGACGACCTCGCCGGTCCCGAGATCCGCGCTGCTCGAGGAGCACCTCGCCGACATGCGCGCGATCTCTCCACCGGAGAGCGTCCACGCGCTCGACCTCGACGGCCTGCGCCGGCCGGAGATCACGTTCTGGACGGCGTGGTCGGGCAATGCGCTGCTGGGGTGCGGTGCGCTGAAGGAGCTCTCGCCGGACCACGGCGAGGTCAAGTCGATGCGGACCGCGCGGGCGCACCGTCGCAGCGGCGTCGCGCGCGCGATGCTCGCCCACATCGTCGCGGCGGCGCGCCGGCGCGGCTACCAGCGACTGAGCCTCGAGACCGGCTCGATGGCCGAGTTCGCCCCCGCCCGCTCGCTCTACGAGAGGTTCGGCTTCCGGTACTGCGAGCCGTTCGCCGGGTACGTCGACGACCCGAACAGCGTCTTCATGACGCGCAGGTTCTGACGCTGCCGGGACGCCCCCACCGCCCCCCGGATCCGCGCGACGCGCCCGGACGCGGGCCGGCGCTTGCCGCCGGTCCCGCGATGGGCCGAGAATCGCGCCTTCGGCGCGACGGGCGGGTCCCGCGATCGTCGCCGCGCGGCGCGCGAGGGAGAAGGCATGGGGAGTGTCGTCGTCCAGGCGGAAAAGGTCATCGCGCGCCCGATCGACGTGGTGCGCGCGCAGTTCGTCGACATGGCGCACCATGCCTCGGCGCGCGTGCACGCGAATCTGGAGGTCGCCGACGTGCGGCCCCGCGAGGGCGGGTGCCGGTTCACCGGCCGCCGGCGCACGCTCGGAATGCTCCAGTCCGACGACATCGAGGTCGCGCAGCGCGCCGACGGGAACTCGACGCTGCGGAGCGTCGGTGGCGCCAACAAGGGCCTCCTGATCACGCAGACGTTCGAGGCCGTGGCCGCCGACCGCACGCGCGTCCGCACGACGGTCGAGCTGCCGTTTCCGGGGATGCTCTTCTTTCTTGCCCCTCTCGTGCGCATGGGATTGCAGCGCGACGTCGAGGCGGCGCTCGAGGAGGATCGCGTCGACCTGGAGCAGCGCGGCTACCCGCGGCGCTGAGCGGCGGCGCGCGAGCTCGCGATCGCGCTGCACCGCGTCGTCGCGGTGCCGGGAGCGCTGATGGGGCTCTTCTACGTGCTGATCCTGGTGACGCACCCGAGATGGAACTGTTTCGAGAGCGGAGACGACGAGCATGGACAAGCTGACCTTCGGACGCGCCGCGCTCGCGGCGCTCGCGCTCGCCGTCGTGCTCCCGGCCGCGGCTGCCTGCGAGGCGCCCGAGCACCGTCAGTTCGACTTCTGGCTGGGCGAGTGGGAAGTCCGCACGCCGGACGGCAAGCTCGCCGGCACCAACCGGATCGAGCGCGAGTACGGCGGCTGCGTGCTGCACGAGCGCTACTCGACAGGCAAGGGCTACAGCGGCGAGAGCCTCAATGCCTACGATGCCGCGCGCAAGGTCTGGCACCAGACCTGGGTCGACTCGTCGGGCACGCTGCTCCTGCTCGAAGGCGGGCTCGCCGACGGGAAGATGGTGCTCGAAGGCCGGACCGTCGAGGCGGGCGGGCAGACCGTGCGCCACCGGATCACCTGGACCCCCAACGCGGACGGCTCCGTGCGCCAGTTCTGGCAGTCGACCGACGCGAGCGGGCAGGTGACGACCGCGTTCGACGGCCTCTACACGCGCAAGTGAGACGGCGCGCCGGCCGCCCCCCGCGCGAAGCCTTCCGAGGAGCCCGCCCGTGCTCGTGAATCGTGCCGCGAACCGCGAATGGAAGCCCACCGGCCACGCCGGCATCGACCGGGCGCTATTCCGCAACAACGACACCGGCGGACGCTCGTCGGTCGTGCGCCTCGTCGCCGGCTCGCGCTTCCCGCGGCATGCGCACGAGGGCACCGAGGAGGTGGTCGTGCTGCGCGGCATCGTGCGCATCGGCGGCGTCGAGCTCGCTGAAGGCGATTACCTGTTCACGACGCCGGGCGAGGAGCACGACGTCGTCGCGGTCGCCGACGCGACGATCTTCGTCTCGTCGCAGCGCGCGACGCCGGTCGTCGAGTAGGCCGCCGCCGCGCCGATCCGTGCAAGAATCGCGGCGACGCGCACGCGATCCGACCCGACGGAGGAGTCCCATGAAGCGCAGCACCGAGCGGTTCCTCACGACGCACACCGGCAGCCTGCCGCGGCCCGAGGACCTGATTCGCACGATGTACGCGAAGGAGGAAGGCGTGCCCGTCGACGCCGCCGCGCTCGAGCGCCGCGTGGCGGCCGCGGTCGCCGAGGTCGTGCAGAAGCAGGCGGCTTCCGGCGTCGACGTCGTCAACGACGGCGAGATGAGCAAGCCCTCGTACGCGACCTACATCAAGGACCGGCTCGCCGGCTTCGGCGGCGCCGGCAACACGTTCGTCTACCAGGACCTCGCCGAGTTCCCGAACCTCGCGAAGCGCGTGTTCGGCGACCCGGGCCGTTCGCGCCGCAAGACGCCCGCGTGCAACGCGGCGATCTCGGTGCGCGACCCGAAAGCGGCCGAGGTCGACGTCGCGCACCTGAAGGCGGCGCTCGCCGGCGTGCAGGCGCAGGACGCGTTCCTCACCGCCGCGTCGCCGGGCGTCGTGTCGCTGTTCTTCCGCAACGAGCACTATCCGACCGAGGAGGCGTACGTGTTCGCGATCGCGGACGCGATGCGCCACGAGTACGAGACGATCGCGAAGGCCGGCATCGTGCTGCAGATCGACTGCCCCGACCTCGGCATGGGACGCCACATCCAGTACGCGGACCTGCCCCTCGCCGAGTGGCGCAGGAAGGCGGAGATGCACGTCGAGGCGCTCAACCACGCGACCGCGAACATCCCGCCCGAGCAGCTCCGGATGCACCTGTGCTGGGGCAACTACGAGGGGCCGCACCACTGCGACGTCGCGCTCGCCGACGTGATCGACATCGTGTTCCGCGCGCGCCCCTCCGCGATCGCGCTCGAGGCGGCGAACCCGCGCCATGCGCACGAGTGGAAGCTCTTCGAGACGGTGAAGCTGCCGGAGGGCAAGATCCTGATCCCCGGCGTCATCGAGTCGAAGTCGAACTTCATCGAGCACCCCGAGCTCGTCGCGCAGCGCATCGGGCGATACGCGAAGCTCGTCGGCCGCGAGAACGTGATGGCGGGGAGCGACTGCGGCTTCGGCACCTGGGTCGGGCAGGCGGCGGTCGATCCCGAGGTCGTCTGGGCGAAGATGGCCGCGATGGCCGAGGGCGCGCGACTCGCCACGCGCGAGTTCTGGAAGCGCTGACACTGCCGGGGGGCGCGTGAGACTGCGAGATCTCCTCGGCACCGAGCTGCCGATCGTCCAGGCGCCGATGGCCGGCGTGCAGGCGAGCGCGCTCGCGATCGCGGTGTCGAACGCGGGCGGGCTCGGATCGCTGCCCTGCGCGATGCTAGGGCCCGACGCGCTGCGCGACGAGCTCGCGAAGCTCTCGGCGGGCACGACGCGGCCGTTCAACGTCAACTTCTTCTGCCACGTGCCGCCGGTCCCCGACCCTGCACACGAAGCCGCATGGCGCGCCGCGCTCGCGCCCTACTACCGCGAGTTCGGCATCGACCCGGACAAGGTCCCCGCCGGGCCGGGCCGCGTGCCGTTCAGCGCGGAGGCGGCCGACCTGCTCGAGCCGTTCCGGCCCCCCGTCGTGAGCTTCCACTTCGGCCTGCCCTCGCCCGAGCTCGTCGCGCGGGTGCGCTCGTGGGGCTCGAGGATCCTCGCGTCGGCGACGACCGTCGACGAGGCGCGCTGGCTCGAGGCGCGCGGCGTCGACGCGATCGTCGCTCAGGGCGTCGAGGCGGGCGGGCACCGCGGCATCTTCCTCTCGGACGACCTGACGACGCAGGTCGGCACGCTCTCGCTCGTGCCGCAGGTCGTGCGCGCGGTGAGGGTGCCGGTGATCGCCGCGGGCGGGATCGCGGACGCGGGCGGCGTCGCGGCGGCGATGGCGCTCGGCGCCGCCGGCGTGCAGGTCGGGACCGCCTACCTGCTCTGTCCGGAGGCGACGACCAGCGCCGTGCACCGGGCGGCGCTAAAGAGCGAGGCGGCGCGCCACACCGCGCTCACCAACCTCTTCACGGGCCGGCCTTCGCGCGGGATCGTCAACCGGATCATGCGCGAGCTGGGCCCGATCTCCTCCGCGCCGCCGGCGTTCCCGCTCGCGACCTCGGCCATCGCGCCGCTCCGCGCGAAGGCGGAGGCCGCGGGGTCCGGCGACTTCTCGCCGCTGTGGTCGGGCCAGAACGCGAGCGGTTGCCGCGAGATCCCTGCGGCCGTCCTGACGCGCGCGCTCGCCGCGGGCGCTCCGACCGTCCACCGCTGACCGCGCCGCCGTGATCGTCGCCGAAACCGCAAGGCTGCGCCTGCGCTGGCTCGACGACGGCGACGCGCCGTTCATCCTGCGCCTGCTCAACGAGCCGTCGTGGATCCGCTACATCGGCGACCGGAACGTGCGCTCGGTCGAGGACGCGCAGCGCTACCTCCGCAACGGGCCGGTCGCGATGTACGAGCGCCTCGGGTTCGGCCTCAACCTGGTCGAGTCGAAGGCGACCGGCGAGCCGCTCGGGATCTGCGGCCTCATCAAGCGCGACGCGCTCGAGGACGTCGACCTGGGCTTCGCGTTCCTGCCGGGCGCGTGGGGACAGGGCTACGCGCTCGAGTCCGCCGCCGCCGTGATGGACCACGGCCGCCGCGAGCTCGGCCTTGCCACGATCGTCGCGATCGTCTCGCCCGACAACGAGCGCTCCTGCCGGCTGCTCGGGAAGCTCGGTTTCCGGCTCGAGCGCAGGGTGCGGCTCAAGCCCGACGACGAAGAGCTCGAGCTGTACGCGGCGGCGGCCTGACGACCCCGATCTTCCCGGAGCCCACGATGCTAGAGCTGAGACCCACCTGCGAGAACTGCAACAAGCCGCTGCCGCCCGATGCGCTCGACGCGCGCATCTGCTCGTACGAGTGCACGTTCTGCGCCTCGTGCGTCGAGGGGGTGCTCGCGAACGTCTGCCCGAACTGCGGCGGCGGATTCGCGCCGCGGCCGGTCAGGCCCGCTCGCGACCTCAAGGGAGGCAACTTCCTCGGCAAGGACCCGGCGAGCACGAAGGTCCGCCACCGCCCGGTCGATCCGGCCGCCCACGCGCGCTTCGCGGCCGCGATCCGCGACATCCCTCCGCACCGGCGCTGAGCGCACGCCATGGGCGACGAGCGCGCGATCACCGCGCACTACGCCACCGGCGACCTCCTCGCGCGGCTCGACGCGGCGCTGCGCGCGGACGGCGTGGATCCCGGGCACCCGGCGGTCGAATCGCTCGCGCCCTACGACCAGCTCCACGGCCGCGGCGTCGAGGCGACCGAGGAGATCGCCGGCATGATGGCGGCCGGGCCGGGCGATCACCTGCTCGACGTCGGCAGCGGCCTCGGCGGACCGGCGCGCTGGATCGCGCAGCGCTTCGGCTGCCGCGTGACCGGCATCGACCTGACGCCGGAGTTCGTCGACGTCGCCCGGGAGCTCACGCGCCGCGCGGGCCTCGACGATCGCGTCCGCTTCGAGGCGGGCGACGCGCTCGCGATGCCGTTTGGCGATGCGAGCTTCGACGGCGCCTGGTCGATGAACGTCTCGATGAACGTCGCGGACAAGGCCGCGCTCTACCGCGAGATCGGCCGGGTGCTGAAGCCGGATGGCTGGCTCGTCCTGTCCGAGCTCGCGCAGGGTGCGGGCGGCGCGCCCGACTACCCGACGCCCTGGGCGCGCACCGCGGCGGCGAGCTTCCTCGCGACGCCCGACGAGACGCGGCAGGCTCTCGCGCAGGCGGGATTCGACGTCGTGCGCGTCGAGGGCACCGTCGAGAAGCACGTCGCGTTCGCCGCGCGCTCGCGCGCGATCGTCGAGCGCGGCGGCAAGCCGCCCCATCGCGCGGTGCTTCTGCTCCACGGCGAGATCGCGCGGCAGGCGATCGCGAACACATCTCGCGCCCTCTCGGACGGGCGCCTCGTCCCGATCGAGGTGCTGGCGCGAAAGCGCAACGCGCCGGATTAGCGACGCGAAGCGCCCCGCTCCGCTCTCCAGGGTTTCCGTCCGGCAAGCGCGATCGCGCAGCGGCCACGTCATGATGGCCCCACGTCGAAAGCGTACCGGTTCCCCGCGCCATCCGAAGGCGGCGCCGCGTGCACCGGAGCGCTGGTCGCAGCGCGTCACGCGCGAGAGCAACGCGCTCGACCTCGAGGAGGGCGTGTTCACGTGGGACGATCCGGTCGCGATCGCACGGTCGCTCATGCGATCCGCGGAGACGAGCACGCGCAGGAAGACGACGCCCTTCCGCTCGGCGATGTCGATGCTCACGTTCTACGTGAATCGCGCCGGGCGGGACCTGCCCGACGAGCGCCGCGCCTGCCTCGAGGCGGCGAAGGACGAGCTTCGCGCGCTCTGCGGGCGGCCCCGAAACCGTCGGATCGCGCCGCCCCGGCGCCGGCCTTCGGACGATGCCGCCTAGATGTTCGCCCCTGCGCGGCGGCCGCGGGCGCCGGCCATCCGGCACGCCTTCCGTGACGGACGCCAGTAACGCCGCCGGGGTGCGGCACCCGTCCGGCGGTCGCAACCAACGCCATGGGGCACGAACGCGCCCGCACATCCGGGCCGACGCTGGCCGCGAAGGCCTGAACCCCGCCTCGGGAGCACGTATCATCCGGGGGCGCGCCCTCCGCGCGGCCGGGTCGCCCCTGGCCGGCGATGGGTCGACACCCTTCGAAGGAACCGATGATGCCGATCTCCGCCTTTCGCGATTCACCTGCGATCGCCCCGCTCGCGATCCGCATCGCGATCGGCGCCGCCGCCGCGCTGCTCGCCGGAACCGCCCTCGCGGACGAGCTGCCGACGTTTCGAAAGGGCACCTGGGAATTCCAGCGAACCGTCGACGGCGGCCCGGGCAAGTCGCAGAAGCTGTCGAACAAGGAGTGCGTCGACCCCACCGCCGACATGAAGCGCCAGAACGCGATGCTCACGAAGGTGGGCTGCACGTTCTCGCCCGTCGCGAAGAGCGGGAACGCCTACACCTTCACGTCGCAGTGCAAGATGCAGGGCATCGTCGCCCGGTCGAAGACGGTGCTGACCTACGAGAGCGAAGGCGCCTACCGGCTGAACGTCGAGTCGACGCAGAACGGGCAGCCGTCGAAGGAGACGCTGGTCGCGAAGCGCGTCGGCGACTGCTGACTGCGCCTTCCACACGCGAGAGGAGCGAACATGGCCAAGGGTTACTGGGTCGTCCACGCCGACGTGGCGGACCCCGAGAAGTACAAGGCGTACATCGCCGCGAACGCCGAGGCGTTCCGCAAGTTCGGCGCGCGGTTCCTCGCGCGCGGCGGGCGCTTCGAGGTTCCCGAGGGCAAGACCCGATCGCGCAACGTCGTGATCGAGTTCCCGAGCTACCAGGCGGCCGTCGACTGCTGGCACTCGCCCGAGTACCAGCGGGCGCTCGCGCTGCGCAGGGACGTCGCGACGGCCGACCTGGTCGTCGTCGAGGGCTACGAGGGCCCGCAGCCGTAGGCGGCCCCGCCGCGCGGCCGAGCATCCGTGCGCGGCGGCGGCGCGGGCGAAGCACGCGACCCGATCCGCAGGAGGCGACGATGAAGAGCGAGAAGTTCGCCAGGGGCATGGCCGTCCGCCGCGAGGTGCTGGGCGGCGAGTACGTGGACCGCGCGCTCGCCGGCGCGAACGCGTTCACGCAGCCGCTGCAGGACCTCGTGACCGAGAACTGCTGGGGCGAGATCTGGACGCGCGACGCGCTGCCGCGGCGCACGCGCAGCCTCGTCACGCTCGCGATGCTCGCGGCGCTCAAGGCACCGGTCGAGATCAAGGCGCACGTGCGCGGCGCGCTGCGCAACGGCTGCACGGTCGACGAGATCCGCGAGGTGCTGCTGCAGGCCGCGGTGTACTGCGGCGTGCCGGCGGGGATCGACGCGTTCCGTGCCGCGAAGGAAGCGGTCGACGAGTGGCAGCGGGGCGGGGCCGGCTAGCGTCCCCCCGCGCCCGCGATGCAGGACGTCGCCTTCCGGCTGGCCGCGCCCGTCGACGCCATGACGCTGTCGGCGCTCGCGATCCAGGTCTTCCTCGGCACCTACGCCGAGGACGGCATCCGGCCGCCGGTCGCGCGGGAAGCGCACGAGCTCCTGTCGCCGGCCGCCTTCGACGCCGCGCTCGCCGACCCGGCGTGCACGATCGTCGTCGCGGAGCGCGAACGTCGCCTGCTCGGGTTCGCGCAGATCGCGTTTCCGTCGCGCCACGCGCTGGTGCCGCACGAGAACGCGGCCGAGCTCGTCCGGCTGTACGTGCAGGAGCGGTCCACGCGCCGCGGCATCGGGCGCGAGCTGCTCGTGCGGTCGGAGGAGGAGGCGATCGTGCGCGGGGCCACGACGCTGTGGCTGTGCGCGTGGGCGCCCAACCTGCGCGCGCTCGCGTTCTACGAGCGCTGCGGCTACGCGCTCGCCGGCGAGTCGAGCTACCGCTTCCGCGACGACGTCTACGCGACGCGCGTCTACGCGAGACGCTTGCCCGCCGAGCGACCCTGACCACGCCCCTCGCGCTCCCGATGCCGCCCCACCTGAGGATCGCGCGCCCGGTGACCGACCTCGCGCGCTCGGCGAAGCTCTACCGCGACGGCCTCGGCCTCGAACGCCTCGGAAGCTTCGAGGACCACGACGGCTTCGACGGCGTGATGCTGGGCGTCCCTGGCGGGCGCTGGCACGTCGAGCTCACGCACTGCCGCGCCCACCCGGTCCGCCCGCAGCCCACGCCCGAGGACCTCGTCGTCCTCTACGTCCCCGGCGTGGACGACTGGCGCGCCGCGTGCGACCGGATGGAGGCCGCCGGCTTCGCGCGCGTGCCGTCGCTCAATCCGTACTGGGACATCCGCGGGCGCACGTTCGAGGATCCGGACGGCTACCGGATCGTGATCGAGAACGCCTCCTGGCGGTCCGGGGCCGTGCCGTTCGAGATCCGCGAAGGCTATGCGCCGGGCGCGATCGGCCGGATCGCCGGCCTGCACGGCGCCTGGTACGCGGAGCACGCGGGATTCGGCGTGTATTTCGAGAGCAAGGTCGCGCGCGAGCTGGGCGAGTTCTGCGAGCGCTGCACGCAGGGCCGCGACGGGCTCTGGCTCGCGGTGCGCGACGGCTCGGTCGAGGGCTCGATCGCGATCGACGGCGCGCACGCGGGCGCGGACGGCGCGCACCTGCGCTGGTTCATCGTCTCGGACGCGCTGCGCGGCACCGGCGTCGGCCGGTCGCTGCTCGCGCGCGCGGTCGACTTCTGCCGCGCGCGTCACGGCGGCCGTGCCTACCTGTGGACGTTCCGCGGCCTCGACGCCGCCGCGCACCTCTACCGCGAGCACGGCTTCCGCCTCGCGGAGGAGCGTCCCGGCCACCAGTGGGGCCGCGAGGTGATCGAGCAGCGCTACGTGCTGGAGGCGCGATGACGGCGGAGTCGAGCGTGCGCTTCTTCGATGCGCAGTTCGAGCGCCAGGTCCGCGAGGGCGACTTCGCGCTGAACCCGTTCGAGACGGCGGCGCTCCCGTACCTGCGCGGGCGCGTGCTCGACTTCGGCTGCGGCCTGGGCAATCTCGCGATCGCCGCCGCCGAGCGCGGCTGCACGGTGGTCGCGCTGGACGGGAGCCCGGCCGCGATCGCGCACCTGCAGGGCGTCGCGGCACGGCGGTCGCTGCCGATCGAGGCGACCCGGGCCGACCTCGCCGCCTACGGGATCGAAGGCGAATTCGACACGGTCGTGTCGATCGGGCTGCTGATGTTCCTCGACTGCCCCGCCGCGCACGCGCAGCTGGACCGGCTGCGTGCGTGCCTGCGCCCCGGCGGGCACGCGATCGTCAACGTGCTCGTGCAGGGCACGACGTGGACCGACGTCCTCGACCCGGCGAGCCACTGCCTGCTCGCGCCCGGCGAGCTCGCGCGCCGGTTCGACGACTGGACGATCGTGCACGCGGAGGCGAGCGCGTTCCCGGCCGCGAACGGCAGGATCAAGGCGTTCGAGACGGTCGTCGCGCGCAAGCCCGGCGCGCCGGCGGCCCCTGATTCGCGAGGCTCCCGATGAGACGCGTCGGCATCGCCCTCCTCCACGCGATCGGCGGCTATGCGATCGGCGCGGTCGCCGGCTATTTCCTCGTGCAGCAGTTCTCGTCCAACCTCCACGACCGCGCGGTCGAGGCCGCGATGACCGCGGCCTTCGTGACCGGGCCGCTTTGCGCCGTCGTCGGATTCGTCGTCGGGCTCGTCCGGGGCCGCGGCTCGCCGCCTCCGGCTTGACGGTCCGGGCCGTCGGCGCGAGCATCGCGATCCGATGAGCGCCCTCGAGCACGCGCCGCACGACGGCGGCTGCACCTGCCGCCACGTCCGCTACCGGATGGCGGGCGCGCCGCTGTTCGTGCACGCCTGCCACTGCCGCTGGTGCCAGCGCGAGACCGGATCGTCGTACGCGCTCAACGCGATGATCGAGGCCGACCGCGTGCAGCTGCTCCACGGCGACGTCGAGATCGTGATGACGCCCTCGGCGAGCGGCAAGGGTCAGAAGATCAGCCGCTGCCCGCGCTGCCGCGTGGCGGTCTGGAGCAACTACGCGGGCGCCGGCGACGCGGTCCGGTTCGTGCGCGTCGGCACGCTCGACGAGCCCGACCGGCTGCCGCCCGACATCCACATCTTCACGGCGTCGAAGCAGCCCTGGGTCGTGATTCCGCCCGGCATGCCCGCGGTGCCCGAGTACTACGACCGCAACGAGCACTGGCCGAAAACGAGCCTGGAGCGGCGCGCCGCGCTGCTCGCGTCGCTGCCGCCGCGCAAGGGCTGGCCCCTCGATTAGCCGCGCGTGACCTTCGACGCCTTCATCGAATCCGCCTGGAACGACCACGGCGACCGGCCGGCCGAGGTGGCCGACCGGATCGCCGCGTCGACGGGCCTCGTCGCGACCGCCGACCGGATCGCGCCGTACGCGCGGCTCGCGACGCACGTGTTCGGCGAGCACCTCGGCGAGTGGGAGCGCGGCGTGCGGCTCCTGGAATCGCTGCGCGCCTTGCCCGCCTACGACGCGAGCCCGGCGGCCGAGGGGGCGATCGCGCGCGGCATCGGCGCATTGCGCTACGCGGAGGGCGACGCGCACGCCGTCGACACGCTCGCCCTCGACGACCGGATCGCCGCGATCGCGATCGCGTCGGCCGCGCTCGCGGGACGCGGCGAGCACGGTCGCGCGATCGCGGCGCTCGAAGGTGCGCTCGCGCTCGCGGAGAGCGGTCTGCCCGATGGCTCGCCCGCGCTGCGCGCGCTCGCGGTCGCCGGCAACAACCTCGCCTGCGTGCTCGAGGAGAAGGCCGATCGCGACGCCGCGCAGACGCGGGGCATGGTCGCGGCCGCCGAAGCGGCGCTCAGTTACTGGAAGCGCGCCGGTACCTGGCTCGAGGAGGAGCGCGCGCACTACCGTCTCGCGCGAAGCCTTCTTTGCGCGGGCCGGCCGCGGGACGCGGCGGCGAGCGCCCGGCGCTGCCTCGACGTCTGCGTCGCGCACGAGGCGCCCGCGTTCGAGCGTTTCTTCGGACATGCGGCGCTCGCGGCCGCGTTGCGGGCGTCGGACGACGCCGCGGCGTTCGAGGCCGCCCGCCACGACGCGCTCGACTGCTACGAGGAGGTGCCGGCGGACGAGCGGCGCTGGTGCGCCGGCGACCTCGCGGCGATCTCGTGACCCCCGCGCTCCCGTAGCGGCGGCGTCCGGATGGGCTGCCGAGGTCGACGACCGGTTCCAACGGGAGTAGGCTGTCCTCTCCACCTCCCTCCCCCGCGACGTGGAAGCGTTCCTCGTCCTCGTGATCCTGCCGGTCGCCGTCGGCGCGATCGCCGAGGCGGCGTTGCGCGACGCGAGGCGCGCCTCGTTCGTCGCGGCGGTCGCCACCGTGCTGGTCCTCGTCGTCGCCGTCCAGGCGCTCGACCGCAACGAGAGCTGGAGCTGGGTCGCCGCGGTGCTCGTCTCGCCGCTGCAAATCGCCCTCGCGGTCGCGACCGTTGCGTTCTGGCACGGCCGCGACCACGCGCGCAGGCATCGCCACTGAGCCGCCGCGCGGCGGCGAGTCTCACGGCCTGATGGGATTCGCCTGGCGTGCCGCGACGTCGCGGCCGCCCGGCGGCGGTTGCCCTCGGCGCCGAACCCGCGCGAGAATGCGCGACGCGACGCGGCCGGTCGAAGCCGCGCGCGCGCCGTCCCCCCATTCCCGAAGGAGGCAAGCATGGGTCTGCGCTTCATCAAGATCGCGGTCGTGTACCTGCTCGTCGGAACCTCGCTCGGCGTGTACATGGGGATGAAGGAGGTCTTCACGCTCGCGCCGGTCCATGCGCACCTCAACCTGCTCGGCTGGGTGTCGCTCGCGTTGATCGGCATCGTCTATCACCTCTACCCCGCCGCGGCGGAGACGCGGCTCGCGCGCATCCACTTCTGGATCCACAACCTCGTGCTCCCCCCGTTCATGGTCGTGCTCGCGCTGTTCCTGACCGGGACCACCGCCGCGGGACCGATCCTCGGCATCTTCTCGATCGTGATGGTCGCCGGCCTCGCGTGCTTCGCGGTCAACCTGTACGCGAACGCGAAGCCGTCGCCGTGAACCGGCGGCGACGCCGCTGACCGCGAACCCGGTCGGCCGCAGCTCGCATTCCGGAGCGCACGATGTTCGTCGGGCACCTCGGGGCGGGCCTCGCGGTGAAGGCCGCAGAGCCGCGCCTCAACCTGGGCGCGCTGTTCGCGGCGGCGCTGTTCGCCGACCTGCTGCTCTGGACGCTGGTGCTCGGCGGCGTGGAATCGGTCGGCGAGCCGGTGCACAGCGGCGGCGCGCGCTACTTCACCTTCACGTTCCCGTATTCGCACGGCGCACTCGCCAGCGCCGGATGGACCGCGGCGGCGATGGCGCTCGGCTGGCGCCTGGCGGTGAACGAGGCCAGCGGACGCAGCCGGCTCGCTGTCGCACTCGCCGGCGCGGTCGCCTCGCACTTCGCGCTCGACCTCGTCGTGCACGTACCGGACATCCCGGTCGCCGGAGCGTCTTCCGCGAAGCTCGGCCTCGGTCTCTGGCGGGCGATGCCGGCCGCGCTCGCGGTCGAGCTCGCGATCGCGGGCGCCGCGCTGGCGCTGTGCCTGCGCCGCTGCCGCCTTCCCCGATGGCGCGCGGTCCTGCTGGTCGTCGTCGTCGCCGCCGCGGGCCTCCTCACCGCGGTCGGACCCTACCTGCCCGGCGATCCGCCGCCCGCCACCGCGCTCGCGTCGTCGTCGCTCGCGACGCTGGTCGCGATCGTCGCGGCCGGCTGCTTCGCGGAAGGCCGCGTCCGCTGGATCGTGCCGCACCGCGGCAAAGGCTGATCGCCCGCGCGCGCAGGCGCCATCCCCGTCCGTCCGCACCCCGGCGACGCGGCCCGGACGTTATGACAGAATCCCGGCGCGGGTCCGGTGCGCCACTGCGCCTCCGGGCGTCCGACATCCAGGCAGAGGTCGCGTTCCGTGGGCAACATCATCGTCGCGCTGTTCGCCATCCTGCTCTGCCTGATCAACGCGATCGTCTGGACGTTCGTCTCCGAGATGCCGATCGCCGGCCTCGGGTGGGTGGGGGCGGCGATCTTCTGCTTCTATTTGCAGAAGTGGTCGCAGTACTAGCGGCGTCGCTGCGTCGGCGAAAGGCCCCGACGGCATGGTCGACGGGGATCGACGACGCGCGTTCGCGATCGCCGCAGGCGGCCGAAGCTCGGCGCGCCGCCCTTCGCCGACGGCACAGCGATGCCGCGCTCGGCGCCTCCCATCACCGGCAGCGGTTTCTGGAGTCCCGATGCCCGCCTACCTGATCTGCCGCATCCACGTCACCGACGCGCAGCGCTACGACGCGTACAGGAAGCTCACGCCGGCGGCGATCGCGAAGTACGGCGGGCGGTTCATCGTGCGCGGAGGCCCGGCGACGACGCTCGAAGGGCCGGAGGAGCGCGATCGCGTCGTCGTGATCGAGTTCCCGACGGTCGAGCGCGCGAAGGCGTTCTGGGACGGACCGGACTACGCGCCGGCGAAGGCGCTGCGGCGGTCGGCCTCGACCGGCCAGTTCGTCCTCGTCGAAGGCAGCGCCGGCTGACCGACCGCGCCGCGGATGGGGCCCGATGGAGTCTGATCCTGGAGGTGCGATGGGGTCTGACCCTGGAGGCGCGATGGGGTCTGACCCTGGAGGCGCGATGGGGTCTGACCCTGGAGGCACGCAGCGCCGCGGGGTCTGACCCCGGTCTTCGTTGGGGTCTGACCCCGGTCTTCGTTGGGGTCTGACCCCGGTCTTCGTTGGGGTCTGACCCCGGTTTTCTCCGGTGGGGTCTGACCCCGGTTTTCGGTGTATCGCCGAGGGAACTGCCCCCACTGTCCGCGCCCTTTGCTCCCGCGCCGAATCTCTCTATCCTAGAACCGTTCCCGGTCCCCGCGCCGGGCCGCCGGATCGACCCGAGCGAGGTCCTCGATGCGCCGCACCGCGCTGTACAGCCGATCGCCCCGCCGCGACGCCGCGGCACCGGGCGCCGCGCGTGCCGCGCCCGCCGCGGAGCCTGCGCCGGCGTCCGACGCGCCCCCGGCCGATCCGGCCCCGGCCCGCCGCAAGCGCTTCGCCGTGGGCGCGCTCGCCCAGCGCCACGAGCGCTGGCTCGCGCTCGTCGCGGGACTGCTGATCGGCGCGATCGCGATCGCGTACTGGACGTCGACGCGCCCGACCGCGCGCGTGCTCACGCAGAAGGACATCGACGGCGCGGTGCTGCACACGCTCGCGACGCAGACACTGCCTTCGCGCGCCGCGAGGGCCTACGAGGCGGTGCGTCCGTCGATCGTCAAGGTCGTCGGCACCGGCTATCCGGACGACGACGAGAAGGACGCGAAGAAGGGCGACCCGAAGAAGGCCGGCAAGGGCGCGGCGAAGCCCGACCCGAAGGGCGTCGACGGCAAGCGCGCCGACGCGAAGCCCGGCTCGCCCGCCCCGGACAAGCCGGGCGACAAGCCCGCGCTGCCGGAAGGCCACCCGGACATCGGCAAGGGCATGGGCATCGGCACCGGCGTCGTGATCGTCGACAGCGGCGTGATCCTCACGAACCTCCACGTCGTGCGCGGCGCCTCCAAGCTCAAGGTCGTGTTCTTCGACGGCCTCGAGTCCGAGGCGCGCGTGATCGGCGTGCAGCCGGAGAACGATCTCGCCGTCGTCAAGGCCGAGAAGCTGCCCGACGACCTGAAGCCCGCCGTGCTGCGCTCGACGCAGGACCTCGCGCCCGGCGACGAGGTGGTCGCGGCCGGCTTCCCGTTCGGCATCGGCCCGTCGGTGTCGTCGGGCATCGTCTCGGGGCTCAACCGCGAATACCGCTCGCCGCAGGGCAAGCGCCTGCTCACGAACCTGATCCAGTTCGACGCGGCCGCCAACCCCGGCAACTCCGGCGGCCCGCTCGTCACGATGGACGGCGAGGTCGTCGGCATCGTGACCGCGATCCTCAACCCCACCGACCAGCGCGTGTTCGTCGGGATCGGCTTCGCGGTGCCGATCGAGAACGCGGCCTCGGCGATCGGCATGTCGCCGTTCTGAACCCCTCCCCTCCGGCACCGCATCGGCGCCCGATGCGCGGCCACCGATGTCGCTGCCGCCCCCGACCTCCGTCCACCGACCTCCGTCCACCGACCTCCGACACCCGATGACCGACCTCGCCCCCACCCACCACGCTCCGCTCACCGAGCGCATCCTCTACGAGGTCAAGAAGGTCGTCGTCGGCCAGGACCCGTTCCTCGAGCGCGTGCTCGTCGCGATCCTCGCGCAGGGCCACCTGCTGGTCGAGGGCGTGCCGGGGCTCGCGAAGACGCTGACGGTCAAGACGCTCGCGCGCACGATCCGCGGCACGTTCCGCCGGATCCAGTTCACGCCGGACCTCGTGCCGGCCGACCTCGTCGGCACGCGCATCTACAACCAGAAGACCGGCGAGTTCGCGACCTCGCTGGGGCCCGTGTTCACGAACCTGCTGCTCGCCGACGAGATCAACCGGGCGCCCGCCAAGGTGCAGAGCGCGCTGCTCGAGGTGATGCAGGAGCGCCAGGTGACGATCGCCGGCGAGACGCACCACGTGCCCGAGCCGTTCCTCGTGATGGCGACGCAGAACCCGATCGAGACCGAGGGCACCTATCCGCTGCCCGAGGCGCAGGTCGACCGCTTCATGATGAAGGTGCTGGTCGGCTATCCGTCCGAGACCGAGGAGTACGTGATCGTCGAGCGCGTGACCGGCACGACGCAGGACGTGATGCCGGTCGCGACGACCGACCAGCTCGCCGCGCTCTACCGCGAGTGCCGCTCGGGCTACGTCGACCCGGCGCTGATGCAGTACGCGGTGAAGCTCGTCGCCGCGACGCGCGAGCCGGACCGCTACGGCATCAAGGACATCGCGCGCTACATCACGTTCGGCGCGAGCCCGCGCGCGACGATCGCGCTCGTCGAGGGCGCCCGCGCGCTCGCGTTCCTGCGCGGCCGCCCCTACGCGCTGCCCGAGGACGTGATCGACATCGCGCCCGACGTGCTGCGCCACCGGCTGTCGCTCTCGTACGAGGCGCTCGCGGACGGCATCTCCGCGGACCGGCTGATCCTCGAGATCCTCCGGCACGTCGCCGCCCCCGACAAGCCGCTCGACACCCATGTCGCGCTCGAAGAGCGATCCTGAATCGCTGCTGCGCAAGCTCGACTGGACGGTCATCCGCCGTCTCGACGGCCTGCTGCAGGGCGACTACCGGACGCTGTTCCGGGGCTTCGGCCTCGACCTCGCGGACCTGCGCGAGTACCAGTACCACGACGACGTCCGGCACATCGACTGGAACGTGACGGCGCGCCTGCAGGTGCCGTACGTGCGCGAGTACGTCGAGGACCGCGAGGTCAACGCGTGGTTCCTGCTCGACCTCTCCGCGTCGGTCGACTTCGGCTCGTCGGCCGTGCGCAAGCGCGCGGTCGCGGTCGATTTCGTCACCGTGCTCGCACGCCTGCTCACGCGGCACGGCAACCGCGTCGGCGCGATCCTCTACGGCGACCGCGTCGACACCGTGATCCCCGCGCGCGGCGGCCGCCGCCAGGTGCTGCACCTGCTGCACAAGCTCGGCACGCGGCCCGAGGGAACGCGGTCGAAGGGAACGCGGCTCTCGGAGCTCCTCGAGTCGGCGATGCGCGTCCTGCCGCGGCGATCGCTCGTGTTCGTCGTGTCCGACTTCATCAGCGAGCCCGGCTGGCACAAGGCGCTCGGCCACCTCGCGAAGCGCCACGAGGTGGTCGCGGTGCGCCTCTACGATCCGCTCGAGCGCGCGCTGCCCGACCTCGGCATGGTCGTCGTCGAGGACGCCGAGACCGGCGACCAGCTCTTCGTCGACACGCACGACCGCGCGTTCCGCGCGCGCTTCGCGGAGATCGCCGAGCGGCGCGAGAACGAGGTGCGCGACGCGCTCGGCGCCGCGGCCGTCGACACGCTCGAGCTCGCGACCGACGACGACCTCGTCGGGTCCGTCGTCCGCTTCGCCGACCTTCGCAAGCGCCGCTCGCAGCTCGCGGTCGGCGGCGGCCTGCCCCGCCACCTCGAGGCCCGCCGTGTCCTTCCAGTGGCCTGAGCTGCTCTGGGGCCTCGCCGCGCTGCCGCTGCTGGTCGCCGCGTACCTGTGGCTGCAGCGGCGCCGCAAGCGCCTCGCGCTCCGCTACGCGAACCTGTCGCTCGTCCGCGAGGCGCTCGCGCGCGGGCCCGGCTGGCGCCGGCACGTCCCGCCCGCGCTGATCCTGGTCGCGATCGCGCTGATGATCGTCGCGTCCGCGCGGCCCGAGGGCACGATCACGCTGCCGACGCGCCAGGAGACGATCATCCTGGCGATGGACGTTTCGGGAAGCATGCGCGCGACCGACGTGAAGCCGAGCCGGCTCGCGGCCGCCCAGGAGGCCGCGCGCTCGTTCATCGCCGATCAGCCGGGCACGACGCGCATCGGCATCGTGACCTTCGCCGGCGCCGCCGCGCTCGTGCAGCCCCCGACGCACTCGCGCGACGACCTCCTCGCCGCGATCGACCGCTTCCAGCTGCAGCGCGGCACCGCGGTGGGCAGCGGCATCCTCGTCTCGCTCAAGACGATCGTGCCGGAGGTCGAGTTCGACCTCCGCAGCGCGAATCCGCGCCCCTCGCCGCGCGACGGTGCACGCGCGCTCGGCGCTGCCCCGCCGAAGGACGCGCCGAAGGCCCCTGCCGCGCCGGCCGAGCCCGGCTCGGTGGGCAACGCCGTCATCGTCGTGCTCACCGACGGCCAGACGACGACCGGCCCCGATCCGATCGAGTCGGCGAAGATGGCCGCCGAGCGCGGCGTGCGCGTCTACACGGTCGGCGTCGGCACGCCGCAGGGCGAGATCGTCGGCGCCGAGGGATGGTCGATGCGCGTGCGCCTCAACGAGGACGCGCTCAAGAACATCGCGAACCTGACGCGCGGCGAGTACTTCTACGCCGGCAGCGCCGACGACCTCAAGAAGGTCTACGACGCGCTCGGCGCGCGGTTCACCTACGAGAAGAAGACGATCGAGGTCACCGCGCTGTTCGCCGCCGCGGCCGCGCTCGTCACGATCCTCGCGGCGGCGCTCTCGGTGCTCTGGTTCCACCGGATCGTCTAGCCGAAATGAGGGTCAGACCCCGACGCCGCGATCACCCCATGGGGGCGAGGGTCTGACCCTCCCATCCCGTTCCTCGCGGCCTGCCCTCGGATTTGGGGTCTGTGCGTTTCCGGCCGACCGACCCGCAGCGGAGCGCGACATGACGCAAGCCGACCTCGACCGCGACCTCGCCACGATCCGCGACGGCCTTCCGCCCCGGCAGGGCAAGCGGCATCGCGTGGTCGTCGTCGGCGCCGGCATGGCCGGGCTCGTCGCCGCCGACGAGCTGCTGCGCGCGGGCCACGACCCGCTGGTCCTCGAGGCGCGGCAGCGCGTCGGCGGCCGCGTCTACACGATGCGCGAGCCGTTCGCCCCCGGCCTCTACGCGGAGGCCGGCGCGATGCGCATCCCGAAGGCGCACAAGCTCACGCTCGCGTGCCTCGAGAAGGTCGGCCTCGCGGTCAAGCCGTTCACGATGCACAACCCGAAGGCCTGGTGCCACCTGTTCGGCCGCAAGATGCGGCTCCACGAGTTCGAGGAGCGCCCCGAGCTCCTCGGCACCGAGCTCGCCGAGCAGGACCGCGGGCTCACGTCGGGCCGGCGCTGGCAATCGCTGCTGCAGCCGTTCGCGCAGCGCATCGAAAGCGAGGGCGACCGGGCCTGGTCGGCCATCGTCGCGCAGTACGACGGCTACTCGACGCGCGAGTTCCTCGAGGAGCGCGGCTGGAGCGAGTCGGCGATCGAGCTCTTCGGCCTCGTCTGGAACCAGGAGGCGCTGATGAACTCGTGCTTCCTCGAGCTCCTGCGCGAGGAGGTCGGCAACTACTACACGGACATGGTGCGCGTCGACGGCGGCTCCGACCAGCTGCCCAACGCGTACCTGCCCGCGCTGCGCACGCGCATCCGGTTCGGCGCGCGGATGACCGCGATCGACCAGTCCGATCGCGACGTCACCGTCCACTTCGAGACCGCCGCGGGCCGGTCGAGCGTCACCGGCGACTACGCGATCGTGACCGTCCCGTTCCCGGTGCTGCGCCACATCGAGGCGCTGAAGCCGTTCTCGCACGCGAAGCGCCGGGCGATCCGGCAGCTGCGCTACGACGCGTCGGCGAAGATCTTCTTCCAGTGCCGCCGCCGCTTCTGGGAGGAGGACGACGGCATCTACGGCGGCGGCAGCGTGACCGACCTGCCGATCCGCAACGTCTACTACCCGGAAGGGGGCCGCGCGACCGGCCGCGGCGTGCTGCTCGCGAGCTACACGTGGTCGGAGGACGCGCAGCGGTGGGGGTCGCTTGCGCCCGGCGACCGGATCGAGCAGGCGATCGAGGACGTCGCGCAGCTCCACCCGCAGATCCTCGAGGAGTTCGAGGTCGGCGCGTCGTGGATGTGGCACGACGACCCGTACGCGGGAGGCGCGTTCGCGCTCTTCGAGCCCTCGCAGCAGGGGCTGCTGCACGAGCACATCGTCGCTCCCGAGGGCCGCATCCACTTCGCCGGCGAGCACGCCTCGCTCGCGCACGCGTGGATCCAGGGGGCGATCGAGTCGGGACTCCGGGCGGCGCGGGAGATCCACGCCCGGCCGGTCTAGGCGGCGACGGGAGGCTCGCTCGTTCCGCGGGCCGGGCGTTCGCCCGACGGCCGGCGCATCACCCGGAGATGCGCTTGAGCAGCGCGAGCACCTTCTCGAAGGTCGCGCCGTAGGGCGGCGCGAGGAGCGTCGCCGCGGTGCGCCGCGGCTGCACGAACACGCTCTTCATGTGGCTGAACGTGCGGAAGCCCGCCTCGCCGTGATAGGCCCCGATGCCCGAGGCGCCCACGCCGCCGAACGGCAGCTCCTCGTGCGCGAAGTGCCACAGCGTGTCGTTGACGGTGACGCCCCCCGCGATCGTCTCGTGCAGGATGCGGTCGCGCACCGCGCGGTCCTCGGCGAACACGTAGCACGCGAGCGGCCGCGGGCGCCGGGTCACCGCCGCGATCGCGTCGTCGAGCCGCGCGTAGCGCTCGACCGGCAGGATCGGCCCGAAGATCTCCTCGTGCATCAGCTGCATCGACTCGTTCGCGCCGACGACGAGCGTCGGCGGGATGCGTCGCGTTTCCGGATCGGGCGCCGCGCCTTCGGGGATCGACACGATCGTCGCGCCCTTCGCGCGCGCGTCCTCGACCAGCGCGACGAGGCGCTCGTAGTGGCGCGCGTTCACGATCGCCGTGTAGTCGGGCCCGCGCAACGGGTCCGGATAGAGCCGGCCCATCGCGCGCTTAACCGCCTCGACGAACGCGTCCGCCTTGCGCTCGGGCACGAGCGCATAGTCCGGCGCGATGCACGTCTGCCCCGCATTGAGCAGCTTGCCGACCGCGATCCGCGGCGCGACGACGGCGAGGTCGGCGCCCGCGTCGACGATCGCGGGGCTCTTGCCGCCGAGCTCGAGCGTCACCGGCGTCAGGTTCTCGGCCGCCGCCTTCGCGACGATCCGGCCGACCGCCGTCGAGCCGGTGAAGAACAGGTGGTCGAACGGGAGCCTCGCGAACGCGGCGCCCGTCTCCGCGCCGCCCGTCACGACGGTGAACTCGTCCGGCGCGAAGCGCTGCGCGATCGCCTCGGCGAGCAGCGCTGACGTCGCGGGCGTCACCTCGGACGGCTTCAGCATCACGCGGTTGCCCGCGGCCAGCGCCCCGATCGCCGGCGCGAGCGCGAGCTGCACCGGGTAATTCCACGGGCTCACGATCCCCGCGACGCCGAGCGGCTGCGGCAGGATGCGCGCGCTGCCGGGAAGGAGCTGGATCGGCGTCGCGATGCGCTGCGGACGCATCCACCGGCGCACGTTCGCGATCGCGTAGCGCGTCCCCGCCGTGACGATGTAGAGCTCGGCGAGCCGCGTCTCGTGCGACGAGCGGTGCCCGAAGTCGCGATCGATCGCTTCGACGAAGTCGCGCTCGCGCTCGCGGGTCATCGCGAGCAGGCGCGCGAGGCGGTCGCGGCGCACCGAGGCGTCGGGGTTCGGCTCGCGCGCGAACGCGGCGTGCAGCGCGTCGAAGCGGCGGCGGAGCTCGTCGGGAGGCGTTTCGTGCGTCATCGGATCGTTCCGGGGGGCGTCGCCGTGGCTCCGCCGAAATCGCGCAGCATCCGCCGGTACTCGTCGGACGACCGCAGGATCTCCCCCGCGGCGGCGCGCAGGCGGTCGACCTGCTCGCGCGTGAGCCGCCACGAGGTCGGCAGCTGGTTCAGGTAGGCGCGCTCCTCCGGCGACGGGTGCGCCTCGAAGCTCGCGTCGATCGCGTAGATCTCGATGTCCGGCACGTCGACGGCGCGCGCGAGCATCGGGTTGTTCGCGTTGGCGAACGCCCCGGCCTGGTTGAGCGACCGCAGCGTGTTCCAGCGCGCGACGATGTCGCGCAGCAGCTCGACGCCCTCGTACGAGTAGCGGTCGATCGGCACGCCGGTCGCCTTGAGCAGGATCTGCACGTCGTTCGGCGGGCGCTCGGTGCGGTCCCAGTCGGTCTTCGGCACCGACAGCGAGTTGACGACGATCACCGCGATGCGCTCGATCTGCGCGACGCGCGTGCTCCGGCGCAGCGTCCGGCTCGCCTCGAACTCCTCGAACTCCTCGAGGATCCCGCGCAGGCCGAGGTTGTCGGCGACGCCGCCGTCGACCAGGTGCAGGAACGGACGGCTCGCGCCGTCCTCGAACGCGTTCATCTCCTTGATCCGCTGCAGCGCGCGCCCGGCCGGCCGCAGCCGGTTGTTCGGGTCCTCGAACTGCCGCCGCCAGTAGGGCGCGGCATAGCCGCAGGTGCCGCCGTAGTTGTTGATCGTGACCGGCGACATCACGATCGGCACCGCGGACGACGCGGCGGCCGCGCGCGAGATCGGGACCGACGCGAGGTCCGAGCAGATCAGGTCGAATTCGTTCTGCGAGAACGTGAGCCGCGACCCGGTCGAGATGTCGGTCGCGGTCGCGCGGATCATCGGCCCGGGCAGCGCCATCAGGTCGGCGTAGGTCTTGCGCTCGAAGAGCACCTCGTCCCAGAGCTCGGCCGCCATCTCCGACCGTCCCCAGCCCTCGGAGGCGAGCGACGGCCAGGTCGTCGGCGAGACGAGCCGCGCGAAGAGCTCCGACTGGAGGTCGCGCTTGAGGAAGCGGTCGGCGTAGTCGTCGAACAGGCGCTCGCCGTAGAGGCCGTACGCGAGCGCGGTGAAGCTGCCCCCCGACACGCCGGTGATCAGGTCGACCTCGTCGACGAGACGCGAGCGCCGGCCCTTGATCGCGACCTCGGTGCGCCGGAGCTCCTCGAGCACGCCGTAGGAGAACGCCGCCGCGCGCATCCCGCCGCCCGAGAACGCGAGCACGACGATCGTCGATGGATCGTTGCCCGGCCGCTCGGCGCGTGTCTCGTAGCGGTAGCCGGCCCTCGGGTCGGCCTTCGCGAGCGGCGCATTGACCGGCCGCGACGCGCATCCGGCGAGCGCGACCGCGGCGAGCGCGAGCAACCACGAAGCGAGGCGGAACGACGGCACGGGAAGGAACTCGGAACGGGGGAGCCGCGGATTATACGGGCCCGCCCGGCCCGTCCCCGCGACGAACCGGGAATCGCCTACGGGTGCGCGCCGGCGGGCGGCGGACGACCGAGCTCCTGCGCGCGCCGCTCCGCCTGCGCGGCCGCCCCCTGCGCGCAGGAAGGATCGGCCTGCACGCAGCGCCGGAGATCGGCGCTCGCGCCGTCGTCGTCGCCGAGCTCGATCAGGACGAGCGCGCGCTCGCCCAGCCACTCCGGATTCGGCGAGACCGAGATCGCGCGGTCGTATTCCTCGCGCGCGCCGTGCCAGTCGCCGGAGGACGCGAGGGCGGCCGCGAGGTTGCGGTGATCGTCGGGCGCTCCCCGCGCCCCGGCCACCGCGCGCAGGTCGTCGAGCGCCGCCGCGATCTCGCCCGCGCCGAACCGCAAGGCCGCGCGGTCCGCGCGCCAGGCCGCGACGCTCGTCGCCGCCGCCCCGCTGCGCCCGGCGAGCTCGATCGCGCGGTCGTAGTCCGCCGTCGCCTTCGCCGGCTCGCCCGATTGCATCCACGCCCGTCCTCGCGCCGCGTACGCGTCGGCATCGCCCGGGTCGATCGCGATCGCGCGGCCGAAGTCGCCGATCGCGTCGGCCGGCTTGCGCGCCGCGTAGCCGCGCTGCCGCCACGCCGCCCCCCACTCGGGCCGCTGCGCGATCGCGCGGTCGAACGCCGCGCGCGCGTCGTCGTTGCGCCCTTCGGCGAGTGCCTGCACGCCTTCCCGGTAGACCCGCTCGAGCGCCTTGCGCTCCATCGTCCGCCACGCGAGCACGCCGATCGCGACGAGGACGACGATGAACGCGATCCACGCGGTCGCGCGGAGCGCCGGGCGGCGCGCCCAGAGCGGAATGCCGCCCTTGCCGTCGTCGATGCCGCTCGGGTCGTACGGCGACGCCGGCTCGCGCGGCGGCTTCGGCGGCTTCGGGAACGGAGGCTCGCGTCCGGCCATCGGATCACCCGTGCAGCGCGGCGCGAGCGGCGGCGCCCAGCGCGGCCTGCGCCTCGCGCGCCGCCGCCGCGTACGGGGCGGCGCGCAGGAAGCCGTGGGGCAGCGTCGTCGCTTCGGCGAGCGTCGCCGCGACGCCGGCCTTCGAGAGTCGCGCGACGAGCGCGATGCCTTCGTCGCGCAGCGGATCGAGGCCGGCGACGACGACGTGCGTGCGCGGCAGCCGCGCGAGCGCATCGCGCGTGGGCACCGCGCGCGCGCTTCCGTCGTCCGACCCTTCGGGCAGGTACTGCCGCCAGTACCAGATCATGTCGCCGCGCGTGAGCGTCGGCGAGGCCGCGTGCGCGAGGTAGCTCGCCGTGTCGAACGCGGGCTCGACGACCGGGTAGACCAGGAGCTGGTGCGCGATCGCCGGACCGCCGCGGTCGCGCGCCTCGATCGCACAGCCGATCGCGAGATGAGCGCCCGCGCTGTCGCCCGCGACGCCGATCCGCGCACGGTCGATCGCGAGCGCGTCCGCGTGCTCGGCCGCCCACCCGAGCGCGGCATAGGCGTCGTCGTTCGGCGCGGGATACGGGCTCTCGGGCGCGCGGCGATAGTGGACGCTCGCGACGACGGCGTCCGCGTCCTGCGCGAGCGCCGCGCAGGCGCCGTCGTGCGTCGCGAGGCTCCCCGCGACCCAGCCGCCGCCGTGCAGGTAGACGATCGCGGGCAGCACGCCCGCGCGCGGCCGGTAGAGCCGCACCGCGACCTCGCGGCCCGGCAGCACGATCCACGCGTCGCCGCGCGCGACGCCGTCCTCGGGCGCCGGGAACGCGCGCGCGATCAGCTCCATCCGGTGGCGGCGCGCGGCCGGCGTGGCCTCGGCGAGCGGCGGCACGACGGCCGCGACGCGCGCGAGGTAGTCGGCCATGCCGGGGTCGAGGGACATCGTGAGCGTCGCGCCGGAAGACTCCGGCCGCGCCTCCGCCATGGGGGCGCGGCGCCCCCGCACTATGAACGCGCGCGCGGCGCCGGGCAAGCGACGCGCAGGTGGTCAGCGCCCGAGCCCGAGCCGCGGCGCGACGCGCGGCGGCCGCAGCACCGCCGCGGTCCCGGCGATCACGAGGCCGGCGCCCGCGAGCATCGTCGCGTTCACCGCCTCGCCGAGGAACATCGCGCCCCACAGCATGCCGAGCGCCGGCATCAGGAAGGTGACCGTCATCGCGCGGGTGGGCCCGATGTCGCGGATCAGCCGGTAGTAGATCAGGTAGGCGATCCCGCTGCACACGAGCGCCAGCGCGAGCAGGTTCGCGACGACGGCGGTCGTGACCGGCCCCGGCAGCGGCGCGGCCGCCGCGACCGGCAGCAGCGCGGCCGACGCGCCGACCTGGCTCCACCCGGCGATCGCCATCGGCTGCAGTCCCGAGCCGTGGCGCTTCAGCCAGACGCCGGCGATCGCGTAGCAGAGGGCGCCTCCGAGGCTCGCGACCACCGCCAGCACGACCTCGGGCGTCGGGGCGAGCGGCCCGGCGCGGCTCACCAACGCCACGCCCGCCGCGCCGATCACGAGCCCGGCCACCTTCGCGCCCGAGAGCCGCTCGCCGAGCCAGATCGCCGCCGCCAGCGCCGCGAACATCGGCGTAGCCGCGTTCAGGATCACGAGGTACGAGGCGGGCAGCGTCAGCGCGGCCCACGAGAACAGCAGGAACGGCGACGCGGAGTTCACGATCCCCACGACCAGGTACGCGCGCCAGTGGCGGCGCACGCCCGCGTCGATCCCCGCGAGCCGGAGCCACGCGACGAGCGCGACGCCCGCGATCAGCACGCGCAGCGTCGCGGTCCACACCGGCCCGAGTGGCGGCGCGAGGACGCGGATGAAGACGAACGACGCGCTCCAGATCACCGCGAGGGCGACCAGCCGCGCGACGTCGGCTCCGCGCATCGCGTTCATCGCTTCGATCCCGCCTTCCCGGCGATCCCGTCCCGCGACGCGTCGAGCTCGACCCGCTCCAGCGCGAGCAGCGCCCGCTTGCGGTCGAGCCCTCCCGCGTAGCCGGTGAGCGACCCGTCGGACCCGACGATCCGGTGGCAGGGCACGACGACCGACAATGGATTGCGCCCGACCGCCGCGCCGACCGCGCGCACCGACGACGGCCGCCGCAGGCGACGTGCGAGGTCGCCGTAGGACGCGGTCCGTCCCGCGGGCACCTTCGCGATCTCGCGCCACACGCTCCTCTGGAACGGCGTGCCCTCGGGCGCGATCGCGACGTCGAACCCGTCGCGCTTCCCGGCGAGGTAGTCGCGGAGCTGGCGGAACGCCTCGCGCAGCAGCGGATCGCCCGGCGTCTCGCGCCAGGTCACGTCCGGCAGCACGTCGTGCTTCTGCCCCTCGAACCACAGCCCGACGATCGCCCCGCCCCGCGCCGCGAGGCGCACGGCTCCCAGCCGCGTCTCGCCGCGGCACCACCTGATCGCTTCGTTCACGTCGCCGCTCCTTTCCACAAGTGCATGACCGCGTAGGCGCGCCACGGGCGCCAGGCGGCACTTTCCCTCTCGGCGCGCGCGGCGGTGGCCGCGCCCATCGCGCGCCGCACGACGAGGTCGCCGGCGAGGAACGCGTCGGGCCAGCGCAGCGCGCGCATCGCCACGTAGCCCGCCGTCCAGTCGCCGATGCCGGGCAAGGCGACCAGCGCACGCACCGTCGCCTCGACGTCGGCGCCCGGCTCGAGGTCGAGCGCCCCCGTCGCGACCGCGCCCGCGAGCGCGTGCACCGCCTTCGCGCGCGACGCGACGAGCCCGATGCGCGCGAGCTCCCCGGGCGCGAGCGCCGCGATCGCGTCCGCGGGCGGGAAGAGCCGCGAAGGCCCCGCCCCCGGCAGCTCGACGGCCTGCCCGTGCGCCGCGACGAGGCGCTCCACGAGCGTGCGCGCCGCCTTCACCGACACCTGCTGCCCGACGATCGCGCGCACCGCGAGCTCGAAGCCGTCGAACGTGCCGGGCACGCGCAGGCCCGGATGGGCGCGGGCGAGCGGGCCCAGCGCCGCGCCGATCTCGTTCGGATCCGCGGCGAGGTCGAACGCGTGCCGCGCGCGCCCGAGCAGCGCGGGCACGACGCGCGCGAGCGACGCCGACACCGAGACGCGCAACGCGTGCCGCCGCGGCAAGTGGCGGACTTCGACGCGGCCGGCGTGCGTCGCGTCGCCGCGCCGCAGCGCCACCGTGCGCACGTACGCGCCGTCGGACACCTGTTCGATCCCGTCGACCGCGCGATCGCGCAGGAACGCGAGCATCGCGTCGAAGTCGTAGGGCGGCCGGTAGGCGAGCTCGAACGCGAGCCAGTCGGCGGTCGCGTCGCCGGCCGCCTCGCGGCGCAGGCGCGACGGCGCCATCCGGTAGCGTGCGCCGAAGAGCGCGTTGAAGCGCCGCAGGCTCGCGAACCCGCTCGCGAGCGCGACGTCGGTGACCGGCAGCCGCGTGTCGGTCAAGAGGCGCTTCGCGAGCAACAGGCGGTGCGTCTGCGCGTACTCGACCGGCGAGACGCCGAACTCGGCCTCGAACACGCGCCGCAGGTGCCGCTCGGACACGCCGACGCGCTCGGCCAGCCGCACGAGGCCGCCCTCGTCCATCACGCCGGACTCGATCAGGTCGACCGCGCCCTGCGCGAGCCGCGACGACGCGTCGATCGCGGCGTGGCCCGGCGCGAGCTCGGGCCGGCAGCGCAGGCACGGACGGAAGCCGCGCGCCTCCGCGGCCGCAGCGCTCGCGAAGAACCGGCAGTTCTCGCGGCGCGGGGTGCGCACGTTGCACACCGGGCGGCAGTAGATGCCGGTCGTCGCGACGCCCACGAAGAACCGGCCGTCGAAGCGGGCATCGTGGGCGGCGAGCGCGCGCCAGCAGGCGTCGGGGTCGAGGGTCATGGGGACGGATCATAGCCCCGGCTCCCGGTCGCCACTCGCCGTTTTCGGACCTCGTGTTCCCCCGGCTTTCCCGGCCGGTCATGGGGTCTTCCCGTCCGTCCGGCCGGGGATGCCGCGGCGCGCCGCGTTCGCGCATAATCGCGCGTCATGCCGTCCCGGAGGCTCCCGATGAAACGCACGCCCGCCGCCCGCCTCGCCGCCGCCGCGCTCGCGGCGGCCGCCGCGCTCGCCCCCTTGCACGCGCGCGCCCTCGACCGCGTCGTGTTCGCGACCGACTGGCTCGCACAGGCCGAGCACGGCGGCTTCTACCAGGCGATCGCCGAGGGCCTCTACCAGAAGGCCGGCCTCGACGTCACGATCAAGATGGGCGGCCCGCAGGTGAACGGACTGCAGCTCCTCGCCGCCGGCCAGATCGACGTGGCGATGGCCGACGGGCTGCAGGTGCTCTCGGCGGTCGAGCAGAACGTGCCGGTCGTCGCGATCGCGGCGACGTTCCAGAAGAATCCGACCGTGATCATCGCGCAGCCGGGCACCGCCAAGATCGAGCAGCTCAAGGGCAGGCCGATCGCGATCGCGTCGGCCGCGAACACGACGTTCTGGCCGTGGCTGCGCCAGCAGTTCGGCTTCACCGACGACCAGAAGCGCCCCTACGGCTTCTCGGTGCAGCCGTTCCTCGCCGACAAGACGCTCTCGCAGCAGGGTTTCGCGACCTCCGAGCCGTTCTCGATCGAGAAGGCCGGCGTGAAGCCGGTCGTCTTCCTGCTCGCCGACTTCGGCTACCCGCCCTACTCGGAGGCGCTCGCGGTGCGGCGCGACACGCTCGACAAGCGCCGCGACGTGCTCGAGCGGTTCGTGCGCGCCTCGGCCGAGGGCTGGAAGAGCTACCTCGCGAACCCGGCGCCCGGCAACGCGCTCATCCGGAAGGACAACCCGCAGATGACCGACGAGCTGCTCGCCTACGGCCATCGCAAGCTGAAGGAATACGGCATCGTCGACAGCGGCGACGTCAAGCGCGACGGGCTGCTCACGATGACCGACGCGCGCTGGCGCGCGACCGTCGACTTCCTGAAGCTCACGCGGCTCGCGAAGCCGAACATCGACTACACGAAGGCCTGGAACCTGCAGGTCGTCCGCGCGGTCAAGGTCCTCCCCTGAGCGCGGGTCCGCTACAGCACCGCGGCGCGGAGGCGCCGGCCGTCGCCGTCGCGCGCGCGACCAAGACCTGGCCGAACGGCACGCGCGCGCTCGACCCGATCGACCTCGAGGTCCGCCGCGGCGAGTTCCTGACGCTGCTCGGTCCCTCGGGCTGCGGCAAGTCGACGCTGCTGCACCTGATCGCCGGCCTCGAGGCGCCCACCGCCGGCTCCCTCCGCTGGTGGGGCGGCCCGTTCGAGGCGACCGGCAAGCCCGGCAAACGTCTCGCGATGGTGTTCCAGTCGCCGACGCTCATGCCCTGGGCTCGCGTGGAGGCGAACGTGCGCCTGCCGCTCGCGCTCGCGCGCGCGCCGCGCGAGGAGGCCGACCGCGCGGTCGCCGACGCGATCTCGCTCGTCGGGCTCTCCGACTTCTCGCGCAGCTGGCCGCGCGAGCTCTCGGGCGGCATGCAGATGCGCGTGTCGATCGCGCGCGCGCTCGTCAACCACCCGGACCTCCTGCTGATGGACGAGCCGTTCGGCGCGCTCGACGAGTTCACGCGCCTGCGGCTCGACAGCGAGCTCTCGTCGCTGTGGCAGAAGCGCGGCCTCACGATCGTGTTCGTGACGCACAGCATCGCCGAGGCCGTGTTCCTGTCGACGCGCGTGGCGGTCATGGGGCCGCGGCCCGGCCGGCTGATCGACGAGGTCGCGATCGACGAGCCGCACCCGCGCGGCGAGGCGTTCCGCGTGTCGACGAGATTCGCCGCGTACTCGCAGCGGTTGTCGGCGCTGGTCGCCCAGGCGTGCGGCGGAACGATTCCCCTGAACGGCTCGCCGGACGAGGAGCGGCTGTGAGCGCGCGCTCGAGCGCGTCGTCGGAGCGGTGGCGCTACGCGGCGCCGGTGATCGTCGCGATCGCGATGCTCGCGCTGTGGCAGGCGCTGACCGTCGCCTACGAGGTGCCCGCGTACCTCGTGCCCTCGCCGCTCGTCGTCGCGCAGACGATGGCCGCCGACTGGGGCCTGCTGATCGCGTCGCTCGGCGTCACCGTCTCGATCGCGCTCTACGCGCTCGCGATCGCGGTCGCGCTGGGCGTCGCGATCGCGCTCGTCTTCGTCCAGAGCCGCTGGATCGAGACCGCGTTCACGCCCTACGTCGTGCTCCTGCAGGTGACGCCGATCGTGGCGATCGCGCCGCTCATCATCATCTGGGTGAAGGACACGCGCACCGCGCTCGTCCTGTGCGCGGTCGTCGTCGCGATCTTCCCGATCGTGTCCGACACGACGCTGGGCCTGCGCAGCGTCGATCCGCGCCTCGTGGATCTCTTCCGGATGAACCGCGCGACGCGCTGGCAGCTCCTGTGGCGGCTGCGCATCCCGAGCGCGCTGCCCTACTTCTTCGGGGGCCTGCGGATCGCGAGCGGCCTCGCGCTGATCGGCGCGGTGGTCGCCGAGTTCGTCGCCGGCACCGGCGGCCAGGGCGCGGGGCTCGCCTACCAGATCCTGATGGCGGGCATCCAGCTCAACATCCCGCGGCTGTTCGCGGCGCTCGTGCTGATCACGCTGGCCGGCGTCGCGTTCTACAGCGTCGCGCTGCTCCTGTCGCACCTCGCGCTCGGACACTGGCACGAGAGCGAGCTCGGCCACCGCTGAACGGCATCGGGGTAGGAGACGAAACGGTCGGACCGCGCTTCGGTTGCAGCGGTCGCTTGCTCAACTTGCGGATCCCACGCCCGCGCCCGAAAGCGGCGGCAGGCCGCCGGGCCGGATGTCGGGCCCGAGGCTACTTTTGCCGGACGATGTCGACCGAGATCTCCACCGCCGGGATCGTTCCCCGGTTCTCGAGCCAGTGCAGCGTCTTCCGGTCCTCGGGCCAGCCCACGCCCGGCCCGTAGTCGGTGGCGACGCCGTTCCGATGGTCGGTGATCGTTCCCTGCAGGATGTAGACGATGCCCGGCCTGTCCTTGTGGTCGTGCAGCGGGCCGAAGACGCCTCCCGGCTCGATGGTCACCAGGCGCATGCGCAGCTGGCGCCCCGCCATGCCCTCGATCTCGGGGCCGAGGTCCACCGTCGAAAGCAACTCCACCGAAACGCCCTTCGTCTCGGGCGCAACCTGCCTGTCGCTCATCGCGTCCTCCGTCGTGGGAGCCGGAAACGAGACCACCACCCCATTTCCGGCTCGCTTGTCGCCCCTACCCCATTCGCCTGTGACCTCGCGAGTCTGCCCGAGTTTCGACTCCGAATCCCCGGGGCTCCGTGGCCAGCCGCCGGACCGACGACCGTGTCGACGAACGCGCAGGCGAAGGACGCCGGGGCGCCAGCCGCTCCCGATCGTCCCTGCCTCGATCGCTCCTTCGACCGACGCCCTCCGCCGAACGCATGCCGCGCGATCGAAACGCTCTCGAGCGTCCCGTCGCCCGGGCGCCACGCCGATCAGTCGGTCACGAGCTTCAACCCGACGATCCCCGCCACGATCAGCCCGACGCACGCGAGCCGCGCGAAGGTCGCCGCCTCGCCGAACAGCGCGATGCCGAGGATCACGGTCCCGACCGCGCCGATGCCGGTCCACACCGCGTAGGCGGTCCCCACCGGCAGCGTCTTCATCGTCCACGCGAGCAGCACGACGCTCGCCACCATCGCCGCGACGGTCCCCACGCTCGGCCACAGCCGCGTGAAGCCGTCGGTGTACTTGAGCCCGATCGCCCAGGCGACCTCGAACAGCCCCGCGACGACCAGCACGACCCACGCCATGGCGCCTCCCCCGGTGCGCGCCGATCCGGCGCGGACCGCCGATTATCGCCGGGTCCGCCGCCCGCGATGTGGTGAAATGCGGGGCTGACCCGAAGCCCTGCCGGAGCCCCATGGAATCGTTCGATGCGGTCGTCATCGGCGGCGGCGTGATCGGCACCTCGATCGCCTGCCACCTCGCGCGCCTCGGCGCGACGCGCACGCTGCTGCTCGAACGCGCGCAGCTGGGCGGCGGCACGACCGCGCAGTCCTCGTGCATCCTGCGCACGCACTATTCGGTCCGCGAGAACGTGCTGCTCGCGCAGGCCGCGATGCGCGCGTTCGACGACTTCCCCGCCTACCTCGGGGACGAGGAGGCCGACTGCGGCTACCGGCGCTGCGGCTACCTGATCGTCGCGCCCGGGGGGCCCGCGGCCGACGCGGTGCGCGCGACGCTCGCGATCGAGCGCGAGCTCGGCATCGAGGCGCGCGAACTGGATCCCTCGGAGGCCCGCGAGCGCCATCCGCTGCTCCGGTACGACGACGTCGCGGTCGTCGGCTGGGAGCCGGGCGCGGGCTACGCGGACGCGTACATGACGCTCTCGGCCTACGTGCGCGCGGCGCGCCGCGCCGGCGCGACCGTCCGCGAGGGCGTCGCCGTCACCGGCCTCGTTCGCGACGCGAATGGACGCGTCGTCGGCGTGGAAACGCCGTCGGGCCCGATCGGCGCCGGCGTGGTCGTGTCCGCCCAGAACATCTGGTCGCGCGAGGTCGCCCGCTGGGCGGGCATCGAGCTCCCGCTCGCGATGTCCCGTCACAGCGTGATGACGCTGGAGGCCGAGACGCCCTACGGGCACGACCTGCCCGTGGTGAAGGACCTGGCCTCGCCCGGCCGGATCTACTTCCGGAGCTACGGCGGCCGGCAGGTGCTGGTTTCGGAAGGCAACGAGGGCGTCGACCTCCCCGAGCCGGACGTCGAGCAGGCCGACGTGCCGCTCGACGAGGTCGCGCACGTGGGCGAGCAGCTCGCGCACCGGATGCCGGCCTTCGAAACGGCCGGTCTCGCCGCGTCGTGGACCGGCGTCTACGACGTGACGCCCGACTGGAACCCGGTGCTGGGCCCGGTCGACGGCGTGCCCGGGCTCGTGCTCGCCTACGGCTTCTCGGGCCACGGCTTCAAGCTCTCGCCGGTCGTCGGGCGGCTGGTCGCGCAGTCGGCGCTGGGCCTGCCGACCGACCTGCCGCTCGAGCCCTACGCGCTCGCCCGCTTCGCGGCGCACCGTCTGCTCACGGGGCGATACGGTGCCGGCGCCGTGTCGTAGGCGCTATACTCCGCCGGTTTTCGATCGCCCGCGCCCCGCGGGGACCTTCCGGGAGGAACCATGCGTCACCATCGTCTGCTCGGCGCGACCGCCATCGCGGCCGCCATCGCGTTCGCCGGCCCCGCGGCCGCGCAGGACCGCGTCTTCTTCGGCATCGCCACCGGCGGCACCGGCGGCACCTACTATCCGCTGGGCGGGATGCTCGCGCAGCTGATCTCGAACAAGGTCACGATCGGCGGCAAGAAGCTCTCGGCCACCGCCGAGACCGCGGGCGCGTCGGTCGCGAACGCGCAGCTGCTCGGCCGCAAGGACATCGAGAGCGCGTTCGTCGCAGCCGACATCCTCGACGCCGCCTACAACGGCAAGGGCCAGTTCGAGGGCAAGCCGGTCAAGAACCTGCGCGCGCTCGGCGCGCTCTACCCCGAGCAGGTGCAGCTCGTGACGCTCGCCTCGGCGAACGTGCGCACGTTCAAGGACCTCAAGGGCAAGAGCGTGTCGTCCGGCTCGCCGGGCTCCGGCCAGTGGCAGCTCCTGGGCGACCTGCTCGAGGCGCACGGGATGACGCGCAAGGACATCGGCGAGGACCTCTCGTCGTTCGCGCAGTCGGTCGACAAGATCAAGGACGGCAACCTGGTCGCCTCGCTCATCACCGCCGGGGCGCCGACCTCGTCGATCACCGACCTCGCGAACGCCCGCGAGATCCGCATCGTCCCGCTCGCCGGGCCCGAGATCGAGACGCTGCGCAAGAAGCAGCCGTACTACGCGATGGTCCAGCTGCCGGCCAACACGTACAAGGGCCAGACCGCGCCGGTCGACACGCTCGCGGTGATGGCGATCTGGGCGACGCACGACGGGCTCTCCGACCAGATGGCCTACGAGGTGACGAAGGCGCTCTACGAGAACACCGAGACGCTGGGCCAGGTGCACCCGAAGGGCAAGGAGATCTCGCTCAAGACGGCGCTGCTCTCGGTCTCGATCCCGCTGCACCCGGGCGCGGAGCGCTACTACCGCGAGAAGGGCCTCATCAAGTGACGGCCGCGCCCGGGATCGCCTGGAGGCTGGTCCCGGGCGTGCTCCTCGGCGCGAGCGTGGGCGCGGGCGCCCACGCCGCGTGCGTCGCGCTCGCGTCGCACCCCGACGGCAGGCCGCTCGCGCAGGTCGAGGCGCCCGGCGCGCAGCCCGCGTTCACGATCCGCTACGTCCACTCGGTGACGCGCACGCCGGTCGAGGAGCGCTACCGCGTCGACGGCGCGACGATCGAGCAGACCGAGATCCGCTTCAGCCAGCACGGGCCGGGGCTCCCGACCGAGGCCGATCCGGACGGCGCGTGGCGCCGCGAGGGCGGCACGTTCGTCGTCACGATGCACCGACACTTCGACACGATCGCGATGCGCGTGCACGCCGACCAGTCGCCGCGCCTCGTCGTCGACGGCGACCCGCGCCCGGTCGACCTCGCGCAATGGGGCAACCGCGCGCTCGCGCTCACGGCGCGGCCGGGCGCCTGCCTGACCGGTCCCGGCGCGAGCGGCCTGCGCTGACCCGACCCCGTCCTCCCGCCGGCCCCGGATCCGACCGACGATGACCACGCACCACCCCAACCCGCACGGCAACCTGCTCACCGGGCAGGTCGAGGCGATCTCGGCCGAGAAGCAGGCCGAGCTGATCCGCACGTTCGACACCGAGTCGAACTTCCGCAAGCTCGTCGGGCCGGTCGGCCTCTTCGTCACGACGATCGCGGTCGTGCTGTCGAGCTTCCACATCTACACGGCGGGCTTCGGGCTGCTCGTCGAGATCAAGCACCGCGCGTTCCACCTGGCGCTCGTGCTCGCGCTGATCTTCCTCGTGTTCCCGCACAAGCGGCCGCCTCGGGACGCGCGGGAAGCCGTGAAGACGTGGGGCTGGAGCCTCGCGTTCACCGCTTTCTACCTCTATCTCGCCTGGGCGCTCGTCGACCGGCTCGCAACGCTGGGGGCCCTCGGCGGCAACGGATGGGCGTTCGTCGCGCTCGTCGGCCTCGTCGCGTTCGTCTCGCTGCCGTTCCCGCAGTTCGGCGGGACCGGCGACCGCACCTCGTGGGTCGACTGGCCGCTCGCGGCGGTCGCGGCGTCGGTGTCGCTGTACTTCATCGTGTTCTTCAACGACGTGTTCATCGCCCGCGTCGGCGCGCCGATCGCGCAGGACTACATGATGGGCGTGCTCGCGATCGTCATCGTGATGGAGGCGACGAGACGCACGATGGGGCCGCTCCTGCCGGTCCTCGGGATGGCGTGCCTGCTCTACGCGCTGCTGGGTCGCTACATGCCCGGCATCCTCGCGCACCGCGGCTACTCGGTCGACCGCGTCGTCAACCACATCTACGTGGGCACCGAGGGCATCTACGGGATCGCGGTCGGCGTCGTCGCGACCTACGTGTTCCACTTCGTGCTGTTCGGCATCCTCGCGCAGATGACGGGGCTCGGCCGCCTGTTCATGGACCTCGCGACGATCGTCGCCGGGCGCTTCTCGGGCGGCCCCGCGAAGGTCTGCGTCGTCTCGTCGGGGCTGTTCGGGATGATCTCGGGCTCGGCGATCGCGAACGCGGTGACGACCGGCTCGCTCACGATCCCGCTGATGAAGAAGTACGGGTTCAGCTCCCGCTTCGCCGGCGCGGTCGAGGCGTCCGCGTCCTGCGGCGGGCAGGTGACGCCGCCGGTGATGGGCGCCTCGGCGTTCGTGATGGCCGAGCTCCTCGGCGTCCCGTACAAGCTGCTCGTGATCGTCGCGATCGTGCCGGCGCTGTTCCACTACTTCGCCTGCCTCACGATGGTCCACCTCGAGGCGAGGCGCCTGCGCCTGAAGGGCGTGGAGCCGCACCTGATCCCGAAGCTCTCGCGCGTGATCGGCGAGAGCTGGCACCTCGTGTTCCCGCTCGTCGCGCTCGTCACCATGCTGCTGCTCGACTTCACGCCGTTCCTGTCGGCGTTCTGGGGCATCGTGCTGTGCTTCGTCTGCTCGTACATCCCGCTCGTCGCCCGCAAGCTGGGCTGGGGCGAGCTGCAGGGGCAGACGCTGACCTGGGGCCCGCTGATCGAGGGGCTGTCGGAGGGCGCCAAGTACGCGCTCGCGATCGGCGCCGCGTGCGCGTGCGTGGGGCTCATCCTCGGCACGCTGACGCTCTCGGGACTGGGCTTCAAGTTCTCGGGCGCGGTCGTCGACCTCGCCGGCCACGTCGGCGACTGGATCCGCGCGTTCGACCCGACCGGACTCGTGACCGACACCGGCGCGAAGGTGTTCTTCGGGCTGATCTTCGTCGCGATCGCGTGCATCCTGATGGGCACCGGCATCCCGACGACGCCGACCTACATCATCCTCGCGTCGATCGCGGCGCCCGCGCTCGCGACGCTCGGCGTGCCGCTGCTCGCGACGCACTTCTTCGTCTTCTACTACGGGGTGCTCGCGGACGTCACGCCGCCGGTCGCGCTCGCCGCCTACGCCGCGGCCGGCATCGCGGGCTCCGAGCCGATGCGCACGGGCCTCACGGCGTTCCGGCTGTCGATGGGCAAGGCGCTCGTGCCGTTCATGTTCACCTACACGCCGGCGATGCTGTTCATCGACTTCGCGTGGGCGCCGTTCGTCTCGGCGATCGTGGCCGGCGCGATCGGCATCCTCGCGCTCTCGGCCGCCTACACGCGCTGGTGGGCGACGACGGTCACGCGCGTCGAGCAAGTCGCGCTGACCGGCGGCGGCCTGATCCTCGTGTTCAATCAGTTCTGGCTGAACGTGATCGGGATCGCGATCGTCGCGATCACGCTCGGCATGAACACGCTCCGCGCGAGGCGCTGAGCCGTCCGCGCCCCGGGCCCGCCCGGGGCGCCCGCGCATCGCCCGCGGTCAGCGGGCCGGGGCCGCCGACGCGACCTTGTCTGCCGCGACCTTCGAGGTGTCGAGCGCGAGCCCGGTGTGCTCCCACTCCGGCATGCCGCCGCGGAACCAGTAGACGGTCTTGAATCCGCCGGCGAGCGCGACCTGCGAGGCCTTGTACGACTTCCAGCACTCGGGCCCGTTGCAATGGAAGATCACGGGCTTCGCGCGGTCCATCGTCGCGGGGAGCGCGAACTCGTCGGCCTTCGGGTCGAACGCGACGTCCTTCACGCTCTTCTCCACGTAGGGAATCGAGATCGCGCCCGGAATCCGCTTCTCGCCGTATTCCTTCGCGGTACGGACGTCGACGATCGCCACGCCCGTGCGCGCGAGCGACTGGACCTCGTCCGCCGTCACGACCTTCGCGCCGGGCAGCTGCGCCGGCGTCCAGTTGCCGAGCGCGGCGACGTAGCGGTAGGCGGCCGGGTCGGGGCGATACGCGACCCGCCCGATGCCGGGCATCGTGCCCGCCGGGCTCAGGAACCATCCTTCGAGCTTGGCGCGCGTCGGCTCGGGCAGATCCTTGCGCACGACGACCGACATGCCGCCGGGCACCGGCCGCGACGTGAGCAGCGGCGCGCCCTTCGCCTCGCCGGCTTTCAGCCACTGCTCGACGTCGACGCGTTTCGCGACCGTCGCATCGACGATGCCGGTGTCGATCGCGAACAGCCCCGCGCCGGAGGTGCGCCGGTAGAGCACCTCGCGGAACGTCTTGAGCGATTGTCCCGACTCGTTCAGCATCCCGCGCGCCACGTAGGCGGCGACCGAGTCCTGCTGCGGCAGGTAGATGCGCCCGCCCTTGAGGTCCGCCGCGACCTTCGCGCCCGACCTCGCGACGAGCTGGTAGACGTCGTCGGCTTCCGTCGCGCCGACGAGCCCGTAGCCGTGCGCGAGCGCCGAGGCCGCGACGTGCGCGGGGGCGATGTAGACGTCGTACTCGCCGGTGCGCGTCGCGCGCATGGCGTCGGACAGGTCCTGGGACTTCAGCACCTTCGCCGGCGTGCCGGCCGCCTTCGACAGCGAGGCGCCGATGTCCTGCACGCCGATCACCATCGACTCCCGGTCGGACGGATCGACGGCGACGAGAACCTTGATGTCGGCCGCCGCCGACCCGGCCACGAGCACGAGCGCCCACGCGAGGACTGTCTGGTTCATTGCGGCTCTCCCCCTTGGGGTTGGGACGAAACCGGGGGAGTCCTGCAAGGTTCGTGCCGTAGCCGGCCCGCCGCGGCCGCCGCCCGATGGCCTTTCGATTCAGCGCCTTGCATCGACACCCGGCGCGTGCCTTGCCCCCTCCGGGGGCCCCCGCGGCGCCGGAAACCGGCGCGGCGGTCCGCCGTCCGGCGGGCAAGCCTATCGGGGTCCGTCCGACAGACCCCCGGCAGCCCGCCCGGATAGGTTCGCCGGATGCGACTGTCACTGCGCTTCCTGCTGCCGCTGCTGCTCGTCGTCGGGCTGTTCGCGTACCTCGCCGTGCCCCTCGCCGACACCCTGATGATGCGCTGGTTCGTGCGCGACCTCGACACGCGCTCGGCGCTGATCGCGTCCGCCGTGAGCGAGCCGCTGTCCGGCCTCGTGCTCACCGGCTCGACGCCGCGGATCGAGCAGTTCTTCCGGCGCCTCACGCAGGACGAGCGCCTCTACGCGGTCGGGCTGTGCATCGCCGGGCGGGCGACGCCGATCGCCACCGCCGAGTTCCCGTCCGACATCGCCTGCTCGTCGCTGCGCGCGCAGGCCGGCGCCGCGAAGGCGCTCGTCCGGACCGCGCACGGCGTGATGCACCTGTCGGTGGCGCCCGTGGAGACCGGCGCCGACGCGCCCGCCCAGCTCGCGATCCTGCACGACATGAGCTTCGTGGCGAGCCGCAGCGAGGAGACGCGCCGCTACCTGTTCGTGTTCTTCGCGGTGCTCGCGTTCCTCGTCGCGCTGATCACCGTCGTCGTCGCGCAGCTCTCGTGGCGCGGCTGGGTCAACGGCCTGCGCGCGCTGCTGCGCGGCGAGGGCATCCTGCGGCCCGCCTCGCCCGCATTCGCGACTCCCGAGCTCCGCCCGATCGCCGGCGACGTGCGCGAGCTCGTCCGCGAGCTCGAGGAGCGCTACCGCCCGCGCGACGAGGGTCAGCTCGCGTGGTCGGCCGCGAGCCTGAAGACGATCCTCGCCCGCGAGCCGGGCGGCGGCGACGTGATCGTCGTGTCGAACCGGGAGCCGTACATCCACGTCCGGACCGACGACGGCGTGCGCGTGCAGCACCCGGCCTCCGGCCTCGTGACCGCGCTCGAGCCGGTGATGCGCGCGTGCGCGGGCACCTGGATCGCGCACGGCAGCGGCAGCGCCGACCGCGAGACCGCGGACCGGCACGGCCGCCTCGACGTCCCCCCCGGCGAGACGGCGTACCGGCTGCGCCGGATCTGGCTCGAGCCCGAGGAGGAAGCGGGCTACTACAGCGGCTTCGCCAACGAGGGCCTGTGGCCGCTGTGCCACATCGCGCACGTGCGCCCGACGTTCCGCTCGTCCGACTTCGCGCACTACCGCGCGGTCAACGCGAAGTTCGCCGACGCCGTCGTCGCCGAGGCGAGGACCTCCTCGCCGATCGTGCTCGTGCAGGACTACCACTTCGCGCTGCTGCCGCGGATGATCCGCGAGCGCCTGCCCGACGCGACGGTCGTCACGTTCTGGCACATCCCGTGGCCGAACCCCGAGGCGTTCGCGATCTGCCCCTGGCGCGCCGAGCTGCTCGACGGGCTCCTCGGCAGCAGCATCCTCGGCTTCCACACCCAGTTCCACTGCAACAACTTCCTCGACACCGTCGACCGGCTGCTCGAGGCGCGCGTCGACCGCGAGACCTTCGAGGTCAACGTCGCCGGGCACGCGACCGCGGTGCGCCGCTACCCGATCTCGATCGCGTGGCCGCCGGCCCCGCTCGCGCGGCAGCGCGGCATCGGCGAGGCGCGCGCGGCCGTGCGCCGGCGCCTCGGCCTCCCCGACGACGTGCGGCTCGGCATCGGCGTCGACCGGCTCGACTACACGAAGGGGATCCTCGAGCGCTTCCACGCGGTCGACCGCCTCCTCGCGACGCACCCGGAGTGGATCGGGCGCTTCGCGTTCGTGCAGATCGCCGCGCCCTCGCGCGCGATGATCGCCGACTACCGCGACTACGCGTCGCGCGCGCAGGCGCTCGCCGGCGAGATCAACGCCAGGTACGCGGGGCGCGGGGCGCCGCCGATCGTGCTCCTCGCCGAGCACCACGAGGCGGACGCCGTCTACGAGCACTACCGCGCGGCGGACCTCTGCTTCGTCGCGAGCCTGCACGACGGGATGAACCTCGTCGCGAAGGAGTTCGTGTCCGCGCGCGACGACGAGCGCGGCGTGCTCGTGCTCTCCCAGTTCGCGGGGGCCTCGCGCGAGCTCCCCGAGGCGCTCGTCGTCAATCCGTACGACGCCGACCAGTGCGCCGCGGCGCTCCACCGCGCGCTCACGATGCCCGGCGACGAGCAGCGCGACCGCATGCGCCTCATGCGCGGGCTCCTGCGCGAGTTCAACGTCTACCGCTGGGCGGGCCGGATGCTGATGGACGCCGCGGCGCTGCGCCAGCGGCGCAGGCTCGGCCTGCGCGCGCGCGAAGCGCTCGCGAACGCATGAGCGGATCGGCGGAGCGCCTCCCGGTCGGGGCACCGCGCGCGGCGCGCCCGCGGCGCCGCGCCCCCCCGCCGCTCCTGCCCGGCGACGCGCTGTTCCTCGACATCGACGGGACGCTCGTCGAGCTCGCCCCCGCGCCCGACCGCGTCGACGTCGACCCGGCGCTCGCGCCGGCGCTCGTGTCGACCGCGCGCGCGCTGGGCGGCGCCCTCGCGCTCGTGACCGGCCGCTCGATCCGGGATGCCGACCGGCTGTTCCCCGGGCTCGGCCTGCCGATCGCCGGCCAGCACGGCTGCGAGCGGCGCAGCGCCGACGGCACGCGCCACCTGCACGCGGCCGATCCGCGCACGCTCGACCGGCTGCGCGACCTGTTCGCCGCGTTCGCGGCGCGCCACCCCGGCATCCTCGTCGAGCACAAGGGGATGTCGCTCGCGCTGCACTACCGCGCGGTGCCCGGCCTCGCGAGCCGCGTGCACCAGGCGATCCGCGAGGCGGTCGGCGACGTCGAGGGGGACTGGACCGTCGAGGGCGGCAAGCGCCTCGTCGAAGTCCGCCCGGGCGGCCGCGACAAGGGGCGCGCGATCGCCGACTTCCTCGGCGAGCCGCCGTTCGCCGGGCGCCGACCGGTGTTCGTCGGCGACGACCGCGGCGACGAGCACGGCTTCCGCGTGGTCGAGCGCGCGCGCGGCGTCTCGATCAAGGTCGGCGACGGGCGCAGCTGCGCGCGCCACCGGCTGCCCGACGTGGACGCGGTGCGCGCGTGGCTCGCGGCGCTCGCGCCGCCGCCGCCCGCCGCCCTCCCCGCCGCGATCGCGCCCGGGCCATGACGGCCGCCCGGCGGAGCCTCGACCTCGCGCTCGTCGGCAACGGGCGCATCGGCCTGCTGATCGACCGGGAGGGCACGGTCGTCTGGGGCTGCTTCCCGCGGTTCGACGGCGATCCGGCGTTCTGCGCGCTGCTGGACACGCGTCCGCCCCGCGAGGCGCTGGGCGTGTTCGCCATCGAGCTCCAGGATCTCGCGGCGGCGGAGCAGGCGTACGTCCGCAACACCGCGGTGCTCTCGACCCGGCTCACCGACCGCGACGGCGGTGCGATCGAGATCGTCGACTGCGTGCCGCGGCACGCCGAGCACCAGCGGCTCTACACGCCGCACACGCTGGTGCGGCAGGTGCGCAGGCTCGCCGGCCGCCCGCGCATCGTCGTGCGGCTTCGCCCCGCGCAACAATGGGGCGGCGGGCGCCCCGACACGACGACGGGGAGCCACCACGTACGCTACGTGTCGCCGGACCGCGTGCTGCGGCTCACGACCGACGCGTCGCTCGCCGCGATCGCCGACGAGCGGCCGTTCCTCGTCGACGACTGCTGCACGCTCGTGTTCGGTCCCGACGAGCCGGTCCCGGAGTCGCCCGCCGCCTATGCGCGCCGCGCGATCGACGAGACCGTGGCCTGGTGGCAGGACTGGGTGCACCGGCTCGCGATTCCCTACGAGTGGCAGGCCGACGTGATCCGCGCCGCGATCACGCTCAAGCTCAACGCGTACGACGACACCGGCGCGATCGTCGCGGCGATGACGACGTCGATCCCCGAGTCGGCGCGCTCGCAGCGCAACTGGGACTACCGGTACTGCTGGCTGCGCGACGGCTACTTCGTCGTCGACGCGCTGAACCGGCTGGGCGCGACCGGCACGATGGAAGGGTACCTGCGCTACCTCGCCACCATCGCCGCCAACGCCGACGGCGCGCCGCTGCAGCCGGTCTACTCGATCGCGGGCGACGCCTCGCTCGACGAGCGGATCGTCCCGACGCTGCCCGGCTACCGCGGGATCGGGCCGGTGCGCGTGGGCAACGACGCCCACCGGCAGGCGCAGCACGACGGCTACGGCGCCGTCGTGCTCGCGGTGACGCACGCGTTCTTCGACGAGCGCCTCGCGCAGCGCGGCGACGAGGCGCTCCTGTCGCGGCTGGAGCCGCTCGGCCACCGCGCGATCGCGCTCCACGACCAGCCGGATGCGGGCCTGTGGGAGCTGCGCGGCCGCACGCGCGTCCACACCTGGTCGGCGGTCATGTGCTGGGCCGCGTGCGACCGGCTCGCGAGGATCGCCGCGCGGCTGGGGCTCCCCGAGCGCGCCGCGCACTGGAACGACGAGGCGCGGCGCGTCCGCGCGTTCGTGCGCGAGCGCTGCTGGAGCGAGCGGCGCGGCGCGTACGTCGCCGCGGCCGGGGGCGACACGCTCGACGCGAGCCTGCTGCTCCTCGCCGACCTGGGCTTCGCGCGAGCCGACGACCCGCGCTTCGCGTCGACCGTCGACGCGATCGGCCGCGAGCTGAAGCGCGGCGACTTCGTGTTCCGCTACGTCGAGCACGACGACTTCGGCGAGCCCGAGAACGCGTTCCTCGCCTGCACGTTCTGGTACGTGACCGCGCTCTCGCAGCTCAACCGGCGCGAGGAGGCGCGCGACCTCTACGGGCGCCTGCTCGCCTGCCGGACGCGCCTCGGCCTCCTCGCCGAGCACGTCGACCCCGCGACGCGCGAGCCCTGGGGCAACTTCGTCCAGACCTACAGCATGGTCGGCGTGATCAGCGCCGCGAAGCGGCTGTCGATGCCCTGGGACGAGGCGATCTGACGCGCGTCGCTCCGGCCGGCGGGTCGCGGCGCCGCGGATCCCGGGGCCGGCCTTTCCGGGCGCCCGCGAGCCTCCCGGAACGAGCCTCGGCGCCCGGCCGGCCGGCGGGATTGTGCGCACGCCCGCCCGGGCGTTAAATACGCGCTCCGGCGTACCCGCGGGGGACCGCGATGTCCGAGGCCGAGCACTTGCTGCGAGCCGCGTTCGCGTGCCTCGGCGCGATCGGCGAGGGCTGTCCGACGCCCGAGGAGTTCGCCCGGCGCGGCGTCCGCTGCCTACCCTCGCTCGTCCCCTCCGAGATCACGACGCTCTCGCTTTGCGACCTCGTGACCGGACGGCGCCGCGTCGTCAGCGATCCGCCCCACGCGCTCGGGCGCCACGAGCTCGAGGCGTTCGACCGGCACTTCCGCGACCATCCGCTCGTCCGCTTCCACACGACGGAGCACGGCGCGGGCGTGCGCCGGATCAGCGACTCGATGCCCGCACGGGCGTTCCGGACCACGCCGCTCTACGCGGACTACTACGCCCGGGTGGGGCTCGACCACGCGCTGGCGCTGCCGCTCCACGTCGACGACCGCCTGCTGGTCTCGTTCGTGTTCAACCGCCGCGGTCGCGACTTCAGCGACGGCGAGCGCGACCTGCTCGAGCTCCTGCGCGCGCCGCTGTCGGCGCTCTACCGGCATTCGTGCGCGCTCGCGCAGGCGCGCGCGGCGCTGAGGGCGTCGGGAAGCGCGGCGTCGGCGTCCTCGTCCGACCGAGACGATCCGCTGGCCGCGCTCACCAACCGCGAGCGCGAGGTGCTGGGCTGGGTGTCGGCGGGCAAGAGCAACGCGCAGATCGCCGAGATCGTCCAGGCGAGCCCGCGCACGATCGCGAAGCACCTCGAGCGGATCTACGACAAGCTCGGCGTGGAATCGCGCACCGCCGCGGCAATGCGCGCGGTGGGGCGCTGAGCCGATGGCCGGAAGAACGTCGGCCTGAAGGCCGACCCACGGCGTCAGTCCGCCGCCTGCGGCTGGCGCGCGCGCCGGAGCGCCTCGACGAACGCCTCGGCCGGCTGCGCGCCGGAGAGCCCGTAGCGACCGTCGACGATGAAGAACGGCACGCCGGTGATGCCGAGCGACGCGGCCCGCGCCTCGGCCTGAGCGACTTCGTCGAGCCCCACGCCCGAGGCGAGGAACTGGAGCGCCGCATCGCGATCCTCGCCCACCTCCGCCGCGAGGTCGGCCAGCACCTCGTGCGAGCCGACGAACCGGCCCTCGACGAAATACGCCCGGAACAGCCGCTCGACGAGCGGCCCGGCGTCTCCGCGCATCTGCACCCACGCGACCAGGCGGTGCGCGTCGCGCGTGTTCGGCTGCAGCGCGATGCGCTCGAAGTCGAACGCGATGCCGGCCTGCGTGCCGGCGCGGCGCACGCGCTCGTAGACCTGCGCGGCGCGCGCGGGGCCGCCGAACTTGCGCTCCAGGTACTCCCGGCGATCGACGCCCTCGGCCGGCAGCCCCGGATTGAGCTCGTACGGATGCCAGCGCACGGCCGGCACCGGCTCGCCCGCCTCGGCCAGCGTCGCGAACGCGGACTCGAGGTGGCGCTTGCCGACGTAGCACCACGGACAGACGACGTCGGAGACGACGTCGATCACCGGGACGGGATCGTTCGAGGGAGCGGATGGCATGGTGCGATGTCGGACGAAGGGCGCACGGGGAATGCAGCAGGAGTCGTGCCCGGCGCGCGGCCGGCCCGACGGGCGGCACCCACTCTAGCACGGCCGTGCGGGTCGATCGGGGGCCCGCCGCACAGCGCGGCGCCCCCGGCCAGTCGGGAGGCGGTCCCCTTGCCGCCCCCCGCGCGGCCCGGCTCCGGCCGGGGCCGCGGAGGCGCCTACCAGCCGGTGTAGGCGACCGAGAAGCCGAACACGTTCGCCGTGTAGTTCGGCGACTGGTGCCCGGTCAGGACCACGTTGTTCGACGAGGTCGGCGTCGCGTTGTCGAACGCCCAGTCGTCGGTGCGCAGCCGCTCGTACGCGTAGTTGAAGCGCAGCAGCACGTTCTTGTTGACGACGTACTTGCCGTAGATCTGCAGCGAGTCGAGCTGCGTGCTCGTGTCGGGCACCGCGAGAGGCGCCGCCAGCGCCGAGCCGGCCGACACCGACGTCTTCCCCTTGCCGTCGCTGTAGATGTACTGGGCGCCGGCGTCCCACTGCTTGCTCGCCGGCGTGTACCGCAGCCCCAGCCCCGCCGTGTTGTCGGTGTACTTGAGCGAGGACTGCCAGTCCTGCGCGGTGCTGAGCGCCTGCGCGGGCGCGTTGCTCGCCCACGAGCGGCTCGCCTGGTCGGTCGAGAAGCGCGAATACGTGTAGAACGCGAATACGCTCATCCCGTCCATCGGCGTCCACGTGCCGTCGAGCGTGTAGCTCTCGCCCATCGCCTCGGTGCGGCCGAGGCACTCGGACGGGAAGTACGAGGCGGGCGCCAGTACCTGGTCGTTGCCGCCGCCGCAGTCCGGCCCCTTGTAGTCGCGCTTGTACCAGTCGGCGCGGCCGGTGAGCGACAGCTGCTCGGTCGGCGACCAGGCGCCCTCGGCGCGGATCAGGTTGTTGTCGTAGTCGCCGACGAAGTAGTGGCGCAGCGTCGGGATGTTGTCGGGGATCGGCTGCGCCGTCGTCACGGCGGTCGTGTAGCTCGCGATGTAAGGCGCCGAGTTGTCGTACTCGGACCCGCGCCGCTGCTGGAACACGTAACGCAGCGCGCCCGTGATGCCCTCGCCCATGACCTTGCGCAGCTCCGCGCCGAACTGGTTGTCGGTCGTGTCGGTGCGCAGCTCGTCGGAGGCCTTCTCGTAATCCATCTTCAGATACTGGTACCAGCCGCGCAGGATCGTCCCCCGCCCGAGCGCGTAGTCCGCGTCGAGCTTGAACCGGTTCTCGGTGGTGCCCGGCGGGAGGTTGCGCCGGATGCGCGTGCTGTTGATCGAGTCGTTGACGACCGGGTCCTGGTTCGTCGTGTCGCCGCCGACGTACGCGTAGACGTCCTCGGGCGTGTTGTTCTTGCGGTCCTGGTAGCGGTAGCTCGCCTTCACCGTCACCTTGGGCATCGGGCGCGAGAACACCGAGAGGTCGACCGTCGTGTTCTTGAGCTCGCCGTCGAGCGAGCCGCGCGGCAGCGCGTTCGGCACGGTCAGCGTCGTGCCGGGCGTCTGGTCGGCGGTGTTGATCGTGTAGGGCAGGAACGGCTCGTTCTGCTTGGCGATGCTGTAGGCGACGAGCCCGTTGAGCCGCGTCGTCGGCGTCACGTTCCAGGCGCCGGAGAGCTGGATCTGCTGGAAGTCGTTCGACGGCGCCGTGCCGAGCCGGCCGTAGCCGGTCGGGAAGCCCGAGTTGCCGACCCAGCCGGTGATGATGTTGTAGGGGTTCTGCCAGACGAACGACGAGTTGTCGTTCTCGTAGCGCGAGTACCAGTACGAGAGCGTGGCCTGCGCGTCCTTGCTCGACCAGTGGACGGCCGCCTCGATCTGCTGCGTCTTGTCGCTGATCGGGTAGGGCACGATCACCGAGCGCGGGTTGCCGCCCGAGTTGCCCATGACGGCGCCCACGAGCTTCGACCCGTCGCGGTCGTCCTGCCGGTAGCTGATCGACACGTCGAAGCCGTACCCCAGCGACGCCTTGCCGCCGACTTTCAGGATGTCGCGCTTCGTGTCGACGTCGTACTCGTGGAGGTACGGGTCGATCGCCGCCGACTGCGTCGGCGGTTGCCCCGCGAGCCCCGGGTACCCGGCGGGAAGCGTCAGGCGGCTCCCGCCGAGACCGTCGAAGATGAACTTCGTGTCGTCGAACTGGTAGCGCGGAATCTGCTGGTAGCTCGCGTTCAGGCCCCAGATCCCCTGCTTGCCGCCCTCCGCGCCGAGCTCGTAGGACGGGATGCCGACGTTGTACGCGTAGCCGTTGAAGTACGTGCCGTCGTTCCCCGGCCGCAGCCGCACGTTCGCATTGCCGATGAAGAACGCCTCGTCCTTGCGCACGCCGGTGAACTCGCCGAACTTGAACGAGTTCTCGTCCGAGTACCCGACGCCCGCCTCGACGAAATTGTCGGCGTAGCGCGACATGTCGGCGCCGCGCGTGAGCGGGATGTAGAACAGCGGCTCCGCGAGCGCGCCTCCCGCGGCCAGCGCCGCGATCACGGCGACGGCGACCGGCCTCATCGCGAAGGCCCTGACGGTGCGATGGTTCGTGGTCATGATCGGTCCCCTCGTCCGCGTTCGTCAGCGGGTGAAGCGCTGGCCGGACGGATGGTTGCTGCCGTGGATCTGCGAGTGGCAGTTCACGCACTGCGAGCCGAGCATCTTGTCGGCCCCGACCGCCGGCGGCAGGTTGCTCCCGCTGTAGAGCGTGCTCGGATGGAACGGCGCCGTGTGGCACTGCTGGCACAAGTACGGCATGCGCGCCACCAGCATCGGCGGGTTGTTCGTGCCGTGCGGGTTGTGGCAGTTCGTGCATTCCTCGCGGACCGGCGGGTGCTCGTTCAGGAACGGCCCGCGCTTCTCGGCGTGGCAGGTGTAGCAGGTCTCGTTGGTCGTGAGCCGGATCAGGTTGTGGTCGCCGCTCGAGCCGTGCGGCTGGTGGCACGACGAGCACGCCATCTGGCCGGTGCGCAGCGGATGCGCCGACAGCCGCAGCATCGCGGCGCGCTGCTCCTTGTGGCACGAGAAGCACACGCCCGCCTGCGTCTGCCGTACCAGCACCTGGTCGCGGGCGGCGTGCACCGTATGGCAATTCGCGCAGGTGATGCGCGAGCGGTCGTGCGCGCTGCCCTGCCAGTTCGCGTGGACGGTGCCGCGCTCGTGGCAGGTCAGGCACGCGGCCGAGCGCTCCTCGGGCGGCGTCTCCGAGTTCTTCGAGAAGGTGCGGTCGGGTTTCGGCCGCTCCTTCACGCCCTCGGGCTTGTTGATGTGCCGGTCGCTCTCGCCGTGGCAGCTCGTGCAGGTCGGCGTCCGGGCGTCAGCGGTCACCCCGTGCCGGGTCTTCCCGATGTCGAGCACCGGATATTCCTCGGACTCGTCGTGGCAGCGCGTGCACTTCGCGTCGCCCTTGAGCACCAGGTCCTTCGGCGCGGCCTTCGCCGTGTCCTGCGCGTGCGCGGCCGCCGCGAGCCCGAAGGCCAGCAGCGTCGCCTGCACGGCTGCGATCCATCCCTGTCGCGCGAGCCTCATCGGCATCTCCCTCGCGTCGGATCGGCGCGGCGGGAGAGCCCGCCTCGCGATCCGGTATTGCCCTGCCTTCGAACCGGCGCGCCCGGAACCGCGGCGCCCCCTTCCCTTCGATTCCCCCCACGGCGCCTCGCGGCGCCGCCGGCTACCGCTTCGTGACCTTGAGCTCCCTCGGACCGGGCCCTTCCGGCTCCTTGTGCGCGATGCCGAAGTGGCAGTCGATGCAGGTGAGCCCCTCCGCCTTGCCCTTCGCGTGCCGCGCCTTCGCGCGATCCGACTGCTTGTCCTCGTCCCACGCGTCGTCGTGGTGGCAGTTGCGGCACTCGAGCGAGTCGGTCTCCTTCATCCGCGTCCACACGCGCGTGGCGAGCGTGTGGCGGTGCGCCTCGAACTTCTCCTTCGTGTCGACGACGCCGGTCAGGTGGCCCCAGAGCTCGAAAGACGCGCGCATCTTGCGCACGAGCAGCGGTCCCACCTCGCGCGGGACGTGGCAGTCCGAGCAGATGGCGCGGACGCCGGTCCGGTTCTTGTCGTGGATCGTGTCCTGGTACTCGGCGTAGACGTTGTCCCGCATCTCGTGGCAGCCGATGCAGAACTTCTCGGTGTTGGTCCAGGCGAGCCCCGCCGCCCCGCCGGCGACCAGCACGACCGCGACGACCGCGAACATCAGGAACGCGCCGACGAAGCGCATGAAGATCACGCCGCGGCTCGCGTCGGGGCCGCGGATCGCGAGCAGGATTCGCTTCAGCATGCCGGCCTCCCGAGAGTCATCGTTTTCGCCCGCGGCCTCTCCGAAACCTCATCCGGACACGCTGCGCCGCGCGTCGGCCGCCTGCGGGGATCGCAGGCAGGCATCGTCTACCCCGCTACCGGGACAGGATCCACTTGATCACTTCCCTGATCTGCGCGTCGTCCTTCGTCTTGAGGCTGTCGTGCGACTCCTCCTTGCCGTCGACCTTGACCTTCGGGTTCGTCGTCAGGTGGATGTAGAGCTTCTCCTCGGCGTCGGGCTTGCCCTTGTACTTCGCCGCGACTTCCTTGTAGGGCGGACCGTCCTTCTTCTTGTCGACCGCGTGGCACTTGAAGCAGTTGCTCTTCTTCATCAGCGACTCGACCGCCGCGTCGTCCGCGCGTGCGGCGGGCGCGGACCCGAGCGCCACGAGCGCGCCGATCGTGATCGCCAGTGCCGTCTTCATGGGCCGACTCCTCGTTTGACAGGGGTTACCGCGACAGGATCCAGCGGACCGCGTCCCTGACCTCCGCGTCGCTCTTCGTCTTGAGCGACTCGTGGGTCTCCTCCTTGCCGTCGATCTTCACCTTCGGACCGGTCGTCACGAAGGTCGCGAGGGTCGCTTCCGCGTCGGGCTTGCCCTTGTACTTGGCCGCCGTCTCCTTGAACGACGGCCCGTCCTTCTTCTTGTCGACCGCGTGGCACTTGAGGCAGTTGCTCTTCCTGAGCAGCGATTCGACCGCGGCGTCGTCCGCGAGGGCGCCGGGAGGGGCGGTGACGAAGAGGAGCGCGCCGAGCGCGACCGCTGACGCGATGCGCACTGCGACACAGCCGACCTCGCGGGCGGACGGAATGACCGGGAAAGGAGTGGGCGCGTGCGACACGCCGCTGCGCGAGGCCGCCCCGTACGGGCGGCCCGCAGCGTCGGTACTCCGGGGACTCTGCATGTCCCTCCTCCCGCGCCTCAACGTCGATCGGCAGCCGGCTCGGGAACGGTCATCGCCGTCCCCTTCTGATGCCCGTCAGGACACCACAGCCGCCGGTCCGGTCCGTTGATCCGCATCAACAAAAACCGGATTCCGGAAATTCCTCATCGCTGTGATCCTACATAGGCCTCGTGGACCGTGGCAATCGGCGGGACGGACGCCGCGCAAGGACTGTTGCGCCGATGGCACAACGCCGTCGGCGCGCCCGCTCCCACGCCGCAACGCGCCGCGCGCGCCCGGGCGGCGACCGGACGCGTCCGGCGGCGATAATGCGGGCAACGGCGAGACCGGTCGATGAGCGCACCGCACCACTGGGAGATCGTCTGTCGCGTCGTCGACAACTACGGCGACGCGGGCGTCGCCCTGCGCCTCGCCCGTCAGCTCGTCGCCGAGCACGGCCAGCGCGTGACGCTGTGGATCGACGATCCCGCGCCGCTCGCGCGCCTGGCGCCCGGTTTCGATCCGCGGGCCGACGATTCGGTCCTGGACGGCGTCGCCGTTCGACGCGGCCCGACCGCCGAGACGCCGTGGACGCCGGCCGACGTCGTCGTCGACGCGTTCGGCGGCGGGCTCCCGGATCGCTGGATCGACGCCTTCGCCCGCGCGCCGCGCCCGCCCGTCTGGATCGTCCTCGAGTACCTGACCGCCGAAGCCTGGGCGGACGACGCGCACCGTCGCGCGTCGCCCGAGCCGCGGACGGGCCTCCAACGCACCTACTGGTGCCCCGGCTTCACGCCGTCGACGGGCGGCCTCCTGCGCGAAGCCGGCCTCGACGCCCGGCGCGACGCGTTCCGGGGCGATCCCGCCTCTCGTTCGGCCGCGCTGGCGGAGGTCGGCGTCGCGGTCCCCGCCCGCGCCACGGTCGCGCTCCTGTTCTGTTATCCGACGCCGGCGCTCCCGGCGCTCTTCGACGCTTGGGCCGAAGGCGACTCGCCGGTCCTCGCGCTCGTGCCGCAGGGGGTCGCGGTCGACGCGCTCGACCGCTGGACCGGCGGCATCGTCCCGCACGCGTGCGCGCCCTGCGCCCGGGGCGCGCTGACGCTGGCGTCGATTCCGTTCGTCCCGCAGGCCGATTTCGACCGGCTGCTCTGGGCGTGCGACTTCGCCGTCGTTCGCGGGGAGGACTCCTTCGTGCGGGCGCAGTGGGCGGCGATGCCCTTCGCCTGGCACGCCTACCCGCAGGCGGACGGCGCCCACCTGGTCAAGCTGGCCGCGTTCCTCGACCGCTACCTGGTGCGGGCGCCCGCGGACGCCGCGGCGAGCCTCCGGCGGTTCAGCGACGCGTTGAACCGCGGCGACGGCCCGGCGCTGGCCGCCGCCTGGCCCGGATTCGACCGCGCCCGCCCGGCGCTCGCCGCGCATGGCCGCGATTGGTCCGACCGGTTGGCGGGCCGGCCCGATCTCGCGAGCGGGCTGGTTGAGTTTGCCCTCGCCCGGCTATAATTACCGGTTTCCCCAACCCACCCCTTTCGGCGGCCTGCCCCACTCCGGGCGCTCCGCCCCGGAGACACCGATGAAGATCGCCCAGGAAGTCCGGGCCGGCAACGTGATCATGGTCGGCAAGGACCCGATGGTCGTGCAGAAGGCCGAGTTCTCGAAGTCCGGCCGCAACGCGTCCGTCGTCAAGATGAAGCTCAAGAACCTCCTGTCGGGCACCGGCACGGAGACGATCTACCGTGCGGACGAGAAGTTCGAGACGATCCAGCTCGACAAGCGGGAAGTCACCTACTCGTACTTCGCCGACCCGATGTACGTGTTCATGGACGGCGAGTTCAACCAGTACGAAGTCGAGAAGGAGTCGATGGGCGACGCGCTCGCCTACCTCGAGGACGGCCTCCAGTGCGAGATCACGTTCTACGAGGGCCGCGCGATCTCGGTCGAGCTGCCCAACACCGTCGTGCGCGAGGTCGCCTACACCGAGCCCGCGGTGAAGGGCGACACGTCGGGCAAGGTGACCAAGCCCGCGAAGCTCGCGACCGGGTTCGAGGTCGCGGTGCCGCTGTTCGTCAGCACCGGCGACCGGATCGAGGTCGACACCCGCACCGGCGAATACAAGCGCCGCGTCTGACCTCGGGGTCCGACCCCGGTTTCATCCTTGGGGTCCGACCCCGGTTTCATCCTTGGGGTCCGACCCCGGTTTCATCCTTGGGGTCCGACCCCGGTTTCATCCTTGGGGTCCGACCCCGGTTTCATCGTTGGGGTCTGACCCCGGTTTCATCCTTGGGGTCTGACCCCGGTTTCATCGGGGTCTGACCCCGGTGTTCCCGGTTCTCGCCGAAGGGCGCCCGCTGCCATGCAGCCGGCGCCCGTGGCGTTCCCGGAGCACGCCCGCCTCGCGCGCCGGATCGGCTACCATTCGCCGCCGGCGACCGCTCCCGCGCGCGGCCGTCGCCCCGTCCGCCCCGCCCGCCGCATGCGCTTCCGTCCCCGCCTACGCACCGCATTCTTCGCCGTCGTCGCGGCGGCCGCGGCCGCCTGGTTCGCCTTCCTGCTGATCCAGCCGCTGCCGCCGCGCACGGTCGTGCTCGCGTCGGGCGTGAAGGAAAGCCTCTTCCACCGCTACGCGCAACAGTACGTCGAGCTCCTCGCCGAGCACGGCATCGAGGTCCGCGAGCGGATGACCTCGGGCGCCGCCGAGAACTACCGGCTGCTGCTCGACCCGAAGTCGGGCGTCGATGTCGCCTTCATGCAGGGCGGCATCGCGTCGCTGCCCGAGGCCGAGCACCTCGACATGCTCGCGAGCCTCTACGTCGAGCCGCTGTTCATCTTCTACCGCGGGGACGCGGCGCCCACCCGGATCAACCAGTTCAAGGGCAAGCGCCTGGCGGTCGGCATCGCGGGCGGTGGCACGAACGCGTTCCTGAAGCCGATCCTCTCCGCGAACGGAATCACCGCGGCGAACTCCACGCTGCTCGAGACCGAGGGCTCGGAGTCCATCCGGCAGCTCGAGGCCGGCGAGGTCGACGCGATCTTCCTGCTGGGAGGCGCGAACTCGCCGATGATCCAGCAGGCGCTCCACGAGCCCGCGTTCCGGCTGATGAGCCTGGGACGCGCCGACGCGTATTCGCGGCGCTGGTCGCACATCGACCGCTACACGCTCCCGCCGGGGGCGATCAGTTTCGAACGTGACATTCCGGCGCAGGACGTGTCGATGATCGGCACCAAGGCGATGCTGGTCGCGCGCGACGACGTGCACCCCGCGCTCGTCAACCTGCTGATCGACGCCGCGCGGGAGATCCACGGGCACCAGGGCGTGTTCGAGGACGCCGGCGAGTTCCCCGGCACGGCCCGCGTCGACATTCCGGTGTCGTCGCTCGCCGACCAGCACCGGCGCTTCGGGCCGAGCTACCTCTACCGGATCCTGCCGTTCTGGGCGGCAGCGCTCGTCGAGCGGCTGATCGTCCTGCTGATCCCGCTCGCCGTCCTGATCGTCCCGCTCGTCAACCTGCTGCCGCGCATGGTGCGCTGGCGATGGCGGACCCGCCTCGTCCGCTGGTACGGGCAGCTCGCGCTGCTCGAGCGCGACCTCGCGATCCGGCAGGGCGAGCCGCCGGTCCGCGCGTGGCTCGAGCGGATCGACGACCTGTCGCGCGCGGTGGGGCAGGCGCGCACGCCCGCCGCGTTCGCGAGCGAGATGTTCACGCTGCGCGAGCACATCGAGCTCGTGCGCCGCGAGATCCTCGCGAAGCGCTGAGCGGGCTCAGCGTCCGGGCGGTCGCAGGCGCGAATCGCGCGAGATCCGCTCGGCCTCGCGCAGCAGGAAGTCCTCGTCGGCGGGCGACAGGTCGAAGCGCCGGCCCGCCTCGTCGACGAGCTCGGGCGTCCAGCGGCCCTGCTCGACGAGCCACGCGATCGCGCGGCGCAGGCCCTCGTGCTCGGGCAGGAGCGACGAAGACGCGCTCATGGTGCTTCGATGCCGGTGTCGGACACCGTGCCTGACACCGGGCTCAAGGGACCGGCGCGGGCACCGGGATCCACAGCTTCCCGTCGTGCTCGCCGACGAACACCTCGTTCGTGCCGGTCGACGTGGCGTCGGCGGTCTTCGTCTCGACGCGGATCACGAGCTTCTTCACCGGCTCGAGCGAGAGTCTCAGCATCTTCCCGTCGACGCCGGGCATCGCGCGGTTCGCCCGCGCGCGATCCTCGGGCGTCAGGTCGACCAGCGCGATCGACGCGACCTTCGCGCCCATGCCGACCGTCGTCATCATCCGGTAGAAACCGAGCGCCTTCGGGTCGGCGCCCTTCGTGTAGAGGAGCGAGTGCAGCGTCGCGGCGTCCTTCGCCTCGAACGCCTTGCGGTAGGTGTCGACGAACGCCCGCTCCTGGGCCGGCGTCGCCGCGAGCGACGGCGCGCCGGCCGAGGCCGCCGCCACCGCCAGCACGATCAGGATCCCGCGCATGCGCACGCCCTCGCCGCCGAACATGCGTTCATTGTGGGACACGGGGGGCGCCGGCACAACGCCGGCGCTTCGCCGCGTCAGTGCATCGGCCGCCCGGCCAGGCGCTCGAGCGTGGCCAGCGGCGACGCGTCGGGATGGCGCATCGCGGCGAGCGGCAGGTGCAGCGTCTGCTCCATCATGTGCTGGCCCGAGGCGACAGCGTGCATCACCTGGTCGGAGAAGCAGAGCCACGTCGTCCCGGGCGCGAACCGGATCTCGTCCTGCGGCGACTCGCGCTGGTAGGCCGCGTCGAGCTTGGCGCGGTCGTGCAGCGCGAGCATCGCGTGGTCGTAGGGGCTGCGCCGCGAGCGCGTGACGCGCAGCGCCGCGAGCAGCGCGGCCTCGCCCGGCCACATGCGGCGGATCGAGGGCAGGTAGCGCGAGGCGACCGCCTCGAACGGCTCGCCGACCTTCCATACGCGATCCTGCCCGGCCGGGTTCACGTTGCAGAACACGCGCAGGATGCGCTCGCCGCGGTTGGGCCGCGACGGAAACGCGTCCACGTGCAGCCGCCGGTCGTCGTGACGCGGCGACTGCGCCCGCCCCTCGACCGGCGCCGGCCGGAAGCTCGTCCGCGCTTCGCGCACGTACGGCGCGTAGTCCGGCAGCAGGTGCAGGACGAGCGATCGGGCACCCGCGGCGAAGCGGGCGATCATCACGCGCAGCGCCTCGCGGTCGCCGCCTCGCGCGGACGACCCGCGCACGCTCGCGGCGTCGAGGCTGACGTTCTTGCGCCGCCCCGAGAGCCATCGCGCGTCGAGGAAGCGCTCCTCGCCGGCCTCGAGCCGGAACGCGAGCTCGGGCAGCACGACGAGGCCGCCGTGCTCGAGCACCGACTCGCAGCGTGCGGCGACGTCCGCGCCCCGGTCTTCCGACCAGGACGAACCGGGCACGCGAAGGATGTCGATGCTCATGCGGTCTGCCGGTGCCGGGAGACGATCGGCGGTCCCCGACGCCGCCCCTGGTTGTAAGACTGAACCCTACGGGTTCGCGCGTATCGTAATGATTCGCATTCGTGCCGTCAACGAGCGGCGGGCCTCACCCGCCCCCGCGGGCTCGGCAGCTCGGGAGCAGGACGCGGCGCAGCGCGTCCGCGGACCCGTCCTCGCGCGTGAACGCCCGCGTCGAGGCCCTCGATCCTTGCCTCGCGAGATCGACGGCCCGGCGCGTCAGCGCAGCGCGAGATCGACGCGCGCGCCGGTCGCAGGCGTGGGCGCTGCGCCCGGCGTTCCTTCGGCCGCCGGCGCCGGCGACGCCGCCGCCCCGGCCGCCCCCCCCACCTTCGGGGCCGTGAGGAACAGGCGATCGCCCGCGATCCCCTTCGCCGCCAGCGCGTCCTTGACCGCCTGCGCGCGCGCGTTCGCGAGCAGGACGAGCGCGTCGTCGCCGACCTTCGCGTCCGCGTAGAGCATCGCCTCCATCTCGGCGGGCGGCACGTCCTTGAGCATCCCGATCACGTTGCGCGGACGGTCCTTGATCGACGACGCGCGGTAGGCTGCCGTGAGCCAGCGCGTGCGCTCGTCGGCGGCGATCGTCAGGTCGTCGATCGACGCGGGCGCGTTCCCGGCCGAGGCGAGCGACTTCATCTTCTCGCGCTTGATCGCGGCCTCGACCGCCGCGTGGCGCAGCGCCTCGCGGTCGGCCGACGGGTCGGCGCGCCCGCCGATGTCGAGCTTCAATCCCGGCCGGTCGGCGAGCGCCTTGCCCAGCGTGTCGACGCGCTTCTGCGCGTCCGCCGCGATCGCCGCGCTGCCGTACGCGAACGGGATCGTCGAGAGCTCCTCGCCGCCGCCGAACACGGCGGCGAGCAGCGCGAACGGCGCGGTCACCGCCTTGGTGATCAGGTTGACGATCACGCGGACGATGAGCCCGCCGACCGAGAAGTGCGGGTCGTCGAGCGACCCGGAGATCGGCAGCCGGATGTCGATGACGCCGCGCGAGTCCTTGAGCAGCGCGACCGCGAGCAGCACCGGCAGCTTCGTCGCCGTCGGGCTCTCGACGCGCTGCGGGTTGAAAGTGAGCTGGTCGAGCACGAGCCGGTTCTCGGCCGACAGCTTGCGGTTGTCGACCTGGTAGCGCACGTCGAACGTGAGCTTGCCCTTCTCGATCCCGTAGCCCGCGTACTTGACCGAGTAGGGCGTGAGCGGCGGCAGGTCGACGTCGGTCGCCTTCGCCGCGAGGTCGAGCGAGAGCTCCTTCGCGAACGGGTGGACGCGGCCCTGCACCTCGACCGGCGCGGTGCGGTCGACGCGCGCCGCGAGCGCGACGTCGCCCGCCTGCTCGGCGCTCATCGTCGTCACCGTGCCCGCCACGTCGGTCAGGTTGACCGAGTAGTTGGGCTTGACGAAGAAGTCGGAGAACGCCACGTTGCCGCGCGCGAGCTCGACCTTGCCGATCGTGAACGGGAGCGGCGCGCGCTCCTGCGGCGGAGACTCCGGCGGCGGGGCGGGCTTCGCGTCGGGCGCGGGCTCGGGCTCGGCGCCGGGCGTGAGCAGCCGGGCGAGATTGAGCGTCCCGTCCTGGTAGACGATCAGGCGCGCGTAGAAGTCCTCGAGCCCGATCCGGCCGACCGCGAAGCGGAACGGCTCGGTCGCGACGTCCATCCCGTCGAGCGAGAGCCGCTGCCAGCGCGCGAGGTCGGACGAGGTCGGCTTGTCGAGCGACGCGAAGTCGGTGACCGTCGCGTCGCCCTTCCAGGTCGCGCGCACCGGCGCGTTTGCGGGCACCGCCACCGCGAGATTCCCCTTCGCCGCGAGCGACCCGCCGGTGAGCACGACGTTGACGCGCGGCTCGACGTACGGCCGGATCGCCGTCAGCGCGAGCCCGGAGGCCTCCAGCCTTCCGTCGAGCGAGAACGGGCTGGCGGCGAACGGGCCGGCGAACGCGAGGCGGCCGCGCTCGCCGACCTGCGTGCGCAGCGTCAATCCCGACTTCGCGCCCGGCGCGTTCGACCAGTCGCTGACGGTCGCCGACAGGTTGGCGAACGCCAGCTTGACCGGCGGATCGGGCACGCGGTCCTCGACGTCGATCGCGCTGCGCTCGAAGGCGATGCGCTTCGCCAGCAACGACCATGTTCCGGTGTCGGCCACGGCCGCGCCGGGCGGCGGCGCCTTCACGATCCGCGCGAGCTCGAGCGTCCCGTCGCGCTCGCGCACCACGCGCAGCCGCACGTCGCGTCCCTGGAGCTCGCCGACCGTCACCTTGCGCGCCTTCGCGTCGACCTCGATGCCGCCGGCCGCGAGCGCGGGCGCCTGCCAGAGCGGATTCCGGCTGCCGGGCAGCGCGAGCCGGAGATCCGCGACCGACGCGACGCCCTCCGAGACCGCGAACCCGCCGTCCGCGCCGAGCGCGAACCGGCCGGCGAGGTCGAGCGAGCCCTTCAGCACGTCGACCGCGAGCGCGTCCTTGTAGAAGGGGAACAGCAGCGCGAGCGAGAACTTCGCGAGCTCGAAGCGGCCGGACGCCGCGGGGACGGTCGGCTCGACGTCCGCCTCGCCCTTGAACGACGCGATCCGGTCCGACGAGACGAAGGCGAGCGTCACGTGCGCCTTCTCGCCCGCCTTCGTCGAGAGGTTCGCGGCCTCGGCGGTCACGTCCGAGAGCGTCGAGCGGAACGTCGATCCCTCGTCGACGAGCGCGATCGTTCCTTTCGCGATCGACGCCTTCGCGATCGTCGCCGTCCAGGGCTTCTCGGGGGAGGCCGGGCCGGGCTTCGCGCCGGCGCCCGTCCGCGGCGCGGGCTCGAGCAGCGGCTGCGCGAGCTCGAACGCGCCGTCGGCGCGACGCCTCAAGTCGACCGCGGGCGCGTCGATCGCGAGCGATGCGATCCGGATGTCGCGCCCGAACACGTCGACGCGGTCGAGCCCGAGCGCGATGCGGTCGGCCGCCACGAGCGGCGAGCCGTCGCGCCGCTTGACCGTGAAGCCGTCGACACGGGCGTCGCCGCGCAGCTCCAGCCGCCGCCCGCCGGGGCCGCCGTCGACGAACACGATCTTGAGGCGCGTCGTGAGCGCGCCGCCGGCGAGGTCGAAGCGCGGCTTCGACGGCAGGTAGGCGACGTACTCGCGCAGCGGCAGCGCGTCGAGGTCGACGTCGAGCGTGGCCTCGCGGTGCTCGGCGAACGGCGTGGCGGTGCCGGAGAGCGCGAAGCGGGAGCCGTTCACCGTGCCGCTCAGCCGCGGCGCAACCCGGATGTCGGTCTGGTAGGGGAGCGACGAGACGAACGGGATGCCGACGTCGAGCGCCTCGAGGCGGCCGGTCCGGCCGACGACGCCGTCCTCGAAGACGACCGATCCATCCTCGACCTCGATGTTGTTGAGCGAGAACTGCGGCGGCGGGCCTTCGGGCGCGGCGCGCGCGCGATCGACGAGGTCCTGCACGTTGTAGCGGCCGTCGCGGTCGCGCGCGAGCGAGACCGCCGGGCGCACGACCTTCAGCGCGTCGAGCACCGGCGCCCAGCGCCAGACCGACGCGGACGAGAGGTCCGCGACGAGCTCGTCGAACGCGAGCAGCGGCCGCGGGCGGTCGCCGTCGGCGATCGCTAGCTTGCGCACGGTCACGCGCAGCCGAAACGGATCGAACGCGACCGCCTCGACCGTGGTCTTGCGTCCGAGCGCCTCGGTGAGGCGGCTCTCGAGCTGGGAGCGGACGACCGGCGGGACGACGATCCAGGCGAGCGCGACGATCGCGGCGAGCGCACCGGCCGCGATCGCGATGCGCCGAAGCCAACGGTGGCCCGGCGTCGTTGCGGTGGAGGCGTCGGCGGCAGGATTCATCGCGGGTGTAGCGCCGGGCGCGCCCTCCCCGCACCCTGCGATCACCCCGATGTTACTCCGGTTCCGCGGCGCCCCGGAATGCGACGACGCGCGGACCCGGCCCGCGCGCCCCGGTGGCGTCGCCGGTCAGGGCGCCTTGCGCGTGATCGCCGAGTCGATCGTGCCGTCGGGGTTGCGCGCGCGGTCGACGGTTGTGGTGCCGCCGTTGCGTCCCGTGATCGTCGAATCGACGACACCGTCGGCGCCGCGCGTGCGGTCGATCGTCTGCGTCTTGCCGCCCGGGCCGGTCACCACGCGGTCGGTGAGACCGTCGGCGCCCTTGCTGCGATCGACCGTCGACGTGCCGCCGTTGCGGCCGGTGATCGTCGAATCGATCGCGCCGTCCGCACCCCGCGTACTGTCGATCGTCTGCGTCTTGCCGCCCGGGCCGGTCACGACGCGGTCGGTCAAGCCGTCCGCGCCCTTGCTGCGATCGACGGTCGTGGTCCCGCCCTTGCGCCCGGTGATCGTCGAGTCGACCGCGCCGTCCGCGCCGCGCGAGCGGTCGATCGTCTGCGTCTTGCCCTTCGGTCCCGTCACCGTCCGGTCGGTGACGCCGTCGGCGCCCTTCGACCGGTGCACGGTCGTGGCCCCCTGCGGCGCCGCCTTGCCCTTCTTCGCCTTGTGGCCCTGCGCGTGGCCGCCCTCGGCCTGCGCGGCGCCCGCGACCGCGAGCGACAGCACGAGCGCCAGTGCGGCAAGTCTGCCCGGATTCGTCATGGCCCTCCTCCGCTACGCATCGTCCCGCCCGCCCCGGGCCGGACACGCGCATTCAACGCCCGCTCGGCGTCCGGCGTCTACCGAAGATTCGCGCCGAATTGTATCGGGACGTTACGACGCGCGTCCGGGCGTGGCGTCCCGGTCGTGGACCTTCCGGCCCGCGATCCAGGTCTGGAGCACCGCCCGGTCGTCCCCCAGCGTCATCTGGACGAACAGCGCCTCGTCGATGTCGCCCGCGTGCCGGATGCGTTGCGCGATCAGCGGCGTCGACGCGAGGTCCAGCACGACGAGGTCGGCTTCGTACCCGGGCGCGAGGTTGCCGACCTTGCCGTCGAGGTCGAGCGCGCGCGCGCCGCCCTGCGTCGCGAGCCAGAACGCGTGCGCCGCCGGCATCGAGGTCCCGGCCAGGTGCGCGACCTTGTAGGCCTCGCCCATCGTGCGCAGGAACGAGAGCGTCGTGCCGCCGCCGACGTCCGTCGCGAGGCCGACCTCGACGCGGCGCCCGGGCTTCGTCGCGCGGTCCCAGCGGAAGAGGCCGCTGCCGAGGAACAGGTTCGACGTCGGGCAGTGCGCCAGCGCGGTGCCCGACGAAGCGAGCGCGCGCCACTCGCGCTCCGCGAGATGGAGGCCGTGGCCGTAGATCGCGCGCCGCCCGAGGAGGCCGTAGCGCTCGTAGACGCCCACGTAATCGCGATCGCGCGGGAAGAGCCTGCGCACCCACGCGATCTCGTCGGCGTTCTCGGAGACGTGCGACTGCACCCAGCAGTCCGGGTGCTCGCGCCACAGCGCGCCCGCGGCCTCGAGCTGCGCGGGCGTCGACGTGACGACGAACCGAGGCGTGATCGCGTAGCCGAGCCGCCCGCGGCCGTGCCAGCGCGCGATCAGCGCCTTCGACTCGTCGTAGCCGCGCTGCGCGGTGTCACGGAGCTCGCGCGGCGCGTTGCGGTCCATCAGCACCTTGCCGGCGATCAGGCGCAGCGACCGCCTCGCCGCCTCGGCCATCAGCGCGTCGACGGACGCCGGGTGCACGGTGCAGAACACCGCCGCGGACGTGATGCCCTGGCGCAGGTTCTCGTCGAGGTAGTCGCGCGCGACGCGCCGCGCGACGCGCACGTCGGCGAACGCCGCCTCGGCGGGAAACGTGTAGCGCTCGAGCCAGTCGAGGAGCTTCGCGCCGTAGCTGCCGATCACCGGCAGCTGCGGATAGTGGACGTGGCAGTCGACGAACCCCGGCATCATCAGCGTGTCGCGCGGCAGCCGGTCCACCTTCATGCCGCGCGGCAGCGTGCGCGCGACACGCCCCGCCGGACCCGCCGCGACGATCCGGCCGCCCGCCATCGCCACGATCGCGTCGGCGTCGTAGCGTCGTGCGCGCTTCGCGCCGACGACGAACGGGTCGCCGGCCCATGAGAGCATCGCGCCGCGGAGCGCGGCGACGGGTTCGAAGGTGTCGGGACGGAGCATGGAGCTCGCAAGGCAGGCGCGCCGCGAGAATACCGGAGCCGCGCGTCGCCCGCCGAGGCGCGCCGAGGATGTCGCCACCGCCCATTTCAGCCACAACGCGGAGCCCCCGGCTGTTGCGGCCTCGCAACATCGCCTGTCGGCAGCCGGGCGCCGCGCCGACGCCCAGACGGTTGAGCCGGCCAGCTGATATCATCACCATGCGGTGCATAGGGGCATTGCCGGCCCGGCACCGCGCGCCGAAACTGCAACGGACAGGGGATCCCGTCATGCTCTACCGCACCTTCGCGAGCCTTGCGCTGTGCGCAGGGCTCACCTGCGCGCCCGCGATCGCCGCGGCGGCGTACTTCATCACCCCCGTGCCGTCGTCCATCGGGCCGGTCACCTGCACGACGACCGGGATATCGGTGAATACGCCGGGGACGATGTACCACGACCTGCCGGCAGCGTCGGACAACACGATCATGCGCGTCTCGTTCAACGGCGGCCCGGTGAGCATGGTGGGTTTCGACACGATCAACCCACCGTCCGGGAGCTACCCGATCTCGACGTTCAACCTTGGATTTCCTGCCGTGTCCCTTCCCTACACGTTGCACTTCGACGTCTTCCCGGCGCTCAATGGCAATCCGGTCGGGATCGGCTACGAAGTCGACGTCCAGTGCCCCGCCGGCGGCCCGGGTTCGCTGACGTGGTCGATCGTCTCGCTGGAGAAGGCCGCCCCCGTCCCGACGGCATCGGAACAGGCCCTGATCGGATTGGCGGCGCTGCTCGCGCTCACCGGCGCATGGCTCGCGCGTCGTCGCGCGCGGCCGGTCCGCTAGCTCGAACGCGCGCAGGCGCCCGGCCCGGGCGCCTGCGATCCTGGCGACGGCGGGAACCGCCCCGGGCGGGGCGGAGCCGTCGTGCGCGTCAGCCGTAGTGCGAGTAGTACGGCGGCGGCTTCGTGTGCCCGGCACCGCGCTTCGCCTCCGGGAACACGAAGAAGTTGCGCGCCATCCCGCCCAGCGCCATCACGACGAGGAAGATCGTGCCGCCGGCCATGATCGACAGGTACATCGGCATGCCGGCGTGGCCGCCCTTCGTGACGACCGCGTCGGCGTAGAGCGCCATGCCCACGACGACGCCCGCGGGAACCGCGACGAGGAACACGATCGCGTTGTAGATCGCGAGCGGGCGGGCGGGCACGCCCTTCGGGTTCGTGTGGAAGTAGGCCCACACGGTCACGCCGAGCAGGAACACCAGCAGCACCATCATGAACGCCATGAGCGGCCTCGCGGGCGGAAAAATGCCTCAAAGTGTGCGCCAACGGCGGCCGCCCGGACTTGATGCGCATCATCGCGGACGGCCGGCCGCGCCGCCCCCATTGTACGGGTCGGGCGATGCTCGCCGGGCCGGCGCGGCGCCGGTGCCCAAAGGCGGCCGCCTTTGCAGGCTCCAGCCCCGCCAGTATGATCGGCTCGCGATCCCTCCGGAGGCCCGATGACCCGTAACGCTTCCCATGGCGCCCGCGCGCTCCGCGCCGCGGCCGCGATCCTCTGCTCGCTCGCCGCCGCTGCCGCCGCCGCGCAGGGCTATCCGACGAAGCCGATCAGGCTGCTGGTTCCGCTCGCCGCGGGCAGCACGGCCGACATCGTCTCGCGCTACGCCGGCCAGGAGCTCGCGAAGGCGATCGGCCAGCCGGTCGTCATCGAGAACAAGCCGGGCGCGGGCGGCACGATCGCGATGGCCGAGCTCGCGCGCTCCGCGCCGGACGGCTACACGATCGCGTTCGCGTCGCAGGGCACGCTCGTGTTCAACCAGGCGATCTACGCGAAGCCGGGCTACGACTCGATCAGGGACTTCGCGCCGGTGGCATTCGTCGGCGGCGTGTCGAACGTGATGATCGTGCCGCCGTCCTCCACGGCGATGAAGCCGCTGGACGTCGTCGCGATGGCGAAGGCGAAGCCCGGCGAGCTCACCTACTCGTCCGGCGGCGCGGGCACGAGCCACCACCTGTCCGGCGTGCTGTTCGGCCAGGTGACCGGCACGCAGCTCGTGCACGTCCCGTACAAGGGTGCGCCGCAGGGCGTCCAGGCGGTGATGGCGGGCGAGGTGGCGATGGGCTTCTTCAACACGCCCACGGTAATCGGCCAGATCAAGGCGGGCCAGGTGAGGCCGCTCGGCGTCACCAGCCTCAAGCGTTCGCCGCTCCTGCCCGACGTGCCCACGCTCGACGAGCAGGGCATCAAGGGCTACGAGGTCAACACCTGGTTCGGGTTCGTGGCGCCCGCCGGAACGCCGCCCGAGATCGTGGCGAAGCTCAACGGCGAGTTCAACCGGATCTTCGCGTCGCAGGAGGCGAAGGACAAGCTCGGCCCGCAGGGCTTCGACCTCGCGCCGCCGATGGCGCCGGCCGCGTTCGGGAAGCTCGTCGCCGACGACCTCGTCAAGTGGGTGCCGATCGTGAAGGCGGCCGGCGCGACGGCAAACTGACGGAGTCTTCCACCGGGGTCAGATTCGAATCCGACCCCGGTTCGCGCGGCGCCGGCCCGGCGCCGCGAGGGTCACAGCCCTGCCGCGTCGGCGACCAGCTTGCGGAGCTCCCTGCGCAGCCGCTCGCGCTGCGGCGCGGCCGCGCGGCTGCGGTTGAGGTTCTCGAGCTCGTAGGGATCGGCGTCGAGGTCGTAGAGCTCGTCGAGCTCGCCGTCGCGCGCGCGGTTGACCCAGTGGATGTACTTCCACCGGTCGGTGCGCACCGCCTTGTAGGTCATGCCGACGAGCCAGGGCATCGCCTGCTCGGCCCAGTACTCGATCAGGAACGACTTGCGCCAGCCCGCCCGGCTGCCCTTGCGCGCGGGCTTCGTGCCCCGCGCGAACAGCGGCAGCAGCGACCGCCCCTGGATGTGCGTTCCCGGCTTCCCGCCCGCGAGTTCGATCAGGGTCGGCGCGATGTCCTGGCAGATCACCAGGTCCGAGAGGCGCGTGCCCGCCTTCACCCTGCGCGGATAGCGCACCAGGAACGGCGAGCGGATTCCCTCCTCGTAGGCGAAGCGCCGCTCGGGCCCGAGCGCGTGCTCGCCGAAGAAGAAGCCGTTGTCGCTCAGGAACACGACGAACGTGTTGTCGAGCTCGCCCTGCCGCTCGAGCGTCTCGAAGATCGCGCCCATCCCCTCGTCGACCGCCGCCATCATCTGCGCGCGCGCGCGGATCTCCTCCTGCGAGCCCGACTTGAGCGCGTCGAGGATCAGGCGCGCGGTCTCGCCCGACCTCATCGCGAAGCACTCGGCCCACGCGGGCTTGTGCCGCACGACCTCCTCGGCCGTCGTCATGTTCGGCTTCTTCGGGAACACCGCGCCGCGGTAGAGGTCCTTGTGCCGGTCCGCGACGACGTAGCCGCCCTGCGCCGCGATCTTCAGCGTGCCGTCGGCCGCCTGCTCGGCGTCCGGGTGGACCGCCTTGTGCGCGAAGAACAGCGAGAACGGCTTCGTCCGCTTGCGCTCGAGGTACTCGACCGCGAGCCGGTTCATGATGTCGGTGACGTAGCCCGTGTGATGGACGTGGAGCCCGTCGTGGTTGAGCGTCGGGTCCATGAGCTTGCCGTGGCCGTCGTAGCTCACCCAGTAGTCGTAGCCCGGCCGCGGGCTCCCGTCGTTCCCCATGTGCCACTTGCCGATGTGCGCGGTCTCATACCCCAGCCGCTGCAGCTCGAGGTGGAAGTTCGGCAGCCGGTGGCTCATCGCGTCGCGCGCGACGTTGTCGATGATCCCGTGCCGGCTGGCGTACTGCCCGGTCATGATCGACGCGCGGTTCGGCGAGCAGATCGGCGTCGTGTGGAACGCCCGCTCGAACGTCGCGCCCTCGCGCGCGAGCCGGTCGACGTTGGGCGTCTTCATGTAGGGGTGGCCGCCGGCGCCGAACTCGTCGTAGCGCAGGTCGTCGATCACGATCACGAGCAGGTTGGGCTTGGTCTTCGCGGGCATGGCGGGGAACGGGAGGAGACGATCGCGAAGCGAAGCATACCCGCCCGGACCCCGATGCCGCATCCCCGCGGCGCCGTCGTCGCGGCCGCGAATCCCGGATTGCGTGGACAATACGGGGCGCGGGCGCCGCGGCGTCCGCCGCGTCCCGGCGCCGCCGGGCGGTGCGAACGGGGAGGATCGGCTTGAGGATCTGCGTGCTGGGGGCCGGATCGCTGGGCAGCGCGATGGGCGCCGCGCTCGCCGAGGCCGGCTCGGACGTTCGGCTCGTCAACCGCAATCGCGCCCACGTCGACGCGATCAACGCGCACGGCCTGCGCGTGCGCAACGACGACGGCGAGCGTACGGTGCGCGTCGCCGCGTCCGTCGATTGCGCCGGCATGTCGCCGGTCGACCTCGTCATCGTGCTCGTCAAGTCGTTCGACACGCGGCGCGCAATCGAGGCGGCCGCGCCCGCGATCGGCGAGCGAACGATCGTGATGTCGCTGCAGAACGGCCTCGGGCACGAGGAGGTGCTGGGCGAGGTCGTCGGGCGCGAGCGGCTGCTCGCGGGCCGGACCTACGTCGGCGGCCAGATCCTCGCGCCCGGCCTCGTCCTCGCCGGGTCGCGCGGCAAGCGCACGATCGTCGGCGAGCTCGACGGCCGCATCACCGATCGCGTGCGGGCGGTGGCCGCGGAGCTCGACCGCGCGGGGCTCGAGACGATCGTGTCGGACAACATCCTGGGCACGATCTGGGACAAGCTGCTCGTCAACGCGGCGACGGGCGCGCTCGCGGGCATCACGAGGCTGCCGTACGGCCGGCTCTACGCGGTGCCCGAGGTCGAGGCGGCCGCGATCGCCGCGGTGAGCGAGGGCATGGCGGTCGCCCGCGCCGCCGGCATCGCGATCTCGTACGACGACCCTCGGGCGCCCTGGCTCGCCGCGGGCAAGGGGCTCCCGTTCGACTTCAAGGCGTCGATCCTGCAGAGCCTCGAGCGCGGCTCGGTCACCGAGATCGACTACATCAACGGCGCGATCGCGCGCGAGGGGCGCCGCCGCGGCGTGCCCACGCCGGTCAACGACACGCTCGTCGCGTGCATCAAGGGTCTCGAGCACGGCCTCGCGCACGCTCCTGCCCGTTCCGCCGATCGATGACGAACCTTCCCATTCCGCTGAGGCGGGCCGGCGCACCCCGCGACTCCCGACTCCCCGACCCCCGATGAACGCCCAGCCCCTACCCCTCGCGGGCATCCGCGTCGTCGACTACAGCCACTTCCTCGCCGGCCCCTACCTGTCGCGCTGCCTCGCGGCGCTCGGCGCCGACGTGATCAAGGTCGAGCGCCCGACGACCGGCGACGCCGGCCGCCAGCACCCGTACTTCGTCGACGGGCAGAGCGGCTACTTCATGCAGCAGAACATGGGCAAGCGCGGCCTGTGCGTGAACCTCAAGGATCCGCGCGGCCTCGAGCTCCTCCGCAGGCTCACCGACGCGGCCGACGTGTTCGTCGAGAACTACCGGCCCGGCGCGCTCGACCGGCTGGGACTGGGCTACGCCGAGCTCTCGAAGCGCAATCCCGGCCTCGTCTACTGCTCGGTGTCCGCGTACGGGCACACCGGCCCGGACTCGCACCGCGCGGGCTTCGGCCTCATCGCCGAGGCGAAGAGCGGGATCATGGCGATGGTGGGCTCGCCCGGCGAGGCGCCGCCGCTGTTGCGCATCGCGCTCGGCGACATGTACACGGGCGTCCACGGCGTCGCGGCGATCTGCGCGGCGCTGCTCGGCCGCGTGAAGTCGGGCCGCGGCCAGCACATCGACCTCGCGCTCTACGACTGCCTCGTCTCGATGCACGAGTACGCGGTGCAGTGCTACACGCTCTCCGGCGGCCGGGAGATTCCCGAGCAGACCGGGCACGACCTGCCGCACTCGACGCTCTACGGCGTTTTCACCGCGAAGGACGGCCACCTCGTGATCGCCGCGCAGGTCGACGAGGCGTGGAAGCGCTTCGCGCGCCTGGTCGGCGGCGAGGCGTTCGCCTCCGACACGCGGTTCCACGACGCGCAGGGCCGCAACGACCACCGGCTCGAGATCCTGCCGCGCGTGCGAGCCTGGACCGGCGCCAGGACCGTCGGCGAGTGCCTCGCCGAGCTCGACGCGGTCGACGTGCCCTGCGCGAAGGTGCAGACGATCGCCGACGTGCTCGCCGACCCGCAGATCGCCGCGCGCAACATGGTGATCGAGCAGGACCACCCGGTGCTCGGCAAGGTGCGGCTCGCCAACCTGCCGTTCCGGTTCTCGGCGTGCGACACGACGCCGACCCTGCCCGCGCCGCTGCTCGGCCAGCACAACCGCGAGATCGCGAGGGAGCTCGGCTATCCGGACGCGGCGGTCGACGCGATGGTCAAAGGAGGCGTGCTCTACGCGGAGACGGCGGTGTCCCGGCGGGCGCCGGCGGGCCGCGGTTGACCCTTCGATTTCTTGACGGTTCTCAAGCCTCCGGAACGCGGATCGAACCCCGCGCCCGGGGAGGGGCCCAACGCGGCAGGACGGCCAATCCCGGCCGCCACCCCTTGGGAGACCGACATGAACGCCCTCCGTGCAACGAAGCTCGCCGCCGCCGCGCTGTCGATCGCGCTCGCCGCGACCGCCTGGGCGCAGACGCCTGCGCAGCCCCCCGCCCACGACCACGGGCACGCCGCCGCCCCGGCGAAGCTCGCGCTCGACCACGGGAAGAAGTGGTCGACCGACGCGCCGCTGCGCGACGGCATGGCGAAGATCCGCGCGCTCGTCGAGCCGAAGATCGACGCCGCGCACGCGGGCAGGATCACGCCGGCCCAGTACAAGGAGATCGCCTCCGGCGTCGAGACCGAGATCGCTTCGATCGTGGCGAACTGCAAGCTCCCGCCCGAAGCGGACGCGATGCTGCACCTCGTGATCGCCGATCTCGTGCACGGCGCCGACGTGATGGCGGGCAAGGAACCGAAGGCCAAGCCGCTGCAGGGGTTCGGCGTCACGGTCACGGCCCTCAACAACTACGGCCGCTATTTCGACCACCCCGGCTTCAAGCCGATCGCGACCGGCCACTGACCGGCCGCCCCGCCCCCTCCGGATCGTGGATCCGTCCACGTTCCGGAGGGGGATTCACGCGGCCTTGACGGAAGTCGTGGATCGGGCGCCCGGCCCGGCGCACCATGACGCGTCACCCGAAGAGGCCGCGCCCCCGTTCCGCCCGGAGACGTTCCATGCAGGCTCCCGCCTTTTTCGACACGGTCCCTCCCGTCGTGATGCACGACCCGCTCGCCGAGACGCTCGGCGCGGCGGAGGACGGCGTCGTCGAGTACCGCTATGCCGACGCGGTGCGCCTCGCCGGCCACTCGTGTCCCACCGTCGCCGGGGCCTGGCTGATGACCGCCAGGGCACTGCGCCGGCTCTACGGCGACGAACGGCCTCGGCGCGGCTCGATACGCGTCGAGGTGCGAGAGCAGCAGGACGAAGGCGTCGCGGGCGTGATCGGCAGCGTGGCCGGGTTCGTCACCGGCGCGGCGGGCGACGGCGGCTTCAAGGGGCTCGCCGGGCGCCACTCGCGGCGAAACCTGATCTCGTACGGCGCCGCGATCGAAGGCGACCTGCGCTTCACGCGCACCGACACCGGCGCCTCGGTCGAGGTCGCCTGTCACTCCGGGATCGTCGAGCGGCCGTCCGACTTGAGGACGCTGATGCAGGCGGCGCTCGAACCGTCGGCCGACGATGAGGCGCGCCGCGCCTTCGCCCGCGCCTGGCAGGAGTGGGTCCGCCGGATCCTCGTCGAGCACGCCGACGATCCCGCGCTCGTGACGATGACGGGCTGAGCGCCGGATGCCCCGGAAGCCGATCGCGCCGCAGGTCTTCCTCGCCGGCGTCCCGCTGTTCCGGGAGCTCGACGCCGCGTCGCTCGACCGTCTCGCGGCGGGCGCGACGCGCCGGCCGCTCAAGCGCGGCGAGCGCCTGTTCCGCAAGGGCGACCGCGCGACCGGCATGTACGTCGTCGTGTTCGGCGAGATCAACCTGGTCGCGACGACGCCCGCCCGCGGCGCGCGGCTCACCGGCGTCGTCCGCGCCGGCCAGAGCTTCGGCGAGCCGGTGATGTTCCTCGAGCGGCCGGCGGTCGTCGACGCGAAGGCCGCGACCGACGCGCTCGTGCTGCACCTCCCCGCGGAGGTCGTGTTCGCCGAGATCGACCGCAACCCGCGCTTCGCGCGCCGCATGATCGCCGGGCTCTCGAAGCGGATCGAGGCGCTCGTCGGCGAGCTCGAGCGCCACGCGACCGGCGGCGGCAGCGCCCGTCTCGCCGCCTACCTGCTGCGCGGCCACGAGGGCGCGCGCAGCGAGGTGGTCGTGAAGCTGCCCGCGCCGAAGGCCGCGATCGCCTCGCAGCTCAACCTCGCCCCGGAGACCTTCTCGCGCCTGCTCGCCGACTTCGCGCGGCGCGGCCTCGTCCGCGTCGAAGGACGGACGATCGTCGTGCCGGATGCGGCGCGCCTCGCGGCCGAGAGCCGCCGGCGCTGACTGCGCAAACCGGGGTCGGAGGAAAATCCGACCCCGGTGTCGCGCGACGGCCTTCACGCGCGTGCACCGAGACGGCGGCGACGCCCAGGTTGCCGGCCACCGCCTCCTTGATCGCCTCGTTGCTGCCGAGCTCGAGCCGCAGGTTCGGCGCGAAGCCGGCCGCGCGGAAGTGCGCACTGGTCGCCACCCGCGTCCCGGACCCGGGCTCGCGCAGGATGAAGCGCGCGTCGCTCAGGTCGCGCAGGCCGACGCTCGCTCGGGAGGCCGGCGGATGCTAGGCCGGCGCGATCACGACGAGCGGGTTCGGCATCGGCACGCGGTCCCCGCTCGACCTGCCGATGGCGCTGGGCCTCAAGGGCCGCTTCGCGCTGGCGCACTCGGGCTTCGCCGGCGCCGTCGCGTCGAGCCTCGTCGCCGCGATCGCGCTCGCGCTCGCGACGCTGCTGGGCCTGCCAGCCGCCGACGCCGCGCTCCTGATGGTGCTGTCGGCGAGCGCGTCGTACATCGTCGTGCCCGCCGTGCTGCGCTACGCGATTCCCGAGGCGAATCCCTCGATCTACCTCGGCCTCTCGCTCGGGATCACGTTCCCGCTCAACATCCTGCTGGGCATCCCCCTCTACACCTACGTCGCGCGAGCCGCCCTCGGCTGAGGCCGCGGGCCGGCCGGCGGCGGTTCCTGGAAACCGGGGTCGGAGGCAAATCTGACCCCGGGGTCACGGGGTCAGACCCGCGCGAGCAGGCGTGCCGCCGCATCGACCTCGCCGGCCCGCCCGCCGTCGGACCGCTCAGTCGAACGTGACGACGATCTTGCCCATGTGCGCGCGGCGCTCCATGTGACGGAACGCGTCGGCCGCCTGCGCGAGCGGGAAGCGCCGGTCGACCCGCGGACGCAATCGATGCAGCTCCACCAGCCGGATCAGCGACTCCAGCGTCGCGCGCGATCCCACGACGATGCCCTGCATCCGGACCATCGGCCCGATCAGCTGCCGGATCGAGAGCGGCACCTCGTAGCCGCCGAGGAAGCCGACGACCGCGACGAACCCGCCGAAGGCCACGCACGCGAGCGTCTGCGGCAGCGTCGAGCCGACGGTCTCGACGACGATGTCGGCGCCGCGCCCGCCGGTCAGGCGCATCACCTCGCCCGCCCACTCGGGCACCGCCCTGTAGTCGATGACGTCGGCGGCGCCGTGCTCGCGAAGGACGCCGGCCTTCGCGGCGCTCGACGTGAGGCCGATCACGCGCGCGCCGGACGCCTTCGCGAACTGGGCCGCGAAGAGCGACACGCCGCCGGTGCCCTGCACGAGCACCGTCTGGCCCGCCTGCAGCCCGCCTTGCGTGAGTGCCGACCAGGCCGTGACCGCCGCGATCGGCAGCGTGCTCGCCTCGTCGTCGGAGAGACAGTCAGGCGCGCGCACCGCGTCCTCGGCGGGCACGACGACGAACTCCTGCAGCACGCCGGGCAGCGGTCCGCCCAGCGTCGCGCCGAAGCGCTGCTCGCGCGTCAGCGCGCCGTCGCGCCAGCCCTGGATGTAGCACGGCACGACGCGGTCGCCGGGCGCGAAGCGCGTCACGCCCTCCCCGACCGACTCGACCACGCCGCAGGCGTCCGAGACCGGCACGTAGGGCAGTGGCAGGTTCGGCAGGTAGGTGCCCGACAGCACCGCGAGGTCCCGGTAGTTGAGGCTCGCCGCCCGCACGCGCACCAGGATGTCGCCGCGGCGGGGCTCCGGCTTCGGCCGCTCGACGAGGCGGAGCCGATCGATCGAGAAGCCCTGCGCTTCGACGACTTTCATGCGATCTCCCTTGCCGACGTGCCGGTGCCTTTCCGCGCGAGCCGGGGCAGCGCCGGAATCGCCGCCGCCGCCAGCCCGCCTCCGATCGCGATCAGCCAGTCGTCGGCGTGCAGCGGCGCGAGGTGCAGCAGCGACGCGAGCCAGGGCACCTGCACGAGGGCGACCGACGAGAGGAGCGTCGCCGCGACGAGCACGCGAGCCATGCGGCCCCGCAGGCCCGAGAGCGCGACCGTGATGCCGGCGCTCGCGACGGTCAGCGCGACGAGCGCCATCGCGCGCGCGTGCCCGACGTCGTAGCCGGCGCCGAGGCTGCGCACGAAGCTTCCCGTCGCGACCAGCGTGATCACGACCCCGGTCGCGACGATGACGGTCCACTCGAGGCGGCCGAAGAACCGCGTGTCGCGCCCGTCGCGCCGCACGCCGAGCCGCCGGTCGGCCGGCAGCTCCTGGAACACGAGCAGCGCCGTCGGGTGGATGACGAGCTCGAGCCACACGACGTGCACCGGCAGGTAGAGCAGCGGGTAACCGGACAGCGGGATCGCCGCGGCCGTGACCACGAGCGGCAGGTGGATCATCAGCAGGTACTGGAAGCTCTTCCGCAGGTTCGAGAAGAGCTGCCGGCCCTCGCCGATCGCTCGCACGATGCTGCGGAAGTTGTCGTCGAGGAGCACGATCGCCGCGACCTCGCGCGCGCTGCGCGTGCCGCGCCCGCCCATCGCGATGCCGATGTCGGCCGCCTGCAGCGCCGGTACGTCGTTGACGCCGTCGCCGGTCACGGCGACGATCTCACCGTGCTCCTGCAGCGCCCGGACCAGGCCGAGCTTCTGCGCGGGCACCGCGCGCGCGATCACCTCGACGCCGCGCAAAGCCGAGCCGTCCGCGCCGGCGAGCCGCGACTCCATCTCCGCGCCCTCGATCACGCGCGACGCTTCGCCGGAGAGCCCGATCTCGCGCGCGACGGCCGCGGCGGTCGCCGGATGGTCGCCGGTCACGACGATCACGCGGATGCCCGCCGCGCGGCACTCGCGCAGCGCCGCGGGCACGCCCTCGCGCACCGGATCCTCGAACGCGAGGAGCCCCGCGAGCGTGAATCCGCGGTCCGGCTCGCCGCCGGACCAATCGCCGCCGGGGAGCGCTCGCGACGCGACCGCGATCACCTTGTGGCCGGTTCCCGCGAGATCCGCGATCTCGTCCATCCATCGCGCACGCTCGTCCGGCACGAGCTCGCAGAGGCCCATCACGACCTCGGGTGCGCCCTTCACCGCCGCGACCAGCGAGTCCCCGTCGCGGACGACGCCGGTCTCGCGCCGGCGGTCCTCGGTGAACGGGAACGTCGCCACGACGCCGTCGCGCGTCGCCGGCGAGAGGTCCAGGATCGCGACGTCCATCGGGTCGCCGGTCTCGCGGCGCGACGCGATCGCCGCGAGCGCGAGCAGGCGCTCGTCGCCCACGCCGTCGACCGGGCAACGGTGCGTGAGATGGAGCCTGCCTTCCGTGAGCGTGCCGGTCTTGTCGGTGCAGATGCACGAGACGCGCCCGATGTTCTCGACGACGACCGCGCGGCGCACGAGCGCCTGCCGGCGCGCGAGCCGGTACACGCCGACGCCCAGGAAGAACGTCAGGACGACGGGAAACTCCTCGGGCAGCGCCGCGACCGCGAGCGTCACCGCCGAGAGGAGCGCGTCGACGAGCCCGTGGCCCTGCCGCCAGCGCACCCACGCGAGCACCGCGCAGACGACGGCGGCGGCGACGACGAGCGCGCGCACGAGCTCGGCGACCGCCTGCTGCAGCGGCGTGCGCTCGTGGCGTCCGCCGACGGCCGAGCGGACGATCTCGCCGTAGAGCGTCTCGCCCCCCGTGTGCAGCACGAGGAGCCGCGCCTCGCCGGTCAGCACCCGCGTGCCCGCGAGGCTCCAGTGCCGGTCGTCGAGCTGGGCGCCGCCCGCGAGCGGCCCGGGGGCCGCGGCCTTGCGCACCGGATAGGATTCGCCCGTCAGCGCGGATTCGTCGACCTGCACGTCGACGGCGTGCAGCAGCACACCGTCGGCGGGGACCGAATCGCCCGGCGCGAGCACGACGACGTCGCCGGGGACCAGCTCGACGGCCGGGAGCTCGATCCACGCGCCGTCGCGCAACGCGCGCGCGGTCGCGGCGAGACGGCTCGACAGCCCGGCGAGCGAGGCCTGCGTCCGCCGGTGCAGCCACGCGTCCATGCCGAACAGCGGGACGAGCGCCGCGAGCAGGATCGCGGCCTCGGTGCGGTCGCCGACGAACGCGAACAGCACGCTCGTGCCGAGGAGAAACCCCAGCATCGGGTCGCGGAGCGAATCGCGGACGACGTCGCGCCACCCGCCGGGAGGCGCCTCGACGATCGTGTTCGCGCCGTAGCGCGTGCGGCGCGCGGCCGCGTCCGGCGCGGTCAGGCCCTGCTCGGGCGCCGCGAGGCCGTCGAGCCGGTCGGAGGGAATCCTGCGCGCCATGGCCGATACTGTCGCACGCCGCCGGCCCGCCGCCGCGTCTCGGCGGCCGCGCGGCTCCCGGCGCGCGCCTTGTCAGCGCGACGGGCGTATCGACGGGCGCGCGGCCGTGGTCAGCGCCGGCGCAGCCGCCACGCGGCGGCGAGCGTCAGCAGCGCCGCCAGCGCGGCCGCGCCGCCCGCGTCACCGGCGGGCACCGGCTGCGGAGGCGCGGGACAGACGGTCACGTACGTCTCGTTGTTGACGGTGAACGTGTCGACCAGCCCCGCCTGGTCGCCGCCCCGCCCCCGTCGACGACGAACTCGACGTCCAGCACGCGGCCGGTTCCGAGGAGCGCCAGCGCCTGCGCGTAGGTGCCGTAGTACGGGCCGGCGAACTGCGTGAGGTCCCAGTGCGTGACGACGTCGCCGATCACGTTGCCGCTCGCGACGAACGACGTGTGCCCCGGATCGGTGAAGCTCGGCGGCGTGCCCAGGTAGACGAAGATGCTGCCGTTCGCGCTGCCGTCGCCGTCGGTGTCGACCGGGATCTCGAAGCGCGGCGAGCCCCAGTGATAGCTGCCGACCGGAAAGCTGTACGTCGCGGTGAGCGTGGCGAGCTGCGAGAACGTCGTCACGCCCCCCGGCGTCCAGGTGAGGTAGCCGTACGGCGGGCTGCCGTCGAAGTCGGACTGGAGCTGCGTGACGCACCCGCTCCCCGACGGGTTCCCGCCCGGCGACGGGACGATCGTGTTGTACGAGCTCCCGAAGAACGCGGCTTCGGCGGCGGTCGGCAGGGCGAGCGCGCAGGCCGCGATGGCCATGATCGTGGAGCCGAGTGCGGTGCGGGGATGCGCCATGGGGCGGCCTCTCGAGCGCGGCGCCGGGGATTCGGTCGGCTCATTGTTCTCCCGGGCTCGACCCAGGGCAAGCGAGGGGCGCTCAGGCGCGGACTGGCCTGACCGGCGATGTTGCGCCGGCGGTCTCGTTCGCGGACCGGAGGCGTGGCGCCGGATCCCCGTACCCTCGGCCGTCGACCCGCCCGTCAGTCGCAGGTCGCGCGACAGCCGTCCGGTCCGTCGCAGGCCCCGTTCCCCTCGACGCGGCAGGTCGCCCGCGTGCGATGGGTGAACCGGACGCCGCCGCCGTAGTCGCAGGCGACCTGCGTGATCGCGCCCTTGCGCTCGACGGCGATGCGTGCGGGCTTCGCCGCGCGGATCGCGTCGGGCGAGAGCTCGCACGAGGGATAGGCGTCGAACGCGCCGTCCGCCGACTCCCACAGCGCGATGTTCTTGACCTTCAGGTACGCGGCGAAGTCGACGCACGCGTCCGCCTTGCCGTCGTACATGCGCGCGTTGTCGCTGCAGAAGCCGATGTACGTGTAGCGGAGCTGCTCCTCGGTCGGGCACGACTCGACCTGGCGGGCCGCGCGCAGGTCCGGGCACGCGAGCGTTTCGGCGAAGGCGGGCGCGGCCGCGAGGCAGGAAGCGACCGCTAGCGGAAGGAAGCGCAATAGGGTCATGCCATCGGATCGTGACCGGCACCCGCCTTCCTGCGGCGGGCGGGCCTCCGGCGGGCCCGTGGCGCGCCAGGTCGAAGCACCTGCGCCCGCAACGGCAACCCCGGTGTCTGCAAGGTCATTGTCTTCATCTGGCCACGGTCCTCGCCGGTTCCGCACCGTTACTTCGCCGGCGAGCCGAACCTGCGGGCGGCGGGGGAACGTTTCCGCCGAACGAGCCGTCGAACTCGACATTCGCGCCCGGTGGACGTAGCGTCGTTGATCCAGGGCAAGACCTGTCCAACGGCGGAACTCGTATATTGTCCGGCAAGGACGACGAATGGCAATGCACCCGACGCCCGCCCGCCGCAGGAGGTTCGCATCCCTGATGCTCGGGACGTGGGTGTTCGCGTTGTTCGTCGGCATCGCCAACGCCTGCCTGCCGGGGGAAGGGCCCCAGGGTCATTCGGCCATGCACGCGACGGCGGCGGCCTATCACGACGCCGACGAATCCGTCCCGCCGGATTGCGCGCAGTTCTGCAACGAGGACCTGCCGCTCGTCGCGAAGCTGAAGACCGTCCACGACCAGTCGGCCGTTCAGCCGCTGCTGGTCGCGCTGTTCGAAGTCCCGGTCGTCGCCGACCGCTCCCTTCGCGTCGATCCGGCGCTCCTGGCGCATCCGCCGCCGGGCGTGCCCGTCTACCTCCGCTCGCTTCGCCTCGCGCTGTAGCCGGCTCGCGAGCGGGTTCGGTTCGAACCCGCTCCCCTGACGCGCGCCCGCTGTACCGCATTCGCTCGGCCGTTCCTGCGCGTCCCTGCCGCAGGACGGCTCGACGACCTTCGAAGGAGCGAACAATGATCCGCACCACCTCCATCCCGTTCGCCGGGCTCGCCGGCGTTGCGCTGGCGACCGGCGTCCTCGTCGCGACGACGGTGGCCGCCCAGACCCGGCACGACGACAAGCAGCACGGATACGACGCCAAGACAGCGGCCCGGCAGGCGCAGCCGCCGGCCGAGCCGACGAAATACGTCGTGCTCCCGACCGGCCCGCGCGGACACGACAGCCCGTTGCGCGGCAGGAAGATCGCAGTCACGCCGCAAGAGACCGGGCAGCCGGCCGCCGCGCCGCCCCCGGCGTCGAAGTGACCGGACGGGAGGGCTCCGATGCGCGACAGCAGCCGATCGTCCCACGCCGTCGTCATGGTGCTGTGCATCGCGGTTCCGGCCGTCGCCGCCATCGCGGTCTACGGCTGGCTGGGCAGCGAGGCAGGCAACTATCTCCTGCCGCTCTTCGTGTTGGCGTGCCCCGCGATGCACTGGCTCCTGCACCGAGGCGGCCACGGGAAGCACGATGCCTGACACTCTCGCGAAGGCAGGGCGCACGATGAACGATTCCCGCGGGCACGAGCATCACCACCACCACGCGGCGCCGCCCGCAGCGGCGCCCCGCCCACCGTCCGCCGATCCGCAGGCTCCGCCGGCGGGAAACGTCGTCGTCTACACGTGCCCGATGCATCCGCAGGTCCGGCAGCCGGGTCCGGGCAACTGCCCGATCTGCGGCATGACGCTGGAGCCCGTTGCGCCGACCCTCGTCGAGACCGAGAACCCCGAGCTCGTCGACATGACGCGCCGGTTCCGGGTGGCGCTCGCCCTGACGGCGCCGCTCGTCCTGCTGACGATGGGTCGGCTCGTCGGCGCGGATGCGGCAGGTGCGGTCGACGCGTTCGCCGCCTCGCTCGGCCTGCCGCACCTGATGGGCGTCACCTGGGCGCAATGCCTCGAGGCGCTGCTCGCGACGCCGGTCGTCCTGTGGGCCGGATGGCCGTTCCTCGAGCGCGGCTGGCGTTCGTTCCGGACCTGGAACCTCAACATGTTCAGCCTCATCGGGCTGGGCGTCGCGGTGGCGTACGGCTTCAGCGTCTACGCGGTCGCGCTGCCCGCTACGCTGCCCGACGCCTTCCTGACCGACCACGGCCTGCCGCTCTACTTCGAGGCGGCGGCGGTCATCGTCACCCTCGTGCTGCTCGGGCAGGTCCTCGAGCTGCGCGCGCGGTCCCGGACGTCCACGGCCGTGCGCGACCTGCTGCGCCTCGCGCCTTCCACCGCGTTCCGCGTGTCGGCCGACGGGTCGGAAGCGGAAGTGCCGCTCGACCTCGTGCAGGTCGGCGACCTCCTCCGCGTGAAGCCCGGCGGCAACGTGCCGGTCGACGGCGTGGTCGCGGAAGGCGCGTCGAGCGTCGACGAGTCGATGCTGACCGGCGAGCCGATTCCAGTCGAGAAGACCGCCGGATCGAAGGTGACCGCCGGGACGGTCAACCAGACCGGCTCGTTCCTGATGCGCGCCGAGCGCGTCGGCGCCCAGACGCTGCTGGCGCAGATCGTCCACATGGTGAGCGAGGCCGCGCGCAGCCGCGCGCCGATCCAGAAGCTCGCCGACCAGGTGTCGGCCTGGTTCGTGCTCGCCGTCATCGCGATCGCGGCGATCGCGTTCGCCGCCTGGGCGTCGCTGGGTCCGCCGCCCTCGCTCGCCAACGCCCTGCTCGTCGCGATCTCCGTCCTCATCATCGCCTGTCCGTGCGCGCTCGGGCTCGCGACGCCGATCTCGATCATCGTCGGCGTCGGCCGCGGCGCGCAGCACGGCGTGCTCATCAAGAACGCCGAGGCGCTCGAGCTGATGGAGAAGGTCGACACGCTGGTCGTCGACAAGACCGGCACGCTGACGGAGGGCCGGCCCGAGGTGCAGCAGGTCTTCGCGTCGGCCGGCTTCCGCGACGCGGACGTGCTGGGACTCGCGGCCAGCCTCGAGGCGATGAGCGAGCATCCGCTCGCGCGGGCCATCGTCGGCGAGGCGAACCGATCGGGCGTCGCGCGCCTTCCCGTCCAGGGATTCGCCGCAGTGACCGGCAAGGGGGTGCGCGGCGGCGTCGAGGGCCGCGAGGTCCTGCTCGGCAACGCACGGATGCTCGAGGAGGCGGGGATCGACGTCGCTTCGGTCGCCCCCCGGGTCGAGGAGTGGCAGGCGCAGGGCCAGACCGTCATGTACGTCGCCGTCGGCGGGCGCCTGGCGGGACTCGTCGGCGTCGCGGATCCCGTCAAGGGGACGACGCCCGAAGCCATCCGCCTGCTCAAGGAGTCGGGGGTGCGCATCACGATGCTGACCGGGGACAACGCGACGACCGCGTCGGCGGTCGGCCGCCGGCTCGCGCTGGACGACGTGAAGGGCGGCGTGCTGCCGCAGGACAAGTACCGCCACGTCCAGGCGCTGCAGCACGAGGCGCGCGTCGTCGCGATGGCCGGCGACGGCGTCAACGACGCTCCGGCCCTCGCGCAGGCGAACGTCGGCATCGCGATGGGGACCGGCACCGACATCGCGATGAAGAGCGCGCACGTGGTCCTCGTCAAGGGCGACCTGCGCGGGATCGCGAGGGCGCGCCTGCTCAGCCGGCGCACGATGCGCAACATCCGCGAGAACCTGTTCTTCGCGTTCGTCTACAACTTCCTGGGCGTGCCGATCGCCGCCGGCGTGCTCTATCCGTGGTTCGGCATCCTCCCCGGCCCCGTCCTCGCGAGCGCCGCGATGGCGCTGAGCTCGGTCTCGGTCATCGCCAACGCGCTGCGGTTGCGTTCGGCCCGTCTCTAACCCACCGAAGGACACGAAGATGAAACGAAGAGCATTCCTCGCGATCCCGGCGGCGGCGGCCGCCGCCGGCTTCCCCGCCCTCGCGCGCGCCGCCGCCCCGGTGCTGGCCCCGGTCACCGTCTACAAGAGCCCCGAATGCGGATGCTGCGGCAAGTGGGTCGAGCACCTGCAGGGCAACGGCTTCCGGGTCACGGTGCACGCGGTGCCGAGCACGACGCCTTGGCGCGTGAAGGCCGGCGTGCCGGTCGAGCTCGGTTCGTGCCACACCGCATTCGTGGGCGACTACGTCGTCGAGGGCCACGTCCCCGCGGCGGACATCAAGCGCCTGCTCGCGGCGCGTCCGCGCGCGAAGGGACTCGCCGTCCCGCGCATGCCGGCCACCGCGCCCGGCATGGACGCTCCGCACGGTCCCGCGTGGGACGTCCTGCTGATCGCGAGCGACGGCACGACGCGCGTGTTCAACAGCTATCCGGCGCTCTAGCCTCGCGAGCGCGTTCAACCCGAGGAGATCTCCGATGAAGACCCATGGATGGCATTGCGGCGCCCTCGCCGCTTCGCTGCTCGCGACCGGGCTCGCGTTCGCCCAGGCAACGCCGGGCACGCCTGTGCCGCAGGCGGCGCAGATGCAGCAGATGGACCAGCACATGCAGCGGATGCAGTCGCTGCACCAGCGGCTCCACGCGGCCGCGACCCCCGAGGAGCGGCAGAAGATCCTGGACGAACAGCGTCAGGAGATGCAGGCCGGCATGGCGATGATGCAGGGCATGCCGCGCATGCAAGGCGGGGGCGCGATGCCGGGGTCGCCCGGCATGGGCAAGGGCGGCCCGGGGGGCATGGGGATGGGCCCGTCCCAGCTCGAGATGATGCAGAAGCGCATGGACATGATGACGGAGATGATGCAGTCGATGATGGACCAGCAGGGCATGGGCATGCGCATGCCGCCGGGCGGCGGCGCGAAGAAGTAGAAGCGCCGCGGGTTGCCGCGTCGCGATTACCGTGGTCCCGGATCCGGCAGCGCCCGGATCCGGCGTGCCACCCGCTGCCTGCGGGAGCCCCCTGCCCCGCCCCCGTTCCGTTCGCCCGCCACGATCGCGCGGAACGCTTGACTCTCCCCTCGTGGGAGGGTCGACAGTCGCGTTTCCGGGCGCGTGCGCGCCCGACGACCGAACGGGAGCGTGCGATGTCGGAAGCGGCAGGCCGGGCGTGGCGACGCATGCGCCCGTTCGTTCCTTCGCTCCTCGTCGAGCCGGTACTCCCCGGTGCGACGCTCTTCGCGCTCCTGCTGTGGCTCTCGCAGCTCTTCGTGCGCGAGGGCTTCGGTCGCGTCCGGCAATTCGCGCTCGCGCCCTCCGCCGGCCCGTCGGTCGTCGCCGTCGCGGAGCGCAACGACGGCCGGCGTTGCCCGCGGGCAGGCCTGCGCATCGGCGCGTGCCTGTCCGTGACCCTGCACGGCCTGCGCCGCTGCCGCGCGGTCCTGTCGGGCGAGGGGACGGACCGCGATTCACCGCTCCTCCGGAAGCCTCAGGCCTGCCGAAGCCCGACGGCCGCGTGATATTCTCCCGGGCCATGAAAATCGCCGCGCGACTGCTGCTTGCCATCGCCCTGTTGCTGCCGTTCCGGGGCGCGGTGGCGGTTGCCGGCATCCTGTGCCACTCGAGCCCGGAGCAACCCGTCGCGGCGGCGGCGCAGCACGGTCATCACGACCACGGGACGCACGACGCGTTCGCGCCCCACGATCATGTCCCGCCCGCCAGCGGCGCCACCGGGTCGCAAGATCCCGGAACCGTCGCGTCGTCGTGCAGCTTCTGCACGTCCGCCTGTTCGTCGCCGCTGCTGCCGTCCGCGACGGTGACGATCCACGATCCGGGCGCAGCCGGCATCGGGCCGCCGTCCGTCGGCCAGCCCGGCTACGCCAGCGCGACCGTCGGCCCGATCGAGCGACCTCCGCGAACCGCCTGACCCGTTCCCGGGCCTTCGCGCAGGGCCCGACGTGGCTCGTCCGCCGGACGGGCTCCCGTGCGGCTCCCCGCGAGCCGCCGCAACGACCGTCAAGGGAAACGACGATGTCGACACGCATGCTTGCAGCGCTCGTTGCGCTCGCGGCCGCCGGGGCCGCGATCGCGCAGACGCCCGCCGCCGCGCCGCCCCGCGGCGAGGTGACGCCTACGCTGCGATACGCGTCCGCGTTCGCGGACTATCGCGCCTACGAGGACGTGTCCGTGGGCGACTGGCGCGCGCAGAACGACCGCGTGCGCGCGGCCGCCGCCGCGCGCCAGGGGCAGGCCGCAGCGCCGGAAGGCGCGAAGCGGGACGCCTCCACGACGCCCGGCGACGCCGACCACGCGAAGCGCCACGGAGGCGGAAAGTGAGGCCGGCCGCGTGGTGCGTCGTCGCAGCCGCGCTCGTGCTTTCCGGATGCGCGACGTTCTCGGACGACGGCGGATTCGGGCGCGTCGCGGACCTGACGCGTGAGCGCACGGGGCAGGCGCCGCGCTGGCCGCGGACGCCGGCCGAAGTCCAGGCGGTCGACGCGCGGGTGGCGGACGTGCTCGCGCAGCCGCTATCCGCCGACGGCGCCGTCGAGATCGCCCTGCTCAACAACCCGGGCCTGCAGGCCGGCTTCCACACGCTCGGCATCGCCGAGTCGGACCTGGTGCGCGCGGGCCGGCTGCCGAATCCGACGTTCAGCTTCAAGAACCTGGCGGGCGGCGGGCATCGCGAGATCGAGCGCGCGATCCTGTTCGACGTCCTGCGCATCCTGACGATGCCGCTCGCGCTCGAGGCCGAGGAGGCGCGGTTCCGCGAGACCCAGTTCCGCGTGGCCGGCGAAGCGGTCGCCGTCGCGACGGAGGCGCGCCGCGCGTACTTCAACGCGGTGGCCTCCGCGGAGATCGCGAAGTACTACGAGCAGGTCAAGGAGGCGGCCGACACTTCCGCGGAGCTCGCGAAGCGGATGGTCCAGGCGGGTAACTTCAGCAGGCTCGCCCAAATGCGCGAGCAGGCGTTCTACGCCGACGCCGCCGCGCAGCTCGCGCGCGCCCGGCACCAGGCCACCGCGGACCGCGAACGGCTGGTGCGCGTGCTGGGGCTCGCCGGCGGCGCTTCGCTGCGATTGCCCGAGCGGCTTCCCGACCCGCCGAAGGCGGCGATCGAGCCGCGCGACGCCGAGCAGACGGCGCTCGACCGGCGGCTCGACGTGCTGCAGGTGAAGCGCGAGACGGAGGCGCTCGCGAAGTCGCTCGACCTCACGCGCACGACCGGCTTCATCAACGTGCTGCACGTTGGCTACGCGAACAAGAGCTCGACCGGCGACGCGCGCGAGAACGGCTACGAGATCGAGCTCGAGCTGCCGCTGTTCGACTTCGGGACGACGCGGGTGGCGCGCGCCGAGGCGAGCTACCTGCAGGCGGTGAAGCAGACGGCCGCCGTGGCGGTCCGGGCGCAGTCCGAAGCGCGCGAGGCGTACTCCGCGTACCGGACGAGCTACGACCTCGCGCGCCACTACCGCGACGAGATCGTTCCGCTGCGCAAGCGCATCTCCGAGGAGATGCTGCTCCGCTACAACGGCATGCTCATCGGCGTGTTCGAGCTCCTGGCCGACGCGCGCGAGCAGGTGGCGACGGTCGCGGCTTCGGTCGAGGCGCTGCGCGACTTCTGGCTGGCGGACACCGACCTGCAGGTGGCGCTCACCTCCGCGTCCCCGGGCGCCACAAACTTCTCACCGCCCGCGGGCACGCGCCAGGCGAGCGCCGCCGGCGGCGGTCACTGATCCCTTCCCGACCATGAACGCACGCAGAAGCTTCCTGAAGACCGCCGGCGCCGCGATGCTGGGCGCGGCGGCGGTCGGCAAGGCGGGCGCGGCCTCGCTGCCCGAGGCGCCCGTCCAGTCGTCGCCGGCGACGCAACCTCCGCTCGCGCCGCCGAACGGCCGCCCGTACAACCCGGTCGTCACGCTGAACGGCTGGACGCTGCCGTGGCGCATGAACGGCGGCGTCAAGGAGTTCCACCTCGTCGCGGAGCCGGTCGTGCGCGAGATGGCGCCGGGCATGAAGGCGAACCTCTGGGGCTACAACGGCCAGAGCCCCGGGCCCACGATCGAGGCGGTCGAAGGCGACCGCGTCCGCCTGTTCGTCACGAACCGCCTGCCCGAGCACACGACGATCCACTGGCACGGATTGCTGCTGCCGTCCGGCATGGACGGCGTGGGCGGCCTCGTGCAACCGCAGATTCCGCCCGGCAAGACCTGGGTGTACGAGTTCGACCTCGTGAAGAGCGGCACCTTCATGTACCACCCGCACGCCGACGAGATGGTGCAGATGGCGATGGGCATGATGGGCATGTTCGTCGTCCATCCGAAGGACCCGCGCCGGTTCCGCGCCGACCGCGACTTCGTGTTCCTCATCAATGCGTACGACATCGACCCCGGCAGCTTCACGCCGCGCATCAACACGATGCTCGACTTCAACCTGTGGAGCTGGAACAGCCGCGTGTTCCCCGGGATCGACCCGCTCGTCGCCCGGACCGGCGACCGCGTGCGCATCCGTTTCGGGAACCTCACGATGACCAATCACCCGATCCACCTGCACGGCCATCACTTCGAGGTCGCCGGCACCGACGGCGGCTGGGTGCCGAAGTCGGCGCGGTGGCCCGAGGTGACCGCCGACGTGGCGGTCGGCCAGATGCGCGCGATCGAGTTCGACGCGGTCGCGGGCGACTGGGCGTTCCACTGCCACAAGTCGCACCACACGATGAACGCGATGGGACACGCGGTACCGACGATGATCGGCGTGGACCACCGCGGCGTCGCCGAGCGCATCTCGAAGCTGATCCCCGACTACATGCTGATGGGCGAGCGCGGGATGGCGGACATGGGCGAGATGGAGATGCCGCTGCCCGACAACACGCTGCCGATGATGACCGGCGCCGGCCCGTTCGGCCCGTTGGAGATGGGCGGCATGTTCACGGTCGTGAAGGTACGCGACGACCAGAAACCGGGCGACTTCGGCGACCCCGGCTGGTACCGGCACCCGAAGGGCACCCAGGCGTGGGAGTGGACGGGACCGGCGCCGCAGGCGACGACGGCGCCCGCCCCCCGCACCGGCGGCACGACGTTGAACGTCCGGAAGCCGGACGGCCATCACCCGCACTGAGGAAACCCCGATGAGACCCGGAATCGTCGCGATCGCGGCGCTGACGATCGCCGTGAGCACCTTCGCGCTCGCGCACGGCGAGAACGAGCACGCGGCGAAGGCGTTCGACCCCGGCCGGGTCGAGCAGAAGGACTTCGGCCGGGCCGGCGACCCGAAGGCGGTCACGCGCACGATGACCGTCCGCATGAGCGACAAGATGCAGTACACGCCGGCCGTGCTGTCTCTCCGACAGGGCGAGACCGTGCGCTTCGTCGTGCGCAACGAAGGGAAGACGCTGCACGAGATGGTGCTGGGAACGCCCGACGAGATCAGAAAGCACGCCGAGATGATGCGGCAGTTCCCGGATATGGAACACGACGAGCCGCACATGGTCCACGTCGAGGCGGGGCACACCGGGAACATGGTCTGGACGTTCAACCGCCCCGGCGAATTCCAGTTCGCCTGCCTCGTTCCCGGCCACTACGAGGCGGGGATGGTCGGCAGGATCATCGTCAAGTAACCGTTCAGGGAGATCCGTATGCGTGCGTTCGTCATCCTCGCTCTCGCCCTCGCGGGCGGTCCCACCTTCGCGCAATCGACGACCCCGGCCGACCACCTCGCGCACCATCCGGCGTCCGCGGCGAGCCCGGCTGCGGCGAACCCCGCCGACGCGTTCGCGGACGGCGAGGTGCGTCGTGTCGATCGCGACGCGCAGAAGGTCACGCTGCGTCACGGACCACTGCCCAGCCTCGGCATGCCCGAGGGCATGACGATGGTGTTCCGCGTGTCCGACCCGAAGATGCTCGACGGCCTGAAAGCCGGCGACAAGGTGCAGTTCAAGGCCGACAAGGTCGGCGGTCAGTACACCGTCACCGAGATCCGGGCGGCGAAGTAGGGACGCCGGCGCAGCGCGCGTTCCCGAGGTATTCGATCAGGTCCGCCCGCTCCTGCGCGTCCGCGATGCCCGCGTAGCCCATCGAGGTGCCCGGGACGACGGCCGTCGGGTTCGCGAGGAACCGGTCGAGGGTGCGCGCGTCCCATACGATGCCGGAGGCGCGCATCGCCGGCGAGTAGTCGAATCCCGGAACGCTTCCGGCGCGCCGCCCGAGAAGGCCGCAGTGGCGCGGCCCGGTCCGGTCGGCGTCGAGCGAGTGGCACGCGTAGCAGCGCGAGTAGATCGCCTCGCCCCGCACGGCGTCCCCCGGCGGCATCGCCATCGCGGTCGGCACGGCCGCCGCCAGCGCGAGCATCCGGAGGGCGCCGGCGCGGATCACGACACGAACGCCGCGGGCACGGGCGCTTCGCCCACCGCGTGGCGCAGCACCGCCCAGTGCATCGCCTCGTCGCCGAGGATGCTCGCCGCCGCCTTCGCGAGCTCGCGATTGCCGAACACGGGCACCGCGCCGAGGTAGGCGCTCACCGCGCCCTTCTCGAGCGACGCGGCGAACCGCAGCACGTCCGCCTCCGACTTGAGCCTGTCGGTCGGGAACTCGTAGCGCGCCTTCGCCGCGACCGGCTTGCCGCCCAGCTTCTCGATCGTCCTGGCGAGCACGTCGGCGTGCTCCTTGTGGTGGCCCTGGAACGCGAGGGCGAGGTCGAGCGCGGGCTTCTTCAGCAGGCCGCTGCCTGCGCCGACCTGGTAGGCGGCGACCGCTTCCAGCTCGGCCGCGAGCGCGGTGTTGAGGATGCGGGCGTCGGCCTCGGTGGCCGCGCCGCCCGTCGCGGCGAGCGCCTCGCGCCCCGCCAGCAGCGCGACCGCCGCGCCGGACAGCACGACGCCGGAATTCGACAGGAACCGGCGCCGCGAAGCGCGCAGCAGGGGATCTTTCGCCATCGCGAAAAAGGACATGACAGTCTCCGGTGGAGGGAAGAAAAGGCGGTCAGGGACCGCCGGGGGGCGACTCGCCGAGGCGCGCCATCACGCGCTCGACGATCGCGTCGCAGCGTTGGCCGAGGAAGCGGAACGCCTCCTCCTGCGCGAGGTCCAGGTCGCGCGCGAGCGACTCGCGCAACAGCGCGCGCGCGCGGAAGAATCGCGTCCGCACCGTCGCTTCGCCGATGCCCAGCGCCGCGGCCGTGTCGCCCACGTCGAGCTCCTGGACCGCGCGCATCACGAACACCGAGCGGAACGCGTCGGGCAGCTGGTCGATCCGGCGCTCGAGGAGCCGGCGCGCCTCGGCCCGCAGCGCTTCGCGCTCGGGTCCGTCGCCGTCCGCGGAGGCCGCGGTCTCGCCGGGCGACGCGTCCTCGGCGATCTCGCCTTCCAGCGTGATGACGGACGCCCGGCGCTGCCTGCGGCGCAACCGCCCGAGCGATTCGTTCACCACGATGCTCAGGAGCCACGTCGAGAGCTTCGCGTCGCCGCGGAAGCCGCCGATCCGCCGGTAGGCCTGCAGGTAGGCCTCCTGCACCGCGTCCTCGGCTTCCGCGTCGTCGCGCAGGATGCTGCGCGCGGCCCGGAACATCGCCTGGTTGTGGCGGCGCATCAGCGGCCGGAACGCGGCCCGGTCGCCGCGGGCCACGCGGGAGGCGAGCTCGTCGTCGGGGAGCGAGGGGTCGTCGAGGGGGCGGGCGGCGGCGGTCATCGGTCGAAGCGTCCTGTTCGACCCATTAGATGGATCGGGGGGCGGCGGCGTTCCCGCGGACCGCTCGTTACATCAGATTGTGATCTATCGCGTGCGCTCGCGGGCGCTCCGCGAGCCCCCCTGCCGCCCTCGTCCGGGGGCCGCCGTCGACGCGCCCGCGGCGCCGCGCGGGTGTCCGGTCAGGCGAGCGTTTCGGCGACGACCCGGGCCGCCATGGGGCCGGCGCCGATCGGCATCGCGGGTTCGAAGCGCCCGCGCTTCGTCATTCGCCCGCCGGGACCTCGGCACGGGCCGCGGGCGCCCGCGCCGCCAGCCCGGGGACGAGGCGTGCGGCCAGCCGCGCCTCGTCGCGCGTGAGCTTCGCTTCCTCCTCGCGCACGAGCTCGGCGAGGCTGCGCGCCGCGGCGCCGGGGTCGCGCCCGGCGAGTCCGACGATCGCGTAGCGCAACGACATCCACGGCTCCGAGCCCAGCACGACGAGCCGGCCGTGCTCGACGTCCTCGGCGACCGGCGGCAGCGGCAGCGCCGCGATCGCGTCCGAGTCCGCGATGATGCGCTTGACCGCAGAGAGCGTGCCCGACTCGATCGCGGGGAACGGCCGCGCGTGCCGTGCCGCGTCCTGGCCCCGCCGCGCCGCCAGCATCGGCTCGAGCACGCGCGGCGGATGCCGGCTCAGCGCGACGAACGGGTAGTCGAACGTGTGCTCCGCGGTCACCGCGGCCTTCCGCCGCAGCGGATGGCCGCGACGCGCGACGAAGTAGACCTGGTGCGGCGTGAGCGGCGCGATGTCGAGGTCGGGCTCGCCCTCGAACGTGCTGAACTCGCCCACGAAGAAGTCCACCTCCCGCGCGCGCAGCAGGCGCAGGAGGTCGTCCCATTCGCGCTGGATGACACGCACGCGCAACTGCGGATGCGCGGTCGCGAACCGCGCGACCGCGGCCGGCACGATCGTCTCGGCCGGATAGGGGCCCGCGCCGACGACGACCTGCCCCGCCCCCGGGCCGCCTCGTCGCACGAACGCCCGGTCGAACTCGTCGGCCGCACGGACGAGATCGCGCGCGCGGGCGATCAGCAGCCTGCCCTGGTCGGACGGCGTCACGCCCTGGGCCGATCGCACGAACAGGGCGCCGCCGGCCGCGCGCTCGAGGAGCTTGATGCTCCGCGAAAGCGCGGGCTGCGTCATCCCGAGCGTCGCGGCGGCGCGTCCGAAGCTTCCCTGCTCGGCGACGGCGAGCAGGTGGCGCAGCTGGCGCAGCTCGAAGGGCATGCACGGATTATATGACCCTGCCAACCACCGGGCATTGGACAGCCCGGGCACCGCGCCACGAGAATCCGGCCACCGCGCGCGCATGCGCGCGCCCGCTGCGCCCCCTGTGCGCGATCCCGGATCGCGCCTGCAGCGCTCGCCCCCCACTCGTGCATGGCACCCCACGGAGACATTCGAATGCCTCGGACCCGCTCAGGATCGCTGACGACGCTCGCGCTCGCGCTCACTTTCGCCTGGGCGGCGCAGGCCGCAGCGCAGGCGCCCGGCGCCTCGCTCGTCCCGGCGGACGGAGGCGCGAGCGTCGCCGGGCACTTCGACCCGCTGGGCAAGCCGCCGTCGAAGTTCACCCTCGAGCTGCGCAACGGCTTCAAGGCCGAGCTTCCGTTCGCCGACAAGCGCGACTTCGACGAGGCGAAGCGCGGATTCATCGCCGAGCCGCCGTACACGAAGATCATGGCCGACGCGGGCCACGTCGCGTGGGACATGGCGAGCTACGGCTGGCTGCTCACCGGCAAGGACTTCGAGAGCATCCACCCCTCGCTGCAGCGGCAGGCGGTGCTCAACATGGCGTACGGCCTCTACGAGGTGGTGCCCGGCCGCATCTACCAGGTGCGCGGCTACGACCTCGCCAACATCAGCTTCATCAAGGGCGACACCGGCTGGATCGTGTTCGACCCGCTGACCGCGCAGGAGACCGCACGGGCGGCGCTCGCGTTCATCAACGAGAAGCTGGGCAAGCGCCCCGTCGTCGGCGTCGTCTACTCGCATTCGCACGTGGATCACTTCGGCGGCGTGCGCGGCGTGGTCGACGAAGCGGACGTCGCCAGCGGCAAGGTGATGGTGATCGCGCCCGAGCACTTCCTGCAGGAGGCGATCGCCGAGAACGTGTTCGCCGGCAACGCGATGTCGCGGCGCACCCAGTGGCAGTACGCGGTGCTGCTGCAGCGCAGCCCGTTCGGCCACGTCGACCAGGCGATCGGGAAGAACGTCGCCAACGGCAACACCGGCCTGATCGCGCCCAACCGGCTGGTCGGCAAGAACATCGAGGAGATCACGCTCGACGGCGTGACGATGGTGTTCCAGAACGCGCCCGACACCGAGGCGCCGGTCGAGATGAACACCTGGTTCCCGCAGTTCAAGGCGCTGTGGACCTCCGAGATCGTCACCGGCACGATCCACAACGTCTACACGCTGCGCGGCGCCCAGGTCCGCAACGCGCTCAACTGGTCGAAGGAGATCAACGAGGCGCTCTACAAGTTCGGCCAGGAGGCGGAGGTGATGTTCGCGTCGCACAGCTGGCCGCGCTGGGGCAACGCGCGCATCCAGGAGGTGCTGCGCGCGCAGCGCGACGCCTACGCGAACCTGAACAACCAGGCGCTGCACTACGCGAACCGCGGCGTGACGATCAACGAGATCCACAACGTCTACGAGGTGCCGAAGAGCCTGCAGCAGCAGTGGGCGGCGCGCAGCTACCACGGCGACGTGCAGAACAACTCGCGCGCCGTGATCAACCGCTTCCTCGGCCACTACGACGGCAACCCGGTCAACCTGATCCCGCTGTCGCCGAAGGACTCGGCGCCGCTCTACGTCGAGATGATGGGCGGCTCGGCGAGGATCCTCGCGAAGGGCGAGGAGCTGATGGCGCAGGGCAAGTACCTGCACGCGACCGAGATCCTGAACAAGCTCGTGTTCGCCGAGCCGCAGAACCAGGCGGCGCGCCGCCTGCTGGCCGACGCCTACGAGCAGCTCGGCTACCGCGGCGAGAGCACGAGCGTGCGCAACAGCTTCCTGCAGGGCGCGTTCGAGCTGCGCAACGGCCTGCCGGGCGGCCTGCCGCCGCGCTCCACCGGGCCGGACGTGGTGCGCGCGATGTCGACCGAGCAGTGGCTCGACTTCATCGGCATCAGCGCGGACCCGCGTCGCGCCGAGGGGCTCAGGTTCACGATCAACCTGGTGACGCCCGACAACGGCGAGCGCTACGCGATCGAGATGAGCAACGGCACGCTGACCAACGCCAGGGGCTTCCAGGCGAAGAACCCGGACCTGACGGTGACGGTGAACCGCGCGGACCTCAACCTGGTCATGATGGGACAGGCGTCGTTCGACGATCTCCTGAAGGACGGCAAGGCGAGGTTCGAGGGCGACCGGACCGGCTTCGACCAGCTGCGCTCCATCCTCGTCCCGTTCACGCCGGACTTCGAGATCCTGCCGGGCACCGCGCCGAAGCAGGCGGCGGCCGCGCCGAAACCGTTCGAGGTCCGCGACCTCGTGAACCCGATGCTCGGCGACTGATCCACCCGTGGGCGCGACCGCACATCGGCGCCCGGGCGGGCGCATCCCGGCGCAGGCCGTGCTGGCGGCTGCGCTGGCCGCGGGCGGCGCGCAGGCCGGCGGGCTCCTGCTCTACGAGTTCGGCACGGCCGAGCCGGGCCTCGCCGCGGCAGGCTACGCCGCGCGTGCGCAGGACGCCTCGACTGCGTTCACCAACCCCGCCGGCATGACGCGCCTCGATGGCACGCAGGCACTCGCCGGCGGACAGGTCATGTGGCTCGACAACGCGTTCTCGGTCGGCGGCGGCACGTCCGCGGCGCTCGGCGGCAACGGCGGCGGCCGCGCCCTCGGCTTCAACGGCTTCGTCCCGGGCGCCGGCGCGTTCGTCTCGCACAGCCTGTCGCCCGACCTCAAGGTCGGCTTCTCGATCGCCGGCAACTTCGGGTCGATCATCGACTACGACGACGCGTGGGTCGGCCGCTACCGCGTGCAGCAGGCGACGCTCCTCGGCGTCCAGTTCGTGCCGTCGATCGCGTACCGGGTGAACGACCGTCTGTCGATCGGCGCGGGCGTGAACGCCGTCTACGGCGTCTTCGACCAGAAGGTGGCGATCAACAACGTCTCGCCGCTCGCCGCGGACGGCCGGCTCGAGCTCGACGACAGGACCTGGGGCTTCGGCGGCAACTTGGGCGTGCTCTACGAGATCGCGCCCGACACGAGGCTCGGGCTGACATGGACCTCGCAGGTCGACCTCGACTTCCGGTCGCCCGCGCGGTTCTCGGGGCTGGGGCCCGCGCTGTCCGCGCTCCTCGCCTCGCGCGGCCTGCTCGACGCCGACGTCAGCCTCGGCACCCGGATCCCGCAGCAGGTGATGGCGAGCTTCCACGCGCGGATCGACGATCGCTGGGCGGTGCTCGGCAACGTCGGCTGGCAGCAATGGTCGAAGTTCGGGCAGGTGGAAATCGGCATCGAGAACACGCAGGATCCCCGCGGCGTCACGACGAGCCTACCGTTCCGCGACACCTGGCACTTCGCGCTGGGCGCGCAGTACCGGCCGTCCGATCCGTGGACCGTCAACGTCGGCGTGGCCCACGACTCGGGGTTCCAGCGCGGCGGGAACGTGAGCCCGCTCCTCCCGGTCGACGCCGCCTGGCGCTTCGGCGCGGGCGCCGAGCAGCAGGTGCGCAAGGGGCTCAGGTGGGGATTCGCCGGCGAGCTCCTCTACGAGGGCACGCTCGACGTGAACCTGACGAGCCAGTTGCCGCCCGCGCTCGGCGGGCGCGGCGACCTCGTGGGCTCGTACCGGAACACGACGTCGCTCGTCGGCTCGGTCTACGGCAACTGGGCGTTCTGACGCCGGGCGAGCCCCGGCGTCGCCCGCGCCATCCTTCGCGTCTTCCGGATCGCTCCTCGCGCGCCCCCGGCCGATTCCGCCGGGGGTATGCCGCGCATCGCCGGCAGCGTCGAACAGGCGCTCATCCTCGCCGGCCGCGAGCGCGAAGAACGTCCCGTGCGGGTCCGGCGCGATCGCCGTCGACCCGGGCGCGGTCGGCCGGGAGAGCGAGACGCACCCTAGGCGAATGCGCGATGTTCCGGCCGTCAAGAAGGACGCGCCACGTAGACGTCCGCGCACTCCCGCATCGTTCGGTCGTGGATGTCGAGCACGTTGTCCAGCGGGTCCTGGTATCCGCCCGCCAGGTTCCACGCGACCGGAATCCCGAGCCGGCGCGCTTCCCGGAACACAGTGCGGTCCCGCTCGGCCAGCTGGTCGTCGTCGAGGAACCCTCCCAGCGGATCGTCGACGTGCGGGTCCGCGCCGGCCTGGTAGAGCAGCAGGTTGCGGCCGACGCGACCGCGGATCCGGGTCGCTTCCTCCGACGACGCGACGGAGGCGTTGGATCTGCCATCCCCCGTGCGCCATGGCCCGGGCGTGATCCGGCAGCGGCAGGCCGCGGTACGCCAGGTCCGGATCCCCCACCCCGCCGAAAAAGCCACGGCCCGTCCGGCTTCGACGGCGGGATGCGCCCAGCGTGACGCTCGTGTGACGCCGCGCCTGCGAGCATCGGGTCAATGGGGGCGAACGCCTGCACGGGCATCCGAAGGCAACCGGGGCCGGCCATCGGCCATTCTCGACGAACCGACGCGTCGGGCCGAACCGCCGTGGCGCGCATGCAATGCGCGTGGAGGACTCGGCGCCTGTGCGGCCCCGCGATCGGCCACGACGCCGGCGTCACGAGCCATGCTGAACCCATTCGCATTCACGCTGCCGCCTCCGCATGAGTTCCCACAGCATCCGGTCGGGCAAGCGCGCCCGCGCGCGCCTTCGATGCAGGCACGCACTGCTCCCCCTCCTCGATCGATTCGCCTGAAGGAGATTCGACACATGCAAGGGTCCCCGTCCACCGGAGCGTCGATCGGCGTAGGCCAGGCTCGCGATCGATTCACGGTCCGCCGTCGAAACGCCGAGCGGTCGGAGGTTTCGGTACAACGCCTCGCCGGCTTGCGCTCGTTGCTGCTGACAGGGTCGTTCTGCGTCAGCCTGGCGGCGAGTGCCGCAACGACCGTTTCGGGACCCAACCCCGACATCGCGCAAGGCACGGCCTTCGCAGCCGCCATCGGCCCGGCCAACGTCCGGGTGACGATCACCGAGACGGTCGCCGGCGACGTCTTCGGCCCGGGCAAGACGGGAACGATTCGAGTCAATCTGGGGAACGTCGGCGTGCTGAATGGGGTGGGCCAAGGTCCCGCGCCCTGCGCCGGAACGTTCTCGGTCACGGGGTCGGGCCCCGTCATCGTTACGATCACGGCCGCGCCGGCTGGCGTGCCCGTCGTGCCTTGCGCCGTCTCCTTTTCCGTTCAAACCTACACCGCGACGTCGGCGCTGGGCCCCGTCACGGCGACGATCGACGCCGCAAGCACCCTCCCTGGCGTCACCGCCGGCGCAAGCGCCGCGATCGCCACGGTCGTCACGCCCGCGGCGATCGCGAAGCTGTCTTCCGGCGCCGTCCCCGCGAACTCGCCGGCGGGCGCGGTGTTCGCCGTGCCGAACTTCGAGATCGACGAGAACTCGATCGGCGCGATGTTTTCGGACGGAACGAGCGTGGTCGAGCTGGTGCTTCCGCCGGGTCATGCCTGGGCCAGCGCCGGGAGCATGACATCGGTGAGCTCCGGATCCAACGGCATGTTGGTGAACCCACCCCAGATCGATCCGTCGAATTCGCGCCGCCTCGTCGTTGACTCTGTCCACAACTCCATTGACGCGCCGACCGGCGTGTTGCAGTTCAGCGGACAGCAGATCTCGATACCGGCCGGCGCCCCCTCGGGGCCCCTCCAGGTCGCCGCGAGCATTCCCCTGGTATCCGCGTCGGGCACGGCAACGGCACAGAACAGCTTCACGGTGGCCACTGTCACGTCATCCGTTGCTGCCCCGGTGCCGACGCTTGGCACGGCCGCGCTGGCGTCGTTGACCTTCATCCTGCTGGCGGCGATGGCCGTCGTCGCACGCAAGCGGCGCATGCGCTGCGGTCGTCCCACGAACTGACGCGGACGGCCGCGGGGCGTGGAGCCACCCTCGCCCGCCCTCGGCGCCCGCTCCAGCGTCTGACTTCGCGTCCATTGTCGACGTGCCACGCCGCCGCGCGCGACGCTCGTGCGCGGGATTCCTCCAGGAGCCCATGCAATTGCGATTCGACAGCATTCTTCGCACGCTGCGCGCGAGCGCGATCGCGGTTCTCTCGCTCGCATGCGTCGTCGGCACGCCTGCCACGGCGGGCAAGCTCTCGCTCGCGCCGGCCGCCCCTCTCGACATGGCGCAACGCGCATCCGGCGCAACGACGATCTCGGTCGCTCCCGCGCCTGTCGCCAAGGCCCCGGGAGGCATCGTCGAGGTGGTCGAGTACCACAACGCCGGGCTCGACCACTACTTCATCACCGCGGATCCCGGTGAGATCGCCGTGCTCGACGGCGGCGCATTCGGCGGCGCCTGGAAGCGAACGGGCGCCACCTTCCCCGCCTGGGACGTCAGCGGATCGCCCGCGGGCACCGTGCCGGTCTGCCGCTTCTTCGGGACCGACAAGTACCGCGGCGACGGCAGCCGCATCGGTCCCAACAGCCATTTCTACACGGCGGACCCGGCCGAATGCGAATACGTCAAGGTCGCCTGGCAGTCGATCGCGAACGACGGCAAGTCGTACGCGGCCTGGACGTTCGAGTCGAACGCGTTCGCGGTGAAGCTGCCCGTCGGCGGCGTCTGTCCGGCCGGCACGCAGGCGCTCTACCGCACCTACAACAACGGCGCGCGCGGCGATCCCAACCATCGCTATTCGCAGCAGGCGGCCACGCTGCAGGCGATGGCGGGCTGGGCTTTCGAAGGCGTCGTCATGTGCCTGCCGCAGAGCCAGGGCGTGGCACTGCCGTCGCCGCTTCCGGCGTGCGAGGAGAACGACTGCCCGACCAACGCCACGGCGCTCGGCAACGGCGTGCGGCTGGTCAACCTCGTCGCGACGGTGACCAACCACTCCGGGACCGCGCAGGAGATCGTGATTCCGCGCGGCCAGACGTTCACCTCCGTCAATACGACATACCAGGACGGCATGGCGGCCGAGCGCCTGCAAGGCACGATCGGACCGGGAGCGACGCGGACGTTCGTCTTGTACCTGTTCTGCATCAACCTCGACCGCGGCATTCCGCCGACGGGTGCGCTCTACCTGCCCGGGCCGGTCACGGGCAACGCGCAGCTCCTCGACATCGCGGCGCTCGCCGACGGCAAGATCGGGCTCGCCGCCGATCCGGCCACCCTCAAGGCGGGGGGCGTGCAAATGGCGATCTGGGAGGTCACCGACGGCCAGGGCTCGCTCAATGCGACGCAGCGCAACCTGCTCGTGTCGCTGCTCGCGGCAGCCCCGGACGACATCGCGGGACAGCTCGCCCTGTTCCAGCAACTCCAGGCGTCGCTGACGATCCTCGTCCCCTAGTCGCTGGAGAGATCGCCTGGCGCCGGTACGGCGGCGTGCTCGACGACGAGAAGCCGATGGCGTTGGCGCCGGACGATCGCGCCAAGGGGATCGAGGGAACGCGCGCGCTGGCGAAGAACGGCATTCGCTTTCCGTTCCCGCAATGCGGCATCCGGCAGGACGCTCGCGCCGGAACGAACGCGAGCCCCCGGGCAATGAAAGACGGCCCCGCGCGGGGCGCGAGATCCGTTTCGCGGCCGGATTCAGGCGGACGAGCATCGGGCAGAAGCGGATCGCCGTCGGCGAGCTCTTCACCGTGTTCGGCGAGGACGGCGACTCGTCGCTTGACGACGGCGACGACGTCCGGGAGATCGCGCACGTCACGACGCAGGCGGCCTGACGCGCCCTAGGCGAATGCGCGATGTTCCGGCCGTCAAGAAGGACGCGCCACGTAGACGTCCGCGCACTCCCGCATCGTTCGGTCGTGGATGTCGAGCACGTTGTCCAGCGGGTCCTGGTATCCGCCCGCCAGGTTCCACGCGACCGGAATCCCGAGCCGGCGCGCTTCCCGGAACACCGTGCGGTCCCGCTCGGCCAGCTGGTCGTCGTCGAGGAACCCTCCCAGCGGATCGTCGACGTGCGGGTCCGCGCCGGCCTGGTAGAGCAGCACGTCGCAGGCGGCGAAGCTCTCCACGATTCCCGGGAGCGCCGCGAGGAACGACTTCGCCTCGCGCCGGTACCCGCGCGAAGCCGCGACGTGCCGGATCCAGCCGCGCGCGCCTTTCCGGTCGATGATGTCGTCGGTTCCGTCGCCGTAGTGCTGGTCGCAGTCCAGGATGCCGACGCGCGCCACGCGGCCGAGCGCCCTGAGCTTGAGGGCCGCGACCATCAGGCCGTTGAACGTGCAGAAACCGGCGCCCTCGTCGTAGCGCGCGTGGTGGAAGCCGGAGCACGGAGCGCACGCCACGAGGCGCGAATCGAGGGCGGCGAGGGCCGCGGAGAGCATCGAGCCGCTGGTCCACGGCAGCGACCGGGCGACCGAGGCACTGCGATTGCCGAACCCGTTGGGCGCCCGCAGCGCGAGCACGTCGTCGACGTAGCGCCAGTCGTGCGCCAACGCGAGATCGTCGGCCGTGACCGGGCGAGGCACGAGGACTTCGATCGTAAAACCGCGGGCCTGCCAGCGCTCCACGACCTGCCGCGGCTTGCTCGCCGACGGCGACGCGCCCTGCGGCTCGGCGACCTGCTCGGGGCTGTAGGACACGGGGATCGCGTCCAGCCGCCCGGGCCTCGCGCGATTCCGTTCGGAGAGACTTCCGCTTCGATCCATCTCGCTCCTTTCACTCGTTGACGGGAGCGCGCATCGTAACGGCGGGGAGGCTCAGGGCGTGCGCCACGGCGGTCGCTCGCGGGGCTGCCGATCGGGCGCGATGTCGGGGACAATTCGCCCACCGGCGGTCGGGACGCGGCGCGCCCGGGGCCGGCGCGGACGAACACGCCGTCCTACCCACGATCGGAGGCCTCCATGGATGAACCCCTCGCCGGCAGGAACGTCGTCGTGACCGGCGGCACCGGCGCGCTCGGCAAGGTCGTCGTCGCGCGCCTGATGCGGGCCGGCGCGGCCTGCCATGTCCCCGCCCATGCGGCCGGCGGCCCCGCGCCGTCCGGAAAGGACGAGCGACTCCGCATCGTGCCGGGCGTGGACCTGGCCGACGAGGCGGCGGTGGATCGCTTCTACGACGCAATTCCCGGGCTCTGGGCGTCGGTGCACCTGGCGGGAGGCTTCGCCATGTCGCCGCTCGCCGAGACGACGCGTGCGGACGTCCTGCGCATGTTCGAGACGAACGCCCTGACCGCCTTCCTGTGCTGCCGGGCGGCGGCGCGCGCCATGCGCAAGGCGGGGCGCGGCGGGCGCATCGTCAACGTCGCGGCGAGGCCCGGGCTCGATCCGCGCAAGGGCGCGCACATGGCTGCCTACGCCACCGGCAAGGCGGCGGTCGTCGCGATCACGCTGGCGCTGGCCGAGGAGCTCAAGGACGAGCGCATTCTCGTCAACGCGATCGCCCCCTCGACCCTCGACACGCCGGCCAATCGCCAGTCGATGCCGGAGGCCGATCCCGCGAAGTGGCTCTCGCCCGAGGCCGCGGCCGAGGCGATCCTCCAGCTCGTCTCGCCCGCGAACAGCGAGATCAGCGGCGCGGTGCTGCCGCTCTACGCGCGGGCTTGAGGCGGGTCCTTCAATTGCAGGGCGCGGGCCTGCGCGAGCGTCCGCGCGTCGAAGCCGGAGGGGTCGAGGGCACGCAGCGGGCGGCTCGTCCTGAGGCGGGCCTGGCGGTCATCCGCGCGCGACCCGGGGTCGTTGCCCGCGTCGGCACGCTGTCTGGTCAGGGGCCCGACATTGGCCCGAGAGAAGAACCGGAACGTCTGGGTGCCGACGGGGCCACAGGTGCAGCCGGCGGCGCTCAAGCGGCGGCGCGCAGAACCGCGCCAGCACTGGGGGAAACAGGCAAGAAAAAAGCCCGCGCGAGGCGGGCTCTTGAGGTGCTGTTGGTGGAGGTGGGCGGAATCGAACCGCCGTCCGGAAGCCCTACACAGTCGGGACTACATGCTTAGTCGGTCTACGTGTCTCGCCCCCGTGCCGCCGATCGACAGGCTGCCCGGGGACCAGTCACCTGGATTTAACGCTTCGGCCAAGTGACCCGGCCGGGCGCGATCGTCCTGAATGTCCTCGCAGCGGCTGGCAGTTACCTGCTCACCGCCCGGGCCGGACGCTGCCCGGAGCGAGGTCCGGCGGGGTTAAGCCGCCAGAGCGTACGTTTCGTCGTTCGCAGTTAAGTTTGCGAGTGCCCGTTTTTAACGAGGACGAACGCCTCGGCATGCCCCGCGCTGCTTCGATGCCCCCGTCGAGACCAGGTCACCCCCGGAGATTCGGCGGACGCGTGGACGGCACTTTTTCCGTGCCGCAGCGTCAGAGTGTTTCATTGTAGCATCGCACCGTCGACAGCCTCGGCTGCCCGGCGATGGCCACGCACCCGACATGGGGGCGGCCCAGCCGGATTCAAGCGCCGGGGAGGAGGTTCCGCCATGCGCGACCGCCGCCGCTGCCGTGCCGCCGCCCTCGCCGTCCTGGGCGCCGCCGCCCTGCTCCTCGCACTGTCCGCGCGCGCCGAGGGCGCGCTCTCGACGGTCGACCGCGTCGACCTCGCCCGCTACGCCGGCACCTGGTACGAGCACGGCCGGCTGCCCAACCGGCTGCAGGGCGAGTGCGCGCGCGACGTCACGACGACGTTCAGCCCGAAGGGCCCGCGCACGCTGGAGGTCGTCACTCGCTGCCTCCGCGCGAACGGCACCGAGGAGGTCGACGGCGGCGTCGCGCGCGTGCAGGATCCGTCGACCAACGCGAAGCTCGAGATCCGCTTTCTCCCGCTCGCGGTCGCGTGGCTGCCGTTCGCGTGGTCCGATTACTGGATCCTCGACCTCGCGCCCGACTACGCGCACGCGCTCGTCGGGTCGCCGTCGCGCGATGCGCTCTGGATCCTCGCCCGCACGCCCGATCTCGACGCCCGCACCTACGAGCGCCTGGTCGCGAAGGCGCGCGCGCTGGGCTTCGACACCGGGAAGCTCATCCGGACGCCGCATTCTGGCGCCTGACGCACGGGCGGCCGCCGGGCCGCGCGCGGCGCCGCCGCCGTCGCGCGGTATAGTCCGCGCATGGCCGACCCCGCGCCCCCCCGCGCTCCGCGCCTGATCGTCGTCCCGCTCGTCGCGGGCATCGTCGGCGCGATCGCGCTCCTGATCTTCGCCGAGCTGGGCTACCAGCGGCTCGAGAGCGCGGCGCAGCGCGTCGCCGGCGCGCTCGAGCTGCAGTCGGCCCTCTACGAGACGCAGTCGCTCGTCGTCGACGCCGAGACCGGCCAGCGCGGCTTCCTGCTCACCGGGCGCGAGGAGTACCTCGTGCCCTACCGCGACGCGCTGCCCAAGATCGACCAGTCGTGGACGCGGCTGCGCGAGCTCGCGCGCACGATCGGCACGCCCGAGCTGCAGGACGCGGCGACGAAGCTCAACGTGCTGATCGGCAAGCGCCTCTACGAGATGGAGGCGACGCTCGCGCTCTACGACCACAGCGGGCGCGACGCCGCGCTCGAGCTCATGAACACCGGCATCGGGCGCCGCACGATGGACGAGATCCGCGCGCAGGTCGGGACGATGGTGAAGCAGCAGCGCGACGTCTGGAGCGAGGGCGCGGGCCGCTGGTCGACCGACCTCGCGGCCATCCGCATCGGCATGCAGGCGATGACCGCGCTCACGATCCTGCTCCTGCTCGTCGTCTGGTGGCTCGTGCGCCGCGAGACGCTGCGCCGCGAGGCCGAGCGGCTGCGGCTCGCCGGCGAGCAGGCGCGGCTCGAGGGGCTCGTCGAGGAGCGCACCGGGGAGCTCTCGGAGCTCTCGAACTACCTGCAGACGGTGCGCGAGGAGGAGAAGTCGAGGATCGCGCGCGACCTGCACGACGAGATGGGCGGGATCCTCGTCGCGGCGAAGATGGACGTCGCCTCCGCGGCGAAGCACGTCGCGGCTTCGGACCCGGAGACCGGCACGCGGCTCGCGCGCGCGCTCAAGTCGATCGACGAAGGGATCGCGGTCAAGCGGCGCATCACCGAGGACCTGCGACCGACGCTGCTCGACAACCTCGGGCTCGCCGCAGCGCTGGAGTGGCTCGTGCGCGGCACCTGCGAGCGCGCGGGCCTCGTGTCGACGCTCAACCTCGACGAGGGCGGCGAGCCGCTGCCGCCCGACGTCGCGATCGCGCTCTACCGGATCGTGCAGGAGGCGCTGACCAACGTGGTCAAGTACGCGAAGGCGAAGAACGTGACGGTCGACCTGGTGCGCTCGGCGGGCGGCGTCTCGCTCACGTTCCGCGACGACGGCGTCGGGCTGCCCGAGTCCGCGCCGGCGAGCCGGCTCTCGCACGGGATCGCGGGCATGCGCCAGCGCGTGCGGGCGCTGCACGGCGAGTTCTCGATCCACGGCGCGCCCGGCCAGGGCACGTCGATCGACGTGCACCTGCCGCTCGCGCAGGGCTGAACACCCGGGCCGCCCGGCGGCCGCTACTCGCCGATCAGCTCGCCCAACGGCTTCAGCGGCTCGATCCGGTCGGCGCACACCTTGACGACCGCCATCAGCGGCGCGCCGAGCACGAGCCCCCACGGGCCCCAGAGCCACCCGAAAAACAGCAGCGCGACGAACGTCGCGACCGCGTTCATGCGCGCCGCGCGTCCCTGCATCCAGCTCATCAGCGCGAACCCGACGCCGACGGCGATCGTGGCGGTGAGCGCCGCGTAGCCGGCCGCGGACGCGAGCGATCCGGTCTGCACGAGCCCGACCGCGCCGATCGCGGCGACCGCGATCGGCGTGCCGGCGTAGGGCACGAAGTGCAGCAGGCCCACCGCCGCGGCCCACAGCGCCGGGCGCGTGAGGCCGGCGAGCGCGAACGCCGGCCACGCGACGAGCGCGACCAGCAGGTTGCCGCCGACCAGGATCAGGAGCTGCCGCTGCACCTGCGTGTCGATCTCGTCGAGGATGCCGACGGTGATCCGCCGCCGCGTGAGCGACGGCCCGACGATGCGCACGAGCTTGCGCCGGAACGCGTCGCCCGCGGCGAGCAGCAGGCCCGCGATGAGGCCCGCGATCGCGAGCTGGCCCGCGAAACCGACCGCGACGCCGGCGTTGTCGGCGAGGCGATCGGTGAGCGTGGGCCGCGGCGGCTCGGGCGGCGCGGCGGCCTTCGCGGACGGGTCCGGCTCCTTGCGCCCCGCGACCTCGGCGGCCGTCTTGTCGAGCTCCTTCGCCGCCTCCTGGACGTGCGAGATCGGCCCGGGGCCCGACTGCTGCCAGCGGTGCACGATCGAGCGCAGCTTGCGTGCGGCGGCCGGCAGCTCGGCGACCGCCGCCGAGACGTCGTCGGCGAGCCACCAGGCCGACGCGCCGGTCGCGCCGGCGAGCGCGGCCATCACGAGCACCGCGCCGGCCGCGCGCGGAACGCGCACGCCCTCGAGCGCGCGCACGAGCGGGCGCAGCGCGTAGCTCGCGAGCAGGCCCAGCACGACGGGCACGAGCAGCGGCGCCGCGAGCTTCGCGGCCGCGATCGTCGCGAGGACCGCGAGCGCGACGAGCGCGACGGTCTGCGCGCGCCAGCCGCGCCCGGTCGCCGGCGCGTCGGACGTCACTTCGGCGTCGACTTGCTGGCGGCGCGCTCGATCGCCTCGCCGCCGGCCGCGATGTCCTTGCCGGCGCCCTGGATCGTGTTGCAGCCCGCCACGAGCGCGAGCGCGCCGGCGAGCACGAGAGCGAGGAGCCTGTTCATGGCGTTTCTCCTGGGTTGACGGAGCCCGCGCGCGCCGGGCGCGCGGGCCGGGAAGCGCGGCGCGTCGCGCCGCGGGGAACTTCGGCGATGCCGCCGCCGCGTCAGGACGGCGCGACGCGGCTCCGCGCGAGCTCGGAGAGCATGTCGACCGCGCGCTCGTATTCGCAGGACTTGTCGAAGAACGCGTCGGCGCCCAGCGCGAGGCTGCGGTCGCGGTACTGCGGCACCGCGAACGTCGTGAGCACGAGAATCTTCGCGCCGAGCGGCCGCGACGGCCCGATCGCGCGCAGCACGCCGAGCCCGGTGCCCTGCTTGAGCTGCAGGTCGAGCAGCACGGCGTCCCAGCTGCCGTCGGCGAGCGCCTCGACCGCCTGCCACTCGGTGTCCGCGTGGCCGACGACGTCGATGCCGCCGGTGGCCGTGAGCGACTCGATCAGCCGCTCGCGGATCATCGGGTTGTCCTCGACGAGGAAGACGCGCAGGGGCATCGGGGATCCACCGCCTTCGGGCGTCGCCTTGCGCGCCGCCGTCACTCGATCAGCTTGTTCTTGATCGCGTAGTAGGTGAGGTCGGCGTTGGTCTTCATGCCCATCTTCTCGAGCACGCGCGACCGGTAGGTGCTGACCGTCTTCACCGACAGGAACAGCTCGGCGGCGATCTTCGACACCGGCATGCCGCCGGCGAGCTTGCAGAAGATCTGGAACTCGCGCTGCGAGAGGCTCGCGTGCAGCGGCGCGTCGCCGCGGCCGCCGACGCCGTCGGCGAGCACCTGCGCGAGGCCCTGGCTCACGTACTTGCGGCCGTGCGCCACGGTGCGGATCGCCGAGACGAGCTGCCCGGAGGCGCTCTCCTTGCTCACGTAGCCCGCCGCGCCCGCGCGCAGCATGTTGACCGCGTACTGCTCCTCCGCGAAGGCCGAGAGCATCAGCACCGGCATCTCGGGGCGGATCTGCTTCAGCTGCTTCAGCGTGTCGACGCCGTTGCGGTCGGGCATCGAGATGTCGAGCAGCACGACGTCGTAGGGCTGCTCGCGCACCATCGCGACCGTCTCGGCGCCGGTGGCCGCCTCGCCGGCGACCTCCATGTCCGGCTGGTCGGCGAGGAACTGGCGCAGCCCGGCGCGGACGATCGCGTGGTCGTCGGCGATCAGCACGCGGATCATCGGGGCAGCCCGCGGCAGCGGCACGGAGGGCGATTCATCGGCGCGGGGGGTCGTGGTCGTGGTCGTCATGCCCGCCATCGTAAGGGCCGGTCCGCGGCGGGCTGATCGGCCGAGGTAGGATAGCCCTGTCGGCGAGCGTCCTACAAACTTCGCGCCGGGGCCGGGCGCGTCGCCGGAACCGTACGCTAGAGTACCGGCCTCGCTCGCCCATCCCCGAATGTCCGCCCGCCCCCTCGTCCCCCTCATCCTGTCCGGCGGCGCGGGCACGCGGCTGTGGCCGCTGTCGCGGGAGTCGGCGCCGAAGCCGTTCATGCGCCTGCCGGACGGCGGCACGCTGCTCGGCCGCACTGCCGCGCGCGCGCTCGCGATCCCCGGCGCCGGCCCGATCGTCACGGTGACGCGCGACGAGCACTATTTCGCGACGCGCGACGCGTACTCGGGCCTGCCGCAGGCGGCGCAGGAGCGCGCGGTGTTCCTGCTCGAGCCGTTCGGCCGCAACACGGCGCCGGCGGTCGCGGTCGGCGCGCTGTGGGTCGCGAAGCACGTCGGCGAGGACGCGCCGATGCTCGTGCTGCCCGCCGACCACCTCGTGCACGACGTCGAGACGTTCGTCGCCGCGGTCGAGCGCGCCGCCGCCTGCGCGGCGCAGGGGCGGCTCGTGACGTTCGGCATCGCGCCGTCGCGCCCGGAGACCGGGTACGGCTACCTCGCGTGCGGTGCGTCGCTGGACAGTGATCGCCCCGCGGTCGTCGCGGTCGACCGGTTCATCGAGAAGCCGCCTCGCGCGGACGCGGAGCGCTACGTCTCGTCGGGCCATCATCTTTGGAACGCCGGGATGTTCTGCTTCACGCCGCGCGCGATCCTCGCCGCGATGGACGCGCACGCGCCCGCGGTGGCAGAAGCGGCGCGGAGTGCGTCGGCGCTGCTGCCCGCGGACGCCCACCAGACCCGGCTCGAGATCGATCCGGTCGCGTTCGACGCGATGCCCGACATCTCGATCGACTACGCAGTGATGGAGAAGGCCTCGGGCGTCGTCGCGGTGCGAGGCGGATTCGACTGGAGCGACGTGGGCTCCTGGCAGGCGGTCGGCGATCTCGTGTCGCCCGACGCCGAGGGCAACCGGCGGCAGGGCGAGAGCGTCGCGATCGGCACGCGCGACACGATGATCCACGCCGAGGACCGCGTCGTCGCGACGGTCGGCGTGCGCGACCTCGTGATCGTCGACACCGCGGACGCGACGCTCGTCGCGCACCGCGACCACCTGCAGCAGGTCAAGGACGTCGTCGCGGCGCTGAAGGCGCGCGGGCACGAGTCGTGGCGCACGCACCGCACGGTCGCGCGACCCTGGGGCGCCTACACGGTGCTGCTCGACGCGCCGCAGTTCAAGATCAAGCGCATCGAGGTCTCGCCCGGCGCGGCCCTGTCGATGCAGCGCCACCGGCACCGCAGCGAGCACTGGGTCGTCGTGCAGGGGCGCGCGCGCGTGACCTGCGGCGACGACGTCCGCGAGATCGGGCGCGACGAGTCGACCTTCGTGCCCGCCGGCACGACGCACCGCCTCGAGAATGCCGGCGAGGATCCGCTCGTCGTGATCGAGGTCCAGTGCGGCGACTACCTCGGCGAGGACGACATCGAGCGGTTCGAGGATCGGTATGGCAGGGGAAAAGAGGGGTAATGGCGATAGGCGATGGGAACGTCGCTTCGTGCGTCGGCTGCCGCATTGATCGCCGGCAGGAAGGCACCGCCCGCGACCGCGGGGCCCTATCTCCTACCTCCGATTCTCCTTTTCCTTTCCAGCGGTACTCGTCACCCAGATCCCCGTGAGGATCAGCGCGATGCCGGCGACGTGGTGGAAGCCGAGCGTCTCGCCGAGGAACAGCCACGCGAGGATCACGCCGAACACCGGCATCAGGTGGACGAAGAGGCCGGCGACGGCGGCGCCGACCTGCTCGACGCCGCGGTTCCAGAAGATGTACGCGAGCACCGACGAGAACAGCGCGACGGTGACGAGCGCGGCGAACGCCTCGATCGACCACGCCGGGTGACGGCCCAGCGCCAGCTCGCCCAGCCAGAGCGGCAGCACGCAGAGGTCGCCGATCACCGCGATCGTGAACAGGAACGAGAGCGGGTGGAGCCCCTGCGGGCGCCAGCGCAGCGCGATCGTGTAGCTCGCCCACATCGCCATCGACAGGATCACGAGCAGGTCGCCCACGTTCAGCCGGAACGCGAGGAGCGTCGCGAGCGATCCCTGCGACAGGATCGCGAGCACGCCTGCGAGCGAGATCGCGATGCCGGCGACCTGCCAGGGCCTGAGGCGCTCGCGCAGGAATACCCACGCGAACGTCACGATCATCACCGGGATGAACGAGTTGAGGATCACCCCGTTGGTCGCGGTCGTGTAGTTGAGGCCGAGGTAGGCGAGCGCGTTGTGCGTGCCGATGCCGATCGCGCCCAGGCCCAGCAGCGCGCGCCCGTTGCGCGCGATCACGGGCCAGTCGCGCCGAACGTGCCGCCACGCGAACGGCGCGAGGATCAGCAGCGCGAAGAACCAGCGGAAGAACGTCATCGCCATCGGCGGAACCTCGTGGTGCAGGCCGCGGCCCAGCACCCAGTTCACCGACCAGAAGAACGGGGTGAGCGTGAGCAGCAGGTAGGGCGAGGCGGTGCGCGGCGTGCGAGCGGCCCCAGCTTCGGTTCCGGGAGAGCGAGCGTCCATCGGCGGCGATTGTCGCACGCGGCGCCGCCGCACCCGGGCGCCCGGGAGCGCGCACGTATAATCGATCGCCTCGCGCCGATGCCGGCGCCCAGCGCGTCCCTCCGCCTGTCCACGATCCGCCCCGCACGCAAGCGATGAACGCCCCCGACGCCTCCGCGGCCGGGGCGTCGCCGCTCGCGACGCTGCCGCGCCTCGTCCCCGCCGCGCCCGAACCCGGCAAGCGCGTCACGCTGCAACCGCTCGCGGGCTCGGCTGACGCGCTCGCCCTCGCGCAGCTCGCCGCCGATTGCGCGCGCGCGCGCCGCACGCTCGCCGTCCTCGCGGCGGATCCCCTCGCGGCACAGCGCCTGGCCGACGAGATCCCGTGGTTCGCCCCGGGGATCGACTGCGCGTTCTTCCCCGACTGGGAGACGCTGCCCTACGACCCGATCTCGCCGCACGAGGACCTGATCTCGACGCGGCTCTCGACGCTCTACCGGCTCGCGCAGCGCGAGGCGCGCGTCGTCGTGACGGCCGTGTCGACCGCGATGCACCGGCTGCCGCCGCCCTCGTTCCTCGCCGGCCGCGCGTTCTTCCTGAAGCAGGGCCAGCGGCTCGACGTCGAGAAGCTGCGCGCGCAGCTCGCGCTCGCGGGATACGCGCACGTGACGCAGGTCGTCTCGCCCGGCGAGTTCAGCGTGCGCGGCGGCCTCATCGACCTCTACCCGATGGGCGCGGCGCTGCCCTACCGGCTCGACCTCTTCGGCGACGAGCTCGAGGCGATCAAGACCTTCGACGCCGACACGCAGCGCAGCGTCTATCCGGTGCCGGAGATCCGCCTGCTGCCCGCGCGCGAGTTCCCGCAGGACGAGGAAGGGCGCACGCGCTTCCGGACGCGCTTCCGCGAGACCTTCGAGGGCGACCCGTCGCGCTCGGCGCTCTACAAGGACGTGTCGAACGGCGTCTACACGGGAGGCATCGAGTACTGCCTGCCGCTGTTCTTCGACGCGACCGCGACGTTCGCCGAGTACCTGCCGCCCGACGCGGTCGTCGCGCTGCACGGCGACGCGCACGGCGCCGCGCAGCGCTTCTTCGAGGAGGCCGAGGCCCGCTACCGGCTGCTGCGCGGCGACAAGGCACGGCCGCTGCTGCCGCCGCGCGAGATCTTCGTGCCGCCCGACGAGTTCGCGGGCCGGGCGAAGGCGTTCGCGCGCGTCGAGCTGCCCGCCCCCGATCCCGCGGCGGCGGTCCCTCCGGACGCGCCCACCGCGAAGCTGCCCGACGTCGCGGTCGACCGGCGCGCCGACGACCCGCTCGCCGCGTACAAGCGCCTCGTCGCGACGCCGGACGTGCGGGTGCTCGTGTGCGCCGAGAGCCCGGGGCGCCGGGAGACGATGCTCCAGTACTTCGCCGAATACGGCGCGAAGCCCGAGACGGTCGACGACTTCGCGGCGTTCGTCGCGGGCGGCGCGAAGGCGGCGATCGTCGCCTCGCCGGTGCACGCGGGATTCGCGTGGCGCGAGGCGCGGATCGCGTTCGTCACCGAGGCGGAGCTCTACGCGGGCGTCGTGCGGCGCGGCCGGCGCGAGGCCGGGCGCCGCTCGAACGTCGACGCGATGGTGCGCGACCTCTCCGAGGTGCGCGTCGGCGATCCGGTCGTCCACGAGCAGCACGGGATCGGGCGCTACCTCGGCCTCACGCACCTCGACCTGGGCGATGGCCCGTCCGAGTTCCTCGAGCTCGTCTACGCGAACGACGCGAAGCTCTACGTGCCGGTGTCGAGCCTGCACCTGATCTCGCGCTACAGCGGCGCCTCGCCCGAGAGCGCGCCGCTGCACGAGCTCGGCAGCGGGCAGTGGGAGAAGGCGAAGCGGCGCGCGGCGCAGAAGGCGCACGACACGGCGGCCGAGCTCCTCAACCTCTACGCGCAACGCGCGGCCCGCAAGGGCCACGCGTTCGGCTTCAAGGCCCACGACTACGAGGCTTTCTCCGAGGGCTTCGGCTTCGAGGAGACGCCCGACCAGCAGGCGGCGATCGAGTCGGTGATCGCGGACCTCCGGTCGGGGAAGCCGATGGACCGGCTCGTCTGCGGCGACGTCGGCTTCGGCAAGACCGAGGTCGCGCTGCGCGCGGCGTTCGTCGCGCTCGCCGACGGCCGGCAGGTCGCCGTGCTCGTGCCGACGACGCTGCTCGCCGAGCAGCACTTCCAGGTGTTCTCCGACCGGTTCGCCGACTGGCCGGTCAAGATCGCCGAGCTCTCCCGCTTCCGCACCGCGAAGGAGGTGAAGGCGGCGCTCGACGGGCTCGCGCGCGGCGCGATCGACCTCGTGATCGGCACGCACCGGCTGATCCAGTCCGACGTCAAGTTCGCGAACCTGGGGCTCGTCATCATCGACGAGGAGCACCGGTTCGGCGTTCGCCAGAAGGAGCGGCTGAAGCGGCTGCGCGCCGAGGTCGACGTGCTGACGCTCACCGCGACGCCGATCCCGCGCACGCTCGCGATGTCGCTCGAGGGCATCCGCGACTTCTCGGTCATCGCGACCGCGCCGCAGCGCCGGCTCGCGATCCGCACGTTCGTGCTGCCGTACTCGTCGGGGATCGTGCGCGAGGCCGCGCTGCGCGAGCTGAAGCGCGGCGGCCAGATCTATTTCCTGCACAACGACGTCGACACGATCGGCACGGCGGCCGAGCGGATCGCCGCGCTGCTGCCGGAGGCGCGCGTCGCGGTCGCGCACGGCCAGATGGGCGAGCGCGAGCTCGAGCACGTGATGCGGGACTTCTACGCGCAGCGCGTCAACGTGCTCGTCTGCTCGACGATCATCGAGACCGGCATCGACGTGCCGACCGCCAACACGATCATCATCGAGCGCGCCGACCGCTTCGGCCTCGCGCAGCTCCACCAGCTCCGCGGGCGCGTCGGCCGTTCCCACCACCAGGCCTACGCCTACCTGCTGACGCCGCCCGAGGAGTCGCTCTCGGCGCAGGCGAAGAAGCGTCTCGAGGCGATCCAGCTGATGGAGGACCTGGGCTCCGGCTTCTACCTCGCGATGCACGACCTCGAGATCCGCGGCGCGGGCGAGGTGCTGGGCGAGGACCAGTCCGGCGAGATGGCCGAAGTGGGATTCCAGCTCTACGCGGACATGCTGAAGGCCGCGGTGGGCGCGCTCAAGTCCGGCCGCGAGCCCAACCTCGCCGAGCCGCTCGGCGTCACGACCGAGATCCAGCTGCACGTGCCCGCGCGGCTGCCCGAGGAGTACTGCAACGACATCCACGAGCGGCTCGTCCTCTACAAGCGGCTCGCGACCGCCGAGGACGCGGAGGGCATCGACGCGATCGTCGAGGAGCTCGTCGACCGCTTCGGGCCGCTGCCCGAGCCCGCGATCGCGCTCGTCGCCTCGCACCGCCTGCGGCTCGCCGCGAAGCCGCTCGGCGTGCGCAAGGTGGACGCCGGCCCCGAGCGCACGACCGTCCAGTTCGTGCCCGACCCGCCGTTCGACCCCGGCAAGCTGATCCTGCACGTGCAGCGCGACGGCCGCACGCGCTTCGCCGGCCCCGACCGGGTCCGGATCGACCGCGCCGCGCCCGCGCTCGACGAGCGGATCGCGCTCGTGCGCGGGTTCCTGGAGAAGCTCGCGTGAGCCGCATCGCACGATCGCCGGATGCGCCGGCAGGCAACGGGCCGGAGGCTCGCCGTTGAGCGCGGCACCCCGCCTCCCCGCCTCGGTCCACGTGTTCGTCCGCGACTGGCTGTCGGCGAACCACGTGCTGCTCAGGAGCCGCGACGGACACGTGCTCGTCGACACCGGCTACGTCAAGCACGCGGAGCTCACGCTCGCGCTCGTCGCCGGGCACCGGGGGCTCGCCGGCGAGCCGCTCGCGAAGATCGTCAATACGCACGGCCACTCGGACCACGTCGGCGGCAACGCGGCGCTCGCCGCGCGCTACGGCTGCCCGATCGCCGTGCCCGCCGCCGAGGCGCCGCTGTTCGCGGCCTGGGACGAGAAGGCGCTGCTCTACTCGTACGCGGACCAGGCCGCCGACCGCTTCACGGTCGACGAGACGATCGCGCCGGGCAGCACGCACGTCTGGGGCGGCCTCGAGTGGCGCGCGCTCGCCGCGCCCGGCCACGACATGGGCGCGCTGGTGTTCTTCAACCCCGAGCACCGCGTGCTGATCTCGGGCGACGCGCTGTGGGAGAACGGCTTCGGGTTCGTGATGCCGCGCGCGATCGACCCGGGCGCGATGCCCGCGGCGCGCGCCACGCTCGACATGATCGCCTCGCTCGACGCCCGCGCGGTGATCCCGGGCCACGGCGAGCCTTTCGCCGACGTCGGGCCGGCGCTCGAGCGCGCGTTCGCCCGTCTCGAGGCGTTCGAGGCCGACGACGAGCGCGTCGCGCGCTACGCGGCGAAGGTGATGTTCAGCTACGCGCTGCTGCACCGGCGCCGCTTCCCCGAGGCCCGCATGCCGGCCTACGTGCAGGAGATCGGCTTCCAGCGCGACCTCAACGCCGCCGTGTTCCGCACGACGCCCGACGCGCTGGCCGCGATGATCGTCGGCGACCTGCTGCGCTCGGGCGCGATCCGCCGCGAGGGCGGCGACCTCGTCCCGGCGGCGGCCGAGGCGGGGTGAGGGATCGTCGAAGCCTCAATGCCGGGATAGAATCGCCGGAACCCGGAATAGAGATGCCCCGCCCACTGTTGTCCGACGCATCCGCGGTCCGCCGCGGGCCCCCTTCCTACCGGAGATCCCGAATGTTGCCCGTCGTTCCCGTCTTCGCCGCCCTCGCCGTCGTGGGCACCTTCGCCACGGCCGTCTACGCGCAATCACCCGACCGCCAGATCAGGTACCGGCAGGCCGTGATGACGGCCCAGGGCTACCACTTCTACGGGGTCCTCAACGGCATGGCCAAGGGCACGCGTCCCTACGACAAGGACGCGGCCGTGCGCAGCGCGAAGTTCGTCGACGAGCTGATCGAGATGCCCTGGGACGGGTTCGCGCCGGGGACCGAGTCCGGCGCGCCGACGAACGCCCTCCCCGACATCTGGAAGGACCGGGCGACGTTCGACAAGCTGGCGAAGGACGCGAAGGCCGAGACCGCCAAGCTGGTCGTCGCGGCGGGCACCGACCTGGCGGCGCTCCGCGCGCAGGTCCAGGCGACCGGGCGCGCCTGCAAGACCTGCCACGACAAGTTCCAGAAGGAGTGACGCCGCGCGGCGGGGCCGGTCGCGCAGCGCGGCCGCTCCCGCCGACGCCGCTCAGGCGAGCGACAGCAGGCCGAACACGGCCGCGAAGGACGCGACGGCGAGGCCGACCGCGCGCGCCGTCGACGCGATCGATCCTCCGGGCGACCGCGCCCGCCGGCAGCGCCTTCGCGCCGACCACCATCGGCGCGATCAGGTTCTCGCGCAGCACGACGAGGTAGGCGAGGACCGCCAGCACGTGCAGCGCGGCCATGCCCGCCACGGCCCACCACAGCCGGCGGTGGACCGAGCTCAGCGCGTTCGAGAGTGCCTGCGTGACGTGGCTCGCGAGCGGCCCCTCGTAGAGGACCTCGTCGTTCGCGAACAATCCGGTGCCCGCCTGCGCGAGCATCGCGACGAGCAGCAGGATCGCCATCCAGCCGCCGAGCGGATTGTGCGTGACGTGGATCTCGGGCCTGCGCTCGAAGCGCGAGCGCACGTAGCTCGCCGCCGCGCGCGGGCCGCGGACGAACGTGCGGAAGCGCGCGTTCCGGCTGCCTGCGAACCCCCACAGCACGCGGAACAGCACGACGGCGATCAGCGCCTTGCCGAGGCGCATGTGCCACTCGAGCCACTCGTTGCCGATCAATCCGGTCGTGACGAGCCCGACGACCAGCGCCACGAGCGTCCAGTGCACCACGCGCACCGGCAAGTCCCAGACCGCAACGCGCTCAACGTCCGTACGCGGCGCGTCGGATTCCGAAGCACGGCTCACCCGCCGCCCACCCGCTGCCCGGCCATCCACACGATCGCGGGCGGCACGTTGCGCCACACGCGCTCGGTGCGGCGCCACTGCAACCGCGGCGAGGCCAGCGCGAACGGCTCCCGCAGCCCGTAGCTGTACTGGACGAGCCGGCGCTCCGGATGCGCGAGGAGGAAGCCCTCGATCAGCGCCGAGGTGGTGTGCGCGAGCTCGGCGGGCAGCGACCGGAACGGCAGCGACGACACCGCGACCGCGCGCGCCGGCTGTTCCAGCAGCGCGTCGGCCCGCTCGTGCACGCACCCCGCGCGCACGAACGCGCGCGGCCATCCTCGCGCGATCCGGTGCGCCATCTCGGGGCTGCGCTCGATCACCGTGAGCGCGGCGCGCGGATGGTCGGCCGCGAGGAAGCGCGTGATCGACCCGGCGCCCGCCCCCAGCTCGACGATCGCGTCGAACCCGGCCGCGTGCCGCGACATCGCGCGGCCGAGGAAGCGCGACGAGGGAACGACGCCGCCGACGAGCGCGGGCGCCCGCAGGAAGTGGGCGAGGAACGATTGGGCGAGCGCACCGCCGGCATCGCGCTCGCGGGAGCTCCGGTCCGCGTCGAGGGCGCGCCACGAATCGCGGCCCGGCGGCGGCGCGAGCACCCCGGCGCGTGGCCCGCGTCCGCCGCCGGTGGGCGTCGCGTGGTCGTCGTGGCGGGCGTCGGGCGGAGCCATCGGATCCCCTTCAGCGAGACAGTTGGCCGGCGAACGTCCGGACGCCGGAGAGCAGCATTTCGACGGCGAGCGCGGTCAGGACGAGCCCCATCAGGCGCTCCATCGCGACGACGCCGCGCTCGCCGATCACGCGGTGCAGGCGGTCGGCCGCGGCGAGCACGACGAGCGTCACCAGCATCGCGACCGACACCGCCGCGACGAGCGAGGGTAGCGCATCCGGCGCGCGGGACGCCATCAGCATCACCGTCGCGAGCGCCGACGGTCCCGCGATCGCCGGGATCGCGAGCGGCACGATGAACGGCTCGGCCGAGGACGCGTCGCCGAACACGCCGTCGGGATGGGCGAACACCATGCGCAGCGCGATCAGGAACAGGATCACGCCGCCCGCGATCGACAGCGAGGCCTCCGACAGGTGCATCAGCGCGAGGAACGCCTTGCCGCCGAACAGGAACACGAGGAGCACCGCGTAGGCGATCGCGCACTCGCGCACGATCACCCGCGCGCGCCGCTCGCGCGGGACGCCGCGCATGACCGCGACGGCGAGCGGCACGTTGCCGAACGGGTCGGTGACGAGCACGAGCAGGACGATCGCGGAGACGAGCTCGGAGGACATGGTGCGGCGGGCGTCGTCGAGTATAACCGCGCCGCCGCGTCAGCCGGCGAGCCGGCGGACGGCCGCCACGGCCAGCGGCATCGCGAGCGCCGCGGCCAGCGCGTGCAGGCCGAAGGCGAGGCCCGCGTAGGTGCCCGCTTCCCGGTCGACCTGGAACGCGCGCGCGGTGCCGATGCCGTGGGCGGCGAGTCCCAGCGCGAAACCGCGCGCCCTAGGGTCGCGCACGCCGGTCGCGTCGAACACGTAGCGTCCGAGCACGGCTCCCACGACGCCGGTCGCGACGGCGAAGACGGCGGCGAGCGCCGGCAGCCCGCCGATGCGCTCGGCGATGCCCATCGCCACCGGCGCCGTCACCGACTTCGGCACCAGCGACGCGAGCGTGGACGGCGAGACGCCGAGCGCCCACGCGATGCCGACCGCGCTCGTGGCCGCCACGACCGATCCGACCGCGAGCGAGGCGGCGATCGGGAGCGCGAGCCTGCGCACGCCGGTCCACTCGCGCGCGAGCGGCACCGCGAGGCCGACGACCGCGGGGCCCAGCAGGAAGTGGACGAACTGCGCGCCCTCGAAATAGGTGCGGTACGGCGTGCGCGTCGCCGCGAGCGCCGCGACGACCACCGCCACCGCGATCGGCACCGGATTCGCGAGCGGGTGGAACGAGCAGCGCGCGTAGATCGCGTAGCCGATCGCGTAGGCGACGAGCGTGAGCGTCAGCCCCGCGAGCGGCGTCGACGAGAGGTAGACCCAGAGGCGGAAGAGCTCGTCGGTCACGGCCGCTCCGGCGGCGTCCCGCGCTCGCGCGCCGAGCGGCGCACGAGCCACTGGAACGTGAGTCCCGCGGCCGCGAGGGCGAGCACGGTGCTCGCGACGAGCGCGACGGCGAGCGCCGCCCCCTCGTCCGCGAGCCGTGACGCGTGGAGCATGACGCCGACGCCGGCGGGCACGAACAGCAGCGACAGGTGGCGCGCGAGGCCGTCCGCCGCCACGCCGAGCGGCGCGTCGGGCGCCGCGTCGCGCGCGTCGCGCAGCCGCAGCGCGACGAGCAGGAGCGCCATCGCGACGACCGGCCCGGGCACCGGCACGCCGGTCGCGAGCACGAGCGCCTCGCCCGCCGACTGGAACACGAGCAGCCACGTGAGGCCGGCGAGCAGGGGGCTCATCGCCGTCGATCCCGCCGCCTTCGGGCTTCCCGCCGCACGGCGTCGACCATGCCCGCGATCGACGCGACCTGCGCCTTGAGGGCGTAGTCGAAGAGCGCGACCTGGTCCGCGGCGAGCTCGCTCGCGACCGACGCCGGATCGCGCGGCGGCAGCGCGAGCGAAGCGTCGGCCTCGCCGGCGTCGACGACGACCGCCATGCCCGCGCGCCTCGCGATGCGCGTCATCGTCGCGTTCCCGGCGAGGCAGTGCATCCAGAGCCGCCGGAGGCCACGGTTGCGCGCGTGCTCGAAGGCGCGCGCGACGAGCGCACTGCCGAGGCCGCGCCCGCGGTGATCGGGGAGTACCGAGACGCCGAGCTCCGCGGCGTCGTCGACGACGCCGACGTGCGCGACCCCGACCGGCGCGAGGCGCTCGTCGTGCGCCGCGAACACCGCGTCGGCGTCGAAATCGATGCGCGCCACGTAGGCGTCGATCGCTTCGGCCGCGAGCGGAGAGCCGAAGCGCAGGCGCACGTCCTCCGGCGGAAGCGCATGCAGGTGGGCCGCGTAGCCGGCGCGCGCGCCGTCACCGAGGCGCTGGACGGGGAGGTTCATGGCGGGGCGTCGCTCGCGTCGTCATGGTTTCCTCCTCGGGCGGCCTTCGCCGTGCCGCGCTCGTTGCGATGATGAACGGGCGCGCGTCAACGCGCAAGACGCGGCCGCCCGGATCAGTCGCCGCGCGCGGCGCCCTCGCGGCGCGGATCGGCGCCGCCCGCCCAGCCGTCGCGCGTGCGCAGGATCGCGCCCGCGCCGCTCACGAGCGGCTGCACGGACACGTCGTGGCCGAGCGCGCGCAGGCGCTCCGCGAGCGAGGCGACCGGCGTCCCCCGTTCGAGCTCGGTCGGCCCGTTGCGGCTGCCGAAGTTCGGCAGCGCGACCGCGGCCTGCGGGTCGAGCTTCCAGTCGACGACGGCCAGGATCGACTTCGCGACGTAGTTGATGATCGCGGAACCGCCCGGCGAGCCGACGACGAACGTCACGCGCCCGCGCTCGTCGTACACGATCGTGGGCGCCATCGACGAGCGCGGCCGCTTCCCGGGCTCGACGCGGTTCGCGACCGGCCGTCCTGCGGCCGACGGCTCGAACGAGAAGTCGGTGAGCTGGTTGTTGAGCAGGAAGCCGCCCGCGGTCATCCGCCGCGAACCGAACGCGTCCTCGATCGAGGTCGTCATCGCGACCGCGTTGCCCTGCGCGTCGACGATCGACAGGTGCGAGGTCGACGGGAGCTCCGCGGCGTCGGCGGGCGCGTACGCGACCTTGCGTGCCGAGCGGCTCGGGGGAACGCCCGCCTCGGCGCGCCCGAGCGTCGCCGTCGCGCGGATCGCACGCGAGCGCTCGCGCAGGTAGGCCGGGTCGACGAGGCCGGCGGGTACGTCGACGAACGCGGGATCCCCGACGAACGCGTTGCGGTCGGCGTACGCGAGGCGGCCCGCCTCGCTCACGAAGTGGACGCTCCAGAACGACGCGGCGCCCATCGACGCGACGTCGTAGGGCTCGAGCATGCCGAGGATCGCGAGCACCGTCGTGCCGCCCGACGACGGCGGCGGCATCCCGCACACGCGATGGCGGCGATAGGCGCCGCACACCGGCTCGCGCTCGATCGCGCGGTAGCCCGCGAGGTCCGAGAGCGCGAGGTCGCCCGGACGCGACGGCGGCCGGCGCACGGTCGCGACGATGTCCTCCGCGATCGGCCCGCGATAGAACGCGTCGGCGCCCCCGCGGGCGACCGCGCGCAGCGTCGCGGCGTAGGCCGGGTTGGCGAGCAGCGTCCCGGCGGCGAGCGGGCGGCCCTCCGCGTCGAAGAAGTAGCGCGACGCCCGCGGATCCGCCTTCAGGTGGGCATCGGAGGCGATGAGCGAGGCGAGGCGCGGCGAGACGCGGAAGCCGCCTTCCGCGAGCGCGATCGCCGGCGCGAAGAGCTCCGCCCAGGCGAGCCGCCCGTGGCGGCGGTGCGCGAGCTCGAGCATGCGCAGCACGCCGGGAACGCCGACGGCCAGCCCGGTCGCCACCGCGTCGCGGAACGCCATCGGCGTTCCGTCGGGATTCAGGAAGCGCTCCGGCGTGGCCGCCGCCGGCGCCGTCTCGCGCCCGTCGTAGGCCGTAAGCCGCGCATGCCGGGCGTCGTGCACGAGCATGAAAGCGCCGCCGCCGATGCCGGAGGACTGCGGCTCGACGAGCCCCAGCACGAGCTGCGCCGCGATCGCCGCGTCCACCGCGGACCCGCCGCGCTTCAGGATCGCGTACGCCGCGTCGGTCGCGTGCGGGTTCGCGGTCACGGCGATGAAGCGCTGCGCACGGACCGGCGGCAAGTCGGCCCGGACGTCGTTCGCTCCGGGCGCGGGCTGCGCCTGCGCCGACGACGCCGCGACCAGGGCGGCGCCGACGAGCCACGACAGGATCGCGCGATGCATCGCGCGATTCTACCGGCGTCCGACATCCGATTCCGACACGGGCGCGCGCACCCCGCCGATACGCGTCGCGATCGCGCCGGGCCATGATGGCGCCGACGGCCCGGTGCCGGCACGGAGGCGCTCATGCACACGATCGTCGTGGGACGGTTCGACGGATTCGAAGCGGCCGAGCGGATGCCCGCGCGGCTCCAGGCGCGCGGCCACGCGCCTTCGTCGATCAGGGTGTTCGTCGAGCTGCGGCGCGGGCGCGGCATGCGGCGTCCGGTATGCGTCGCGGTGGCGGTGCGCATCGACACGCCGTCGCGCGCCGCGGACGCGATCGCGCTGCTCGAATCGGCCGGAGCCGCGTCCGTCGAGGAGCGGCTCGGCGACGGGTCGGCGAACGACTGGCACGACGATCGCCCCGCCGCCAACGGCAACGCGTGGCGATCGGTCGCCGCGTTGCTGCAACCCGCGCCGGGGCGGCGGCAGGCGGCCCGCTG
>JAXMFH010000008.1:165000-218810 GCA_046347845.1 Burkholderiales bacterium | reverse complement strand
GGTTCAAGTTGAATGGCCAGCGGGACATCGATTCTCACTAAACCGTCGATCAGACCTTGGAGAGTTTCGGCAGGAATCTCGAACCAGGCGGCCGTCTGTTCAATGGTCCTGCGCGGTGGCAGGTGGCGGCGCAGCACATCGGACGGCCGGGGCGGCGCCTCCGCATCGCTCGTCGACGGCTGCGCGTCCAGGCGCTTGGCGAGATCAGCAGAATCCGGATGGGTATAGCGCTTGGCCATTCGGGGATCACGATGACCGGTCACGCTCATTATCTCGACCACATTGAAGCCCTTCTCCGAGAGTCTGCTTGTAGCCTCGTGCCGGCCGTCATGGAGCCGCACATCGTCGAGGAACTTCGGCTTGGGTGTCTTACCTTCGGCCAGGCAACGTCGAATATGATTTTCGCGGGCACGCTCGCGCGCGCGCCCGAATGCCTGCGTCACGCTGTCTGGCTTGATCGAAAATACCCGTCCGGTCCGATTGTGGCGGCTTGCCAGTAGTTCGACGGCTCGCCTCGACAACGGCACGTCACGAGAGTGACCATTCTTCGTTTCCGGCAGATGAATCACGCGCGCTGATAGATCGACCTGCGACCAATCGAGGTTCAATAGTTCGGAACGCCGCATTGCGGTTTCGCAGAGCAGCTCGAGTACAACGCCAAACTCGCCACGCGGATAGGCTTCGATGAGCGCTTGCATCTCGTCTGCGCTGAGGCGGCGTGATCGCTCCTTCGAACCGCCCGGCCACTCCAAATCCGTAAGCGGATTTTCAAGGCTCTTCATTTTCCATGTCGTCCGAGCCTTCTTGAACAGATTCGAAGCGATGGCGATCTCTTGCCGGATGGTGTTCTCGGCCTTGCCCTCCTTGCGGCGACGTTTTACGTGGACCTCGAAATCGGCGGTTTCGAGCTGACCCAGCGGCTTCTTGGCCAGTTCCGATTTCTTCCATGCCCGGATGCGCGACGCTTCCTGGCGGGCGCCCTTCTTATAGACCGAAATCTCGCGCTGATAGCGGTCGAGCGCGTCCCCGAACGTCGTGCTGTTGGCTAGAGTGGGATCCTTATAGGCCCCATTCACCATCTCGGCTTCGATCTGCACGGCCCACTTCTTGGCCGCATCCTTCGTATCGAAAGTCCGATAACGCGCGGGGTATCCCTTGCGGATGATCTGCGCCTGCCAACCGGCGCCGTGCCTGCGGTAAGTTGCCATGTGTCGCTCCAACGAGATTCCATGGGGCGACAGCGATACTATGCGTTTTTTTGTACCCGCACGGCGAGGAAGGCGCGGGGCGCGGCCACATGCACTATGGCAGAAACCATAGGCAGTGCGGCTTGGGACCATCGCAGCGGGACCGCGTCGTCAACGCAAGTCCTTGCTGCAACAGGCATTGTTTTGGCTCCCCGACCTGGGCTCGAACCAGGGACCTGCGGATTAACAGTCCGTCGCTCTACCGACTGAGCTATCGGGGAAGGGAGGAACGAAGCCGCGCATTATAGCAGCCCCGCGCAGGCAGCGGCAACGGCGGCCCTCCCCGCCCTTCAGCGCCGGTCCGACCGCAGGTAGGGGGCGGCCTTCTTCAGGTAGTGGAACATCGACCAGAGCGTCAGGATCGCGGCGATCCAGAGCGCGACGGTGCCGAGCAGCGGCGTCGCGATGCCCGGGATCAGCGGCTCGTAGAGCAGGAGCGCGATGATCGCGGTCATCTGCGCCGCGGTCTTGAGCTTGCCGAGGAACGCGACGGCGACGCTCTTGCCCGCGCCGAGCTCGGCCATCCACTCGCGCAGCGCCGAGATCGCGATCTCGCGGCCGATGATGATGATCGCGAGCCAGGCGTCGGCGCGGCCGAGCGCGACGAGCAGGATCAGCGCCGCGGCGACCATCAGCTTGTCGGCGACCGGGTCGAGGAAGGCGCCGAACGCGCTCGTGAGCCCGAGCTTCCGCGCGAGCCAGCCGTCGAGCCAGTCGGTGATCGCGGCGGCCGCGAAGATGCCCATCGCGAGCCAGTTCTTGCCGGCGGGCGCGAGCCAGGCGTCGGGCAGGTAGTAGACGCCCACGAAGACCGGGATCAGCAGGATCCGCAGCCAGGTGAGCGCGGTGGGGACGTTGATCGGCATGCGGCCCGGGCCGCCACGGGGGCCCGATGCGCTCCGATTCTACCGAACGCGAGGGGGGCGGTCGCGGGAGGGGATCCGCCAGAGCCAGACGCCGGTCGCGACGCCCACCAGGACGAGCAGCGCCTTCGCCCACCCGGGGCGCACGAAGAACGTGGCGGACAGCGCGATCATCGCGCTCATGAGCCCGATCGCGACGAGCTTCGTGCGCCACGGGATGCTGCGGTGCGCGCGCCACTCGAGGATCGTCGGGCCGAAGGTCTTGGACTCGGTGAGCATCCGGTCGAGCTTCGGCGACGCGCGCGCGAAGCACGCCGCGGCGACCAGCAGGAACGGCGTCGTGGGCAGCACCGGCAGGAACGCGCCGACGATCCCGAGTGCCGTCGCGACGATCCCGGCGGCGATGAGCAGCCAGCGCACTGCCGCCGACGGATGGAGGTCCGGCGATTCGGGAGCGGCGGGGTCGGGGGTCGTCACGGTCGGCTCGGTCGCCGCGCGACGCGGCGCGTGGCCTGCGCCGATTCTATCCGTCGCGACGCCGTCGACCACGGCGCGCCGCGGCGTGCGATGATCGCGCGCCGCCGCCCTCCTCGACCGCCCCGATCGCCCCCGAACCGCCCGCCGTCGGCCTCCCCCGGCCGATGCCGCCGCGCCTCCACGCGCTGACGCCGCTGCGCTTCGTCGCCGCCGCGATGATCGCGGCCGGGCACGGCGCGGCCGTCTTCGGCTGGGCGCCCGGTCCTGCGTTCCTCCACGCGGCGAACGCGGGCGTCTCGTTCTTCTTCGTGCTGTCGGGCTTCGTGCTCGCGTACAACTATCCGGCGCTCGAAGGTCGTGGCGCAACCCGGCGATTCTTCGCGATGCGCGTCGCCCGCATCTGGCCGATGCACGCGTTCGCGTTCGTGCTGGTGCTCGTGGCCTTCCCGCGCGAGGCGTGGACCGCGCCGGGCGTCGATCCGTGGCTCGCGGCGGCGCTGTCGCTGTCGCTCACGCAGGCGTGGGTGCCGATCGCCGGCTACGCGGGCGCCTTCAACGCGGTCTCGTGGACGCTCTCGGTCGACGCGTTCTGCTACCTGATGTTCCCGCTGCTGCTCGTCCGCCTCCGCGAGGCGCCGGCGCGAACCCTCGTCGCCGCGTCGCTCCTGAGCATCGCGCCGCCGATGCTCGCGAACGCGCTCGGCGGCGCGCGGTCCGATCTCGCGCTCGACCAGTGGAACTGGTATCTGCTCGACCACTTCTTCCCGCTCTCGCGTCTCGTCGAGTTCGCGCTGGGGATGGCGGCCGCCCGGGTGTTCGCATCCGGACGAGCGCGGCTCCCGGCGGGTACGCCGACGGCGACCGCCGTCGAAGTGCTGGTGCTGGCGGCGTGCGTCGCGTCGCTCGCGGCGCTGCACCTCGTTCCCTACGCCGGCGCCCGGGTCGGTCCCGGCGTCGGCGACTGGCTCGCGCAGGTCGCCGCGGCGCCGGTGTTCGCGGCGCTCCTCGTCGTGCTCGCGCACGGGCGCGGCGCCGTCGCGCGCGTGCTCGCGATGCGCGGGCCCGTCCACCTGGGCGACCTCTCGTACGCCGTCTACCTGCTGCACGCCCTGCTGCTGCACGCGCCGGTCTGGCGGACGCTGACCGCCTCGATCGGCGGGGCCGCCTCCGCGGTCGCGTACGCCCTCGCGCTCGTCGCGCTCGCGCACCTCGCCTGGCGGTTCGTCGAGTCGCCCGCGAGGCGCGGCATCGTCCGCGCCTTCGACCGCCGCGCCGCGTCGGCGGGGCGGGCACGCGGTCCTGCCGCTCAGCCGTCGACGAGCTCGTAGTCGAACGCGTCGCGGTCGCCGAGGTCGCGCACCGAGAGCCCGCGCACGCCGAACCGCCTGACGACCTCGGCGAACGACGGATGCGGCACGTCGACCCAGAGGTGCGGGTCGGCGAGCGACGAAGCGATGCCCTCGAGCTCGCTCATCGCATCGAACAGGTAGCCCATCGACGGCGGCGCGAGCCGCACGGTCACCGGATCGGCCGGCACGAACGGATGACGCGCGAGCTCGGCCGCGAGCTCCGCCGCGTCGAACGTGGCGACGCCGAGATGCGCGTCGCCCTCGCCGTAGAACGCCAGGACGCGCCCGCCGTGCGCGACGAGCGAGCTCACGTACAGCACGCCGGGCTTGTGGCCGTGCGCCGCCCGCGCGCCGTCGAGGAGCACGCCCGTGCGGGCGCGGAGCTCCAGATCGGGGCCGAGCAGCATCGCGCCCTGCACGTAGCGCCCGTCGACGATGCTGTGCCAGAAGCCGAGACGGCCGTCCCCGAACGGAATCAGGTTGGCCGAATTGCTGAGCGTGCCGCGGAACCCGTCGGCCCAGCCGTTGTGCCCGCGCTTCACGAGGCGCCATCGCCCGCGGGCGTCGCGCGCGAAGATCGTCAGCGGATCGAGCTTGTAGAGGCAGTGGAGCTCGCCCCCGTGCTCGAACAGCACCCAGTTCTTCTCGATCGGGTCGAGCGCGATCGGCAGCGCCAGCGGATCCGCCGGCTCGATGTGCGTCCCGGAGAGCCTCGAGAGCATCGGCCGGATCGCGCCGCGATGGACGATCGTGTGCACGGCGAGGAGCTCGCCCGCGTGCCCGATCAGCCGGAAGTCCTCGATGCGCGCGTCGTCCGGGTAGCCGCGCCGGCGCAGCGTGCGGTGCCCGGTCACCTCGAGCGTGTCCGGATCGAGCACGATGCGCTCGGCGTGGACGATCGGGGTGAAGCGGTAATCGATCTCGCGCCGCGCGAGCAGAACGATCCCCTCGCCGGTCAGCACCGCGCCGGGGTTGTAGATGCCGCCGTCGCTGCCCGGCAGGTCGCCACGCGACAGGATGCGCCGGCAGCGCCCGCCGCCGCTCACATCGTCGAGAGGAGGCATCCGTCGAACCAGTGCGTGTCGGGGAAGCGCCGGACCATGTCGCCGTAGCCGTCCGGCACGAGGTCGGCGAGCCAGTAGCAGTTGCCGTGCGTCGCCCACGACCCGGTGCCGAGCACGACGTCGAGGATCATGTGCGAGGCGTCGAACCGGCCCTGCGTCGGACGGCGCGTCACGCCGAAATCGGCGAGCCGCTCGCGGTACTCGCGCTCGGGAAGCTCCGGATCGACGCGCAGCAGCGGCAGGCCGGCGCTCCCGAGCTCGAGGCTCTCGATGGTCAGCATCGATCGGTCGTAGAGGATCGTCGCGCCGGCGTGGGCGAGACGCAGCCCGAGCTGCACGTCCTCGTAGCCGATCGAGTCGCACTGCTCGTCGAGGCCGTTGATCGACAGCAGGAGCTCGCGCGGCGCGCCGAAGCTCGCGCCGTAGAGCTGCCCGCCGTGGACCGGCACCGGCCGCGCGTCGTCGCCCAGCGGCCAGCGCGTGTCGATGCCCGAGTCGTCGACGAGGCTCGCCGCGAGCAGGCCGTCGTCCACGCGCATCGCGCTCCGCTTCTGGTAGGCGCCGGCGACGACCTCGCCGCGGGCGGCCGCGCGCTCGACCGCCCGCCACCAGCCGGGCATCGGAACCGAGCAATCGTCGGCGAACACGACGTAGGGCGCGCGGGCGTGCACGAGCCCCGTGTTGCGCGCGCTCGCCGCCGCGAAACAGTCGCGCGACGTCCGCCGGTACGGCCCCTGGTAAGGCGACGGCTTCGCGGCGACGTGGCGCAGCGCGAACCGCCCGGCCGCGTCGGCCTCGAACCGCACGCTCCGCCCGGCGTCGAATCGCCCGTCCACGACGATCACCTCGACGTCGGCGCGGTCCGGAAGCTGCCGCGCGAGCCCGTCGGCGAACCAGCGGAAGCCCGGCTCGTCGCGCGCTGTCGCGTAGACGACGCTGACGCGCGGCGCGCTCATCGCCTGTGGAAGACCTTCCAGCCCTTGTGGTCCTCGACGACGCCGAAGCCGAGCTCCGCCAAGCGTGCCTGCGCGCGCTGCGTCGTCGGCCAGTCGGTGTCGTCGGCGATCCACAGCCCGCCCGGCGCGAGCTTGGGCGTCCACTGCTCCACCTCGGCGGTCGAGATCGCCTCCGAGTGGTTGCTGTCCTGGTGGAGCACGTCTATCGAACCGTCCGGGATGTCGTGCACGGCCTCGGCCGAGCGCATCCGGAGCACGCGGCACCAGCGCTCGACGCCGGACTCGGCGATCGCGCGCATGAAGCTCTGGTAGATCATCTCGTGGTCGAGCTTCCCCCACCACTCGTCGTTCTCGGGAGCGTTCACGCCTTCGAGCGAGGCCGCGCGCTCCCAGGGATCGATCGCGAACACCTCGCCGCGCCCGAGCGCCTCGTGGCCGATCGCGAGCGCGATCGTCCCGCGCCCCCCGAACACGCCGAGCTCGACCGACCGCCGCGCGCCCGCCGCGACGACGAGCTCGGCCAGGCGCGCGCCCTTGTCGACCGACGTCCAGCCGTGCAGCGAGGGAAGCGCGGCCTCGACGCGCGCGCGGAGCCGCGATCGGATCGGTTCGGGAGGCGGCGCGAGGAATGCCGGTGCGGGGTTCGCGAGCACGGGGTTCGGCGGGGGGCGCGCCGGGGGCACAGGAGCGAGCGAGGCGCATCGAGCATACACGAGCGTCGGCGGGCGCCGCACGCGGGACCGGAATCCGGTACGATGCGCGCGCCGCACGCCGACCCCGCCGCCATGCCGCTCCCGTCCGACTCGACCCCCCGTCGCGCGCCGGACCTCGAGATCCGCGAGGTCCCCGAAGGATTCGTCGTCTACGATCCGTCGCGCGACCGGCTGCACTTCCTGAACGGCTCGGCCGCGTTCGTCCTGGAATGCTGCGACGGCGCGACGCGGGTCGAGGAGCTTCCGGCGCTGCTCGGCGCGGCATTCCGCCTCGACGCCGACCCGTTCGACGAAGTCGAGGCGTGCCTCGCTCGGCTGACGGCCGAGGGGCTGGTCGCCGTCGACGCCGAGCCGCAGGGCGGCGGACGCTGACCGGCGCGCCGGAGGAGCGGCACCTCCCCTCCGGGCGTCGCGACGCGCGCGCGGCGCGCGGCGCGCGGGGCCGCGCGGGCCCCGCCCAGACCGTTGACCCGGATCAAGTCGCGCGGCGTCCCCTGCGCGCGTAATCTCCGGCGGGATTCGATCTGCAGGGGGGCAGATGGCATCGTCGAAGCGGTGGCCCGCGCGCGTGTTCGGACGCACGGGGCGTTGGGGGATGTCGTGGGCGGTCCTGGCCGCCTTCGCGTATCCGGCGGGCGCATATGCGTGTCCGCCGCCGACGAACGAGCAGGTGCTCTGCGTCGCGTTCACGGCGGTCGAGCTCCCGGTGCCCATCTCGCCAGGCACGGCGCTCGCGATCGGCGTGGTGCTCGCGATCGGCGCGGCGCTCGCGCTGCGCCGTCGGGGGCGACTCTTGGCGAGCGTGCTTGCCGCCGGCCTCGTGGCCGCGGGCGTGGACCCGGTCGGCGACGCCGCGGCGGTGCCTCCGCCGCCGACGCCGCTCGCGCTGACCTCCAGCCCGGCCTCCCTGACGGTGGTCAATACGACGGGGAGCCCGAATCCGTATTACGTGGAGGTCAGCAATCCGCACCGGATAGGCGTGAGGATCGATCTGATCACGCTGACGCCGGGCACGCCCCCGCCGCCCTCGTACACGATCTCGCCGGGGGGAACGACCTGCGCGGTCGGCATGACCCTGGCCAGCGGCGGCACCTGCCAGATCGAACTCGTCAAGCCGAGTACCTGATCGCGCCGGCGGGCCGTAGCGCAGGCCGCCGCGACAGCTTCGCCGTCCCGGCCTCCTCCCGGGCCGGACGGGTGCGTCGAATACGCAACAACCGGCGGCACCGTCACGCTCCGGGGCCGGCGAGGATCCCGTGCCGCCACGAGCCCGTGTATCCTTCTCGCTGCGCCGGGCGGTCGGCGCGCTAGGCGGACGCGCTTGCTGCGGCTCGCGAGGAGGGCGAAAACAATGGGATCCAATCCTAAGGTCGAACAGTTGCTCCAGCGCTACTCGCCGGAACGGCGCGAGGCGCTCCGCAAGATCCTCCTCGGCACCGCGATCTACACGGCGCCGGTGATCGCCTCGTACTCGATGCAGAGCCTGGGCGGGGACGTCCAGGCGCAGATCGCGTGCTTCAACCAGACCGCGCCGGGCGGCTGCGCCGCCCCCGTCCCGGTCGACTCGGGACTGGGCCTCGCCGCGGCCGCCGGTGCGATCGGCGCGGCGGGCGCGTTCATGCTGCGCCGGCGCCGCAACCGCAAGGACCGCGACGGCGAGCGCTGAGCGCACCGCTCCGTCGCGCTCCCGCGCGGCTCCGGCAACCGCCGGGCCGAGCCTGCGGACCCCGTCAGCCCCGCGGGGCTGACGCGCGGACCGGAGTCCGTGTATCCTCGAGCCTCACGGGGACCTGGGCGCCGGCGCGCGAGCCGCAGCGTCCGCATACGGCGAAGGCATCCACGATGGGCTCGAACCCGAAGGTCGAACAGCTGCTCCAGCGCTACTCGCCGGAACGCCGCGAGGCGCTCCGCAAGATCCTGCTCGGGACGGCGATCTACGCGGCTCCGGTGATCGCCTCGTATTCGATGCAGAGCCTGGGCGGCGACGTTCAGGCGCAGGCCCTCGCCTGCAACCAGACCGGTCCGGGAGGCTGCGCGCCGGTCCCGGTCGACTCGGGCCTGGGCCTCGCGGCAGCGGCGGGAGCCATCGGCGCCGCGGGCGCGTTCATGCTGCGCCGGCGCCGCAATCGCAAGGATCGCGACGGCGAGCGCTGACCGCGCCGCCCGTCCCTTCCGCGCCGCGGTGCGCCGGCCGCTCGTCAGCGCGGCGCTGATCGTCCGCGACGAGGAGCGCTTTCTCGAGGGCTGCCTCGCGTCGCTCGTCGGCCACGTCGACGAGATCGTCGTCGCCGATACCGGTTCCACCGACGCGAGCCCCGCGATCGCCCGCGCCGCCGGCGCGCGCCTGATCGACTTCCCGTGGCGCGGGGACTTCGCCGCGGCCCGCAACGCCGCGGTCGACGCAGCACGCGGACGCTGGATCCTCTACATCGACGCCGACGAGCGCGTCGTCGGCTGGGACCGCGAGGCACTTGAACGCGCCGACGCGGACGGGTCGATCGTCGCGGCGACCGTGCTGTTCCGCCCGAAGTCCGGCTACTCGCGCTACCGCGAGCACCGCCTTTTCCGCAATCGCCCGGACCTGCGGTTCCGGGGGCTCGTCCACGAGTCGCTCATCCCGGCGATCGACGCACTGCGTGCGAGGGAGGGCGCGCGCGTCGTGCCGACCGGCGTCGCGCTCGACCACCTGGGGTACGACGGCGACCAGTCCCACAAGCACCGGCGCAACCTGCCGCTGCTCCGCGCGAGGCTCGCCTCCGAGCCCGACCACGTCTATTGCCTCGACCACCTGGGGCTCACGCTGCGGGCGCTGGGCGACGACGCCGGGGCCGAGGACGCGTGGCGGCGCGCCGTCGAGGTCGTGCGCCGGCGGGGGGAGCGCGAGTTGCCCGACGTCATGCCGTTCGTGCACCTCGCATCGATGCTCGTCGACCGTGGCGGGGACGCGCGCGAGGTCCTCGACGACGGCCGCCGGCGCTTCCCCGGCGACTGCACGCTGATGTGGCTCGACGCGAAGTCGCGGATGGACGCAGGTGACGCGGCGGCCGCCTATCCGCTGTTCGCGACGCTCGCCGACGTGGACCCGGAGTCGCTGGACGACGGGCCGGCGTGGGACACCTCGATCTTCGGCGCGCGCGCGCACGCGGCCGCCGCGCGCTGCGCGATGCTGCTCGGCCGTCCGGCGGACGCCGCGCGCCACTACGCGCGCGCCGAGGCGCTCGAGCCCGGCAACGGCGAGCACCGCGTCAAGCGGATGTTCGCCGAGGCGCGCGCCCGCGACCTCCGGCGCTGACGCCCCGCGCGTCAGTGCAGCTCGGCGTAGATGCGCTGCGCGAGCGTGCGGCTGATCCCCGGCACGCGCGCGAGATCCTCGACGCTCGCCGCCTGCACGCCCTTGACGCCGCCGAAGTGCGTGAGCAGCGCCTTCCGCTTCGCGGCGCCGATGCCGGCGATCTCCTGCAGCGCCGACGTCGTGCGCGCCTTGCCCCGCCGCGCCCGGTGGCCCTGGATCGCGAACCGGTGCGCCTCGTCGCGGATCTGCTGCAGGAGGTGCAGCGCCGGGTGGTCCGCCGGCAGCGAGAGCGCGTCGGGGCGGCCCGGGAACACGATCTCCTCGAGGCCGGGCTTGCGCTCGGGCCCCTTCGCGATCCCGATGACCGGCACGCCGTGGAGCCCCTGCTCGGCGAGGACCTCGGCCGCGACCGCGACCTGCCCGCGGCCGCCGTCGATCACGAGGAGGTCGGGCACCGGGTACTCGCCCGCGACGATGCGCGCGCAGCGGCGCGTGAGCGCCTCGCGCATCGCCGCGTAGTCGTCGCCGCCCGCCGGCGGCGTCACGTTGAACCGGCGGTACTCGCCCGACTGCATCGCGAGCCGGTCGAAGATCACGCACGAGGCGACCGCGGCCTCGCCCATCGTGTGCGAGACGTCGAAGCACTCGATGCGCTGCACGTTCCCGGCAAGCCCGAGCGTCTCGACCAGCGCGGCGAGGCGCTCCTCGGTGGTCGCCTTCTGCGCGAGGCGCTGCCGGATCGCGAGCGCCGCGTTCTCGCCCGCCATCTGCAGCCAGACGCGCCGCTCGCCGCCCGGATTCGCGACGATCTCGACCGCCCGGCCCGCCTGCTCGGAGAGTGCCTGCTCGAGCGCCTCGCGGTCCTCGGCGCCGGGCGCGACGATCGTCGGCGGCACCGGGCGCTCGAGGTAGTGCTGCGCGAGAAACGCCTGCACGACGTCGGCGGTCGCACCGGTCTCGGCGTGGCGCGGGAAGTACGTGCGGTCGCCGACGTGCCGGCCGCCGCGGATCATCACGACGTTGACGGCGACGAGCCCCCCTTCCTCGACCGCGGCGACGACGTCGACGTCCCCCGCGGTCGCGCTCTCGACGAACTGCCGCGATTGCAGCTGCGAGAGCCGCGCGATCTTGTCGCGCAGCCGCGCCGCGCGCTCGAACGCGAGCGCCGCCGACGCCTCTTCCATCTGCGTCTTGAGCCGCGCGCCGACCTCGTCGGACTTTCCCTGCAGGAACAGTACCGCGGCCTGCACGTCCTCCTGGTACTCGGCCTCGCCGACGTAGCCCACGCAGGGCGCGCTGCAGCGCTGGATCTGGTGGAGCATGCAGGGCCGCGAGCGGTTCTGGAACACCGAAGGCTCGCAGGTGCGCAGCAGGAACACCTTCTGCAGCATCGCGATGCCCTCGCGCACCGCCCCCGCGCTCGGGAACGGCCCGAAGTACCGGTTGCGCCGGTCGAGCGGGCCGCGGTGGAACCTGAGCTGCGGCCAGGCCTCTCCGGTGATGCAGAGGTACGGGTAGCTCTTGTCGTCGCGGAACAGGATGTTGTAGCGCGGCTCGAGCGCCTTGATCAGGTTGTTCTCGAGCAGCAGCGCCTCGCCCTCCGAGCGCGCGATCGTCGTCTCGACGCGCGCGACCTGCGCGACCATCGCGGCGATGCGCGGCTCGTGGCCGGACTTCTGGAAGTAGCTCGCGACGCGTTTCTTCAGGTCGCGCGCCTTGCCCACGTAGAGCGCCCCGCCGGCCGCGTCGAACATCCGGTAGACGCCGGGCAGGTGCGGCAGCGACGCCAGGAGCTCGGTCGCGTCGAACGGCGCGGCGGCAGGCTCCGCGGCGACCGTCCGCGCGTGACGTCGGGGAACCTTCGTCACGGCCCCCCCGCCGCACCGCGCAGATACGCGGCCGCGTCGCGGAACACGTCGCGGAACATCGCGCGCGTCAGCCGCCCGGTGTTCGTGTTGTAGCGGCTGCAGTGGAAGCTGTCGAACATCGCGAGCCGCCCGCCGCCGAGCGCGTGCCGGGCGCCGTGCGCGAAGGCGTGGGCCTTGAGCGGGAGGCCCAGCACCCGAAGCACCGCCTCGTGCGCGACGCGCCCGAGCGCGACGATCGCGGCGCCGTCGGGCAGCGAAGCCAGGTCCGCGGCGAGGAAGCGGCTGCACTGCGCCACTTCCGCGGGCAGCGGGCGGTTGTCGGGCGGCAGGCACTTGACGGCGTTCGAGATCCGGCAGCCGCGAAGCTCGAGGCCGTCGTCGCGCGAGACCGACGCCGCCGCGGACGCGAAGCCGAAGTCGTGGAGCGTCTCGTAGAGCAGGATGCCCGCGTGGTCGCCGGTGAACGCGCGCCCCGTCGCGTTCGCGCCGTGCATGCCCGGCGCGAGGCCGACGACGAGGAGCCTCGCGCCGCGCGGCCCGAACGGCGGCACCGGCCGGCACCAGTAGCCCGGGTTCTCCGCGCGGACGCGGTCGAGGAACCGCGCGAGACGGCCGCAGCGCCGGCAGTCGGGATCGTAGTCCGGCGCCGGCGCGCTCTCTGGCAGAATGGCGGCCTTCTTCGCTGCGCGCATCAGGCGGTCAAGAGTAGCACGTGCTCCCCCTCGAACCGCACCTCGAGACCTGGTCGCGCAAGCCCGCGTCGCGCACCCGCCGTCCGCCGCTCCTGTTCGTGCACGGCGGCTACACGGACGGCTGGTGCTGGACGCCGTACTTCCTGCCGTGGTTCGCGGCGCGCGGATGGCCCGCCCACGCGCTCTCGCTGCGCGGGCACGGCCGCAGCGGCGGCGCGGAGACGCTGTTCGCGGCCGGCCTCGACGACTACGCGGCGGACGTGGAGCGCGCCGCCGGTGCGCTCGGCGAGCCGCCGATCCTGATCGGGCACTCGATGGGCGCGGCGATCGTCGAGCGCATGCTCGCGATGCACCCGGTGCGCGCCGCGGCGCTGCTCGCGCCGGTCCCGCCCACCGGCCTCGTGCCGGTCGCCGCGCGGCTCGCCGTCGAGCGCCCCGACTACCTCGCCCACATGATCCGGCTCGATCCGACGCGGCTGTCGGCGGACGTGCTCGAGGCGCTCCGGCCCTTCTATTTCAGCGACCGCGTCGATCCCGCGATCCTCGCGGCCTCCGCGGACCACCTCGCGGCCGAATCCCCGCGCGCGATCCTCGACCTGTCGCTGCGCCTCCACTGGCTCAGGCCCGAGCGCAACGGCGCGCACCTGATGGTGCTGGGCGCCGAGGGCGACCGGATCTGCACGCCGCACGACGTGCGCGCGACCGCGCGCCACCACGGCGTCGAGGCGGTCGTGCTGCCCGGCATGGCGCACATGCTGATGCTGGAGCCCGGCTGGGAAAAGGCGGCGCGGGCGATCGCGGACTGGCTCGAGGGACTGGAGGGGTGATGGCGATGGGCGATAGGAGATAGGGGATAGGCGATGGGCGATAGGAGATAGGAGATAGGGAACTGCGGTGACGCTCCAGACGAGCCCTGTCGCATCGGTCGAAACATCTGCGATCACCGGGCGCGACGACCTATCTCCGATTTCCTATCTCCGATTTCCTATCTCCGATTTCCTATCTCCTATCTCCTATCTCCGATCTCCGATCTCCTATCTCCTATCTCCTATCTCCGATCTCCGATCCCCGATTCCCGATCTCCTACCCCCTTCTTCCTTCCCCCACCGCTCCCCTACGCCGTCCGCTTCCGCAGGAACTCGACGAAGCGCTCCGGCGGCAGCGGCTTGCTCGCCCAGAACCCCTGGAAGCAGTGGCAGCCGCGCGCGTCGAGGAACTCGAGCTGCTCGCGCGTGCCGACGCCTTCGGCGACGACCTTGAGGCCGAGGCCGCGCGCGAGACCGATGATCGCCTCGGTGATCGCCGCGTCGCCCGGATCCGTCTCGAGGTCCGCGATGAACGAGATGTCGATCTTGAGCGTGTCGATCGGGAAGTGCTTGAGGTGGGTGAGCGACGAGTACCCGGTGCCGAAGTCGTCGATCGCCACCCGGAAGCCATGGTCGCGCAACTGGTGCAGCACGCGGCGGATCGCGTCCAGGTCGTGCAGCAGCGACGTCTCGGTCACCTCGAGCTCGAGCCACGCCGGCTCGCAGCCGGCCTCCTGCACGATCGCGAAGATCCGCTGCGCGAGGTCCTCGCGGTAGAACTGCCGCGCCGACAGGTTGACCGAGACCGTGAGCGGCAGCCCCGCGGCGCGCCACGCGACGACCTGCGCGGCCGCCTTGCGGAGCACCCACTCGCCGAGCGTGTGGATGAGGCCCGCCTCCTCGGCCAGCGGCACGAACGCCTGCGGCGGGACGTCGCCGTGCTCGGGATCGTTCCAGCGCAGCAGCGCCTCGGCGCCCACGATCGCGCGGTCGGCGATGCGCACGACCGGCTGGTAGTGCAGCTCCAGCAGCCCTTCCTTGAGCGCCGCCCGCAGCGAGGTCTCGAGCGTGTGCTGCTTCAGGCGCCGCTCGGCGAGATGCGCGTCGACGAACTGGTAGGTGTTGCGGCCGAGCTCCTTGCTGCGGTACATCGCGACGTCCGCGTGCTTGAGCAGCTCGTCCGGGTCGTCGGAGTCGTCGGGGTAGACGGCGATCCCGATCGACGAGGTCACGTAGATGTCGTGCTCCTCGATCCGGAACGGCTGCGCGACCGCGTCGAGCAGCTTCTGCGCGACCCGGCCCAGCACCTGCGGATCGTCGAAGTCGTCGACGATCACCATGAACTCGTCGCCGCCGAGCCGCGCGAGCAGGTCCGTCTCGCGCAGCGCTCCGGCGAGCGCCTGCGTCACGTGCTTCAGCAGCTCGTCGCCGATCCGGTGGCCGAGCGTGTCGTTGACGTTCTTGAACCGGTCGAGGTCGATGAACAGGATGCCGACGCGCCGGCCGCCGCGCCGCGCCTGCGCGATCGCCTGCGCGAGACGCTCGTGCAGCAGGAGGCGGTTCGGGAGCCCGGTCAGCGCGTCGCGCGTCGCCATGTGCTGCAGTCGCTCCTCGGCGCGGATCCGCGACGAGACGTCCTGGACGAACGACAGGATCGACAGCACCTGGCCGTCGTCGCCGAGCAGCGCCGAGTGGTACCACTCGCACCAGATCGTCCCGCCGTCCTTGCGCCGGTTGCGCGTGAGGCCGGTCGCGCGCGGCTCGAGGCCGGTCATCAGCTTCCCGACGATGTCGATCATCCCCGCCGACTCGTCCTCGTGCAGCATCGGGTTGTCGGTGAGCGACACGCCGAGCACCTCGGCCGCCTCGAAGCCGAAGATCTTGCGGGCCTGCTCGGACCAGCGGACGAGCCTCAGGTCGCGGTCCCACTCGAGCACCGCGAGCGGCGTGTTGCCGATGTGGCTCGACAGCTCCCAGTTGACGCGCTTCAGCGCCTCCTCGTTGCGCTTCTCGTCGTGGATGTCGCCGTGGACCGCGTAGATGCCGACGACGTTGCCGTCGCCGTCGCGGTTGGGCGCGTAGTGAATCGACTCCCAGCGCGCGTCGCCGGTCCCGTGCTGCGGCAGCAGCATCTCGGTGGCGATCGTCTCGCCCTGCAGCACGCGTCCGAACAGCGGGGCGAGCAGCGCGAAGCGCTGCGGGCCGATCACGTCCTCGACCTTGCGGCCGTTCAGGTCCTTGCGCGACTCGCCGAGCCAGTCCTCGTCGCGCCCGTTCGCGAACCGGTAGCGCAGCTCGCGGTCGATGTAGGCGACCCGCGCCGGCACGTTGTCCATGATGAGCCTCAACTCCGCCTCGGAGGCGCGCAGCGCCTCCTGCGCCTGCTTGAGGCCGTGGATGTCGTTCATCAGCACGAACGCGCCGTGAACCTCGCCCGAGGGGCCGGTGTCCGGCACGACGCGGATCGTCATCCACCGGCGGACGCCGCCGGCGCCGCCGATCAGGCGGTCGAACGCGGTCGACTCGCCCTCGAGCGCGCGCGCCACCATCGCCTGCGCGCTCTCGTAGATTCCGTGCCCGACGACGTCGCGCAGCCTCAGGTCGGCGAGCTCCTCGCCGGTCAGGCCGAAGTAGTGGACGAACGCCCGGTTGACGTAGTGGCAGCGCTCCTCGCGGTCGATGTAGGCGACCGGCGCGGGCACGCCGTCCATGATCGCGCGCAGCTGGGATTCGCGGGCGGCCAGCGCCTCCTGCGCGAGCTTGAGGTCGGTGATGTCGTGGCCCGCGACGTACATGCCCTTCACGGTGCCGTCGAAGTTGAGGTCCGGCACGCAGCGCGCCCGGATCCAGCGCTTGCGGCCCTGCGCGTCGACGACCTCGCGCTCGTAGGTCACCGCCTCGCCCGCCATCACGCGCATGCGCCCGGGCTCGAGCGACTCGGTCACCTCCGCGCCGAGCACCTCGTCGCTGCTGCGGCCGATGACCTCGTCGCGCTTGAGCCCGTAGAGACTCAGGAACGCCTCGTTGACGAACACGTAGCGGCGATCGCCGTCGAGGTAGACGACCGGCTCGGGGATGTTGTCGGTGAACAGCCTGAGCTGCTGCTCGCGCGACGCGAGCGCCTGCTCGGTCAGCTTGAGGTCGTGGATGTCGTACTCGGTGCAGTAGAGCCCGCGCACCTTGCCGGTCGCGTCGAAGTCGGGCGCGATGCGCCCGTGCATCCAGCGCCGCTCGCCGGTCGCGATCGTGCCGATGCGCTCGTACTCGACGTTCTCGCCCTCCTGCGCGCGCTTCAGCACCGGGCGCAGGAACGACGCCACGTCGGCCGGCAGCGTCTCGGCCGGCGTCCGGCCGTAGATCTCCTCCTGGGGCCGGCGCGCGAGGTTCGCGAACGCCTGGTTCACGAACGTGTAGCGGAGCGCCCGGTCGAGATAGGCGATCGGGCCGGGGATGTTGTCGGCGAACAGCCTGAGCTGGGCCTGCTGCCCCTTGAGCGCGTCGCGGATGCGGACGTCGTCCTCGATGTCGTTCAGCACGACGAACGCGCCGCCGGCGCGGCCACTCACCTCGCGGTCCGGAAACAGCGTCATGCGCATCCAGCGCATCTCGCCGGTCGACTTCCGCTCGCGCCGCTCGTAGCTGACGTTCGCGCCCGCGAACGCGCGCTCGAGCGCCGGTCCCATCTCGCTCATCGCGTCGGCCGGCAGCACGTCGCGCAGGCCGTGGCCGAGCAGGTCGTCGGCGGGGACGCCGATCCAGTCGGCGAAGGGCCGGTTGGCGAACCGGATCTTGAGCGCGCGGTCGACGTAGAGGATCGGGACGCCGACGCTGTCGGTGACCAGACGCAGCCGGTGCTCGCGCTGCCCGGCTTCCAGCTCGAGCCGCTTCAGGTGGTCGACGTCGCTGTAGGTGACGAGCAGCCCCCGCACGCGCCCGGTCGCCGAGCGATCGGGGTAGTAGTCGACCCGGATCCAGATCGGCGGCCGGCCGGGCGTGAGGAGCTGCCGCTCGAAGCCGGTGCGCTCGCCCTCGATCGCCGCCTCGGCATAGGCGTGGTAGAGGGTCCAGACGTCGCGTCCGAGGACATCGACCATCTCCCGGCCGAGCACCTCGTCGGGCCGGCGCGAGAGCCATTCCAGGAACGCCCGGTTGGCGAACCGGTAGCGAAAGCCGCGGTCGACGTAGGCGACCGGGAGCCCGAGCGCGTTGAGCTTGCGCTGGGACAGCGCCTGCAGGTGTCCGCGCTCGATGTCGTCGCCGACCGTCTGGACGGTGGCGACGTCGGCACGCAACGGCAGGCGCTGGAGGGCCATGGGCTCGAGAATTCCCCGCTTCGTCGAGCCGCGCAACCGGACATCGCCGGCCGGGCCGCAGAGCCGGCGCCGGCCCGCCGCCGGGAGCGCGGGCGCAATCTGGATGCAGCGCACAAGCAAGGATCAGGCCGGGAGCCCCCCCGGGGAAGGCCGGGCCGGCCTCGCGGCGATACGGGCAGGGCCTTACAATCCGGGGCAGTCGCGTGCCGCGCCCCGGACGTCCCACGAGGTGGCCCAGCGGCGCCGGTTCCGCGCCTCCGATCGCGCGCGGGCTCCCCTGACCGCCTCCCGCCAACGATGCCCGCCCAGCCCGCCCGCTCCCGCTCCGTCCTCGTCCGACGGGGCATCGTCCTCGCCGCCCTCGCCCTGGTTCCCGCGCTCGCGCGGGCCGCCGACCTGCCCGAGCCGCCCTCCCTGGGCCCGGTCCCGGTCGACTTCATCCTGTTCGCGACCGTCCTGGCGGGCGTCGCGATCTTCCACCATCACACGCTGCGGGTGGCGCTCGCCGGCTTCGCCGCGATCAGCCTCTACAAGATCGCGTTCTCGCCGTTCGTGCTCGGCGCCGGCGTCGCGGGCTTCGCGACGCACCTGGCGCACGAGTGGGTGCTGATCGCGAACCTGCTGCTCCTGCTGATGGGCTTCGCGCTGCTGTCGCGTCACTTCGAGGAGAGCCACGTCCCCGCCTGGCTGCCGCGCCTGCTCCCGGACGACTGGAAGGGCGCATTCGTACTGCTCGTCATCATCTTCGTGCTGTCGTCGTTCCTCGACAACATCGCGGCCGCGCTGATCGGCGGCACGATCGCGGGCGTCGTGTTCCGGGGCAAGGTCCACGTCGGCTACCTCGCGGCGATCGTCGCGGCGTCGAACGCGGGAGGCTCGGGCAGCGTCGTCGGCGACACGACGACGACGATGATGTGGATCGACGGCGTCTCGCCGCTCGCCGTGTTCGAGGCCTACGCCGCGGCGCTGGTCGCGCTCGTGATCTTCGGCGTCCCGGCGTCGATCCAGCAGCAGCGCCACGCGCCGATCACGCGGGACCCCGGCGCCGCCGTCGTGATCGACTGGGCGCGCGTCGGCATCGTCGCCTTCATCCTGGTCGCGGCGATCGTCGCCAACGTGGTCGTCAACCTGCACTTCCCGGCGATCGCGAACGGCGCGCCTTTCCTCGGGATCACCGTGTGGCTCGCGATCCTGGTGGCGGTGCCGCTGCGCGCGCCCGACTGGCCGGAGCTCAAGCCCGCGTTCCGCGGCGCGGTCTTCCTCTGCGCGCTCGTGCTGTGCGCGTCGATGATGCCCGTCCACAAGCTGCCCTCGGCGTCGTGGCAGACCGCGATGGGACTGGGATTCGTCTCCGCCGTGTTCGACAACATCCCGCTCACCGCGCTCGCGCTCAAGCAGGGCGGCTACGACTGGGGCTTCCTCGCGTTCGCCGTCGGCTTCGGCGGCTCGATGATCTGGTTCGGGTCGTCGGCGGGCGTCGCGCTCGCCTCGAAGTTCCCCGAGGCGCGGTCGGTCGTCGCGTGGCTCAGGGCCGGCTGGCACGTCGCGATCGCCTACGTCGTCGGCTACCTCGTGATGCTCGCGCTGCTGGGGTTCCACCCGGACGAGGCGCACAAGCGCGCTGCGTCCCCGGAGGGCCTCCCCGTCGCCGCGACGGCGCCTGCGGGAATCAACCGTCCCGCCGGCTGAAGCGTTGTAAGCTTCCGGGCGTCCCGACCGCCGAGAGCCGCCATGGCACGAATCCTCCGCATCGCCTGCTTCGCGCTGCTCGCCACCACCGCCGGGGCGGCGGGAGCGCAGCAGATCATCTTCTTCGAGCTGCCGGACTTCAACGGGCGCCGCTACGCGGTGAACGACTCGGTGTCCAACATGTCGAGCGGCGGCTTCAACGACCGCGCGTCGTCGGTCGTCGTGCGATCCGGGAGCTGGCAGCTCTGCACCGACGCGTACTTTCGCGGCCGTTGCGTCACGCTCAACCCGGGCGAGTACCGCAACCTCGGCCAGATCGGCCTCTCGAACCAGATCTCGTCGGCGCGCCAGATGGGCGGCGCGTGGGGCGGGGGCGGCGGCTACGGCGCTTCGGCGACGCTCTACGAAGGCTCCGACTTCGGCGGCCGCTCGTACGGCGTGACCGGCGACGTCGCGAACCTCGGCCGGACCGACTTCAACGACCGGGCCCGGTCGCTTTACGTGCAGGGCGGCACCTGGGAGCTCTGCCGCGACGACGGCTACCGCGGCGGCTGCCAGGTCTTCGGCCCGGGGCGGCACCCGAACCTGGGCTTCCTGTCCGGCGAGGTCTCGTCGATCCGGCTCGTCGGCGGCGGCGGGCCGGGCGGCGGCGCGGGCGGCGGCGACTGGCCCGAGGGCTGGGGCAGCCAGGGTCGCGTGATCCTCTACGAGAACACCGGGTTCGGCGGGCGGCACATCGCGCTCACGCGCGAGTTCGTCCCGAATTTCGCGAGCCTGGGCTTCAACGACCGCGCCTCGTCGCTGCGCGTCGAGCGCGGCTACTGGATGTTCTGCAGCAACGCCGGCTTCGAGGGCACCTGCCGCACGTTCGGGCCGGGCGACTACCCGACGCTGCCGCCGGGCCTCAGCAACTCGATCTCGTCCGGCCGCCGCATCGCGGAAGAGTATCCGTACAACACGAGCCCGAGCTGGAACGGGTACTCGCAGCAATGAGCGCCGCCCGGCCGCCCGAAGGCGCTCGCCCCCTCCTTCAGGAGGGGGTGCGCGACGCCGCGCCAGCGGCGAGCCTGGGGGAGGTCCTGCCGAGCGCCGCCCGGCCGCCCGAAGGCGCTCGCCCCCTCCTTCAGGAGGGGGTGCGCGACGCCGCGCCAGCGGCGAGCCTGGGGGAGGATTCGCGATGAACGGGACTGCGGCGTCCGCCGCCGCGCCGCCGCGCGGCCGCCTCGTCGACGATGTGGCGGGGCTGCGGCGCGTGCTCGCGCAGCACCGGACGCTCGCGGTCGTCGGGCTGTCGGCGAACTGGTACCGGCCGTCGTACTTCGCGGCCAAGTACATGCTCGACCACGGCTACCGCGTCGTCCCGGTGAACCCCGCCTACGACGAGGTGCTGGGCCAGCGCTGCTATCCGTCGATCGCGGCGATTCCCGGGCCGGTCGACATCGTCGATGCGTTCCGCAAGCCGGGCGAGATGCCCGCGATCGCGCGCGAGGCGGTCGCGAAGGGGGCGAAGGTCCTGTGGATGCAGCTCGGGATCCGCAATGACGAGGCGGCGCGGATCGCGATGGACGCGGGCCTCGACGTGGTGATGGACCGCTGCGTGAAGATCGAGCACGCGCGCATCCTGGGCGGCCTCAACTGGTGCGGCGTCAACACCGGCGTCGTCTCGTCGCGCCGCGCCGGGGCCTGACCCCGGCGCAGGGGTCTGACCCCGGCTCCATCGGGGTCTGACCCCGGTCTTGCCCTGTCGCTGCACACTCCGCGCCCTTCCCCGGCGTACGACGCCCAGCGGGTAGAATCCCGGGCCATGGCCGACCATCGCTACGGCTTCGACACGCTGTGCCTCCACGCCGGGCAGATCCCCGACGCGGCGACGGGCGCGCGGGCGCTGCCGATCTACCAGACGACGAGCTTCGTCTTCGACAGCGCCGACCACGCGGCGAGCCTGTTCAACCTGCAGACGTTCGGCAACGTCTACTCGCGCATCAGCAACCCGACCGTCGCGGCGCTCGAGGAGCGGGTCGCGGCGCTCGAGGGAGGGCGGGCGGCGCTCGCCTGCGCGACCGGCATGGCGGCGCAGATGGTGGCGCTGCTGACGCTCGCGAGCCACGGCGACCACGTCGTCGCGGCTCGCACGCTCTACGGCGGCACCTACTCGCAGCTCGCGGTGACGTTCGCGCAGTTCGGCATCGAGGCGACGTTCGTGGACGCGGACGATCCGGAGGCGTTCCGGCGCGCGCTGAAGCCGCGCACGAAGGCCGTCTACACGGAGACGATCGGCAATCCCCAGCTCAACGTCTGCGACATCGCCGCGATCGCCGAGGTCGCGCACGGCGCGGGCGTGCCGCTCGTCGTCGACAACACGTTCGCCTCGCCGTGGCTGTGCCGGCCCTTCGAGCACGGCGCGGACATCGTGATCCACTCGCTCACCAAGTACCTGGGCGGCCACGGGACGACGATGGGCGGCATCGTCGTCGAGTCGGGGAAGTTCCCGTGGGACAACGGCCGCTTCCCGCAGATGACCGAGCCCTCGCGCGGCTACCACGGCGTGCGCTTCTACGAGACCTTCGGCGACTTCGGCTTCACGATGAAGGCGCGGATGGAGACGATGCGCACGCTGGGGCCCACGCTCTCGCCGTTCTCGGCGTTCCTGCTGATGCAGGGCATCGAGACGCTGCACTTGAGGATGCCGCGCCACTCCGAGTCCGCGATGGCGGTCGCGAAGCACCTCGCGGCGCACCCGTCGGTGGCCTGGGTCCGCTACCCGGGGCTCCCGGGGCAGCCCGACGAGGCGCTCGTGCGCCGCTACCTGCCGCGCGGCGCGGGCGGCATCCTGACCTTCGGCGTCAGGGGAGGGGCGAAGGCGGGCGAGCGCGTCATCGAGAACGTCGAGTTCCTCTCGCACCTCGCGAACGTCGGCGACGCGAAGACGCTGATCATCCATCCCGCGTCGACGACGCACCGGCAGCTCGACGAGGACGAGCAGCGCGCCGCCGGCGTCACGCCCGAGATGATCCGGCTCTCGGTCGGCCTCGAGTCGCTCGACGACATCCTCTGGGACCTCGACCAGGCGCTCGCGCGCGCGGAGGCCGCCTGATGGAGAGGCGCGGAAGCCCCTGGCCGTGGACCGGCCTGCTCGTCGCGCTGGCGGTCCTGCTGCAGCAGGCGATCGCGCACCTGGCCGGCGAAGGCCCGTCGTTCGCCGCGTCGATGTGGCAGGTGGGCGTCATGGCGCTCGGCCTGTCCTCGCTCGGGCTGATCCTGCTGCCGCCGCGCCGCGTCGCGTTCGCGCTCGGCTTCATCGTCTGCGCGGGCCTGCTCGCCTGGGCGTTCTGGCTCGAGCACGTCGAGGGCCTCGAGCCCTGCCCGCTGTGCATGTTCCAGCGCGTGGCCTTCGTCGCGATCGCGCTCGTCTTCCTCGTCGGCACGTTCCACAGCCCCGGACGCGTGGGCGCGTGGATCTACGCGATCCTGCTGTTCCTGGCGTCGGCGGCCGGCGCGGCGCTCGCGACGCGCCAGGTGTGGCTGCAGTCGCTGCCGAAGGACCAGGTGCCGGCCTGCGGCATGGGGATCGGCTACATGCTCGAGACGATGCCGTTCTTCGACGTGATCCGCCGCGTGCTCGAGGGCAGCGGCGAGTGCGCCGAGAAGGGCTGGGTGTTCCTCGGCCTGTCGATCGCCGGCTGGACGCTCGCGTTCTTCGTCGCGATCGCGGTCGCGGGCTTCGCGCTCGTCAGGCGCGACTGACGCCGCCGCGCCGCGCGCGGCCTACCTGGGCGCCATCCGGATCGCGCCGTCGAGGCGGATCGTCTCGCCGTTCAGCATCGGGTTCTCGACGATCGCCCGCACGAGCGCGGCGAATTCGGCGGGCCGGCCGAGGCGCGGGGGGAACGGGACCATCTTCCCCAGCGAGGCCTGCACGTCGGGAGGCAGGCCCGACATCATCGGCGTCTCGAAGATGCCCGGCGCGATCGTCATCACGCGGATGCCGAAGCGCGCGAGCTCGCGCGCGATCGGCAGCGTCATGCCGACGACGGCGGCCTTCGACGCCGCGTAGGCCGCCTGCCCGATCTGGCCGTCGAACGCCGCGACCGACGCGGTGTTGACGATCACGCCGCGCTCGCCCTCGGCGTCCGGCGCGCCGGCGGACATCGCCTGCGCGGCGAGCCGCGTCATGTTGAACGTGCCCACCAGGTTGATCGCGACCGCGCGCTGGAAGCCGGCGAGCGTGTGCGGCGCCTCCTTGCCGACCACCTTCTCCGCGTGGACGATGCCCGCGCAGTTGACGAGACCGCGCACGCCCCCGAAGCCGTCGACCGCCGCGCGCACCGCGGCCGTCGCGCTGGCCTCGTCGGTGACGTCGCAGCGCACGAAGCGCGCGCGCGGGCCGAGCTCCCGCGCGAGCGCGGTGCCGTCGTCCTCCTTCAGGTCGGCGATCACGACGTTGCCGCCGGCCGCGGTGAGCATCCTCGCCGTCGCGGCGCCGAGGCCCGAGGCCCCGCCGCTCACGACGAACGTGCCGTTGCGAATCTCCATCCGTCCCTCTCCCTCCGCTGCCTCAGCCCGCCTTCGGCGGCCTGATCACCGACATCGCCGTCGCGACGATGCCGGCCACGTCCGCCGCGTTCGTCGGCAGGATCATCGTGTTCGACTTGATCGCGAGGTTGCCGAACGCCGAGACGTATTGCTCGGCGATCTTGAAGTTGACCGACTGCAGCCCGCCCGGCGACTCGATCGCCTCGGCGACCTGGCGGATGGCCTTCGCGTTCGCCTCGGCGATGGCGAGGATCGCGGACGCCTGGCCCTGGGCGTTGTTGATCTCCGCCTGGCGCTCGCCCTCGGACTTCGCGATCGCGGCCGCGCGCGCGCCCTCGGCGAGGTTGATCTGCTCCTGCCGCTTCCCTTCCGACGTCGCGATGACCGCGCGCTTCTCGCGCTCCGCCGTGATCTGGGCCTGCATCGCGCGGAGGATCTCGGCGGGCGGCGTCAGGTCCTTGATCTCGTAGCGGAGCACCTTGACGCCCCAGTTCGGCGCCGCCTCGTCGAGCGCCGACACGACCTGCGCGTTGATCTGGTCGCGCTCCTCGAACGTCCGGTCGAGCTCCATCCGGCCGATCACGCTCCGCAGCGTCGTCTGCGCGAGCTGCGTGATCGCGAGGATGAAGTTCGACGCGCCGTACGAAGCGAGCTTGGGGTCGGTCACCTGGAAGAACAGGATGCCGTCGACCTGCAGCTGCGTGTTGTCCTTCGTGATGCAGACCTGCGGCGGGACGTCGAGCGGGATCTCCCGCAAGTCGTGCCGGAACGCGATGCGGTCGACGAACGGGATCACGAAGTTGAGCCCCGGCTCGAGCACCGCGTAGAAGCGGCCGAGGCGCTCGACGACCCAGGCGTGCTGCTGGGGCACGACCCGGATCGCGCGGACGACGACGATCAGCGCGACGACGAACAGCGCGAGCGTGAACAGCGACGAGCCCATTCCGAACATGGCGTGGCTTCCCCGGTTGGCGCCGCGTCAGGCGCGGCGGTCGGCGACGACGAGGACGGAGCCGCGCATCGCCACGATGTACATCGTGTCGGCGCGCGGCGTGTCGGGCGTGGCGAGCTCGGCCGTCCACTGCGTGCCCCGGTAGGCGACGCGGGCCGTGCCGTCGGGATTCCACCCCTGCACGTGGACCGCCTGGCCCACGTCGAGCGGCGGATCGCGCGGCGGGAGCGCGCGCCGCGAGCGCCACTGGTGCGCGGCGGCGGTCAGGAGCACGCCGGCCACGGCCGCGACGGTGAACTGGACCGGGGACGTCGCCCCGAGCCACGCGGCGACCCCGCCGAACGCCAGCGCGAGCCCGACGGCGAGCAGGTAGTAGGTGCCGGTCAGGAGCTCCGCTCCCACCAGGAGCGCGGCGGCGATCCACCAGGTCCAGACGTCGCTCACGGGATTCGCATCGAGGGGACTTGCATCGGACGCCCGAGCATAAAGCACTTTGAACCGGCGCGCGCAGCCCCCACGTGGGTCCGGTCGGGCGCCCGCGCGCGAGGCGCGACGCGCCCCCCGAAAGTCGCTATAATTTCCTGTTTCGAATCAAGTGCTTTTCGCGCGCCGCCGTCGGGGCGCGCCGACGACCGGAGACCACGATGCCGATCTATGCCTACCGTTGCGAGCGCTGCGGGCACGAGCTCGACGCGCTGCAGAAGATCACCGAGCCCGCGCTCACCGACTGCCCGCAGTGCGGCAGCGCGTCGCTTCAGAAGAAGCTGACCGCCCCGGGGTTCCAGCTCAAGGGCAGCGGCTGGTACCAGACCGATTTCCGCGGCGGCGCGAAGCCCGCGGCGGCGGCCGAGGCGACGAAGGAAGCCAAGGCCGAGCCGAAGAGCGAGGCGCCCGCGCCGGCCGCCGGCTGCGGCTCGGGCTGCTCGTGCCACTGAAGCCTCCCGTGCCCCGTCCCGCCGCGGCGCCCCGATGAAGCGCTACCTGATCGCCGGGTTGCTCGTCTGGGCGCCGCTCGGCATCACGATCTGGGTGCTGCACTTCCTGGTGACGACGCTCGACCAGACGCTCGAGGTCCTGCCGGCGACCTGGCAGCCGGATCGGCTCCTCGGGTTCCACGTCCCCGGGCTCGGCGTCGTCCTCTCGTTCCTGATCCTGCTCGCGACCGGGGTGATCGCGGCGAACTTCCTGGGCGCGCGGCTGATCCTGTTCTGGGAATCGCTGCTGGGTCGCATCCCGGTCGTCAAGTCGATCTACTCGTCGGTCAAGCAGGTCAGCGACACGCTCCTGTCCGACAAGGGGAACGCGTTCCGCAAGGCGCTCCTCGTCGAGTTCCCGCGCGAGGGCAGCTGGACGATCGCGTTCCTGACCGGGACGCCCGACCGCAGCGTCGCGCCGCACCTCCCCGGCGACCACGTGAGCGTCTACGTGCCGACGACCCCGAACCCGACCGGCGGCTACTTCCTGATGCTGCCGCGCTCGCGCGTGCGCGAGCTCGACATGACCGTCGACGAGGCGCTCAAGTACATCATCTCGATGGGCGTCGTCGCGCCGCGCGGCTCGGCGCCGCCGCTGGCGACCCCCGCGCCGGCGCCCGGCGCCGACCCGGCCATCACGTCCCGAAACTGACCGGGCCGGCGGGCGCGCCGCGTCCCCCTGCGGGACGCCGGTGCGCGCGGCCGGGCCGCCCCCATCCCCGAACACGCCTCGCCTTCCGGAGCACGCCGTGAAACGCACCGACTACTGCGGCCGCATCGACCGCCGCTTCCTCGACCAGACCGTGACGCTCGCCGGCTGGGTCCACCGCCGCCGCGACCACGGCGGCGTCATCTTCGTCGACCTGCGCGACCGCGAAGGCCTGGTCCAGGTCGTCTGCGACCCCGACCGCGCCGCGACGTTCGCGACCGCCGAGACACTGCGCAACGAGTTCTGCGTGCGCGTGACCGGGCTCGTGCGCGCGCGCCCCGAGGGCACCGTCAACCCGAACCTGCCGTCCGGGGCGATCGAGGTGCTCGCGCACGAGATCGAGATCCTCAACGCATCGGCGACGCCGCCGTTCCCGCTCGACGACAGCGAGAACCTCTCCGAGACGGTGCGCCTCGAGCACCGCGTGCTCGACCTGCGCCGGCCGTCGATGCAGCGCAACCTGACGACGCGCTACCGCGCCGCGATGTCCGCGCGCCGCTATCTCGACGAGCAGGGCTTCGTCGACATCGAGACGCCGTTCCTCTACAAGTCGACGCCCGAGGGCGCGCGCGAGTTCCTCGTGCCCTCGCGCCTCCACCACGGCCAGTTCTACGCGCTCCCGCAGTCGCCGCAGCTGTTCAAGCAGATGCTGATGATGGCCGGCTTCGACCGCTACTACCAGGTGGTCAAGTGCTTCCGCGACGAGGACCTGCGCGCCGACCGGCAGCCCGAATTCACGCAGATCGACATCGAGACCTCGTTCCTCGACGAGGACGAGATCCGGCCGATCATGGAAGGGCTCGTGCGCCGGATGTTCCGCGACGCGCTGGGCGAGGAGCTGCCCGAGCCGTTCCCGGTGATGACGTTCGCCGACGCGATGCGCGACTACGGCTCCGACAAGCCCGACCTGCGCGTGCCGCTCAGGCTGACCGAGCTGACCGAGCTCATGAAGGGGGTCGACTTCAAGGTGTTCCGCGCCGCGGCGGAGATGAAAAACGGCCGCGTCGCCGCGCTCCGCGTGCCCGGCGGCGGCGGCCTCACGCGCAAGGAGATCGACGACTACACCGCGTTCGTCGCGATCTACGGCGCGAAGGGCCTCGCCTACCTCAAGGTCAACGACGCCGGCAAGCCGAACGACCAGGGGCTGCAGTCGCCGATCGTCAAGTTCCTGCCCGAGCACGTGCTGCGCGAGATCCTCGAGCGCACGGGCGCGAAGGACGGCGACCTCGTCTTCTTCGGGGCCGACAAGGCGAAGATCGTGAACGACGCGCTCGGCGCGCTGCGCGCGAAGGTCGGCCACGAGCGCGGATTCGCCGAAGGGCGCTGGAAGCCGCTGTGGGTCGTCGACTTCCCGATGTTCGAGCAGGACGACGAGACCGGCGCGTGGGCGGCGCGGCACCACCCGTTCACGGCGCCGAAGGACGGGCACGAGGAGCGGTTCGCGAGCGACCCCGGCGGCGCGCTCGCGAAGGCCTACGACGTCGTGCTGAACGGCTGGGAGATCGGCGGCGGCTCGGTCCGCATCCACCGGCCCGAGGTGCAGGCGAAGGTGTTCGAGGCGCTCGCGATCAGCCCCGAGGACCAGCGGCGCAAGTTCGGCTTCCTGCTCGACGCGCTCTCGTACGGCGCGCCGCCGCACGGCGGCATCGCGTTCGGCCTCGACCGCATGGCGACGCTGATGTGCGGGGCCGAGTCGATCCGCGAGGTGATCGCGTTCCCGAAGACGCAGCGCGGCCAGGACCTGCTCGTCGACGCGCCGTCGCCGGCCACCGAGCAGCAGCTGCGCGACCTGCACATCAAGGTCCGTCCCTCCGACGCGATCAGGGCCTGAGCCGGCGGCGTTCCGGGGGCCGCCGCCGCTTGCGCTACACTGGATCGATGCTCCCGGCCGCGGCCCGCAGGATCGCCGTGCTGCTCGTGGCGGCGGCGATCGCCGCGGCCGCGACGGCGGCGGCGGCGCGCTCGTCCACCGGGACCGTCGAGGCTGCCGCCCTGCCCCGCGAGGCGCGCGAGACGCTCGCCAACATCCGGCGCGGCCCGCCGTTCCCCTACGAGCGCGACGGCGTCGCGTTCGGCAACCGCGAGCGGCTGCTGCCGGGGAAGCCGAAGGGCTACTATCGCGAGTACACGGTTCGCACGCCCGGCGAGCGCACGCGAGGCGCGCGGCGCATCGTTTGCGGCGGGAAGCCGACGGCGCCCGACGCGTGCTGGTACACCGACGACCACTACCAGTCGTTTTCGCGGATCCTCGAATGAAGGTGCCCGATCTCTCGGCGGTCGACGCGGGCGGCGTTCGCGACTGGAGCGGCGCCGACGAGCCCCTGAAGGCCGCGGCCGCGCACGCGGGTCTCAAGTACGCGCCGGTCGACCTCGGCAAGGCGAAGGACAAGGCGACGCTGTTCGCCGAGCTCGACCGCGCGCTGGCGCTGCCCGCGCACTTCGGCCACAACTGGGACGCGCTCGCCGACGTGCTCGAGGACCGCGACTGGCTCGCCCGCAAGGGGCGCGTGATCCTGCTCGCCCACGCGGGGGCCTACCGCAAGGACCACCCGACCGACGCCCGGATGCTCGAGGAGATCCTCGCCGAGGCCGCCGAGTTCTGGCACGAGCGGCACGTCCCGTTCTGGGTCTTCGTCGGGGTCTGATCCCGCCGGGATCCGTTGGAAGAACCGGGGTCAGACCCCGACAAGGCCGGGGTCCGACCCCAGTGAAGCAACCCGTTTCGACGCTCGTCCTCGTTTACACGGAGGACCTCGACGTGCTCCTCCTCGAGCGCGCCGACTTCCCCGGCTACTGGCAGTCGGTGACCGGCAGCCGCGAGGAGGACGAGCCGCTCGAGCGCACCGCGGCCCGCGAGCTCGCCGAGGAGACCGGGATCGACGCGAACGCGCACGGCGGCGTCCGCGACTGGCACATGACCAATGTCTACGAGATCTACCCGCAGTGGCGCCACCGGTACCCTCCCGGCACCACGCACAACAGCGAGCACGTCTACGCGCTCGCGCTGCCCGCACCCGTGCCGGTGCGCCTCGCGCCGCGCGAGCACCTGTCGCACGCCTGGCTCCCCTGGCGCGAGGCGGCCGCCCGCGTGTTCTCGTGGTCCAACCGCGCCGTGATCCTCGCGCTGCCCGAGCGCGCCCGACGGAGCCCAACATGAAGATCCGATCCGCTGCCCTCCTCCTCGCCGCCGCCGCGACGCTCGCCGCCGGCCCCGCCCGCGCACAGGACAACGCGCCCACGCCGGTGCCGGTCGTCACCGTCAGCGCCTCGGCGACGGCGACCGTGCCCAACGACCGTCTGCACGCGTGGCTGCGCGCCGAGGCCGACAACCCGAGCGCCGCGGCCGCGTCGGCCGACGTGAACGCGCGCGTGGCGCGCGTGCTCGCGAAGCTCAAGACGCTGCCGGACACGCAGGTGTCGACGTCCGGCTACACGACGCAGCAGATCGTCGAGAAGGGCAAGCCCCCGCGCTGGCGCGTCGTGCAGGCGATCAAGGTCGAGGGCGCCGACTTCGCCGCGATCGGCGAGGCCGTCGCGCGCGTGCAGGCGGAGGACGGCGTGCTGCTGTCCGGGATCTCGTTCGGGCTCTCCGACGAGTTGCGCCGGCGCACGCAAGACGCGATCACGCAGCAGGCGATCGCCGCGTGGCGCGCCCGCGCGCAGGCGGCCGCGCAGGGCTTCGGCGCGCAGGCGTGGCGCCCGGGCCGCATCGGGATCCAGACCGGCGACGGCGGGCGCCCGTACCCGATGATGGCGCGCGCCGAGGTGCAGATGGCCGCGGCGCCCGCGCCCGTGCCGCTCGAGGCCGGCTCGACCGACGTCACGGTCTCGGTGAGCGGCGAGGCGATCCTCGAGGCCGCGCGCCCCGCGCGCTGACGCCCTCCGGGGGCCTCCGAGAAAGCGAAGGGCGCGCCGCTCGCGCGGTCGCGCCCTTGCGCGCGGGAACGCCGGGAGGCTACTCGGCGATGCCCATCGGCGGCACGGCGGACGCCTTCTGCGCGTCCTCCTCGGCCGCGGCCTTCATCGACAGGCGCACGCGGCCCTTGTCGTCGGCCTCGATCACCTTGACGCGGATCACCTGGCCCTCCTTCAGGTAGTCGGAGACCTGGTTCACGCGCTCCTTCGCGATCTGCGAGATGTGCAGCAGGCCGTCCTTGCCCGGGAGCAGCTGGACGATCGCGCCGAAGTCGAGCAGCCGCAGCACCGGGCCCTCGTAGATCTTCCCGACCTCGACCTCCGCGGTGATCTGCTCGATCCGCGCACGCGCGACGTTGCACGCGTCGGCATTGACCGACGCGATCGTGACGGTGCCGTCGTCCTTGATGTCGATGGTGCAGCCGGTCTCCTCGGTCAGCGCGCGGATCACCGCGCCGCCCTTGCCGATCACGTCGCGGATCTTCTCGGGGTTGATCCTGAACGTCATCATGCGCGGGGCGTGCTGCGAGATCTCGGTGCGCGCGTGCGGCAGCGCCTGCTGCATCAGCCCCAGGATGTGCATCCGGCCCTCGCGCGCCTGCGACAGCGCGACCGCCATGATCTCCTTCGTGATGCCCTGGATCTTGATGTCCATCTGCAGCGCGGTGATCCCCCGGTCGGTGCCCGCGACCTTGAAGTCCATGTCGCCGAGGTGGTCCTCGTCGCCGAGGATGTCGGTCAGGACCGCGAAGCGGTTGCCTTCCTTGATGAGGCCCATCGCGATGCCCGCGACGTGCGCCTTGGTCGGCACGCCCGCGTCCATCAGGCCGAGGCTCGCGCCGCACACCGACGCCATCGACGAGCTGCCGTTGCTCTCGGTGATCTCCGAGACGACGCGCATCGAATAGGCGAACTCCTCGGCCGTGGGCAGCACCGCGACCAGCGCGCGCTTCGCGAGCCGGCCGTGGCCGATCTCGCGCCGCTTCGGGCTGCCGACGCGGCCGGTCTCGCCGGTCGCGTAGGGCGGCATGTTGTAGTGGAACATGAAGCGCTCGCGGTACTCGCCCATGAGCGCATCGATGATCTGCTCGTCGCGGGCCGTGCCGAGCGTCGCGACGACCAGCGCCTGCGTCTCGCCGCGCGTGAACAGCACGGAGCCGTGCGTGCGCGGCAGCACGCCGGTGCGGATCGCGATCGGGCGCACCGTGCGCGTGTCGCGCCCGTCGATGCGCGGCTCGCCGGACAGGATCTGCTGGCGGACCGTCTTCGCCTCGAGGTCGAACATGACGTTGCCCGCGTGGCGCCGCTCGTCGGGCGTCGCGTCGGCCGGGAGCACGCCGTCCAGCTTCTTCGCGATCTCCTTCAGGCGCTGCGAGCGCTGCTGCTTGCTGCGCATCTGGTAGGCGGCGCGGATCTCGTCGCCGATCGCGGCCTCGATCCTGCCGATCAGCGCGTCGTCCTTCGGCGGCGGCGCGAACTCCCACATCGGCTTGCCCGCTTCCTCGACGAGCGAGTGGATCAGGTCGATCACCGCCTGCTGCTGCTGGTGGCCGTACACGACGGCGCCGAGCATCACCTCCTCGGAGAGCTCCTTCGCCTCCGACTCGACCATCAGGACGGCCGCCTCGGTGCCGGCGACGACGAGGTCGAGCGCGCCGGTCGCGAGCTCGCTCTTCGTGGGATTGAGCACGTACTGGCCGTTCTCCCAGCCGACGCGCGCGGCGCCGATCGGGCCGTTGAACGGGATGCCCGACAGCGCGAGCGCCGCCGAGGCGCCGATCATCGCCGGGATGTCCGGATCGACCTCGGGATTGACCGACACGACCGTCGCGACGATCTGCACGTCGTTGTAGAAGCCGTCCGGGAAGAGCGGCCGGATCGGACGGTCGATCAGGCGCGAGGTCAGCGTCTCCTTCTCGGAGGGGCGGCCCTCGCGGCGGAAGAAGCCGCCGGGGATCTTGCCCGCCGCGTAGGTCTTCTCCTGGTAGTCGACGGTGAGCGGGAAGAAGTCCTGGCCCGGCTTCGCGGTCTTCGCCGCGACCGCGGTGACCAGCACCACGGTGTCGTCGAGGCTCACGAGCGCCGCGCCGGTGGCCTGCCGCGCGATCTCGCCGGTTTCGATGGTCAGCGTGTGACGGCCGTACTGGATCGATTTCTTGACGTGCTTGAACATGGATGGGGTCCCGAAACGACGATGGCCGCACCCCAAAGGGGCGGCCATCGGACATGGAGGCTAGGTCGCGGCCCCGGCGCGCCGGTCGGCCGGCGCCCTGGCGATGCGACCCGGGTGGCGGTGCTCCGCGCTCACTTGCGCAGGCCGAGCTTCTCGATCAGCGCCTTGTAGCTGTCGGCGTTGCTGCGCTTCAGGTAGTCGAGGAGCTTGCGCCGGCGGGAGACCATCCGCAGCAGGCCGCGGCGCGAATGGTGGTCCTTCAGGTGGTCCTTGAAATGGTCGTTCAGGCCGTTGATGCGCGCGGTGAGGAGCGCGATCTGGACTTCGGGCGAACCGGTATCGCCCTTGACTCGCTGGTGCTCGGCGATGACCTTCGCCTTCTCGGCGGTGGTGACGGACATAGGTTTCGGATCCTGGCGTGCTGGCCCCGACTCGCCCGGGGCACGACTGGCGTGTTGTCTTCGGCAAAGAGCGCGATTCTAACAGGAAAAGCGCTTGAATTTCAAGAACTCACCTCGCCGCCGCGCACCGGGTCCGCGACGAGCCTCGCGGGCTTCGCGGTGCCGTCGCCGACCTCCGCCAGCCCCAGGAGCACGCCGTTCGCGTAGACCGCGCAGCGTCCGGACACCGCTCCGGGAACCGGCACCGCGACCCCGTCGCGAAACCGCGCCGCCTCGCGCTCGGGCAGGTCGACCCGCGGCATGCCGCGCACGAGCGTGTCGGCCGGGAGCAGGCACGCCTCCCGTTCCCCGGGCGCCATCGCCTCGAGGCGCTCGAGCGTGATCGCGTCCGCGAGCCGGAAGCCTCCGGTGCCGGTCCGGCGCAGCGCGGCCAGGTGCGCACACGAGCCCGCGGCGGCGCCCAGGTCCTCCGCCAGGACGCGGACGTAGGTGCCCTTGCTGCACGCGACCTCGAGCCTCAGGTCGGGCGGGCGCCAGTCGAGGATCCGGAGCGCGTGGATTTCGATCTCGCGCGGCGGGCGCGGGATCTCGACGCCCGCGCGCGCCCAGTCGTAGTACGCGCGCCCGCGGTGCTTGAGCGCGGCGTGGCGCGGCGGCGTCTGGCGCTGGCGGCCGAGGAAGCGCGGCAGCAGCGCCTCGATCGCGCCGCGCTCCGCGGGCACCGGCGCCGCGCGCAGGACCTCGCCCTCCGCGTCGCCGGTGGTCGTCTCCTCGCCGAACCGCACGACGGCCTCGTAGGCCTTGGGGGCGTCGAGCAGCGCCTGCGCGAACTTGGTCGCCTCGCCGAACGCGATCGGCAGGAGTCCGGTGGCGAGCGGATCGAGCGTGCCGGTGTGCCCGGCCTTCGCCGCGGCGAGGAGCCGCTTCGCGCGCTGCAGCGCCGCGTTCGACGAGAGGCCGGCCGGCTTGTCGAGCAGCAGCACGCCGTCGACGCGCCGCTTCGGGAGGCTTCCGCTCACGAACCGCGCTTGCGGTCCTCGGCCACCGCCTGGTCGATCAGCCGCGACAGCGCGATCCCGGACTCGATCGAGTCGTCGTAGACGAACGCGAGCTGCGGGACCGTGTAGGTCGAGAGTCGATGCGCGAGCGCGGAACGCAGGAAGCCGGCGGTGCGCCCGAGCGCCGCGACCGTCTCCGCCGCGTGCTCGCGGCCCGAGAGATCGGTGACCAGCACCTTCGCGTGCGAGAGGTCCGGCGTGACCTCGACATGCGTCACGGTGACGCGTCCGACGCGCGGATCCTTCACCTCCTCGCGGAGCAGCGTCATCAGCTCGCGCTGGATCTCGTCGCCGAGGCGCGCGGCGCGGGGGGAATGGCGCTTGGACATGGCGAAGGGCGTCGGGAGGCCGGGATGCGGAGAGGGGAGAGGGGAGATCGAGCCACCCGCCATCCGCCCTCCGCTCTCGCGAAGGGGCGCGTGGCGGGGAGGAGAACGAAAAGCGAGACTGCGGAGGCGGCGATCGGAGATCGGGCCCGTCGCGCGCATCGCGCCCTCGCAGGTCGCAGGCGGGGGCGACGGACCCCGACTCCTATCTCCTATCTCCTATCTCCGCCCCTGCATCAGAGCGTCCTCGTCACCTCGACGATCTCGTACGCCTCGAGCTGGTCCCCCTTCTGGATGTCGTTGTAGCCGCGCACCGAGAGGCCGCACTCGAAGCCGGCCTTGACCTCCCGCACGTCGTCCTTGAACCGCTTGAGCGAGTCGAGCTCGCCGTCGTGGACCACGACGTTGTCGCGCAGCACGCGGACCTTCGCGCCGCGGCGCACCAGGCCCTCGACGACCATGCAGCCGGCGACCGTGCCCACCTTCGAGATGCGGAACACCTCGCGCACCTCGATCAGGCCGAGGCGGTTCTCCTTCTGCTCGGGCGCGAGGAGCCCGGAGAGCGCGGCCTTCACGTCGTCGACCGCGTCGTAGATGATGTCGTAGTAGCGGATCTGGACGCCCGACCCCTCCGCGAGCTTGCGCGCCTGGGCGTCCGCGCGGACGTTGAAGCCGATGATCACCGCCTTGGACGCCAGCGCGAGGTTGATGTCCGACTCGGTGATGCCGCCGACCGCCGCGTGGACGATGTTGACCTTCACCTCGTCGGTCGACAGCTTCGTGAGCGCCTGCGACAGGCCCTCGTAGCTCCCCTGCACGTCCGCCTTCAGGATGAGCGGCAGCGTCTTGGCGCCGCCCTCGCCCATCTGCTCGAACATGTTCTCGAGCTTCGCGGCCTGCTGCTTCGCGAGCTTGACGTCGCGGAACTTGCCCTGGCGGAACAGCGCGATCTCGCGCGCCTTGCGCTCGTCGCCGAGCGCGATCACGTCCTCGCCCGCGAGCGGCACGTCGGACAGGCCCTGGATCTCCACCGGGATCGCCGGACCGGCCTGCTGGATCGCCTTGCCGTTCTCGTCGGTCATCGCGCGCACGCGGCCGAACACCGCGCCGGCGAGCACGACGTCGCCGCGCTTGAGCGTCCCGGAGTTCACGAGCACCGTCGCGACCGGGCCGCGGCCCTTGTCGAGGCGCGACTCGATCACGATGCCGCGCGCCGGCGCGTCCTTCGGCGCCTTCAGCTCCAGCACCTCCGCCTGCAGCAGGATCGCGTCGAGCAGCGCGTCGATGCCCTGCCCGGTCTTCGCGGACACCGGGATGAACTGGACGTCGCCGCCGAACTCCTCGGGCACGACGCTCTCGGCGACCAGCTCCTGCTTGACGCGCTCGGGGTTCGCGTCGCCCTTGTCGATCTTGTTGATCGCGACGACGAGAGGCACGTTGCCCGCCTTCGCGTGCGCGATCGCCTCCTTCGTCTGCGGCATCACGCCGTCGTCGGCCGCGACGACCAGCACGACGATGTCGGTGACCTTCGCGCCGCGCGCGCGCATCGCCGTGAACGCCTCGTGGCCGGGCGTATCGAGGAACGTGATCACGCCCTTCGGCGTCTCGACGTGGTAGGCGCCGATGTGCTGCGTGATCCCGCCCGCCTCGCCGCTCGCGACGCGCGTGCGGCGGATCATGTCGAGCAGCGACGTCTTGCCGTGGTCCACGTGGCCCATCACGGTCACGACCGGCGGCCGCGGCAGCGCCTCGGCGGCTTCGCCTTCCTGCGCCTCGGCGAGCAGCGCGTCGGGGTCGTCGAGCTTCGCCGCGTGCGCCTTGTGGCCCATCTCGGCGGCGACGATCAGCGCGGTCTCCTGGTCGAGCACCTGGTTGATCGTCACCATCATGCCCATCTTCATCAGCACCTTGATGAGCTCGGCGGCCTTGACCGACATCTTGTGCGCGAGGTCGGCGACGGTGATCGTCTCGGGCACCGCGATCTCGCGGATCACCGGGGCGACCGGCGCGCCTCCTTCGGCGCCCTCCTCGTCGCGGTGGCGCGCGCCGACCTTCGGCTGGCGCCAGCCCGTCGCCGCGGCGGCCGCCGCGCCGGTGTCGCCGCGCAGCTTGAGCGCGCGCTTGCGGGCGGCCTCTTCCGAGAACACCGGTCCGCCCGCCTTCTTCACGGTCTTCTCGCGGCGCTCGCCGGGCTTCGCCGCGGGCCGGTGCAGCGTGCCCTCGGTCGTCTTCCCCGCGGGCGCGGCCTTCGCCTTCGCCTCGGCTTCGGCCGCGGCCTTGGCGGCCGCCTCGGCCGCCGCCTTCGCCGCCTCCTCCGCGCGAGCCTTCCGGCGCTCGGCCTCCTCCTGCTTGCGCCGGATGTCCTCCTGCTGCCGCGCGAAGAGCTCCTGCTGCTTGCGCGACTCCGCCTCGCGCGCAGCGACCTCGGCCGCGGAGAGGTGCGACGGGATCGCGGGCGCGGCCGGCGCGGCCACGGGAGCCGGCGCTTCCGGCACGGGCTCGGGCTCGACCGCGGGCACCTCGACCACCGGCGCCTCGACCACCGGGGGCTCGACGACCGGGGCGGCCTCGGTGACCGGCGCCGGGGCCTCCTCGGCCGGGAGCGCCGCCTCGCCTTCCTCGCGGCGGACCAGCACGCGCTTCTTGCGCACCTCGACCTGGATCGTGCGGGCCTTGCCCGACGCGTCGGGCGCCTTGATCTCCGAGGTCTGCTTGCGCGTCAGCGTGATGCGCTTCTTGGGCTCCGCCGCGGCGCCGTGCTGCTTGCGCAGGTAGTCGAGCAGGCGCGTCTTGTCCTGCTCGGTCAGCTTGTCGCCGGCCTTCTTCGCGGCCACGCCGGCCGCCGCGAGCTGCTCCAGCAGCGCGCCGGCCGGCATCTTGAGCTCGCTGGCGAATTGTTCGATCGTCGTCTGGGCCATGTGTGCGGGCCTCCGTGGGTGTCGCGGCCGCCCTCTAGTGCGCGGCCGCGGCGGGCGCCGCGTCCGCGGGGGTCTCGAACCAGTGCGCGCGCGCCTTCATGATCAGCGCCTGCGCGCGGGCCTCGTCGATGCCGGTCATCTCGACGAGCTCGTCGCCCGCGAGGTCGGCCAGGCCGTCGCGGGTCGTGATGCCCGCGGCCGCGAGCTTCGCCGCGACCTCGGTGTCCATGCCCTCGAGCGACAGCAGCGCCTCCTCGACGTTCTCGACGCTCTCCTCGCGCACGATCGCCTCGGTCAGCAGCGCGTTGCGCGCGCGGCTGCGCAGCTCGTTGACGGTGTCCTCGTCGAACGCCTCGATCTCGAGCATCTCGGCGAGCGGCACGTACGCGACCTCCTCGAGCGAGGTGAAGCCCTCGCCGACCAGGATGTCCGCGACCTCCTCGTCGACGTCGAGCTTGTCCATGAACTGCGCGCGGATGCGGACCGTCTCCTCCTCGCGCTTGTTGTGCGACTCCTCGACGCTCATCAGGTTCAGGTGCCAGCCGGTGAGCTCGGAGGCGAGCCGCACGTTCTGGCCGCTCCGCCCGATCGCGATCGCGAGGTTCTCCTCGTCGACCACGACGTCCATCGAGTGCTTGTCCTCGTCGACGACGATGCTCTGCACCTCGGCGGGCGCGAGCGCGTTCACGACGAGCTTCGCCGGGTCGTCCGACCACAGCACGATGTCGACGCGCTCGCCGGCCAGCTCGTTGGTGACCGCCGTCACGCGCGAGCCCCGCATGCCGATGCAGGTGCCCTGCGGGTCGAGGCGCGGGTCGTTCGACTTGACCGCGATCTTCGCGCGGATGCCGGGGTCGCGCGCGGCCGCCTTGATCTCGATGAGGCCCTCCTCGATCTCGGGCACCTCGAGCTCGAACAGGCGGGCGAGGAACTCGGGCGCCACGCGCGACAGGATGAGCTGCGGGCCCTTCGCCGTGCGGTCGATCTTCATCACGTAGGCGCGCACGCGGTCGCCGACGCGGAGCATCTCCTTCTGGATCAGCTGGTCGCGCGGGATCACGCCCTCGATGCGGCCCGACTCGACGATCGCGTTGCCGCGCTCGATGCGCTTGACCGTGCCGGTGAGCAGGTTGTCCTCGCGGGCGAGGAAGTCGTTCAGGATCTGCTCGCGCTCCGCGTCGCGGATCTTCTGCAGAATCACCTGCTTCGCCGCCTGCGCGCCGATGCGGCCGAACGCGACCGCCTCGAGCGGCTCCTCGACGACGTCGCCGAGCTGCAGGTTCTCGCCGTGCTCGGGCGCGTCGGTGATCGCGATCTGGCGCGACGGCTCCTCGTGCTCCTCGTCGGGCACGACGGTCCAGCGCCGGAACGCCTCGTACTCGCCGGACTCGCGGTCGATCGCGACGCGGACGTCGACGTCCTCGGCGAAGCGCTTCTTCGTCGCCGAGGCGAGCGCCATCTCGAGCGCGGCGAACACGGTCTCCTTCGGGACGTTCTTCTCCCGCGAGAGCGCGTCCACCAGCAGCAGCACTTCCTTTCCGGTGTTCATCGGTCCCTTCTCCATTCGATCTTCGGCACGAGGCGCGCCCGCTCGATGTTGTCGAGCGGGACGCGCACCGTCCCGCCCGCGGTCTCGACCAGCGCGTCCGCCCCGTCGAGGCCGCCGAGCACGCCGCGCAACTTCCGCGTGTCGTTCTGCTTCTCGCGCAGCACGAGCGCGGCCTCCTGGCCGCGGAACCGCTCGTAGTCGGCCGCCCGCTTGAGCGGGCGGTCGAGCCCCGGCGAGCTCACCTCGAGCCGCTCGTAGTCGACGTTCTCGACCGTGAACAGCCGCGAGAGCTGCTGCGAGACGCGCGCGCAGTCCTCGACGTCGACGCCGCCCGGCTTGTCGATGAACACGCGCACGAGCCTCCCCTTGGGAGTGGTCTCCCAGTCGACCAGCTCGTACCCCATCGGGGGCACGGTCCGCTCGATGAGCTCGGAGAGGATCGCCGCCATCGTGCTCGCCAAAAAAAAATGGGCTGTGCCCAGCCCATTTCTCGTTCTTTCTCGACCGCTAATCGTTGAAAGTATACCCGAAATCCCGCTCGAACGCGAGCCTCCCCGCCCTCCGGGCGCGCCCGCCGCCCCCGCCCCCGGCGGGACCGCGCGTCCCGGCCCTCCGGCGCCCGGGCGCCGCGCCGGGTTGCTAAACTCCGGCCCTACGACGAAAGAGGACCCCCATGGCCGACCCGCTGATCGTCGCCCGGCACGGCGACCTGGAGCTCGCCCTCCTGCCCTCGATGGCGAACCGCCACGGGCTCATCACCGGCGCGACCGGCACCGGCAAGACGATCTCGCTGCAGGTGCTCGCCGAGCAGTTCTCGCGCATCGGCGTCCCGGTGTTCATGGCCGACGTCAAGGGCGACCTGACCGGCATCGCCTTCGCCGGCTCGATGTCGCCCAAGCTCAAGGAGCGCCTCGACAAGCTCGGCCTGCCGGAACCCGCCTGGGGCGGCTGCCCGGTCACGCTGTGGGACGTCTGGGGCGAGCAGGGCCACCCGGTCCGCGCGACCGTCTCGGACATGGGGCCGCTGCTCTTCGCGCGGCTCCTCAACCTGAACGAGACCCAGGAGGGCGTGCTCGCCCTCGCGTTCAAGATCGCCGACGACAACGGCCTGCTGCTGCTCGACCTCAAGGACCTGCGCGCCGTGCTGCAGCATGTGGGGGACAACGCCGCGCAATACAAGACGCAGTACGGCAACGTGTCGGCGGCGTCGGTCGGCACGATCCAGCGCGGGCTGCTGCAGCTCGAGGAACAGGGCGGCGACAAGTTCTTCGGCGAGCCCATGCTGAACGTCGACGACCTGATCCAGACCGACTCGAAGGGCCGGGGCATCGTCAACATCCTCGCGGCCGACAAGCTGATGACTTCGCCGCGCGTCTACGCGACGTTCCTGCTGTGGCTGCTCGCGGACCTCTACGAGAACCTCCCCGAGGTCGGCGACCGGGACAAGCCGAAGCTCGTGTTCTTCTTCGACGAGGCGCACCTCCTGTTCGCCGAGGCGCCGCCGGCGCTGCTCGAGCGCATCGAGCAGGTCGTGCGGCTCATCCGCTCGAAGGGCGTCGGCGTCTTCTTCGTCACGCAGAACCCGCTCGACGTGCCGGACAAGGTGCTGGGCCAGCTCGGCAACCGGATCCAGCACGCGCTGCGCGCGTTCACGCCCCGCGACCAGAAGGCGGTCAAGTCGGTCGCCGACACGATGCGGCCCAACCCGAAGCTCGACATCGGCAAGGCGATCCTCGAGCTCGGCACGGGCGAGGCGCTCGTGTCGTTCCTCGACGCGAAGGGCGCGCCCGGGGTCACCGAGCGCGCGTGGATGCTCGCGCCCGGCTCGCGCATCGGGCCGATCACGGGGGACGAGCGGCGCAAGCTGGTCTCGGAATCGGTCGTCGCCGGCCAGTACGAGAAGACCGTCGACCGCGAGTCGGCCTTCGAGCTGCTGAAGGCCCGGACCGGCGCCGGCACGTCGATGCCCGAGAGCGCGGGTCAGGCGCCAGCGGGGCAGCAACCCGCCGAGGGGGGAGGCGGGCTGATGGGCGGGCTGTCCGACATCCTCTTCGGGTCGACCGGGCCGCGCGGCGGCCGGCGCGAGGGCATGGTCGACGCACTCGCGAAGAGCGCGGCGCGCTCGGTCGGCTCCTCGATCGCGCGCGAGATCACGCGCGGCGTGCTGGGCTCGCTGCTGGGAGGCCGCAAGCGATGACGGGCGCGACCCGCGTCGCGGCCCTCGCCCTCGCCGCGCTCGCCGCGGCGGCCTGCACCACCGCCCCTCGAGAGCCGATCCCGATCACGCCTCCGGGCGAGATCGCTGCCGCACCGGTGGCGCGCGTCGCCGTTCCGGCGTCGGCCGCGCCGCAGGCGCCTGCGATGCCCGCCGCGAAGCTCGACCCGTCGTCGATTCCGGCGGGCGCCATCTACGTGTGCTCGAGCGGCTCGGGCAGCGCGCGCAAGATCACGGCGATCGCGTTCGACGAGAAAGCCGGCGCGATGTGCCGCCGCCACCCCGAGATGGGACCCTGCCAGTACGAGCGCGAGCTCTGCCGCAAGAGCGGCGGGCGCGTCTACGCGGCCGACGGCACCGAGATCACGCTCGCGACCGAGGCCGAGTACGACCGCAAGGTCATGCGCGTGCGGTTCAAGGCCAATTAGAGTTCCCCCCGAAGCGCGCTTCGCGCGCCTCCCCCCAGGGGGCCGCGCGACCCGGGAGGCGGCGTTCGCAGGGAGCAGGGGCCCCGTTCGCTCACGAACGGGGATGCGACCGGCCGCGAATCGCCGCCAGCCGGCCGACACGCCGAACGTCCGATCTCTCGGCCGTCCCTGCGAGGCCGGCGGCCCTTCGGTCGCAGGATCCCCCCGAAGCGCGCTTCGCGCGCCTCCCCCGAGGCCGGGTCGCCGGGGACGCCGCGCCGGCGGCGCCCGAGGCCGGCCTCAGCCGACGTGCTGCCTCAGGAACGCGAGCGTCCGGTCGCGGGCGAGCTTCGCCGACGCGGCGTCGTAGGAGCCCCGCTGGTCGCAGTTGAAGCCGTGGTTCGCCGGGTAGATCAGGACCTGGGACTCGGGATGCGCCGAGGCGAACCTGCGCACGCCCTCGACCGGGATGTGCATGTCCGTCTCGCCGAAGTGCGCGAGGACCGGGCAGCGAGGATGCTCGCCCGCGGCCTCCAGCATCCCGCCGCCGTAGTAGGGGACGGCGCACGCGAAGCCCGGAAGCCGCGAAGCGCTCATCCAGGCGACGTAGCCGCCCCAGCAATAGCCGACGATGCCCACCTTGCCCGCGGCGGCCGCCGCGTCGCGCGCCGCGGCCACGTCGGCCAGCGCATGCTCGAGCGTGGCCTTCGCCTTGAGCTCGCGTCCGCGCTCGATGTCCTCGGGCGCGTAGCCCAGGTCGACGCGAGGGCGGGTGCGGTCGAACAGCGCCGGCGCGATCGCGAGGTAGCCGTCGGCGGCGTAGCCGTCGCAGACGCTGCGGATGTGGCTGTTCACGCCGAAGATCTCCTGCACGACGACCAGGCCGCCTCGAGGCCTGCCCTCGGGCTCCGCCCGCCAGGCGGAGATCGTCTTGCCGTCGGCCGGCTTCAGTTCGATCCACTTTCCCATGGTCCCGTTCGCTCCCTCGTCGCATGCCCGCGTACCGGCGAACGATAGGCGAACGCGCGCGGTGGCGCAAATGCCGGCGTCGCACGGCCGCGCCCGCGCCCGGCGACTTGCGGTAAGGTCTCGTCACGCCCGTCGCGCCGGCCGACCGTTCGGCCGCCGGGCATCCACCGTGCAAGCCGAGCCCGCCGCCTCCCCGATCGCACCGACCGGCCGCCGTTGGGAGTCCGCGATCGGGCCGCTCCTCGATGCGCGCGACGGAAGGCTCTGGCGCGCGCACAGCGACGCGGTCAACGGCGCGCTCGTCGACCGCCTGCTGCAGGGCGTCGCCTGCGACCGCCTCCTGAAGACCGACCTGTTCGACGAGGCGATGGACGCGGGCCTCTACCCGCGCCTGCGCGAGCGCAGCCGCCAGGTGGTCGCGATCGACGTCGCGCCTTCGGTCCTGTCGGCCGCGAAGGCGCGTTACCCTGCGCTCGGCGTCGTCGCGGCGGACGTCCGGCGGCTCCCGTTCGCGGACGGGACGTTCGACGTCGTCGTGTCGAACTCGACGCTCGACCACTTCGGATCGCGCGCCGAGCTCTTCGACGCGCTCGCCGGCCTGGGGCGTCTGCTGCGGCCGGGCGGACGGCTCCTCGTCACGCTCGACAACCTGCGTCACCCCGCGGTCGCTCTGCGCAACGCCCTTCCCTACCGCTGGCTCGAGCGCCTGGGGCTCGTCCCCTACCCGGTCGGCGCGACGACGGGGCCGGCGGGGCTCGAGCGCGCCCTGCTCGACGCCGGCTTCCGGATCGTCGAAATGACCGCGATCCTCCATTGCCCGCGGGCGCTCGCGGTGCGCCGTGCCCGGGCACTCGAGCGCCGCGAGGCGCCCGGCCTCCACGCCCGGTTCCTCGAGCGGCTCGCACGCTGGGAGCGGCTGCAGGCACTGCCGACGCGCTACCTGACCGGGCACTACGTCGCCGTGCTCGCGCAGAAGCCATGAGTGCGCGAGGAGGCGCGCTCGGCCGCGCCGTCGACGTGCTGCGCCGTGACGGCGCCGGCGCGTTCGCGTACAAGGTCGCGAGCGAGCTCGGCTTCCGGCGCGTGCTGTTGCTCGCCCGCCGGCTGGACGAGCCGATCGCCGACGCGGTCTCCGGCCTGGCGGTGGAGCTCGCGAGGCTCGGCGCGCACGAGATCGACGACTACCTGGCCCTGCGCCCGGACGCCGAGCGCGCGCGCGTCGCGGGCCACCTCGCTTCGGGATGGACCTGCCACGTCGCCCGGGTCGACGGCCGCATCGTGTCCGCGTGCTGGAGCGTCGCACCGACCTACTGGTCGTCGTATCTCGAGTGCGAGATGCCCGCCTTCGACGGCGGCGCCTACCTGGCCGACGCGTGGACGCACGATCGCTACCGGGGCCACTCGCTCGCGCAGTTCGTCTGCCTCGAGCAGTTGCGCCACCTGCGTGCGCGCGGCTTCCGGCTCGCGCTGCGCGGGACGGTGCCCGAGAACCGCCCGGCGCTGCGCGCTCACGCGAAGAGCGGCTTTCGTCCGGTCGCGACGCTCGGACGCCTCCGGGTCGGGCCCTGGCGAGGGCACTTCCGGCGCGACCTGCCCCTCGCATGACGGCCGCGACGTCGCACGACGCCCCGACCCGCGGCGATCGGCTCAAGTCGTGGCTCGCGCCGCTGGCCGATGCCGTCGTCGCGGTGACGCGGCTGCACGGCATCGCGTCAGACGGCGGGGCGCCTGCGACGATGCTGGTCGCCGGCCGGACGAAGCACGTCGAGTGGCTGGTCGACCGGTTCTTCGCCACGCCGCCGGCACGCGAGGCGCTGGGCCACTTCCCGGCCTGGAGGATCGCACGCGCGCTGCGGCAGCTGCGCTCGTCGGCCGACCTGACCGTCGTCCATGTCGCGCGACGCTCCGTCGCGCCTCTCGGGTTCGCCAACGACTACCTCGCGGTCCCCGACTGGATCGGGATGCGGCTCGTTGCGCCGTTCGACGTCGCGTCCTCCGACCGGCGCAGCCACAGCCTGGTGGAAGACCTGCGGCGGATCCGGCGCGGTCGATGGGTGTTCGAGGTTTCGCATCGCGCCGCCGACCTCGCCCCGTTCCGCGACGGGATGTACGCGCCGTACACGCGCCTGCGCCACGGTCCCGGCGCCCACCTTCAGCCGATGCGGCGCCTGCGACGGGCGTTCCGTCGCGGGGGCCTCCTGTGGGTGTCGCGCGACGGCGAGCGTGTCGCGGGCTGCCTGTTCGAACGCCGGAACGACTCGCTCGCGGCGCTCGCGCTCGGCGTGGCCGGCGGCGACCCGGCCCGGTTGAAGGACGGTCCGATCCCGGCCCTCTACGCCCGGCTGATCGAGCTCGCCCGCAGCAGCGGCTGCACCGACGTCGACCTGCGGGGCAGCCGGCCCTCGCTCGACGACGGGCTGACGTGGTTCAAGCGCAAGTGGGGCGCGGTCGTCTACGACCGGCCGGACGTGCCCTCGACGCTGCTCGTGCACTGGTCGCGCATGACGCCCGTCGTCGAAGCGTTCCTCGCGGGGACTTCGCTCGTGTTCCGCGACGGCGGCGGACTGTCCGCGCTCGCCGTCGCGAGCGCGCGGCACGACGAGCGTGCCGCCGTCGAGCGCGCCTGCGGACGGCTCCGGACGCCGGGGCTCCACCGGATCGTCGTGCTCGCGGGCGCCGCGGCGGCGGGCCCGCAGGGCGCATGCGTCGCGATCCCGATCGCCGACGTTCAATGCGGGCCGCGCGCGCTCGTCGCACGCGCGCCGGACTGAAGGAAAGGGACGCATCGTGTGCGGCATCGCGGGCCTCGCCTTTCGCGATACGGCGCGGACGCCGGACACGGCCGTCCTGCACCGCATGGCCGGGATCCTGCGCCACCGCGGGCCCGACGGCGACGGATTCCACGCCGCGCCCGGCGTCGGCTTCGGATTCCGGCGGCTCGCGATCATCGACCTCGCGACAGGCGGGCAGCCGATGTCGAGCGAGGACGGCAACGTCGTCGCCATGTGCAACGGCGAGATCTACAACCACGCCGCTTTGCGTGCGCGCCTGGCCGCCGCCGGCCACCGGTTCCGCACCGCGTCCGACGCCGAGGTGATCGTGCACCTGTACGAGGACCACGGCGACGCCTTCGTCGATCACCTGCGCGGCATGTTCGCGATCGCGCTGTGGGACGCCCGGCGCGCGCGGCTCGTGCTCGCGCGCGACCGCTTCGGCATGAAGCCGCTCTACTACGCGACGACCGGCGATGCGCTCGTCTTCGGATCGGAGGCGAAGTCGATCCTCGCGTCGGGCCTCGTCGCGGCGGCGCCCGACCTGCAGGGCATGCGCCAGCTCCTCACCTACGGCCGCACCGTGACGCCGCGTACGATGTTCCGCGGCATCGCCAAGGTGCCTCCCGGCTGCATCGTCGCGTGGTCGCGCGGCGAGACGGCGGCGGCCCGCTACTGGGACGTGTCGTTCCCGCCCCGCGACGGCTACGAGCGCCGGTCCGAGCACGAGTGGGCCGAGGGTCTGCGCGAGAAGCTCGCCGAGAGCGTCCGCCTGCACATGGTGAGCGACGTCCCGGTCGGGGCGTGGCTGTCGGGCGGCATCGACTCGAGCTCGGTCGCCGCGCTGATGTCCACGATGGCGGCGGATCCGGTCAAGACGTTCACGATGCGCGCGCGAGAGTCGGCGTACGACGAGCTCCGGGACGCGCACGCGCTCGACGAGTATCCGGCGTTCCGCCTAGACGGCCACCACGTGCTGTGCGGCCCCGAGGACTTCGAGCTCCTGCCGAAGGCGATCTGGCACACCGAGGGCCAGGTCCTGGGCTCGATCGCCACCGGGCAGCTGCGCATCGCGCAGGCGAGCGCGGAGCACGTCAAGGTCGTGCTGTGCGGCGAGGGGTCCGACGAGATGCTCGGCGGCTACTCGTGGTACCCGACGCTGCCGGTGCTCGACGCCGTGTTCGCGCTCCCGGCCGGTGTCAGGCGGTGGATCGCCGGGATTCCGGCGGTGCGCAGGCGCTGGCCCGGCGCCGCGGGGACGATCGCGGGCCCGCGCGAGATGGGCTTCGAGCGCTACTCGGCGAGCATCTCGCACCTCGCGACGCAGTCCGCGGCCGCGCGGCTCTTCTCGCCGGACGTCCTGGAGGCGATCCGGCGCGAAGACCCCGCGACCGATGCGATGCCTCCGCCCGAGGCGCTCGCGAGCTGGCATCCGTTCGCGCGGATGCAGTACTTCGACCTCCGGCACCGGCTGGGCGACGGCGTCGTCCTCAACCTCGACGCGTCGTCGATGGCCCACTCGGTGGAGGCGCGCGTCCCGTTCCTCGACCACGAGCTCGCCGAGTACTGCGCGCGGATCCCGCCGGGGGTCAAGATGAAGCGCCTGCGCGAGAAGTACGTGCTGCGGCGCGCGATGGAGCGCCTGCTGCCGCGCGAGATCGCGTGGCGCCGCAAGCTTCCGATGCGCGCGCCGTACGATCCCTGGAGCGGCAGCGAGCTGCCGCCGTTCGCGCGCGAGGAGCTCTCGCCCGCCCGCTTGCGGGAGGCCGGCTACTTCGACCCGGCCGCCGTCACCTCGGCGATCGCCCTCCATCGCGCGCGCGGCGAGGACCTCGGGCAGGCGCTCTCGGCGGTGCTGGGCGTCCAGCTGTGGGACCGCCTGTTCCGCCGCGGCCACCTCGACCGCCATCCCTGATGCGCTATCGCTGGCGAGACATCCCGGCGCTGTTCGCCACGGCCGCGGGCCGCGGCCAGATCGTCGAGGGCGTCCGCTACCGGGCGTGGCCGGTCACGTCGAGGCTCGCGCGTGCCTGGCGGCGCACGCTCGCGCGCCGGACGCGCGTCGTCGCCGTCGTCGGCTCGGCCGGCAAGTCGACGGCGGTGCGCGCCGTCGCCGCCGCGCTGGGCATCGCGCCCTCCGACACGATGCTCCACAACGCGTGGGGATCCATCAGCCGCGCCGTGCTGCGCATCGGTCGACGGCAGCGGCGCGCGGCGATCGAGGTGGGCATCGCGGACAAGGGGCAGATGCGGCGCTACGCGGAGGTCGTGCTCCCGGACGTCACGGTCGTCACGTCGATCGGCAGCGAGCATCAGCGCAGCCTCGGCACGCTCGAGGTCACGCGCGACGAGAAGGCGTGGATGGTCCGGGCGCTCCCCCCGGGGGGCGTCGCGGTGCTCAACGGCGACGACCCCAACGTGATCTGGATGCGCGGCGAGACGCGGGCGCGCGTCGTCACGTTCGGCTTCGGCGCCGGCTGCGACGTGCGCGCGATCGAGGCGCGGATCGACTGGCCGCGGGGCACGCGAATCCGGATCGAGGCCTTCGGCGAGGAGCGCGACGCCACGATCCGGCTGGTCGGGCGGCACCTGGTGTACGCCGCGCTCGCGGCGCTCGCGGTCGCGCACGTCGAGGGCGTCGCGCTCGACGACGCGCTCGCGCGCCTCGCGGACCTCGCGCCGACGCCGGGCCGCATGCAGCCGGTGGCGCTCCCGAACGGCGCGACGCTGCTGCGGGACGATTACAAGTCGCCGGTCGAGTCGATCGACGCGGCGCTGGACGTGCTCGCGGAGATCCCGGCCCGGCGTCGCATCGTGCTGCTCGGGGACATCTCCGAGCCCCCGGGCCCGCAGCACGCGATCTACCGGCGGATCGGCGAGCGCGTCGGACGCATCGCCGACCACCTCCTCGTCTTCGGGAGCATGTTCCGCGACTACCGGGCCGGCGCGCGGGCCGCGGGACTGCCCGACGACCGCTTCGCGCGCGCGGGCGACACGACGCGCGAGGCGGCCCGTCGCCTGATGGCGATGCTCGAGCCCGGCGACGTCGCGCTCGTCAAGGGCCGCGACACGCAGCGCCTCGCGAGGGTCGGGCTGATCCTGCAGGGCCGCGACGTCGGCTGCGACATCCGCGTCTGCCACCTGCGCACGGTGTCCTGCGACGAATGCCCGATGCTCGAGCGCGGGTGGGGATCGCACCGCGTCGTCACGTGACGCGCGGTCGGGCGGGAAAGGCGGGCGCTCCGCCGGGCGGAGACCGTCCCTATTCCTCCGGGACGCCTTGCCACAGGAGCTCGTAGCCCAGCTCGCGCGTCTCCGTGCACATCGCCGCGAGGGCCGAGAACTTCGCCTTGAACGTGGCGTCGGCGTGCGAGCGCTCGTGCTCCTCGAACGACCGCCAGTAGGTGACGATGACGAGGTCGTGGTCGTGACCGGCCGTCGAGGACGGGTTGAGCGAGCCCTCGCCGGACACGAATCCCGAGAAGCGGAACACCTGGCCGGCGACGAAGCCGCCCTTCTCGCCGCCGTAGGTGTCCTTGACGACGTTGCACATGTCGCCGAGGGCGAGCTCGACGTCGTCCATCGAGACGCCCGGCTTCAGCTTGACGGTGTTGAACAGCATCTTCGCGCCGAACGGCACGGTGATGGGACCGAACATGACTCACTCCATGATATTTTGGCGCCGTCGGCGCCGCGGTGCGCGCATTCTAGCCCGAACGGCCGCCATCCCGCCGCGCGACCGCGGACGACCCCTGCGCCCGAAAGGTCATCGGCCCCTCGACGCCCGGTAGTCGACCGGATCGGCCGAGACCGCGGCCTCGGTCCCCACGATCACGCGCTCGCCGAGCCCGGCGGGGACGCCCTCCGCGCGCTTCTCGACCGCGCACATCGAGTCGTAGAACGCCACCGATGCGATGTCGCGCAGCGGCGCGAGGTCGGGCCGTGGGCCGGTGGGAAAGAACGGCTCGAGCAGCGTCGAGGGCGCGCGGTCGCGCTGCCAGTACGGCAGGTTCACGAAGTCGGCGAGGACCTTCAGGAACTCCATCGACGTGTCGCCGCGGTCGATGCCCCCTCCCCATTGCGGCCTGTACGAGCAGTGCAGGTCCTCGACGACGTAGACGCCGCCGGGCCTCACGTGGCGGAAGTAGTTGCAGAACGCCAGCACGATGTCGCGCGACGTGTGCGAGCCGTCGTCGACGAACACGTCGAACGCGGGCGCGCGCGCGAGGATGGCGCGGTACGCCGCGTCGGTGTTGGCGTCGCCGACCACGACCGAGATGCGCGGATCCTCGAACGCCAGCGCTCCGCACTTCGGATCGATGTCGCAGCCGACGAGCACCGTCGCTTTCGGCAGGTAGCGTGCCCACAACTCGAGCGAGCCGCCGTTCTGGACGCCGATCTCCGCGAACGCGACCGGCCGGTCGCGGAAGGGCGCGAGGAGTCGCTCGTACACGTCGAGGTAGAGCGACCACTTGTCGGAGACCTTGCCGGCGTGCGCGGCGTAGAGCTCGCGCAGCGTGGGCGATTCGCGGACGGAGGACGGCGGGGACATGGTCATGGGATGCCGGGGCACGTGCCCGAAAGCTACCACGCCCGGCAGCGGGCGGCGCCGCGGCGCGGCGCACCTCGACACGAGGGCGCTTGCTCCAGACGACGATTGGCGGAGAATGGCCGGTCGCGTCCCCGGTGCCGCCCGATGATCGGGCGCTGCGTCCGCGGACGTCACCCGACCAGGAGGACTCCGGCATGGCGAAATACCTGATCCAGGCGAACTACACGTCCGAAGGGGCCAAGGGACTCGTCAAGGAAGGCGGGTCGGCCCGGCGCGCCGCCGTCGAGAAGGCCATCGCGAGCCTGGGGGGGCGGCTCGACGCGTTCTATTACGCGTTCGGGAGCACCGACCTCTTCGTGATCGCGGACCTGCCCGACAACGCTTCGGTTGCGGCGATGGCGCTCGCCGTCGGCCAGTCCGGGCTGGCGTCGACCACGACGACCGTGCTGCTGACGGCCGAGGAGATCGACGTTGCGGCGAAGAAGGCGGTCTCGTACCGGCCGCCGGGGCGCTGACCCCGGCGCGAACGTCGCGCCTGCGCGCTTCGCGCGCGAATGAGGTTGGCGGGCCGGAGGCGAAAGGCGCGTCGGGCCGGCGCTCGCCGCACGCTGGCGCGTGTCGTGCCGAAAGCAGGTGATCTCTCGGTCACCCGCGCAACAAAAAGCCCAGCCGGATTCGGCTGGGCTTTTCTGTTGCATGGGTGCCTGACGATGACCTGCTTGAGCGAGCGCCGCCATGCTGGCGCATGGCTTGACGCCTGCGCGCTCGCGCGCGTCGGGTCAGCGCTCGCCGCACGCTGGCGCGTGTCGTGCCGAAAGCAGGTGATCTCTCGGTCACCCGCGCAACAAAAAGCCCAGCCGGATTCGGCTGGGCTTTTCTGTTGCATGGGTGCCTGACGATGACCTACTTTCGCACGGGAGCTCCGTACTATCATCGGCGTGCCGCCGTTTCACGGTCCTGTTCGGGATGGGAAGGGGTGGTTCCAGCGGGCTATGGTCGTCAGGCGTTGGCGGGTGACAGAGGTCAGGGAACGGGGAACAGACGCAGGGGAGTTTTCGATGGCCGCGCATTGAGCGCGGGCCTCGGTTTTCTCTGTCTCCTGTTACCTGTTGCCTGACCTCTGATGTGAAGGCAAGGATGGGGTTGAGCCGTATCGGGGACAGGCCGGCGCGAGGTGTCTGTCACCTGTTGCCTGTTACCTGTTCCCTGGATGAGCGCAAAGTTATGGGATCAAGCCGCACGGGCAATTAGTACCGGTTAGCTGAACGCATTACTGCGCTTCCACATCCGGCCTATCAACGTGGTGGTCTGCCACGACCCTTCAGGGGGATCAAGTCCCCGGGAGATCTCATCTTCAGGCACGTTTCCCGCTTAGATGCTTTCAGCGGTTATCGCTTCCGCACATAGCTACCCGGCGATGCCACTGGCGTGACAACCGGTACACCAGCGGTGCGTCCACTCCGGTCCTCTCGTACTAGGAGCAGCTCCCGTCAAATCTCCAGCGCCCACGGCAGATAGGGACCAAACTGTCTCACGACGTTTTGAACCCAGCTCACGTACCACTTTAAATGGCGAACAGCCATACCCTTGGGACCGGCTACAGCCCCAGGATGTGATGAGCCGACATCGAGGTGCCAAACACCGCCGTCGATATGAACTCTTGGGCGGTATCAGCCTGTTATCCCCGGCGTACCTTTTGTCCGTTGAGCGATGGCCCTTCCATACAGAACCACCGGATCACTAGGTCCTACTTTCGTACCTGCTCGACTTGTCAGTCTCGCAGTCAAGCTCGCTTGTGCCCTTGCACGTCCAGCGCGATGTCCGACCGCGCTAAGCGAACCTTCGAGCTCCTCCGTTACGCTTTGGGAGGAGACCGCCCCAGTCAAACTGCCTACCATGCACGGTCCCCGATCCAGATGATGGACCCAGGTTAGAACCGCAATGACGTCAGGCTGGTATTTCAACGTCGGCTCCACGAGAGCTAGCGCCCCCGCTTCAAAGCCTCCCAGCTATCCTACACAAACCTCATCACAGTCCAATGCAAAGCTACAGTAAAGGTGCACGGGGTCTTTCCGTCTTGCCGCGGGGAGATTGCATCTTCACAAACACTTCAACTTCGCTGAGTCTCAGGAGGAGACAGTGTGGCCATCGTTACGCCATTCGTGCAGGTCGGAACTTACCCGACAAGGAATTTCGCTACCTTAGGACCGTTATAGTTACGGCCGCCGTTTACCGGGGCTTCGATCAAGAGCTTGCACCCCATCACTTAACCTTCCGGCACCGGGCAGGCGTCACACCCTATACGTCGACTTTCGTCTTAGCAGAGTGCTGTGTTTTTGTTAAACAGTCGCAGCCACCGATTCTTTGCAGCCCCTCTCGGCTTCCCTTGTGCAGGTTCACCTAATAGGGGCACACCTTATCCCGAAGTTACGGTGTCAATTTGCCGAGTTCCTTCTCCTGAGTTCTCTCAAGCGCCTGAGCATATTCAGCTCGCCCACCTGTGTCGGTTTGCGGTACGGTCACCCAACGACTGAAGCTTAGAGGCTTTTCCTGGAAGCATGGTATCCGCCACTTCAGGCTGGCAAGCCAGCCCTCGTTGACACGCCTCGACTAAGCCCCGCGGATTTGCCTACGCAGCACGTCTACACGCTTGAACCGGGACGTCCAACACCCGGCCGGCATAACCTTCTCCGTCCCCCCATCGCATCGTTGGCTGGTGCGGGAATATTGACCCGCTTCCCATCGACTACGGCTCTCGCCCTCGTCTTAGGGGCCGACTCACCCTGCGCCGATGCACGTGGCGCAGGAAACCTTGGGCTTACGGCGAGCAGGCCTTTCACCTGCTTTATCGCTACTCATGTCAGCATTCGCACTTCCGATACCTCCAGCATGGCTTACGCCACACCTTCACAGGCCTACGGAACGCTCTCCTACCATCCAGGAACCAGAATTCAGAGGACAGAGGTCAGATTCAGCGCACGCTCTTGTACAGCCCGTTCAGCATCATCGCGATCTGCTCGTACTCGTCGCGCCAACGCTGCCACGTCGCTTCGTCTGTGTACCCTAGATCAAGGCAATAGCGGATCCAAACCCGCATCTCGTCGGCCGAGCCCACGCTCATCTGAATGAAGCGCTTGAATTCGGCTACCGAGTAGCTTTGCTTGGCATAGCCTTCAGCGACGTTGACACAGATGGACTTGCTGGCGCGCCGTACTTGATCGGCCAACGCATATTGCTCGATCTGCGGCCACTCGAGACTCTTGCGATGAATCTCCAGCGAGAGCTTGTACGCCCGCTGGAACACCTCAAGATCCTCGAAGCCTCGGATCTCCATCTGTCATCTGTCATCTGTCTTCTGAATTCTGATTCCTGAATCCGCGATTTCGGTGCCTAGCTTGAGCCCCGTTACATCTTCCGCGCAGGACGACTCGACCAGTGAGCTATTACGCTTTCTTTAAATGATGGCTGCTTCTAAGCCAACATCCTGGCTGTCTGAGCCTTCCCACCTCGTTTCCCACTTAGCTAGATCTTGGGGACCTTAATCGGCGGTCTGGGTTGTTTCCCTCTCGACACCGGACGTTAGCACCCGATGTCTGTCTCCCCAGCTCGCACTTGCCGGTATTCGGAGTTTGCTATGGCGTAGTAGATCGCTATGACCCCCACAACCATTACAGTGCTCTACCCCCGGCAGTGATACTGGAGGCACTACCTCAATAGTTTTCGGAGAGAACCAGCTATTTCCGGATTTGTTTAGCCTTTCGCCCCTAGCCACAGCTCATCCCCTACCTTTTCAACGGGAGTGGGTTCGGCCCTCCAGTAGGTGTTACCCCACCTTCAGCCTGGCCATGGCTAGATCATCCGGTTTCGGGTCTACGCCCTGCTACTAAAGCGCCCTGTTCGGACTCGCTTTCGCTGCGCCTTCCCTATGCGGTTAAGCTCGCAACAGAACGTAAGTCGCTGACCCATTATACAAAAGGTACGCAGTCACCCCAGCTTCAAGAACGCTGTTCTTGAAGCCAGGTAACAGAGGTCAGGGAACAGAGGTCAGATCAGTCACGC
>JAXMFH010000008.1:0-162500 GCA_046347845.1 Burkholderiales bacterium | reverse complement strand
GCGGTCCCCCGCTTTCCTCCGTAGAGCATATGCGGTATTAGCCCGGCTTTCGCCGGGTTATCCCCCACTACGGGACACGTTCCGATGCATTACTCACCCGTTCGCCGCTCGCCGCCAGGGTTGCCCCCGCGCTGCCGCTCGACTTGCATGTGTAAAGCATGCCGCCAGCGTTCAATCTGAGCCAGGATCAAACTCTTCAGTTGATCTTGACAATTACTTCATAGTCCAAGACTCACTCGAACGCCCCGTCCGAAGACGGGACTCACGGACCAGCCAGGTTCCCCCGGCCAGACCGCACATTAGCGTCGTGTGAGCACCGTTCCTGTGAACCCCCGCCGCGCACCGCCCCCGAAAGGACGACACCCGGCAGGGCACCATCCCGGTACCCACACCTATCGATTGCCAATTGTTAAAGAGCGGCCGCCGCTGCGCGAGCACCGTCCGGGGTCGTTCTGCACCGCCGGGAGGGACCTGCCACGAGCGAACAGCGAAGAATTGAAATTATAGCGACGAGCACGAGCTCGCGCAAGTGCCCGGTCAGGTGCGCTTGCGCCGGGCCGGCCGCACCCGGACGTCGGCGTCCGCCGGCTTCGGGTACTTCCACTTGTTGTGGATCCACAGCCAGTCCGCGGGGGACTCGCGGATCGTCGCCTCGAGGCGACGCGCATACGCCTCCGCGATCGCGGGCCCGGCGTCCTCGCCGTAGGGCGGCTCCGCGATCACGTCGATGTGCACGTCGTAGAAGCCGCGCTTGCGGCGCTTCATCGCCACGTACACGACCGTCGCGTCGAGGTAGCGCGCGATGCGCTCGGGCCCGAGGAAGAACGCGGTGTCGCGGTTGAGGAACGTGAGCCAGTGCTTGGGCGCCCTCGCGAGCGGCGTCTGGTCGGCGAGGAGCGCGTAGGCGCGCGGCTCGTCGCCGCGCCGCATAACCTCGTAGAGGAACTGCGTGTGCGGGATGGGGTTCGCGCCGAAGCGGCGGCGCGCCTCGCGCACGTACGTGTCGACGCCGGCGAGCCGGAGCGGCTTGTACACGACGTCGATCGGGAGCTCGAGGTGGGCGCCCGCGGCGAGCAGCAGCCACTCCCAGTTGCAGACGTGGCCCGCGAGCATGATCACCGACCGGTTCTGCGCGCGGCATCGCTCGACGATCTCCGGATTGAGGATCCTCACGCGGCGCTTGAGGTCGTCCGCGTTCGCGCCGTACCCCCAGATCGCCTCCATCATCGCGAGGCCGAGGTTCCGGTAGCAATCGCGCAGGATGCGCTCCCGCTCCGCGGCCGGCTTGTCGGGGAACGCGGCCGCGAGGTTCGCGCGCGCGAGCGGAACGCGCCAGCGCACCACGTAGAACGCGACGACGAACACCCACCACCCGAAGTAGTGCAGCACGGGGAGCGGGAATGCGGCGAGAATGCGCAGGAGCGCCGTCATGACGAATGCAAAAGCGCCCCGGGGATGTGCCCTGGGCGCGGGGGTGCGAGGATGAGCGTAAGCGATTTCACCACGCCGGGCAACGCGCCGCGGACGCCGCGACCGCTCCCCTCGCCCGAGCGCGGCCTCGCGCTCTGGTGGTGCGGACTCGTCCGAGACGCGGCCGACCTGCCGGCGATGTGGGCGGCCCTCTCGCCCGAGGAGGTCGCGCGGGCGGAGCGCTTCGGGACCGACGCGTTGCGGCACCGGTACGTCGCGGGGCGCTGGGCGCTGCGCTGGACGCTCGCGCAGCGGCTGGGCGTCGAGCCCGCGGCGGTTCCGATCCGGCGCGGCGCACGCGGCCGGCCGATGCTCGACGAAGGCCGAGCGCCCGACTTCAACGTGACGCACACGCTGGGCGTCGCGCTGATCGCGCACCTCGACCGGCCCGGCTGGCGCGTCGGCGTCGACATCGAGGGCGTCGACCGCACGCTCTCCCACGACGGACTCGCGCGCAAGTTCCTCACGGACCGCGAGCGCGCCGCGATCGCGGTGCGCGACGACGACGGCCGCCGCCGCGCGTTCCTCCGCCTCTGGACCTGCAAGGAAGCGATGAGCAAGGCGACCGGCGACGGACTCTCGGCACCGTTTCGCGAGATCGGCATCGCGACCGACGACGGCCTCGTCGTGGCGGAAGGCGACGGAGCGTACGCGCCGGGCCGCTGGACGCTCCATCCGATCGACGTCGCGGCCGACCTGTACGCGACGGTCGCGCTCTGGTCGGCGGACCCGCCGCTACCGCGCTGACGCCTACGCGGTGTCGGACGGCGCGCGACTTGCGCGCCCCGGCGCGCGGGGCGTAGCATGGATATGCCATTGTCATAGTGGCCGTCCCCCACGGAGGTGCCCGATGCTGAACTTCAATCGCAACGACCGCGCCGGCGACGCCCGGCCCAACGACAAGGGCCTCGCCAAGCCGGGGGCCGCCGCCGCGCCGGCCGCGACGCCTTCGACGGCCGCGATCGGCCGCTACGTCACGCCGGGCGCCCCGGCTTCCGCTTCGGCGCAGCCCCCCGCGGCTCCGGTGGCGGCGCCGCCGAAGGCCGAGCCCGCGGAAGCGCCTTCGGGCGCCGCCGCCCCGACCGGAGGGAGCCGGCTCATCGTCGGGCGCAACGTGAAGCTCAAAGGCGTCGAGATCAGCGACTGCGAGATGGTCGTCGTCGAGGGCCAGGTCGAGGCGAGCGTCGCGTCGAAGGGCATGCAGATCGCGAAGCCGGGGACGCTCAAGGGCACCGCGGTGATCGACGTCGCGGAGATCGACGGCGACTTCAGCGGCGAGCTCACCGCGCACGCGAAGCTCGTCGTCAACGGTACGGGCCGCGTGTCGGGAACGATCCGCTACGGCAGCCTCATCGTCGCCGAAGGTGGCGAAGTCACGGGCGACGTGAAGCGGCTCGACGACGCGCGCGCGCCGCAAGCGGCGGCGACGTCGCGTCCGGCGGCGACCGGCGCGCACTGACGTCGCCGGCGTGCCGCGGGCGTCGCGAAGGCGAGCCCACGGCACGCCTGGCGCGTTGCGCGCGCGGGACATCCGGGAGCCCACCCCGCCCGCGCCGGATTCTGATCCTGCGCAAGGAGCGGGCGTCCCGCTTGCGCGATCCTCGTCGGAATGCCCGCGCCGGCGTGCGCGGGCGCACGCCCGAGGAGACCGATCGCATGCCCGCCGCCCGACGCTCGCCGACCACGGCGCCCTCCAAGCCTGCACGCCGGCGCGACGCCGCGCGGCTCGTCACGCGCGGCGACGTCGAGCCGACGTCGCGCCCCGCCCTGATCGAGGCGCACGCCGTCGCCGAAGGCACCGACGCGACGCAGGAGGCGCAGGTCGCGGCCCTGCGCGACATCCTCGCGGGCCGCTCGCCGACGGAGGCCACCGCCCTCGTCAAGCGCCTGCTCGAGCTGCAGCGCGAGCGGGTCGAGCAGCACGCACTCGCGGCCGACGAGGAGCTCGCGGCCGACTGGCGGAAAGGCGGCTACCCGTACCGCCACCTGCTCTCGCGCCGAAGCTACGAGCGCCAGAAGTACCGGCTGCAGGTCGAGCTATTGAAGCTCCAGTCGTGGGTGAAGGAGTCGGGCCAGAAGGTCGTGGTCCTGTTCGAGGGGCGCGACGCCGCCGGCAAGGGCGGCACGATCAAGCGCTTCATGGAGCACCTGAATCCGCGCGGCGCGCGCGTCGTCGCGCTCGAGAAGCCGTCGGTCGCCGAGCGCGGGCAGTGGTACTTCCAGCGCTACGTCCAGCACCTGCCGACGGCCGGCGAGATCGTCATGTTCGACCGCTCCTGGTACAACCGGGCGGGTGTGGAGCGCGTGATGGGGTTCTGCTCGGACGCCGAGTACCGCCAGTTCATGCGCCAGGCGCCGGAGTTCGAGCGCAACCTCGCCCACAGCGGCGTCCACCTGATCAAGTTCTGGTTCTCGGTGAGCCGCAAGGAGCAGGCGCGGCGCTTCAAGGAGCGGGAGCGCCACCCGCTCAAGCAGTGGAAGCTCTCCCCCATCGACATGGCGTCGCTCGACAAGTGGGAGGACTACACGAAGGCGAAGGAGGCGATGTTCTTCCACACCGACACCGCCGACGCGCCGTGGACCGTCATCAAGTCCGACTGCAAGAAGCGCGCGCGCCTCAACGCGATGCGCTACGTGCTCCACAAGCTCGACTACACGAACCGGGACCTCGAGCGCGTCGGGCCGCTCGATCCGCTCCTCGTGGGGCGTGCGAACGTCGTCTACGAGCAGGGCGAGCGCGCGGTGCCGCTGCTGTAGGGCCCGTCGACGCCGCCGCCGCGCTAGCGCGGCGCGCCTTCGAGCGGCGCGATCGCGAGGTAGCCGGTGCCCTCGTAGAAGCGGCGGACCTCGTGCGTCGCCGGCCACGGTCCCTTGGTGACGAAGTCGATGTTGCGCCGCTCGGGCGGCAGCGTCTGCGCGTGCTCGGGCATCGGCCCCTCGGCGAACGGGCCGTCCTCGTAGATCCTGAGGTCGTCGACGATGATCACGTCGCGGCACGGGCGGCGCAGCCGGGCGATGAGGTCGAGCTCGCGCTCGAGCGGAAGCCGGCGATCGACGTCGCGCTCGTCGCCGTACCGCGCGTAGCCGAAGTCGGCGCCCGGGAAATGCGCATCCAGCCAGAACAGGATCGGCCGGGCGGGATCGACGGTAGGCAGGATGCGCGCGAGCGCCTGCTCGCTGGTCTCGTTGAGGATCTCGACTCGATCGTCGTGGCGAAACCGTTCCCGCGCGGCCGCCGCGATCTCCGGATGGATCTCGACCGACCAGATCCTATCGAAGTGGAAGAAAGCGGCGTAGCGGATGCCCTCGCCCCTGCCGGTGCCCGTCTCGAAGAGGTAGCGGCAGCCGTAGTTCTCCATCACGGTCTGCAGGTTGAAGAAGCGCAGGGATCCCATGGCGTGGGCGTCGAGCGGATTCGAGAGCCGGCGTCGCCGGGCTGCGCGATGGTACCGGCTGCGAACCGGCCGCGCTAGGAACCGTGCGCGCGTCCGGCGAGCCGGATGCGAACCGCCTCCTCCTGGTCGGCGAGCTCGAGCTGCCCCAGGATCGCGGCGAGCGACCCTTCGACCTCGGGCAGGAGCACGTTCTCGAGCGCCTTCGCGCGCCGCTCCGTGCGCCGGTACTCGACACCCAGCCGCTCGAGGTTGCCCGCCGACGCCGCGAGCTGCGCGAGCGGTCCCAGCAGCGCCGCGAACGCGTCGCGGCAGGCGCGCGCCTCCGGCGACGCATCGATCGCCGCGTCGTCGCCGCGGCCCGCACGGGGCGCGAAGCCGGTCGCGAGCACCGGCACCCCCAGGAAGCGCGCACGGTCGGTCGACGGGGCCGCGGGCTCGACCGGCGCCGCGGGGTACGCCTGCAAGCCGTCGAGGCCGTGGCGCAGCAGCGCGTCGCGCAGCGCGCCCCGCGCCTCGCGCAGGCGTTCCGCCAGCGCGGCGTGCATCCGCTGGTGCTCGCGAAGCCGCCGCAGCATCTCGGAGGCGAGCAGCACGCGCTTCTCGTCCAGGAACCGGTAGCCCTGGCGCATCAGGTCGCGCTCGTCCGCGAGCTCGAGCGCCGCGCTCCGGGTCGGGACGATCTCAGCCACCCGCCGGCTCCTGCGAGCCCGGAGGCGCCACGTTGCGAGCGATCTGCGCGTCGTTCAGGCGCGTGAGATCGGCGCGCGGCAGGTCGGCGAGGAGCCGCCAGCCCACCCCCATGCTCTCGTCGAGGCGACGCGGAGCGTCCTGCGCCACCAGCTCGCGCTCGAAGCGGTCGGCGAACGCGAGGTAGCGGCGGTCCGCGGCCGTCAGCCCCTCCTCGCCCACGACCGACGCGAGCACGCGCACCCGCGTCGCCTTGGCGTACGAGGCGAAGAGCTGCTGCGCGAGCGACGGGTGGTCGGCGTGCGTGTAGCCCTCGCCGGTGCCCTGGTCGAAGAGCCGCGACAGGCTCGGCAGCACGTTGATCGGCGGATAGACGCCCCGCCGGTCGAGCGCGCGGTCGAGCACGATCTGCCCCTCGGTGATGTAGCCGGTGAGGTCCGGGATCGGGTGGCTGATGTCGTCGGCCGGCATCGTGAGGATCGGCAGCTGCGTCACCGTTCCCGCCGCGCCCTGCGCGGAGCCCGCGCGCTCGTAGATCGTCGCCAGGTCCGAGTACAGGTAGCCCGGGTAGCCCTTGCGGCTCGGGATCTCGCCGTGGCTCGAGGACACCTCGCGGAGCGCCTCGCAGTAGTTGGTCATGTCGGTGAGGATCACGAGCACGTGGCGCCCCTCGTCGAACGCCAGGTACTCGGCGGCGGTGAGCGCCACGCGCGGCGCGAGCAGCCGCTGCGGGCTGGGCTCGCTCGCGAGGTTCAGGAACATCGCGGTGTGGCCGAGCGCGCCCGAGTCCTCCATCGCGCGGCGGAACGACTCCGCCGAGTCGTAGGAGACGCCGATGCCGACGAACACGATCGCGAACTCGCCGCCGGCCGCGTCGCGCAGCCGCGCGTGCCTCGCGATCTCGATCGCGAGGCGGTCGTGCGGCAGGCCGCCCGACGAGAAGATCGGCAGCTTCTGGCCGCGGATCAGGCTGTTCGTGAGGTCGATCGCCGAGACGCCGGTCTCGATGAAGTCGCGCGGCAGCGCGCGCCGCGCCGGGTTCATCGCGGGCGCGTCGATGCGGCGCCGCGCGACCGCCGCGACCGGCGGGCCGCCGTCGGCCGGCTCGCCGACGCCGTTGAAGATCCGGCCGAGGAGCCCCGGGCCCACGCCCATCGAGATCGGCTCGCCGCGGAAGCGCACCGAGAGCGCGTCGAGCGCGAGCCCGCGGGTGGTCTCCAGCACCTCGACGACCATCGTGTCGTCGTCGAGGCTCGTCACGCGCCCCTTGCGCGGCGGCTCGTCGCCGATCAGCACGTCGACCGCTTCGCCGAGCGTCACCTCGACGTTGCGCCGGAGGAACAGGAGCGGCCCGTCGATCCGGGTCGCGGCGCCGCGCGTCGTGAGCTCAGCTCGCATCGGCCGCCCCCGTCGTCGCCGCGCCGGGCGCGGCGAGCTCGCGCTCGAGCTGCGCCCACAGCGATGCGTGGCCCTCGAGCGCGTCCTCGCCCACCTCCTCGCCCATGCGCTGCAGCCGGCGCAGGACCGGCAGCGCCGCGATCGCCTCCGGCGTCGCCCCCCGCTCGAGCGCCTCGCGCGCGAGCGCGATGAAGCGCATCACGAGCTTCAGCATCTCGCTCTGGCGCGCCGGCGAGCAGTAGCGGTCGACCGGCGAGAACGCCGACTGGCGCAGCAGCGCCTCGTTCGCGAGCTCCGCGGCGATCAGCGTCAGCTGCTGCCCGGGCGGCAGCGCGTCCTTGCCGACGATGCGCGCCATGCGCTCGAGATGCGCCTGCTCGTCGAGCAGCGCGAGCAGCTTCTCGCGCTGGCGCTGCCAGTTGTCGTTGCCGTGCGCGGTCCACCAGGACGCGAAGCGCGACGCGTCGACCGAGTACGACTGGAGCGGATGGATCGCCGGGTAGAAGCGCGCCTGCGCGCGCTCGCGGTCGAGGCCCCAGAAGCAGCCGACGTAGCGCTTCGTGTGGCTCGTGACCGGCTCCGAGAAGTCGCCGCCGGGCGGGCTCACCGCGCCGATGATCGTGAGCGAGCCCTCCCGTCCGCCGAGCGTGCGCACGCGCGAGGCGCGCTCGTAGAACTCGGCCAGCCGCGAGCCGAGGTAGGCGGGGTAGCCCGCCTCGCCCGGCAGCTCGCCCAGGCGGCCCGACACCTCGCGCAGCGCCTCGGCCCAGCGGCTCGTCGAGTCGGCCATCAGCGCCACGTGCAGGCCCTGGTCGCGGAAGTACTCGGCCACGGTCACCGCCGTGTAGATGCTCGCCTCGCGCGCCGCGACCGGCATGTTCGACGCGTTCGCGACGATCACCGTGCGCTCCATCAGCGGACGGCCGTTGCGCGGGTCGACCAGCCGCGGGAACTCGTCCAGCACTTCCGCCATCTCGTTGCCGCGCTCGCCGCAGCCGACGTACACGATGATGTCGGCATGGCACCACTTGGCGAGCGTTTCCTGCAGCACCGTCTTGCCGGTGCCGAAGCCCCCGGGGATCGCCGCTCGGCCGCCGCGGGCGACCGGGAACAGCGTGTCGAGGATCCGCTGTCCGGTGACGAGCGGCTCGTCGCCGGGCAGCCGCTGCGCGACCGGGCGCGGACGGCGGACCGGCCACCGGTGGAACGCGCCGACGCGGTGCTCGCGTCCGTCGCCGCCGCGCACGACCGCGAGCGTCGCGTCGGCGGCGACCTCGCCCGCCGGCGCGATCTCGACGACCGTGCCGCCGACGCCGGGGGGAAGCATGCAGAGGTTCGCGGGTCCCGCGCCGGCGAACTCGCCGATCGTCGCGCCGCCCGGGAGCGTGGCGCCGCGCGCGACCGAGGGCACGAACGCGAACCGCTCCGCGCCTCCCGCAGACACGGCGCTGGCGTCGAGCCGGCGCAGGAGCCCGTCGTAGATGCGGCCGGGCAGCGCGGGCCCGAGCGAGACCGAGAGCGGCGCGGTCGTGCCGTGGACCGGGTCGCCCGGCTTGAGCCCGGTCGTGTCCTCGTACACCTGCGCGACGAGCGTGTCGCCGTCGAGCCGGATGACCTCGCCCGGAAGGCGCGCGCGGCCGACCTCGATCGCCTCGCCGACGACGAACGGGCCTTGCGCGACCGCGTGCAGCACCGGACCGCTGATCGCCCGGATGCGCGCCTCACTCATGCGCCACGTTCCCGTCGGGAGCTCGCGCGATCTCCGCGAGCAGCGCCGCCTCGACGTCGGAGCGGACCGCGAGCAGCGCGGCGGGCGTGCCGTCGAGGCGCGCACCGCCCGCCTCGACGACGAGCCCTGCGTCGAGGTTCGCGTCCGGCTGCAACCGGGCCTCCGCGACGCCCGGCGCGGCGAGCGCGGCGCGCAGCGCCGTCATGCGCGCCGGGTCGGCGTTGGCGGGATGGCGGACGACCCAGTGCGGTGCGCGCAGGCGCGCGTGCGCGAGCTCGACCTGCGCGCCGATCCAGGCCGCGGCCGACGCGTCGTCGGCCCAGCGCCGCTCGATCGCGCGTCGCAGGAGCGGCCAGGCGGCGTCGAGCGCCTCCCGTGCACGCATCGATGCCTCGCGCCGGCGCGCGGTCTCGATCTCGGCGACGACCTGCGCGAGACGCCTCTCCGCCGACTCGCGCATCTCGTCGACCGCGCGGCGCATCTGTCGCCGGGCCTTGTCCCGTGCGCGGCCGCGGATCGCGTCGGCCTCGCGGGCCGCGTCGTCGAGGATCCTCGCCCGCTCGCGCGCGACCTCCTCGCGGATCTCCGCGACCAGTGCGTCGGCCTGCGACGCGGAGGCCGGTGCCGGGTCGCGGCTCATGCGCCGAGGCCCAGCACCGCGCGCACCCGCGCCGCGACGCCGGTGTCCGCGTCGGGATCGACGAGATCGGGCATCACGACGACGATCGGCCGCTCGCGGGCAATCGCCCGGCGCAGCGCGCCCGGCGAGAGCGCGACGGCCAGGCCGAGCGTGACGACGACCATCGACGACGATTCGAGCGCGCGCGCGAACGCGGCCGGTGCCTCCGCCGGCGACGGCGACAGCGTCTCGACGCCGGCGAGCGCGAATCCCGCGCACGTGGCCTCGTCGCCGAGCACGACCACCGGCCCCATCGGCGTCACGCCCGGTTGAGGATCAGGATCGCGACGATGAGCCCGTAGATCGCGATGCCCTCGGCGAGGCCCACGAAGATCAGCACGCGGCCGAGCAGCTCCGGCCGCTCGGCGAGCGCCCCGACCGCCGCGCTTCCGACGACCGCCACCGCGTAGCCCGCGGCGAGCGTCGAGAGCCCGGCCGCGAGCGCGGCCGAGATGAACGCCCAGCGCAGGAGCTCGGGATCGGCCGCGGCGGCGGCCGTCGCGGCGTGGGTCTGGGCGCCCGCGGGCATCACGATCATCGTCCAGGCCGCCGCGATCGCGACGGTGACGGCGACGACGAAGAGGATCCCGGTGGCGGTCTTCTGGCCGGCTTTCATTCATGGCTCCCGTTTCGGTGCGGCAGGGGGACGAACGGCGGAGGCAGCGGGTGGAACGCACGGCCCGTGCCTTTCATGAAACGCACGAAGAACTCGAACATCACGAGGCGCGTCGTCTGGATGCCGACGACGAGGCCTTCGAGCCCGACGATCAGCAGGTTGCCGATCGCGAGCACGACGAAGTAGCCGGCGCCGCCCGCGGCGTCGGCGAGCGCGACGACCGCGGCCGACAGCCCCGCGTGCGCCAGCGCGAACGCTCCCACGCGCGCGAACGACACCGTGTTGACGACGAGCTGCAGCAGGTGCTCGACGAACTGCGCGACGCCCGCGAGGGCCGCGCCGGTCGCCCCGTGCTCCGCCGTGCGCGCGGCACCGACGACGTACCAGACCGCGCCTGCGAGGGCGAGCCAGAGAGCCCCGGGCGCCGCAATCGCGGCGAGCAGCGCGACATAGGCGAGCACGAGGCCCGCGTCGCGCGCCCACCAGGCGCGCCCTGCCCGATGCCAGTGCGCCTGCAGTGCGGCGAGCGCGAGACCGGTGACGAGGATCGCCGCGCCGAGCGCCATCGCGGCGACGAGCAACGCGACCGGCTGCTCGAGCGGGTGCAGCCACCACGCGGCGATGACGTCCTCGCGCGCGAACACCGAGCCGAACAGCAGGCCGAACGCCATCGCGGAGAGGCCGCCGGGGACGAGCAGCACGAGCACCGGGACGCGCTTGCGCAGGAGCCAGCCGGCGACCGCCACCACCGCCCCCTGCCCCACGTCGCCGAACATGAACCCGAACAGGAGCGGCGCCAGGAACGCGACGAGCACGCTCGGATCGGCTTCGTCCTGTCCGGGCTGCCCCAGCATCCGCGCGAAACGCTCGAACGCCCGGACCCAGGCCGGGTTCGCGAGGAGCGACGGGGCCGTCGCCCCCGCCGGCGGCTCGACGAACCGCGCGACGCAGCGCGAGGGCTCGCCGTCGATCGCCGGGCAGAGCGCCGCCGCGTCGCTCGCCGTCGTCCACCCGGTGACGCGGCAGAGGCGGTCGCTCGCCGAGAGCTCCGAGCCGTGGCTCGCCAGCCAGTCGATCAGGCCGAGGTCCCCCCTCGCTCGCGCGACGTCGTGGCGTTCCGCGAGCGCGTCGAGCTCGCGCGCGATCCCGTCGGCACGCCGCGCGAGCGCGTCGCGCCGGTCGGCGAGCGCGGCCAGCACGTCCTTCGCGCCGCCCGCCAGGTCCGTCGGCACGACGATGCGCCTCGCCTTGCGCGCGGCGAACGCCTCGTCGAGCGCCTCGAGGTCGCCCGCGCGCCCGAACGCGACGACGTACTCATCCTCCGGTCCGTGCACCGAGAGCCGCAGCACGCCTTCCGGCACGTCGAAGGGCGCGACGTGGGGCGCGACCGCGTGGATGCGCATGTCCGCGGCGAGGCGCGTTCCGGCCTCCCAGGCGCCGACGACCGGGAAATCGGCGGGGAGCGCCTCGAGCACGCGCGCGAGGTCGTCGAGGGCTCGCGTCTGCGCGGCGACGCGCTCGCGCTCCGCGACGAGCGAGCCCGCTTCGGCGGCCCAGGCGTCCAGCGCGGCGACGCGCGCATCGAGCGTCGCGGCCGGATCGACGATCGGCTCGTGCCCCGCCTGCGGCGCCGGCCAGTGCGCGTGCCAGGTCCGTTCGAGCTCGCGGTAGCGCTCGAGCGCGCGGTCCGCGCCCGACGTCATCGGGGGCCAGGGCTGCGCGCCGCGGGCCTCGAGCTCGATCGCGCCGCGCTCGGCCAGCGCGGCGAGCACGCGCGCGACGTCGCGCCGCGTCGTGACGAGCTCGAACCAGCGGCAGGGAACCGTGCGCAGCATCAGGCGTCCTCGCCGCGCGCGGCGGAGGCGAGCCGGCGTGCCGTCACGCCTCCGCGCAGACGCTCGACGTCGAGGGCGGCGAGCGCGAGGTGCGCGTACACCGCGACCGGCGAGAACGCGTGGCGCCGGAAGAGCCTCACGAGCGTGCGCCGCAGCAACTCCCCTCCGCCAGCCCGTCCCTCGGCGTCGCTGCGCAGCCGCGGGAGCAGGAGCTCCGCCGCGCGCCCGAGCGCCGCGTCGGCGCCCGCGCCGTCCGGCAGGCGGCGGCGCCACTCGGCCAGCCACGCGGCGGCGAACGCCCCGGCGCCCGCGTCCGCGCTGGCGATGGCCAGCGGCGCGAGTCCCGCCGAGCGTAGCGCCTCGGCGCGCGCCGCGGCGTCCGCATCCGCCGGGAGCCCCGGCCAGGCGGCGCGGGCGCGCGCCTCGCCGCGCACGAGCCCCGCCGCGAGCGGCAGCTCCGCGAGCGCGCCGAACCAGCGCGTCGCGTCGCGCCACGTCGGCGCCTGCCATCGCGCGACCTCGTCGACGTAACGCCGCCAGCGGGCGCGCAGCGCGTGCTCGAACCGGTGCACGTCCGCGTCGTCGGGCATGCCGTCGACCCAGCGCGCCAACGGGCCCTTGCGGGCCAGTGCGAGGTAGTGCGGCGCCGTCCGGCTCGACTCGAGCGCGCGCCACGCGTGCTCGTCGGGCATCGCGCCGTGCCGCGCCTGCAGGCGCGCCTGCGCGTACGCGTGATCAGCGCGCGCGCCCATACTCGTCGTCCGGCTCATGCCCGGTCAGGCGGGCCGCCACGCGCTCGACCGCGGCATCGATCGCCGCCCGGTCGGGCGCGCCTTTCGCGCGCTCGTAGCGCGCCGCTTCGGCGCGCAGCGTCTCGACGCGGGCGTCCACGGCGCGGGCGTGCGCAGCCTGCCAGCGCGAGATGCGCCCGGTCGCGCGGTTGACGATCGCGCGGCCCTCGTCGCGCGCCGCCTCGACGATCGCCTCCGCTTCGCGCCGCGCCTGCGCGAGCAGGTCCGCCGCCGCGCGCTCCTCGCGCATCACGCGGTCGATCGCCTCGCCCGCCGCGCGAAGGTCTCCGGGATCGTTACGGCTCGGCATGCCGTTCGCGCGGCGCCGCCGCGCCGCCCGCACCCGGGCCCGGGACGGTCCGCCACCCATCGTCGGCTCGCCCGACGCGACCCGCCCCGCCCCTCGAGATACGCATGCCGGATTCGTCCACGATCCCCCGCCCGCCTCGCACGGTATGCCGCCGTTGCGCGAGGAGTCTTGACTTGTATCATGCCCTCCCCGAGCCGGGGCGGACCGGACCGCGCGCCACCCCGTGCCACGGCCGACCGGCGCGCCGAAGCGGCAGGTCCGTCATCCGTCCGCGCGGTTGCGCGCCCGGTGCTCCGCCCGGACGAGCCAGCGGCGCCTCCCCGCCCCGCCGTGGTAAGGTTTCGCTTTCCCCGCCCGCAGAGTCCACCGTGCCCGGCCTCCTTCCCGACGTCGATCCCCAGGGGCTCCTCGAGTACTCGGTCGTCTTCACCGACCGCGCGCTCAACCACATGTCCGCGAAGTTCCAGGGCGTGATGCGCGACATCGGCGCGACGCTCAGGAGCGTGTACCGCGCGCCGGCGGTCGCGCTGGTGCCCGGCGGCGGGACCTACGGCATGGAGGCGGTCGCGCGCCAGTTCGGCAGCGGCAGGCGCTGCCTGGTGATCCGCAACGGCTGGTTCAGCTACCGCTGGACGCAGATCTTCGAGGCGGGCTCGATCCCGTCGCATTCGACGGTGCTGAAGGCGCGTCCGGTCCAGCCCGGCCCGCAGGCGCCCTGGGCGCCCCCGCCCATCGACGAGGTCGTCGCGACGATCCGCCGCGAGCGCCCCGCCGTCGTGTTCGCGCCGCACGTCGAGACCGCCGCCGGCATCATCCTGCCCGACGACTACCTGCGTGCCGTCGCCGACGCGGCGCACGAGGCCGGCGGCCTGTTCGTGCTCGACTGCATCGCGTCGGGAACGATCTGGGTCGACATGGAAGCGACCGGCGTCGACGTGCTGATCAGCGCGCCGCAGAAGGGCTGGAGCAGCACGCCGGGCGTGGCGATGGTGATGCTCTCGGCGCGGGCCCGCACGGCGATCGACGCGACGCAGAGCACGAGCTTCGCGATCGACCTCAAGAAGTGGCTGCAGATCATGGAAGCCTACGAGAAGGGCGGTCACGCGTACCACGCGACGATGCCGACCGACTCGCTCGCGCGGCTGCGCGACACGATGAAGGAGACCGCCGACTGGGGCTTCGACCGCGCGAAGGCCGCGCAGCAGGAGCTCGGCCGCAAGGCGCGCGCGATGCTGGCGAAGCACGGCTACCGCAGCGTCGCGGCGAAGGGCTTCGAGGCGCCGGGCGTCGTCGTCAGCTACACCGACGACCCCGACATCCAGAGCGCGCGCAAGTTCATCGCCGAAGGGCTGCAGACGGCGGCCGGCGTCCCGCTCCAGTGCGACGAGGGTCCCGACTTCAAGACGTTCCGCGTCGGACTCTTCGGGCTCGACAAGCTGCGCAACGTCGACCGCACGATCGGCAACCTCGAGCGCGCGCTCGAGCACCTGCACCCGGCGCACGCGCCGTAGCCGGCGCTTCGGCGACGTCCGGCGCGGCGCTACGACGCGCCGCCCGGGCGCCGGGCTGGCGCGAACATCGCGGCGAGCTCCACGTACATCGGCGGCGTCATCCAGCGGGCGATCCCGCTCGCGACGAACGCGCTCGCCATGAGGCTCAGCACCATGTCGTGCCCCGCGACCATCTCCATCACGATGATGAACGCCGTGAGCGGGCCCTGTGTCGTCGCCGCGAGGAACGCCACCATGCCCAGCGCGGCCAGCGCGGCGGACGTCGAGGGATTGGCGTGCGTGAGCACCGCCACGTCGTGGCCGATGCCCGCGCCGATCGCGAGCGACGGCGCGAACACGCCGGCGGGCAGGCCGGACCACGCCGAGAGCCAGGTCGCGCAGAACTTGAGCACCGTGTAGAGCGGCGGCAGGTCGGCGTGTCCCTCGAGCAGCGCCCGCGTCGGCGCGTAGCCCGCGCCGGCGACCGCGCCGTCGGTCACGATCGTGATCGCCGCGACGACGATCCCGCACGCGGCGGCGAACCGGAACGGATGCCGCTCGCGCCAGCGCGACGCCGCATCCGGAAGACCGCGGGTCGACGCGACGATCAGGCGCGAGAACAGGCCTCCCGCCAATCCCGCGGCCATCGTCACGAGCGCCCCCGGCCCCAGGAGCGGCCACCCGAGCTCGCCCACCCGGAGCTCGCCGAAATAGGTGAGGTTGCCGAACGCCGACACCGCGACCATGCCGGCGAGCACGATGCTCACGATCACGAGCCCGCTGTGCGAGAAGCTCCTCCTGCGCGAGAGCTGCTCGAGGGCGAAGACGACGCCGCCGAGCGGCGTGTTGAACGCGGCCGCGATGCCGGCGGCGGCACCCGCGACGATCAAGTCGTGCGTGTCGATGCCCGAGTCCGGCGACAGCCAGCGGCGCGCGTGCTTCATGACGCCCGCGCCCACCTGGACGGTCGGGCCTTCACGACCGATCGACAGGCCGGCGAGCAATCCGCCGGACACGAGCGCGATCTTGTGCAACGAGAGCCCGAGCGAGACCAGCCCCTCGCGGACCGCGACCGGAACGCGGTCGTCGAGCGCCGCCACGACCTGCGGAATCCCGGAGCCCTCCCCGCCCGCGGCGAATCGGCGCGTCCACCACAGCAGGGCGACGGTCAGCGCAGGCGTCCACACGAGCGGGAGCCAGCGCCCCACGCCCTCGAGGCCGAACAGCGCGGCGAACGCCCGGCTCGCGGCGTCCGCGAGCAGCGTGAACCCGACGACGACCAGTCCGGTCGCGAACGCGTAGGCGATCACGACCGCGCGGTCGCGCCAGGGCTTCGCCGCGAGGTTGCCGCGCAGGTTGTGCCAGAAATCGTGACGCAGGTCGCGCATCGGGCAAAGATACCCGAACGCCGGGGCGTACCGGGCGTTGAACTCGCGGCAGGTCGGACCGATGCCGGGCGCCCGAGCGAAATTCGCGAACCCGGCCCGGTCCGTCCGGAATCGGTGGGATGGCACCGTACATGGGATCTGGCGCGCGAAGCCCACGCAAGACGATCCGCCCGAAGGCAAGCCGACTTTCTTATCCGGCTCCCGGCCCGGCAACGCCTTCCGGCGCGAAGCATCAATCCGCCACGGATCGGGTGAATCGCACGCCAGCCGTCGACGGCCCGTTCCGCGCGGATGCCTCGCCGAACCGGCACGACGGGGTTCGGGTCGCCTACGCCTACGCCTTCGCCTGTGGCTCGCCCGGCTTCCGCCGCAGCGTGTCCGAGGGCAGCTCGCCGAAGCACGCCTTGTAGGCGCGCGAGAACTCGCCGAAGTGCCAGAAGCCCCAGTCGAGCGCTTTGGCCGAGACCGTCGTCGTTCCCTGCGTTCCCGCGACGAGCGCCTCGCGCACCCGGTGCAGCCTGACCTGGGTCAGGTAGGCCACGGGCGAAAGCCCCATTACCTCCCTGAACGCGTACTGCAGCGTTCGCTCGCTCACGCCCGCCGCCACGCACAGGTCGCCCACGTAGAGCGGGGCGCCGGTGTGGGCCAACGCGTGGGCCTCGGCGATCCTCACGATCCGGCTCTGTTCCTGCCTGCTCAGGTCACGACGGCCGGGCTCGAAGTCGTGCGCCCCGCCCAGCGTCGCCAGCAGCACCTCGACCAGCTCGACGTGCGCGGCGATCCGTTCGGTCTCGCGCTCGTCGAACAGTGACGGCTGGCGCGCGGCGATTTCCACCAACCGCTTGCCCCACTCGAACAGCCGGCGGGCGCTCCCGTCGTCGGCCCGCAGCGTCTCCACGCCGCGCGGCAGGTGGAACTCCCCTTCGCGCCGGCGCGCAGCGAGATGGGCCCGCAGTTCGGCCGGGGGAAGCAGGAACGCGAGGCTCTCGTAGCCGGCCTCGGCGACGAAGGTGGCGGCTGCGTCGGGCGCCGCCGCGAGCATCAGGCCGGGGCCCACCGGCAATCCGTTCACGGTCCCGTTCGACCTGGGACCGAACACGACGTAGGCGAGCAGGCCCGCAGCGGCGCTCGTGCGCGTCCGGATGCGGCGATTCGTCGCGTGGAACACCACCGCGGACGAGCCGAGCCGGACGACGACCCGGCGCGCCCGGAGCGGCATCGGCTCGAGCTTCACGGCGTCGAGGTCGAGGAGCTCGATGCCTGCACCGGCCGCCGTCGGGTCGTCGATCTCGACCACCGAGACGGCGGGCTGTGCGTGGATGGGCGAAGGCGGCTCCACGATCGCGTTCTGCGGAATTCCGATAGACGTGCTCGCGCAAGGCCGGGAAAGTGTAGCAGCGCTCCATGCTCCGGCGGCGTCGAAGTGCCGGACCGGGTCGCGGGATCCTTCGCCCCCGAGTCGACCGCCGTCGACCGCTGGGGGATAGTCGTGCGGACGATTGCGGCCGGACGGACCAACGTGAAACTGCAGCAGGTGAGCGACAACTGCTACGCGGTCCTGGTCGAGCGCAACCGCGCGTGCGACGCCAACTCGGGACTCGTCAACCTGGGCGGCGGCATGGTGATCGACACCCAGTCGGACCTGGCGCACGCGCGCCGCATGATCGAGCTGTTCGGCAAGGTCTGGCCGGGCATGCCGAGGCGCGTGGTCAACACGCACGAGGACGGAGACCACGTGTGGGGCAACCAGCTCTTCCAGACGGCCGAGATCGTCGCGCACCGGACGGTCAGGGAACTCATGCCCTGCGTCGCCGACCCGCGCGAGAGCCGGCGGCTGGTGGCCGCCGCCGATCCCCGCCTCTCGGGCGCACGGCTCGGGGCCCTGCACCCCGGCGTGCTGGCGATCGCGCGGCAAATCGCCGAGGACTTCGACTTCGAGGGCATCGAGCTGACGCTGCCGACGACCGTGTTCGACGAGCGCCACGTGCTGGACCTCGACGGCACGGAAGTCCACCTGATCCACGTCGGGCCCTGCCACCGGGCCGGCGACACGATCGTGCACGTGCCGGACGAGCGGGTGGTGTTCGCGGGCGACGTGGTCTTCCGCGAGTGCACGCCCGTGGGCTGGAACGGCACGTACGAGAAGTGGTTCGCGGTCCTCGACCTCGTCATCGGGCTCGACCCCGAGGTCATCGTCCCCGGCCACGGGCCGCTGTGCGGGATCGAAGGCGCGATGGAGATGAAGGCGTACCTCGATTACGTGCGCGAGGAGTCGGGCCGCTGCTTCGCGCAGGGGCTGACCGCCCTGGAGGCGTCCAAACGGATCGACCTCGGGCCGTACGGCCAGTGGCGCGGCCCGGCGCGCCTGTACATGAACGTCGAGCGCGCCTACCGGGAGTTCCGCAACGAAGCGGCGGACGCTCCCTGGGACCGCGCGAAGACCTACGACGCGATCTACGCCGTGGCGAAAGCCAGGGGACTCGAGGTCGAGTTCTGAACCGACGACACAGGAAGGAACTGACGATGGACACCGGGATGCCGTTCGCGCCGCACGAATCCTCGCCGAGGCCCGGCCGCCTCCGGCCGCTCCTGAACGTACTCGGCATCGTCGGCATGGCCGCGGCGCTCGTCGTCCCGTCGACGGCGCCCGCCGCGGACGCGCCCCGCCGCCCGAACATCGTCGTCATCCTCGCCGACGACATGGGCTTCGCGGACATGGGTTCGTTCGGCGGCGAGATCAGGACCCCGAACCTCGACTCGCTGGCGAAGGACGGCGTCCGATTCACGAACTTCTACACCCACGCCAGTTGCTCGCCCACGCGCTCGATGCTGCTGAGCGGCGTCGACACGCACTTGAACGGCCTGGGCAATATGGACGAGTGGATCGCGCCCAACCAGCGCGGCGCCGTCGGCTACGAGGGCTACCTCAACAACCGTGTCGCGACGCTGCCGCAGTTGCTGAAGGACGCCGGCTACCACACCTACATGGTCGGCAAGTGGCACCTGGGCAAGCAGCCCGACCAGATCCCGCGCGCGCGCGGGTTCGAGCGCGACTTCTCGCTGCTCGACGGCGCCGGCAGCTACTGGGACATGACGAACTTCACCGCCGCGTCGCCGAAGTCGGTCTTCACCGAGGACGGCCGCTACCTGACCAAGCTGCCCGAGGACTATTACGCGACCAAGACCTACACCGACAAGCTGATCGGCTACATCGATGCCAACCGTGGCGACGGCAAGCCCTTCTTCGCCTACGTGGCGCACCAGGCGCCGCACGACCCCTACCACCTGCCGAAGGAGTGGCGAAACCGGCACGACGGCGAATACGACAAGGGCTGGGACGCGGTGCGCCAGGAGCGGCTGAAGCGGCAGGTCGAGATGGGCATCATGCCGGCCGGCACCGAGCTTGCCGAACGGATGTGGTTTGTGCCCGATCCGATCGTGCTTGCCCCCGCAAGCCGCTACATACTCGGCAAGAAGATGGAACTCTACGCCGGCATGGTGGAGAACATGGATTTCCACATCGGCCGCCTCATCGACCATCTGAAGAAGATCGGCGAATACGAGAACACCATCTTCATCTTCTTCGGCGACAATGGCGCCGAGGGCACCGACCTTTTCGGGATGATCGCGGGTTCCCCGGGTTCGCGCGACAACCTCTTCGCGGCGATCACCTGGTCGCAGACCCATCCCAATGCGTGGGGCGACCCGGGCTCCTGGGTCGGCTATGGCCCGATGTGGGCCCAGGTGTCGATGACGCCATTCAGCCAGTACAAGGGCTGGCTGGCCGAGGGCGGCATCCGCAACGCGCTGATCGTCAGCGGACCGGGCGTGAAGCGGCCCGCCGGCAGCATCAACCACGGGCTGATGCATGTGGCCGATCTGATGCCGACGCTGCTTGAAGTCGCCGGCACCAGCTATCCCGAGGCCAGCCAGCCTGATCTGCCGCCGCTGATCGGCAAGTCGTGGGGCCCGATGCTCGCCGGCAAGGCGGACTCGGTGCGGACCGGCCAGGACTACCTTGCGTGGGAAGTCTTCGGCAACCGCGCGGTGCGGCAGGGCGACTGGAAGCTGCGCTGGCAGTTCAAGCCGTACGGCAAGGGCGCCTGGGAGCTGTTCAACCTCGCCAAGGATCCCGCCGAGCGCAACGATCTCGCCGCACAGAATCCCGACAAGGTGAAGGCCATGCTCGCGGCCTGGGAGAGCTACGTCAAGGCCAACAACGTAATCCTGCCGAGCCGCGGGCCGTACGACACCCTGGAAAAGGACATGCCGCAACGGGTTACGGTCTATCCGGGCTTCCCGCCGCTGATCTACAAGCAGCAGTTCGTGCCGCCGAAGGAAATGCTGGCCGATCCCAAGCCTTGAGAGATCGGGGCGATGTCCAGACGACCAAATCACGAGAAAGGCGCAGCCATGAACTACGCAATTCCCACGAAGAACCCAAGCAACCGGGCGCACTGGGCCGCCGTAGCGGTACTTGCCATGGCCGCACTCTGCCCGCAGCAGGCGCTGGCTCAGATGCCCGCGCGCTTCTACTGGAAGCCACTGTCCGGCTCGAACGCCGTGCCGCTCATCGTCAACTCGTTCAGCGGCAATACGAACCCGTTCGATCCGGCGGACACCGTGACGCCCGGCGCGCAATTCGACGCGACGATGGCGCAGGCGGGCTACGCGCACTTCTTTTCCCTGTTCGATCGCTCGGCCATGGCGGCGATCCTCCTGCCGATGGGGCGCATCTCGGGAGACGTGACAGTGGCGGGCAGAGCCGTCAACCAGAGCGCGAGCGGCTTCGGCGACCCGATGCTCGAGTTCACGTGGAACATCCTCGGCCCGCCCGCGCAGAAGAACATCCCCGATGCGCTGCGCTACCAGCCCGGGTTCTCGGTCGACGTCCTCGCCGACCTGGCGCTGCCTATCGGCGAGTACGACAGCAACCAGCAGCTCAACATCGGGCAGAACCGCTGGTACGGGCGCGTGGGCATGCCTATCGTTTGGCAGCTCGGCGACTGGGTGCCGGGACGGCGCACCACGCTCGAGTTCCTGCCCGCCGTGTGGCTCTTCGGCAACAACACCGATTACGTCGGCCAGACGCTGAAGACCGATCCAAAGTTCCAGCTCGACGCGCACTTGAGTCGCGACTTCAACGAGCGCTTGTGGGGGGCGCTCGATCTCGTCTGGTACTACGGCGGCCAGGCGACCGTCAACGGCGTCTCCGGCGAGAAGCTCAACAACATCGGCGTCGGGCTCACGCTCGGCTACCAGGTAAACGACAACCTGGGTCTCACGTTCGGCTACAAGTCGACCGTGAACGACAACGCGCCTGGCGACCTCAAGATGGACGGCTTCATGCTCACGCTCGTCTACGGGTGGCACCCGATGATCGAAGGCATGCGACGGCTGAAGAGCGAGTGACCCGAAGGACCTGACGGACGCGGCGCGCGCCAACTCGCGTGCCGCTTCTGGCGCTGTTCGGCGACGCGATCGTTCCGAGGGCGCCCGAACCCGGCGACGAGCCAGACGCGGTCGCCGCGCACACGGGATAGTGGCCAGACGGGGCCGGAAAGGACGAAGGGCCTGCCGAGAGGCAGGCCCTTGTTGTTGGTTGCGGGGGAAGGATTTGAACCTTCGACCTTCGGGTTATGAGCCCGACGAGCTGCCAGACTGCTCCACCCCGCGGTAGGATGGTAATTATAGACCGAATCCGGATCGGTGGTCAATCCGGCCTCAGCCGGGCGACTCGCCCTCCGCCCGGAACGAGACGACGTGGTCGATCTCGAGCCGGATGCCGATGCCCTCGCCAATCGCGTGGTCGTGGTGAGAGGGCACGACCGCCAGCACGCGCGTCCCCGACGCGAGCGAAAGCGCGTAGAGGAACTCGGAGCCGCGGAAGGTCTTCGACGCGACGGTCGCGCGCCACGGGCTTGCGTCGTCGTGCACGATGTCGTCGGGTCGCAGCAGCACGTCGACCGCCTCGCCCGGCTTCACGCCCGGCGGCAGGTCGCCCTCGAGCTCGCCCAGCTCGGTCGCGAGCCGGCCGCCCTCCTCGGCCACGCCGCGGACGAACACGCCGCGCCCGACGAAGTCGGCGACGAAGCGCGTGCGCGGGCGGTGGTAGACGTCGTAGGCGCTCGCCCACTGGTCGATCGCGCCCTCGTTCATCACGCCGACCTCGTCGGCGATCGCGAACGCCTCGTGCTGGTCGTGCGTGACGAGGATCGCGGTCGTGCCCGACTCCTTGAGGATCCTGCGGACGTCGACCGACAGCCGCTCGCGCAAGTCGACGTCGAGGTTCGAGAACGGCTCGTCGAGCAGCAGGAGCTCCGGCTTCGGCGCGAGCGCGCGGGCGAGCGCGACGCGCTGCTGCTGGCCGCCGGAGAGCTCGTGCGGGTAGGCGCGCCCGGCGTCCGCGAGGCCGACGAGCTCGAGCATGCGCGCGGTGCGCGAGTCGCGCTCGCGCGCGCTCCAGCGCTCGAGCCCGAATGCGACGTTGCGCGCGACGTCGAGGTGCGGGAACAGCGCGTAGTCCTGGAACACCATGCCGACCCCGCGCCCCTCGGGCGGCACGACGTGGACCCGCGACGAGACGACGCGGCCGGAGAATGCGATCGTGCCGGCGCGCACCGGCTCGAAGCCGGCGAGGCAGCGCAGCACGGTGGTCTTGCCGCAGCCGGAGGGACCGAGCAGGCAGCCGATGCCGCCGGCCGCGAGCGAGAACGAGAGCCCGCGCACGACGGCGTGCTCGTCGTACGCGTGCTCGATCCCGGCGACCTCGACCGACGCGGCCATGGGCGGAGTCTAGCCCAAGGGGGCCGTGCGCCTGCGAGCCTCCACCTGGGCGGCACCCCCGCGACGCTTGAGGTCGCGGAGCTTCGCCTCGATGCCCGCGCCCATCGCGATCGCCGGCTTCGAGGCAACCCCGAAGCTCCCGGAGCGCTCGCGCGCCTCGACCTCGGCGCGCGCGCCCTCGAACGCCTCGCCCACGCTCGCCGCCTTGGCCATCCCGCGCTGGAAGAACGCCTGGCCGAACGCGGTCGCGACGCTGCCCCGGTCGCAACCCGCCGGCGCGCGCTCCGACGCCGACGCGACGATCACCGCGGTGTCCTCGTCGGCGAGCTCCTCGACGAACGACGCGGCGTGGCAGGCCGAGACGACGACGACGCGGTAGCGGATGCCCGCGTCGTCGAGCGCGGCCCGCAGCATCGCGGGCGCGATCGGCACGAGCTCGAGCGGCGGCATCCGCATCTCGAGCGTGCGGTCGGGATTGCCGCGCGTCGCGACGTAGACCATCGCGACGTCCTCGGTCGGGTCCATCGCGGCGCCGATCTCGTCGAGCGCCTCGCGCAGGTTCGACACCGAGGCGATCGGCGCGGTGAGTAGCGAGCTCGGGCTGTTCGACAGGACGACCGAGCGGCCGCCGGTCCCCCAGCGCTCGTCCATCACGCGGCGCGCCGCCTCGACGTCCTGGCGGAGCGCGTCCACGGTCGCGTCACCCGCGACGCCGACGAAATAGAGGTCGACGATGCCGGGACGCCCGTCCTCGAGCGTCGAGAGCGCGTCGTCGAGCAGCGTCGACTGCAGCGCGAGCACCGGCTCCGACGCGGCGTTCGGCGCGCGCGAGTCGAGGGCGCCCGGCGCGCCCGGGGAGAACCACGGCTCGACCGGGCCGATCGCGGGCGCGAAGAAGATCGGCCACGCGAGCAGGAGACCGCCGGCGACCGCTCGGAACGGCCGGTGGACGCGCCGGTACTCGAGCGCGACGTGGACCGAGCGCACGAGCACGGCGACGATCCAGACGAGCAGCGCCGTGTCGACCGCGTTCGCGGCGCCGGCAGGGACGCCCAGGCGCGCCCAAGGCATCGCGTTCGCGAGCTGCAGGATCGGGAACGAGGCGAGCACGACGACCGGGATCGCGGTCGCGAGCGCGCGATCGCGGTTGAAGAGTGCAAGGACGGCCGACGTGAGGAGCAGCAGGCCGCCCGAGAACACCTCGTTCCCGAGCCCGTACCAGGAGAACGTCGCATTCTCGCCGTAGCGCAGCGCGTCCGCGCCGATTTGGACGAGCGCGGAGACGACGAAGAGCGAGAGGAGCTCGGGGAGCCCGACGCGGAACGCGATGCGCCGCACCGGCAGGAACAGCGCGAGCCTGAGCCCCGTTGCGAGGTCGGCGAAAAGGCCGCGCGCGAGCGCGCGCATCGTCAGGCCACCGGCTGCGCGTGCGCGGCGACGAACGCGCGGACGACGTCGGCGTCGTTCGCGATCACCGTCCGGTGCTGCGGCCGCGACTCGAGCCCCTCGAACGCACTCGGGCGCGACGGGTCGCGTCCGAGCGCCTCGCGGATGGTCGCCGCAAACTTCGCCGGCAGCGCGGTCTCGACGCAGAGGAGCGGCACGGACGGGTCGCGGTGCTCGAGGCCGACCTTGAGGCCGTCGGCCGTGTGCGGGTCGACGACGACGCCGTAGCGCTTCTCCACGGCGCGGATCGTCGCGATGCGGTCGGCGTGCGTGCTCGTGCCCGACTCGAACCCCGAGGCCTCGACCGTCCTCCACGCGTCGGTGCCGGACAAATCGAAGCCGCCCTCGTCCGCGAGCTTCTTCCACAGCGCGCGCACCGCGTCCGGGTCTCGGCCGACGATGTCGTGCACGTAGCGCTCGAAGTTCGAAGCCTTGCTGATGTCCATCGACGGCGACGAGGTCGCATGCGTCTCGGCCGCCGACCGGGGCCGGTAGCGGCCGGTGCGGAAGAACTCGTCGAGCACGTCGTTCTCGTTGGTCGCGAGGATCAGCCGGCGCAGCGGCACGCCCATCCGCTTCGCGACGTGCGCCGCGAGGATGTTGCCGAAGTTGCCCGAGGGCACGGCCACGTCGACGACGCCGTCGCGCGCGCGCCGCGCCGCGAGCCAGCCGTGCACGTAGTAGACGACCTGCGCCGCGATGCGCGCCCAGTTGATCGAGTTGACCGCCCCGATCGCGTAGCGGCGCTTGAACGCGGCGTCCGCCGAGATCGCCTTGACGATGTCCTGGCAGTCGTCGAACGTGCCCTCGACCGCCAGGTTGTGGATGTTGGCGTCGGCGAGCGAGTACATCTGCGCCTGCTGGAACGGGCTCATGCGGCCGTGCGGCGACAGCATGAACACGTCGATGCCCTTGCGGCCGCGCATCGCGACCTCCGCCGACGAGCCGGTGTCGCCGGACGTCGCGCCGAGGATCGTGATCCGGCGGCCCTCGCGGGCGAGCGCGTACTCGAAGAGCTCGCCCAGGAGCTGCAGCGCGATGTCCTTGAACGCGAGCGTCGGCCCGTTCGACACCTGCAGCAGCGCGAGGCCGGGCTCGAGCTCGCGGACCGGGACGATCGCGTCGCTGCCGAACTTCGCGGCCGTGTACGCGCGGCCGATCATCGCCTTCAGGTCGGCTTCCGGGATGTCGCCGACGAACTTCGACAGCACCGCGAACGCGATGTCGCGGTAAGGCGCACCCGCGAGCCGCTCGAGCTCGCCTGCCGCGAACGCCGGGTAGCGCTCGGGGACCGCGAGGCCGCCGTCGGGCGCGAGTCCCTCGAGCAGGATCGCGCAGAACGGCTGCGGCGCGTCGAGCCACGCGCCCCTCGTCGAGACGTAGTTCATGGGCGTTGCCGGTCGCGAGCGGGCGTCGGCGCGCTCACGCGAGGTCCTCGAGCCGGATGCGGACGACCTTGCCGCGCACGGTCGCCAGCGCCTCGATCTTGCGAATGGCGTCGACGACGCGCTTCTCGATCGACCGGTGCGTGAGCAGGATGATGTCGGTCTGGTCCTCGCCCTCGGACGGCTCCTTCTGGATCATCGCGTCGATCGAGATCTCGCGGTCGGCGAGGATGCGCGTGATGTCGGCGAGCACCCCCGGCCGGTCCAGCACGCGCATGCGGAGGTAGTAGCTCGTCTCGACCTCGCCGATCGGCAGCACCGGCAGGTCGGTGATCTGGTCGGGCTGGAACGCGAGGTGCGGCACCCGGTGCTCGGGGTCCGCCGTGTGCATGCGCGTCACGTCGACGAGGTCGGCGATCACCGCGCTCGCCGTCGGCTCGGCGCCGGCGCCCGCGCCGTAGTAGAGCGTCGGCCCGACGGCGTCGCCCTTGACCAGCACTGCGTTCATCGCGCCCTCGACGTTCGCGATCAGCCGCTTCGCCGGCACGAGCGTCGGGTGCACGCGCAGCTCGTAGCCCGCGCTCTTGCGCCGCGCGATGCCAAGGAGCTTGATCCGGTAGCCGAGCTCCTCGGCGTAGCGGATGTCCTCGCGCGTGAGCTTCGTGATGCCTTCGTGGTACGCGGCGTCGAAGCGCATCGGCACGCCGAACGCGATCGCCGCCATGATCGTGAGCTTGTGCGCGGCGTCGACGCCCTCGACGTCGAAGGTCGGGTCGGCCTCCGCGTAGCCGCGCTTCTGCGCCTCGGCGAGCACCGCGTCGAACGAGGCGCCGGTGTCGCGCATCGTCGACAGGATGAAGTTCGACGTGCCGTTGATGATGCCGGCGATCCACTCGATCCGGTTCGCCGTGAGGCCCTCGCGCAGCGCCTTGATGATCGGGATGCCGCCGGCGACCGCGCCCTCGAACGCGACCATGACGCCCTTCGCGTGCGCGGCCGCGAAGATCTCGTTGCCGTGCTCGGCGAGCAGCGCCTTGTTCGCGGTGACGACGTGCTTGCCGGCGGCGATCGCCGAGAGCACGAGCGCGCGCGCCGGCTCGATGCCGCCGATCAGCTCGACGACGATGTCGACGTCGGGATGGACGGCGACGGTGCCGGCGTCGCTCGTCAGGTGGACGCCCCGCGCGCCGCGCGTCGCCTCGCGGGCGCGGTCGAGCGTGCGCGTGCCGATCCAGGCGACGCGGATCGGGCGCCCGGCCCGCCGCGCGATCTCCTCGCCGTTGCGGGCGAGCACGTCGTAGACGCCCTTGCCCACGGTGCCGAAGCCCAGCAGGCCGACGTTCAGCGGTCGCATGCGGTCGCCTTCTCCCACGTCTCGCGCCCGCCCGCCGTCACGCGGCCTGCGACAGGCCGTCCTCGCGGAACATCTGCTTGATGCCCCGGATCGCCTGGCGCGTGCGCGCCTCGTTCTCGATCATCGCGAAGCGCACGTGCCCGTCGCCGAACTCGCCGAAGCCGACGCCCGGCGAGACCGACACCCTCGCCTGCGACAGGAGCCGCTTCGTGAACTCGAGCGAGCCCGCGGCCCGGTAGGCCTCGGGGATCTTCGCCCACACGTACATCGACGCCTTGGGCACGTCGACCATCCAGCCGGCCTCGTGCAGGCCCTTGACCAGCACGTCGCGGCGGCGCTGGTACTTCATCGCGATCTCGGCGACGCAGTCCTGCGGGCCCTCGAGCGCGGCGATCGCCGCGACCTGGATCGGCGTGAACGTGCCGTAGTCGTGGTAGCCCTTGATGCGGCCGAGCGCGTTGACGAGGTCGCGGTTGCCGACCATGAAGCCGATGCGCCAGCCCGCCATGTTGTAGCTCTTCGACATCGTGAAGAACTCGACCGCGACGTCGCGCGCGCCGGGCACCTGCATGATCGACGGCGCCTTCCAGCCGTCGAACGTGATGTCCGCGTACGCGAGGTCGTGCACGACCCAGATGCCGTACTCGCGCGCGAGCCCGACGATCTTCTCGAAGAAGTCGAGCTCGACGCACTGCGCGGTCGGGTTCGCCGGGAAGTTCAGGATGAGCATCTTGGGCTTCGGGAAGCTCATCCGGATCGTGTGCTCGAGCTCGGCGAAGAAGTCGACGCCCGGCACGAGCGGGATCTGGCGGATGTCGGCGCCCGCGATCACCGGCCCGTAGATGTGGATCGGGTAGCTCGGGTTCGGGACGAGCACCGTGTCGCCGCGGTTGAGCGTCGCGAGCGCGAGGTGCGCGATCCCCTCCTTCGAGCCGATCGTGACGATCGCCTCGGACTCGGGATCGAAGGGGACGCCGTAGCGGCGCTCGTACCAGTGGCAGATCGCGCGGCGCAGCCGCGGGATGCCCTTCGACACCGAGTAGCCGTGCGTGTCGAGGCGCTGCGCGGACTCGACCAGCTTCGCGACGATGTGCGGCGGCGTCGGGCCGTCGGGATTGCCCATCCCGAAGTCGATGATGTCCTCGCCCCGGCGGCGGGCGGCCATCTTGAGCTCGGTCGTGATCGCGAAGACGTACGGGGGCAGCCGCTCGAGGCGGTCGAAATGCTTCGGGGGAAGGGGCATGGCGGGCTCTCGCGTAAGCGCCCGGAACCGTCCGAGCGACGCGCCGTGGGCCTGCGGGGATCGCCGGCCGGAACACGACCGTATAATCCTAGCGAATCCGCGGGTTTACCGCAATGCACCATCCACGAGGGCGCGAACGATGAAGCTGTCGCTCGACAGCGGCCCGGGCATCGTGGTCACGGCGACCGGCGAGGGCTGGATACGCGTCGGGACCGCCGAGGTCCGCGAGAACGCGGTGCTGACCCGCGACGAGGTCGTGACGCCGTGGGCGGCCGCCGGCTTCGGGGCGCTCGTCGAGGCCGACTTCGCCGCGCTGCTCGGACTTAAGCCCGAGCTCGTCCTGTTCGGCAGCGGCGGTCGCCAGCGATTCCCCGCGCCGAGGCTCCTGAAGCCCCTCTACGAGGCCCGGATCGGCGTCGAAACGATGGCGACCGCCGCTGCGTGCCGCACGTTCAACATCCTGAGCGGCGAGGGCCGGCGCGTGGTCGCGGCGCTGATCGTCGCGGGATGAGCGGCGCAGCGCCCAGCGGTCCGGGCGACGCATGAGACGCAGCCGCGTCGTCATCGCGGTCGGCACCGCGCAGACGCTCGCGTGGGCGTCGAGCTACTACCTGCCGGCGGTGCTCGCCGAGCCGATCGCGGCGAGCCTCGGCGTCTCGCGCGCGTGGGTCTACGGCGCGTTCTCGGCGGCGCTCGTCGTGATGAGCTTCCTCGGGCCCGCGATCGGCCGCCACATCGACGCGCGCGGCGGCCGCAGCGTGCTCGTGTCCTCGGCACTGCTCCTGCCCGTCGGGCTGGTCGCGCTGGCCGCCGCCCAGGGACCGGTTTCGCTCGCCCTCGCGTGGCTCGTGCTCGGGGTCGCGATGGCGCTCGGCCTCTACGACACGGCGTTCGCCGCGCTGACCGCGATGTACGGGCACGGCGCGCGCGTCCCGATCACCGGCATCACGCTGATGGCGGGATTCGCGAGCACGATCGGGTGGCCGGTCTCCGCCTGGCTCGACCATGCGATCGGCTGGCGCGGCGCCTGCCTCGTGTGGGCGGCCGTCCACGTCGCGGTCACGCTGCCCTGCTACCTCGCGGCGGTGCCGAGGCGGCCGCCGCGAGGCGAGGAGAGCGGCGCGGACGGCACGGCGGCCGGCCACCCGCCGCCGCCCGGCCACGCGCCCCCGCGCCACGCGATGCCGCTGATGGCGTTCGCGTTCGCGATCGTCGCGTTCGTGTCGACCGCGATGGCCTCGCACCTGCCGCGCCTGCTCGAGGACACCGGCGCGAGCGCCGCCGCCGCGATCGCCGCCGCGGCGCTCGTCGGTCCCGCGCAGGTCGCCGCGCGCTTCGCCGAGTTCGTGACGGTCCGCCACGTGAAGCCGCACCCGGCGACGGTGGCGCGCCTCGCGGCGATCCTGCACCCGGCGGCCGCCGGTGCGCTCGCGCTCGTCGGCGGCGCCGGCGCGATGGCGCCGGCCTTCGCGCTGCTGCACGGCGCCGGCAACGGGCTGCTGACGATCGCGCGGGGCACGCTGCCGCTCGCGCTGTTCGGGCCGACGGGCTACGGCTTCCGCCAGGGAACGATCGGCGCCGCCGCGCGGCTCGCGCAGGCCGCCGCGCCGATCGCGTTCGGCGTGCTGCTCGACGCAGGCGGGCCCGTGCCCGCGCTCGCGGTGTCGGGCGGGCTCTCGTTCCTCGCCTTCCTCGCGTTCGTCGCGCTCAGGCGCTGAAGGGGGATCGAGCCCTCGTTCCCGGTCGCGCCGAATCGGGGTCTGACCCCCGTTTCCGCGGCCGGCGCTCCGGAATGCCGGGGCCTACCCGGTTCCGGCACCTCAGCACTGGATCGTGTTGCGGCAGTACTGGGCGAGCTCGCGCACGACGGTCGTGCCGTCGACGGGCGTCCGCCCCCGCCCGCCATAGTCGAGCGCGAGCTTCATCTCGTACTTCGCGAAGAACGCGTCGAACTGCTCGGCCCCGATCGTGCCGACCGCGTGAAGCTCGTCGCTGGCGCGATCGTGCTCGAGCGCGATCGCCGCGAGCGGCTGCGGGGCCGGACCCGAGACGACGCGCGCGCCCTCGGTCGGATCGTAGACGCTGTGGTCGGCGCAGCAGTGGATCACGGCGCCGCCCGAGGTCGCCGAGCGGTGGCGCTGGTAGCGGATGAACGACACCTCTCGGGTCGGATACGCGAGCTTGTGCGCGCAGATGGCCGAGAAGGCGACGATCGCGCGATCGGCCCCGACGCCCCCCGGCCAGTCGTAGGTTCCGCCGTCCTCGCGGCGCAGCGACGCGCGCGCCGCGGCCGGCTTCGGCAGGCGGAGCAGGAAGCACGGCGTCGCCGCGTACGGATACTGGAACACGTAGTTCGTGTCCGCCGCGAGCGCCCCCGCCCGGATCGGCGCGCCGTGGATGTCGACGAGGCGCACCCGGCGATAGGGCCGGACCGGGGCGTTCGCCCGCAGCGATGGCGAGGCCGCCAGCGCGGCGGCACCGGCGATCAGGCTGCAGGCCTCGAGAAATTCGCGTCTTTCCATGGACTTGTAGGCGACATTTTGTCCGATTTCTGGACAATCCGTCAGGATCATCCTATGATGGGATCGTCGCCGGGGGCGTTCGAACAACGAACAAGAAGGATCGACGACGATGAGCCATGCCGGGAAGTCCGCGAGGCGGTCCCCTCGCCTCGCCTCGCTGTGCGCCGGCGCCCTGCTCGGGGCCGCCTGCATTCTCGCACCGAACGCCGCCCGGGCCGTCGCCCCGGTCGGGCCGTTGTCCAACCAGATCATCCGCCTCGACGGCACGCCGCTGGGCTCGGCAATCGCGTTCCGGTCGTCGGTGCCCACGGTCGTGTACGACGCCGGCACCGCCACCTGGCACCTGTGGGTGCAGGTAGCCGACGAGACCGGCAGCACCGGACCCGATTTCTACCCGCTGCGGATAGGCTCCTACCGTCACGCGACCGCGGCGGACGGCGTGAATTTCGCGACCGCCGCCACGCTCTCGTTCGCGGGGAACCCGTTCGGCGCGACGATCTACGGCTCGAGCTACGGCGAGCCGCCGTGGATCTACCCGAAGGCGTCGGTGTGGAACGGCCGCTACACGCTCGGGCTGTGGACGATCAACGACTTCTTCAGCGGCGCGCCGAATCCGGGCGTCTTCGGCGACTACAACTACAACATCAGCCTGAACGACCTCGGCACGCCCGGCAACGCGACGCTCACCCACCTCGGCCCGGTCGGCGCGGTGCCCGGCAACGGCATCTACGGCCAGACCGCGGGCCACTTCGGGATCGTCAACGGCGTCATGTACTACGACAACAACAGCGCGCTCGGCCGGGCCGCGCTGACCGACAACGGGACCGTCGTCTTCCCGGCCGCGTACGGCACCGGGCCCTGGCAGGTCACCGCCACGAACGCGGCGGTCGCGACCCCGCTCGCGTCGCTCGGCGTTTCCGACTGCTCGCAGGTCGGCGGCGCCTACGTGCACAACAGCGCGCGCGTGGTCGACAACGGCGACGGGACGCTGGGCTTCTTCTTCACGTTGCGCAACTGCGACGGCTCGCGCCGCGACTTCCAGGTGTACTACATGGAGTCGGCCGACAACGGCCTCACCTGGGGCTCCGCCGTCGGGATCTTCGGCGGCTCGCCGACGATCGGCGGCAACACGCTCTACACCGGGATCTCGCTCGCGGACGTCGGCGTCGTCAACGGGCAGCGGATCGTGTACTTCAACGCGTACGACGCCGCGGGCAACCTGATCGTCGGCGCGCAGCCGCCCGACCCTCCGAAGCAGGTGCCCGTCCCCGCCCTGCCTCCCGCGGGACTCGCGCTGCTGGCCGTCCTGCTCGGACTGGCCGCGGCGGGCGCACGCCGGCTCCGGCGCGCGGGCCGATGACGGCGCGGGCGATCAGCCCGCGATCAGTTCCTTCACGTGCTCGGCCGCCGAGCGGCCGAGCGCGGAGAGCGAATAGCCGCCCTCGAGCGTCGAGACGATGCGCCCGTGGGCGTGCTTGTCGGCGACGTAGCAGAGCTCGCGCGTGACCCACGCGTAGTCGGCGTCGGTGAGGCGCAGCCCCGCGAGCGGATCCTCGCGGTGCGCGTCGAAGCCCGCCGACACGAACACGACCTGCGGCTCGAACTCGAGGAGCGCCGGCAGCCAGCGCTCGCGGACGACGTCGCGGAACTCCTGGCTGCCGGCGCCTTCCGGCAGCGGCACGTTCACCATGTTCGGCGCCGGGTCGTGGAATCCCGAGTACGGGTAGAGCGGGTGCTGGAACGTCGACACCATCAGCACGCGCTCGTCGCCCGCGAACACGTCCTCGGTCCCGTTGCCGTGGTGGACGTCGAAGTCGACGACGGCGACGCGGTCGAGCCCGTGGTGGTCGAGCGCGTGCATCGCACCCACGGCCACGTTGTTGTAGAGGCAGAAGCCCATCGCGCGGCGGCGCTCGGCGTGGTGGCCGGGCGGCCGCACGGCGCAGAACGCGCTGCGGCACTCGCCGCGCATCACGAGGTCGGTGGCGAGCACGACCGCGCCCGCCGCGTGCCGGGCGGCGTCGAGCGAATGCGGATTGAGCGCGGTGTCGGGATCGAGGAAGTGCAGCCCCTCGCGCGGACTCGCGTGCTCGATCTCGGCGAGGTAGACGGCGCTGTGCACCCGCAGCAGCTGCTCGCGGGTCACCTCGGGCGCCTCGTAGTGGCGCAGGTAGACGTCGAGACCGGCCGCGATCAGGCGGTCGTTGATCGCCGCGAGGCGGTCGGGACACTCGGGGTGGTAGGGCCCCATCTCGTGCTTCGAGCACGAGGCGTGGGTGATGTAGGCGGTAGGCAAGCGTCCTCTTCCCGGAGGCGGCGCGGCTGGAACCCCCCGGGAGGACTCGGGGCCGGCGGGCTGAGCGCCTCCGGCCCGCCCGCCGGACGGAGTGTAGCGCGCGATCGCCGGGGGTGACGAGGCGCCCCCGCCCGGCTAGAGTCGGCGGACCGCGGCCCCTCCCGATCCCATGACCGTCCGTCCCGCCTCCCAGATCGTCCCGGTGGCCCAGCGCGCCGCGCTGGTGCTGCGCGAGCTCGGCCGCATCGTCGTCGGCAAGGACGAGACGCTGAAGCTCGCGCTCGCCTGCCTGATCGGGCGCGGCCACCTGCTGATCGAGGACATCCCGGGCGTCGGCAAGTCGACGCTCGCGCAGGCGCTCGCCGCGACGCTCGGCCTCAAGTACGCGCGCATCCAGTTCACGAGCGACCTCCTGCCGGCCGACGTGCTCGGCGTGTCGATCTACGACGAGCGCGCCGGCGGCTTCCGCTTCCACGCCGGCCCGATCTTCAACGCGGTCGTGCTGGCCGACGAGATCAACCGCGCGCCGCCGAAGACGCAGAGCGCGCTGCTCGAGGCGATGGAGGAGCGGCAGGTCTCGATCGACGGCCAGACGCGCAAGCTGCCCGAGCCGTTCTTCGTGATCGCCACGCAGAACCCGGTCGAGCAGATCGGCGCCTATCCGCTGCCGGAGTCGCAGCTCGACCGGTTCCTGATGGCGCTCGAGCTGGGCTACCCGGACGCGACGGCCGAGCGCGAGCTCCTCGCGGGCGGCGACCGCCGGACGAGGATCGCGGACCTCGCGCCGGTCGCCGATCCGGCGACGCTTCTCGACTGGCAGCGCGAGGCCGCGGCGCTGCACGTCGCGCCGGCGCTCCTCGACTACGTGCAGGCGCTGCTCGCGGCGAGCCGCGGCCATGCCACCGGCGCGGGCACCGCCGACACGGGCGCCCGCCGGGGGCTGTCGCCGCGCGCCGGGCTCATGCTGCTCAACGCGGCGCGGGCATGGGCGCTCGTCGGCGGCCGGGCGATGGTGCTGCCCGAGGACGTGCAGGCGGTGTTCCCCGCGGTCGCCGGGCACCGGCTCGCCGGCGGCGCGCGCGCGGGCGCGCTGGCGGCGCAGTCGCTGCTGCGCTCGGTTCCGCTCCCCTGACCGGCATGGCGTCCGTCGCGACCCGCGACCCGGTCGCCGGCGCGTGGGCGCGCGCGCGCCAGCGGTTCCTGCGCCTCGCGCCCGGCGACGGCGCGGCGGTCGTCCTGCGGCACTCGCGCATCTACATCCTGCCCTCGCGGCGCGGCTGGGCGATGATCGCCACGCTCGCGGTGATGCTGCTCACGTCGCTCAACTACGCGCTGTCGCTGGGCTTCGCGGTCACGTTCCTGCTCGCGGGGCTCGTCGCGGCGTCGCTGCTGCACGCGTTCCGCAACCTCGCCGGCATCGAGATCCGGCCGCTCGCCGCGAGCGAGACCTTCGCCGGCGGCCGCATCGCGTTCACGCTCTCCGCGAACGGCGGCGAGCGCACGCGCGAGTCGATCGAGGTCCGCGCCGAGGGGACCGACGCACCGGTCGCCGACCTGCCGGCCGGCGCGGCGGTCGTGCTGCGCCTCGAGCGCCCCGCCCCGTCGCGAGGCCGGCTCGCACTCGGGCGCGTGACGCTCGCGTCGACGCAGCCGCTCGGCCTGTGGCGCGCATGGTCGTACGTGCACTTTCCGCTTGCCGGGATCGTCTATCCCGAGCCCGAGCCCGGGGCGCCGCCGCTGCCGCGCGGCGCGCACGGCCACGACGTCACCGCGCCGGGACTGGGCGAGGAGTCCGAGTTCTCGGGCCTGCGCGACTACCAGCCGGGCGACGCCCCGCAGCGCGTCGCGTGGAAGGCGGTCGCGCGGGGCGCGGGCTGGTACACGAAGGAGTTCGACGGCGCGGGCGGCGGCGGCCCGCTCGCGCTCGAGTGGGCGCGCCTGCCCGCCGCGCTCGACGCCGAGACGCGCCTCTCGCGCCTCACCGCGTGGGTGCTCGCGGCCGAGCGTGCCGCGCGCCCGTTCTCGCTGCGCGTGCCCGGCGCGATGCTGCCGGTCGGCCAGGAGCGCGACCACCGGCGCGCGGCGCTCACGCTGCTCGCGGCGTTCCCCGCGGAGACGGCCCCTTGACCGCCCTCGTCGGCGCCCGGCGCGACGGACGCCGCGCGCGCGCTGCGGCGCCCCCGCTCGACGCGAGGCAGATCGGCTGGCTCGGCGCGCTGATCGTCTGCGCACAGCTGCCGCAGGCGCCGCACCTGCCGCTGTGGATCGCGGCCTTCGGCCTGGCGCTGGTGGGACTGCGCTTCGCGCTGATGCGCCGCGACCGGCAGAGGCCCGATGCGCCGCCCGCCCGCATCCCCTCGTGGACGCTCGTGCTGTTCGCGATCGCTTCCGCGCTCGCCGTGCGCGCGTCGTACGGCTACCTGCTCGGTCGCGACCCGTCGGTTGCGTTCCTGTTCATTCTCGTCGGCATCAAGTTCCTCGAGACGCGCACGGTGCGCGACGGCACGCTGCTGGTCGCGCTCGCTTCGTTCCTGCTCGTTACGCCGTTCTTCCGCAGCCAGTCGCCGTTCGCCGCGCTGGCGACGCTCCCTGCGCTGCTCGTGCTGGGCGCGACGCTCGACGCGCTGGCGCGCAAGCCCGGGACCCCGGCGGCAAGGTCGCCCGCCGCCGCGCTCAAGCGCACCGGCCTGATGATCCTGCAGGGCATCCCGATCGCGGCGCTCCTGTTCGTGCTGTTCCCGCGCATCGGCGCGCCGCTGTGGGGCGTGCCGGCCGACGCGGGGGCGAGGACCGGGCTGTCCGACACGATGGCGCCGGGCACGATCAGCGAGCTGTCGCTGTCCGACGCGGTCGCGTTCCGCGTGGACTTCGACGGACTGCTGCCTCCGCCCGCGCAGCGCTACTGGCGCGGGCCCGTGCTCACGCGCTTCGACGGGCGCGAGTGGTCGGCGTTCCCGCGGCCGGGCGCCGGCGTGCTAACGCCGTGGCGCGCGGGCGGCATCACCTATTCGGTCACCCTCGAGCCGCACGGGAAGCCGTGGCTCTTCGCGCTCGACCTGCCGGCGAGCCTGCCGCGCCCGGCCGCCGACGATGCCGGGTCGCCGACGGCCGCCGCCTACGCGATGCTCACGCGCGACCAGCAGCTCATCGCGCGCGCGCCGGTCACGCAGGTGATCCAGTACGAACAGCTCTCGGTGCTGCGCGACGCGTACCCGGCGGTCGACGACGACGACGGCCGCGACGCGCTGCGGCTGCCGCCGCGCTCGAATCCGCGGACCGTCGCGTTCGCGCGCGAGCTCCGGGCGCGCTACCCGGGCGACCGGCAGCTCGTCGCCGCTGCGCTCGCGTGGTTCCGCGACGAGGCGTTCGTCTACACGCTGACGCCGCCGCTCCTCGACCGCGACCCGGTCGACGGCTTCCTCTTCGACACGCGGCGCGGCTTCTGCGAGCACTACGCCGGCGCGTTCGCCGTGATGATGCGGGCGGCCGGCATCCCGGCCCGCGTCGTGACCGGCTACCAGGGCGGCGAGATCAACCCGCGCGGCGGCTACCTGATCGTGCGCCAGTCCGACGCGCACGCCTGGACCGAGGTGCTCGTGGACGGAGCGTGGCGGAGGATCGACCCGACCGCCGCCGTCGCCCCGTCGCGCATCGAGATCGGGCTGTCCCGCGCCGTCGCGGCCGACGAGCCGGTCCCGCTGTTCGCGCGCCTCGACGCCGGATGGCTCAAGGACCTCCAGCTCACGTTCGACTCGGTCAACCATGCGTGGCGGCGCGACGTCGTCGGCTTCAACCGCGACCGCCAGCGCGAGCTGTGGCGCGACCTCTCGCTCGACCGCTACGCCGGCTGGCAGCTCGCCGCGATCGCGGGGGCGCTGGCGCTCGGCTGGGCCGGGATCACGCTCGCGCTCACGGGTGTCGCGCGCACGCGTCGGGAGCGCTCACAGGCGCTCTGGAACGAGGCGTGCGCGCGGCTCGAGCGCGCCGGCCTGCCGCGCATGCCCCACGAGGGGCCGATCGCCTACGCCGCACGCGCGAGCCGGCGCTGGCCGCAGTTCGCGATCGCGTTCTCCGCGATCGCCGAGTCGTACGCGGCGCTGCGCTACGGCCCGCCGCCCTCGCGGCCGGGCGAGCGCGAGGCGCTCGTCGCGACGCTCGCCCGGGCGGTCGAGGTGCTGCCGGGGGCCGCGCAGCTGCGCGCCGCCGGCGCGTAGCGGCCCGCGCGACTACAGCAGCGCGTCGCGGTCGAGCCCCGCGGCCGCGAGCCGGGCGCGCAGGCGGTCGAGCGCCTCCATCTGGATCTGGCGTACCCGCTCGCGCGTGACGTCGAGCTCGCGCGAGAGCTCGTCGAGCGTCGAGACCTCGGCGCCGTTCAGCCCGTAGCGCCGCTCGATGACGAGCCGCTGGCGCGCCGGGAGCTCGGAGAGCCACTCGGCGACCGAGCGCTCGAGCGCGTTGTGGTGGAGCAGGAGCTCGGGCGCGATCGCCTCCTCGTCGGCCAGCGCGTCGGCGATCGTGATCGACGGGTCGCGGTCGAGCGGCGCGTCGAGCGACAGCACGTGCTCCTGCAGCCGCACGAGCCGCGCCACGTCCTCGATCGGGCGGTCGATCAGGTGCGCGACGTCCTCGATCGTCGCCTCGCGCCCGTCGGCGGGCGGGTGGTTCTCGAGGTGGCGCAGCGCGCGCTGCACGAGCGTGAGCTCGCGCATCACGTGCGCGGGCAGGCGGATCGTGCGCGCCTGCTGCACGATCGCGCGCTCGATCGCCTGCCGGATCCACCAGGTGGCGTAGGTCGAGAAGCGGAAGCCGCGCTCGGGATCGAACTTGTCGAGCGCGTGCATGAGGCCGAGGTTCCCCTCCTCGATCAGGTCGGGCAGCGCGAGACCGCGGTGCGCGTAGTGGCGCGCGATGCTGACGACGAGCCGCAGGTTGCGCTCGATCAGCCGCTGGCGGGCCTCGAAGTCGCCGCCGCGCATCGCGCGCGCCGACGCGAGCTCCTCGTCGGCCGAGAGCAGCGGGTGCTGCCCGATCTCGTTCAGGTAGAGCTGCGCGACGTCGGCGACGAAGTCGGCGGCGAGTCCGGGCGAGGGCTCGTCGAGCGGCAGCGGGACGGTGAGCGTGTCGGGCGGCGCCGGCTCGGCGTCGGCCGGCGCGTCCGGATCGTCGTCGCGCGGGTCGGGGTCGGTCGCCGACATCGGTGCGCGTTCCGGCCTCGCCCGGCGGGAGGGGCGCTACGCCGGCGGCAGGTAGCGGAGCGGATCCATCGGCTTGCCGAGCCGCCGGATCTCGAAGTGGAGCTTCACGCGGTCGGCGTCGGTCGAGCCCATCTCGGCGATCTTCTGCCCGCGCGTCACCGACTGCCCTTCCTTCACGAGAATCTCCCGGTTGTGCGCGTAGGCCGTCAGGTAGGTCGCATTGTGCTTGACGATCACGAGCTTGCCGTACCCGCGCAGGCCCGTCCCCGCGTAGACGACCTTGCCGGGCGCGCTCGCGACCACCGGGTCGCCGCTCGCGCCGGCGATGTCGATGCCCTTGAGCGTCGTGGCTTCCGAGAACCCGGCTACGACCTTGCCCTTCGCCGGCCACACCCAGTCGAGCCCCTCGTCGTCGCCGGGCGAGACGCCGGGCGCCGGCGACGGGGCAGCGGCCGGCGCCGTCGCCGCGGCAACCGTCGTCGAAGGCGGTGCGGCCGGGACCGCCGCCGGCGGCGCCGCGACAGGGCGGGGCACCGGCTCGGCGCTCGCGACGACCGGCGCGTCGATGCCGCCGCCGTTCCGCGCGACATCGCGCATCGCCTGCTCGGACCAGGGTTCCTTGACCGCTTTCGGCGACGACTTGTTCGTTCCCTCGGCGGCGCGCGCGGGCGCCGGCGCGGCCGACGCGGCGGACGGTGCGGCGGGTGACGCCGGCGGCGGCGCGGCCGCGCCGACCGGCGGCGTCGTGCGCAGCGGCGCGGTCGTGGTGCCCGCCGCGCCCGCCGTGGCCGTCGAGCCCCCGCCGGGCGGAGCCTCGGTCCCGGGTGCAGTCAGCCGCAGCGACTGTCCGACGCGGATCACGTTGATGTTCTCGATGCCGTTCCACGCGGCGAGATCGCGATAGTCGAGCCCGTGCTCGAGCGCGATCTGGTAGAGCGTGTCGCCGCGCTTCACCGTGTAGGTCGGCGGACGCCAGTCGGGCTCCGACGCGGGCGCCTGGGCGGCGGGCGGCGTCGAGGCGGGAGGCGGCGCGGACGCGGGCGAGGGTCGCGCGGGCGGCAGCGGCGCGCGCTCGCTGACCGGCGCGGGCGTGCGGGTCGCGCAGCCCGCGACGAGCGCCGCGATCGCGCACAGGGCCAACGCGCGCCGCGCGAGCGAGGAAAGGAAGGGCGCCGGTCGTGTCGTCGTCATCCGTACGCGCGGGACGCGCTTCGCGCGCGCGTCGACGCGCGTCAGGCGAGTCCGGGCAGCAACGGCACGAATCTTACCGCATCGAAGCGCTGTTCCCGGAAGCTTCCGCCGGCCGCCTCGATCACGGTCAGGTACTGGGTGCCGCGCTCGCCCTCCTCCGGCTGCGACAGCGGGATCACCATGCGCCCGCCGGGCTTCAGGTACTTGAGGAGCGCCGTGGGCACGTGCGTCGCCCCCGCGGTGACGACGATCGCGTCGACCGCGAGCTCCTCGCCCAGATCGGCGCTGCCGTCGCCGTGCTTGAGCGCGACGTTGTTGCACTTGAGCGCCTGCAGGTTGCGTCGCGCCTTCGCGACGAGCGCGCCGATGCGCTCGACGGTCCAGACGCGCTTCGCGACCCGCGAGAGCACCGCGGTCTGGTAGCCGCAGCCGGTCCCGATCTCGAGCACGCCGTCGAGTTCGCGGCCGTTCCGCGCGAGCTCGGTCATCCGCGCGACGACCCAGGGCTGCGAGATCGTCTGGCCGTGGCCGATCGGCAGCGGGACGTCATCGTAGGCGCGAATCGCGAGCGCCTCGTCGACGAACCGGTGCCGCGGGACCGCGAGCATCGCCGAGAGCACGACCTCGTCGCGGATGCCCTGCTCGCGCAGCCGGTCGACCATGCGCGCGTGCGTGCGCGCCGACGTCATCCCGATTCCGTGCGTGCCCATCGCCCGCCCCTCCCCGGACGGCTGCCGGTCAGCGCGTCAGCCAGCCGCCGACCTCGCCCATGCGGTCGCGGTGCGTGAGGTCGATCTGCAGCGGCGTGATCGACACGTGACGTTGCTCGACTGCATGGAAGTCGGTGCCCTCGCCGGCGTCGGCGGCAGGGCCGGCCGCGCCGACCCAGTAGACCGTCTCGCCGCGCGGGTTCTTCATCGTGATCGTGTTCTCGGCCTTGTGGCGCCGCCCGAGCCGGGTGACGCGGGTGCCGCGGATCTCCGCGCGCGGGACGTCCGGAACGTTGACGTTGAGCAGCCACGAGCCCGCGGGCGCGCGGGCGTGGCGCAGCACGAGGTCGACCGCGACGTCGCAGGCGCTCTCGAAGTGCTTCGCGGTCTTCGACGCGAGCGAGATCGCGATCGACGGGATGCCGAGCAGGAATCCCTCGGTCGCCGCGGCGACCGTGCCCGAGTAGATCGTGTCGTCGCCCATGTTCGCGCCGAGGTTGATGCCCGACACCACCATGTCCGGCAGGCGGTCGAGGAGGCCCGTGACCGCGAGGTGGACGCAGTCGGTCGGCGTGCCGTTGACGAACAGGAAGCCGTTGGGCGCGCGACGCACCATCAGCGGACGGTCGAGCGTGAGCGAGTTCGACGCGCCGCTGCGGTCGCGCTCGGGCGCGACGACGGTGATCTCGGCGTGCGGCGCGAGCGCGGCGGCGAGCCGCTCGAGGCCGGGGGCGAAGTAGCCGTCGTCGTTCGAGAGGAGGATGCGCATGGATCGTCGGGAACGCGCGCCGTCGCGAACGGCGCGCCGCCCGGCGTCGTGCCGATTATAGCCCGCGGACCGCGCGACGCCTCCTATAATCGCGGCATGCAGCGAGCGACGTCCGCGACCGCTCCGCGCGGCCACCCGGCATGAGCGATCGGCGCGCGCTTCCCGCCGTCGCGGTCGCGCTGGCCGCGCTCGCGGCGCTCCCGGTGCTCGCGATCGTCGCGCGCGGCGTCGCGCCCGGCTCGGGCGAGACCTGGGCGCACCTCGCCGACACCGTCCTTCCCCGCTACGTCGGCAACACCGTCGCGCTGGTCGTGATGGTCGGCGCGGGCGTCGCGTTCGGCGGCACGCTCACCGGCTGGGCGCTCGCGCACTTCCGGTTCCCGGGCAGCCGCTGGTTCGAATGGGCGCTGCTGCTGCCGCTCGCGATGCCGGCGTACGTGATGGCCTATGCGTACACCGACCTCCTGCAGTACGCAGGGCCGGTCCAGACGGCCCTGCGGAACGCGTTCGGCTGGTCGCGCGGCGACTACTGGTTCCCCGACGTGCGTTCGTTGCCCGGCGCGGCGGCGATGTTCGTCTTCACGCTCTACCCCTACGTCTACCTGCTCGCCCGAACGGCGTTCCTCGAGCGCCCGCAGGCGCTCGTCGAGGCGGCGCGCACGCTGGGCCTCGACCGGCGGCGCGCGTTCTGGCGCGTCGAGCTGCCGCTCGCCCGGCCGGCGATCGCGGGCGGCATCGCGCTCGCGCTGATGGAGACGCTCGCCGACTTCGGCACGGTCGCGTACTTCGCCGTCGACACGTTCACGACCGGCATCTACCGGGCGTGGTTCACGCTGGGCGACCGGACCGCGTCCGCGCAGCTGGCCGCCACGCTGCTGGGCTTCGTGCTGCTCGCCGTCGTGCTGGAGCGCGCGTCGCGCGGCGCCGCGCGGAGCGCCGGCAGCGGGCGCACGCGCGCGCTGGCGGGCGATCCCCGTCCCTGGGTCGGCGGATGGCGCGGCGCGGCGATCGCGTCGCTGTGCGCGGTGCCGCTCGTCGTCGGGTTCGCGCTGCCGGTCGCGCTGCTCGCGAGGCTCGTCCAGTCCGAGCCGGAGATCGCGCTTTCGGCGCGCTTCGCCGAATGGGCGTGGAACAGCCTGCGGGTCGCCGGCGTCGCCTCCGCGATCGCCGTCGTGTTCGCGCTGCTGGTCGTCTACGCGACGCGGCTCTCGCCCGGTCCGGTCCCGCGCGCGGCCGCGCGCGTGCTCTCGCTCGGCTATGCGGTGCCCGGGACCGTGCTGGCGGTCGGCGTGCTGCTTCCGCTCGGGGCGGTCGACGGGTGGCTGGCCGAGGCGGTCCGGCGCACGACCGGGTCGAGTCCCGGCCTCCTCCTCACCGGCACGACCGTCGCGCTCGTCTACGCCTACCAGGTGCGCTACTTCGCGGTCGCGTGGAACGGCATCGAGCCGGGCTTCGCGCGCATCACGCCGGCGATGGACGCGGCGGCGCGCAGCCTCGGCTGCGGGACCGCGGCGACGTTCCGACGCGTCCACGCGCCGCTGCTCGCGCGGAGCGCCGCGGCGTCGCTGCTGCTCGTGTTCGTCGACGTGATGAAGGAGCTGCCGGCCACGCTCGTGCTCCGGCCGTTCAACTTCGACACGCTCGCCACGCAGGCCTACTCGTTCGCGCGCGACGAGCGGCTCGCCGAGGCGGCCCTCCCGTCGCTCGCGATCGTCGCCGTGGGGCTCGTCCCGATCGTCGCGCTGGCCCGCGCGTCGCGGCGACGCGAGGCTCCCGCGCCGTCGCGCGGCGCCGCGTACGCCGGCGCGCGCCGCTGACCGGGGCTACCGCCAGCCCGCCCGGTCGACGAGCTTCTGCGCGGCCGGCGTGTTGCGGCCGAGCACCGCGATCGGCAGCGGGTCGGCCTTGAACGTCCCCATCGCCTCGAGCGCCGGATTCTTCACCGCGACGCTCTTCACGGCCGGCCACTCGTTGTTCCCGTCGGCGAAGTAGCGCTGGGCCTCGTCGCTCGCGAGGTACTCGAGGAACTTCACGGCGGCCTCGCGGTGGGGCGCGTGCTTGAGGACGCCGGCGCCCGACACGTTGACGTGCGTGCCGAAGGAGCCCTGGTCCGGCCACACGATGCCCGTCTTGGCGACGACCTCCTGGTCCTCGGGCTTGGTCGAGCGGAGGAGCCTCGCGTAGTAGTACGTGTTCGAGAGCGCGACGTCGCACTCGCCGGCCGCCACCGCCTTGATCTGGTCGGTGTCGCCGCCCTTGGGCGCGCGCGCGAAGTTCGCGACGACCCCCCGCGCCCACGCCTCGGCCTTCGGCTCGCCCAGGTGCTCGATCATCGCGGCGACGAGCGACAGGTTGTAGGGGTGCGAGCCCGAGCGCACGCAGACCTTGCCCTTGTTCGCCGGGTCGGCGAGCGACTCGTAGGTCGCGACCTCGGAGGGCTTCACGCGCGCCTTGTTGTAGACGATCAGCCGCGCGCGCGACGAGAACCCGAACCACTCGCCGTTCGGGTCGCGGAGCGCCGCCGGGATCCGCGACTCGAGCGTCGCCGAGCGGACCGGCTGGAACAGGCCGAGCTGCTGCGCGCCGTAGAGCCGCGACGCGTCGACGATCAGGAGCACGTCCGCCGGGCTGTTGGCGCCCTCGGACCTGAGCCGCTCGAGGAGCTGCTCGTCGCCGGCCTCGATCCGGTTGATCCGGATGCCGGTCGCCTTCGTGAAATTCGCGTAGAGCGCCTCGTCGGTCTGGTAGTGGCGCGCCGAGTAGAGGTTGAGGACCGCATCCTGCGCATGGGCGGGAGCGGCGGCGAGGAGCGCCGCGGCGAGCGGCGCGAGCAGCGCGTGGCGTAGTCGGGTCATGGGCGTCCGGAACGGTCGGGAGGCCGCCACTCTAGCGGCCGGGCGCCCCGAAGTCAACACGAATGCGAACAATTCGCATTTGATCCGCGTCAAGCTTGGCGCGGCGCGCGCCGGCGCCCCCTCACCCGCTGTTCCGCAAGCCCGCCGCCAGCCCGTTGATCGTCAGGTGGATCGCGCGGCGCGTGCGCTCGTCGGTCTGCCCGGCCCGGTAGCGGGTCAGGAGCTCGATCTGCAGGTGGTTGAGCGGGTCGAGGTAGGGCACCCGGTTGCGCAGGCTCCGCGCGAGCGTCGGGTTGTCGGCGAGCGGGTGCGCGTGGCCGGTGATCTCCGCGAGCGCCGCGAGCGTGCGCGCGTGCTCGTCCGCGATGCGCGAGTACACCCGGTCGCGCAGCGCGGCGTCGGGCACCATCGCGGCGTAGCGCGACGCGACGGCGAGGTCGGTCTTCGACAGCACCATCGCCATGTTCGAGAGCACGCTCGCGAAGAACGGCCAGCGCGCGTGCATCTCGCGCAGGAGCGTCATCGCGCCGGGCCGCCCGGCGCGCCACGCCTCGATGGCGCTGCCGACACCGTACCAGCCGGGCAGCATCAGCCGGCACTGGCTCCAGCTGAACACCCAGGGGATCGCCCGCAGGTCCTCGATGCGCGTCGACGCGGTGCGCGAGGCCGGCCGGCTGCCGATGTTGAGTTCCGAGATCTCGGCGATCGGCGTCGACGCGCGGAAATAGTCGACGAATCCGGGCGTGCGGTAGACGAGGTCGCGGTAGGTCCCGAGCGCGTGAGCGGCGAGCTCGTCGAGCGCCCGGTGGTAGGCCTCCGCCCGATCGCCCAGCCGCTCGACGTCGGAGAGTCCCGCCTCGAGCGCCGCGGCGACCAGCGTCTCGAGGTTGCGCCGGCCGAGCTCGGGGTCGGAGTACTTGCTCGCGATGATCTCGCCCTGTTCGGTGAGCCTCAACCCGGCGTGTGCGCTTCCGGGCGGCTGGGCGAGGATCGCGTCGTACGACGGGCCGCCGCCGCGGCCCACGGTGCCGCCGCGCCCGTGGAACAGCGCGAGCGTGACGCCCGCCTCGGCGAACGCCGCGACGAGATCGCGCTCGGCCCGGTAGAGCGCCCAGTTCGCCGCGAGGTAACCACCGTCCTTGTTGCTGTCCGAGTAGCCGAGCATCACCTCCTGCCGGTCGCCCCGGCCGGCGACGACCCGACGCCACGCGGGCAGCGCGAACGCCTCGCGCATGATCGGGCCGGCGCGCTCGAGGTCGTCGATCGTCTCGAACAGCGGCACGATGTCGAGCGCGCTCCGCGCGTCGCGCACGAGCCCGCCCGCCTTGAGCAGCACCGCGACCTCGAGCAGGTCCGAGACCGACTGGCACTTCGAGATCACGTAGTGCGGGACCGCCTCCGCGCCGTAGTCCGCGTGCACCCCGGCGGCGGCGTCGACGATCGCGAGCTCGGCGCGCGTCCGTTCCGAGTAGTCGGCGTAGGGCGAGCGCAGCGGGCGCGGGTTCGCGAGCTCGGCGGAGAGCAGCGCGACGCGGGCCGGCTCGTCGAGCGCCGCATAGCTCGGCACGACGGCGGCCCGCTCGAGGAGCTCGCCGACGACCGCCTCGTGGACGTCCGCGTTCTGCCGCAGGTCGAGCGAGGCCAGGTGGAACCCGAACGCGTCGACCGCGTAGCGCAGCGGCTCGAGGCGCTCCTCGCCCAGCGCGGACGCGCCGTGCGACGCCAGCGACGCGGCGATCGTGGCGAGGTCCGCGGCGAACGCGTCCGGCGTCTCGTAGGGCGGCAGCTCGACGTGCGGCGCGCGCGGGAGCGCCGCGCCCGACTTCCGCTGCGCGGTCGCGGCGAGCCTCGCGTAGACGCCGATCAGCGCCTGCCGGTACGGCTCGTCCTGCCGGTGCGGGTTCGCGTCGTGCGCGGCGGCCGCGAGCGCGATCAGCGCCGGCGCGGGCTTGACGAGCCGCGACGAGAGCGAGAGCTCGCCGCCGAGCCGGTGGACCTCCTCGAGGTAGTGGCCGAAGGCGACCGACGCCTGCGCGCGCACGGCGTGGACGAGCGTCTGCGCGGTGACGTAGGGATTGCCGTCGCGGTCGCCGCCGATCCACGAACCCATGCGCAGGAACGGCGGAAGCCGCGCGGCGCTCCGCCCGTCGGACGCGAGCCGCGCGCCGAAGTCGGCGTACAGCCCCGGCAGCTCCGACAGGAACGTGTAGCGGTAGTACGCGAGGCCGTTTTCGATCTCGTCGACGACCTGCAGCCGCGAGAGCCTCAGCATCGCGGTCTGCCAGAGGCCCAGCACGCGTCGGTAGAGCCGGAGCTCGATCTCGTCGCGCTCGGCGTGCGAGAGGCCCTTCCGGTCGCGCATCGCGACGAGCTCGGCGATGCCGCGCTCCGCGTCGAGGATGCTCCGGCGCTGCACTTCGGTCGGGTGCGCGGTGAGCACCGGGCTCACGCGAGAGCGGGCGCACCAGCCCCGGATGGCGTCCGCGCCGACGCCGCGCGCCGACAGCTCCGCGATCGCGCCGGCGAGGCTGCCCCGCTGCGGCGGCGACCCCGCGAGCGCGTGCAGCCGGCGGCGCCGGTTCTGGTGCACGTCCTCGGCGATGTTCGCGAGCTGCGAGAAGTACGAGAACGCGCGCACGACCTCGAGCACCTGCGCGATCGGCAGGCCGTCGAGCATCGCGGAGAGCTCGGCGCGCGCCTGGTTCGCGTCCGCGCCGTGCGCGCGCCGGAAGCGGATCGCCGTCTGCCGGATGCCCTCGATGCGCGCGTAACCGTCTTCGCCGGTCTGCCGGCGCAGCACCTCGCCCAGGAGGCGCCCGAGCAGGCGCGTGTCTTCGCGGAGCGGCCGGTCCTTGTCGCCGTCCTCGGCGTCGGGCACGGCGGGCGGCTCGGAGGTCATCGGGGGGCGGGCGCTGGGACGCAGGCGTTTACAATCGCAGTCTATACGAGCGCGGCGGCCCGCCCGCGCCCGACACGCCCCGACGCCCGAGCACCGCGCATGAACCCTCCCCTGCCCGACACCCTGCGCGCCGCGGCTCGCACGCTCGCGGCGACGACGATCGCGTCGCTGTTCGAACGCGACCGCGAGCGCGTCGAGCGGCTGACCTGGACCTGGGAAGGCTTCCGCGTCGACCTCTCGAAGGAGCGGATCACGCGCGAGGCGATGGCGGGCCTGTGCGCGCACGCCGAGGACGCGGGTCTCGCCCGCTGGGTCGCGGCGCTGTTCGCCGGCGAGAAGGTCAACGTGAGCGAGGGGCGACCGGTCCTGCATCCGGCGCTGCGCGACGCCTCCGACGCCCCGCTCGTCGTCGACGGCGCCGACCTGCGCGGCGACATCCGCGCGATGCGGGCGAAGGTGGCCGGGCTCGCGGACGAGATCCGGCGCGGCGTGCGCGCCGGGGCGGGCGGCAAGCCGATCCGCCACCTCGTGCACCTGGGCATCGGCGGCTCGGACCTCGGGCCCCGCCTCGTCGTCGAGGCGTTGCGCGGCGCGCCGCGCCCGGGAGAGCCGGGCGTCTCGTTCGTCGCGAACGTCGACCCGGTCGCGCTCGACCGCGCGCTCGCGCCGCTCGATCCCGGGGCGACGCTCGTCGTGATCGCGTCGAAGGGCTTCGCGACGCAGGAGACGCTCGCGAACGCGCGGGCAGCGCGCGACTGGCTCGCCGCCGGGCTCCCCCCGGGCGCCGATCCGATGCGCCACTTCGTCGCCGCGACCGCGAACCCGAAGGGTGCCGCGGCCTTCGGCGTGCCCGCCGACGCGATCCTCGGCTTCCACGAGGGCGTCGGCGGACGTTTCTCGCTCTGGTCGCCGGTCGGCGTGACGATCGCAGCCGCGCTCGGCAACGAGGCGCACGACGCTCTCTTCGCCGGCGCGCACGCGATGGACCGCCACTTCGCGACGGCACCGCTCGAGGCGAACCTGCCGGTCGTGCTCGCGCTCGCCGGCCTGTGGAACGCCGCGGCGCTCGGCTTCCGGCAGCGCGTCGTCGTCCCCTACGCGGAGGCGCTCGCGCTCCTGCCCACCTACCTGCAGCAGCTCTCGCTCGAGAGCAACGGCAAGCGCGTGACGCGCGACGGCTCGCCGGTCGAGGGGCGCACCGCGCCGGCGCTGTGGGGCGGCATCGGGACCGACGGGCAGCACGCGTTCTTCCAGTGGCTGCACCAGGGCACCGACGTCGTGCCGGTCGAGTTCATCGTCCCGGTCGCCCCGGTGAGCGGCGACCCGCGGCGCCACGCGCTGCTCGTCGCGAACGCGCTCGCGCAGGCGCAGGCGCTCGCACTGGGACGCCCCCCGGAGGTCGTCGCCGCCGAGCTCGCGCGACGCGGCGCCGACGCGAACCGGACCGCCGTCGCCGCGCGCGCCTGCCCCGGCGACCGTCCGTCGACGACGATCCTCACCCCGCCGCTCGACGCGCGCACGCTGGGCGCGCTCCTCGCGCTCTACGAGCACCGCACCTTCGTCGAGGGCATCCTCTGGGGCATCAACCCGTTCGACCAGTTCGGCGTCGAGCTCGGCAAGATCCTCGCCGATCCGATTGCCGCCGCGCTCGTCGACGGCGGCGAGCTCGCGCCCGGCACCGACGCATCGACACGCGCGCTGGTCGCGCACGTGCGCGCGACGACGCGGCGCTGACCCCGGAACCGCGATCGATCCGCGCTCCCGGCGCGGTCCGGCCGCCTACTTCGCCGCCCGCAATGCCTCGGCGAGCGCGACGACCGCCGAAGCGTAGAGCCGGCTGCGGTTGTAGCGCGTGATCACGTAGAAGTTCGGATAGGCGATCCAGTAGCTCGCCTCGTCGGGCGACTCCTCGAGCAGCACGAGGCCCACCGGTTCGTCCGCCGCCTCGGCGAGCCCGGCCGGCTCGACGCCGTCGGAGGCCCAGGCGTCGAGCGACCGCCGCTCGCTGACGCCGCCGTCGAGGCGGCGCAGCACCGCGTCGCGATGCTCGTCGGCGATCGAGGCGCGCACCATCGTGGGGCCGCCGGGCGCCCAGTCGTGCCGCGAGAGGTAGTTCGCGACGCTGCCGACGACGTCCGCGTCGCTCGCCCACAGGTCGATCCGCGCGTCGCCGTCGAAGTCGACCGCGTAGCGGCGGAAGCTGCCCGGCATGAACTGCGGCACGCCCATGGCGCCCGCGAACGATCCTTTCGGCGCGAGCGGCGTGAATCCCTGCTCGCGTGCGAGCAGCAGGTACTCCTTGAGCTCGCCGCGGAAGAACGACGCGCGGCGCGGGTAGTCGAACGAGAGCGTGGCGAGCGCGTCGATCACGCGGTAGGAGCCGGTCACGCGGCCGAAGTTCGTCTCGACGCCGACGATCGCGACGACGATCTCCGGCGGCACGCCCCACTTCTCCTCGGCGCGCGCCAGCGCGTCCTCGTTCGCCCGCCACCACGCGACGCCGTTCGCGATCCGGTCGGCCGACAGGAACGGCGTCCGGTACTCGAACCACTTGGGCGGCTCGACGATCGGCTTCGACATCAGCGTCACGATCTGCGGCTGGAATCGCGCGGCCGCGAGCCAGCGCTCGACGCTGCGCCGGTCGAGGCCCGTCTCCGCGGACACCTCCGCCGCGAACGCGCGCACGTCGTCGCGGGGGCCGTAGGGCACGCCCTTCCTCGCCTCGCCGGCGCGTTGCGCGAGCGCGGCGGAGGCCAGCGATGCCGCCGCCAGGGCAAGCGCGAGCGCGGCGAGGGTCGGAGAGCGGCGCATGGAGCGGCGGTGGGCGATGCGCGCCGATGGTATCATCGCGACGCCTCAGCTCCCGCCCGCCGCGCGTCCGCGCGCCCGCGATGCTCTACCCGTTGCTGCGTCCCGCGCTGTTCGCGCTCGATCCCGAGCGCGCGCACGATCTCGCGTTCGCCGCGCTCGACACGGCGGCGAAGGCGGGCCTCGCGCGGCTCGCCGCGCCTGGGCTTCCGCGCGACCCGGTGCGCGTGATGGGGCTCGACTTTCCGAACCGCGTCGGACTCGCCGCGGGCCTCGACAAGGATGCCGCGCACCTCGCCGGCCTCGCGACGCTCGGCTTCGGCTTCCTCGAGGCCGGGACGGTGACACCGCGCGCGCAATCGGGCAACCCGAAGCCGCGCATGTTCCGCCTGCCGCGGGCCGGTGCGCTCATCAACCGGATGGGCTTCAACAACGGCGGCGTCGACCGGTACGTCGCCAACGTCCGTGCGTCGGGCTACCGCGGGATCCTGGGCTGCAACATCGGCAGGAACGCGGTGACGCCCAACGAGCGCGCCGTCGACGACTACCTCGCGTGCCTCGCGGCGGTCGCCCCGGTCGCGAGCTACGTGACGGTCAACGTGAGCTCGCCGAACACGAAAGGCCTGCGCGACCTCCAGACCGAGGAGGCGCTCGGCGCGCTCCTCGTCCGGCTCGTCGAGGCGCGGGACCGCCACGCGCAGACGCTCGGCCGCGCGCTGCCGCTCGCGATCAAGATCGCGCCCGACCTCGACGCCGAAGCGATCCGGGGGATCGCGCGCGTCCTCGTCGCGCGCCGCGTCGACGCCGTGATCGCCACCAACACGACGACCGCGCGCGACGCGGTCGCGACGCTGCCGCACGGCGACGAGCCGGGCGGCCTGTCGGGCCGCCCTGTCTTCGAGCGGTCGAACGCGGTCGTGCGCACGCTGGCGAGGGCGCTCGACGGCGCGCTCCCGATCATCGGCGTGGGCGGGATCTTCTCGGGCGCGGACGCGCGCGAGAAGATCGCGTGCGGCGCCTCCCTCGTGCAGCTCTACACCGGCCTCGTCTACCGCGGGCCGTCGCTCGTCGGTGAGTGCGTTCGCGCGCTGGCGGCGATGGGGTCAGAGCCGTAATTCGGCGTGGGCTCCGCCGATTTCGTGGAACGCGGGGGCCGAATTACGGCTCTGACCCCTTCAGCCACGCGTCGGTCGCGCGCACGAGCATCCTGCCCTCGCCCTCGGCGACGGTCTCCCCGTGCTGGTTCACGGCGACGCCGCGCACCGAGACGATTCCCCCTCCGTGCCTCGGCTTGTCGTCCTTTGCCGCGACGGTCCAGGTCGTCGTGAGCGTGTCGCCGGCGCGCACCGGCGCGACGAAGCGCGCCGCGTGCTCGAGGTAGGCGATCGCGGTCCCGTGGAAGAACATGCCGACCGCGCCGCCCATGATCGCGCTGGTCAGCACGCCGTGCAGGATCCGCGTCCCGAAGCGCGAGCCGCTCGCGTAGACGTCGTCGACGTGGTGCGGATTGAAGTCGCCGATCAGCCCCGCGCCGACGACGAGGTGCGTGTCGGTGATCGTGAGGGACCGCCGGAACGACTCGCCGACGCGGACCTCGTCGTAGTGCCTGCCGCTGCCGTCCATGCCGGTCATCGCCGAAGTATGCCCGAACGTCGCCGGACTGGAGTCCGGCCCGCAGCGTCGCCCCCTCGTGGGTCGGACGTCGGTCCGACGCCTGTCCCTTCGTGCCGCGAGAACCGTCGGGCTGGAGCCCGACCCATGGGGCGCATTCAGCCGCGATCGGGAATCGGCTCGTGCCGGAACCCGGCCCCGCGCACGCCCTCGACGAGGTGCGCGAGCGCCGCGTCGGCCTCCGCGCGCGGGCCGCGCACGCCGAGCTCGATGCGCCGCCCGCCGTCGGGGAGGAACGCCGGCAGGCTGAAGAGCCGGACGCCCGGGAAGCGCGCGACGTTGTCCTCCATCAGCGGCAGGAGCTGACTCTCCCCCGCGTCGTACACGGCGATCGCGCGCTCGACCGGCGGCTCGCGCTTCAGGGCCGGGTAGTGCGTCGCGAGCACCCAGTCCATCATCGGCCACGCCATCTGCGGGAATCCGGGAAAGAAGTGGTGGTCGCGCACCGAGAACGCGGCGATCCGGTTGAACGGATTCGGGATGATGCGCGCGCCCGCGGGGAACTCGGCCATCAGCACGCGGTGCGGATACGCCTCCGCGCCGAATCGCGCCTCGATCTCGGCGACCGCCTCGGGGTGACGCTCGAGCGGCACGCCGAGCGCGGCGGCCGCGGCCTGGCGCGTGCGGTCGTCGGGCGTCGCGCCGATCCCGCCGAACGAGAACACGAGGTCTCCGCGGCCGAACGTCTCGCGGAAGAGCGCGGTGAGCCGCGCGGCGTCGTCCCCCGCGTAGTGCGCCCAGTCGACCGCGAGGCCGCGCGCGCCGAGCGTCTCGATCGCGTGCGCGAGGTGGCGGTCCTGGCGCTTCCCCGAGAGGATCTCGTCGCCGACGACGACCACGCCGATCGACGCCGGAAGCGCGGCGTTCGCGGTCACGAGGGCAGCGGCGGCAGGCGGCCCTCGAGCTGGCCCATGACGGTGGTGAGCGCGCGGTCGAGGAGCGGCTCGGCCTCGACCGGGCGCGCGCGATCGGCCCGGAAGCGCTGCGCGAGCTCCTCGGCGGTCATCGAGAGCGCCTTCTGGCCCTGCCGGTTCGTGAACAGGTAGGTGCCGCGCAGAGGGCTCACCCACGCGAGCTTCGCGAACGCGAGCTGGCCGTCGTCCGCCTCGAACTCGATCCACATGCCGCGCTCGAGGCTCCGCGCGATCTCGAGGTACTGGTCCTCCAGGACCTCGGGCTCCTCCACCGGCGGCGCGGGCTCGGCCGGCGACATCGCCTCGGCGAGCGCCTCGGCCTGCATCGCCGCGCGCTCGTCGCCCGCGGCCTTCGCGACCTCCGCCTGCGCTTTCGCCGCCTCGGCGACGGCGGCCGTCGGCGAGTCGACGTGCGCGTAGGTCGGCTTCACGGCCGCGGCGTGCGCCTCGACCAGGTTCGACATGAACGCCTCGCGCGTCTCGGGCGGCCACGCCTGTCCCTGCACGCCCGAGGTGAGCCGCTTGAGGAGCGAAGGCAGGAGCGCGACCAGGTGCTTGCGGTCCTCGGCCGTGCGCTTGGGCTGGACGCTCCAGACCAGGTCCTCGAGCGTGGCGACCGACGCGCCCCAGGCCTCGCTTTCGTCGCCCGCCGTCGCGTAGACGCGCGCCATCGACGGCTGCCAGCGCTCGCGCAGGAAGGTCGCGAGGAACTTCGGCACGGGCGAGCCCTCGATCCGGCGCTCGATCTCGCCGCGCGCGACGTTGGCGGCGATCTCGGCGCGGTCGCGCAGGTTGATCTCCTCGGCGGACGAGGAGATGTTCGCTTCGGCGTTGCGCTCCTCCTCGGCGAGGAACGCCTCGAGGTCGGTGCGCAGCTCCTCGAAGATCGCGAGGTCGTCGGAGAATCCGTCGAGAATCCGGTGAACGATCGCGTCGATCTTCCGGTAGAGCGGGTCCTCGGTGCCCATCGCGGGCGACCAGCCGCGACCGGCCTCCGCGAGCTCGTTGACGAGCAGCCGCGACGGGTGCGACTTCTTCGCGAAGAACGCGCCGTCGAGCATCGCCGCCTTGAGCACCGGGATCTGCAGGCGCGCGAGCAGCGCCTTGATGCCGTCGGGCAGGTCCCGCGTCTCGAAGATGAAGTCGAACAGCATCGCGACCATCTCGATCGTCATCGACTCGAGCTGGTTCGCCTTGCGGCCGAGCGGCGACTCCTGCAGGTCGCGCAGGACGTTGTGCAGGCCCTCGGGGATTCCGGAGAACTGGACGACCGCGCCGCCGCCCAGGTCGAAGCCGCTCTGCCCCGCCTGCAGGCGCGTCAGGCCCTCGTGCAGCACCGGCGTCGCGATGATCGGCGCGCCCGGCACGTAGCCCAAGGGCGTCGGCGCGAGCGGCGCGAACGTGATGGGCGGCAGGCCGCCGGGCAGCGCGATCTCGGGGAAATCCATCGAGACCCCGCCTTCCTCGGGCACGCCCGCCGGGCCGGCCGGCGCCTGGCCGGCCGGCATCCCGGCGAGCGGCGCCGCCGCGCCGCCCGCCGCCGCCTGGGAATGGCCGGCGTAGGGCATCGCGTGCCCGGCGCTCGCCGCGGTGCCGAACATCCTGCGGAACAGCGCCATCACGTCGACCTCGGCCGCCGCGACGGTCTCGGCGGCCGCGCGCTCGCGCGCCTCCACCGCCTGCTGGCGGCGATGGTCGCCCGGCCCGCCGCGCTGGATGATCGTCGGCCGGACGTTCGCCGGGACGACGCGCAGGTTCGCGAGATGGCGGTTGATGTCGCCGTAGATCGACGCGATGTCGCCGAGCGACGCCTGGTTCAGCTCCTTCAGGATCTGGAACTTGATGCGGCTCTCGGTCTTGACCTGCCGCAGCGCCTCGGAGAACGCATCGACGATCGTCGCCGGCGCGAGCGGATTGTCGGGGGTCTCGAGGCCGGGGCGGCCGAGCAGGTGGCCGAAGCCGCGGTTGAGGAGCGCGAGTTCGTCGTGGCAGGCGTTCTCGACGATGCGCGTGATGTTGCCGGTGACGACCGACTCGTCCATCGCCGACGTGTCGACGAGCGTGAGCTTGGTCGGGTCGACGTCCGCGATGTTCTGCCTGGGTTCTTCCTTGCCGGCGATCCGGTCGTCGACGCGCCGCCGCAGGCGCTTCTCGAACTCGGCCATCAGCGTCGGGCGCTCGCTCTTGAGCAGCGCGCGCGCGTCGAGGTAGAGCGACTGCTCCTCGCGCACGTCGGTCCGGCCCGCGCGGTCCATCAAGAGGTCGCCGACGCGGTCGAGCATCGACTGGAACGCGAGCATCAGGCGATGGATGGCGAGATCCCGGCAGTCGCCGAGGATCTTCGCCAACTCTCGCGGCGGAGGACGCCGCGCCGCCGCTTCCGTCGTCGTCGCGTTCACGCGTGGATCTCGAGACGCCCCCCAGGGCCTGGCACCGCGCGGCTCGCACCCGATGCCGGGGGCGCGGCAACGTCCGCCTGCCTTAAGCGTCCGCCAAACGACTGCAGCAGCGCACGCCAACCCACTGTAGCACAGGGGGTTTTCCACTGCCAACGGCGGCGGTGCGCCGCCAGTCGGGACCCGGCCGCCGCCCGCGCGGCCGGTCAGCCGCGCTCGAGCGCCTCCCAGGCCTTCTCGACCCGCTTGAGCGAGACCGGCGCCGGCGTCTTGAGCTCCTGCGCGAACAGCGACACCCGGAGCTCCTCCAGCAGCCACCGGAAGTCCTCGAGGGCCGGGTCGTGGCGGCCGGCCGCGCGGTCGCGGTCGCGCCGCTCGCGCCAGCGCCGCGTCCAGGCCTCGACCTGCGGCCCGTGCCGCGCCTCCCGCTCGGGACGCTCCCGGGCCTTCGCCCAGCGCCGGTCGATCGCCTCGAGGTAACGGGGAAGGTGCTGGAGCTGCGCCCAGGGGGTCGACGAGAAGAAGCCCGGCCGGACGAGGTCGTCGCGCTGCGCGCGAAGCTCCGCGGCGAGGCGGGCCATCGCGGGCGGCGCCTGCGCGAGACGCCCGCCCAGCGCGTGCCAGGCCGTCGCGATCGTCGCGAGGAGCCGGAACGCCCCCTCGGCGACGGCCGGCAGCCGCGTGCGGGCACGCTTGACCTGCTCGTCGAAAGCCCTGGCCGTCCGCGGGATCGGGTCGTCCCCGAGAAACGCCCGCTCCGCGATCGCGTCGAGCACGTCGGCGAGCAGCCGCTCGGAGGGGATGGCGGTCTTGAGGGCCAGCGCGGCCTGGGGGTAGCCGGGCGCGCCCTTCTCGTAGCGCGCGAGCGCGTCCTTGAGCGCGAACCGGATCAGGCGCACGACGCCGCGGCGCGTCGAAGCTTCGGCGGCCTCCCGCGTGTCGTCGAGCACGAGCGACACGCTCGTGCCCTCGTCGACGAGCGCCGGGTACGCGGTCATCCGAGCGCCGCCGCGCGCGATCGCCAGCGTCTCCGGCAGGTCGCCGAACTCCCATCGCGTGAGCCCGGAGCGCCCGAAGGCGGGACCCGAGGACGCGAAGCTCGCCTTCGCGGCCTCGCCCAGCCGCTCGCGCAGGGCCGCGAGGCCGCGGCCGGCCGCGAGCTCGCGACCGTCGGCGTCGACGACCTCGACGTTCATCAGGAGGTGCTCGGGCAGCCGCTGCCCGTCCCAGGCATCGGCGGGCGGTGCCTCGCCCAGCCGCCTCTTGAGCCAGCCGCGGATCGCGTCGGGCAGCGGCGCGCCGCCCGGCGGCACGTCCTCGAGGAACGCGGTCACGACCGGCGGCATCGGGACCAGCCGGTTGCGGAACGCCTTGGGCAGGGCCTTCAGGTACCAGCCCACCTTCTCGCGCACCATGCCCGGCACGAGCCAGGTGAGCCGCGCGTCGTCGAGCCGGTTGAGCAGTGCGAGCGGCACCCGGAGCGTGAGGCCGTCCAGTGCGTGGCCGGGCTCGAAGCGGTAGCGTAGCGGCAGGCGCGTCCCGTCGACCTCGAGCGAGGCCGGGAAGAGATCCTCGGTGACCTCGGAGGCCGCGTGACGCATCAGGAGCTCGCGCGTCAGGAACAGGAGCTGCGGATCGCGCCGCTCGGCATCGACGCGCCAACGCTCGAACGACGCGGTCGTGCAGACGTCCTTCGGCACGCGCTCCGCGTAGAACGCCACGAGCGCCTCGTCGTCGACGAGCACGTCCTGGCGGCGTGCCTTGTGCTCGAGCTCGGCGATCTTTGCGACGAGCTTCCGGTTGTGCGCGAGGAACGCGCCCGACGTCGAGAGCGCGCCGGGCACGAGCGCCTCGCGCACGAACACCTCGTGCGCGGCGGCCGGGTCGAGCGCCGACAGCGACACCGGGCGCGACGCGACGAGCGTGAGCCCGTAGAGCTGCACGCGCTCGCGCGCGACGACCTCGCCGCGCTTCGCGTCCCAGGAAGGATCGAACCGCTCCCGCGCGACGCGGTCGCCCGCGGCCGCCTCGATCCACTCGGGCTCGACGCGCGCGGCGCAGCGCGCGTACAGGCGCGTCGTCTCGACGAGCTCCGCCGCGAGGATCCACCGCCCGCCCTTCTTCGCGAGGCCGCTTCCCGGGTGCAGGTGGAAGCGTAGGCCGCGCGGGCCGGAATAGCCCTCCCCTGGCGACCGTCGGGCGGCCCCGGGGTCGCCGCCCCCCCCGGCAGGCGGCGGACGCGCCGCGCCGCGGGCGGCGCTGTCCGCGTCCTTCAAGCCGACGTTCGACAGGAGGCCCGCGAGGAGCGACTCGTGGATCGCGCGGTAGCGGGCGGCGTCGATCGCCGCGGGGAGCGCCGGGTTCCACGTCCAGCCGCTCTCGGCGAGCTGGGCGGCGAGCTCGCGGTGCACGTCCCGCCACTCGCGCAGCCGCAGGTGGTTCACGAACGCCTCCCGGCAGCGGTCGACCTGTCGGCGGTGCGAGAGCTTCTCGCCGGCGAGCGCCTCGAAGAACTGCCAGAGGTTGACGAGCGACAGGAAGTCCGAGCGCTCGTCGCGGAAGCGCAGGTGCGCCTGGTCCGCCGCCTGCGCCTTCTCGAGGGGCCGCTCGCGCGGGTCGGGCACCGAGAGCGCGCTCGCGATCACCAGCGCCTCCGCGAGGCAGCCGCGCTCGCGCGCCGCCAGCACGATCCGACCGATCCGCGGGTCGAGCGGCAGCCTCGCGAGCTCGCGGCCGACCGGCGTGAGCGCGCGGCGCTCGTCGACCGCGCCCAGCTCGGCGAGGAGCTGGTAGCCGTCGGCGATCGCCCGCGGCGACGGCGGCTCGACGAACGGGAACGCGTCGACCGGCCCGAGCTCGAGCGAGGCCATCTGCAGGATCACGCTCGCGAGCGAGCTCCTCAGGATCTCCGGCTCCGCGAACCGCGGGCGCGCCTCGTAGTCGGCCTCGGCGTAGAGCCGCACGCAGACGCCGTCGCTCACGCGCCCGCAGCGCCCGGCGCGCTGGTCGGCGTTCGCCCGCGCGATCTTCTCGATCTTGAGCAGCGTGGTCTTGTTGCGCGACGCGTAGCGCTTGACGCGCGCGAGCCCGGTGTCGATCACGTACCGGATGCCGGGCACCGTGAGCGAGGTCTCCGCGACGTTGGTCGCGAGCACGATGCGCCGGCCGCGCGAGGGCGCGAACGCGCGCTGCTGCTCCTCGGGCGAGAGCCGGGCGTAGAGCGGGACGATCTCCGCGGCCGCGCCCCAGGGACGGCGCCGCAAGTCGGCGCGCAGGAGGTCGGCGGTCTCGCGGATCTCGCGCTCGCCGGGCAGGAACGCGAGGATGTCGCCGGGGCCCTCGCGCCACAGGTCGGCGGCCGCGTCGACGATCGCCTCCTCGACGTCCTCCTCGTCGTCGGTCGCCTCGTCGTCCGGGTCGCCGCCCGCCGCGCGGTAGCGCACCTCGACCGGGTAGAGCCGTCCCGACACCTCGATCACCGGCGCGGGCGCGCCCTCGCGCGCGCCGAAGTGACGGGCGAAGCGCTCGGCGTCGAGCGTGGCCGACGTGATCACGACCTTGAGGTCGTCGCGCCTCGCGAGGAGCTGCCTGAGATACCCGAGCAGGAAGTCGATGTTGAGGCTGCGCTCGTGCGCCTCGTCGACGATGATCGTGTCGTAGGCGCGGAGCGCGCGGTCGCCGCGCGTCTCGGCGAGCAGGATGCCGTCGGTCATGAGCTTCACCCACGCGCCCGGCGAGGTGCGGTCGGCGAAGCGGACCTTGTAGCCGACGGCGCCGCCGAGCGGCACCGCCATTTCCTGGGCGATCCGCGCCGCCACCGTGCGCGCGGCGAGGCGCCGCGGCTGCGTGTGCCCGATCAGCCCGCGCTCGCCGCGGCCGGCGGCGATGCAGATCTTCGGGAGCTGCGTCGTCTTGCCCGAGCCGGTCTCGCCGCACACGATCACGACCGGGTGCGCGCGGATCGCCGCGGCGATCTCGCCGGCGCGTTGCGACACCGGCAGGTCGGGCGGATACGCGAGCTTCGGGCGCGTCGCGACCCGCTCGGCGTGGCGCCCGACCGCGCGCGCGACGTCGGCCGCGAGCCGCCGCCACGCCTCCTCGGGAGCGCGTCGCGCGCTCGCTTCGCGGATTCGCGCCTCGAGTCGCGCGGCGTCCGCGGCGAGCGTGTCGGAGAGGCGCCTCAAGAGCGCCTGGGCGGGGGACGGTGGCATTCGGGGGGTCGCCGCGGCGCCGCGGGGCGCGGATTCTACCGCGCTACCGCGACGGCAACGCCTCCGCTATGATCCGCCGGTCGCGACCCCACCCGGCGCATCGCCGCCGCCGCCCTCCGGAGGAAGCCATGTCGAAGACCGCCGCCACGAAGCCCCCGGTCCCGCGCCTCGCGCTGGCCGCCTGCCTCGCCGCCTCGCTCGCCGTCGCGGCGCTCGCCGACGCGAAGACGCTGCGCTGGGCGGGCCGCGGCGACCCGCAGACGATGGACCCGTACTCGCAGAACGAGAACCTGACCAACAACGTCAACGCGCTCGTCTACGACACCCTCGTGATGCGCGACAAGGACCTCAAGCTGATCCCCGGGCTCGCCACGTCGTGGGAGCAGGTGAACCCGACGACCTGGCGCTTCAAGCTGCGGCCCGGCGTCAAGTTCCAGGACGGCGCGCCGTTCACCGCCGACGACGTCGTCTTCTCGTTCCAGCGGGCGGCCGAGGAGACCTCGCAGATCCGCGCCTACTCGCGCGCCGCGGGCAAGCCCCGCAAGATCGACGACCTGACCGTCGAGTTCGTCACCGAAGGCCCGAATCCGATCGAGCTCGAGCACATCGCCAACATCTACATCATGAACAAGGCGTGGTGCGAGAAGAACAAGGCGACCAAGCCGCTCGACTTCAAGAACAAGGAGGAGATGATCACGGCGCGCAGCGCGAACGGCACCGGCGCGTACTCGCTCAAGTCGCGCGAGCCGGACGTCAAGACGCACCTCGTCAAGAACCCCGCGTGGTGGGGCTGGAAGGAGAAGGGCTTCGACGGCAACGTCGACGAGGTGATCTACACGCCGATCACCAACGACGGCACGCGGCTCGCCGCGCTCGTCGCGGGCAACGTCGAGCTGATCAACGACCCGGCGCCGCAGGACGTCCCGCGGCTCCAGCAGACGCCCGGCGTCAAGGTGATCGAGGGCTTCGAGCAGCGCATCGTGTTCATCGGCATGGACCAGGGCCGCGACGAGCTGCTCTACTCGAGCGTCAAGGGCAGGAACCCGTTCAAGGACAAGCGGGTGCGCGCCGCGCTCTACCACGCGATCGACATCGACGCGATCCACAAGGCGACGATGCGCGGCCTCTCGAAGCCCTCGGGCGCGATGACGCCCTCGCCGGTGCAGACGACCCCCGAGATCGAGAAGCGCTTCCCCTACGACCCGGCGCTCTCGAAGAAGCTCCTCGCCGAGGCGGGCTACCCGAGCGGGTTCGACGTGCAGCTCGACTGCCCGAACAATCGCTACGTGAACGACGAGAAGATCTGCCAGGCGCTCGCCGCGATGTGGACGAAGATCGGCGTCAACACGAAGCTCGTGACGCTGCCGCGCGCCCAGTACTTCCCGAAGCTCGAGAAGCTCGACACGAGCCTCTACATGCTGGGCTGGGGCGGCGGCTCGTTCGACGCGATCTTCACGCTCCAGCCGGTGCTCCAGACGTTCAACGGCAAGGGCGACGGCGACTACAACTACGGCCGCTACAGCGACCCGAAGTTCGACGCGATCGTCAACGAGGTCAAGGTCGAGATGAATCCCGACAAGCGCATCGCGCTCATCCGCCGCGCGCTCGAGATCCAGCGCAGCGAGATGTACCACCTGCCGCTGCACCGGCAGGTGATCCCGTGGGCCGCGCGCTCGACCGTCGACATCCCGCACCGCGCCGACAACCAGGTCTGGCCGATCTGGGCGAAGATGAAGTGACGCTTCCCGCCGGAGGCGTCCCGGCCCGCTGAGCCCGGACCGGGACGCCGCGGCGCCGGCGCGTCAGTCGCGCAAGCCGATCACGCCGGCGGCGGCCAGCCGCGCGATCTCCGCCGCGCCGATCCCGAGGCGCTCGCGCAGCACCTCGCGCGTGTGCTGGCCGAGCAGCGGCGGCGCGTCGTCCGAGCCGGGCGGCGTCGCCGACATCGCGACCGGCACGGCGACCTGCGGTACGCGGCCCGCGAGCGGGTGGTCGAGGTCGCGGCGCATCGCGTGCGCGACGACGTGGGGGTCCGCGAACACCTGGTCGAGCGTGTTGATCGGGCCGCAGGGCACACCCAGCGGCTCCAGCGCGTCGAGCCAGTCGCGTTGCGTGCGCGTCCGCACCACCTCCGCGACCATCGGCACGAGCGTCGAGCGGTGCCGGACGCGGTCGGCGTTCCGCGCGAACCGCGGGTCGGCCGCCCACGCCTCGCGCCCGGCCGCCTGGCAGAACTTCGCGAACTGGCCGTCGTTGCCCACGGCGAGGATGAGGTGGCCGTCCGCGCAGGCGAACGTCTGGTACGGGACGATGTTCGGGTGCGCGTTGCCGATGCGCCCCGGCGCACGGCCGGTGACGAGGTAGTTCATGTCCATCACCGCCATCATCGCCACCGCCGAGTCCATCAGGCAGCAGTCGACGTGCTGGCCCTGCCCGGTCCGGTCGCGGTGCGCGAGCGCGGCCTGGATCGCGACCGCAGCGTACATGCCGGTCATCAGGTCGGTGATCGCGATGCCCGCCTTCTGCGGCCCGCCGCCGGGCTCGGCGTCGGCCTCGCCCGTGACGCTCATGAAGCCCGACATGCCCTGGATGATGAAGTCGTAGCCCGCGCGCTCCGCGTACGGTCCCGTCTGCCCGAAGCCCGTGATCGAGCAGTAGACGAGCCCGGGGTTGATCGCCGCGACGGACGCGTAGTCGAGGCCCGCCTTCGCGAGCCCGCCGACCTTGTAGTTCTCGACCAGCACGTCGGCGCGAAGCGCGAGCTCGCGCACGAGGCGCTGGCCGTCGGGCGTCGTGAAGTCGATCGCGACCGACCGCTTGCCGCGATTGCAGGCGAGGTAGTACGCGGCCTCGGTCGTGTCGCGCCCCAGCGCGTCCTTCAGGTAGGGCGGCCCCCACGCGCGCGTGTCGTCGCCGGTGCCGGGGCGCTCGACCTTGATCACGGTCGCGCCCAGGTCCGCGAGGAGCTGCGTGCACCACGGTCCCGCGAGCACGCGGGAGAGGTCGAGGACCGTCAGGTGGCCGAGGGGACCCACGGGCGCAGCCCGGCGACGTTCCGCGCCCGAGGGCTCACGCCTTCAGCGCCGCGAGCACCTCGTCCAGCATCTTCTTCGCGTCGCCGAACAGCATCCGGTTGTTGTCCTTGTAGAAGAGCGGATTGTCGACGCCCGCGTACCCGGAGGCCATGCTGCGCTTCATCACGACCGAGGTCTTCGCCTTCCAGACCTCGAGCACCGGCATCCCGGCGATCGGGCTCGTCGGGTCCTCCTGCGCCGCCGGGTTCACGATGTCGTTCGCGCCGATGACCATCGCGACGTCGGTCGCCGGGAAGTCGTCGTTGAGCTCGTCCATCTCGAACACGATGTCGTAGGGCACCTTCGCCTCGGCGAGCAGCACGTTCATGTGGCCGGGCATCCGGCCCGCGACCGGGTGGATGCCGAAGCGGACCTCCACGCCCCTCTCGCGCAGGGTCTTCGTGATCTCGTAGACCGTGTGCTGGGCCTGCGCGACCGCCATGCCGTAGCCCGGCACGATGATGACGCTCTTCGCCTCGCGCAGGAGCTCCGCGGTCTCGGCGGCCGTGATCGGATTCACCTCGCCGGCCGGCTGCGCGGCGCCTGCGGCGGCGGCCGGCGCGCTGCTGTCGGTCCCGAAGCCTCCCGCGATCACGCTCACGAAGTTCCGGTTCATCGCCCGGCACATGATGTAGGACAGGATCGCGCCGCTCGAGCCGACCAGCGCGCCGGTCACGATCAGCAGGTTGTTGGACAGCATGAACCCGGTCGCGGCGGCCGCCCACCCCGAGTAGCTGTTCAGCATCGACACGACGACCGGCATGTCGGCGCCGCCGATCGCCATCACCATGTGCACGCCGAACAGCAGCGCGACGACGGTCATCACGATCATCGGCGTCATCGCCTCCGAGACGCCGTGCGCGGCGACGAACGCGTAGCCGTAGTAGACCACCACCAGCAGGCCGGCGAGATTGATCCAGTGGCGGCCCGGCAGCAGCACCGGCTTCCCGCCGATCTTCCCCGACAGCTTGCCGAACGCGATCACGGAGCCGGAGAACGTCACCGCGCCGATCAGCACGCCCACGTACATCTCGACCTCGTGGATCGCCTGCTCGGCGGGCGTGAGCGACGCCGACACCGCGGGATCGATGAAGTTCGCGTAACCGACCAGCATCGCCGCGAGGCCGACGAGGCTGTGCATCAGCGCGACCAGCTCCGGCATCTGCGTCATCTTGACGACGCGCGCCGCGTACAGGCCGATCGCCGCGCCGACCACCATCGCCGCGAGGATGTACGGAAGCCCCCCCACGGTGACGCTCGGCCCGAGCACCGTGGCCAGCACGGCGATCGCCATGCCGACCATGCCGTAGAGGTTGCCGCGCCGCGCGGTCTCCTCGTTGGACAGGCCCCCGAGGCACAGGATGAAGAAGATGGTCGCGCCGAGGTACGAGACCGCCGCGAGGCTCGTGGTCATGGTCCCGTCCTCCTACTTGCGGAACATGCCCAGCATGCGCCGCGTCACCGCGAAGCCGCCGAACATGTTGATCGTCGCGAGCGCGATCGCGCCCACCGAGAGCCACCGGATCCACTCGTCCGGGCGCGACAGGTCGGCGGAGATCTTCGAGAGGTCCGGCGCGATCTGCACGAGCGCCCCGATCGCGATGATGCTGGACACCGCGTTGGTCACGCTCATGAGCGGCGTGTGGAGCGCGGGCTTCACGTTCCACACCACCATGTAGCCGACGAAGCATCCCAGCACGAACACGGTGAAGTGGCCGTGGAAGCTCGGCGGCGCGTAGCGGCCGATCAGCAGGAACATGAGGAGTCCCGCGCTGAAGATCAGGGCGGCCCTCGGCCCCGACATCGGGCCGCTCGGCTCGCCGTGGCCCTTCGGCCTGGGCGCGGCGACCGCGGGCTTCGCCGCCTGTGCCGGTGGCGCGGCCGAGAGCCTGGGCGGCGGTGGCGGCCAGCTCACCTCGCCCCGGTCGACGACCGTCGTGCCGCGAAGCACCTCGTCCTGCATGTCGACCTTGATCGCGTCGCCGTCGATGCTCTTGGTCTTGACCAGGTCCTCGACCAGGCGCAGCAGGTTCGTCGCGTAGAGCGTCGACGCCTGCTTCGCGAGGCGCGACGGGAGGTCCGTGTAGCCGATGATCGTGACGCCGTGCCGCACGACCACCTCGCCGGGCACCGTCAGCTCGCAGTTGCCGCCCTGCTCGGCCGCCATGTCGACGATGACGCTGCCCTGCCTCATCGACTGCACCATCTCGGCCGTGATGAGCTTGGGCGCGGGCTTGCCCGGGATGAGCGCGGTCGTGACGATGATGTCGACGTCCTTCGCCTGCTTCGCGAACACCTCGCGCTGGGCCTTCTGGTAGCCCTCGCTCATCACCTTCGCGTAGCCGCCGGTCCCGCTGCCCTCCTCCTGGTAGTCGACGCCGACGAACTCGCCGCCCATCGACTTCACCTGGTCGGCCACCTCGGGCCGCGTGTCGTTGGCGCGCACGATCGCGCCCAGGCCCGATGCCGCGCCGATCGCCGCGAGGCCCGCGACGCCGGCGCCGATCACGAAGACCTTGGCCGGCGGCACCTTGCCCGCCGCGGTGATCGAGCCGGTGAAGAACCGGCCGAAGTGGTGCGCCGCCTCGATGACGGCCCGGTAGCCGGCGATGTTCGCCATCGACGAGAGCGCGTCGAGCTTCTGCGCACGCGAGATCCGGGGCACGCTGTCCATCGCGAGCACCGTCGCCTTGCGGGCGGCGAGCGCCTTCAGGAGCTCGGGGTTCTGCGCCGGCCAGAGGAAGCTCACGAGCATCGCGCCCTCGCGCAGCCGCCCGACCTCCTCGGCCGAGGGCGGGCGCACCTTGAACACGATGTCCGACGTCGCCCAGAGGCGCGCGCGGTCGTCGACGACCTCGGCGCCGGCGGCGCGGTACGCGTCGTCGGCGATCTGCGCGGCGTCGCCGGCGCCCGCCTCGACCGCGACGCGGAATCCCTGCTTGATCAGCTTCTCGACGACCTCCGGAACGGTCGCGACCCGCTTCTCGTTCGGGTAAACCTCGCGTGGGACCCCGATCTGCAACGACATCCGCGTCTCCCTGGTGGCCTGTGTCTCGTGGTTTCCGGCGCGCGCCTCGACGCCCGGGGCGGCGCAATGCGCTCGCGCCCGCCGCGCCCGGCGTCGGCGTTACCCCGCAGAATCAGCGACTTGGATCATAGCATCGCCGCGATCGCCTTGCCGGCCTCGACGGTCGAGGCGCGGCCGCCCAGATCGCGCGTGCGCGGCGCCTTCGGGTCGGCGAGCGTGCGCTCGATCGCGGCGACGATCGCGGCGCCGGCCTCGCGGTGCCCGAGGAAGTCGAGCATCAGCGCGCCCGACCAGATCTGGCCGATCGGATTCGCGATGCCCTGCCCCGCGATGTCCGGCGCCGAGCCGTGGACCGGCTCGAACAGCGACGGGTGCGTGCGCTCGGGATTCAGGTTCGCGGACGGCGCGATGCCGATCGTGCCGCAGACCGCGGGGCCGAGGTCGGACAGGATGTCGCCGAACAGGTTGGAGCCGACGACGACGTCGAAGAACTGCGGGCGCGCCACGAAGTGCGCCGACAGGATGTCGATGTGGAACTGGTCGGTGCGCACGTCCGGATACCCCGCCGCCATCGCGTTGAAGCGCTCGTCCCAGTAGGGCATCGTGATCGCGATGCCGTTCGACTTGGTCGCGGACGTCAGGTGCTTCGCCGGTCGCGTCCGGGCGAGCTCGAACGCGTAGCGCAGCACGCGGTCGACGCCCTTGCGCGTGAACACCGACTCCTGGATCACGAACTCGCGGTCGGTCCCCTCGAACATGCGGCCGCCCACCGACGAGTACTCGCCCTCGGTGTTCTCGCGCACGACGACGAAGTCGATGTCGCCCGGCCTGCGGTTCGCGAGCGGCGTCGCGACCCCGGGCATGAGCCGGCACGGCCGCAGGTTCACGTACTGGTCGAAGCGGCGCCGGAACGGGATGAGCGAGCCCCACAGCGACACGTGGTCGGGCACCGTCGCGGGCCAGCCGACCGCGCCGTAGTAGATCGCCTCGAACCCGGACAGCGTCTCGAACCAGTCCTCGGGCATCATGCGCCCGTGCTTCGCGTAGTAGTCGCAGCTCCAGTCGAACTGCGTGAACGCGAGCGACACGCCGTGGCGCTTCGCCGCGGCCTCGACCACGCGCAGGCCCTCGGGCATCACCTCCTTGCCGATGCCGTCCCCCGGCAACACCGCGATGCGATGCGTCGCCATCCGTCCCCCCTGTCCCGCCGCGTGCGTGTGGTGAAAGCCTTCGATTCTAGGGCTTCCCGGGGCGGGCGTCGCGCCGGCCGCTGTGGTAGAGTCCCGACCTGCACGCCGGCCCACGCGCCGGCGTTTTTGCGGCCGGCCCGTCCGCCCGCGCCCCGCCCCGTGACCGACCCCGCCGCACGCCTCCGCGCGATCGCCATGATGGTCGTCGCCGCGATCTGCTGGTCGTCGGGCGGCTTCCTCGTGCGCCAGCTCTCGATCCACGGCGCGTGGGAGATCGTGTTCTGGCGCAGCGCGTTCATGGTGCTGTTCGTCGCCGTGGTGCTCGTGGCGATGCACGGGCGGCGCATGCCGCAGGCGGTCCGCGCCGTCGGCTGGCCCGGCCTCGCCTCGGGGACCTTCCTCGCCTGCACGTTCTTCTTCTTCATCGCCTCGCTCACGCGCACGACGGTCGCGAACACGTTCGTGCTGATGAGCGTGTCGCCGTTCCTCGCGGCGATCGCCGGCCGCCTCGTGCTGCGCGAGCCGGTCCCGGTGCGCACCTGGATCGCGATGTCCGTCGCGTTCGCCGGCATCGTCGTGATGTTCGCCGAGTCGATGGACGCCGGCCGGCTCGTCGGCAACCTGCTCGCGCTCGGCGTCTCGTGCTTCTTCGCCGCGCAGGTCACGGTGCTCCGCAAGTACCACGCCACCGTCGACATGCTGCCGCAGGTGATGATCGCCGGCGTGGTGTCGATCGTCGTCGCGCTGCCGCTCGCGCTGCCGTTCTCGGTCAGCGGCCGCGACCTCGCGGTGCTGGCGGTGCTGGGCTGCGTGCAGCTCGGGACCGGCTGCCTGCTCGCGACCGCGGCCTCGCGCCACCTCACGGCGACCGAGCTGGGGCTCCTCGGGCTGCTCGAGCCGATCCTCGGGCCGATCTGGGTGTGGGCGCTGATGGGCGAGCACCCCGGCACCGCGACGCTCGTCGGCGGCGCGATCGTGCTCTCGGCGGTGATCGTGAACGAGGTCGTCGCCGCGATGCGCGCCCGCGGCGGCGCGGCGTCGGCGAACGTGCCGCCGGTCGCCGGGCCGTCGTGACGTCGCCCGCGCGCATCGGAGCCCGGGGGAGCTCGTGAACTTCCCGTCGTTCCCGCTCGCGTTCTACCCGGTGGCGATCGTCGCGATCCTGCTCACCGGCATCGCGAAGGGCGGCTTCGGCGCCGGCTCGGGCGGCATCGCGGTCCCGCTGATGTCGATCTTCATCGCGCCGCCCGAGGCGGCCGCGATCATGCTGCCGATCCTGTGCGCGATGGACCTGTTCGGCGTGCACGCCTACCGCGGCCTCGCGTCGCGGCGCCACCTCGCGGCCCTGCTCCCGGGAGCGCTGGCGGGCATCGCGCTCGGCGCCTTCGCGTTCGGCACGATGCCGGTGAACGCGATCCGGCTCGTGATCGGCGGCATCGCGGTCGTCTTCGCGCTCAACCGCTGGTTCCGCCTCTCCGAGCGGCTGGCGGCGCGCCTGGCCGCGTCGCCGGCGCCCCCCGGCCGGCTCGCGGGCGCGTTCTGGGGCGCGGTGTCCGGGTTCACGAGCACCCTCGCGCACGCGGGCGGGCCGCCGTTCGCGGTCTACCTGCTGCCGCAGAAGCTCGACAAGACCGCCTTCGTCGCGACCTCGGTCGTGTTCTTCCTGATCGTCAACTACGTGAAGCTGGTGCCGTACTGGTTCCTCGGGCAGCTCAACCTGGGCAACCTCGCGGCGTCGCTCCTGTTCGCGCCGCTCGCGCCGGCGGGCATCTGGCTCGGCGTGTGGCTGCACCGCAGGATCCCGGAAGCGCCGTTCTACCGCGTCGCCTACGCGCTGCTCTTCGCGACCGGCGCGAAGCTCGTCTGGGACGCGCTGGCGGGCTGACGCCGGCGGGCGCCGCGCCTCGGGCGCCCGGCGGTGCGCTATCATTTCCCGATGGCCGCCCGCCCCCCCGCCGCGCCGATCAAGCAGACGTTCCTCGACTTCGAGCAGCCGATCGCCGAGCTGCAGACGAAGATCGACGAGCTGCGCTTCGTGCACGAGGACTCCGCCGTCGACATCGCCGACGAGATCGCGCGGCTCGCGCGCAAGAGCCAGCAGCTCACCAAGGAGATCTACTCGAAGCTCACGTCCTGGCAGATCGCGCAGGTCGCGCGCCACCCGCAGCGCCCCTACACGCTCGACTACATCGCCGGGATCTTCACCGAGTTCCGCGAGCTCCACGGCGACCGCGCCTACGCGGACGACGCGGCGATCGTCGGCGGGCTCGCGCGCTTCAACGGAAAGCCCTGCGTCGTCATCGGCCACCAGAAGGGCCGCGACACGAAGGAGAAGATCCACCGCAACTTCGGCATGCCGCGGCCCGAGGGTTACCGCAAGGCGCTGCGGCTCATGAAGCTCGCCGAGAAGTTCGGGCTGCCGCTGTTCACGTTCGTCGACACGCCGGGCGCCTACCCGGGCATCGGGGCCGAGGAGCGCGGGCAGTCCGAGGCGATCGGCCGCAACCTGTTCGAGATGGCGGGCCTGCGCACGCCGGTCGTCGTCACCGTCATCGGCGAAGGCGGGTCCGGCGGCGCGCTCGCGATCGCGGTCGGCGACGTGACGCTGATGCTGCAGTACGCGACCTACTCGGTCATCTCGCCCGAGGGCTGCGCGTCGATCCTGTGGAAGAGCGCCGAGCAGGCCCCCGAGGCCGCCGAGATCCTCGGCATCACGGCGCCGCGCCTGAAGCAGCTCGGCCTGATCGACAAGGTGATCCCGGAGCCGGTCGGGGGCGCGCACCGCGACCCCGCGGCGATGATCGCGACGCTCAAGAAGGCGCTCGCCGACGCGCTGAAGCCGCTCGCCGAGCTTCCGATCGACGAGCTGGTCGAGCGTCGCGAGGACCGGATCGTCTCCTATGGCAAGTTCAAGGAGCTCCATCCGGGCTGACGGCCCGCGCGCGCCGGTCGCGCGCGCGATCGCCGCGTGGCTCGACGCGCTGCCCGCGACCCGCGGGCCGGTGGCGTTCGCGCTCTCGGGCGGCCGCGACTCGATGGTGCTGCTCGACGCGGGCGCCGCGGCGCTGCGCTCGCGCGGGCGCGACGCGCTCGCGCTGCACGTCCATCACGGCCTGCAGCCGGACGCCGATCGCTGGAGCGCCTTCTGCGCGGGCGCCTGCGCCCGGCGAGGCATCGCGTACGCCGAGCGCCGCGTCGTCGTCGCGCGTGCGCCGCGCTCGAGCCTCGAGGCCGTAGCGCGGGACGCCCGCTACGACGCGCTGCGCGCGCTCGCGCGGGAGCACGGCGCGAGCGTCGTCGCGCTCGCGCACCACCAGGACGACCAGGCGGAGACGCTCCTCCTGCAACTCGGCCGCGGCGCCGGGCCCGCGGGGCTCGCGGCGATGCCCGCGGTCGGCATCGACGGTTCCGGCATCGCCTGGCACCGGCCGCTGATCGCGTTGCCGCGCAGCGCCATCGACGCGTACGCGTGCGACGCCGGACTCGAATGGGTCGAGGACCCGAGCAACGCGGACCCGCGGCTGCGCCGGAACGCGGTGCGCCAGCGGATCGCGCCGGCGTTCGCGGGGACGCTGCCCGGCTACCCGGCGACGCTCGCGCGCGCCGCCGCCCACCAGGCGGACGCGGCGCTGTTGCTCGACGCGCTGGCGGAGATCGACGCGCGCGACGCGCGCTACGACGCGAGCGAGGGCGCTTTCGACACCGCGGCGCTCGAGCGCCTGCCGCCGCCGCGCGCGCGCAACCTGCTGCGCTGGTTCCTGCACGCGCGCGGCCTGCCGCCGCCTTCGGCCGCGCGCCTCGACGCGATGCTGCGCCAGCTCGCCGGCGCGAGGCCCGACGCGCGGGTCGAGCTCGCCCACGCCGGCATGCGCGTCGGGCGCCACCGCGGGCGCGTACTCGTGCACGGGGCGCCGCCCGGCGACTACCTGCGACCATGGCACGGCGAGGCGACTGTGCCGTTGCCGCACGGCGAGCTCGCGTTCGAGCGTACGCTGGGGTCGGGCGTCGACGCGGAGCGCGTCGCGTCCGGTTTCGCGATCCGGCCGCGCCGCGGCGGCGAGGGCCTGCGCCTCGCCCGCGGCGGCGCGCGGCGCGCACTCAAGTCGCTGCTCAGGGAATCCGGCCTGCCGGCGTGGGAACGCGACGCGCTCCCCCTCCTCGTGTCGGGCGACACGCTGGTCGCGGTGCCCGGCATCGGCGTCGACGTCGCGTGGCGCGCGGGACCGGGCCGGCCGGGGTGGATGCCGGTCTGGCACCGCGCCGCGATCCCGCCGCCCTGACGCCGCCGGGGCAGCGCGCCGCGCGAAGCGAAAACGCCGGGGAGGCCCCGGCGTTCCGTGCACCGCGTCCCGAGGTCCGGATCAGTCGGCGTAGACGCCGGCCTTGCGGATGATCGGCGTCCACTTGTCGATCTCCGCCTTCAGGTGGTTGCGCAGGCCCTCCGGCGTCGCCTTGTCCTTCGACACGACGACCGAGCCCAGCTCGGCCATCTTCTGACCGAACGCCGGGTCGGCGATGCCCGCCTGCAGCGACGCGACGAGCTTGTCGATCACCGGCTTCGGCGTGCCCTTCGGCGCGTACACCCCGTGCCAGACGACGACGTCGAACCCGGGCAGGCCCGCCTCGGCCGCCGGCGGCAGGTCCGGCAGCGAAGGCACGCGCGCCTTCGACGTGACCGCGTAGGCCTTGATCCGGCCCGACTTGATGTACGAGGTCGTGTTCGTCGTCTGGTCGCACAGGACGTCGACCTGCCCGCCGAGCAGGTCGTTGATCGCCGGCGCGGTCCCCTTGTAGGGCACCGTCGTCAGGTCGGCCTGGATCGCGCTCATGAACAGGAGGCCGCACAGGTGCGACGCGGCGCCGATCCCGGCGTTCGCGAGCGTCACCTTGTCCTTGTTCGCCTTCACGTAGTCGACGAGCGACTTGAAGTCGTTGGGCGGCAGGTCCTTCTTCGCGATGAACGTCATCGGCACGTCGACGACCTGCCCGACGTGCTCGAAGTCCTCGAGCGGCTTGAACGGCAGCGTGCGGTAGAGCGCGGGCGCCGTCGACATGCCGATGTGCGCGATCAGGAGGGTGTAGCCGTCCGGCGCCGAGTTCTTGAGCTTCGTCGGCGCGATCGTGCCGCCCGCGCCGGGGACGTTCTCGACGACGATCGTCTGGCCGAGCGCCTTGCCCATCGACACAGCGAGCGCGCGGGCGACGGTGTCGGTCGGGCCTCCGGCCGCGAACGGCACCATCATCGTGACCGGCTTGGTCGGGTACTGGGCGTGCGCCGCGGGAGCGGCGAGCGCGAGGGCGGCGAGCGCCGCGGCGATTCCGAGCTTCATCGACTTCCTCCAGGAAAGGGATCCCATCGCGCCGGAGGCCGGCCCGCCGGGCTCGCTCCCGCCGGGATCGAGCACGGCGCGCCTCCCGGCGCCGTCCCGGACCGGTCTGCGCCGGTCGCGGGAGCCGCGCCCCGGGGATCTTCCCGCACGCGACGCGGGCGATTCTAGCGCGGCGGTCGGGCCGCGCCCCGGCCGGGCTCGACCGGGGCTAGAATGCGCGTCAGCCGCACAAGAGGACCGGGGCGCCGCCGCCCCGAAGCCCGGGCCGTCCCAACCGAATGGAGGTCTCCCGATGTCCGCACGCCCGATCCTGGCCGCCGCCCTCGCCGCGGCGCTCGCCTTCGCCGTCCCGGTCGCCGCCCAGCAGCCGATCGTCATCAAGTTCAGCCACGTCGTCGCCGTCGACACGCCGAAGGGCAAGGCCGCCGAGCGCTTCAAGCAGCTCGCCGAGGAGCGCACCAAGGGGCGCGTGAAGGTCGAGGTCTATCCGAACAGCTCGCTGTTCAAGGACGGCGAGGAGATGGAGGCCCTGCAGCTGGGCTCGGTGCAGATGCTCGCCCCGTCGGTCGCGAAGTTCGGCCCGCTCGGCGCGCGCGAGTTCGAGGTGTTCGACCTGCCGTACATGTTCGACAGCTTCGACGAGCTCCACAAGGTCACCGAGGGTCCGGTCGGCAAGGCGCTGTTCCAGAAGCTCGACGGCAAGGGCATCGTCGGCCTCGCGTTCTGGGACAACGGCTTCAAGGACTTCAGCGCGAACAAGCCGCTCAAGGTCCCGGCCGACTACAAGGGCCTCAAGATGCGGATCCAGAGCTCGAAGGTGCTGGGCGACCAGATCAAGGCGCTGGGCGCGATCCCGCAGGTGATGGCGTTCTCCGAGGTCTACCAGGCGCTCCAGACCGGCGTGGTCGACGGCACCGAGAACCCGCCGTCGAACTTCTACACGCAGAAGATGCACGAGGTGCAGAAATACCTGACGCTCACCGACCACGGCGTGATCGAGTACGCGGTGATCGCCAACAAGAAGTTCTGGGAGGGGCTGCCCGCCGACATCCGCGCGACGCTCGAGGGCGCGATGAAGGACGCGACCAAGTACGCGAACGAGATCGCGAAGAAGGAGAACGACGACGCCCTCGAGGCGGTGAGGAAGAGCGGCAAGACGCAGATCCTCACGCTGACGCCGGAGGAGAAGGCGCAGATGAAGAAGGCGCTCCTTCCGGTGCACAAGGAGAACGAGTCGCGCGTCGGGAAGGAGATGCTGCAGCAGGTCTACCAGGCGACCGGCTTCAAGCCGTAACGGTTCCGGTCCGGAAGCCGCGCCCGCTGCTTCCGGACCGATCGCAGCCGCCGCGGGCAGGGGGCGCGTTCCGCGCCCCGCCGACGCGACAAGCGGGGGAGGCTCGATGCGGTTTCTCGACCGTCTGGAGGAGTGGCTGATCGCGTTCCTGATGGGCGCGGCGACGCTCCTGATCTTCGTGGCGGTCGTGCACCGCTACGCGGCCGGGACGCCGATCCCGGTCCTGCAGGACGCGCTGCTCAAGATCGACCTCTCCTGGGCGCAGGAGCTCTGCATCTACATGTTCGTGTGGATGGCGAAGTTCGGCGCCGCCTACGGCGTGCGAACCGGGATCCACGTCGGCGTCGACGTGATGATCAACCGGCTGCCGCCGGACACGCGCAAGCTCTACGTGACGTTCGGGCTGCTGGCCGGCGCGCTGTTCACCGCCGTCGTCGGCACGCTGGGTGCGACCTTCGTCTGGGACATCGCCCACACCGATTCGGTGTCGCCCGACCTCGAGCTGCCCAAGTGGATCGTCTACGCGTGCATTCCGCTGGGCTCGTACCTGATGTGCTTCCGCTTCCTGCAGGTCGCGTGGTCGTTCTGGAAGACCGGCGACCTGCCGCACCACGACGTCTCGCACGTCGAGGGCATGGAGGACATCAACCCCTACGGAATGGCCGACAACCTGCACCCGGCCGGCCTGAAGGAGGGCGGACGATGAGCACCGCCGCCGCCGCCCCCGGCCCCGACGCGCCGCGCTGGCCCGCGCTGATTCCGATCCTGCTGATCGCGGTCCCGGTCGCGCTCAAGCTCGCCGGCGTCCCGGTCGCGAATCCCTGGATCATCTTCGCGCTCCTGTTCGGCCTCATGCTGACCGGGATGCCGATCTCGATCTCGCTCGGCCTCACCGTGCTCACGTACCTGTTCTTCATGACCCAGGTCCCGATCGAGTCGGTGGCGCTCAAGCTCTTCACCGGCATCGAGAAGTTCGAGATCATGGCGATCCCGTTCTTCATCCTCGCCGGCAACTTCCTCACGCACGGCGGCGTCGCGCGGCGGATGATCAATTTCGCCACCGCGATGGTCGGCCACTGGCACGGCGGGCTGGGCCTCGCCGGCGTCATGGCCTGCGCGCTGTTCGCGGCGGTCTCGGGCAGCTCGCCGGCGACGGTCGTCGCGATCGGATCGATCATCCTGCCGGCAATGGTGAAGCAGGGCTTTCCCGCCCGCTTCGGTGCGGGCGTGATCACGACGTCGGGCGCGCTCGGCATCCTGATCCCGCCGTCGATCGTGATGGTGATGTACGCGGTCGCGACCAACACCTCGGTCGGCGCGCTGTTCATCGCCGGTATCATTCCCGGCCTCGCGCTCGCCGCGCTCCTCGGCCTCACGACCTGGTGGCGCGCGCGCAAGAACGACTATCCGCGCCAGCCGCGCGCGACGATGGCGGAGCGCTTGCGCGCGTTCCGCGAGAGCATCTGGGGGCTGCTCCTGATCCTCGTCGTCATCGGCGGGATCTACTCGGGGATCTTCACGCCCACCGAGGCCGCCGCGATGAGCGCGGTCTACGCGTTTTTCGTCGCGATCTTCGTCTACAAGGACATGCCGCTCTCGAAGGTGCCGAAGGTCCTGCTCGACTCGGCCAACATGAGCGCGATGCTGCTCTACATCATCACGAACGCCGTGATGTTCAGCTACCTGATGACGTCGGAGAACATTCCGCAGCAGCTCGCGGCGTGGATGCTCGACAAGGGCCTCGGCGTGGTGGCGTTCCTGCTGTTCGTCAACGTCGTGCTGCTGCTCGCCGGCAACGTGATGGAGCCCTCGTCGATCGTGCTGATCATGGCGCCGATCCTTTTCCCGGTCGCGATGAAGCTCGGCATCGACCCGGTCCACTTCGGCATCATGATGGTCGTGAACATGGAAGTCGGGATGTGCCACCCGCCGGTGGGCCTCAACCTCTACGTCGCGTCCGGCATCACCAAGATGGGGATCACCGAGCTCACCGTCGCGGTCTGGCCCTGGCTCCTCACGATGCTCGTCTTCCTGGTGGCCGTCACCTACTGGCCGCCGCTCTCGATCTGGCTGCCGAAGTCGCTCGGCATGATGTGACCGGGCCCCGTCCCGCCCCGGACGCCGCCCCGGCGTCCGGGCGGACGCGCCCAGGGCCGCCTTCGCCCCGACGCCTTCCCGCGCCGGGCAGCGGCGGCGCGCCCCGCCCCCGGGCGCCGGAGTGGCGCGCGGGTGTTATAATTTTGAATTTCCTCGCATTTATCCCCATCTGGAGCATCGGTATGGCCGTCGAACGCACCCTGTCCATCATCAAGCCGGATGCCGTCGCGAAGAACGTCATCGGGCAGATCTACGCCCGGTTCGAGAAGGCGGGCCTCAGGATCGTCGCCGCCCGGATGGCGTGGCTCTCGCAGGCCGAGGCCGAGGGCTTCTACGCGGTGCACAAGGCCCGGCCGTTCTTCAAGGACCTGGTCGCGTTCATGACCTCCGGGCCGGTGATGATCCAGGTGCTCGAGGGCGAGGGGGCGATCGCGAAGAACCGCGACCTGATGGGCGCCACCGACCCGAAGAAGGCCGCCCCCGGCACGATCCGCGCCGACTTCGCCCAATCGATCGACGCGAACGCCGTGCACGGCTCCGATGCGCCGGAGACGGCGGCCGTCGAGATCGCGTACTTCTTCCCGGCCTCGCAGATCCACGGCCGGTAACCCGCGGAGCCCGGACGCCGCCGTGCCCGTCAACCTCCTCGGCCTCGACCCCGAAGGCCTCGAGCGGTATTTCGCCGGGATCGGCGAGAAGCCGTTCCGGGCGCGGCAGGTCTCGCGCTGGCTGCACCAGCGGCTCGCGGGCGACGTCGAGGCGATGACCGACCTCGCGAAGGCGCTCCGGACGAAGCTCGCGGCGGACACCGTGATCACGGGCATGCCCGTGATCCGCGACACCACGGCCTCCGACGGCACGCGCAAGTGGCTGTTCGACGTCGGCGTCGGCAATGCCGTCGAGGCGGTCTACATTCCCGAGGACGACCGCGGCACGCTCTGCATCTCGTCGCAGGCCGGTTGCGCGATGGACTGCGCGTTCTGCTCGACCGGCAGGCAGGGCTTCAACCGCAACCTGACCACGACCGAGATCGTCGGCCAGCTCTGGCATGCCGACCGCACGCTGCTCGCCGAGGGCGTGTCGGGGCCCTGGGTTCAAGCGGGGCGGGCACCCGTCACCAACGTCGTGATGATGGGGATGGGCGAGCCGCTCGCGAACCTCGACGCCGTGATCCCGGCGCTGAAGCTCTTCCTCGACGACAACGCGTACGGGCTCTCGCGGCGGCGCGTGACCGTGTCGACCTCGGGCCTCGTGCCGCAGATGGACCGGCTCGCCGCCGAGTGCCCGGTCGCGCTCGCGGTGAGCCTGCACGCGCCCGACGATGCGCTGCGCGACCGGCTCGTGCCGGTCAACCGGCGCCACCCGCTCGCCGACCTGATGGCCGCGTGCCGGCGCTACCTCGAGGTCGCCCCGCGCGACTTCGTCACCTTCGAGTACGTGATGCTCGACGGCGTGAACGACTCGCCCGCGCACGCGGAGGCGCTCGTGCGGCTCGTGCGCGACGTGCCGTGCAAGTTCAACCTGATCCCGTTCAACCCGTTCCCGGGCAGCGGGTTCTCGGTGAGCCCGCGCGGGCGCATCCTGGCGTTCCAGCGTCGGCTGATGGACGCCGGCATCGTCACGACGATCCGCAGGACGCGCGGCGACGACATCGACGCCGCGTGCGGCCAGCTCGCCGGCCGCGTGAAGAACCGCGTGACGCGCCCGCTCGCCGCGCGCGCGGCCGCCGCCCGCTCCCACTGACCCTGGTCCCGACGCCCCGACCCATGCGCCTCGTCCCGTTCGCCGCCGCGCTCGCCGTCGCGCTCCTGGCCGGCTGCGAGTCCAAGCCCCTCAAGCCGGAGCTGCCCCAGCAGCAGCCGCAGGCGATGCCGCTGATCAAGCAGGAGGAGGCGACGCCGCGCTACAAGGCGGAGCTGCGCACCGAGCTCGCCGCCGGCTACTTCGAGCGCGGCCAGTACGACGTCGCGCTCGAGGAGCTCGCCGAGGCGATCAAGTTCGACCCGACCTACCCGCAGATCTACAACGTCTACGGCCTCGTCTACACGGAGCTCGGCGACGAGAGGAAGGCGGAGGAATACTTCCGGCGCGGGCTCGACCTCGCGCCGACCGACTCGGAGATCCGCCACAACTGGGGCTGGTACCTGTGCACGCACGGGAAGCCGCGCGAGTCGATCGCCGAGTTCGAGGCGGCGCTCCGCAATCCGCTCTACAAGACGCCCGAGACGGCGCTGATCAACGCGGGCAAGTGCAGCGCCGCGGCCGGCGACACGGCGGCCGCCGACCAGTACCTGCGCCGCGCGCTCGCGCTGAAGCCCGGCAACCCGGTCGCCGCCTACAACCTCGCGCTGCTGTCCTACCGCGGCGGGCGCGTCGACGAGGCGCGCGCGCTGATGCGCCTGGTGATGGCGCAGACGGCGCCGCCGCCGGAGGCGCTCTATCTCGGCATGTGCATCGAGCGGCGGCTCAGCGATTCGCAGGCCGAGCAGTCGTACGTGACGCAGCTCAAGAACCGCTATCCGAACAGCGCCGAGGCGCGCGCGATTCCGACCGGAGCGTGCGAGTGACGGACGACGCGCTGCCCGGGCTCCCGGACGCCGGCGCGGCCGCGGAAGCCGCCGCGCCGCCGACGGCCGGCGCGATCCTCGCGCGAGCGCGCGAGGCGGCGGGCCTCACGCTGGACGACGTCGCGATGCAGCTCAAGCTCGCGCCCCGGCAGGTCACGGCGATCGAGCGCGACGACTACGCGAGCCTCCCGGGGCGCACGTTCGTGCGCGGGTTCGTGCGCAACTACGCGCGCCTGCTCAAGCTCGACGTCGACGCGACGCTCGCGGCGCTGCCCGGCGAGGGCGCCACCGCGGCGCTCGACCGGCCCACGCTCGCCGCGACGACGCGCGCGATCGGCGAGCTGCCGACCGAGCACGCCCCGCGCGCGGGCACCGGCAAGTGGGCGATCCCGCTGGTGCTCGCCGCGATCGTCGCGATCGCGGCGCTCTACGAGTTCTCGCGCCCGCCTGCGCCGGCCGCGCCCACGGTTCCGGTCCCGGCGAACCCGCCTGCGCAGGCGACCGAGCCGCCCGCGTCCGGCGCGCCCGCCGGAATGTCGGCAATGACGGAGCCCGGGACGACGTCGACGCCGCTGCCCAACCCGGTGACAGCCGGCGACGCCCCGGCGAGCGCGCCGCCCGCCGTCCAGCCTGCGGCGCCCTCGGCGACCGTGCCATCCTCGCCGGCGCCGCCCGCCCCGGCCGCGGTTCCGGCCACGGCGTCCGGCAATCAGCTGGCGCTCCGCTTCCGCGGCACGTCGTGGGTCGAGGTCCGGGACCGGACCGGCAACGTCGTGCTGTCGATGACCGGCAACGACGGCGCGACGCGCGAGATCGGCGTTTCGCCGCCCGGCGAGATCGTCGTCGGCAACGCCGCCGGCGTCGAGGCGTCGTGGCGCGGCAAGCCGCTCGACATTGCCGCGCAGGCGAGGCAGAACGTCGCCCGCGTGCGGCTCGACTGACGATGGAACGCCACGCGAACCGGCGACGCGATACGCGTCTCCGCGCCGAGGTACGGAGCGCCGCACGGCCGTTGGCCGGGGCGCGGGCGACAAGGCGGGGGGCACCCCTGCCGTGAGCGCCGTCCCCCCCGCCACCGCGCCCGCGCGCCCCAAGGTCGCGCCGCTGCAGGCCGTCCGCGGCATGAACGACGTGCTGCCGGACGAGGCGGCGCTCTGGCAGCGCCTCGAGGACGCCGCGCGCTCGGTCTTCTCGCGCTACGGCTACCGGAGCCTGCGCGTGCCGATGGTCGAGCCGACCGCCCTCTTCGTCCGCGGCATCGGCGAGCACACCGACGTCGTCGAGAAGGAGATGTACACGTTCGACGACCGGCTGTCCGGCGAGAGCCTGACGCTGCGCCCCGAGGCGACGGCGGGCATCGTGCGCGCCGCGATCGAGCACAACCTCTGCTACGAGCGGCCGCAGCGCGTCTGGCTCGCGGGGCCGATGTTCCGCCACGAGCGGCCGCAGAAGGGCCGTTACCGGCAGTTCCACCAGTTCGACGTGGAGGCGCTCGGTTTCCCCGGCCCCGACGTCGACGCGGAGCAGATCGCGATGCTCGCGCGGCTGTGGCGCGAGCTGGGCGTCGCCGACGGCGTCCGACTCTCGATCAACTCGATCGGCGACGCGCACGAGCGACGCGCGCATCGCGCCGACCTGATCGCGTACTTCGAGCGCCACCTCGACGCCCTCGACGAGGATGCCCGCCGGCGGCTGCACGCGAACCCGTTGCGCATCCTCGACAGCAAGACGCCGTCGATGCAGGCGATGATCGCCGGGGCGCCGCGGCTCGTCGACCGCCTCGGCCCCGAGTCGCGCGCGCACTTCGACGGCCTCGCGAACGCGCTCGCGGCGGCCGGCATCGCGTTCACCGTCGACGCGAGGCTCGTCCGCGGCCTCGACTACTACAACCGCACCGTGTTCGAGTGGATCACCGACCGGCTGGGCGCGCAGGGAACGGTCGCCGGCGGCGGCCGCTACGACGGCCTGTTCGAGGCGCTGGGCGGGAAGCCCACGCCGGCTTGCGGCTTCGCGATCGGCGTCGAGCGCATGATCCTGCTGCTGCAGGGCGCCGGCGTCGCGGCGTCGGACGCGCCGCTCGCCTACGTCGTGCACGCCGGCGACGCCGCGGCCGCGCTCGCGCACCGCGTCGCCGAGGCGCTGCGCGACGCGGGGCACGCCGCGATCGTCCACGCCGGGGGCGGCAGCTTCAAGTCGCAGATGAAGAAGGCCGATGCGAGCGGCGCGCGCTACGCGCTTCTCGTCGGCGAGGACGAGGTCGCCGCGCGCACCGTGTCCGTCAAGCCGCTGCGCGAGCCCGGCGAGCAGCGGACCGTCGCCGAGCGCGACCTCGTCCAGGCACTGACCCGCGCGGCGCCCCGAGGCGCCGCGGACTGAAGAGGAACAAGATGGCCGTCTACGATCTCGAGGAACAGGAAAGCATCGAGGACCTGAAGGCGTGGTGGGCGCGCTGGGGCACGCTCGTCACGTGGATCGCGGTCGCCGTCGCGGCGGTGATCGTGGCGGTCCAGGGCTGGCGCTGGTGGAAGGCGAGCAGCGCGGAGGCCGCGAGCGCGCTCTACGCAGCCGTCCAGTCGGCTTCGCCGGGCGAGGGCGCCGCCAAGGCGAAGGACGCGATGGCGACGCTCGCGGACAAGTACGCGGGCACCGGCTATGCGCCGCGCGCCGCGCTCCTGCGGGCCAAGCAGCTGTGGGCCGACGGGGACAAGGCCGGCGCCCGCGCGCAGCTCACCTGGGTCGTCGACCGTGCGGACGACGACGACCTGAAGCAGATCGCGCGCTTCCGGCTGGCCGAGGTCCTGGTCGACGAGAAGCAGTACGACGAGGCGCTCAAGGTGCTCGACGCGAAGCACGCGGACGCGTACGCCGGCCTCTACGCCGACCTGCGCGGCGACGCGCTCGCGGCGGCCGGCCGGCGCGACGAGGCGCGCGCCGCCTACCAGGCCGCGCTCGCGAAGATCGACGCGAAGACCGCGTACCGCCAGTTCGTCCAGGTGAAGCTCGACTCGATGGGCGGCGCCACCGTCGCGACCGCGAAGGACGCCGACCCGATCGGCAAGGCGCTGTCGGCGCCGCCGGCCGCAGGCCAGCCCGCCGCCAAGCCATGACAGCGCGCGGGCCGCTGCGGATCGCCGCGCTGGCGCTCGCGCTCGGCGCGGGCGGCTGCTCGTCGCTTCCCTCGTGGATGCCGTCGATCCCGGCGCCCTCGCTCGCGTGGCTCACCGGCAGCAGCAAGTCGCCGGGCCCGCTGCCCGAGCTCTCCCCCAGCGCGACGGCGTCGATCGCCTGGCAGGTCCAGGTCGGCGCCGCCGCGCCCGGATTCGCGCCGCAGGCGACGCCGGACGCGATCTACGTTGCCGCCACCGACGGCACCGTGATGCGGCTCGACCCGGCGACCGGACGCGCGGTCTGGCGCGCGAGCGCGGGACGGACGCTGTCGGCGGGCGTGGGCGCCGACGCGTCGATCGTCGTCGTCGGCTCCGACAAGGGCGACGTGATCGCGTTCGACACCGACGGCAAGCAGCTGTGGGCGGTCAAGGTCGCGAGCGAGGTGATCTCGCCGCCCAGGACCGCGGAAGGCGTCGTGGTCGTGTTCTCCGGCGATGGCCGCGTCTACGGCCTCGCGGCGAAGGACGGCTCGACGCGCTGGGTCTACCAGCGCACGAATCCGCCGCTCATCGTGCGCAACTACGCGGGCGCGGTGATCGAGCGCGGGGCGTTGTTCTTCGGCACGGCCGGCGGCCGGCTCGTCGGGCTCGACCTCGCGACCGGCGCGGTGGGCTGGGAGGCCGCGGTCGCCACGCCGAAGGGCTCGACCGAGCTCGAGCGCATCGCCGACGTGACGAGCCTGCCGACGGTCGACGCGCGCGCGGCGTGCGCCGCCGCCTACCAGGGGCGCACCGCCTGCTTCGACGTCGTGCGCGGGACGCCCGTGTGGTCGCGCGACATCGGCAGCCTGGGCGGCATCGCGGTCGACGCGAAGTACCTGTACGTGACCGACGACGCCGGCGCCGTGCACGCGCTCGACCGATCGACCGGCGCGTCGGTGTGGAAGCAGGACAAGCTCGCGCAGCGCAAGATCGGCGGGCCGCAGATCGTCGGCGACTACGTCGGCGTCGTCGACGTCGAGGGCTACCTGCACCTGATCTCGCCGATCAACGGGGCGTACGTCGGCCGGCTCGCGACCGACGGCAGCGCGCCGTCCTCGCAGCCGATCGCGACGATCGGCGGCGCCGCCTGGCAGTCGACCGCGGGCACGCTGTTCTCGGTGCGCGCGCGCTGACGGCCGGGCGACGGCGGACCGCGCCATGCTCCCGACCGTCGCGATCGTCGGACGCCCCAACGTCGGCAAGTCCACGCTGTTCAACCGGCTGACGCGGTCGCGCGACGCGCTGGTCCACGACCACCCGGGGCTCACGCGCGACCGGCACTACGGGCGCGCCCGCGCGGGCGACCGCGAGTTCCTCGTCGTCGACACCGGCGGCTTCGAGCCGGTCGCGAAGGAAGGCATCCTGCGCGAGATGGCGCGGCAGGCGGAGGCGGCGATCGCCGAGGCCGACGTCGTCGTGTTCCTCGTCGACGGCCGCGACGGGCTCGCGCCGCAGGACCGCCGGATCGCGGACCTGCTGCGGCGCTCGGGCCGGCCGGTCGTGCTCGCGGTCAACAAGAGCGAGGGGCTGCCCGCGGCGACCGCGGCGGCCGAGTTCCACGAGCTCGGGATCGGCGAGCCGCTGCCGATCTCGGCTGCCCACGGCGAGGGCGTCCGCGAGCTCGTCGAGATCGCGCTCGCGCAGGTCCCGGCGCGCGCGGCGCCCGAGCCGGGCGCGGAGCTCGACGGCCGCATCCGCGTCGCGATCGTCGGGCGGCCCAACGTCGGCAAGTCGACGCTCGTCAACGCGCTCCTGGGCGAGGAGCGCGTGATCGCCTTCGACGAGCCGGGCACGACGCGCGACGCCATCGCGCTCGACTTCGACCGCGGCGGTCGGCGCTACACGCTCGTCGACACGGCGGGCGTGCGTCGCCGCGGCAAGGTGGTCGAGACGATCGAGAAGTTCTCGGTCATCAAGACGATGCAGGCGATCGAGGACGCGAACGTCGTCGTGCTGCTGCTCGACGCCGTCGACGGCGTCGCCGAGCAGGACGCGCACCTCGCCGGCCACATCCTCGAGGCGGGACGGGCGCTCGTCGTCGCGATCAACAAGTGGGACGCCGCCTCGCCCGAGCGGCGCGACGAGACGAAGCGCGAGATCGCGCGCAAGCTCGCCTTCCTCGACTTCGCGGCGCAGCTCGCGATCTCCGCGCGCGAGGGCCGCGGGCTCGCGGGGCTGCTCGCCGCGATCGACGCCGCGTACGCGGCGGCGATGGCGAAGCTGCCGACGCCGCGCCTGACGCGCGCGCTGCAGCTCGCCGTCGAGCGCCAGCAGCCGCCGCGCGCCGGCATGGTGCGTCCGAAGCTCCGCTACGCGCACCAGGGCGGCAGCAACCCGCCGGTCGTCGTGATCCACGGCACGTCGCTCTCGAAGGTCCCGGACGCCTACCGGCGCTACCTGGAACGATTCTTCGCCGACGCGTTCAAACTGCGGGGCACGCCGCTTAGGATACAATTCAAGGCGGGTGTCAACCCCTACGCCGACACCCCCGGACGCCGCTGAACGCCCGTGCGCGGGATCGGGGGGGATGCCCCCGCCGGCGCGCCCGCGGACGGCGACCGGCAAACGACCTCGGAGAGCAACGATGAGCAACAAAGGGCAAATGCTACAAGACCCGTTCCTGAACGCGCTGCGCAAGGAGCACGTGCAGGTGTCCATCTACCTCGTCAACGGCATCAAGCTCCAGGGGCAGATCGAGTCGTTCGACCAGTACGTCGTGCTGCTCAAGAACACCGTGACGCAGATGGTGTACAAGCACGCGATCTCGACGGTCGTGCCGTCGCGGCCGGTGTCGATGCCGCACCACAACCACGGCGCCGAGCAGGAGAGCTGACGCTCCCGCTCCGCGGCCGCCGGCGGGAGGATGAAGCCGCCGGCGTCGCGCCCGTCCGACCACGCATGCCAGATCGCCCGGCCGGCGGCCAGCGCGCCGTCATCGTCGGGCTCGCGATCGGATCGAAGCGGGCCGACGCGGGCCTGGACGAGCTCGCGTCGCTCGCCGCCTCGGCGGGCGCGTCCGTCGTCGGCCGCGTGACGGGCCGGCGCCCAGCGCCCGATCCCGCGCTCTTCGCCGGGCGCGGCAAGGTCGACGAGGTGAAGCGCCTGCGCGAGGCGGAGGGCGCCGAGCTCGTGATCTTCGACCACGCGCTGTCCGGCGTGCAGCAGCGCAACCTCGAGCAGGCGCTCGCCTGCCGCGTCGTCGACCGGGTAAGCCTCATCCTCGACATCTTCGCGCAGCGCGCGCGCAGCGCCGAGGGCAAGCTGCAGGTGGAGCTCGCGCAGCTCGCGCACCTGTCGACGCGGCTGGTCGGCGGCTGGACGCACCTCGAGCGGCAGAAGGGCGGCATCGGGCTGCGCGGCCCCGGCGAGACGCAGCTCGAGACGGACCGGCGGCTGATCGCGCGGCGCGTGAAGATCCTGAAGGAGCGCCTCGCGCGCGTCGCGGTCACGCGCGGCGTGCAGGGGCGCACGCGCAAGCGCGCGCGCGTCCGCACCGTCGCCCTCGTCGGCTACACGAACGCCGGCAAGTCGACGCTGTTCAACCGGCTCGTCCGCGAGCGCGTGTACGCCGCCGACCAGCTGTTCGCGACGCTCGACACGACGCTGCGGCGCCTCCACGTGCCGGGCGCCGACGCGATCGTCGTGTCCGACACGGTCGGCTTCATCCGGGACCTGCCGCACGACCTGGTCGCCGCGTTCCGGGCGACGCTCTCGGAGGCGGCCGAGGCCGACCTCCTGCTGCACGTCGTGGACGCGTCGGCCCCCGACCGCGACGAGCAGGCCGAGGCCGTCGGGCGCGTGCTCGCCGAGATCGGCGCCGACCGGGTCCCGCAGCTCGTCGTGCTGAACAAGATCGACGCGGCACACGTCGCCCCGGGGGTCGAGCGGGACGCCTATGGTACGATTCGCACGGTGCGCCTGAGTGCGCTGACGGGGGAGGGTTGCGCGGAGCTCGTCTCCGCGCTGGCCGAGCGGTTCCCGGCCGGCCCGGCGCGCGCCGACGAACCGGCGGCGCTCGGCCCGGAGCCCTGACCCGTCCATCGCCCTCAACCGCCCGACCCGCCCCCGGCGCCTGCCGGCGGCACCTTCCGCAGGACTCCGTACAACGCATGTCGCTCAACGATCCCCAATGGGGCAAGCGAGGCGGTAACTCGGGCGGACCGCCCGACCTCGACGAGATCTGGCGCAACGTCAACCGCCGGCTGTCCGACATGTTCGGGCGGCGCGGAGGCGGCGAGACGCCGCCGGGCGAGCCGCGGCCGCCGCGGATGGGCCTGCCGCTGTCCGGCGCCGGGCTCCTCGTCGCGCTCGTGCTGATCGTCTGGCTCGCGAGCGGCTTCTACATCGTCGACGAGGGCCGCCGCGGCGTCGTGACGCGCTTCGGCAAGTTCACCGAGACCACGCTGCCGGGCCCCCGCTGGCACTTCCCGTTCCCGATCGAGTCGGTCGAGCTCGTCGACTTCTCGCAGGTCAAGACGATCGAGATCGGCTACCGGAACTCGCCGAAGAACCGCGTCGACCGCGAGGCGGTGATGCTGACCTACGACGAGAACATCATCGACATCCAGTTCGCGGTCCAGTACAACATCAAGAACGCCGAGGACTACGTCTTCCAGAACCGCAAGCCCGACCTGATCGTCGCGTGGGCGGCCGAGTCCGCGATCCGCGAGGTCACCGCCCGCGCGAACATGGACTTCGCGCTCTACGAGGGCCGCGAGCAGATCGCGCGCGACACCGAGAAGCTCCTGCAGGACATGCTCGACCGCTTCCGCACCGGCGTGCTGGTCCAGAAGGTGACGCTGCAGAACGTCCAGCCCCCCGAGAAGGTGCAGGCGGCGTTCGACGACGCGGTCAAGGCCGGCCAGGACCGGGAGCGCCTGAAGAACGAGGGGCAGGCGTACGCGAACGACGTGATCCCGCGCGCCCGCGGCACCGCCGCGCGACTGCTCGAGGAGGCGCAGGGCTACCAGGCCTCCGTCGTCTCGAAGGCCGAGGGCGACGCCGCGCGCTTCCGCTCGATCGTCGCCGAGTACCAGAAGGCCCCCGGGGTCACGCGGGACCGCCTCTACCTCGACATGATGCAGTCGGTGCTGGGGTCGACCTCGAAGGTCGTCGTCGAGCCGAAGTCGGGCAACCTGCTCTACCTGCCGCTCGACAAGCTGATCCAGCAGGGCGCCGCGCCCTCGGCGGCGCCCGAGGCGCCCGCGCCGTCCGCCGCCGCGCCGCGCGCGTCGGCGCCGCCGGCCGAGACGCCCGCCGCCCTCGACGCGCAGCGCTCGCGCGAGTCGCTGCGCCGCGAGCGGGGAGGCTGACGCCATGCGATTCACGATGCCCCTGCTCGCCGTCCTCGTGGCCGCGATCCTCGTGCTGTCGCAGTCGGTGTTCACCGTCGCGCAGACGCAGTACGCGATCAAGTTCCAGCTGGGCGAGGTCGTCGAGGTGATCGGCGAGCCCGGCCTGCACTTCAAGCTGCCTATCGTTCAGAACGTCAAGTACTTCGACCGCCGCAACCTGACGCTCGACATCCCGGAGCCGGACCGCGTCACGACCTCCGAGAAGAAGCCGCTGCTCGTCGAGTTCGTCGTGCTGTGGCGGATCAACGACGTGCGCAAGTTCTACGTGTCGGTCCAGGGCGACGAGGAGGCGGCGCGCCGGCGGCTCTCGCAGACCGTGCGATCGAACCTCGCCGAGGAGTTCAACAAGCGCACGATGCACGAGGCGATCTCGACGCAGCGCGACCAGATCATGTCCGCGACGCGGCAGAAGGCGGACGGCGACGCGCGCAACATCGGCGCCGAGATCGTCGACGTTCGGCTGCGCCGCATCGAGCTGCCGCCCGACGTCGTGGGCCCGGTCTACGCGCGGATGGAGTCGGAGCGCCGCCGCGTCGCGAACGAGCTGCGCTCGCAGGGCGCCGCCGAGAGCGAGAAGATCCGCGCCGACGCCGACCGCCAGCGCGAGGTGATCCTCGCGGACGCGTACCGGCAGGCGCAGAAGGTCAAGGGCGAAGGCGACGCGCGCGCCGCGGCGATCTACGCGGCCGCCTACGGCATCAATCCGGAGTTCTTCGCGTTCTACCGCAGCCTCGAGGCCTACCGCGCTTCGCTGCGCACCCGCGGCGACGTGCTCGTCCTCGACCCGTCCTCCGAGTTCTTCCGGTACTTCCGGCAGAGCGGCGGCCGGGACGCCGCGCGCGGCGCCGCGAAGTAGCGCCCGGGGCGGCGAGCGTGGCGGACACCCTCTGGGCGGCGCTCGCGCTCGTGCTCGTCGTCGAGGGGTTGATGCCGTTCCTCGCGCCGCGCGCCTGGCGCGAGACGTTCCGCAAGCTCACCGAGATGAGCGACGGCCAGATCCGGTTCATCGGGCTCGCGTCGATCGCGCTGGGCCTCGCGGGCTTCCTGGTGCTCAACCATGCGTAAGTGGATCCTCCCCGAGGCGATCGAGGACATCCTGCCGGCCGAGGCCGCGCGCATCGAGGCGCTGCGCCGCCGCGTGCTCGACCACTTCGCGTCGCGCGGCTACCGGCTCGTCCAGCCGCCGCTGGTCGAGCACCTCGAGTCGCTCCTGACCGGCACGGGCCGCGACCTCGAGCTGCAGACGTTCAAGGTCGTCGATCCGCTGTCCGGCCGCATGCTCGGCGTGCGCGCCGACACGACGCCGCAGGTCGCGCGCATCGACGCGCACCTCCTGAACGAGCCGGGAGTGACGCGCCTCTGCTACGCGGGCAGCGTGCTGCGCACGACGCCCGCCGGCCCCGGCTACACGCGCGAGGTCGTCCAGATCGGCGCCGAGCTCTTCGGCGAGCCCGGCATCGCGGGCGACCGCGAGGTCGTCGGCCTCGCGCTCTCGTCGCTCGCCGAGATCGGCATCGGCCACCGGCACCTCGACCTCGGCCACGTCGGCGTCTACCGCGCGCTCGCCGCGGGCGCGGGGATCGCGGGCACGGCGGAGGACCTCGACCTGTCGGCGGCGCTCCGCGCGAAGGACGCGCCCGCCGTGGACGACCTCACGTCGAGGCTGCCCGCCGCGTGGCGCGACGCGCTGCGCGCGCTGCCCGGCCTCTACGGCCCCGCCCGCGAGGTGCTCGACGAGGCCGGCGCGCGGCTGCCCGACACGCCCGCGATCGCGAACGCGCTCGCGGCGCTCGCGGCGATCGCGCAAACCGCGGCCGATGCGGTCGACGCGATCCACGTCGATCTCGCCGACCTCACCGGCTATCATTACCAGAACGGGGCGATCTTTTCGGTGTTCACCTCCGGGCAGACGCGCGCGCTGGGCAACGGCGGACGCTACGACGGCATCGGCAAGGCGTTCGGCCGCGCGCGCCCGGCCACCGGGTTCACGCTGGACCTGCGGCACCTCGCCGACGTGACCGGCCACACCTCGCGCCCGGCCTGAAGGCCGCGCGCGCCACGCCCGACAGGGGAGAGCATGGGGAAGAACGTCGTCGTCATCGGCACCCAGTGGGGCGACGAGGGCAAGGGCAAGATCGTCGACTGGCTGACCGAGAGCGCCTCGGGCGTCGTGCGCTTCCAGGGCGGCCACAACGCCGGACACACGCTCGTGATCGGCGGGAAGAAGACCGTGCTGCGGCTGATCCCGTCGGGCGTGCTGAGGCCCGGCGTGCGCGTCTACATCGGCAACGGCGTCGTGCTGTCGCCGTCGGCGCTGCTCGCCGAGATCCGCGAGCTCGAGGCCGCCGGCGTGAAGCTCCGCGAGCGCCTCGCGATCTCGCCCGCGTGCCCGCTCGTGATGCCCTACCACGTCGCGCTCGACCAGGCGCGCGAGAGCGCCGCCTCCGACGGCAAGATCGGCACGACCGGGCGCGGCATCGGGCCCACGTACGAGGACAAGGTCGCGCGGCGGGCGCTGCGCGTGCAGGACCTGCTCGACGCCGACCGATTCTCGGCGAAGCTCGAGCGCGTGCTGGCCTACCACAACTTCGTGCTGACGCAGTACCACAAGGTCGACCCGGTGCCGTTCGAGCGCACGCGCGACGAGGCGCTCGCGCTCGCGCGCGAGATCGCGCCGATGGTCGCCGACGTCGCGGCGATGCTGCACGCGGCGCGCGCGCGGGGCGAGTCGCTGCTGTTCGAGGGCGCGCAGGGCGCGCTCCTCGACATCGACCACGGCACCTACCCGTTCGTCACCAGCTCGAACTGCATCGCCGGCGCCGCGGCGCCGGGCAGCGGCGTCGGTCCCGGCGCGATCGACTACGTGCTCGGGATCGTCAAGGCGTACACGACGCGCGTCGGCGGCGGCCCGTTCCCGACCGAGCTCCTCGACGAGACCGGCGCGCGGCTCGCGAAGCGCGGCAACGAGTTCGGCTCGGTCACCGGGCGGCCGCGCCGCTGCGGCTGGCTCGACGTGCCGATGCTGCGCCGCTCGCTGCAGCTCTCGGGCGTGAACGGCCTCTGCATCACGAAGCTCGACGTGCTCGACGGCCTCGATCGCATCGAGGTCTGCACCGGCTACACGGTCGACGGGAAACCGGCCGACCTCGTGCCGACCGGCGCCGACGCCGTCGCGCGCTGCGTGCCCGTCTACGAGTCGATGCCCGGCTGGCACGAGAGCACGGTCGGCGCGAAGTCGCTCGACGCGCTGCCCGCCAGCGCGCGCGCCTACCTGAAGCGCGTCGAGGCGCTGACCGGCGTCCCGATCGCGATGGTGTCGACCGGCCCCGACCGCGACGAGACGATCCTGATCCGCCACCCGTTCCTGCAGTAGCCGAGTTGGTATGCTGCGCCAAGCCCGCACGCCGCCGGGACCCGACCACGACGAACATCGCGAGGGGACGACGTCGCCATGAGCCTGCACGTCAGCTGGGACCAGTACCACACGCTGATCGAGCGCCTCGCGCTCGCCGTCCACGAGTCGGGCTACGCGTTCGACCAGATCATCTGCATCGCGCGCGGGGGACTGCGGGTGGGCGACGTGCTCTCGCGCATCTACGAGAAGCCGCTCGCGATCCTGTCGACGCACTCGTACACGGCCGAGGGCGGCACCGTGCGCGGCGAGCTCGTGATCGCCGAGCACATGACGATGACCTCGCCGAAGCTCGGCAGCCGCGTGCTGCTCGTCGACGACATGGTCGACTCGGGGCACACGCTCGCGAAGGTGGTCGCCGAGCTGCCGAGGCGCTACGCGCACATCGAGTCGCTGAAGAGCGCGGTGCTCTGGTGGAAGGCCTGCTCGGTGTTCCGGCCGGACTTCCACGTCGACTACCTGCCCGACAACCCGTGGATCCACCAGCCGTTCGAGGTCTACGACCACCTGCGGCCGCACGAGCTCAAGGCGCGGCTGGCGCGCTAGCGGCCTTCCGAAACGACGACGCCCGCTCGCGCGGGCGTCTGCCAGGCCTTCCGCCGGCCCTCTCGCGGGCCGGCCGCCGATCGTCTATGGTGCCCAGAAGAGGACTCGAACCTCCACGGTGTTACCCGCCAGTACCTGAAACTGGTGCGTCTACCAATTCCGCCATCTGGGCGACCGGAACATAATATTTTAAAAGGCCTTTTCGCCCTTGTCAAAGAAGCGCCCCACCTCCCCCGCCCCCGCGCCTGCCGCCGTCCTCGCGGCGCTCGCCGATGCCGGCGTCCCGCTCGCCCCCGCCGAACTGGCCGAACGCCTGGGCCTCGAGCGTTCGGGCCGGGCCGCCCTCGACGACGTCGTCGCGGCGCTGCACGACCGCGGCGAGATCCTCGTCGACCGCAAGGGCCGGCTGCTGATCGCGGCCAAGCTCGACCTCGTCGCCGGCCGGCTCGAGGGCCACCCCGACGGCTACGGCTTCCTCGTGCGGGACGCGGGCGGCCCCGACGTCGCGCTCTCCGCGCGCGAGATGCACAAGGCGCTGCACGGCGACCGCGTGACCGTGCGCATCACCGGCACCGACCGGCGCGGCCGCCCGGAGGGCGAGATCGTCGAGGTGCTCGAGCGCGCGCACCGCGAGGTCGTCGGGCGCCTGCACGAGGACCGCGGCGTGTCCTTCGTCGTCGCCGAGAACCGGCGCATCGCGCAGGACCTGATCGTCCCGGCGAAGGACCTCGGCCGGGCGAAGCCCGGCGACGTCGTCGTCGTCGAGATCGTCGAGTACCCGACCGCCGAGCGCGAGCCGATCGCGCGCGTCGTCGAGGTCCTCGGCCGCGCGACCGACCCCGGCATCGAGATCGAGATCGCGCTGCGCAAGCACGACCTCCCGTTCGAGTTCTCGAAGGCGGCGTCCGCGGCGGCGAAGCGCCTCCCCCGCGAGGTGCAGGACACCGACCGCGAGGGCCGCGTCGACCTCACCGGGATTCCGCTCGTCACGATCGACGGCGAGTCCGCGAAGGACTTCGACGACGCGGTGTGGTGCGAGCGCAAAGGCAAGGGCTTCCGGCTCGTCGTCGCGATCGCCGACGTCTCGCACTACGTGCGGGACGGCGACGCGATCGACCGCGACGCCCGCGAGCGCGCGACCTCGGTGTACTTCCCGCGCCGCGTGATCCCGATGCTGCCCGAGGCGCTGTCGAACGAGCTCTGCTCGCTCAAGCCCGACGTCGACCGCCTCTGCATGGTCGCCGACATGGAGATCACCGCGACCGGGGGGATCCGCCGCTACCGGTTCTACCCGGCGGTCATGCACTCGCGCGCGCGGCTCACCTACAACGAGGTGTGGCGCTGGCTCTCGGACCCGTCGACGGCGACCGACGCCCGCGCGAGGTCGCTGCTGCCGCACCTCGAGGCGCTCTACGCGCTCTACCGCGTGCTCGCGACCGGCCGGGACAAGCGCGGGGCGATCGACTTCGAGACCGTCGAGCTCGAGCTCGTGTTCGACGCGCACGGCAAGATCGAGAAGATCGTGCCCGCGCCGCGCAACGACGCGCACAAGCTGATCGAGGAGTGCATGCTGGCCGCGAACGTCTCCGCCGCCGACCTCCTCGAGAAGGCCGGCCACCCCGCGCTCTACCGAGTCCACGAGGGCCCGACGCCCGAGAAGCTCGAGCAGCTGAAGGCGTTCCTCGGCGCGAGCGGGCTCGCGCTCTCGGGCGGCGACGCGCCCACGGCGATGGACTACGCGAAGCTCCTCGACCGCGTGCGCGACCGGCCCGATTTCGGCCTGCTGCAGACGGTGCTGCTTCGCTCGCTGCAGCAGGCGCAGTACCGGCCCGAGAACGTCGGCCACTTCGGCCTCGCCTACGAAGCGTACGCGCACTTCACCTCGCCGATCCGCCGCTACCCGGACCTGCTCGTCCACCGCGCGATCAGAGCGGTGCTCGCCGGCAGGCCGTACAAGCCCTCGGGCGCGGGATGGCCCGAGCTCGGCGTGCACTGCTCGATGTGCGAGCGGCGCGCCGACGACGCGACGCGCGACGTCGAGGCGTGGCTCAAGTGCTGGTACATGCAGGACAAGGTCGGCGAGACCTTCGAGGGCACGATCTCCGGCGTCGCGAGCTTCGGCATCTTCGTGACGCTCGACGGGCTGAACGTCGACGGACTCGTCCACGTGACCGACCTGCCGCGCGACTACTTCCGGTTCGATCCGCTGCAGCACGCGCTGGCCGGCGAGCGCAGCGGCGTCGTGTTCCGGCTCGCCGACCGCGTTCGCGTCGTCGTCGCGCGCGTCGACCTGGAGCAGAGCCGCATCGACTTCACGCTCGCCGACGGGCCGGCCCCCGCACGCCCGGTCGTCTCGCAGCCGCTCGCCCGCGGCGAGAAGGCGCCGGCGCCGCGCTCGCGCCGCTAGGGCGATGGCCGCCGTGCCGATCGACATCGTCGTCCAGGCGCCGTCCGTCGCGAGCGACGACCTCGCCCGTCTCGCGTCGCTCGCGGAGCCCGACGCGATCGAGGCGATCCCGCCACGCCCGGGCGCCACCGTGCACGCGTGGCGCCTGCGCGGCGCGCGGCGCACCGACGGCGTGCACGAGGCCTGCGCGTCGGCCGGCGTCGACTGCGCGGCGGTCCCGCGCGGCCGGCGCCTCGCCGACCTGCGCGTGCTCGCGCTCGACATGGATTCGACGCTGATCACGATCGAGTGCATCGACGAGATCGCGGACTTCGCGGGCGTCAAGGCGCAGGTGTCGGCGGTGACCGCGAGCGCGATGCGCGGCGAGATCGACTTCCGCGAGAGCCTGCTCCGGCGCGTCTCGCTGCTCGCCGGCGTTCCCGCGGACGCGCTGGCGTCCGTGTACCGCGAGCGGCTCGAGCTGTCGCCCGGCGCGCGGACGCTCCTCGACGGCGCGCGCGAGGCCGGGGCGAAGACGCTGCTGGTGTCCGGCGGCTTCACGTTCTTCACCGAGCGGCTGCGCGAGCGCCTGGGCTTCGACCACGCCGTCGCGAACGTCCTCGAGATCGCGGACGGCCGGCTGACCGGGCGCGTCGTCGGCGAGGTCGTCGACGCGCGTGGCAAGGCCGACGCGGTCTCGCGCATGCGGGCGCTCCACGCGCGCCGCGGCGGCATCGTCGCGGCGATCGGCGACGGCGCCAACGACGTGCCGATGCTGCTCGCCGCGGACGTGTCGATCGCGTGGCGCGCGAAGCCGGTCGTCCGCGCGCAGGCGACCCACGCGATCGACCACGGCGGCCTCGACGCGGCGCTCAACCTGTTCGCGTGATGCCGCCGGACGGCGGATCCGCGCGAAAAGATGATCCAGGTCAAGAACCGACCGTTCGCCGCGTTGCGTCGCTGCGCCCGCTGATACGCTCCCCCTTCGCCCCGTGCGCGCGTCGTCGCGCACGGGCGAGCAAGGGGAGACGGCGGCTTCATGGCGCACGACGTCGGGCACGCGCGACTCGCGGCGCGGGCGAAAGCGTATTCGGGGCTCACGGCCGAGCGCATCGCCGTGATGCGCGCGACGGCGCGCGAGGTCGAGCCCAGCCTCGACTTCGTGACCGACCGCTTCTACGCCCGACTCGCCGAGATGCCCGACGTCGGGCCGCTCCTCGCCGGCCGGATGGAGCGCCTGCGCGAGAGCTTCCGTGCCTGGGTGGGCAGCCTCTTCGGGACGGATTTCGGCGCCGGCTACGCGGAGGCGGTCTGGTGGATCGGCGAGGTGCACCTGGGAGCAGGCGTGCCGATCGACTGCCTCACCGGCTCGATGACGATCGTCCAGGAGGCGCTGCAGCCGGTCGTGCTCGCGGGCGCCAGGGGGCGCCCGTTCGCCGAGGCCGAGCGTCTCGCGGCGCTCAACGCCGCGCTCGGTTACTCGCTGATCGTGATGCAGGCGCCGTACTGGGCGCGGCTGGGGTCGGAGCCGTAATTTTCGCGTCGGTCCGGAATCGTGATGCGCGGGACGGACAGCGAAAATTACGGCTCCGACCCCAGCCTAGACCTCCGGCTCCGACCCCGGCCTACACCTCGTCGATCCACGCCATCTGGATCGCCTCGAGGATCTTCTCGCCGCAGTGCCTCGGGTCGTCGTCGAAGCCCGGCAGCGCGAGCACCCAGTCGCGCAGGTCGACGAAGTTGACCCGCCGCGGATCGGCCCCGGGCCGCGCGTCCGCGAGCGCGATCGCGATCTCCTGCGTGTCGGTCCACTTCACTTGCGTTCCTTCGCGTAGTTGATCGTGTAGCGCGGGATCTCGACGACGAGCCGCTCCGCGTCCACGATCGCCTGGCACGACAGCCGGGACTGCGGCGTGAGCCCCCAGGCGCGGTCGAGCAGGTCGTCCTCGTCGTCGGTCGACGGCGAGAGCGAGGCGCCTCCCTCGCGGACGATCAAGTGGCAGGTCGTGCACGCGCAGGACTTCTCGCAGGCGTGCTCGACCTCGATGCCGTGCTCGAGCAGGTTGTCGAGGAGCGACCTTCCCGGCTCGCCCTCGAACGTGACGCCGTCGGGGCAGATCTCGGGGTGCGGAAGGACGACGATCTCGGGCATCGGTGCGGGGTCGGGAAGTCGCTACGCGAGCGTGTCGACGGCGCGGCCGGCGAGCGCCCGACGCACGCCGCGGTCCATCCGGCGCGCGGCGAACGCCTCGGTCGCCTGGTTGAGGTGCGCGACCGCGGCGCGCAGCGCCGCTGCATCGTCGCCGTCATGGACGCTCCGCACGTGCGAGAGCGCCGCGTCGATCGCCGCGCGCTCGTCCGGGGCGAGCAGGTCGCCGTCCGCCGCCAGCGCGACGTCGGTCGCCATCGCCACCTGGTCCGCCTCGACGCGCGCCTCCGCGAGCGCGCGCGCCGCCATGTCGTCGGCCGCGTGCTCGAACGACTCGCGCAGCATCCGCGCGATCTCGTCGTCCGACAGGCCGTAGGAGGGCTTCACGGCGATCGACGACTCGACGCCGGTGGTCTGCTCGCGGGCCGAGACCGACAGCAGGCCGTCCGCGTCGACCTGGAACGTGACGCGGATGCGCGCCGCGCCGGCGGCCATCGGCGGGATGCCGCGCAACTCGAATCGGGCGAGCGACCGGCAGTCGGCGACGCGCTCGCGCTCCCCCTGCACGACGTGGATCGCCATCGCGGTCTGGCCGTCGCGCCAGGTCGTGAACTCCTGCGCGCGCGTCACCGGCAGCGTGGCGTTGCGCGGGACGATCTTCTCGGCGAGCCCGCCCATCGTCTCGACGCCGAGCGACAGCGGGATCACGTCCAGCAGCAGCCAGTCGTCGCCGCGCTCGCGATTGCCGGCGAGCGCGTTGGCCTGCATCGCGGCGCCGAGCGCCACGACCTCGTCGGGGTTGAGGTTCGTGAGCGGCGCCTGGCCGAAGAACTCGCCGACCGCGCGGCGCACCTCGCGCATGCGCGTCGCGCCGCCGACCATCACCACGCCGTCCAGGTCGGTCGCCTTCAGCCCCGCGTCGCGCAACGCGCGGCGCACCGGCGCGAGCGTCTTCTCGATCAGCGTGCGCGTGATCTCCGAGAACGTGGCGGCGGTGAGCGAGAGCTCGATGCGCTGCCCGGTCGAGAGCGTCGCGACGATCGGCGCCGCCTCGTGGCCCGTCAGCATCTCCTTGGCCTCGCGGGCGTGCAGCAGCAGGAGCCGCGCGTCCTCCGGCGAGGGCGGCGGCACCTTGGCCGCCTCGAGGATCCAGCAGAACACGCGATGGTCGAAGTCGTCGCCGCCCAGCGCCGAGTCGCCGTTGGTCGCGAGCACCTCGAAGACGCCGCGCGTGAGCTTCAGGATCGAGATGTCGAACGTGCCGCCGCCCAGGTCGAACACCGCGTAGGTGCCCTCGACGCCGTGGTCGAGGCCGTAGGCGACGGCCGCCGCGGTCGGTTCGTTCAGGAGGCGCAGGACCGGAAGTCCCGCGAGCCGCGCGGCGTCCTTCGTCGCCTGGCGCTGCGCGTCGTCGAAGTACGCGGGCACCGTGACGACGGCTGCCTCGATCGGGCCGCCGAGCGCGCGCTCGGCGCGCTCCCGCAGCGCGCGCAGGATGTCGGCGGAGACCTCGACCGGGGACTTGTCGCCCGACCGCGTCGACACGCGCACCATGCCCGGCGCGTCGACGAACCGGTACGGGAAGCGGCGCGCGTCGGCGAGGTCGGAGAGTCCCCGTCCCATCAGCCGCTTGACCGAGACCAGCGTGTTCTGCGGATCGCGGGTCTGCGCGCCCATCGCGTCGTACCCGACCTCGACGCCCGAAGGGCCGTAGTGGACGATCGACGGGACCAGCGGCCGGCCCTCGGCGTCGGGCAGCACGATCGCGATGCCGTCGTCGCGCACCGTGGCGACGAGCGAGTTCGTCGTGCCGAGGTCGATGCCGATGGCGCGGCGCCGCGCCTTCGGCGCGGGGGCCTCGTCGGGCTCGGAGATCTGCAGCAGGGTCACGAACCAACCTCCCCCAGGCTAGCCGCTGCGCGGCGTCGCACACCCCCTCCTGAAGGAGGGGGCACGGCGAGCTCGGGGCGGCCCGTCGCTCGCCGCCTCATGACCCAACCTCCCCCAGGCTAGCCGCTGCGCGGCGTCGCACACCCCCTCCTGAAGGAGGGGGCACGGCGAGCTCGGGGCGGCCCGTCGCTCGCCGCCTCATGACCCAACCTCCCCCAGGCTAGCCGCTGCGCGGCGTCGCACACCCCCTCCTGAAGGAGGGGGCACGGCGAGCTCGGGGCGGCCCGTCGCTCGCCGCCTCACCTCCCCCGGGCTGGCCGCTGCGCGGCCGCTCATGCAGAGGCCTCGGCGAGCATCGCGTCGACGTCCTCGGCGAGCTTCGAGAGGAACCGGAGCTCGCGCACCCGGTGACGCGCATCGGCGTAGGCGTGCTCGCCGTCGATCAGCGCCGCGAGCGCCGACTCGGTCGCCCGCGCCTCGTCGTGCACCTCGTCGAGCAGCGCCTCGAGCGACGCCTCGTCGCGCGCGTCGCCCGCGAGCGAGGCGCGCTCGCGCCGCTCGAGCTGCCGCTCGAGGAAGTCGACCGGCAGCGACGTGTCGGCGGCGTCGAACGCCTCGACCCCTTCGAGCGCGAGCAGGTAGCGCGCCCGCTCGACCGGGTCGGCGAGCGTGCGGTAGGCCTCGTTCACGCGCGCCGCGGCCTGGAGCGCGAGCCGGCGCGCCGCGTCGTCGTCCGAGGCGGCGTGCCGGTCCGGGTGGACCGTGCGCTGCAGCTCGCGGTAGGCCGACTCGAGCGCGTTCGCGTCGATCGCGTAACGGGCCGGGAGGCCGAAGAGCTCGAAGTGGTTGCGCGTGAAGTCCAGCACGGCGGGGGATGCGATGGCGCGGAGCGGGCTCCGGGGCCCGGAGAACGGGATCGGCGACGGCGGGCGCGGCGTCCCGCCGCCGGTCAGACGTTGAACGACTCGCCGCAGCCGCACTCGTCCTTGACGTTCGGGTTGCGGAACTTGAAGCCCTCGTTCAGTCCCTCGCGGGCGAAGTCGAGCTCGGTGCCCTCGAGGTACGGCAGGCTCTTGGGGTCGACCACGACGGTGACGCCGTGCGACTCGAACGCGACGTCCTCGGGCTTCCTCTCGTCGGCGAACTCGAGCTTGTAGGCCAGCCCCGAGCACCCCGACGTGCGGACGCCCAGCCTCAGGCCGATGCCCTTGCCGCGGCGCTTGAGCTGCGAGGCGACGTGCTTCGCCGCGCTCTCGGTGATCGTGATCGCCATCGTCATTCCGCCGCGAGCTTCTCGCCCGCCGGCGCCTCCGCCGTCTCGTGCTTCTTGCGGTAGTCGGCCACCGCGGCCTTGATCGCGTCCTCGGCGAGGATCGAGCAGTGGATCTTGACCGGCGGCAGCGCGAGCTCCTCCGCGATCTCGGTGTTGCGGATCGACATCGCCTGGTCGAGCGTCTTGCCCTTCACCCACTCGGTGACGAGCGACGACGACGCGATCGCCGAGCCGCAGCCGTAGGTCTTGAACTTCGCGTCCTCGATCAGGCCGTCCTTGCCGACCTTGATCTGCAGCTTCATGACGTCGCCGCACGCCGGCGCGCCGACCATCCCGGTGCCGACGCCGTCGTCGTCCTTCGCGAACGACCCGACGTTGCGCGGATTCTCGTAATGATCCAGAACCTTGTCGCTGTAAGCCATGATCTTCTCCAAACGCCTCGATTGCCATCCGCTCGGTCCGGATTGAGCGTCGGCGCTGCCGACGCTCGAATCCGGACAGTTATTCCGTCACGCTCCGCCGTCCGCTGCGACCAAGACCCGCCACCGTGACGGAATAACCATCAATGGGCGGCCCACTGAACGCTGTTCAGGTCCACGCCCTCCTGGTGCATCTCCCACAGCGGCGACAGCTCGCGCAGCTTCGCGATCTTCCGCCTGATGAGGTCGACCGCGTAGTCGATCTCCTCGACCGTCGTGTAGCGGCCCACGGTGAAGCGGATCGAGCTGTGGGCGAGCTCGTCGCTCCGCCCGAGCGCGCGCAGCACGTACGACGGCTCGAGCGACGCCGACGTGCACGCGGACCCCGACGACACCGCGACGTCCTTGATCGCCATGATCAGGCTCTCGCCCTCGACGTAGTTGAAGCTGACGTTGAGGTTGTGCGGGACGCGCCGCTCGAGGTCGCCGTTGACGTAGACCTCCTCGATCGACGAGAGGCCCTTCCAGAGCCGGTCGCGCAGCATGCGGATGCGCTCGCCCTCGGCGGCCATCTCCTCCTTCGCGATCCGGAACGCCTCGCCCATGCCGACGATCTGGTGCGTCGGCAGCGTGCCCGAGCGCATCCCGCGCTCGTGGCCGCCGCCGTGCATCTGCGCCTCGATGCGCACGCGCGGCTTGCGGCGCACGAACAGCGCGCCGACGCCCTTCGGGCCGTAGGTCTTGTGCGCGGAGAAGCTCATCAGGTCGACCTTGAGCGCGCCCAGGTCGATCGGCATCTTGCCGGTCGCCTGCGCGGCGTCGACGTGGAAGACGATCCCGCGCCTGCGGCAGACCTCGCCCATCGCCGGGATGTCCTGCACGACGCCGATCTCGTTGTTCACCATCATCACCGACGCGACGATCGTGTCGGAGCGCAGCGCCGCCTCGAACGCGGCGACGGGCACGAGCCCGTTGGCGTCCACGTCGAGGTAGGTGACCTCGAAGCCCTCGCGCTCGAGCTCGCGCATCGTGTCGAGCGTCGCCTTGTGCTCGGTCTTGACGGTGACGAGGTGCTTGCCCTTGTCCTTGTAGAAATGCGCCGCGCCCTTGAGCGCCAGGTTGATCGACTCGGTCGCGCCGGAGGTCCAGACGATCTCGCGCGGATCGCAGTTGACGAGCGCGGCGACCTGCGCGCGCGCCTTCTCCACCGCCTCCTCGGCCTCCCAGCCGTACGCGTGGGAGCGCGACGCCGGGTTGCCGAAGTGCTCGGTGAGCCAGGGGATCATCGCCTGGGCGACGCGCGGGTCGACCGGCGTGGTGGCGGAGTAGTCGAGGTAGATCGGGAACTTCATGGTCGTTCCGCTCGGTTCGGTCAGGCGGTCGCGGGCTCGGTCGGGCGAGGGGTGGCCGGACGGTGGTCGTGCACGACGACCGTCTCGCCCTTGGCGCGCGACGCCTGCTGCCGCACGAGCTCGGCGAGGTTCACCGAGCGCAGGTAGGTGAAGATGTGGGCGTTGAGCCCCGACCACAGCTCGTGCGTCATGCACCGGTGGTCGTCGAGGCAGTTCTCGAGGCCGCCGCACTGGGTCGCGTCGATCGGCTCGTCGACCGCGAGGATGACGTCCGCGACCGAGATCGTCTCGGGGCCCCGGGCGAGGTTGTAGCCGCCGCCCGGCCCGCGCACGCTCTCGACGAGCCCGTGGCGGCGCAGCTTGCCGAACAGCTGCTCGAGGTAGGACAGCGAGATCTTCTGGCGGTCCGAGACCGCCGAAAGCGTGACCGGCGCGCGCTCTCCGTGCATCGCGACGTCGATCATCGCGGTCACTGCGAATCGACCCTTCGTAGTCAGGCGCATGACGAAACCCTTGGTTCGTGCCCGCTTCGCTCCTCGTGGGCCGGGGGCGTGGCAGCGGGCGGATTATCCCTGCGGGAATCCGGGAAATTGCCTCGGACAATCAACATCCTACTATTCCCGAATGATTTAGTCAACTATACCGGCCGAAAGTTCACCCGAGCGTCCGGTCGATCTGCTTGGGGTCGAAGCCGTCGGCGACGGCCTGGTCGTCCCGGCACTCGACACCGGCCGCCTTCAACCGATCGACCAGCCGGTCGATCCGGCCGTCGATCGTCGCCGTGTGGTCGAGGAGCTTGTGGATCGCCTGCACCAGCGGGTCGTCGAGGTCCTTGCCGATCGCGTAGGCCGTGAAGCCGATCTTCGCCGCCTGCTTCTGCTGGCGCTCGGCGTCCTCGGCCGTGAAGATGCGCGCCGGGATGCCGACCGCTGTCGCGCCCGCCGGCACGTCGCGGACCACGACCGCATTGGAACCGACCTTCGCGCCGTCGCCGATGGTGATCGGACCGAGGATCTTCGCACCCGCGCCCACCACGACGTTGCGGCCGAGCGTCGGGTGCCGCTTGCCCTTGTTCCACGAGGTCCCGCCGAGCGTGACGCCGTGGTAGAGCGTCGTGTCGTCGCCGATCTCGGCGGTCTCGCCGATCACGATCCCCATCCCGTGGTCGATGAACACGCGCCGGCCGATCGTCGCGCCGGGGTGGATCTCGATCCCGGTGAAGAACCGGCCGACGTGCGAGATGAAGCGCGCGAGCCACTTGAACCCGCGGTTCCACAGCGGATGCACGACCGCCCGGTGCCACGCGAGCGCGTGCAGCCCGGGGTAGCAGGTCAGCACCTCCCACCGGGTTCGCGCCGCGGGGTCCCGGTCGAACACGACCGCGATGTCTTCCTTCAGCCGATCGAACATGGGCGCATTCTCGCATTTCCGATTGAATTACTCAACTATTGAGCGGCCCCGGTGGTCGACCGGCGTCAAGGCTCCGCGATGCGGCGGCCCCCCGACCCGCTTGCTAGACTAGCGGGCCACCGTCGCATCGCCGACGGCCACGACCACGACCGGCCGGGCGGATCGCCCGCGGCCGGCCCTCCGGGAGGAACCGCATGTCGATCGTCCGCACTCTGCTCGCCGCCGCGTTCGCCGCGGCCGCGCTCCCCGCCGCCGCGCAGGAGATCACGCTCAAGGTTCACCACTTCTGGCCGCCCGGCGCGATGCCGCCGACGGCGCTGCTGACGCCGTGGTGCGACAAGATCGCGAAGGAGTCCGGCAACCGCCTCAAGTGCCAGATCTACCCGGCGATGCAGCTCGGCGGCACGCCGCCCCAGCTGATCGACCAGGCGAAGGACGGCATCGCCGACATCGTGTTCACGCTGCCCGGCTACACGGCCGGGCGCTTCCCGCTGATGGAGGTCTTCGAGCTGCCGTTCATGTCGTCGTCGGCCGAGGCGACGAGCCAGGCGGCGTGGGAGTACTTCGACAAGTACGCCCGGAAGGAATTTCCGGGCATCCACATGCTGTCGGTCAACGTGCACGACAACGGCTACATCCACACGCGCGAGCGTCAGATCAAGGTGATGGCGGACTTCAGGGGGCTCAAGATGCGCGCCCCGACGCGCCAGACGAACAAGCTCCTCGCGGCGCTGGGCGCGACGCCGGTCGCGATGCCGCTGCCGGCGCTCGCCGACGCGCTGTCGAAGGGCGTCGTCGACGGCTACCTGCTGCCCTGGGAGGTGATCCCGTCGATCAAGGCCCACGAGCTCACGAAGTTCCACTCGGAGACCGACCCGAAGGCGCGCGCGCTCTACACGGCCGTGTTCACGCTGGCGATGAACCAGGCGAAGTACGACAGCCTGCCCGCGGACCTGAAGAAGGTGATCGACGCGAACTCGGGCATCGCGACCGCGAAGGCCTTCGGCCGGCAGTGGGACGCCTCCGCACCGCCGGCGCGCAAGCTCGCGGTCGACCGCGGCAACACGTTCTACGTGATCCCCGCCTCGGAGCTCGCGAACTGGGAGAAGGCGACCGCGAGCCTCGACGACGAGTGGGCGAAGGACGTCACGGCGAAGGGAAACGACGGCAGGATGCTGCTGCAGGCCGCCCGCGACCTGATCAAGAAGTACGAGGCGGCGAAGTAGCGGCGGCCCTCGGGGTGCCGCGCGGGCGCGGCGACGCCGCGCCCGCGTCCGCGCGATCCGGCCGATGGCCGAACCGCTGTTCCTGAAGCGCGCGCCGACCGACCCGGCCGGCCGCGTGCTCTACGCGCTCTCGCGGCTGTTCGCGCTCGCCGGCGGACTCGTGCTCGTGGCGCTCACGCTGATGTCGCTCGTCTCGATCGCGGGGCGCGCGCTCTTCTCCGCACCGCTGCCGGGCGACTACGAGCTCGTGCAGGTCGGCAGCGCGATCGCGGTCGCCGCGTTCCTGCCGCTCACGCAGATGCGCGGCGGCCACGTCATCGTCGACTTCTTCACCGCGCGCTCGCGGCCCGCCGTGCGCGCGGGACTCGACACGCTCGGCGCCGCGCTGGTCGCGATGTGCGCGGCCGCGTTCGCGTGGCGGCTCGCGGTCGGCGCGCTCTCGCTCGCCGAGGCGAACGACCAGACGACGATCCTCGGGATCCCGACCTGGATCCCGGTCGCGATCATGGTCCCCTGCTTCGCGCTCTTCGCCGCGGCCGGCGTCTACACGGCCTGGCAGCACTGGGCGCGGCGCGACGCCGCGCCCGACGACGTCCTCGCGCTGCCGGGATCCGAGCGGTGAGCGGCGTCGGCTTCGGCTTCCTGATGTTCGGCGCGATGCTCGTGCTGCTCGCGGTCCGCGTGCCGATCGGCATCGCGATGCTCGTGACCGGCGTCGCCGGGTACGTGACGATGACCGGCTGGGCGCCGCTCCTCAACTACCTGAAGACGGCGGCGTGGGCGCGCTTCTCGGTCTACGACCTGTCGGTGATCCCGATGTTCCTGCTCATGGGACAGTTCGCGAGCCGCGGCGGGCTCTCGCGCGCGCTGTTCAACGCGGCGAACGCGCTGATCGGGCACTGGCGCGGCGGCGTCGCGATGGCGGCGGTCGGCGCGTGCGCGGGCTTCGGCGCGATCTGCGGCAGCTCGCTCGCGACCGCCGCGACGATGGGTCAGGTCGCGCTGCCGGAACTGCGCCGGATGAACTACCAGCCCGCGCTCGCCACCGGCGCGCTCGCGGCCGGCGGCACGCTGGGCATCCTGATCCCGCCCTCCGTAGTCCTCGTGGTCTACGCGATCCTGTCCGAGCAGAACATCGCGAAGCTGTTCATGGCGGCGTTCGTGCCCGGCATCCTCGCGACGATCGGCTACCTGATCGCGATCGCGGTCTACGTGCGGATCCGGCCGGACGCGGGCCCCGCCAACGTCCGCCGCACGTGGCCCGAGCGGTTCCGCGCGCTCGGCGAGGTGTGGCCGGTGGCGACGCTGTTCGTGGTGGTGATCGGCGGCATCTACGGCGGCGTGTTCACGCCCACCGAGGCGGCCGCGATCGGCACCGTGGGCGCGCTGTTCTTCGCCGTCTGGCTCGGCGGCATGCGCTGGAAGTCGTTCGTCGAGTGCCTCGCGGGCACCGCCGAGGCGACCGGCATGATCTTCCTGATCCTGCTGGGCGCCGACGTGCTCAACGTCTTTCTCGCACTGACGCAGATGCCCGGCGAGCTCGCCCGCTGGGTCGTCGGACTCGGGTGGCCGCCGTTCGCGGTGCTCGCGGTGATCGTCGCGATCTACGTCGTGCTGGGTTGCCTGATGGACAGCCTGTCGATGATCCTGCTCACGATCCCGATCTTCCTGCCGATGGTGATGGGGATGGACTTCCATGGACTGGACGCGACCGACAAGGCGATCTGGTTCGGGATCCTCGCGCTGATGGTCGTCGAGATCGGGCTCATCACGCCGCCGGTCGGCATGAACGTCTACATCATCAACAGCCTCGCGCGCGACGTCCCGATGGCGGAGACGTTCCGCGGCGTCGTGCCCTTCCTCGTCTCCGACGCGGTGCGCGTCACGCTGCTCGTGGCGTTCCCGGTCCTGTCGCTTTGGCTCGTCCGCGTGCTGACCTGAGGGCGCCGCGGTGCCGGCCGTGATCGGGGCGGCGCGGGCGTTCGACTCCGGCGGCGGGATCCGCCTGGCCGCCGAGCGCTGGGTGCCCGCCGGCGCCATGCGCGCGCAGGTCGTCTTCGTGCACGGGCTGGGCGAGCACCGGCGCGCGCGTCCCTACGTCCCCTTCTACGAGCGGCTCGCCGCGCACGGCTACGCGGTGTTCGCGTTCGACCTGCGCGGCCACGGCGAGTCGGAAGGTCCCCGGCTCTACGCGCGCGATTTCGCGATCCTGGAACAGGACGTCGCGCGCGCGGTCGAGGTCGCCGCGGACGACGCGGAGGGCCGCCCGGTCTTCGTGATCGGAGGGAGCCTCGGGGGGCTCCTCGCGATCGCGTCCGCGCTCGCCCCGCACGAATCGCTGGCCGGCGTCGTCGCGGGCTCGCCCGCCCTCGACGCGTCGGGCGCCTCGCCCGTCATGCGGAAGCTCCTGCCCCTCCTCGCCCGCATCGCGCCGCGTGTCCGGTTCGACCCGGGCCTCGACGTCCTCGCCATCGCGCGCGACGCCGCCGCCCTCGCCGCCTACCTCGACGACCCGCTGATGCAGGTCGGCCGGATCACGCCCTCGCTCGCCGCCGCGACGCTCGCCGGGATCGACCGCGTGATGCACCGCGCGGACGACGTCGCGGCGCCGCTGCTCCTGCTCCACGGCCTCGACGACCGCGTCGTGCCTCCCGACGGCACGATCGCGCTGCATGCGCTCGCCGGGTCGCGCGACAAGACGCTCAGGACCTATCCGGGCGCCTGGCACCACCTGTTCCTCGACGACGTGCGCGACGAAGTCGCGCGCGACATCCTCGCGTGGCTCTCCGCCCGCACCTGACGCGTCAGCGGAGCACGACCGCAGCGAGCAGGAGCCCGGTCACCGCGAGCGCGAAGATGAGGGCGTAGGCGACGACCGCCACCGCGGCGCGCGCGAACACCCCCGACCAGCGCCCGCCGTACACCGCGTGCATCGACCACGGCAGGTAGGCGACCGTCCACGCGACGAGCGCGAGCGTCAGCGGGCGTTCCTGGATCGCGAAGGCGACCGTGCCCACGAGCGCGACGAACGCGTGGTTGTGCGCGCCGTAGACGAGGTGCTCGGCGTAGCGGCGCGGCCGCTCGGGGTAGCGCCGCCCGCGGCCCGCGTAGAGGAGCTTCATCAGCAGCGCGAACGCGGGCAGCATCGCGATCAGCGCGTAGGGACCGTAGCGGAGCATGCCGGCGACGAGCTCGCGCGCCTTCTGCTCGCGGTCGAGCGCGTTGAAGCTCCGCAGGCGCGCCTCGACGCGCTCTCCCAGCGGGAGATCGACGCCGACCAGGTGCAGGTTGAGCCCCTCGTCGATGCGCAGGCCGGCGCCGCCGCCGCCGATCGTCAGCGGATCGCCGTCGACGACGATCGCGGCGGCCGGGGCCGGTTTCGGCGTCCCGGGCGCGGCTTTCGGCGTTCCCGTCGGCGCGGGCGCGGCCGCCGCCTTGCCCCCGGCCGTGGCGCCATCCGCGCTCTCGCGATCGAAGCTCACGATGCCGTCGGGATCCGCCGTGAGGCGCACCGCCGCGAACAGCGCGATCGCGAGCACCAGCACGAGGCGCGCGGGCCGCACGTAGCGCTTGCGCCGGCCGGCGAGGTATTCGCGCGTGAGGAACCCGGGCCGGAGCAGGAGCGCGAAGAGCGTGCGCCACATCCGCCCGTCGAACGCGACGTAGCGCCCGGCCGCCTCGCGCATGAACCTGCCCGCGCCCGGCAGCCGGAGCGCGGTCTCCTGGCCGCATGCCGGGCAATACGCGCCCGGCGCGTCGGCGCCGCAGTTGCGGCAGGCGATGTCGCCGGCGGGCCGGTCGTCGACGGGCGCCCCGCCGAAGCGCCACACTGCGCGCCCCTTCCGCGCCCGCGGCGCCGGCGGCCCCTCCCCGGCCGGCATCGCGCCGGCCTCTTCCGGACGCGCGGGTTCGCGGGCGGTCACGATCGCCGCCGCTCGACGAGCTGGTCGACGCGGGCGAGGATCCCGCGCAGGATGTTCACTTCCTCCTTCTCGAGGCCGCTGCGCCCGAACAGGCGCCGCAGCCGGGGCATGAGCCGGCGCGGCATCTCCGGATGCAGGAAGCGCATCGCGACGAACGTGCGCTCGGCGTGCGCGACCAGGCCCTCGATCGCGTCGTGCGTCGCCGGCGCGAAGCGCGGCGCGCGCCACGTCGCGTCGCCGTGGGCGGCCACGCGAGCCTCGTAGGCCGCGACCTGCACCGCCGCGGCGAGGTTGAGCGACGCGAACGCGGGGTTCGCCGGGATCGTCGCGACCGCCGTGCACTGCGCGAGATCGTCGTTCGAGAGCCCCGACATCTCGGTGCCGAACACGAGCGCGGCGTCGCGGCCGGCGCGCGCCGAGGCCACCGCGAGGGCGGCCGCCTCGCGCGCAGTGACGACCCGGCCGGCGAACTCGCGCGGGCGCGCGGTGAACCCGATCGAGCAGGCGACCCCGTCGAGCGCCTGCGCGAGCGAGCCGACGACGCGCGCGCGTTCGAGCACCGCGGTCGCGCCGGTCGCCCGCGCCGTCGCCTCGGGGTCGGGGAAGCGCGCCGGCGCGACGAGCTCGAGACGCTCGAGTCCCATCGCGAGCATCGCGCGCGCCGTCGCGCCGACGTTGCCGGGATGGCGCGTCGAGACGAGCACGATGCGCAGGCGCGCGAGCGGCGGGTCGCGGGAGTCGTCCATGGCGGCAGGCGGGTAGAATAGCCGGGTTTCCCGCTCTTTGTAGCGCGCGGCCCGCCGCGCCCACGACCATGCACCCGATGCTCACGACCGCCGTCAAGGCGGCCCGCCGCGCAGGCAACATCATCAACCGCGGCGCGCGCGACCTCGACCTGCTGAAGGTCAGCTCGAAGGGCCCCAAGGACTTCGTGAGCGAGATCGACCACGCGGCCGAGGCCGCGATCGTCGAGACGCTGCTGGGCGCCTACCCGAGCCACGCGATCCTCGCCGAGGAAGGCACGGCGAAGGGCGAGAACGCGAACGCCGAGTACGTGTGGATCATCGACCCGCTCGACGGGACGACGAACTTCCTGCACGGCTTTCCGCAGTACTGCGTGTCGATCGCGCTGGAGCACCGCGGCGTCGTGACGCAGGGCGTGATCTACGACCCGGTCCGCAACGACCTCTTCACCGCGACGCGCGGGCGCGGCGCGTTCCTGAACGACCGGCGCATACGCGTCAGCAAGCGCCAGCACCTGCGCGAATGCCTGATCGGCACCGGATTCCCGTTCCGCGACGGCAGCTTCCTCGACACCTACCTCGCGATGATGCGCGAGATGATCACGCACACCGCGGGCCTGCGCCGCCCGGGAGCCGCCGCGCTCGACCTCGCGTACGTCGCCGCCGGCTGCTACGACGGGTTCTTCGAGGTGGGCTTGAATCCGTGGGACGTGGCGGCGGGGAGCCTGCTCGTCCTCGAGGCGGGTGGGCTGATCGGCGACCTCGCCGGCGAAGGCGACTACCTGCGCGGCGGGCAGGTGATCGCGGCCAATCCGAAGATCTTCGTCCAGATGGTCCAGGCGCTGTCGCCTTTCCGCACGGCGATGGCGCAGGAAGTGGCTCGGAAGACCTCCGGCGCCTGACACCGGGGGGCGGTTTCGCTACCATCGGCGGGAGGCGCGAGCGCGGCGCCCGTGGCACCGAACTTGCAGCGGTGCCTGACCGCCCCACCGGGCCGTCCCTCGACCGACGGAGCTCCCGCATGAACCCTCCCGCCCGCCGTCCCGTCCTGACGCTCCGCGTCGCCCTGGCGGCGATGTCGCTCGCGGCCGCCACGCTCGCCTCGCCGGTCGCCGCCGAACCCGTCGCGGGCCTGCGCGTGATGCTCCATCCCTCGGTCGCGGCACGCGGCACGCTGCCCGACGCGACCCGTTCGAAGCTCGAGCGCGTCGCCGGCACCTCCCTCGCGCTGTCGGCGACGACGCGCACCGGTGCGCTCGACCTCGCACTGCCGGCGGCCGTCGACTTCGCCGAGGCCGCGCGCCTCTCCAGGCTCCTGCGCGAGGATCGGTCGGTGCTGTGGGCGCAGCCGCTGCGCGCCTCGCGGCCGCTCGCGAAGGCCGCCACCGTCGACGCGCGCTTCAACGTTCCCGGCCGCCGCCTGATGGTGCGCCTCGCCGACGGCGTCGCCGAGGACTGGTCGACGCTCGCGCCGCGGTTCGCCGAGCGCATCGGCATGCCGGTCGCCGCGGAACGCAAGGTCGGCAACGTCTGGATGCTGTCGATCGCGATCGCCCGTGCGCCCGACGCGCTCGCGGCGCTCGCCTCCGCGCTCGAGCAGGATCCGACGGTCATGTACGCGGACCCGGTGCGCCGCGTGGTCGCGCAGACGACGCCGAACGATCCGCTGTACGCGATCCAGTGGTCGCTGACCGACCCGGTCGCGGGCGTGAACGCCTCCGCCGCGTGGGACGTGCAGCGCGGATCCGCCGGCATCACGGTCGCCGTGATCGACACGGGCATCCTTCCGCATCCCGACCTCGCCGGCCGCGTGCTGCCCGGCTACGACTTCGTGACCGACGCGGATCGCGCACGCGACGGGGACGGGCGGGACCCGGATCCGCGCGACGAGGGCGACTGGGCCGGCGACAACGAATGCGGCGACGGCGTGCCCGGCTTCGACAGCTTCTTCCACGGCCTCTTCGTCGCGGGCCTCATCGGGGCGAACGCGAACAACGGCGTCGGCATCGCGGGCATGGACTGGGCGGCGAGCATCCTCCCGGTGCGCGCGCTCGCCAGGTGCGGCGGCACCGACGCCGACGTGTTCGAGGGCATGCTGTGGGCGTCGGGCGTGCAGATCGCCGGCGTTCCACCGAACCCGAATCCGGCGCGCGTGATCAACATGAGCCTCGGCGGCTACGGCGCCTGCTCGTCCGCGGTCCAGGAGGCGATCGACGACGCGCTCGCGCAGGGCTCGGTCGTCGTCGTCGCGGCCGGCAACGCGGCGATCGACGTCGAGTCGTTCTCGCCGGCCAACTGCGGCGGCGTCATCGTCGTCGGCGCGACCGGCAACACCGGCGACCGCACCTCGTACTCGAACTTCGGCCGCCGCGTCGACCTCTCGGCGCCGGGCGGCGACGGCGACGACGAGTCCTCGCTCATCGTGTCGACCTACGCGCTGGGCTCGACGACCCCGGGCGACCCGGCCTACGCGATCGCCGCCGGCACGAGCTTCTCCGCGCCGCTCGTCTCGGGCGCGGCGTCGCTGATGCTCGCGCGGAACCCGACGCTCACGCCCGGACGCGTGCTGTCGATCCTGCAGGGCACGACGCGCGAGTTCCCGCAGGGGACGCAGTGCCGCGCCGGCTCGCTCTGCGGGGCGGGGTTGCTCGACGCGGGGGCCGCCGTCGCCAGCACGCCGCCCGCCAACGCGGTCGTGCCGCTCTACGCGGTGCCCGTGATCGAGTACTACCGCGCCGACCTCGACCACTACTTCATCACGGCCGACCCGAACGAGATCGCCTACCTCGACATCTACATGCGCGGCGTGTACGAGCGGACCGGTTCCGTGTTCTTCGCGTATCCCGCGTCGCTGTTTGCGCCGCCCGCCGTCCAGCCGGTGTGCCGGTTCTACGCGGGCGGGCTCATCCAGTCGCACTTCTTCACCGCGAACGCGGCGGAGTGCCAGTTCGTGCTCGCGCGCTGGCCAGGCGTCTGGAACCTCGAGTCCTACGAGGCGTTCTGGATCGAGGTGCCCGACGCGAACGGCGCCTGCCGCGAAGGCACGATCCCGATCTACCGGTTCTTCAACAACCGGCAGGACGCGAACCACCGGCACACGCCGGACCTGTCGGTGCGGCGCGCGATGATCAACCGCGGCTGGGTGCCCGAGGGCACGAACGGCGTGGCGTTCTGCTCGCCGATATAGAGCGCCGAGACGGGCGGGCGCCGCCCCTGACCTGGCTACGGCCCGGCGCCATTCGATTGCCGGGGACCCGCCCGGCCTGATGGCCGGCCCGCGACGGACCGGTGCGCGACGGAGGGCAGCGGCGCGGCGCTCCCCGTCGCTGGATCATCCTTGGCGACGCGCTCGCCGGGCGATCACACTTGCTGCCACCGCATCTGCCGGCACGAGACCATCTCCCGCAGCTCGGCGTACAGCACCCGCATGCTGCGCCCGTCGTAGCGCCTATTGTCCGTGCGCAGCGAGTAGTTGACGCCGGGCACGAGCCAGTGCCGGATCGACAGCCGCGTGCCGTAGCGCCGGTTGAAGCCTTCGCCGTCGATGCGGAACGCCTCGACCTCGCCGAACGGGAGCTTGACGCGCTCGCGCGCCGCGACGACGTAGTCGTAGTACGAGTCGCTGCTCTCGGCCCCGCGCGTGAAGACGAAGTTGGTCGTCCACCGCCTGCCGAGCTGGACCTCCGAGGGCACGGCCTGGAAGCGGGGGCCGTAGGTCGCGCCGTCCCACACGAGCGGGTTGCCCATGCTGTCGAGCACGATGAAGCCGTCGTTGAGCTCGACGCGATCGGCGTCGAGGTCGACCTTCGTGATGCGCCAGGTGAGCGTCTTCGTCGCCCCGCCGTAGACGGGGTCCGACTGCAGGTACACCACCTCGTCCCCGACCGAGTACTCGCGGCCGATCCCGTAGCTGCCCGCCGAGTTCGGATTGCCGGTCGGGCGCATCAGCAGCGGAAAGTCGCGCCCCGGCGCCACGACGAGCTGCGCCTGGCGCGGACGCGTGTCCGCCGAAGTCGCGGAGGGCGCAGACGCGGCCGGCGTCGCGGCCTGCGCGGGCGGCGCCGGCGATGCGGCAGGCAGCGGCGGCGCCGGCGCGGCGGCCACCTGCACCGGCGCACGCGCCGCCTCGTCGCGCGCCGCGAAGTACGCGAGCCGCGCCTGCGCGATCTCCGAGAATCGTCCGCTCGGATACTCGCGCACGAACGCGACCCATTCCGCCGTCTCCTTCGACCCTTTCACGCGGTCCCACGCCTCCAGCTCGCGGCGGATCTGCGCCTCCAGCTCCGCCTCGGACAGCTTCCGCGCCTGCGGAAACAGGAACACGTCGCTCTCGAGCGAGGTCGACTCCCACGGCACCTGCGCCCCGTTCGACGCGATGCGGACCGCCAGGCGCACGCGCTTCAACGCATCCTCCAGCCGCGTCGCCGGCACGCCGAGCTCCCGCACCAGGTGCTCCGCGTACAGCCCCGAACGCCCACCGCTCCCCGTCGCGTCCGCCGCCACGCTCCCCGGCGCCGTCGAGAACGCGAGCAGGCTCCCGGGCGGGGCGTCGAACTGCGACAGCCCCTTCTGCGGCGGCCGGTAGGCGCCGCCGAACGGATTGTCCCGGCACGCGTCGAGCACGATCACGAAGGTCTTCCCCTTCGCGCGCGACAACTCGCCCAGCATCGAGGCGAGATCGAGGCACTGCGCCGGCAGGTCCGCGGCGGTGTTGACCTTCGCGTCGACCGGCAGCAGGTAGTTGCGCCAGTCGAGCTGCGCCCCGTGCCCGGCGTAGTAGAAGAACACCAGCTTCGCGTCGCCGCCCCGCGCCGCCTCGGCGAAGCGCTTCGTCGCCTCGAGCAGCGTCGCGCGGTCGGCGTTCGCGCGGAGGTCGACGCCGAACCCCGCCTTCTCCAGCAGCCCCGCCATCGCCTTCGCGTCGTTCGCCGCGTTGGCGAGCGGTGCGCCCGCGTACGCGTCGTTGCCGACGACGAGCGCGAGGCGGGACGGGTCCGCCGCCGCCCTCGCCGGCAGGGCAATGCCGGGGACGAGCGCGGCGGCCGCGCTGAATTGCAGGAACTCGCGACGCGAAGAGCGGCGAACGGTCATCGTTGCAGTCGGGTCGATTCCGTCACGGCCGCCCCCCTACAGGCTGCCCGCATGCGACCAGCGCGCAGAGCGCCGCCTCGAGGACCCGGGAGGGAACTTGAAGGGCGGGTGCGACCACATGCGGCAGGCGCGTCCATCGGCGAGGGCTGCCTGCGCGCCATCCCGCTCGGCGTCATAGGTTCTTCGCGAAGTACTGCACGGCGTCCCGACGCGACCTCTCGCCGGCTTCGGCATTCGCGTACCCCCGCCAGGTGCCGCCGCGCCCCTTGTTCGCAAGCGGGGATGTCGACTGCGCGTCGCGGGGCGCGTCCCACCCGTGATAGATGCCGGCGTACGTGACCTGGACGAACGCGCCGCCCTCGGACTTGTTGGCTTCCGCGACGAACCTCGCGCAGGAGTCGGGGTCGTCGTAGTCGTCCTTCTCCGCGGCCAGTATCAGGACGGGCGCTCCGGTGAACTTCGAATACGTATCGCGCTCGAGCTTCATGAACTTGTGCGGCGACGCCATCGCGGTGCCCTCGAGGACGGAGAGGTGAATCCAGCACACCGGATAGAGCGCGAGATGTGCCTTGAACCGGCGCTTGCCCTGCGTGAACTCGGTCGTGAATCGATCGGTGGCGGCGACGATCGAAAGCATTCCTCCCCAGGAGAATCCCATGACGCCGATGCGTTCCGGATCGATCTCCGGCCGCGACGCGAGGTACTCGAGAGCGCCGAATACGTGGGGCATGTTCTGCTGCACCGTCGGGTGGGTCTGGACGGTCTGGCCCCGGGCGAACATCTCGATCTCGAGCGTCGCGATGCCCGCCTTGTTGAGCGCGGCGGCGTAGGCCGCGCCTCTCGCGTCGGCGCCACCCGACGAATGCAGTATGACGACGGCGGGCAACCGGTTCGCCTGTCGCTGCGGCGTATTGAGCGTACCGGCGACGCTCGAAGGACCGTCCTGGTCGTTCGAACGCAGCGTGGCGAAGGAGACGCGCGTGGAAACCGGCTCCTGGCCTTGCGCGGGAACGGCGTGGGCAAGGAAGAGGAACAGCCCTGCGAGCAACGACGCCCTTGCAACCACGGTGACCTCCTCGCCACGGATTCCGGGTTTCGGCACGCGGCACGGACTCAGGCCTGCGTCCAGCGCAGCTGTCGGCAGGACACGAGCTCGCGGGCCTCCGCGTCCAGCACGCGGAGGCTCCTGCCATCATAGCGCCGCAGGTCCGTGCGAAGCGGAAAATTGAAGCCGGGCGCGAGCCAGGCGACGAACGCGAGGCGCGTGCCGTAGCGGTTGAATCCCTCGCCGTCGATCCGGAACGCCTCGAACTCGCCTGCCACGAGCCCGATGCGCTCGCGTGCCGCCACGTGGTAGTCGTAGTACGCGTCCGTCGGCGGCCCGCCCCCGGCGCGGCGCTGGTAGACGACCGTCCACCGCCGCCCGAGCTGGAGCTCGGCCGGGCTGGACTGCAGCCGCGGATCGTACGTGAACGTTCCCCGCTTGATCAGATTGCCCATGCTGTCGATCACGATCTGCCCCTCGTTGATCTCGATCGCGTCCTCGTCGAGATCGACGCGCGTCACCCGGAGCTCCTCGCGTCCGGTCGCGCGGCCATAAACCGGATCGGCCGTCGTGAAGACGGCGACGTCGCCCACCGAGTAGTTGCGATCGAGCGCGTAGCTCCCGGCGGACATCGGGTTCGCCGTCGGGCGAATCAGGACGGGAGGCGGGCGCCCGGGGACGATCTCGAGCTGGGCCGGCTCCCGGCGCTTCCATTCGGCCAGAACGATCGCGGGCGACGCGAGGGTAGCCGGCGCGGCCGGGACCGGGATCGGGGTCATCGCGACGGGCGCCGGCGTAGACGTCGTCGCCGGCGGCGGCGCCGCCGTGACCGCCGCGACCTGCACCGGCGCCTGCGCCGCCTCGTCCCGCGCCACGAAGTACGCGAGACGCGCCTGCGCGATCTCGGCGAAGCGCCCGCTCGGATACTCACGAAGGTACGCGATCCAGTCCTTTGCGTCCTTCGATCCCTTGGTCCGGTTCCACGCGTCCAGGTCGCGCTGGACTTCCGCCTCGAGCTCGGCCTCGCTGAGCTTCCTCGCCGCCGGGAACAGGAACACGTCGCTCTCGAGCGAGGTTGACTCCCACGGCACCTGCGCGCCCTTCGACGCGGCGCGCACCGCAAGGCGCACGCGCTTCAGCGCATCCTCGAGCCGCGCCGCTCGGACCGACAGCTCGCGCACCAGATTCTCCGTGTACAGGCCGGACTGACCGGTCGGGCCCGACGCGTCGGCCGCGACCCGGCCGGGCGCGGTCGAGAACGCGAGCAGGCTCCCGGGCGGGGCGTCGAATTGCGACAGCCCCTTCTCCGGCGGCCGGAACGACCCGCCGAACGGATTGTCCCGGCACGCGTCGAGCACGATCACGAACGTCTTCCCTTTGGCCCGCGACAGCTCGCTCAGCACCGAAGCGAGGTCGATGCCCTGCGCAGGCAGATCGGCCGACGTATTGACCCGCGCATCGACCGGCAGCAGGTAGTTGCGCCAGTCGAGCTGGGCGCCATGGCCCGCGTAGTAGAAGAACACGAGTCTGACGTCGCCCCGCTGCGCAGCTTCCGCGAAGCGCTTCGTCGCCTCGGCGAACACGGCCCGGTCGACGTTCGTGCGCAGGTCGACGCCGAATCCCGCCTCGCCGAGGAGCTTCGCCATCGCCTTCGCGTCGTTCACCGCGTTGCCGAGCGGCGCGTCATGATACGCGTCATTGCCGATCACCAGCGCGATCCTCGACGGATCCGCGGCCGCGTGCGCACGATGCGCGAGCCCCGGCAGCAGCGCCGCTGCCGCGCCGAGCTGCAGGAATTCGCGACGCGTGGGACGGCGCGGACTCATCGGGGATGCCCCTCGGAACGGGACGCGCTGCGATCAGCGCGTGTCCGCACGCTGCCGCAGCGCCGCCTGCTCGGGGCGCGCCTGCGCGACCGCCGCCCACCAGCGCCGTGCCTCGTCGCGCAGGTCGTTCTGCTCGAGCCACAGCGCGTAGGCGACGCGGTCGGCCACCGTCGCCTCCGCGGCCGGCGCGAGCGACTTCGCCTGCGCCTGCAGCTCCGGCGGCGCGACGCGGAACTCCGCGCGTGCGACCTGCACGACCTCCGGGCCGATCCGCGCCGTGACCTGCAGCGCGTACGACTGCCCCGGGGCGAGCGCGCGCGCCTCGGGCACCTTCGACCGGCGCTCGTGCGTCGTCGTCTCGAACACGCGCGCCCCGGACGCGTCGATCACCGCGACGTCGTAGACGGTGCCGGTGCGGGAGTCCGTCCACGCGAGATCGGGATGCGTCGACAGCACCTGCGGGTCCGGCGCGACCACGCGCAGCCCCAGGTTGCGCATCACGACCGCGCCCTGCACGAGGCCGGCCGGCTTGAGCCGCACGGCCGCCGGTCCGGGTGTCGCGCGCGCGTGAACCGTCGCGCCCTGCGACGCGTGCGGCTGCTGCGCATCGATCGACGCGGTCCCGGGACCGCGAAGCTCGTACTGGGCGCCGTTCGCGTAGTAGATCAGCGCGACGCGCGCACCGGCGGTCAGGTCGATCTTCCGACCGGCGTCCAGCTGCTGCAGCATGGTCAATGGAGCGCCGGGCGCGCCCGCGAGCGTCGCCGCGCCCTGCACGTCGGTCACGACGGCCACCGGCTGCGCGAGCGCGCTTCCGCACGCGAGCGCGAGCACCGCGGCCGCCGCCGCCCATCCGCGCCAGCCGAGGCGAGCAGCCCGCTTCAGCGCCATCCCACGACCTCCAGCGACGTGTGTCCCTTGATCGCGTGCACGCCGAGCGGCACCAGTCCCGGCCGCTCGCCGAGGCGCGTCGCGACGTCCTTCGTCATCACCAGCGGCACCCCGACCTCCTTGGTGAGCGATTCGAGCCGCGACGCGACGTTGACGCAGTCGCCGATCGCCGTGTACGAGTGCCGCCTCGCGGCGCCCACGTGGCCGACCGTCGCCACGCCGCACGCGAGGCCGACGCCCACCGCGAGCGGCGCCCCCGCGGCGGCGGGGAAAGTGTCGCCGATCCGCCGCACGCGCTCAAGCACGTCGACCGCCGCCTCGAAGGCCGGGCCGCAAGGGTCGTCCATCGGCGCGGGCGCGCCGAAGAACGCGAGAATGCCGTCGCCCATGAACTTGTCGACGGTCCCGCCACGGCCGTGGATCGCGGCGGTCGCCTGCTCGGCGAGCTCGTTCAGCAGCGCCAGCACGCGGTCCGGCGGCTCCCGCTCCGCGCGGGTCGTGAAGCCGCGCACGTCCATCACCAGCACGCAGATGAACCGGCGGGCGCTCGCGAGCCCTTCGAGGCGGCCGGCCTCGATCTCGGCCATCACCTGCGGGCTCACGTACCCGGAGAACACGGTGCGCAGCCGCACCCGCTCGCGCCACGCGACCGCCGCCTCGAAAGCGAGCCTCGTGCCCGCGGCCAGACCGAGCGCGACGATCACCGGCGCGACCGGCAGGAGCAGGTCCCGGGAGAGCGCCCAGAGGCCGGTGCCCAGCGCGAACGCACCGCCCGCGGCGACGGTCGCCACCGCGGTCGCCGGCCGACGGCCGCCGATCCACGCGAGTCCGGCGAGCCCGGAGAGGAGCACCGCGATCCACCCGGGCAGCGGTTCGATCGTGCGGCCCGCGAGGATCGTGCGCAGCGCCTGCGCGTGGACGAGCACGCCCGGCTCGGCCTCCCCGGCCGGGCCGCCCCGGCCGAGCGGCACGGGAGCGCGCGTGCGATCGGTGAACGGAAGGACCGACCCGACGAGCAGGATCCGGCCTCCCAGCGCCTCCGTCAGCAGGCGCTCGTCGCCGTCGCGCGCCCACCGGAGCACCGTGCCCAGCGGTATCACGTCGAAGCCGTCGCCGAGCGCGTAGTTGATGCGGCCGGCGACCGGCGTCGCGCCGAGCATGCGCCCGATCTGCCCGACGAACGTGGGAACCGGTTCCCCCCGCTCGCCAAGCCGCTCGTCGAACGAGCGCACGACGCCGTCCGGATCGGGTCGCCACAGCGCGAAGCCGGCGCCCTCCTGCCCCGCGGCGACCAGGAAGACCGGATGGACCGGGCGCGGACGCCCGCCTTCGTCGACGGTCAGCGCCAGCACGACGTCGCCGACCTGTCGCATGCGCAGGATGCCGTCGACCAGCGCCGCGTCGAGATCCGGCGCGATCGCCGCGTAGCTCCGGTCGGGGAGAACGAGGTCGAGGCCGACGACCCGCGCGCGCGCACGCGCCGCCGCCGTCAGCAGCTCGCCCAGGTGGCGGTGCCAAAGCGTCATCGGCTCGGACAGCGACGCCACGGTCGCTTCGTCGATGCCGACGACGACGATGCGGTCGTCGGGGGCGGCCGCGTCCCGCAGCAGCGAGAATCCCGCGTCGGACAGGCGCCGTTCGAGCGGCGCCGCGAGGTCGAGCGCGGCGATCGCGGCGCCCGCGACGATCGCGACGACGAGGCCGAGCCGGGCGAGGCGCTCGAGGACGGCGGGATCGGCCGTGTTCATGCGGCCTGGAGGACGCGCGCCGGCGTCGCGCCTGCCGGCGCCGACGGGTCCGGATCGGCCTCGGGGCTCATCGTCGCGTCTGGAGGGGCGTCGCCGCCGCGCGAGTCTAGCACCCGGGTGAACCGGCCGATGCGCCGACTCGGGTATAATCCGCGGCTGCCGGAGAGATGGCCGAGTGGTCGAAGGCGCCTGACTCGAAATCAGGTATACGGCAACGTATCGGGGGTTCGAATCCCTCTCTCTCCGCCAATGAAATGGGCTCCTCGCGGGGCCTTTTTCATGGGCGGCATCCCGAACGAGGCGCCCGGCGGCCTGATCGACCGCCGGTCAGGAGGTGGACTCTTCGTGTCGTCGAGAAGGCACTTCCTCCGAACCATCGCCGCGCTGCCCGCCGCGGCCGCGATCGACGTGCGGGCGCAGCCGCGCCCCGATCCGACGCGTGTCGCGCTCGTCGTCGGAAACGCCGCGTATCCCGACGCGCCGCTCGCCAACGCGGGCAACGACGGGCGCGCCGTGTCGGATCTCCTCGCGCAAGCCGGATTCGACGTCGAGACCGCGCTCGACTGCGGGCGCGCGCAACTCCTCGACGCTGTCATGCGCTTCGGCGAGGCCTTGCGCAAGCCCCGTGTGAGGCAGGTAGTGTTCTACTACGCGGGCCACGGCGCGCAACTCGAGTGGCAGAACTACCTCGTCCCAGTCGATGCGCGCGTGGCCATGGCGAGCGACGTCGCCGCGCGCTGCGTCGACCTGGGCACGATCCTGCGCCGCCTCGGCGAGGCCAAGGGCCGGACCTTCGTCGTCGTTCTCGACGCTTGCCGGGACGACCCGTTCGGGGGCGGCTGGCGCCCCGGGCACAAGGGGCTTTCGCAATTCGACGCACCATCCGGGAGCCTCCTCGCCTACGCTACGGCTCCGGGCCGGACCGCGTCGGACGGCACCGGGCGCAACAGCCTGTACACGGAGCACCTCGTGCGCGAACTGTCGGTGCGCGGCGTGCGTGTCGAGGACGCGCTCAAGCGCGTACGGCTCAACGTCCGCCTCGCGTCGGGCGGTGCGCAGGTTCCGTGGGAATCGACGTCGCTCGAGGGCGACGTCTACCTGTTCGAGGACGCGCGCCGCACGCGCACGGACGACGAGCTCGAAGCCGAGTTCGAGGCGGACGTCGCGTACTGGAGCGCGATCCGGCAGTCGAGGCGAGCCGAGGACTGGGTGGGCTACCTGCGACGCTTCCCGAACGGGCGGTTCGCCGAGATGGCCCAGATGCGGCTGGCGCGCATCGAGGCTGGCGCGAACACGGCGCCCTCGGCCGCGAACGCAACCGGTTCGCCGGCGGACCTGCTGGACAAGACCGTGCCGAAGATCACGAACGACGCCGACTACGACGCCCTGCCCGCCGGCTCGCTCTATCTCGATCCCGCCGGCGTGTTGCGGAGGAAATCGTGAGCGACGCCGACTCGCGCGCTGCGACGGGAGGCCCGCCCCCCCGCTGGGCGTCGGATCCTGTCGTTGCGACGGCAGCCCGGGAGCGCGCACCGGACGCATCCCGGGTGCCCGCGATCGTCCTGGGCGAGGGACGGCCGGTGCCACCGCTCCTCGGGGGGTCCGCCAATCCGAATTCGGGCGGTCTCTATCCGCTCGGACGACGCTACACGATCGGCGACGAGGCGACCCTCGAGCTCTCCCAGCTGCGCGGACCGGCGAACCCGCACCGCTACACGTTGCGCGTGACTCGCGTCGACGAGGCCAACGACCGCGTCGAGCTCAACGACGGCGAGACCGTGTGGGACCTGATGGGCAACGGCGTCAAGGTCGCGGGGGCGGTGTTCGATCCCCCGCGCCAGTTCGTCCCCGCCGAGCTCTACGTCGGCCGGCGATGGCGCGCAGCCTTCCGCGGGACCCAGCTAGTCGAAGACATGCGTTTCAAGGCGGGCAGCGAACGCAGCGTCACCGTCGACATCGCGATCGTCGCGCGTGAGCGCATCGCCACGCCAGCCGGCGAGTTCGACGCGTTTCGAGCCCAAGGCTACGGCACGTCCGGAATCCACACGCTTGAGGAGCGGATCTGGTACGTCCCGTACCTGAACTTCCCGGTACGCTGGGACCGCTGGAGCCATTACTACCGCGGCGGCCATCCGACGTACGGCTGGGCGAACCGCCGCGAGCTCGTGTCGGCCCGGCAGTTCGCCGTCGGCGCCTGACGTGCGAGACGCGACCGTGCGGGTTCCAATCCTCGCGGGCATCGCCGTATCGACGCTCTTCACGCCACTTGCTGCCGGCGTTGCCGGTGCCGCGCCTTTGCCGCCTTTCGAACCGGTCGACGTCTGCGGCACGATCGTGTCGCGAGCCTGGGTGCCGGCCCGTCGTGTTCCCCGGATCGCCGGTGCATCGGGCAGCCTGGGACGCGACCGCGAGTTTCCCGCCCATGCGCGTGTCGAGATCGAGCCGTACCGGGGCATCGATGGACGCACGGCCGCGCGGATCAACGCGCTCCTGGGTTTCGCCCCGGCGGGCGCCCCGGGCAACCGGCGGCTCCTGCTGCTCCTGCCGACCGACGATCCGGCGCTCCTCGACGGCAGGACGTCGATCTGCGTGGTCGGCTTCCGGATCTCCGGCGACGAGGGCGGCACCTGGACGAGCTACGCGCGCCTCGTCCCGGATCCCGTGGAATGACGGTTCGCGGAGATTCCCGCACGGTCCCCCGCCAAAGCGCTTGCGCGACGTCAAGTCCGTTCTCCCCGACCGGCGTAACGTAGTCGATCGCGACCGCTCCCGGGCGGTGCGCGTCCGCCACGATGCCCGTTGGCAAGGAGGATGACGATGTCGGTTCCCGGCTCCGCGACCTCGAAGTCCACGATGGCGCTTCCGCCGCCGCGACTAGACCGGGGCGCCACGCTGTACCAGGCGCTGAACCTCCGCCACAGCGCACGGGAGTTCGCCGTCACCGCGCTGCCGGAGGGTGTCCTATCGACGCTGCTCTGGTGCGCCTGCGGCGTCAACCGGCCCGACACCGGCGGGCGCACCGCGCCCTCCGCGCACGACTGGCAGGAGATCTCGGTCTATGCCGCGCTCGAGCAGGGCCTCTATCGCTACGATCCCGCGGCGCATGCGCTGAACCTCGTCGTGGCCGCGGACCTGCGCTCGCTGACCGGCGTCCAGGACTTCGTCGCGACGGCGCCACTCGACCTCGTCTACGTCGCGGACTTCGCGAAGATGACCGACGCGAGCGACGCGGACCGCGTCTTCCTCGCGTCCGCCGACGCTGCGTTCATCGCGCAGAACGTCTATCTCTACTGCGCGCAGGCCGGTCTCGCCGTCGTCGTGCGCGGGCTCGTCGACCGCGCGAAGCTCGCGCCGGCGATGCGGCTCCGCCCGCACGAGCGGATCGTGCTGGCGCAGACGGTCGGGTTTCCTGCGCGAGGCGCCTGAACGCGCCGGACACGCCCGCCGATGCGCGGCCACGGCGATGGAGCGACGACGTTTCCTCGCGGGCACGGTCGGCGCCTGGCTCGCTCCGTCGTTCCCCGCGACGGCGGCGACCTCCGGCGGCGAGTCCCCGTCGAACGCGTCCCCGAACGTGACTGACGCGCCTCCCGCGTCGAAAACGACGCTCTTCCTGGCCGGCGACGCGATGACCGGCCGCGGCGTCGACCAGATCCTGCCGCACCCGGGCAACCCGAGGCTCTTCGAGGAATACGCGGTCTCCGCGCGCCGCTACGTCGAACTCGCCGAGGCCGCGAGCGGGCCGATCGCGCGTCCGGCGGGATTCGACTACGTCTGGGGCGACGCGCTCGCCGAGCTCGAGTCCCGCCGGCCGGACGCGCGCATCGTCAACCTCGAGACCGCCGTGACGACAAGCGACGACGCCGCGCTCCCGAAGGCCGTCCTCTACCGGATGCACCCGGCGAACGTCGGGTGCCTGTCGGCCGCGAGGATCGACTGCTGCACGCTCGCGAACAACCACGTGCTCGACTGGGGGCGCCGCGGGCTCGCGGAGACGCTCGCCACGCTGCGCGCCGCCGGCATCCGCACGACCGGCGCCGGCGCGGACGAGGACGAGGCCCGTGCGCCCGCCCTGATCGACGTCGCGGGCGGAAGGCGCATCGTCGTGCACTCGTTCGGCCTGGCGAGCGCCGGCGTGCCCGCGGAATGGGCCGCGACGCGAAGCCGCGGCGGCGTCTGGTTGCTTCCCGCGCTCGACGCGCGCGCCGTCGATGCGATCGCCGCGCGCGTGTCCGCCATCCGGCGAGCGGGCGACGTGGTCGTCGCGTCGATCCACTGGGGAAGCAACTGGGGCTACCCGGTGCCATCGTCGCACCGGACGTTCGCGCAGCGGCTCGTCGACCGGGCGGGTGTCGACGTCGTGCACGGCCACTCGTCGCACCATCCGCGCGGCATCGAGATCTACCGCGACCGGCCGATCCTCTACGGATGCGGCGACCTCCTGAACGACTACGAAGGCATCGGCGGCTACGAGGCGTTCCGGCCGGAACTCGGCGTCATCGTGTTCGCCACGCTGGGCGCCGGCGGCACGCTCGTCGAGCTGACGCTCGTTCCCACGCGCATCGCGCGCCTGCGCGTCAACCGCGCGCGCGGCGACGACGTCGCCTGGCTCGCTGCGACGCTCGACCGCGAGAGCCGCGAGTTCGGCGCCCGCGTGGAGCGCCGGACGGACGACACGTTGCGCGTCGCACCGCGCTGACCGCCCACGGCCGCGCGCGCGAGGCCGCCCCGGGGACGCGATTGACGGGGGTCAAGACCCATCGCCGCGCCGCGACTAACATGCGGGTTGGCGGTGACGCACTGCAACCTGCACGGCCACCGACAAGGAGCATGCGATGAAACACTCGATCGACGTGTCCAGCCGCGTGAGTCGCGAGCTCTCGACGGTGCTCGACCGCCTTGCGAGCGACCCGGACCGCGAGGACGTGCCCACGCTCGCCGACGCGCGAGCGATCGTCGCCCGGCGCGCGGGCGCAGCCGACCGTCGCGACGAGTCGCTGCACCCGCAGCTGAGTGCGTCGATGCTGGACGAGATCGACGGGCTGATCGCGGAGTTCGGCGGCGAGGCGCCGGCCGCGGACTTCGTGGCGTCGAAGGCGAGCGAGCCGCTGTCGCGGATCATCGAGGCCGCTGCGGGCCGCGCCCGCGGGCGCGCGACGCTCGGCGCCGTGCGCGAAGCGATGGCCGCCGGTCTCATCGAGGATCTCGTGGGTGACGGCGCGATCGAGCCCGACCAGGACCAGACGCTGGTGGCCGAGATCGACGGCCTGATCGAGCGCCACGGCCGCGACGCGCTCGCGGAAGACTTCGTCCGGTACGAATAGCGCCTCCCGCGGACCGGCGGGCGCGGAGCGGGCTTCCGCCGTGCGGATCGCGATCCTCGGCGCCGGCGCGGTCGGCAGCGTGCTGGGCAGCCTGCTGTGGCGAGCCGGCGAGGACGTCGTGCTCGTCGGCCGGGCCGCGCACGTCGCCGCGATCCACGCGGCCGGCCTGGACGTGCAGGGGGTGCTGGGCGGGTTCCGGGCGACGCCACGGGCCGAGGAGCGCCTCTCTTCGCGCCCCGAGGTGGCGCTCCTCACCGTCAAGACGCAGGACGTCGCCGCCGCGCTGCGGGACAACCTGGCGTTCCTCGACGGCGTTCCGATCGTCGTGCTGCAGAACGGCCTCGCCGGCGAGGACCTCGCTGCGGGCGTCGTGCCGCGTTCGCAGATCGTGAGCGGCATCGTGTCGCTGCACGCGCAGTACCTCGTGCCGGGCCACGTCGTGCTCATGCAGTCGGAAGGGCTCACGATCGGCCGCCCCGACGGGCCCGCCGACGAGACCGTCGAGGGGATCCGCCGCGTTCTCGACAAGGCGGTGCCGACGACGACCTGCGACAACATGCGCGGCGCGCGCTGGACGAAGCTCGTCGTGAACCTGAACAACGTGCTGCCCGCGCTCACGGGCGCGAGCTTCCGCTACGTCTACGCGGACCGGTTCCTGCGCAGGCTCGCCCTGGGGCTGATGCGCGAAGGCATCGCGGTCGCGGAGCGCTCCGGCATCCGCTTCGAGCCGCTCCCGGGCACGCCGGTACCGGTCGTGCGGCTCGTGCGCTACCTGCCCGCGGCGCTCGCCGGCGGCGTCGCCGCGCGGAAGGCCGCGAAGCTCGAGACGCACTGGCCACTCAGGGGCTCGACCTGGCAGAGCGTCACGCGCATGCGCCCCACCGAGATCGACTACCTGAACGGCGAGATCGTGCGCGCGGGGCGCCAGGCGGGCGTGCCGACGCCGCTCAACGAAACGGTCGTCGCGCTGATGCGGCGCGTCGAGGACGAGCGGCGATTTCTCGCGCCGCGCGAAGTCGAGGAGTCGTTGGCGAAGGCGTCCCTGCCCGGCCCGGTTCGCCGGGCGTTGGGCTGGCGCGGATCCGCGCAGAGCTGAACCGCCGCCGCACCGGCTCATCGATCGGCCCGCGGAGCGAGGCGACGGCGACTCGGATTCAGCGTTCCGCCCGCAACGTCGCGCGGCTCCGCAGGCGCCGCGCGCGCACGCCCGACCCGATGATCATGAGCACCGCCGCGATGCAGACGACCATCACCACGACGATGCGCGGCTCGGGCCGCGCGGCCTCGATCAGGCCCGCCGCGACCGCGATCTCCTGAAAGGCCCAGACCGCGAGCGGCGAGAACGCCATCACCGCGGTGAGGTTCTCGGTCTCGATCTTCACGACGGACTCGAAGTTCAGGTACATCATCGCCGTCAGGATCGTGCCGCCGGCGAGGCACCCCAGGGCGATCGTCGGGCCGTGCATCAGCTGTGCCGCCGTCGGCACGATGCGGGATTCCGCCACGACGCCGGCGGCGATGGCCGCCGCGGCGAGTGCCGTCAGCGCGAGAGCGGTGATCGACGTGACCAGCACGACGGTCCCGGTGACCTGCAGCTTCTCGCGCACCGTGCGCGCCGCGCGGTTCCACGGGTGGAACTCGCTCCCGTAGCCGCGCACGGCCATGAAGAGGCCTGTCAGGATCCCCGACGCCGCCATGGGCCAGCGCACCTCGGGCGCCGTCACCGCGACGAGGAACGCGATCGCCCCGGCGATCGCGATGCCGCCCGCGATCGCGAGCGGCGGCGGACGACGTCCGAGGGCCACCCATCCGAAGGCCAGCGCGACGGGGACGCCGGCGCGCACCATCAGGTTGCCGTGGGCCGGCGCGACGTAGGCGAGCGTCTGGTAGTAGAAGACCTCGATCAGGATGATCGCGATCCCGATGAGCCAGCTCGACGGGTGCAGCATCATCGCCCTCGCGTTCGGCCCGGGGCCGACGACGGCGAGCGTCGCCGCCGCGGAGGCGGCCATCGCGTAGAGGATGAAGGCGATCGGATGCGCGCCCAGCGCATGGCCGATGGCGTAGACGACGCTCAGCGCGCCGATGGCGACGACGAACCCGGCCGCCTCGAGCCAGCCGCTCGCGGCGTGCGGCGGCGGCTCGCCGCCCTCCCCCGTTACCATGTGCCGCCGCGTGCCGTCACCGCGTGGCGCGCGACCGACGCCTCGCCCACCGGAGCCGCGCGCACCGTGCGACGTTCGCCGCCCCTCGGCACACGCGGCGAGCGTCGATCGCAGGTGGAGGCGCCGAACGACCCTGCGGTCGCAGCGCCGCAACCGGCCGGCGCGACCACGGACGCGCCGGCCGCGAAGTCGCCCGTGCGATGCAATGCCGTGCGAGGCTCCACGCGGCTCAGGCGGCGAGCGAGGAAAACCCGGCGTACAGCCGCCAGGCGAGCATCAGCAGCACGACCGCGGACAGCAGGAGGGCGACGCCGGCGAGCTGCAACACTCGCCCTCGCCTTCGCGCGGCCTCGCCCCGAACGATCTCGGCGTCGCGGCGCAGGGGGGCACCGGCCGGAGGGAGCTGCGCGGCCGCACGCACGCGCCCGCCGTAGCGGATCAGGTACGCGCCCAGGCCGATCGGCAGCGCGGCCGCCGAGACGGTGGCGAAAACCCACGCGAGCAGGAGCGAGGTCGCTGTCCGGTCTGGCGGAAGGTTGCGCAGCTCCGCGAGCCAGCGTTCGAACAGCAGCAGCGCAACGACGCCCACCGCAGCGAGCGCGACCACGGCGACCAGCGCTCGAAGCCTGCCGCTCAACGGCCGCCCCACGACCGGCGATGGCCGTCCGGCAGTCGAACCGCATCGGCCGGCCGGAACGCTGCCGGCGTCCTGTCCGGGTCGATCGCCGGTCCGCTCGCCATGGCCGGAGGGCGCGTCGCACCCCGGGCGTCAACCGGGCGACGGCACACGCCCCCGCGACGCTCGCGGGATTCGAATGCGTCGAGCACGACGTCAGGCATGCCTCGGTCCGAACGCGACGAGAGAAGTGCCGGCGGGCACGACCAGGACGCCGGCGACGTCGCGGGTCGTGGAGCGGATGCCGTCGACCCGCCGGAGCCAGCCCGGCGCCTTCGCCACGCAGGCGCCGCCGCAGGCCGCGTACGCGCGGCCCGACAGGGGTGCAAGGCGAGCAGCCACACGAAGAGGGCGAGCGGAAGCACCGCGGGCATCGGCCCCCAGACGGGGACCGAATGCTTCCGCCAGAGCAGCGGCAGGCAGCACCCGACGATCCCGGCGATCGCCGTCAACACGAAGCGTGCGATCGTCCCGGCCTCGACCATGCCGAACACGCCTAGACCCCGGCAGGGATCTTGGCCGCCATCGCCTTGCGGCGGTCCAGCTTCCTGCCGTCCACGACGAACGTTCCGTCCCCCACGGCGTGCACGGTCCGCCTCTCCTTGCGCGAGGGATCCACGTACGCCGCCACGCCGTCGAGCACGACGATGCTGTGCCGGCCGAGGATCTCGACGACCCGGCACTCGATGTTCGCCAGGCACTCCGCGATCAGCGGCGCGCCGACCTCCTTCGCCGGCACCTGCGTCAGTCCGAACTTCGCGAACTTGTCCGTGTCGGCGCCCGAGCAGGTGCCGATGCCGACGACCTTGTCGAGCAGATCGACGGTCGGGACCGCGATCACGCACTCCCTCGTCTTCCTGAGCGCCGCGAACGAATGATTCCACGCTCCCGTGGTGATCGCGAACCGCGGCGTGAAGTCCATCACCATCGTCCACGAGATCGTCATGACGTTGCTCCGGCCTCCGTCCCGGGTGGTCACCAGGACCACCGGACCCGGCTCGATCAGCGTGAAGGCCCTGCTCAGCTCCAATGCGCGCATGTCCGCCCCTTACGAGCGTCGGTTGTGCTTCCGTGCATCGCGGCCCGGCGTGGCATCGCGCGAGCGCTCGTCACGCCTCCGCCGCCACCGGCCGCGCCATGATCAGGTCCCGCTGGTCGTTCGAGCCCAACCGGAACAGGTGCTCGCCGACCGTCGCGTACCCCCACTGCGCGTAGAACGCGATCGCCCGGACGTTCCGCTCCCACACGCCGAGCCAGAGCGTCCGATGCCCCGCATCCCGGGCCGCCTCGAGGCTCGCTCGCATGAGCGCGGCACCGACCCCGCGGCCGACGGCGCTCCGGTCGACGTAGATCCGCTGGAGCTCGACCGGGGCCGGCCCGGTCACGCACGGTTCCGCGATTCCGGTCCGAAGCTTGGCATACCCCGCCGGTGAATCCCCGCCGCCGACGAACGCGACCAGGAACGTGTTCGCGCCGTCGGCCAGCTCGGCGCGCATGCGGTCGAGCGAGAACGACTCGCCGACGTACGCTTCCATGTCGTCGTCGGCGTTGTAGGCGGCGAACGTGTCGCGGAACGTGCGCTCGGCGAGCGCCGCCAGCGCCTCGGCGTCGGCGGGCGTGGCGATGCGGATGTCGACGGGTTCGGACACGGGCGTCGGGGCACTGCTGCCGCGCGATGCGGACACCTGCCCGTCACCGCTGGCGCCCGACGGGCCGCGCAGCGCGTGCGCGCGACGGCAGCGCCGGACGCCATTCTGCACCAACGCCGGGACGGCCCCGCCTACCCCGGCATCGACAGCCGCTTCACGCCCGCCACGAACCGCGACAGCGTCTGCGACAGCACGCCGCGCGGGATCATCGCCTCGATCAGCTGGAACCGCCCGCGCGTCGCGTGGGCGCGCGCCAGCGCGGCGGCGAGCTCGCGCCGCGTGCGCACGCGCACGCCTTCGCCTCCGAGCGCCGCGGCGGTCTCGGCGAACTTCCAGTCGCCGAGGTCGTTGAACGAGGACTCGGGCTGGAACGCGCGCAGCATCTCCCAGCTCGCGTTGTTGAACACGATCACGATCGGGTCCCAGCCGTAGCGCACGCAGTTGCCGAGCTCCCAGCCGGTCATCTGGAACGCACCGTCGCCGACGAGCACCAGCGGCCGCTGTCCGGTCGCCGCCTGCACGCCCAGACCCGCCGGCACGCCGAAGCCCATCGTCGCGTAGTAGCCCGGGGCGACGAGCGCCGTGTGCTCGATGTCCATCGCGGTGAACAGGCAATCGCCGATGTCGGAGGCGATCGGCATCTTGCCGTGCGCGGCCATCAGGTCGTTGATCGCGGTCGCGATGTCGTTGGGCGCGATCGGCGCGTCGTCGGCGGCGAGCCCGCGGGGGAACGCGGTTCGGTGCACGTCGAAGTGGCGCGCGGTCGCCGGCACGCGCGCGAGCAGCCGGTCGACCAGCGCGGCGAGCGGGACGTCCGGGTACACGTGGTAGCCCATCGTCACCTGGCCGTCGAGCGCGCGGATCGCGCGGCGGAGGTCGATCTTGCGCTCGGACACCGCGAAGTTCGTGTCGCAGACGATCTCGCCCAGCAGCAGCAGGCCGTCGGAGGCCTCGACCAGCCGCGAGAGCCCGGGCTCGCCCGCCACGCCCATGTAGGTGCCGACCAGCGGCGCGTCCGCGTCCGCGAGCAGGCCCCGTCCCATGAAGCTCGTGACGACCGGCAGGCCCAGCCGCCGCGAGAGCTCGGCGACCTTCTCCTCGAGGCCGTAGCGCCGCACCTCGATGCCCGCCATCAGCACCGGCGAGGCCGCGCCCGCGAGCCGCGCGAGGAGCTCGTCGACGCAGGCGGCGAGCGCCTCCTCGTCGACCGCCGCCGGCGGCTCGGGCACGACCGCCTCGCAGGGCACGCGCACCATGTCGCGCGGCAGCTCGACGTAGACGGGCTGCGAGTGCCTGAGCGCGGACGCGAGCACGCGCGCGATCTCGGAAGGCGCCTTCGCCGCGTCGTCGAGCCGCGTGCGGTCGCAGGTGATCTCCTCGTAGATCCGGTACTGCGAGTCGAGCGACTTCGCCTGGTGGTGCAGCAGGAGCCCCGAGCGCGACTCGCCCTTGCCGGGGCCCCCGGACAGCACGACGACCGGCGACTTCTCCGCGTACGCGGCGGCGACCGCGTTGACCATGTTGAGCGCGCCTGCGCCCCAGGTGACCGCGGCCACCCCGAGTCCGCCCTGCACGCGAGCAGCGGCGTCGGCGGCGAAGCCCACGGCGGGCTCGTGCGAGAGCGTGTGGAGCGGAAGGATCCCCGACTCCTCGACGATGCGGAAATACGGCAGCGCGAAGTCGCCGGGGATGCCGAAGATCCGTCGGGCGCCGTGCGCCTTCAGTGCGTGGAGCAGCGATTCGGTCAGGTTCATCGGGGCCCCGGGGGTCTGGGATCGAGGTGCGCATCGTGCCTCGGAGGAGGGCGCCCGTGGCGCAATGATCGTGCGCCTGTTCGATTTCGCGCGCATGATCATTGTGCCATTGAGCCGAATACCGCAACGAACGTTCCTGCCGGCGAAAAAAAACGGGGCGCGTCGCGCCCCGTCCCCCTTGCCGGAGTTCGTGACCGGCTACTTCTTGGCCGGCGCGGCCGCCTTGGCCGGAGCCGCTCCCGCCTTTGCGGCGGGAGCCGCCGGGGACGCCGGCGGCATCTGCGCCGGCGTGACCGCCTTGCCCTTCGCCTTCATCTCGGCGAAGTAGCGGGCGGCGATGCGATCCTCTGCGCGGGCCTGCGCCGCCTTGGCCGCCTCGGCGGCGGCGGCGTCCTTGGCCTTCTTCTCCTCGGCGGCGGCCTTCTGGGCGTCCGTCAGCGGCGGCGGCGGCGGAAGCTTCGCCACGGCCGCACCGAAGCACGCCAGCACCAGGGCCGCGCCCATGAGCCCGCGGATCGTCGTCGTCATCGTCCCTCCTCCTGTTGCCCTGTCGCGCCCGTCAGGCCGGCTCGTGCCGGATCGGCCGCGGCGCCTCGTCGCCGGCCGGGATCTTCCCGGCCTTGACGTCGTTGTACCAGTACTCGTGGTGTTCCTTCGCCCAGGTCTCGTCGACGTAGCCGGTGCGCATCGCGTCGAGCGCGCCGCCCATGCCGATCGTCCCCATGTAGATGTGGAAGAGCGACATCGCGATGAACACGAGCGCGCCCGCCAGGTGGACGATGTTCGCGATCTGCATCGTCGCACGCGTCTGGTCGAAGTTCGGGAAATTGAGGACGAGGCCGCTGACGCCCACGACCAGCCCCAGCACCCCGGTGCCGAGCCAGAACCACGCCTTCTCGCCGGCGTTGAACTTGTGCGACGGGACGTGCTCGCCCGAGATCATGCCGCCGAACTTGGCGAACCACCCGAGGTCGCCCTTCTGCGGCAGGTTGTCGCGCACGTACAGGACGAACATCAGGATCGCGCAGACGAAGAACACCGGCCCCACGAAGTTGTGCAGGTTCTTCGACAGGATCGCGAGCCACGAGAACAGCGTGTAGCCGACGAGCGGCAGCAGGATGTTCTTGCCGAACAGGATCACGAGCCCCGAGACCGCGAGGATCAGGAAGGTGACCGCGACCGCCCAGTGGATCACGCGCTGCGCCGCGGTGAAGCGCAGGATCTTGCGCCCGGTCGGCGCGCCGTGGACCGGTATCGTTCCCCGGTACCAGTAGAAGCCCGCGAGCCCGAGCACCGCCACGACGAGCAGCCAGCCGCCGTAGACCGACACCTGCCCGTTGCGCAGCGCCCGCCAGGTCTGGCCTTCGGGCTGGATCAGCACGCCGGTCTCGCGTCCGGGCAGGCTCGTGTACTGCGGCATGCCCGAGCGGACCTCCTTCCAGACCGGCTGGTTGTTCAGCGGCTGGCTCTGCTGCTGTGCGGCCTGCGCGTTCGCGAGGTCGGCCTCCTTCGGATTCACCGCGGGGGATTGCGCCGCCGCCCCGAGCCAGACCGAGGCCAGCAGCGCGACGCCCGCGCGCCAGATCATGCGTCGCATCGTCGACCCCCCGGCCTAGCTGCCGATCCGCTTGTACTCGTTCTGCGCCTGGTTGCGCTGGCGCAGGTCCGCGTCCCATTTCTGCTGGTTGCCGTCGAACGGCGCGCCGGCGTAGGGCTTCTGGTCGGGCTTCCCCTGGTAGGTGCCCTGCTTGTACTGGACCACCTGCGGACGCTCGCCGCAGGCGGCGAGCCCGACGGCCGCGACGGCGGCCACGATCACCCACGCACGACCGCTCACGACTTGCCTCCTTTCGCGGGCGAGGGCGCGGGCGCCTGGCCGGGCTGGCCGTACGCGGTCGCCCAGCCCCAGACCTCGCCGCCCTTCCCGCGCACGGTGACGCGCTGGCGGTAGATGTCCGCGATCACGTCGCCGTCGCCGCCGAGCAGCGCCTTGGTCGAGCACATCTCGGCGCAGGCGGGGAGCTTGCCCTCCGCCAGGCGGTTGCGGCCGTATTTCCTGAACTCCTCCTCGGAGTTGTTGGCCTCGGGCCCGCCCGCGCAGAACGTGCACTTGTCCATCTTGCCGCGCACGCCGAACGCGCCGGTCTGCGGGAACTGCGGCGCGCCGAACGGGCACGCGTAGAAGCAGTAGCCGCAGCCGATGCAGAGGTCCTTGTCGTGCAGGACGACGCCTTCCTCGGTCTTGTAGAAGCAGTCGACCGGGCAGACCGCCATGCAGGGCGCGTCCGAGCAGTGCATGCAGGCGACCGAGATCGAGCGCTCGCCGGGGACGCCGTCGTTGATCGTCACGACGCGCCGCCGGTTCACGCCCCAGGGAATCTCGTGCTCCTGCTTGCAGGCGGTGACGCAGCCGTTGCATTCGATGCAACGCTCGGCGTCGCAGAGGAACTTCATCCGTGCCATCGTCGGTTCTCCTCGTCGCAGCGTCGCGTCAGGCCTTGGCCACCTGGCAGAGCGTGGTCTTGGTCTCCTGCATCATCGTGACCGCGTCGTACCCGTACGTCGTCGCGGTGTTCACCGCCTCGCCGCGGACCACCGGGTGCGCGCCCTCGGGGTAGTACTCGAGCATGTCCTTGCCCATCCACCAGCCGGAGAAGTGGAACGGGATGAACGAGGTTCCCGGGCCGACGCGCTCGGTGACGAGCGCCTTGACCTTGAGCTGCGCGCCGGTCGGCGTCTTCACCCACACGTACTCGCCGTCGCGGATGCCGCGGTCGTTCGCGTCCTTCGGGTTGATCTCGACGAAGTTCTCCTGCTGCAGCTCGGCGAGCCACGGGTTGCTGCGCGTCTCCTCGCCGCCGCCCTCGTACTCGACGAGCCGGCCCGAGGTGAGCACGATCGGGAAGTCCTTCGAGATGTCCTTGTTCTTCTCCTGCACGCTCTTGAACAGCGTCGGCAGCCGCCAGAACGCCTTCTTGTCGTCGTGCGTCGGGTACTTGGCGACCAGGTCCGGGCGCGGCGAGTAGAGCGGCTCGCGGTGCTGAGGGATGCCGTCGGGGAAGTTCCAGACGACCGCGCGCGCCTTCGCGTTGCCGAACGGATGCGCGCCGTGCTTCATCGCGACGCGCTGGATGCCGCCCGACAGGTCGGTCTTCCAGTTCTTGCCCTCGGCCGCCTTCTTCTCGGCCTCGGTGAGCTCGTCCCACCAGCCCAGCTTCTTCAGGAGCACGTGGTCGAACTCGGGATAGCCGGACGTGAGGTCGCCGCCCGCCGGATAGCTGCCGTCCTCGGCGAGCAGGTTCACGCCGTCGCGCTCCACGCCGAAGTTCGCGCGGAAGCAGCCGCCGCCGTCCATCATGTGGCGCGACGTCATGTACAGGTTCGGCGAGCCGGGGTGCTTGATCTCCGGGGAGCCGTAGCAGGGCCACGGCAGCCCGAAGTAGTCGCCGTCGCAGGGGCCGCCCTTCGCGCGGAGGCTCTTCACGTCGAACGTGTTCATGTTCTTCATGTGGAGCTTCAGGCGCTCGGGCGACTGCCCGGTGTAGCCGATCGTCCAGACCCCGCGGTTGATCTCGCGGAGGACCGACTCCATCTCCGGCTCCTCCATCTTGCGGTCGCCGTCCGGCTTCACGATCTTGTAGTTCTTGACGAACTCGGCGCCGTAGCCGAACTTCTTCGCGAACGCGTACATGATCGCGTGGTCGGTCTGCGACTCGAACAGCGGCGAGATCACGCGCTCGCGCCACTGGAGCGACCGGTTCGACGCCGTGCACGAGCCCGACGTCTCGAACTGCGTCGCGGCCGGCAGCAGGTAGACGCCGTCCTTGCGCACCATCGCCGCCATCGCGGCCGTCGCCGACGGGTACGGGTCGACGACGACGATCAGGTCGAGCTTCTTCATCGCCTCGACCATCTCCTTGCCGCGCGACTGGCTGTTCGGCGCGTGGCCCCAGTAGACGACCGCGCGCAGGTTGCTGTCCTGGTCGATCAGCTCGTTCTTCTCGAGCACGCCGTCGATCCAGCGCGAGACGGTCATGCCGGGCTTCTCCATCATCGCCTGCGACGCGAAGCGGCCCTTGATCCACTCGTAGTCGACGCCCCACACCGCCGCGAAGTGCTTCCACGAGCCGGCCGCGATCCCGTAGTAGCCGGGCAGCGAATCGGGGTTCGGGCCGACGTCGGTCGCGCCCTGCACGTTGTCGTGGCCGCGGAAGATGTTCGCGCCGCCCCCCGAGACGCCGACGTTGCCGAGCGCGAGTTGCAGGATGCACGAGGCGCGCACCATCGCGTTGCCGACCGAGTGTTGCGTCTGGCCCATGCACCAGACGATCGTCGACGGGCGGTTCTTCGCCATCATCTCGGCGACCCGGTACACCTGCGCCTCCGGCACGCCGCAGGCCTCCTCGACCTTGTCGGGCGTCCACTTCGCGAGCACGTCCTCGCGGACCTTGTCCATGCCGTAGACGCGATCGTGGATGTACTGCTTGTCCTCCCAGCCGTTCTTGAAGACGTGGTAGAGGATCCCGAACAGCAGCGGGATGTCGGTGCCCGACCGGAAGCGGACGTACACGTCGGCCTTCGCCGCGGTGCGCGTGAAGCGCGGGTCGGCGACGATCATCTTCGCGCCGTTCTCCTTCGCGTGCAGCATGTGCAGCATCGAGACCGGGTGCGCCTCGGCCGCGTTCGACCCGATGTACAGAGCACACTTGGTGTTCTGCATGTCGTTGTACGAGTTCGTCATCGCGCCGTAGCCCCAGGTGTTCGCGACCCCGGCCACCGTCGTCGAGTGGCAGATGCGCGCCTGGTGGTCCATGTTGTTGGACCCGAAGTACGAGACGAACTTGCGGAACAGGTAGGACTGCTCGTTGTTGTGCTTCGAGCTGCCGATCCAGAACACCGAGTCGGGGCCCGCGTCCTTGCGCAGCGCGAGCAGCCGGTCGCCGACCTCGTTGACCGCCTGGTCCCAGGAGATCTTCTGCCACTTGCCGTCGACGAGCTTCATCGGGCTCTTGAGCCGGTGCTCGCCGTGGCCGTGCTCGCGGACCGACGCGCCCTTCGCGCAGTGCGCGCCCATGTTGATCGGCGAGTCGAACACCGGCTCCTGCCGCACCCACACGCCGTTCTGGACGTGCGCGTCGACCGCGCAGCCGACCGAGCAGTGAGTGCAGACGGTGCGGTGGACCTCGGTCGCGCCGGAGCCCTCGGCGGCCTTCTGCGCCTTCGCCGGCTGGATCGCGCCGTAGGGCAGCTGGGAGGCGACCGCCCCCGCGCCGGCCACGAGGCCGGACCGCTTGAGGAACGTCCGGCGGTCGATCGTCGGCGCGCTCGCGCCGGACAGCCGCTTCAGGCGGGGCGCGGCGGGGTTCGCGGCATCGGACTTGCGCGTGAGCAGCATGGCCTTCCTCCGGTCAGATGCGCGTGGTGTCGTAGTAGCGCTTGACGTGCGCGCTCTCGCGGTAGCCGGGCGCGGCGTCCGCCGGCGAGGCGTCCGCCGGCGCAGCGGCGACGGCGGCCCGCGCGGGCGCGGCAGCGGCGACGGCGCCCGCGCCGCCCGCGGACACCGCGAGCAGGAAGCGCCGGCGCTTCAGGTCGGGCGCCTGCGCCGTCGGGGATGCGTGCGGGGAATGCTGCGTCGAGTCGCGCATGGAGACCTCCAAAGACATCACGCCGTGACGTAATAGTAGGCCGAGCTACGGCCCGATGGCGAGCGAGTCACGTTCGATCGCCAGGAACGCCGCTGACAATTCTGACGCCCGCCTGTAATAGTTGGCAAGTGCACAGGACGTTATTGCATCGCAGCAATCGAACGCCCACGTCGAGATCCAGGTCTCGAAGAAGCGCCGCTGGTCCGCGATCGGCGCGGGCGCGCGGCCCTCGCCCCCCGCGATCAGCACGCGCATGACCTCCGCGAGCGCCGCGAGGTGGTCCTCGAGGAGGTCCGTGTCGCCGCGCCGTTCGAGTCCCATCGCCGCGAGCGCGGTCCTCAGGTCCGCGAGCGGCTTGTCCAGCATGAAGCCGGAGATCCAGTGCGACGCGTGCGGGTTGACCTCGCTCTTGCCGACGCCGACGAACAGGTCCGTGTACTCCTGGGCGGCCGCCTCGGCGTCCATCGCGCGGCTCGCCCGCAGGAGCGCGTTGTAGGCGACAGGAAGCGGGGCGTCCGGCGGCTCCGGCAGCTCCGGCGCCCCCGCCAGCGCCGCCAGGAACGCGGCGTCCGGGGGCGCGGCGAACAGCCGCGACACGAGCGCGTACAGGTCGGCCCGTACGCGGTCCTCCGGAGCGACCGGGTACGGCAGCGCCGCGGCGGACGACGGATCCGGGGGCGAGGCCGGCATCAGATGCGCCCGCCCTTGAGGAGGTCGATGCCGCCGGGCTCGTCGGTGACCATCGCCTTGACGCGGCAGTCGCCGCACATCCGGAGCCGGTCGAGCGCGCCCGGCTTCGCGAACATCGCGTGGCCCGCGAGCTTGGCGACCATCCCGTCGATCATCCTGCGCGTGCCGAGCGGCTTGCCGCACGAGATGCAGCCGACGATCTCGGCCTCGTTCAGCACGCGCGGCGCGCGCGCCTCCGCGGTGAGGTCGAGCTGCGGGACGAGGGCGATCGCGCGCTCCGGGCAGGTCGCCGCGCAGATCCCGCACTGGACGCACTTCGACTCGATGAAGCGCAGCTTCAGCGCCTCCGGATGATCGAGCAGCGCCCCTTCCGGGCACGCGCCCACGCAGGCGAGGCACATCGTGCACGCGTCGGCGTTCACGTCGACGCGCCCCCACGGCGACCCGGCGTGGAGCGGGATCACCTTTCGGGGAACCGGCGCGTGCAGCGCGAGGTGGTCGAGCGCGAGCGCGAGCGTCGTGCGCTTCTCCGGCGTCGGGGCGAACGTCGCGGCCGCGCGCACGCCCAGCGCCGGCGCGGCGTCCCACAGCGCCGCCTCGGCGGCCGCGACGTCGGTCGCGTCGACCAGCCGGAAGTGCTCGCCCTGGTAGCCCAGCGCGTTCGCGACCGTGTCGCCCAGCCGCATCTGGAACGCGAGCGCGTCGCGGTACTGCGGCGCCTCGTCGCCCGTGACGAGCACGGAGACGCCGGCCGCGCCCCACGCGAGCGCGGCGAGCCACAGGTCGAGGCCGGTCGACGCGACGTGGTGCACCTCGAGCGGGATCACGCGCGCGGGCAGCCCGCGCCCGCGGCGCGCGAGGCGCGCGATCGCCTCGCCCGCGTCCGGGCCGTGCAGCAGGATCGTCGCGTCCCGGCCGCCGGCCCGCCCGTACGTCGCGAGCAGCGTGCGCACGCGCGCCCCCTGGTCGGGCATCGCCGGGTACTGGTAGCTCATCGCCCCGGACGGGCAGACGGTCGTGCAGGCGCCGCAGCCCATGCACAGGTGCGGCTCGACGAACACGCCGTCGCCGTCGGCCCGGATCGCCTCGGTCGAGCAGACCTCGATGCAGGCCGAGCAGCCCTGCTTCCCCGAGCGCTCGTGCGCGCAGATCGACGCCTTGTACGCGAAGTACTTCGGCTTCTCGAACTCCCCGGTCGCCGTCGCGAGCTCGGCGACCGCCTTCGCCTGCGCGACGACGTCCGCGCCGGGCGCGTAGTAGCCCTGCGGCGGCTGGTGCATCCGGAACCAGGGCGTGCGCGAGAGGTCGAGGACGAGGTCGAAGGCTCCGCCGCGCTCGCGGTCCTTGCGGGCGAAGTCGATCGCGCCGACCTCGCCGCACGCGGCGACGCACCGGCGGTGCCCCTTGCAGCGGTCGAGGTCGACCTGATAGCTCTCGTCGATCGCGTGCTCGGGGCACGCGCGCACACACGCGTGGCAGCGCGTGCACAGGTCGAGGTCGATCGGGTTCTCCTGCGACCACTTCGCCTCGAACGCGCCGAGCCAGCCGGTGAGCGCCGTGAGCTTCCCCGACATGACCGGGAACGCGCGCTCGGCGGGCAGCGAGGCCCCCGCGGCGCGCCCGGTCGCGAGGACCGTGACCGCGAGCTGCTGCGAGAGCAGCTTCGCCCAGTCGAGCGCGGCGTCGAGCGGGCCGACGACGAGCAGCTGGCCGCGGGACGCGTAGCTCACCTGCGGCACCGGCGCGGGCTCGGGAAGCGACGCGGCCGCGATCAGCGCGGCGATCTTGGGCGTCGCGGCGCGCGCCTCCGGCGACCAGCCTCCCGACTCGCGGACGTTGACGAAGCGGATCGTCTGCGTGCGCGCGCCCTCCTGCGCGATCTCCTCGAACAGGCGCGCCTCCTGCGTGCAGGCGACCAGCACGTCGCCGTGCGCGCCCTCGGCGAACGCGGGGAGCTCCTTCTGGCACAGCATCGAGCGCACTTTCGGCGCGGCGGGCAGGCCCAGCGCGCGGCCGATCGCGGCCGCGTCGAGCGGCTGCGTGCCGTTGCAGGAGCACAGGAAGATCTCTTTGCCGGGCGCGCTCACGGACGGGGCTTCGGGTCGGCGGGTTCGGTTCGTTCGACCGGCGCCGCGGGCGGCGCAGGCTCGCCCGGCGCGGCCGCGCCGGCTTCCGGGAGCGCCGGCGCCTCGTCCGCGGCGGCCTCATCCCCGGCCTCCGCCACGGCCTCGGGCGGAACCTCCTCGACCTCGCCGCGCTCGTTGACGCGGGTCTTCGGCGGGTCGAACAGGTAGCGCGCCTGGACGAGGCCGCGGACCGTCTCGGCGTCGATCGGATCGGGCTTCGTGTAGTCGTCGATGTAGACGTCGAGGCCGTCCATCACGTTGAACCGCGGATCGGAGAACAGCCTCTTGAGCGCCGCGCGCTTGAGCGAAGGATCGACGCCCGGCTGCATGAACGCGCTGAAGTCGGCGTCGAACGTGAGCGTCTCGACCGCGGGCAGCGGCGCGTCGGCGGCGGGCTGCGCCGGGGCGACGGGGGCCGCGGGCCGGGCCTGCACCGATGGCGGCGCGGTGCCGTCCCCGGCGGCGGGGACGGGCGACGGGGCCGGCACGGGATCGGCCGGGACCCGCGCGGCGGCGAGTTTGCGCTCCGACCAGCGCTTAAGCGAGAAGCGCCCCTGCCCGGGCTTGCCGTCCATCGACATTCCGGTCAGCGGGGCGTCCCGCCCTCGCCCTTTTCCCGGCCCCGGGCGTACTCGCCCTCGGCGATCGGGTTGCGGCGATGCTTGCGCTTCGGCTCGGGACGATAGTGCGCGGCGACGAACGGCTCGAGCAGGGCGCGGAGGAACGGGTCGAGCGGGACCGCGTCGACCTGCTCGCCGCCGTCCATCATCCGGGCCGCCTCGTTGTAGGAGAGCGTCACGACGACCGGATGGACCGGGGGCTCGCAGCCTTCGCGGAAGCGCCACATGACGAACGCCTTGGGATCCGGCGTCGAGACGTTGAGGTAGTACCCCTCGGCCTCGACGGGGTGCATTTCGGTCAGCTGGCCGGGAAAGCGCCACCGCTCGAGGACGTCCGTCGCGTCGACGCGCTCGACGGCCGCGCCGTCGGCCGCGTCCGGATCGCCCTCGACGGGGACCACGCGCGAGGGCTGCCAGCGCGAATCGGCCCAGCGGCTGGCGACCGCGACGCGCTCGAATTCGACGGCGACGGGAATCCTCGTGGCACGCATGGTCATCACGTGAGACTTCGCGCCATCACGCGCGGAAGGAAATCGATCATACCGTAGCCGCGACCCCGCCGCCCGCTCTGCTAACATCCTCTCACTCGCGCAAGCGCACGTACGACATGGCCAGGATCATTCCGCTCGCCGACGCCCGCCAGGCGGCCCGGGCCGGCTGGGACGCGCTCCTCGCGGGCGCGGACGACGCCGCGCCCGGCGCGCCGGTCGTCGACACGCGCGGCCGGCGGCTGCACGACCTCCGGATCTCGGTCACCGACCGCTGCAATTTCCGCTGCGTCTACTGCATGCCGAAGGACGTCTTCGGCCGCGACTACCCGTTCCTGCCGCAGGACGCGCTGCTCTCGTTCGAGGAGATCGCGCGCATCGCGCGCACGTTCGCGGGCCTGGGCGTCGAGAAGATCCGGCTCACGGGCGGCGAGCCGCTCCTGCGCCGGCACGTCGAGCGCCTCGTCGCGATGCTCGCCGGGTTGCCCGTCGACCTGACGCTGACGACGAACGGTGCGCTGCTCGCGCGGAAGGCGAAGGCGCTGGCCGACGCGGGCCTGAAGCGCGTGACCGTCAGCCTCGACGCGCTCGACGACGCGACGTTCCGCGCGATGGGCGACACCGACACGCCGGTCGCGCAGGTGCTCGACGGCATCGAGGCGGCCTCGCGCGCCGGACTCGCGCCGGTCAAGGTGAACGCGGTCGTCCGGCGCGGCATGAACGAGCACGCGATCCTCGACCTCGCGCGGCACTTCCGCGGCACCGGCCACATCGTGCGCTTCATCGAGTACATGGACGTCGGCGCGACCAACGGCTGGCGCATGGACGACGTCGTGCCGGCCGCCGAGATCGTCGAGCGCATCGGTCGCGAGTTCCCGCTCGAGCCGGTCGACCCCAACTACGCGGGCGAGGTGGCCGAGCGCTGGCGCTACCGCGACGGCGCGGGCGAGATCGGCGTGATCGCCTCGGTGACGCAGGCGTTCTGCCGCGACTGCACGCGCCTGCGCCTGTCGACCGACGGCAAGCTCTACACGTGCCTGTTCGCGACGGAGGGACACGACCTTCGAGCGCTGCTGCGCGGCGGCGCCGAAGACGCGACGATCGCGCGCGCGGCGGCGGCCGTGTGGCGCGGGCGCGCCGATCGCTATTCGGAGCTCCGCACGGCGGCCACGCCGCGGGAGCGGCGGATCGAGATGTCGTACATCGGCGGCTGACAGGAGTCAGGAGTCAGTTGACAGTTGACAGTTGGCAGTGGCGGCGGCGTTTCCGGTGGCGGCGCATCGAAGCGCCGGACGCGATCCCGTGACCCCCTGACCCCGAACCACGCTCGATGCGCGGCCAAGCGAAACTCCGCCGCCACTGCCAACTGCCAACTGCCAACTGTCAACTGCCAACTGACCGGCCGCGATGCTGAAAAGTCCAACGCGTCGAGCGGCGCCCACGGAACCGGCACGGTATCGGCCGGTCCTCTCCTCCGCCGCCCGCCCGTCGACCTTCGAGGTCGAGGCGGTCGACGAGCACGGCGAGCGCCGCGCGGTGCCGATCGCCGGCGAGCACCCGCTGACGATCTACGTCGACAAGCGCGAGCTCCTGACGATCATGACGCTGGGCGCGGCGCCCGAGGCGCTCGCGATCGGGTACCTGCGCAACCAGCGGCTCGTCGAGCGCCTCGAGGACATCGTCTCGGTGCAGGTCGACTGGGACACGAACGCGGTCGCGATCGTCACGCGCGGGGGCCTGAGGGACCTCGACGAGAAGACCGCGAAGCGCACGAAGACCACCGGCTGCGGCCAGGGCACGGTGTTCGGCGACCTGATGGACGAGATCGAGCGCGTGTCGCTGCCCGCCGGCGCGACGCTCACGCGCGCGGCGCTCTACGACCTGCTCGACCGCGTCCGCCTGCACGAGACGATCTACAAGCAGGCCGGCGCCGTGCACGGCTGCGCGCTCGCCTCCAACGCGGGCGACGCCTCCGAGATCCTGATGTTCGTCGAGGACGTCGGCCGCCACAACGCGGTCGACGCGATCGCCGGGCGCATGTGGCTCGACGGGCTCGAAGGCGGCGACAAGGTCTTCTACACGACCGGCCGCCTCACCTCGGAGATGGTGATCAAGTGCGCGCAGATGGGGATCCCGTTCCTCGTCTCGCGCTCGGGCCTCACGCAGATGGGGCACGAGATCGCGCGCAAGGTCGGCATGACGATGATCGGCCGCGCGACGAACCGCCACTTCCTGCTGTTCACCGGCGCCGGGCGCTTCCGCCCGTGAGCGGGATCGAAGCCCGCGGAAGCTGCCACTGCGGCACCGTCCGGCTCGTCGCCCGGTTCCCGTCGCGCTTCGTCGCGCACTGCCACTGCGCGAGCTGCCGCCGCGCGCACGGCGCCGCGTTCGTCACCTGGGCGGGCTTCCCGTCGGCGCAGGTGAGCGTGGTCGCGGGGGCGGAGGCGCTCGCGGTGCACGAGTCCTCGCCGGGCACGAGGCGCAGCTTCTGCAGCCGCTGCGGGACGAAGGTCTTCTTCCAGTCCGACAAGTGGCCGGGCGAAACGCACGTCCCGCTCGCGCTGTTCGACGAGCCGGTCGACCGCGCGCCGCAGGGCCACGCGTTCTGGGACGAGCACGCGGCGTGGCTGCCGCCGCTCGCCGCGCCGCCCCGATGACGCGGCGCGAGGACGTGACCGGCGTCGTGCTGGCGGGCGGCCAGGGCCGCCGGATGGGCGGCGTCGACAAGGGCCTCGTGCCGTTCCGCGGCGTGCCGATGGCCGCGCACGCGATCGCCCGGCTCGCGCCGCAGGTCGGTGCGGTCCTCGTCAACGCGAACCAGAACGCGGAAGCGTACGCCGCGCTCGGGCACCGCGTCGTGCCCGACGCGGTGGGCGGGTTCGCCGGCCCTCTCGCGGGGCTGCACGCGGGCCTCTCGGCGGCGGCGACGCCGTTCGTCGCGACGGTGCCCTGCGACTCGCCCTTCCTGCCCTCCGACCTCGTCGAGCGCCTCGCGGCCGCGCTCGAGCGCGCGAACGCCGACGTCGCCGTCGCCCGGACTCTCGACCAGCCGCACCCGGTGTTCGCGCTCGTGCGGACGAGCGTGCGCCCGCACCTCGAGGCGTTCCTCGCCGGCGGCGGCCGCAAGATCGACGCGTGGTACGCGACGCTCGCCACCGTCGAGGTGCCCTTCGACGACGAGGCCGACGCGTTCCGCAACATCAACACGCGCGACGAGCTCGCGGCCGCCGGCGGCAGCTAGCGCCGGACGCGCCCCCCCGACACGTGCCCGCCGAGGCCGGCGCCGACGCCAAGCCGCACGCAGCCCTGCGGGCCGCCGCCCCGCGGCTCGGGGACCACACGGCCGGGCGCGGCAACAACGTGCTCGCGATCCGGTTCACCGCCGCGGCGGTCGTCATCCTGTTCCACTGCTACGCGCTGACCGACCGCTGGACCGACGAGCCGCTCTACGCGGCGCTCGCGCCGATGAACCTCGGCGTGCTCGGCGTGCAGGTGTTCTTCGTGCTCTCGGGCTTCCTCGTCACGCAGAGCTGGCTCGCGCGGCCCGCGCTCGTGCCCTATGCGGCGGCGCGCGTGCTTCGCATCTATCCGGCGCTCGTCGCGGCGACCGTCTTCACGATCGCGGTCGCCGGCGCGACCGGCTCGCTGCCGTGGCGCGAGTACCTCGCCTCGCCGGTGACCTGGCGCTACTTCGTGCGTACCGCGACCGGCTTCGACGTCGTCGACAAGCTCCCCGGCGCGTTCGAGCACAACCCGTTTCCGCACGCGGCCAACGGCTCGCTGTGGACGCTGCCGGTCGAGCTGCGGCTCTACGTCGCCCTCGGGATCGCCGGGATCGCGGGCCTGCTCGTGCGGCCGCGCGCGTGGGCCGTCGCCGGGCTCGCCCTGGTCGCCGCCGCGCTGGCGTGGCCCGATCTCGTCCCGCTCGATCCGAACACGCGCGGGACCCGGCTCGCGGCGCTCCTGTTCCTGCTGGGCTCCCTCGCGTGCGTCTGGCAGCGGCACCTGCCGCTGTCGCTGCCCGCGGCGGCGCTCGCGTTCGCGCTCCCGCTGGTCGACGCGAACGGCCTCGCGCGCGACGGTCCGCTCTTCGCGCTGCTCCTCGCGTACGTCGTGCTCGTGGCCGCCTACCACCCGGTCCTGCGGCTCCCCGGCCTCGCGCGGGCGCCCGACTACTCGTACGGGCTCTACGTCTACGCGTTCCCGATCCAGCAGGCGATCGTCTGGGCGGTTCCGGGCATCGCCCCGCTCGCGCTGTTCGCCGTCGCGCTGCCGGCGACGCTCGCGGTGGCGGCCGTGTCCTGGCACGCGCTCGAGTCGCCGGCGCTGCGTCTAAAATCCCGTTTTCGCCCCCCGAGCCCGCCGCGACGATGACTGCGTCCAAGACGCTGCGCGAAGCCTCCTGCGCCGACGACTACGACCCGAACTCGATGCCGGTCGAGCGCGCGCGCGCGCTGATCCGCGACTACCTCGATCCGGTGACCGCGGTCGAGCGCGTGCACATCAGGCAGGCGCTCGGCCGCACGCTCGCCGGCGACGTCGTCTCGCCGATCGACGTCCCCGGCCACGACAACTCCGCGATGGACGGTTGGGCGGTCCGGTTCGCCGATTTCGCCCCCGGCGCGACGACGACGCTCCGGCGCGTCGGCGAGTCGTTCGCGGGCCGCCCCTGCCCGGCGACCGTCGGCCCCGGCGAGGCCGTGCGCATCTTCACGGGCGCGGTCATGCCGCGCGGCGCCGACACCGTCGTCATGCAGGAGCGCGCCGAGGAACGCGGCGGCGAGGTCGTGATCGCGCCGGGCGCGGTGACCCGGGCCGGGCAGAACTGCCGGTACGCCGGCGAGGACACGAAGGCGGGCGCCGTCGTCTTCAGGCGCGGCCAGGCGATGCGGCCGGCCGAGATCGGCATGCTCGCCTCGCTCGGCATCAACGAGGTGTCGGTCTACCGGCGCCTCGTCGTCGCGTACTTCTCGACCGGCGACGAGCTCGTGCCCATCGGCACGCCGCTCGCCACCGGCCAGATCCACGACAGCAACCGCTACACGATCGGCGCGATGCTCGCGCGGCTCAACTGCACGGCGATCGACATGGGCGTCGTGCCGGACGTTCCCGAGGCGATCGAGCGTGCATTCGCCGCGGCGGCCTCGAGCGCGGACGTCGTGATCACCTCGGGCGGCGTGTCGGTCGGCGAGGCCGACTACGTGAAGCAGCAGCTCGAGCGCCTCGGCGAGGTCGTCTTCTGGAAGATCGCGATGAAGCCGGGCCGGCCGCTCGCCTACGGCCGCATCGGCCGGGCGCACTTCTTCGGCCTGCCCGGCAACCCGGTGAGCGCGATGGTCACGTTCTACCAGTTCGTGCGCGACGCGCTGCTCGTCCTGCAGGGCCGCGAGCACGTCGAGCCGGTGCCGACGTTCAAGGCGACGCTCGCCTCGCCGATCCGCAAGGCGCGCGGCCGCACCGAGTTCCAGCGCGGGATCCTCGCGCGCGCGGACGACGGCTCGTGGACGGTGCGTACGACCGGGGACCAGGGCTCGGGCATCCTGTCCTCGATGTCGCTGGCGAACTGCTTCATCGTGCTTCCGACCGACACCGGCAACCTCGATGCCGGCGCTGCGGTCGACGTGCAGCTGCTCGAAGGGTTGATCTGACGCCCGGCGCGGAGTAGATTCCCCCGCCGGGGCATTCCGCAGACGCCCCGCCGCATCGACGAGCCGATCGTCCAAGCTCTGCGCCGACGTCACGGGCCTGCCGGCCCGCAATGGAGGCGACTGCCATGGATGCGGTCCGCAGCGATTCCCCCTCGCATTCCCGCTCGATCCCGATCGGCGCGTTCCGCGCGCTGCGCGAAGGCTTTCCGCCGCCGCAGGTGCTCGACGTGCGGCGCACCGCCGCGTTCGAGAGCGACCCCGTCGTGATTCCCGGCTCGGTGCGTTGCGCCCCGGAGGACGTCGGCGCGATCGCCGCCTCGCTCGAGCCCTGGCGGCCGGTCGTCGCCGTCTGCGTGCACGGCCACGAGGTGAGCCGGACCGCCGCGGCCGAGCTCTCCGCGCGCGGCTACGACGCGCGGTCGCTCGACGAGGGCATCGAGGGCTGGCGCGCCGCCGGCGGCGCGACCGTCGCGTGGCGCGCGCCCACGCGCTGGGTCACGCGCGAGCGGCCGAAGATCGACCGCATCGCCTGCCCGTGGCTCGTGCGCCGCTTCGTCGACGCGTCCGCGCGGTTCTTCTACGTTCCGCCGGCCGAGGTCCTGGCGTTCGCCGACGCGCAGGGCGCGACGCCCTACGACGTCCCCGACGTCGACTACTCCCATCGGGGCGGCGAATGCACGTTCGACGCGTTCGTCCGGCGGCACGCGCTCGACGATCCGGCGCTGGCCCGTCTCGCCGCGATCGTCCGCGGCGCGGACACCGGCGCGCTCGCACTCGCCGCCGAGGCGTCGGGGCTGCTCGCGGTGTCGCTCGGGCTGTCGCGCATGTTCGCGGACGACCAGGCGATGCTGCGGTTCGGCATGCTCGTCTACGACGCGCTCTACCTGCGCTGCCGCGACGCCGCCGGCGAATCGCACGGCTGGAATCCCGACGCGCTGCGCGCGGCGGCGCGCGTCGCATGAGCGCGGTGGCCGGGAGCGGCGCGATCGGACGGCCGGCGCCGCCGACGCGCGCCGAGGCGTTCCGGTTCTGGCTCAAGCTCGGGTTCATCAGCTTCGGCGGGCCGGCCGGCCAGATCGCGATCATGCACCGCGAGCTCGTCGACGGCCGGCGGTGGATCTCGGAGCGGCGGTTCCTGCACGCGCTCAACTACTGCATGCTGCTGCCAGGCCCCGAGGCGACGCAGCTCGCAACCTACCTCGGGTGGCTCATGCACCGGACCTGGGGCGGCATGGTCGCCGGGACGCTGTTCGTGCTGCCCTCGGCCGTGCTCCTCGGCAGCCTCGCCTGGATCTACGTGCGCTGGGGCCAGGTACCGGCGATCGCCTCGGCGCTCGCCGGCGTCAAGCCGGTCGTCGTCGCGATCGTGCTGCACGCGGCGTGGCGGATCGGCAGGCGCGCGCTGCGCCATCCGGGGCTGTGGGCGATCGCGCTGGCCGCGTTCGTCGCGATGCAGGGCTTCGACGTGCCGTTTCCGGCGATCGTCGCCGCCGCGGCGCTCGCCGGCGTCGTGCTCGGCCGCGCGGCGCCGCGGGCAATCTCGGGCGGGTCGCGGCACGCCGCCGCGGGCGGCGCGCACGCGCCCGCGGTGATCGACGACGACACGCCGACACCCGCGCATGCCCGCTGGTCGCGCGGGCGTTTCGCCGTCACCGTCGCCGCCTTCCTCGCGATCTGGGCGGCGGCCTACGCGGCGCTCGTCGCCGCGTTCGGCGCTTCGGGCACGCTCGCCGCGATGGGCTGGCTGTTCACGAAGGCGGCGCTGCTCACGTTCGGCGGCGCCTACGCGGTGCTGCCCTACCTCGTGCAGAACGTGGTCGATCACTACGGCTGGCTCACTGCGGCCCAGATGATCGACGGACTCGCGCTGGGCGAGACGACCCCGGGCCCGCTCATCATGATCGTCGCGTTCGTGGGCTTCGTGGGCGCCTGGACGCAGGCGCCGTTCGGGCCGGAGGCGCTCGCGCTCGCCGGCGCCGCAGGCACGCTCGTCGCGACGTTCTTCACGTTCCTGCCGTCGTTCCTGTTCATCCTCGCGGGCGGCCCGCTCGTCGAGGCGACGCACGGCGACGCGCGCGTCACCGCGCCGCTCACCGGGATCACCGCGTCGGTCGTCGGCGTGATCGCGAGCCTCGCGGTCTTCTTCGGGGTCCACGTGTTCTGGCCCGCGGGCTTCGAAGCCGCGCACCCCCTCGCCGGCGTCGACGGCGTGTCGGTCGCGATCTTCGCCGCCGCCGTGGTCGCTCTCTTCCGGTTCGGGACCGGCGTGGTAACGCTCGTGGGCGCCGGGGCGCTCGCGGGGCTCCTGCGGCTCGCCCTCGGCTGACGAGGGGCCGCGGGTCCATCGTCCGCCGGGGGCGCCTAGAACCCTTCCGTCACGCGCACCCGGACCGACGCGCTGTCCGGCGCGGGGCGCTCCGGCGTTCCGCCGCACGAGACCTTGAACGGCCTGTCCTCGCCCGGAACGAGCCCGATCGCCACGTACCACCCGCACAGGTCGACGAGCCTCCCGCCGGCGTCGTAGTAGGCGGCCTCGACACGCGCCGAGCGCACCGTCGCCTCGCCTTCGTTGCGGAGGATGCCGAGCACGACGGCGTCGCCGTTGCGACGCTCGACCCGGTGGCTCGCGACGCGCACGGATTCGGCCGGGGCAAGGGCCGGGGAGGACGCCGCCAGCGGGCGCGCAGGCGGAGTCCCCGCGACGATCGAGCCGACCTCGCCGGCGAGACGTTGCCCGACGTGCAGGACGAGCCAGCCCATGCCGAGGGCGGCGGCGAACCCGAGGCCGAACGTGAATCCGTGGACGACGTGGCGGACGCAGCCCCGCATCAGGCGATCGCCCACTCGTGGCCGCAGCGGCGGCAGCGCACGCGGATCGCGCGCCCGATCACCGCGCCGTCGAGGTGCGACGCCGACACGAACGCGAGCTTGCCGTAGGACCGGCAGGCGGCGCAGGTCGCCTGCTCGGCGACGTGCTCGGCGACGAAGAGCTGCCGGTTGAAGCGCAGCCACGCGTAGAGGCACAGCGCCGCGCCGCTGCCGCCGACCCCGACGAGCGCGAGGAAGCCGCCGATCGACTCGCGGAACGCGATCATCTCGACCGCGATCGCGGTCATGATGAGCGCCAGGAAGCCGGTCACGAGCCAGGCGTGGCTCTCGATCAGCTGCCGCTCGTACCAGCGGCGGAATCCCTGGTCGCGGATCGTGTCGACGATGTCCATGGCGCGATGCCCGAGTCTACGCCGCGGGGCCGCGCGCGCCAAACGCGCCGGCGCGCCGACGAATTGCGTCCGGCCGTCCCACCCGATACTCTCCCCCGAGTGATCGAGCTCACCGGAATCGCGCGGACCTTGCCGGGCCCGCCGCCGCGCCCGCTTTTCAGCGGCCTCGACCTCGAGGTCGCGCGCGGCGAGATCGTCGCGATCCTGGGCGAATCCGGCTCGGGCAAGTCGACGCTGCTCAACCTGATCGCCGGGCTCGACGTTCCCGACGCGGGCGAGGTCGCGGTCGACGGCGTCGCCCTCTCGTCGCAGGGCGACGACGCCCGCACGCGGTTCCGGCGCGAGCGCCTCGGGTTCGTCTTCCAGGCGTTCCACGTGCTGCCCTATCTCGACGTCGCGCACAACGTCGCGCTCCCGCTCGCGCTCAACGGCGTCCGCGACGCCGCCCGCGATCCGCGCGTCGCGACGCTGCTCGCGGCGGTGGGACTCGCCGGGCGCGCGTCGAGCCGCCCGCGCGAGCTGTCGGGAGGCGAGCTGCAGCGCGTCGCGATCGCGCGCGCGCTCGTCCACGCGCCGGCCGTCGTGCTCGCGGACGAGCCGACCGGCAACCTCGATCCGCGCACCGCCGCGTCGGTCGTCGCGCTTCTGGCCGACACGATCCGATCGCGGGGCGCCACGGGCGTCATCGTCACGCACTCGCACGCTGCCGCGGCGATCGCCGACCGCGCGCTCCTGCTCGGGTCCGAGGGGCTCGTTCCCGTGCGGCCATGAGGATCACGCGCGAGGTCGCCGCCGCCGTCGTGCGCGGCGCGTTCGGCGCGAACCGCGGCCGCACGGCGGTCGCGACGCTCGCGATCTCGCTGGGGGTCGCACTCGGCTTCGCGATCCGCACCGTCAACCAGTCCGCTGTCGCCGAGTTCGCGGCGGGGGTCGCGACGCTGTCGGGCAACGCCGACCTCGTCGTGCGCGGGCCCACCGACGGATTCGACGAGTCGGTCTACCCGGCGATCGCGCGCCTGCCCGCGGTGGCCGTCGCCTCGCCCGTCGTCGAGATCGAAGCGCGGCTGCCCGGTCGCGACGAGACGCTGCCGCTCGCCGGCGTCGACGCGTTCCGCGCGGTGGCCGTGACGCCCGCGCTCGTCGGCCGCGCCGGCGAGGCGCTCGACCTCCTGCGCGAGGATCGCGTGTTCCTGACGCCGGCGGCGATGGCGTGGCTCGGGCGCGCCACCGGTGACCGCCTCGACGTGCAGGCGGGTACCGCGCTCGCCTCGCTCGTCGTCGGCGGCGCGGTCGAGGGCAGCGGCAGCCGGCGCATGGGCGTCCTCGACATCGCCGCGGCGCAGGCGACGTTCGGCCGGCTCGGACGCCTGACGCGCATCGACGTGCGGCTGCGGCCCGGCGCGAGCGTCGACGATGCGCGCGACGCGATCGCGGCGCGGCTGCCCTCGGGCGTGCGCGTCGCGCGGCCCGCCGACACGGCCGAGACCGCCGCGCGGATGACACGCGCCTATCGCGTCAACCTCGACGTCCTCGCGCTGGTCGCGCTGTTCACCGGCAGCCTGCTCGTGTTCTCGACGCAGTCGCTGTCGGTGGTGCGGCGTCGCACGCAGTTCGCGGTGCTGCGGACGCTCGGTCTGTCCCGGCGCCGCCTCGCCGGGCTCCTGCTCGCCGAGGGCGCGCTCGTCGGCGCGGCCGGTGCGGCGATCGGGATCGCGACCGGCTACGCGCTCGCTTCGCTGCTGCTTCGCGTGTTCGGCGCCGACCTGGGCGCCGGCTTCTTCCGCGGCGAGGCGCCCGCGCTGCACTTCTCGCCCGCAGCCGCCGCGGCGTTCGCGATGCTCGGGATCGCCGCCGCGGCGCTGGGCGCGTGGCTGCCCGCGATCGAGGCTGCGCGTGCACGCCCCGCCGCTGCGCTGAAGGCGGGCGACGACGAGTCGGCGTTCGGCCGGCTCGTCTCGCCGGTGCCGGGAGTCGCGTGCCTGGCCGCCGCGCTGGCCGTCGTGTGGCTTCCGCCGGTGGGCGGGCTGCCGCTCGCCGGCTACGCGGCGATCGGCCTGATGCTCGTCGGCACGCTCGCGCTGATGCCGCAGATCGCGCGGGCGATCCTCGCGCGGATGCCGCGCCCGCGCGGCGTCGCCGCGGCGCTCGCGCTCGACAGCCTGCGCGCCGCGCCGGGCCAGGCGACCGTGAGCCTCGCCGCGATCGTCGCGGCGGTGGCCCTCGCGATCTCGATGGCGATCATGGTCGCCTCGTTCCGCGAGTCGCTCGTCGACTGGCTGGACCGCCTGCTCCCGGCCGACGTCTACCTGCGGTCGGGCGGGCCTTCCGGCTCCGCGTGGCTCTCGCCCGGCGACCAGCGCGCGATCGCGGCGCTCCCCGGCGTGCGCCGCGCCGAGTTCCTGCGCGCGATCCGCGTCAGCGCGGCCGACGGCGAGCCTCCGGTCACGGTGCTCGCGCGCGACGTCGACGCCGATCGCGCCGCGGAACGCCTGCCTCTCGTCGGCGCGGTCGCGGTCGCGCTGCCGGCGGACCTCCCGCCCGCCTGGGTCAGCGAAGCCTATGCCGACCACTTCCGCGCCTACCCCGGCGCGACGATCCGCCTGCCGATCGCGGGACGCGACGCGACGTTCGCGGTCGCGGGCGTGTGGCGCGACTACGCGCGGCAGTCCGGTGCGGTGATCGTGGAGCGCGACGTCTACGCGAGGCTCTCCGGCGACGACCGCGTGAACGACGCCGCGCTGTGGCTGGCGCCCGGCGCGACGGTCGCGAGCGTCCGCGAAGCGATCGAAGCGCGCTTCGGTGCCGACCGCGTGACGATCGCGACGCCCGGCGAGATCCGCGCCGTCTCGCTCGCGGTGTTCGACCGCACGTTCGCGGTCACCTACGCGCTGGAGGCCGTCGCGATCGCGATCGGGCTGGTCGGCCTCTCCGCGTCGTTCGGCGCGATCGCGCTCGCGCGCCGGCGCGAGTTCGGTGTGCTTCGCCACCTCGGCATGACGCGCCGCCAGGTCGGCGCGATGCTCGCCGCCGAGGGGGCGATCGTGAGCGCCGTCGGCCTCGCGGCAGGACTCGCGCTGGGCGGCGCGATCAGCGCGGTCCTCGTGCATGTCGTCAACCGCCAGTCGTTCCGGTGGAGCATGGACCTGCACGTGCCCTTGGGCCAGCTCGCGGCCTTCGGCGCCGCGCTCACCGCGCTCGCGACGCTGACCGCCCTCGCGAGCGCGCGGCGCGCCACCGCCGGCGACACGGTCGGCGCCGTCAAGGAGGACTGGTGAACCGCTCGCGGCGCCGCGTGCTCGCCGCGCTCTCGCTCGCGGGCCTCCCGCGCGCGGCGACGGGCGGCGTCGACTACCCCGAGGTGCGGCCGGGCATGCCCATCGGGTTCCCGCGCGATCACGGCAGCCACCCCGCGTTCCGGACCGAGTGGTGGTACGTGACCGGCTGGACGGCCGACCGCACGGGCGCCGAGCGCGGCGTGCAGGTCACGTTCTTCCGCAACCGGCCGGGCCTCGGAGAGAGCTCCGCGAGCGCATTCGCGCCGCGCGAGCTCCTGTTCGCGCACGCCGCGATCGCCGATCCGGCGGTCGGCCGGCTCGTCCACGACCAGCGCGCCGCCCGCGCCGGGCTGGGGCTCGCGCGGGCGTCGACGTCGACGACCGACGTACGGATCGACGACTGGTCGCTCGTCCGCGACGGCGAGGGCTACCGGGCGCGCGTCGACGCGCGCGGATTCGTGATCGACCTCGCGTTCCGCGAAACGCAGCCGGTGCAGCTCCAGGGCGAACGCGGCGTGTCGCGCAAGGGGCCGCTGCCCGGGCAGGCCAGCGGCTACTACAGCGTTCCGCAACTCGAGCTGGAGGGCACGATCGCCGTTTCGGACGCCGCCCGCGCGGTCGCGGGCCGCGCGTGGCTCGACCACGAGTGGTCGAGCGCCTACGTCGCGCCCGAGGCGGCGGGCTGGGACTGGACCGGCATCAACCTGGACGACGGCGGCGCACTGATGGCGTTCCGGATGCGCGGCCGGGACGGCGGTGCGTTCTGGGCGGGCGGCACGCTGCGCGACGCGTCCGGCCGCGTCCGCACCTACGGGCCGGACGAGGTGACGTTCGCGCCCGGCCGGACCTGGCGCTCTCCGCGCACCGGCATCGCCTACCCGGTCGCCTTCGAGGTCCGACTGGGCAGCCTCACCGTGACGCTGGAGCCGCTGATGGACGACCAGGAGCTGGACGCGCGGGCGAGCGTCGGGATCGTCTACTGGGAGGGCGCGGTGCGAGGGCGGGGGACCGGCGGCCTCGCCGGGCGCGGTTACCTCGAGCTCACCGGCTACGGAGGCCCGATCTCGCTTTGAATCCGGCGTAAGCTTCGACGGCACGCGCGCGACTGTCCCGCATCCCGGGCCGCGCGGAACCGACGCGGGGCCGCCGGGGTCCATCGCATCACGGACGCGTCCAAGGAGGCCGACGATGAACCGCCGCTCGCTGCTCTCGATCCTCGCCACGCTGCCGCTCGTGCGCGCGGCCACGGCCGCGGGGCCCGTGCCGCCGGGGGCCACCTCGCCGCAGGTCGAGGAGCTGCGCGCCGGCTGGCGCTCGCTCCTCGCGAAGAACGCCGACGTCGCGACCGACGCGACGCCGGTGAAGCTCTCGCCCGACGAGTGGCGCAGCCGCCTCTCCCCGGCCGCCTACGCGGTGCTGCGCGAGGAAGGCACCGAGCGCGCGTTCACGAGCCCGCTCAACGACGAGAAGCGCAAGGGCGTGTTCGTCTGCGCCGGCTGCGCGTGGCCGGTGTTCACCTCGGCGATGAAGTTCGACAGCGGCACCGGGTGGCCGTCGTTCTTCACGACGATCCCCGGCGCGTTCGAGACCTCGCGCGACTTCAAGATCCTCTACCCGCGCATCGAGTACCACTGCGCGAAGTGCGGCGGCCACCACGGCCACGTGTTCGACGACGGGCCGCGGCCGACGTTCCAGCGCTGGTGCAACAACGGCGTCGCGCTGCGGTTCATCCCCGCCTGACGAAATGAGGGTCGGAACCGGATTCCCGGACCTTCCGTTGCTGCCCACGAGCGACGCCGCGACGCAATGAGGGTCCGCCCCTCATTTCCGGCCGAGGCGCGGGCGAGCTAGCGTCTCGCCGCCCCGAGCACGCCCGGGACCTCGCGCACGAGCGCGAGCGCGCGCTTCAGCTGCTCGACGCCGGCGACCTCGATCGTGAAGCCCATCCGCGCGAGGTGCTGCTTCGTCAGCGTGTTCACCGCGGTCACGTTGATCTTCTCGCGCGAGAAGACCTCGGAGATGTCGCGCAGCAGCCCCGGCCGGTCGCCGGACTCGACGACGATGTCGACCGGGAAGACCTCGTCGCGGCGCGCGCCCCAGTCCGCCTCGATCATGCGCTCGGGCTCGCGGGCGCGGATGCGCGCGAGGTTCGCGCAGGAGGCCCGGTGGATCGTGATGCCCTTGCCCCGCGTGACGAACCCCGCGATCGGATCGGGCGGCGCCGGCTTGCAGCAGCGGGCGAGGCCGGTCATCAGCCGGTCGACGCCGACGACGAGGATGCCGCTGCCCGCGCCCGAGGCGCGGCTCGCGCGCGTGACGACGCCTTCCTCGGGGGCCTGCGGCGCCGGTTCCGGTGCGGGCGCGGTCGCCGCCTTGATCGCGGTCTGCAGCTGGCGCAGGTTGAGCTCGTCGCGCGCGTAGGCCGCGAAGAGCTCGTCGGGCTTCGCGTAGCCGGCCTTCGCCGCGAGCAGATCGAGGTTGAGCGCGCTCGCGCCGGCGCGCGCGAGCTCGCGCTCGACCGCCGCGCGGCCGTGCGCGACCGTCTCGTCGAGCACCTGCGCCTTGAACCACTGGCGCACCTTCGCGCGGGCGCGGCTGCTCGTCACGTAACCGAGCTCGGGATTGAGCCAGTCGCGCGACGGGCCGCCCTCGCGCACCGTCAGCACCTCGACGCGCTGGCCGTTCGCAAGCGGCGTGTTGAGCGGCACCATGTGGCCGTCGACCTTCGCGCCGCGGCAGCGGTGGCCCAGGTTCGTGTGCACCGCGTAGGCGAAGTCGACCGGCGTCGCACCGGACGGCAGGTCGACGACCTTGCCCTGCGGCGTCAGCACGTAGATCGTGTCGGTGAACAGCGACTGCTTGAACGCCGCGAGCCACTCGCTCGTGTCGGCGACCGCGTCCTTCCAGTCGAGCACCTGCCGCAGCCACGCGATGCGGTCCTCGAACCCCGGATCGTGCCGGGCCGCCGCGCCCTCCTTGTAGCGCCAGTGGGCGGCGACGCCGTACTCGGAGTGCTGGTGCATCTCGCGGGTGCGGATCTGCACCTCGAGCGGCTTCCCCTCCGGCCCGATCACCGCGGTGTGCAGCGAGCGGTAGTCGTTCGCCTTCGGCTTCGCGATGTAGTCGTCGAACTCGCCGGGCAGCGGCGTCCACAGGTGGTGCACGACGCCGAGCGCCGCGTAGCACGCCTTCACGTCGTCGACGATGATGCGCACCGCGCGGATGTCGTAGAGCGACTCGATGCCCGCCTGCTTGCGGCGCATCTTGCTCCAGATGCTGAAGATGTGCTTGGGCCGGCCGCTCACGTCGGCCCGGATCCTCGACGCGGCGAGCTCGCGCTCGAGCGTCGCGATCACGTCCTCGATGTAGCGCTGGCGGTCGAGCCGCCGCTCGTCGATCAGCTTCGCGATCTGCTTGTAGGTCTCCGGCTCGATCGCGCGGAGCGACAGGTCCTCGAGCTCCCACTTGAGCTGCCAGACGCCGAGCCGGTTCGCGAGCGGCGCGTAGAGGTCGAGCACCTCGCGCGCGGTCTCGCGCCGCAGCGCCTCGTCCGCCGACATGAGCCAGCGGAGCGCCGCGAGCCGCTCGGCGAGCTTGAGGATCACGACGCGGATGTCCTCGACCATCGCGAGCAGCATCTTGCGCAGGTTCTCCGCCTGCGCCGCGCGCTCCTCCGCCGTCGCGCCGACGCGGCGCGCCCGGATCGAGTCCATGCGCGCGACGCCGGCGACGAGCCCCGCCACATCGTCGCCGAAGCGCGCGGCGACCTCGGCGGCGTCGAACGCACGGCAGCCCGGCAACACGGCGAGCAGCGCGCCGCGGATCGACGCCGGATCCAGCTTCAACCCCGCGACGATGCCTGCGATCCCGAGAGCGCGGTCGACGAGCTTCTCGCCGTCGGCGCCGGCCTGGTCGCCGGCGCGGGCGAGCGTCCAGTCGAACGCCTGGCGGAAGCTCTCGATCGCGTCGCGCGGGTAGGCCCCGGCGAGCGCGTCGAGCCACGCGGCGACGGCCTGCGGCGCGGCGGATCCCGGCTTGGCGTGAACGACGGCGACCATGACTCGATCATAATACCGACGCGATGAGCGCCGCACGGCCGCCCGAAGGCGCTCGCCCCCTCCTTCAGGAGGGGGGAGGCGAAGCCGCGCCAGCGGCCAGCCTGGGGGAGGCTGCTCGATGGGCGCACACATCCGCGCCCGAACGATGGACCTGATCGCCGGCTGCTGGCGATCGAGCGCCGTGCGCCGGTACGGGCCAGGCCGGATCCGTCGCTGCAGGCGGCGCTGCGCTCGGGCCTGCAGATGATGTTCGCGACCGGCCGCCTCGAGCGCACCGAGCGCGAGATCGACGCGCTCTACGCCGCGGCGGGGCCCGCGCGCCGGCGGACCGTGCGCACGCAGTCGCCCTTCAGCGTGATGGTCGTCGCGGCCGGCTAGCGGCGGACCGCGCGGCGCCGCACCGCCCCTCGCATCACAGTGGCGCGCCCGCCGCCCGCGCGATCGTCTCGGCGATCGCGCCCGCGTGCTCGTCGGCGGTCGCCTTGTCGCGCGCCTCGACCATCACGCGCAGCACCGGCTCGGTGCCGGACGGCCGCAGCAGCACGCGGCCGCGGTCGCCCAGCGCGCTCACCGCGCGGTCGCGCGACCGCTTGACCGCCTCGCTCCCCTGCCAGTCCCAGCCGCGGCGGATCGGCACGTTGATCAGCGTCTGCGGGAACATCGCGACCGGCGCGGTCGCTTCCGCGAGCGTCGCGCCGCGCTCGATGAGCGCGCGCAGCACCGCGAGCGCGGCGACGATCGCGTCGCCGGTCGTGTGCTTGTCGAGGCAGATCAGGTGGCCCGAGCCCTCGCCGCCGAGCGTCCAGCCGCGCTCGACCATGCGCTCGAGCACGTAGCGGTCGCCGACCTTCGCGCGCTCGAGCGGCACGCCCTCGCGCGCGAGCGCCTGCTCGAAGCCGAGGTTCGACATCGCGGTGCCGACGACGCCGCCCGCGAGCGCGCCGCGACGCTTCGCGTCCATCGCGATCACGTAGAGCAGCTCGTCGCCGCCGTAGACGCGCCCGTCGCGATCGACCATCACGAGCCGGTCGCCGTCGCCGTCGAGCGCGATGCCGAGGTCGGCGCCGTGCTTCACGACCTCGGCCGCCAGGTGCTTCGGGTGCGTCGCGCCGCAGCCCGCGTTGATGTTGAGGCCGTCGGGCGAGACGCCGGTCGCGATCACCGTGGCGCCGAGCTCGCTGAAGACCGGCGGCGCGACGTGGTAGCCCGCACCGTGCGCGCAGTCGACGACGACCGTGACGCCGCGCAGGTCGAGCGAGCCGGGGAACGTCGACTTGCAGAACTCGACGTAGCGCCCCGCGGCGTCGGCGACGCGGCGCGCCTTGCCGAGCTCGGACGAGGCGACGCACGCGATCGGCGCGTCCATCGCCGCCTCGATCGCGCTCTCGGTCGCGTCCGGGAGCTTCGCGCCCGCCGACGAGAAGAACTTGATGCCGTTGTCGTCGTACGGGTTGTGCGACGCGCTGATCACGATGCCGGCGGTGAGCCGCAGCGCGCGCGTCAGGTAGGCGATGCCCGGCGTCGGCAGCGGTCCGCACAGCGCGACGTCGACGCCGGCGGCCGAGAGCCCCGCCTCGAGCGCCGCCTCGAGCAGGTAGCCCGAGATGCGCGTGTCCTTGCCGATCAGCACCGCCGGCCGTCCCGCGGGCCGGCGCGGGTCCGCGGCGAACGTGCGGCCGGCGGCCCAGCCGAGCTTCATCACGAGGTCGGGCGTGATCGGCGGCTCGCCCACGCGGCCGCGCACCCCGTCGGTCCCGAAATACTCGCGCTTCATGAATGCCGTCCCCGTTCCCGCTCGTCCAGCGCCCGCCACACCGCGAGCGCGTCGACGGTCTCGCGCACGTCGTGCACCCGCACGATCGCCGCGCCGCGCTCGACGGCCAGCAGCGCCGCCGCCACGCTCGACGCCGCCCGCTCGCCCTCCGGCCGCCCGGTGATCGCGCCGAGCGTCGACTTGCGCGACAGCCCGGCCAGCACCGGGTAGCCCGCGGCCGCGATGGCGGGCAACCCTGCGAGCAGGTCGAGATTATGCGCCTGCGTCTTGCCGAACCCGAAGCCCGGGTCGACGACGATCCGATCGCGCGCGATGCCGGCCGCCTCGCAGGCGCGCGCCCGCGAGACGAGGAACCCGCGTACCTCGGCGACGACGTCGCGGTACTCGGGGGCGGACTGCATCGTGGACGGGGTGCCGCGCATGTGCATGAGGCACACCGCCGCCCCGCCCGAGGCGACCGCCTCGAGCGCGCCGTCCTCCTGCAGCGCGCGCACGTCGTTGACGATCGCGGCGCCCGCCCGTATCGCCGCGCGCATGACGCCCGGCTTCATCGTGTCGACCGAGACGATCGCGCCGTCGTGCGCGAGCGCCTCGATCACCGGCACGACGCGCGCGATCTCGGTCGCCTCGTCGACGGCCGCCGCGCCGGGCCGCGTCGACTCGCCGCCGACGTCCACGATGTCGGCGCCGTCCGCGAGCATCGCCCTGGCGTGGTCCAGCGCGCGCGCGGGATCGGCGTAGCGTCCGCCGTCCGAGAACGAGTCCGGCGTGACGTTCAGGATCCCCATGACGCGGGGACGCGAGAGGTCCAGCGTGCGGCCGCCGCCGCAGCGGAGCCGCCTGTCGGAAGCCCTCACCTCGTCCCGCTCCGGAACGTGGATCGCTCCACGTTCCCGCGGTGTCGCCTACGCGGGCGAGGTGGACGGTTCACCGCCGGCCGACGGCCGCGGACCGCTCGCGCCGCTGCCGGGCGACGCGGAGGGCGAAGGCTTCGGCGGCCGCGGCGGGCGGCCGGCCATGATGTCGTCGATCTGCTCGGCGTCGATCGTCTCGAACTCGAGCAGCGCCTTCGCCATCGCCTCGACCTTGTCGCGGTTGTCCTCGAGGAGCTTGCGCGCGACCGCGTACTGGCCGTCGATGATCTTGCGCACCTCGGCATCGACCTTCTTCATCGTCTCTTCCGACATGTTGACGGTGCGGGTGATCGCGCGGCCGAGGAAGATCTCGCCCTCGTTCTCGCCGTAGACCATCGGCCCCATCAGGTCGCTCATGCCGTAGCGCATCACCATGTCGCGCGCGATCTGCGTCGCGCGCTCGAAGTCGTTCGACGCGCCGGTCGTCATCTGGTGCATGAACACCTCCTCGGCGATGCGCCCGCCGAAGAGCACCGAGATCATGTGGAGCATCCGGTCGCGGTCCATGCTGTAGCGGTCGGACTCGGGCAGCTGCATCGTGACGCCGAGCGCGCGGCCGCGCGGGATGATCGTGACCTTGTGCACCGGGTCGGTCTTGGGCAGGAGCTTCGCGACGATCGCGTGGCCCGACTCGTGGTAGGCGGTGTTGCGCCGCTCCTCCTCGGGCATCACGATCGAGCGCCGCTCGGCGCCCATGATGATCTTGTCCTTCGCGCGCTCGAAGTCGTCCATGTCGACGAGGCGCTTGTTCGACCGCGCCGCGAACAGCGCCGCCTCGTTGACGAGGTTCGCGAGGTCGGCGCCCGAGAACCCGGGCGTGCCGCGCGCGATGATGTCGGCCTTGACGTCCGGCGCCATCGGCACCTTGCGCATGTGGACGAGCAGGATCTGCTCGCGGCCGCGGATGTCGGGCAGCGGCACGACGACCTGGCGGTCGAAGCGGCCGGGGCGCAGCAGCGCCGGGTCGAGCACGTCCGGGCGGTTGGTCGCCGCGATCACGATCACGCCGGCGTTGCCCTCGAAGCCGTCCATCTCGACGAGCAGCTGGTTCAGCGTCTGCTCGCGCTCGTCGTTGCCGCCGCCGAGGCCGGCGCCGCGCTGGCGGCCGACCGCGTCGATCTCGTCGATGAAGACGATGCACGGCGCGTTCTTCTTCGCCTGCTCGAACATGTCGCGCACGCGCGCGGCGCCGACGCCGACGAACATCTCGACGAAGTCGGAGCCGGAGATCGAGAAGAACGGCACCTTCGCCTCGCCGGCGATCGCCTTCGCGAGCAGCGTCTTGCCGGTGCCGGGCGAGCCGACCATCAGCACGCCGCGCGGGATGCGGCCGCCCAGCTTCTGGAACTTCGACGGGTCGCGCAGGAACTCGACCAGCTCGGCCACTTCCTCCTTCGCCTCGTCGCAGCCCGCGACGTCGGCGAAGGTCACCGTGTTGTTCGACTCGTCGAGCATGCGCGCCTTGCTCTTGCCGAACGAGAACGCGCCGCCGCGCCCGCCCCCCTGCATCTGGCGCATGAAGAAGATCCACACGCCGATCAGGAGCAGCATCGGGAACCACGAGATGAACACCTGCGCGAGGAAGCTCTGCTCCTCCTCGGCCTTCGCGTCCACGCGCACGCCGTACTTGAGCAGGTCCGACACCATCCAGATGTCGCCGGGCGAGGTCGTCACGAACCGCTTCTTGTCCGACGACGTCCACTTGATCGTGCGGCCCTCGATCACCGCGGACTCGACCTTGCCGGCCTTCGCGGACTCGATGAACTCGGAGTACGGGATCGAATCCTTCGTCGTCTGGCGCGCGTCGAACTGCTTGACCACCGTGAGGACCACGAGGCCGATGACGAGCCAGATGCCGATGTTCTTGAGCAGGTTGTTCACGTATCACTCCTCACCGGGGCGCCGGAGGCGCCCCGCCCCGCCCCGATCGCCGGGCGGCTCGCGCGGGGCGAAACGCCCCGAACGCTTCGGTCATTTTACCCCACCCCTCCGACGCCCCTCGCCGGGCGGCGCCCGGGGCCCGCGACCCCTTCAACGCCCCGCGTACCCCTTGCCGACGAGGAACACCTCGCGGCTGCGGTCGCGGCTCGCCTTCGGCTTGCGGACGTAGACCTTCGCGAACCGCCCGCGCATCGCCTTTTCGAACTCCGCGAGACCCGCTCCCTGGAAGACCTTGACCGCGAAATCGCCGCCGGGTTGCAGGTGATCGGCCGCGAACGCCAGCGCCAGATCCGCCAATCCCACGCTCCTCGCCTGGTCGACCGGATCGATGCCCGAGAGGTTGGGGGCCATGTCGGAAAGGACAAGGTCGACAGGAAGCCCGTCGAGGGTCGATTCGACGGCGTCCAGCCCCTCGTCCGTCGAGAAGTCCGCCTGGACGAACGTGACGCCGGCCACCGGGTCCATCGGCAGCACGTCGACCGCGACGATCGTCGCCTTCGGCCCGAGGCGCTCCCGCAGCACCTGGCACCAGCTACCGGGCGCCGCGCCGAGATCGACCGCGACGATCCCCGGTCGCAGCAGCCGGTCGCGCTCGTCGAGCTCGAGGAGCTTGAACGCCGCCCGGGACCGGTAGCCGCGCCGCTGCGCCTCCCGCACGTAGGGATCGTTGACGTGATCGTGCATCCACGCCTTCCCGAAGCGGTGCTTCTTCTTCGCGGGATTGAGGGGGGAGGGCAAAGGCGCCGGGGAATCGGGCGATGGGAGATGGGAGACAGGCCATCGGCACCGATGCGCCCGTCACGACTTCATGATTGTATTTCGTCCGTCCGGCGATCCGGCGCGAGCGCGGTCTCCATAGACGATCCTCCATTCTCCCATCTCCTATCTCTCATCTCCGCCCTTTCGCCATCCGCTACACTGCCCCCATGCCCTCCCTGACCCCGAAACAGCGCCGCGAGCTCCGCGCCCGTGCGCACGCGCTCCATCCGGTCGTGGCCATCGGCCACGCCGGCCTCTCGCCCGCCGTGCTGCACGAGATCGACGTCGCGCTCGCCGCGCACGAGCTCGTCAAGGTGCGCGTGCATTCCGACGACCGCGACGAGCGCGAGGCGCACCTCGCGGGCATTTGCGAGGCGCTGGAAGCCGCCCCGGTCCAGCACCTCGGCAAGCTGCTGATCCTCTGGCGCCCGGCGCCGGAGCCCGAGCCGCAGCCGAAGCCGAAGCGCGAGAAACCCTCGGGTCGCACCAGCCGTCGCCGCGCGGCGCCTGGACCGGCACCCGCGACGGGCCGGCGGCAGGGTCCGCCGGTCCCGAGCATCGGCGCGCGCGCCGCCCAGCACCGCCGAGGGTCGGCCCGGCACGGTGCGGGCGGCAAGGCCGGTTCGGCGAAGCCGGCGGCCGGGGCGCCGCGGCCGCGTTCTTCCGAGGTGGCGCCGCCCATCGCGAACGCTCGGAGGCGCCTCGCCGCGGCGAAGCCCTCCGCCGGCGGCGTCGCTGCGAAGTCCTCCGTAGGTGGCCGGCAGCCTTCCTTCGGTGCGAAGCGGCCATCCTTCGGTGCGAAGCGGCCATCCTTCGGTGCGAAGCGGCCATCCTTCGGCGCGAAACGGCCTCCCTCCGGCGCGAAACGGCCGCCGTCCGGGGCCAAGCGGCCGCCCTCCGGCGCCAAGCGCCCCCCCTCCGGCGGCAAGCGGCCCCCGGCGACCGCGAAGCGCGGACCGGCGTCCGGCGCCCCCTCCGCGGTGCGACGGCGCCGCAGGCCGACGGGCGGGCGCTGACGCCGGCCGCCCGCGGCCCGGCGCCGCGTTCGTCCGTCAGCCATGGCCGATACGCCAGCAGCCGCACGCCTGCCGCTCGACACGCGGGCGGCGGCCACGATGATCCTGCTCACCGCCATCTGGGGGATGCAGCAGGTCGCGATCAAGCTCGCCGCGCCGAGCGTTCCGCTCGTGATGCAGGCGTCGATCCGATCCGCGGTCGCGACCGTGCTCGTCGTCGCCTGGGCGCGCTCGCGCGGCCTCGCCCTCGTCGCGCGCGACGGCACGCTCGCGCCCGGGCTCGCGGCGGGCCTCCTGTTCGGCGCCGAGTTCGCGTTCATCTACGCGGGGCTCGGCCACACGACCGCCGCGCGCATGGTCGTGCTGCTCTACCTCGCGCCCTGCTTCACGGCGCTCGGCCTCGCGTGGCTCGTGCCCGGCGAGCACCTCGCCGCGCGCCAGTGGGTCGGCATCGGCATCGCGTTCGCGGGCACCGCGTTCGCGTTCGCCGACGGATTCGCGGCGCCCGGCCGGCCGACGCTCGCCGGCGATGCGATGGCGATCGTCGCGGCCGTGCTCTGGGCGGCCACCACCGTGCTGATCCGCGCCAGCACGCTCGCTCGCGCGAGCGCGACGAAGGTGCTCGCCTACCAGCTGGCGGTGTCCGCGGCGGTGCTCGCGGCGGTCTCGTTCCTCCTGGGCGAATCGTGGGCGATCGCGCCGGCGCCCGTCGCCTGGGCGAGCCTCGCGTTCCAGGCGGTCGTCGTCGCGTTCGCGAGCTACCTCGCGTGGTTCTGGCTGCTCACGCGCTACCTCGCCTCGCGCCTCTCGGTGTTCTCGTTCGCGACGCCGCTCTTCGGCGTCGCGTTCGCGCACCTCGTGCTCGGCGAGACGGTCAGCGCGCGCTTCGCCGTCGCCGCGCTCCTCGTCGCGGCCGGCATCGCGCTCGTGAACGCGGGGACGCCCGCGCCGCGCGCCGCGCCCTCCGGCGCGCCGCGCTGAACCGGTGACCCGCGCGCTCCGCACGCTCGCGCTCGTCGTCGGCGCCGCGCTGCCGAGCGCCGCCGCGCTGGCGCTCGATGCCGGCCTGCCGCGCAGCCACGCGGTCCCCGGCGGTGTCGCGACGATCGCGCTGGGCGCCTCGCCGCAGCGTCCCGCCGTGCGAGCGGGCGGCGTCCCGGTACTCGTGACCGGCGATCCCGCCGGATGGACGGCCGTCGTCGGCATCGCGCTCTCGGCGAAGCCGGGCAAGGGCGAAATCGTCGTCGCGCGCGCCGGACGTCCCGACGAGCGCCGCACCTACGTGATCGCGCCGGCGCGCTACGCCGAGCAGCGGCTCAAGGTGGCGCCGTCCCAGGTCGACCTGTCGGCCGAGGACCTCGCGCGCTACGAGCGCGAGCGCGCGCACCTCGCGCAGGTGATCGCGACCTGGGCCGACGAGGTCCCGGCGACGCTGCGGATGCGCCAGCCCGTCCCGGGTGCGCGATCGAGCTCGTTCGGCCTGCGCCGCGTGTTCAACGGCCAGCCGCGCAGCCCGCACGGCGGGATGGACATCGCCGCGCCCGCGGGGACGCCGGTGACGGCCGCCGCTGCGGGGCGCGTGATCGACACCGGCGACTATTTCTTCAACGGCAACACCGTCTGGCTCGACCACGGCTCGGGCCTCCTCACGATGTACGCGCACCTCGAATCGGTGGCGGTGAGGCCGGGCGACACCGTCGCGCCGGGCGACGTGATCGGAGCGGTGGGGGCCACCGGCCGCGTGACCGGGCCGCACCTGCACTGGTCGGTGAGCCTCAACCGCGCGATGGTCGATCCGGCGCTGTTCCTCGCCGACGACGAAGCGGCGGGGCCGCGCTGAGGATGGCGCGCCGAGCGTCGCGCGTCCGGCCCGAGGAAGCGATCGACGGCCGGCCCGGGCCCCCC
>JAXMFH010000007.1:0-229239 GCA_046347845.1 Burkholderiales bacterium | reverse complement strand
CGCTCGTCGTCGTGACCGAGTGGAAGGAGTTCCGCAGCCCCGATTTCGACGAGCTGAAGCGCCTGCTCAAGGCGCCGCTCGTCTTCGACGGCCGCAACCTCTACGAGCCGGCCCTCGTGCGCGCGGCGGGCCTCGAGCACCACGGGATCGGGAGACGCTGACCGGAGGGCGGCCCGGCCCGGCCCGCCCGGCCGACTGCGCGCAGCCGCGCCCGCTGTCTATAATCGCGGCGTCGTCGCGGCGACCGCCCCTCCGGGGTACGCGACCCGATACGCGCGCAGCGATCCCGATGAGCCACGTTCCCCCGACGACCGCCGCCCGCTACTCCGCGTGGCGGGAGCGCGTGCGCGCCGGGCGCGTCCTCGTCGTCGGCGACGTGATGCTCGACCGCTACTGGTTCGGCGATGCGGAGCGCATCTCGCCCGAGGCGCCGGTGCCCGTCGTGCGGGTCGCGCGCACCGAGGAGCGTCCGGGCGGCGCGGCGAACGTCGCGCGCAACGCGGCGGCGCTCGGCGCCCGGACGTCGCTCCTGTCCGTCGTCGGCGAGGACGAGGCAGGCGCGGCGATCGAGCGCCTGGTCGCGGCGGACGGCATCGCGGCGTCCCTGCACCACGATCCGTCGCTGCCGACGACGGTCAAGCTCCGCGTGATCGCGCGCCAGCAGCAGCTGCTGCGCATCGACTTCGAGACGCGCCCCTCCCAGGAGGTGCTGTCGGCGAAGCTCAAGGAGTTCGGCGAGCGCCTCCGCGAGACCGACGTCGTCGTGCTGTCGGACTACGGCAAGGGCGGCCTCGCACATATCGCGGCGATGATCGGGCAGGCGCGCGCGGCCGGATGCCGGGTCCTCGTCGATCCCAAGGGCGACGACTGGGCGAAGTACCGTGGCGCGACTCTCGTGACGCCCAACCGCACGGAGTTCCGCGACGTCGCCGGCCGCTGGCGCGACGAGGCGGAGCTCGCCGCCAAGGCGGAGGCGGTGCGCCGCGACCTCGAGATCGAGGCGCTGCTCGTGACGCGCTCCGAGGAAGGCATGAGCCTCTACACGGCCGGCGGGGCGCTCCATATCCCGGCGCAGGCCCGAGAGGTCTACGACGTCTCCGGCGCCGGCGACACGGTGATCGCGACGACGGCAGCGCTGCTCGCCGCCGGCGCGCCGCTCGCCGACGCGGTGCGCATCGCGAACGAGGCGGCCGGCGTCGTCGTGGGCAAGCTCGGCACCGCGGTCGTCCATCCCTCGGAACTCGCCTGATGCCCGGGCCGCGCGGAAGCGCGCCGGACGACCGCCCGGCGGCGCTCGCGGCGCGGCGCGAGGCGATCCGGCGCACGCTCGCGGGCCGCTTCTGGCTGCGCTTCCACGCGAGCGTGCTCGTCGGCGGCACGTTCGCGACCGGCTTCCTCGCCAACGCGGCGATGCTGAAGCTTCCGGTCCCCAGCGTCTGGCTGCGCTGGCCGCTCGCGGTGCTGGCGGGCTACGCGGCCTTCTTCGTCCTCGTCCGCCTCTGGCTCGCCTACGTCGGGGTCCGGCCGCTGCTCGGACCGTCATCGAGCGCAGGCGATGGGAAGCACGGCAGCGGCTGGTCGGTGGACCTGCCTTCGGGCGGTGGCCGCGGGGGCGGCGGCACGTCTTTCGGCGGCGGGGGCGGCGGTTCGGGTGGGGGAGGGGCGAGCGCGACCTTCGAGGCGCCGGCGTCCTCGACGGGTCTCGCGTCGATGGGCTCGTCCGGCCAGGCGGGGGCGTCGACAGGATTGCGATCGGCGGGCGGGTGGTTCGGTGGAGGCAGCGGCAAAGGCGGCGGCTCGTACGGGGACCTGGGCGGAGGCGACGGCGACGGCTGCCTCGCGGTCGTCCTCGGTCTGATCGTGCTCGCGCTCGTGGCGGCCCTCTTAGGCGGCGCCGTGCACCTGATCTGGATCGCGCCCGACCTGCTGTCGGACGCTGCGTTCGGCGCGATGCTGTCGGCGGGCGCGATCCCGGGGCTGCACCGCGCGCACGAGCCGGACTGGGACGGCCGGGTGTTCCGCGCGACGCTGCCGGTGCTCGCGGCCGTGATGGCGGTCGTGCTCGTCGCCGCCTGGGCGTTCACGCACTATTTCCCGGCCTCGCGCACGATCGGCGAGGCGTACCGCTCCCTCTGACGAGAGACGATGGCCAAGGCGAAGACCGTCTACGCCTGCACCGAGTGCGGCGGCGCCTCGCCCAAGTGGCAGGGCCAGTGCCCGCACTGCGGCGCGTGGAACACGCTGGTCGAGAGCCTGGCCGCGCCCGCGCCGACGCGCTTCCAGTCGGTGGCGGGGACGCGCTCGCCGGTGCGCCCGCTCGCATCGATCGTCGCGCGCGAGAGCCCGCGCGTGCCCTCCGGGCTCGACGAGTTCGACCGCGTGCTGGGCGGCGGGCTCGTCCCCGGCGGCGTGATCCTGCTGGGCGGCGATCCGGGGATCGGCAAGTCGACGCTGCTCCTGCAGGCGGGCGCGTCGCTGGGGGCCTCGCACAAGGTGCTTTACGTGACCGGCGAGGAATCGGCCGAGCAGATCGCGCTGCGGGCCGAGCGGCTCGGGCTCGTGAATGCCCCCGTCGAGCTCCTGGCCGAGGTCCAGCTCGAGGCGATCGTCGCCGCGATCGGCGAGACCCGCCCCGAGATCGTCGTCGTCGACTCGATCCAGACCGTCTACACCGAGGCTCTGACGAGCGCCCCGGGCAGCGTCTCGCAGGTCCGCGAGTGCGCCGCGCAGCTCACCCGGCTCGCGAAGCAGCGCGGGATCGTCGTCGTGTTCGTCGGCCACGTGACGAAGGAGGGGGCGATCGCGGGTCCCCGCGTGCTCGAGCACATCGTCGACACGGTCCTCTACTTCGAGGGCGACCCGCATTCGGCCTTCCGGCTGGTCCGCGCGATCAAGAACCGGTTCGGCGCCGCGAACGAGCTCGGCGTGTTCGCGATGACCGAGCGGGGCCTGAAGGGCGTGTCCAACCCGTCCGCGCTGTTCCTCTCGCACCATGCCGAGCCGGTGCCGGGCTCGGCGATCGTCGCGACGCTCGAAGGTTCGCGGCCGCTCCTGGTCGAGATCCAGGCGCTCGTGGATCCGGTGACCGGTTCGAGCCCGCGGCGGCTCGCGGTCGGGCTCGACGCGCAGCGGCTCGCGCTGCTGCTCGCGGTCCTGCACCGGCACGGCGGGGTCGAGGTCGGCGGTTACGACGTGTTCGTGAACGCCGTCGGAGGCGTGCGGATCGACGAGCCGGCCGCCGACCTCGCGGTGCTGTTGGCCATTGATTCATCTTTCAAGAACAGGGCCTTGCCGCATAAACTTCTCGTATTCGGCGAAGTCGGGCTGGCCGGCGAGATCCGACCGGTGCAGCGCGGCCAGGAGCGCATCCGGGAGGCGGTCAAGCTCGGATTCCGGACGGTCCTGTGCCCGGCGGCCAACCGGCCGAAGCATGCGATCGACGGAATCGACGTCGTCGCGGTCGACCGGATCGACCAGGCGATCGCGTGGCTGCGCGGCGCCTAGCCTCGCCACGCAGGGGCAGGAACGTCATGCATAACATAAAAACCGTTCTACACATCATTGATTTTACTATTTTCAAGTGCCCGCCTTCGACCCGACCCAATCGCTGGACGATCTTCGCAACGAGCTGATCGGGCTGGCGGCCGAGGATCCGGCGCTCGCCGAGGCCGTCGGCGGCGGACAGGTTCCGTTCGATCGCGAACGACGCGAGTCGGGCAAGGACTGGCCCGCGACCGCGTTGTCGATGATCGGCGCCAGGCGGATGCTGCAGCTGCAGCGTGCGGTCGAATTCGCGCTGGACCAGGACGTGCCCGGGGATTTCATCGAGACCGGCGTGTGGCGCGGCGGCGCCTGCATCCTGATGCGCGCGGTCCTCGCGGCGCGCGGCGTGACCGACCGGCGAGTGTGGGTGGCCGACTCGTTCCGGGGGCTGCCCCCTCCCGACCCGGCCCGATACCCGAAGGACGCGGGCAACATGCTCCACGTGTTCGGGCAGCTCTCGGTATCGGCCGACGACGTGCGCGCGAATTTCGCCCGCTACGGCCTGCTCGACGACCAGGTGCGGTTCCTCGAAGGCTGGTTCCGCGACACGCTGCCCGCCGCTCCGATCGAGCGCCTCGCGGTGCTGCGTCTCGACGGCGACCTGTACGAGTCGACGATGGACGCGCTCGAGGCGCTCTACGACAGGGTGTCACCGGGCGGGATCGTGATCGTCGACGACTACGGCGTCCTCGAGAGCTGCCGCGCCGCGGTCACCGACTTCCGCCGCCGGCGGGGCATCACCGAAACGATCTACCAGGTCGACGAGAGCGGCGTGCACTGGCAGCGGCGCGCCGCCTGACGGGGTGGGGCGGCCGGCTGCCGCTCCTGATCACGCCGAGCCGGAAGACCGCGGCCGTGTCGCCGCGTCGACCTCCGCAGCGAGCCTCCGCAACGCCGGCGCGATGTCCGGGCGCCAGGCTACGGGCGCATCGTCGAGCGACCGCAGCGCGGCCGGCAGCCGCGCGAGCTCGGCGCAGGTCCGCTCGCGAACCCGGTCGAGCGCGGGGGAGGGCGCGAGACGCCGCCCCCCGCGCATCACCGGCACGAGCAGCGGCTCGCCCGGCGCTTCGTCGCCGACGACGGTGAGCGTGTCGCCGGCGAGCGTTCCGTCGGCCGCGTAGCGCCTGAACACCTGCTTGCGGCCCGGCCATGTCGCCTTGCCCTCCGAGCGCTTGCGCCGCGGGCGTCCGTCGTACTCCTGAAGCTTGTACGCGCAGTCGAGGTACGGCGCGTCGGCGGACGTGTTCATCCGCGTGCCCACGCCGCAGGCGTCGATCGGCGCGCGCGCGGCGGCGATCTCGGCGAGCCGGTGCTCGTCGAGGTTGCCGCTCGCGAAGATCGTCGCCGCCCGAAGGCCGCCGGCGTCGAGGATCGCGCGGACGTTGCGCGCGTGGGCGACGAGGTCGCCGCTGTCGATGCGCACGCCCCGGATCGCGATGCCGTCCCGCGCGAGCTTCGGCGCGAGCTCGACGACGGTGCGCGCCGCCGCCTCCGTGTCGTAGGTGTCGATCAGCAGCACCGCGTTGTCGGGCTGCGCGCGCGCGAACGCCTCGAACGCCTCGGCCTCGCTCGCGTGCGCCTGCACGTACGAATGCGCCATCGTGCCCGCGACCGGGATGCCGAACCGCCGCCCGGCCTCGACGGTGGCGGTCGCCGCGAAGCCCGCGAGGTAGGAAGCCCGCGCGGACAGGAGCCCCGCTTCGGCGCCGTGCGAGCGGCGCAGCCCGAAGTCGACGAGCCGGATGCCGGGGGCGGCGAGGACGCAGCGCGCGGCCTTGCTCGCGACCAGCGTCTCGAAGTGCACGAGGTTCATGAGCCGGCTCTCGACGACCTGGGCCTGCGGCAGCGGCGCGATCACGCGGACGAGCGGCTCGTCGGGGAACACCAGCGTGCCCTCGGGAAGCGCGTCGACGTCGCCTTCGAAGCGCAGCGCCGCGAGACTCTCGAGGAAGCCCGGCGTGAAGCGCCCGAGCCCGGCGAGCCAGTCGATCTCCCCGGCCGTGAACGCCAGCGCCTCGAGGTAGTCGAGCACCTGCTCGAGCCCGGCCGCGACGAGGAAATTGCGGCCCTTCGGCAGGGCGCGCACGAACAGCTCGAACACCGCCGTGCCCCGCATGCCCCGGTCGTGGTAGGCCTGCAGCATCGTGACCTCGTAGAGGTCGGTGAGCAGCGCCTGCGCGGGAGGCGTCGAGGACAGGGGTTCAGTCATCGGCCCGCCCGGGCAGGAACACGGCACCGGCCGCGCGCATCCGCGCGATCGCCCGCGCGCCGTCGCCGGGCTTCGCGTCGACGGCTCGGATCGCCTCCGACAGCACGGCGACCTCGTAGCCCAGCTTCAGCGCGTCGAGCGCGGTCTCGACCACGCAGTAGTCGGTGGCGATGCCGCCGACGACGATCCGCTTCACGCCGCGCGCACGCAGTTCCCGGTCGAGTCCCGTGCCGTCGAACGCCGAATAGGCGTCGACGTCCGGCCGCGTCGCCTTGAACACGAAGATCGGCTCGGGCGGCAGCGCGAGCCCGGGCACGAAGTCGGCGCCCGAGGTGCCCGCGACGCAGTGCACGGGCCACGGTCCGCCGCGGTCCGCGAACGAGCGGTGATCGGGCGGATGCCAGTCGCGGGACAGGAAGACCGGCCGACCCGCCGCGGCGAATGCCGCGATGGCCGCATTGAGCGGGGCGACGACGTCGGCGCCCCGGCGCACCGCGAGGCTCCCGGTGACGAAATCGTTCTGGACGTCGACGACGAGCAGGGCGTCCTGCGGGCCGGGGCGGGGCGTCGTCATCGTCGGAGGCTCCGGGCGTCGGGGCGGGGCTGCCATGCCGCCGCGTTCCCCGATGCTACTGCGGGCGGACGCCGGCCGCCTTCGCGACGACGGCCCATCGCACGACGCCGTTGCGGATGTCGGCGGCGAACTGCTCGCGCGTCGAACCGATCGGGACGATCCCCTGCGGTCCGAGCACCGACCGCATGTCGGGAGCGCGAATGATCTCGACCAGTTCGCGGTTGAGCCGGTCGACGATCTCGCCGGGCGTTCCGGCGGGCGCGAGCACGCCGAGCCACGGCTCGACGACCGCCTCGGGGTAGCCGGCCTCGACGACCGTCGGGACGTCGGGCAGCTGGGGCATGCGCCGCTGCGACGCCACGACGAGCGGCCGCAGCACGCCGCTCCTGATCTGCGCGTCGACGGCGACGAGGAAGGTGAAGTACAGCGGCACCTCGCCCGAGACGACGTCCACGAGCAGCTGGCGCGCGTTCGGGTAGGGCACGTGCAGCAATTCGATGCCCGCCTGACGCGAGATGATCGTCGCGACCAGGTGCGGGACGGTGCCGATGCCGGGGCTCGCGTAGGCGAGCTGCCCCGGCCGGCGCTTCGCGAGCGCGACGAGCTCGCCGAGCGTGCGTACGCCGAGCGATTCGTGGGCGACGACGATGAGCGGCACGTCCACGAGCTTCGTGACCGGCACGAACGACGCGACGGGATCGACCGCGGCGCTCCCGAGCACGCTCGGCAGCACCGTGATCACGGACCCCGTGTAGAGGAGCGTGTAGCCGTCCGGAGCGGACTTGGCGACGACGTCGCTCGCGATGTTGTACGAGGCGCCCGGCCGGTTCTCGATGACGACGGGCTGGCCGACGCGCTCGGCGAGGCGCTTCGCGACCTCGCGCGGCACGAAGTCGCCGGTGCCCGGCGCCGACGGCACGACCAGACGAATCGGGCGGCCGGGATAGGGGGCAGGGTCGGCCGCGCCCGCGTCGCTGGTCGCGAGCACCCCGCATGCGAAGGCCCAGGCGGCCGCCGCGCCCGCCGCGAGGCCGCGCAGCCGGTTCCGGGCCGCTCGCGAGGGCCGGAAGGGGCCGACGCTCATTCGTCGGCCGCCGCCGTCGGGGTTGCGCCCGCGCCGGTCGCGAGCGCGACGAGCTCGCGCCGGACGACCTTGCCGGACGCGTTGCGCGGCAGCGCGCCCACGACCATGATCCTGCGCGGGGCGCGGATGCCGAGGCGTTCCCTCGCGCGCGCCATCAGCCCCGCGACGTCCGCGGCGGACGGGTCGTGCAGCTCGACCGCGGCGTACGGGATCTCGCCGTGCATCGGCGAGGGTACGCCGAACGCGGCTGCCGCCTTCACGGCGGAATCGGACTCGAGCACGTGCTCGATCTCGGACGGGAAGATCTTGATGCCGTTCATGTTCAGGCGGTCGTCCGCGCGCCCGTGCAGCACGAGCGAGCCGTTCGCGGTCCACGCGCCCAGGTCGCCCGGATGGAACCAGCCGTCGCGGAAGTGGCGGGCGGTGGCGGCGGGATCGCGGAAGTAGCCGTCGATCGCCATGGTCGTCCGCACGCGGATCTCGCCGATCTCACCGCGCACCACCTCGCGTCCCTCGTCGTCGACCAGCTGGATCTCGGTCCCCGGGAGCCGGGGGCCGACCGTCTCGAACGACGGGTCGCGGTCGACCGGGTAGGTGCTCGTGAATCCGCCCGCTTCGCGCGCACCGTAGTCGACGTAGAGCGGGGTGCCCGCCGCCCGGTACGCGTCGCGCAGTTGCCGCGGCACGCGCGAGCCCCAGGCGAACAGCTTCAACCCGGAGCGAAACGACGCGCCCGGCACCCGGCCGGGGGCGAGGCCGGTCGCCTGCAGGACGGTCAGGTCGAGGCGCGTCACGGCGAGGCGCGTGCAGAGGTCCTGGACGCCGATCCTCGGAGCGCCGCCGGGGGCCTGGAGCACCGAGGTGAGCCCCAGGTAGATCGCGCGAAGCCGCGACGACCGGCCGGGGAAGTCCTCGACGGAGCCGAGCACCAGCGGCCGCTCGCCCGGGCCGAGATTGCCCTGCTCGGCCCGGATCGCCAGCACGCGCTGGCTGATCGGCAGGATCTTCGGATCGCCCGTCGTGCCCGAGCTCGTGACGTAGATCGCGGCGGCGTCGGGGTCGGCGGCGAGGGCACCGCGCTCGACCCGCTGCGCGCCCGGCGCCGGCAGGTCCGGCGCGACGTGCGAGAACGGCCGTCCGTCGATCGCGTGGAGCGGGTCGGTCGCGACGACACGCGCGACGTCGAGCCGCTGCGCGAGGCGCGCCCGGACGCCGGCCGTTTCGTACGAGGGCAGGCAGATCTGGGGCACGCCCAGCCGCAGCAACGCCAGCGTCACGACGAGATTCGCCTCCTCGTCGGCGATCACGACGCCCACGACGGCACGCGGCCGGCAACCCTGAGCGACGAGCCACGCGGCGCTCGCGTCGACGCGGGCATCCAGCTCGGCGTAGGAGATCGCCCGCCCGGGCATCTCGAGGGCCGGTGCAACGCGGGCGTCCGCGCCCCAACGCCGCAGCCGTTCGCCGAAGAGTGTCTCCATTTCCCCAAGCGGCGCTCGCCGACCCCGCCGGCGAGGCATCGTTCCCCCTGATGACGACGCGATTTTACCGCCTCCGGTCGCCGGGCCGAGATGCGGCCCCGACGCGTCGATCGGCGGCTCCCGAAGGCGTACCATTGCCGCTGACGCCCCACGCAAGCCGGAGGCGCACGATGAGGACCTGGACGCTCGCCCTTTCGACCGCGCTGCTCGCCGCCTGCACCGCCGCGCCGGTCGCGCGGCAGGAAACGCCGAGATTCACGCACGACGCGCTGTTCGCGCCGCCGTCGGAGCGCGTCGACGCCTCGCAGGTGTTCGCGCTCTCCGACGAGATGCGCCGCTACCTCGCCGCCGAGATCCTGCCCCAGTCGCGCGTCAAGGGGCGCCAGGTCGCGCTGATCGACGCGCTCTACAACAGGAGCCAGCTCAAGCTCGTCTACGACTCGTCGACGACGCGCAACGCCGCCGAGGCGTTCGCGTCGCGCTCGGGCAACTGCCTGTCGCTCGTCATCATGACCTCGGCGTTCGCGAAGGAGCTGGGACTCGGCGTCCGTTACCAGAAGGTCTTCGTCGAGGACGCGATCGCGCGCGACGGCGACATCTACATGGCGATCGGGCACGTCAACCTGACGCTCGAGACGCACCGGACCGACGAGAGCATCGGCGTCCGCGTCGGGAAACGCCCTCCGGAGAGCGAAGCGCTGACCGTCGACTTCCTGCCGCAGGAGGACGTTCGCGGCCTGCGCTCGCAGGCGATCGACGAGTCGACCGTCGTCGCGATGTACATGAACAACCGTTCCGTCGAGGCGCTCTCGGACGGGCGCGTCGACGACGCGTACTGGTGGGTGCGCGAGGCCGTCGCGCAGGCGCCCGGCTACCTGCCGGCCTTCAACACCCTGGGCGTCGTCTACCAGCGGCACGGCGACCCGCGCGACGCGGAGCCGGTGCTCCGGTACGTGCTCGACCGCGATCCTCGCAACACGCAGGCGATGTCGAACCTCGTCGCCGTGCTGGCCGCGCTCGGGCGGACCGAGGAGTCCCGTCAGCTCGCGGCGACGCTCCAGCGTATCGATCCCGAGCCGCCGTTCGCCTGGTTCCTGCGCGGGATGGCGGCGCTGCGCGCCAACGACTTCGCGACCGCGAAGGACGCGTTCGAGAAGGAAGTGGCGCGCGCGCCCGACTACCACGAGTTCCACTTCTGGCTCGCGATCGCGCTGCTGGGCCTCGGGCAGGGCGACGAGGCGCGCGCGCAGGTCGCGCTCGCGCTCGAGAACAGCACGACGCGCCGCGACCACGACCTCTACGCCGCGAAGCTCGCGAAGCTGTCGCGGCACGCGCCGGTCGTGCATTGACCGGTCGCGCCGACGGCGCCCGCCACGCGCTCCCGGATCGCCGACGCCGGTCTCGCGCGGACGGTCACCGCGCCGAGTCGCTCCGGGCGAACGACGCGGCGATGAAGTCGACGAACGCCCGCACCCGCGCCGACGACTGATGGCGCTGCGGATGGACGGCGTAGATGTCCGCCGGCGGCGTCCGGTACTCGGGCAGCACCTGCACGAGCCGGCCGCTCCTCAGGTAGCGCAGGACGTCCCACTCGGCGCGCATCACGATGCCGTGGCCGTCGAGCGCCCAGGCCACCGCGATCTCGCCGTCGTTGGTGGCGAGCGTGCCGCGCGTCTTGATCGCCGCGGTCCCGCGGTCGCCCGCGCGCGTGCCGGCGAGTCGCCAGACCGCGTAGCCCTCGTCGCCCTGCCGGATCCCGATGCAGTTGTGGCGCAGCAGGTCGCGCGGATGGCGCGGCGTGCCGCGGCGGGCGAGGTAGGCGGGGGACGCGACCAGCAGCCTGCGATTGGCCGCGAGGCGGCGGGCGATCACGCGCGCGTCGGGGGGCTCGCCGAACCGGATGCACACGTCGTAGGCGTCGTCGGTGAGCGGCGGCGGGTCGACCGTCAGCTGGAGCCGGACCTCGACCTGCGGGTGCTGGCGCGCGAAGCGCGACAGCACGGGCGCGACGTGGCTGCGCCCGAACCCCAGCGTGGCGTTCACGCGCAGGAGCCCGGCCGGCGCGCCGCGCGAGCCGGCCACCGTCTCCTCGAGGTCCTGCAGGTCCGCGAGGATGCGCCGCGCGTGCCGCAGGTAGAGCTCGCCCTCGGGCGTGAGCCCGATCCGCCGCGTCGTGCGCACGAGCAGCGCGACGCCGAGCCGCGCCTCCATCGCCGACAGCCGCTTGCTCACGGCCGCGGTGCTGACGTCGAGCTCGCGGGCGGCCGCGGTCAGGCTCCCCGCGGCGGCGATCGCGCAGAACGATGCCAGCTCCTCGGTCGGCGGCAGCGTCGCCATTGTTGACTCCCGGTTGACGATGCCTTGATTCTAGCGGCAGGACGCGGGACGCGGCGGGCGCTAGAGTGGCGTCCACCCATCCCCCGGAGCGGCGCATGAAGACCTACCGGATCGCGACGATCCCCGGCGACGGCATCGGCAAGGAAGTGATCCCCGCCGGCCGCCGCGTGCTGGAGGCGCTCGCGCGCGCGGAGCGCGGCTTCGCCTTCGCGTTCACCGACTTCGGCTGGGGCGGCGACTGGTACCGCGCGCACGGCGAGATGATGCCGGACGACGGCCTCGACGCGCTGAAGGGGATGGACGCGATCCTGTTCGGCTCGGCCGGCGACCCGCACATCCCGGACCACGTGACGCTCTGGGGGCTGCGCCTGAAGATCTGCCAGGGCTTCGACCAGTACGCGAACCTGCGGCCGACGCGGATCCTGCCGGGCATCGACGCGCCGCTCAAGCGCTGCGGCCCCGGCGACCTCGACTGGGTGATCGTGCGCGAGAACTCGGAAGGCGAGTACGCCGGCATGGGCGGGCGCGTGCACCGCGGCCATCCGATCGAGGCCGCGACCGACGTCTCGATCATGACGCGCGCGGGGGTCGAGCGCATCATGCGCTTCGCGTTCGGCCTCGCCCGCTCGCGGCCGCGCCGGAAGCTCACCGTGGTCACCAAGTCGAACGCGCAGCGCCACGCGATGGTGATGTGGGACGAGATCGCGCGCGCGGTCGCCGCGGAGTTTCCCGACGTCGACTGGGACAGGGAGCTCGTCGACGCCGCCACCGTGCGCATGGTCAACCGCCCCGCGTCGCTCGACACGATCGTCGCGACCAACCTGCACGCGGACATCCTCTCCGACCTCGCCGCCGCGCTGGCGGGCAGCCTCGGCATCGCGCCGACCGCGAACCTCGATCCGGAGCGCCGCTACCCGTCGATGTTCGAGCCGATCCACGGCTCGGCCTTCGACATCATGGGGCAGGGCGTCGCGAACCCGATCGGCACGTTCTGGAGCTGCGTGATGCTGCTCGAGCACCTGGGCGAGGCGCGCGCCGCCGCCGCGCTGATGGGGGCGATCGAGGCGACGACCGCCGACCGCTCGCTGCACACGCGCGACCTGGGCGGGTCGGCCACGACGGCCACAGTCACCGACGCGGTCTGCGCGAGGATCGCCGCGCGGGCGCAATCGAGGGAACGCGCCGCCTGAACGGCGCCAACGACGACCGGGCTCCGGTCACGAGGAGGAACGACGATGCGGAAGCTGATCCTTGCCCTGTGCGCGGCCTCGCTCGCGCCGCTCGCCGCGGCGCAGCCCTGTCCCGACAAGAACGTCAATTACTGGCAGGCGTTCCCGCCGGGCGGCGAGTCCGACCTCTCGGCGCGGCACCAGCAGATGGTGCTGAAGGCGAAGTGCCCGGCGATCGACCTGATCATCCAGTACAAGGCGGGGGCGGGCGGGGCGCTCATGTGGTCGCAGATGAACCAGCTGCCCGGCGACGGGCTCAACGTGGTCGGCATCAACCTCCCGCACATCGTGTTCCAGCCGATCGAGGGGCAGGTCAGCTACAGGACCGAGGACGTGACGCCGGTGTTCTGGTTCCACTACACGCCCGACGCGCTGGTCGTGCCCGAGGCGAGCCCGTACCGGTCGTTCGCGGACTTCGTGAAGGCCGCGAAGGCCGAGCCCGAGAAGCTGTCGCTCGGCGGATCGGGCCTCAACTCGGCGAACCACGCCGCGCACGAGCGCCTGAACAAGGTGTTCGGCATCAAGACCACCTACGTGCCGTTCAAGGGCACCGGCGACATGACCACCGCCGTGGTCGGCGCGCAGGTCACCGGCGCGATGTCGTACACGGCGTTCGCGATCAACAACAAGAGCCGCGTCCGCGCGCTCGCGGTCGCGATGGACAAGCGCCATCCGCTGCTGCCGGACGTGCCGACGTTCAAGGAGCTCGGCGTCGACTGGGTCGACGGCGCCTACCGCGGCATCGGCGTGCCGAAGGGAACGCTGCCCGAGGCCCGCAAGCGCCTCGCCGACCTGTGGCTCGCCCTCAACACCGACCCGGAGATGAAGGCGCTCGCCGACAAGAGCGGCTTCGAGCTCATCAACGTCGGCACCGGCGAGATGGACGCCTTCATGCGCGGGAAGATCAAGGTCTACACGGAGGGCGCGCAGCTCCTGGGCCTCGGCAAGAAGTGAGCGCCTCCGGTCCGCGCGGCCGCCGCGCCGACGAGATCCTCGTCCGGGCGCAGGTCGGGGAGCCCGGTCGCGACCTCGATCGGCGTCGCGCCCGGGACGGAGGCCGCATCGACCCGTGATGTCGCGCGGGCCGGCCGTAGCCGATCCCGGCTCCCGGATTCACGGCGCGACGAACGGCGCCATGAGAGGGCCGAGCGCCTCGCCGACGACGCCCATCGACGGCAGCGCGGCCAGCGCCAGGAGCGTCAGGAGCGATCCGAGCAGCAGCAGCCCGACCGCGCCTCCGACCGTCCACTCGCCGACGGCGAGCATCGTGTCGGTCGCGCCGAACACCTTCTGGCTCAGGAACAGGGCGTCGACGAGGTCGCGGACGCCTTCGGCCGCTTCCTCGAGGACCGTGGCGTCGCGCTCGTCGAAGCCGGGGCCGTCCTCCTTGTCGAGGACCTCGATGACGCCGACGACTTCGCCGTGGTACCGGCTGCGGACCGGTGCGTAGATGGCGTTCCGGCCGGCCTGCTTCGCCACGCAGCGGCCGTCGACGCCGGCTTCGCAAACGCCGGACGGATGGTTGACGATCGTCAGCCTGCCCGAAGCGATCGCGCTCCCGAGGGGCGTCGCCAGTGCGAGGGCGTTCGATTGGCCGACGACGGCGTGGGTGCCGACCTCGACCCACGCCCGCTGGTCGCCGGGACTGTAGACCAGGATGTTGCAGCGCTCGGCGTCGAGCAGCGCCGGGAGGCTCCTGACGTAGTAGCGGAGGAGCCGGTCCACGCGTTCGGGATCCTCGCGTTGGTACCGGACCTTGTGCCGGGACGCGAGGCGGCTGAGATGCAGGCTGAGCGTCGGAAACATGGTGACCTCCTTGCCGCGATCCTTCTTTCGCGGCGTCGTGCGCGCCTCCCGCGCACCGGCCACCCCGCAAGCAGGGCAACGCGAGGAGGCGCTTCGCGGCGCCCGTCCTCCGACTTCGACGGGCATCGCACGATCCGTCCTTTCGCCATTGACCCTACATACTCCAAGGACATCGTCCGCGGACGCGCGCGGAAAAGCCACTGGACAAATCGGAGTCGCGCGGTGGACGACCGTCGAAGGGCGCGGCTCGGGTATGTCGGCAGGCCGGCGCGGCATTCTTCGGGCCGGGTCCGGGCGCTGGGGAGCCGGCGGTCCGGACGCTGCCCTCGCCGTCGCCACAACTGCGCATAATTGTTATTATGTTAAATAGTGGACGGGGACTCCGAACGAAACTCCCGCTGGCGCCGCGAGGCAGGATCCTCGGCCCCCCTTCCCCGATCCGCTGCGTCCCATCGCGTTGGTCCTGCGCGAGGTCTCCGTCGCCGGAGAATCCCGGACCCCGTCCCGCCGGATTCCTCGGGTCGGGATCGGCGTCCGCGGCCAACGTGGCCGATCGTCCGTCGGTGCACGGCCCGCCGCCCGTCACATCGTCCTGAAGCGGCGCAAGCCCATGGCGGCCGCGATCCGCGCAGTGGCGAATTCGACGGCGGCCGCACGCGGCAGCATCCCGCGACGTCCGGCCGCTTCCAGCACCGCTGCCGTGTTGGCGCGGATCTTCTCCTCGATCGCCTGGAACGCGGCGGTCTGCGTCGCGCCGGCGTACTCCATGGCTGCGCAGATCACGCCGCCCGCATTCGCGATGAAATCGGGGAGCACCCACACGCCCCGCCCGTGCAGGATTTCCTCCGCCTCCGCGGTGAACGGGATGTTCGCGCCCTGGAGGACGAGCTTCGCGTTCAGTCGGCCGACGTTGTCCGCGCGCACGACGTCCGGTCGCGCGGCCGGAATGAAGATCTCGCATTCGACGCCGATGACGCCGTCCCGGTCGATGCGGCGGCCTTGGGGGTGGTCGGCGACGGATCGCCCGGCGTCCTTCAGGCGCGCGAGCGCGTCGATGTCGAGGCCACGCTCGTCGACGATCGCGCCCTGCGTGTCCGACGCGGCGACGAGGACGGCTCCGCGCTTCGCGAGGAAGCGGGCGGCGTGGCGTCCCACCGCGCCGTAGCCCTGAACCGCGACCCGCGCCCCGTCGAGCGGGATGCCGAGGTGGCGGGCGGCCACGTCGGCGGCGCAGGAGAGCCCGAAGCCCGTCGCTCCGAGCTCGTCGAGCGGGATCCCTCCCAGCGCCGCGGGCAGCCCGACGGCGCGGCCGATCTCGTCGTGCACCCAGGCCATGCAGGTCTCGTCGGTGCCCATGTCGGGGCCGAACACGTAGTCGCGTTCGTGGCGGAGCGCGTGCGCGAGGGCGCGGACGAGCCGCTCCTTCCGGTCGCGCGGCATTCGCGGATCGCCCCGCAGCACCGACTTCCCGCCTCCATGACGGAGGCCCGCCGCCGCGTTCTTCATCGTCATCGCGCGCGCGAGGCGGAAGCACTCGTCGGTCGAGACGTCGGGCGCCATGCGCAGGCCGCCGATCGACGGGCCGCGCGCTACGTTGTCGACGACCAGAACGGCCTCCAGGCCGAGCCCGCGCTCCTGGACATGGACGACCCTGGCGGGGCCGAGATCGTCGCCGATGCGAAAGACTTCCATGATGGCGTGCTCCCTCCTCCGTCGAGCCGGTGCGGCGGCCCGGGCAGTGCCATGCCCCGGCTCCGTTGCGCCTTCCGGCACCCTGCACCGGCCGCCGCGGGATCGCGATGCGGCTAGGCGCGACTTCTTTCCACCAGATCTCGCCAGCCGGGGTAACCGCGGGCGGTCAGCGCGAACTTGCTGGCGTGCGCGCCGAGCGGCTCGCCGGCCACGAGCGCGGCGGTGAACGCCTCGCGGTCGCGAACCCAGGTGCCGCCGACCAGCGTCACGCCTCGCGCGAAGAGGCCGTCGGGCAGGCATCCGGCACTCGGCCCGATCATCGCGAACCAGCGCGCACCGGGACAGCCTGCCAGGATACGGTCGAGCGTGTCGTTGAGCAGCAGCGTGCTCGTCGAGACCACCTTCGTGCACGTCGCGAGCTCGGCCGGGTCGAGCGTCACGCGATAGCCGTCGCGGTCGCCGGCCAGGTCGGCCTTGAGCTCGAGCACCGTGAGGCGCGCGCCGCTCGAGAGGATGCGTCCGACGAGCGGCGTGAACAGGCCGATCATCCCGACGTGGTCGCCGGGCCGGGGATCCATCTGTCCGATCGAATCGGCGGCGTCGCCGGGCCGGAAGCGCGCGCGGTCGAACAGGCAGCGCGTCAGCGCGTTCGCGGCGGCGAAACCGAGGGTCTTCGCGTGGCCGCCTTCGCTCGCGTACCGGCGCGCCAGCGCGAGCGGGTCGGCGCCCGCGAGGCCCCGGCGATCGACCTCGCCGTGCAGGCGGACGAGCGTGTCGCCGAGCAGCACGTAGGACAGCCCGATCGACCCGTCCTCGAGCTCGAGCGCGCAGAACTCGCCGCGGTTGTCGTGGACCGGCCGGACGGGCGGCAGGTGGAGCGCCCGCACTCGCGGCGGCGGGACCGCGGCCGCGAAGGCCTCCAGTTGCGACAGGTAGTCGGTCGCGAAGCTCATCGGCGGCCGCCCTGCGAAAGCGGCTGCGCGCGCGGCCGGTGTCGAGCGCGCGCCGACCGCGAATCGCGCTCCCCTCGTCGGCGGCGGTGAAGGTTGCGGGATCGCGCGGCCGGCGGCGCGCATATGACGGGCCTCATTGGGCAATGATGCACCGGCGCCGGGACTGCCGATAGACTCCCGCATCGCGGGCGCGCGGGAGCCGCCAAGCCCCCCTGCGATCCGGACCGTTCATCCACTCGGGGATCCTCATGCCTCTGCCGGCTTCCGTCGAACGCGAAGAGCTCCACTGCCGGACCCTCGAGATGCGCGGCTATCGCCGCATCGACGGCGATTACGAGATCGAAGGTCGCGTCACCGACGTCAAGACGCATTCGATCCAGCCGCGAGGCCGCGACACGCCGATGCCCGCCGGCGTTCCCATCCACGACATGAGCGTGCGCCTGGTCGTCGACGAGTTCCTCGTGGTCAAGGACGTCGTCGCCGTGATCGACGGTCATCCGTTTCCGGATTGCGCGCACGCCGCCGGATCCCTCGCCGCCCTCAAGGGCGCCCGGATCGCCGCCGGCTGGACGTCGCGGGTGAAGAGCCTGCTCGGCAAGGAGTCGTGCACGCATCTGGTGGAGATCCTGATTCCGATGGCCACCGCCGCCTACCAGACGCTCGCCGAGGTGCGGTTCGAGCGCGGGGACGAAGTCGACGCGTCCGGCAAGCCCGTCCGCATCGACAGCTGCTACGCGTACTCCGACGCGCGCGACCTCGTCCGGGGGCGCTGGCCGGCCTTCCACAAGCCCGCCGGGCGCGCCTGAAGCGGCGGGCGTCGACGGGGTCGATCGACGCCTCAGAGCGTGACCTTGATGCCGGCGTAGAACGAACGCCCGGTCCCGGGCACGACCGTTCCCCACGCCGGCACCGAGCCGACCGGCTGGGAGGTCATCGTCGTGCCCTGGCCGAGGTAGGCGCCGCCGAGCGGCTGCGAATAGAACGTGTCGAACAGGTTCTCGACGCCCACGTCGACGCGCACCCTGGGCCAGCTGTAGCTCGCGCGCAGGTTCACGAGCGCGTAGCCCGCGGTCTCGACCTCGTTGCGCTCGGCCGAGACCTTGCGCTTCGCCGCCGCCGTCACGACCTCGAGCGCGTTGTCGAATCCGCCCAGCCGCTGCGTCAGCAGGAGCTTCGCGTTGAGCGGCATGACGTTGTAGAGGTTGTCGCCGGTGTCGAGGTTGCGCCCGTTCGTGTACCCGACGACGCCGGCGAGACCCAGGTCGCCCGCGCGCGTGGAGGCGAGCGGCGCGCGTCCCGACACGTCGATCCCGTACAGCCGCGCCGACTGGTTGGCGAACCGGAGGAAGACGAACTTCCCGCCGCCGGCGGTCTGGGTGGCGCACGCGCCGCCGAGCGACGGCGGGCACCGCAGCGCGTCGATGTAGTCGGCCACGCGCGTGTAGTACGGCGTCACCTCGAGCCGCGTTTCGCGGTCCGGCGAATGTCAGTCGATCGTCGCGGAGACCGTGAGGGCCTTCTCGGGCACGAGGTCGAGGTTGCCGACGTAGCCGTTGCCGTCGCCGAACCAGTTGACCATCAGCATTTCCATGCCGCGCGTCATCCACGTGTAGCGCTCGTAGAGACCGGGCGAGCGGACCTTGCGGGCGAGCCCGAGGTCGACGTCGAGGGTGGCGCCCGCCGCGTAGCGGGCGGCGAGCGTCGCGTCCCAGTTGTCGTCCGAGCGCTTCCGCTCGCTGGCGTTGAAGGCGGGCACCAGCACGTTGGCCGGCGCGACGGTGTTGTTGTAGGCCTGCACCGGACCGGTGTCCGTCGTCACCCGCTCGTACCGCACGCCGGCGAGGATCGTCCAGCGTGGGTCCGGCCGCCCCTCCCACTCGCCATACACGGCGGCGCGGTCGCGCTCGCCGTCGTTGATGTTCTGGAACGTGTTCGGCCACATGCCGCCGCCGGAGGCGGGCCACCAGTCGTCGAGCCGGTAGCGCTGGACCTCGATGCCCAGGCGCAGCAGATCGCGTTCGGTCAGGTCGATGCTCCCGTTCACCGCGACGCCCGTGTTCGTGCTCTCGGTGTTCATCGGCATTCCGGCGGCGCAGGTCGGCCCCACCGGGGAGCACGGATTGCCGTCCGGGGCGGACGGGCCGCCGGAATCCGGGCCGTACCAGTAGCGCTTGTCGGCGCCGAAGTCCATGAAGTGCTCGACGTCTTCCCGGTAGGCGCGCGCCTCTAGCGTGCCCCATCCGAACTTCCCGACGTAGCGGACGTTGAGCCGCCACTGCTCGTTGCCGAGCATGTCCATGCGCTGGTTGGGCCACAGCTGGTAGGGGATATCCTGATAGCCGACCCTGGCCTCGACCAGGTGGCCGCCGCCCGCAAACGCGATGCCGAGCTCGTGGTTCCGGCTCTTGTAGGCGGTGGACCCGACCTCGTCGAGGGGCAGCGTGTGGCCGGGACGGCCGGTGACCGAGGACGTCTTGAAGTCGCGCCCCGCGCTCACGTTGCCGCTCTCGGCCGTCGCGCCGGCGTACGCGATGCTGAACGACTCGGTGGCGTATGCCGCGGCGATGTTCCCGCCGAACGCGTTGCCGTTGCTCCGGTAGTACGCGCCGATCTCGCCGGCGACGAGGCTGCCCTCCCCCGCCCGGGCGAACCGGGGAGGCGGCGTCTCGGCGACGATGGTTCCGCCGATGCTGTCGCCGCCGACGCTGACGGGCGTCACGCCGGCGAACACGGCGAGCTTCCCGACGTTCGACGGATCGAGGTAGGAGAGCGCCGGGTTCATGTGGTTCGGGCACGCCGCGATCAGGTCCATGCCGTCCACCTTGATCCGGAGGCGGTCGTCCGCCAGGCCGCGGATCGAAGGCAGGCTGGACACGCCGCCGGCGCCGTAGAGGCTCACGCCCGGGACGTTGCGCAGGAGGCTCGCCGTATCGCTCGTGGCGGGCCGCAGCGCCTTCAGCGTCGACGCATCGACGGTATGGGCGGAGGCGCTCGACGTGTCGCGCACGCCCGTCACCTCGACGCTGCCGAGGCTGACCTCGGGCGTCTGGGCGACGGCGGGCGACGCCAGCGCGATGGCGATCAACAGGGGAAGACGCTCGCAGGAGAGATTCATGGTCGACTCGCGGGACGAATGGGGGCGCGCGAGCCTGCGCCGTCGGGCCGCCTGCGCAGCCGCCGCGATGCGAGGTCGGCTGCGAGCGCTCGAACGACGGTGCGCGGCCGCCCCCGGAGGGGCGCCGGACGTCAGGCAGGACGCAGGGGATTCAGGTCGGGCCGACGTGCCTGCGAGACGCAGTCACGTGGCGGTACGGTCACGCGCCCACGGGCGGCGCGCGCGGCTGAACCGGCGGCCACGCGTCGCGCGTCCGCGGGAGGGCGTAGTCGAGTCGCGGCGATGGTGCGCCGCCCCGGAAGGCGTAGAGCGGAACCGCGACGGGCGCCGACGGAGCGGCGAGCCCGACGTGCGAGCAACAAGTCGGGCATCGGTCGGCCGCGTGCGCGAGCGGGCGGCTCTCGCCGCCCCCGTCCCGTGCCGGGTCGCCGACACGCGCCCCGGACGCCCGATCGGGATCGACGACGCCCGTGCGCGAGGCCGAGCACACGTCGGCGAGGTAGCGGGCGCCGCCGGCGGGCATCGTCGCGTGCCCGACCGCCGGCACGAGCGTGCCCGCGAGCATCGCGATGATCGCGAACCACGCGGCGGCGCTTCGGCGGATTCGACTCATGGGGACGACGATGGAGGTCACGGGCGCGGGACGCCGCCGATCATTGCGGAATCGCGCGCGCGACGAATTGATCTCGATCACCCAATCCGGACCGGCGATCGCCGGCGACGGCATCGGGCCGAGCGCACGCGGCGAGCCGCATGTCGCTGACGGCCGCCGGTCGCTCCCGACGGTGTGCGCGAGGCTCGTCCGGTGCGGATCCCGCGCTCGACGGAGATCGTCGGCGTCGAGTCCGCGGCGCGTGTCAGGGCTGCTGCGCCCTTCGGCACTCGACGCCGAGGTCGGTACAGACAGCGAGGATGCGGTCGACGATCGCGGCCATCGGCGCCGGTTGCGCGCCGTGGTTCGTCGCCGACACCACCAGCTGCGCGAGCGCGTCGCCGAGCACGCTGACCTTCACGCTCGCCATGTCGACGCCGTCGGTGAACTGCATCGCCATCGATGCGGCGTCCTCGCCCGACACCCTGACCCGCTGCGAGCCCTTGAGCGACTGCGCGAAGCGCGCGTAGACCTTGTCGGCCGGCGCGTCGACGATCACCGTCGACGTGTCGACGGTGACCGCGCCGCCCGGCGTCGGCTGCGACACCTGCTCGACGCGGCCGATCGCGCGCCGCGCGAGCAGCACCCACTGCGCTTCGGCGATCGTGCTGACGAGCGTGAGCGCGAGGCCCAGCGCCGCGCCCGCGAGGCGGATCCTGGCGTCGATCATCGGCAACCCTCCGTCGAGTTTCGTCGAGCCGCGGGGACGAAGCCCCGTCCGGCGATCTACCTGCGAGGCACCGTCTTCGCGTCCGGATCCAGCACGATCGGCGCGGAGAAGGTCGCGTCGTAGCTCCACTGCTGCCGGAACGCGTCCTGCGGGCCGGGCGTGCGCAGGCGGCCCGCTACGCGCTTCTCGTCGTAGGCGGTCGGCTCGAAGCGCGCCCACAGCGCCGAGCTCACGAACGTCGAGAACGCCGGATGGATCGGCTCGGCGCTCATGACCTTCGCGTCGGGGTTGATCACGACCCGCACGGCGGCGAGCCCGTCGCGCCGCGCCATCGACTCGAGGAGCGAGGCGTCGCGCGCCTGGGCGGGTGTCAGCTTCCGGTCGGAGACGACGACCACCACGTCGAGGTAGCCGGGCTCGGCGACGCTGTCGACCTCGACGGCGATCGCGTGCTCGAGCTTCGCGGTCTTGCCGTTCGCGACCAGCGTCCCGCTGGCGTTCTGCGCGAGGACGGCCGGCGCCGCCAGCGCCAGGGCGAGCGCCAGCGCCGCGAAGGCCCGGCGCGGTCGGGGCGACGGCCGCGCGAGCGGCGTCGAACGAGGCGCCTGCGGTGTCATCGCGCGCATCCTACGCCGGGCCGCGGGCGCCGTGGCGACCGTTGCGCCGCGTGCCGGGGCGACGCCGTCGGTCCGCACCTCGCGTCAGCGGCGATACCCGAGCCCCTCGAGCGGAATCTCGGACGGTCGCCCCGCGATCGCGTCCGCCGCGACGCGACCGCTCGCGAGCGCGAGCGTCCACCCGAGCGCGCCGTGGCCCACGTTCAGGTAGAGGTTCTGGACCGGCGAGGCCCCGAGGATCGGCGAGCCCAGCGGCGTGGCGGGGCGCAGCCCGCACCACGGCGCCATCGCGTCGATCGGCGCGCCGTAGTCGGTGACGTCGGGGAACGCCGCGCGGGCCTCGGCCACGAGCTGCGCGAGTCGCGCGGGATCGGGCTGGTGCGACCAGCCCGCCACGTCCGCCATGCCCGCGACGCGCAGGCGTGGGCCCTCGGGCGTGTCGAGCGGCGCGTAGACGACCTTGCGCTTGAAGTCGGTGACCGACACGCGCGGCGCCCGCCCGGTCACTGGCAGCGTCATGCTGTAGCCCTTCAGCGGATACACCGGCAGCCTGAACCCGAGGCCCTTGACGAGGCGGCCCGACGCCGTGCCCGCCGCCAGCACGAAGGCGTCGGCGTCGATCGGTCCCGACGAGGTGTCGACGGCGACGATCCGATGGCGCTCGGCGACGAAGCGCTTGACCTGCGTGCCCAGCGCGAAGCGCACGCCCGCGTCCGGGGCCATCAAGAGCCGCTCGAGGCCGACGCAGAACCGGTAGCAGTCGCCCACCTCCTCGTCCGGCGTGTGGATGCCGCCGGCGAGGCGCGCGCCCAGCCCGGTCGTTCCGTCGCCCAGCGCGGGCTCGAGCGCGAGGCAGGCGTCCCGGTCGAGCGCGGCCTGATCGCAGCCGAGCGACCGCTGGTAGTCGACGAGCGCGCGCGCGGCCGCGTAGCCGTCCTGGTCCGAGTGCACGACGAGCTTGCCGTTTCGCGCGTGACCGAACTCTAGCGGGTGCCGCGCGACGAACTCGTGCATCAGCCGGCGGCTGTAGAACGAGAGCCCGAGCAGCCGCCGCGTCGTCGCCTCGCTCTGCTCGCGCGTGCAGGCCAGCACGAAGCGCGCGAGCCAGCGCCACTGGTCGGGATCGAGCGCCGGGTAGAACCGCAGCGGCGAGTCGCGGCGCAGGAGCCACGGCGGGATCTTCGGCAGCACGCCGGGGCCGGCGAGCGGGGCCACGTAGCTGTAGGAGAGCTGCGCGCCGTTCGCGTAGCTCGTCTCGAGCGCGACGCCGTCGTTGCGGTCGACGACCGTGACGTCGTGCTCGTCGCGTGCGAGCCACCAGGCCGTCGAGAGGCCGATCACGCCCGCCCCGACGACCGCGACCCGCACCGGTCAGGCTTTCGCGGCGGCCACCGACGCGCGCGCCATCGCTTCCTGCACCGAGGCGTCCTCGCCGAGCGCCGAGGCCACGCGCAGCGTCACGTGCGGATGCTCGCGGGCGATCGCCTCGACGATCGCCGGGACGTCCTGCCGCACGTGGCCGCCCACGCCGAGGAACGCGGGAACGATCGTGATCGCGTCGCAGCCTCGCGCCGCGAGGGCGCGGACGGCGCCCGGCAGGTCGGGCGACATGAAGTCGAGATAGGCGAGCGACACCGGGACGTCCGGCGCGAGCGCCGCGAACCGCCGGGCCAGCGACTCGAAGGGCTCGGACCACTTCGGATCCCGCGCTCCATGGGCGAAGAGGACGACGCCGGGCTTGGACATGCCGCGATTATAGGCGGGGGGCCGGCGCGGCCGCCGTGGACAGCGGAGTATCATCGCGGCGTGCACGCCGAGCCCTTTCCGCGACGCACGTCGATGTCGCTCCCGCTGTTCCACCTGCCTCGCCCGGCCCAGCGCGAGTGGCTCGCGACGCGCCTGGGCCGCCCCGCCCCGCCGGCCGCGCAAGGCATGAGCGACGGATACCGGTTTCCCGGTCGGGAGGGTCGCGCGAGGCCCGCGGCCGTGCTGGTGCCGGTCGTCAACCGCGACGAAGGACTCACGGTGCTCCTGACGCAGCGGAGTGCCCACCTGCCCGACCACCCCGGCCAGATCAGCTTTCCCGGCGGGCGGATGGAGCCCGAGGACGCCGACGCGGGCGCCGCGGCGCTGCGCGAGGCGAACGAGGAGATCGGGCTGCCGGGATCCCGAGTCACCCTGCTCGGCCGCCTCGCGGACTACGAGACCGTCACCGGCTACCGCGTCACGCCCGTCGTCGGGTGGGTCGAGCCTCCCTTTCCGGTCATGCCGGATCCGGTCGAGGTCGCCGACGTATTCGAGGTGCCGCTCGCGTTCCTGCTCGATCCGGCGAACCAGCAGCGCCATTTCCGGATGCAGGGGCTCGTGCGCCGCGATTTCTGGGCGATTCCCTACGGGGAGCGCTACATCTGGGGAGCGACGGCCGCGATGCTGATGATCCTCGACCGGACGCTGCGGTCCGACCTCTGATGCCGCAGTCCGGCTCCGGGTCGCCAGAGGACGCGAGTCGTGAGGTTTTCCGGCGCCGCCTGCCGGCGTTAGGATCGCGCGAGACCCGGCACGCCCCTTGCGCATCGGTGGGCTTGCCGGCGTCGTGCCCGGCGACGCCCCGATGCCCTACGCCCCCTTCGATACGGCGCTGATCCTGCCGGGCGGCGGCGCCCGGGCCGCCTACCAGGTCGGCGCGCTGCGCGCACTCGCCCGCAGGGCCCCGCGCGGCCGGCCGCTCCCGTTCCCCGTCGTCTGCGGAACCTCCGCGGGCGCGATCAACGCGGTCACGCTCGCCGTCCACGCCGACGACTTCCGCCGCGGCGTGGCCCGCCTCGTGCGCTGGTGGCGGCGGGTGCGCACCCGCGACGTCTACGAGACCGACCTCGCGAAGCTTTCGCGCCACGGCATGCGCTGGCTCGCCGGCGTGCTGACCGGCCGGCCCGGTCCCGAGGAGGCGGCGTCGATGCTGGACAACGGCGCGCTCGGCGGCCTCCTCGAGGACGCGATCGACTTCTCCCGCCTCGACGGGCAGATCAAGTCCGGTGCGCTGCACGCGGTCGCCGTCAACGCGACCTCGTACTCGACCGGCCTCGCGATCACGTTCTTCCAGGGGCAACTCTCGATCGCGCCGTGGCGGCGCATGCGGCGCGAGGGGCGCACGGCGAGGCTCACGGTCGACCACCTGCTCGCGTCGACCGCGATCCCGTTCGTGTTCCCGGCCGTGCGCCTCGGGGACGACTGGTACATGGACGGCTCGGTGCGCCAGTTGACGCCGCTCTCGCCCGCGCTGCACCTCGGCGCGCGGCGCGTCCTCGTGCTCTCGATCGGCCAGTTCGCGGGCCAGCAGCCGGGCCTGCTCGCGCGTCCGCGCTACCCGTCGTTCGCGCAGACCGCGGGCCACGCGCTCTCGACGATCTTCCTCGACAACCTGGGCGCGGATCTCGAGCGCCTCCACCAGCTCAACCGGCTCGCGGGCGTCGTTCCGCCCGACGAGCTCGCCCGGCGCGGCATCCGGCTGGGGCACGTCGACGCGCTCGTGCTCGCTCCGTCTTGCGACCTGGGCGAGGCCGCGATGGCCTACGCCTCGCGCCTCCCGGCGGGCGTGCGCGCCCTGATGCGGGGCTTCGGGAGCACCCAGGGCACCGGCGCGAACCTCACTTCCTACCTGCTCTTCGAGCCCGCGTTCGTCCGGACCCTCCTGAGGCTCGGATTCGCCGACGCGATGGCCCGGCAGGACGAGCTCGACGCCTTCCTCGCGGCGACGGCGGCGCCCTTCGTGCCGCTCGCGCCGCCTCCCCGCACGTAGGGGGCGGCAGGCCGCCGGCGCGGGGACGATCGCTTACAATCGCGCCACCTCTCCCGCCATGGCCCTCACCCTCACGCTTCCGACGCTCGAGACGCGGCCGGCGAATCCGCCGGAGACGCGCGTCGCGCACGTCGCGAAATGGCTCGCGGACGCGGTCAGGCGCGAGCCGGTCAACGCCGCCCAGGTCGTCGGGGACGCGCTCGCCGCGACCAACCGCGTCGGCATGAGCGATTCGCGGCGCATGGAGCTCGCCGAGGCCTACTGGGCGGCCGCGAGCCAGCTCTGGCCGCGGCTCGAGCGCCTGGTCATGCAGGCGTCGCATCCGCTGACCGGCGCGCCGCTCGAGGCGGCCAAGGCCGCGCTGACGCTCGCGCAGGAGCTGTCGACCGCCTACAAGCACCTGCTCGCGGGCGAGGCCCGCAAGCGCATCTCGCTCGGCGGCGCGAGGCTCGCGAGCGCGCTGATCCACCGCTGCCTGCAGTGCTTCGCGCGCGTGCTCGCCGCGTCCTACCAGTCGTACTCGCCGGTGCCCGCGAGCACCTGGATCGACGCGCACGCCGTCTACGCGTACGCGCGCGAGCGCGACCTGCACCTCGCGACGATTCCCGGCGACGTCTCCGAGGCGACGCCCGAGCGCGTCTACGTGCAGGCGCTGCTGCTCGCGCTCGCGAATCCCTACGGCTTCCATCCGGGGCAGCTCGGGACCGTGCTCGGGTACCTGCAGACGCACGCGCACTGGGCGAAGCTCACCGACGTCGCGCCGGTGCACCGGCTCGCGAAGTCCGTCGCGATCGTCCCGGTGGGCCACGACTTCCCGCCGTTCTCGGCCAACAAGGGCGGCGCGATCGAGGGCTCGCGGCTCTACCTGCTCACGTTCGACCTCGCGTTCCAGCTGCAGGAGGAACTGCGGGCGCTCGAGACCGGCGGCGAGCTCCCGAAGGACCTGCCGCGCGACGCGGCGTCGCGCCGCGCCTATGTCGCGCTGCTCCAGCGCCTGCTGCGGCAATGGGCGATCCCGCCCGCGCGGCAGTTCAACCGGCTCCCGTCGCGCGCGCGCGTCGTGATGTGCGTGGGCTTCGCCGGCGCCTGGCAGTACAGCAAGGGCAAGCCGCCCGGCGTCGCCCCGCCGGCCTCGCCCGGCGGCCTGCCGCCGATGACGCACTGCCAGGTGATCAACCACACGCCGGCCGGCTACGCGCTGCGCCAGACGGACACGGCGCCGGCCTCGCTGCGCATCGGCGAGCTCGTCTCGCTGCGCGTCGAGGGGCGACTCACGCTGCAGCTCGGGGTCGTGCGCTGGTTCCGCAACACGCTCAAGGGCACGGCACTCGAATTCGGCTGCGAGTTGCTCGCCGACCACGCCGAGGCGGCGGGCGCCGCGCCGGAAGGGGCGGCAACGCACGCGCTCCTCGCGGTGATCGTGCTTCCCGGGGACGACGACGCTCCCGAGCCCACCCCATGGCAGGTCGTGGCGCCGGCCGGCGCCTTCCCGCTCGAGCAGGCGATCTCGCTCCATCGCGCGGGGAAGGTCGCGACCGCGGTGCTCACGAAGCTCGCCGATCAGGGCCCCGGCTACGAGATCTACGAGTACGTGGTCGTCGAGTGAGCCCGGAGCCGGGACCTGCGCCGGCCGGGCTCGCGAGGGCGACGCTGGCCGGTCTCGTCGCGCTCGTCGCGCTCGAGGTGCTCTGGGAGACCGCGCTCGCGCCGCTCCCTACGGGGCGCGGCTGGCTCGCGCTGAAGGCGCTGCCGCTCGCGCTGCTGGTGCCGGGCACGGCGCGCGGCGCGACGAGACCGCGCCAGGTCCTCGCGCTGCTGCTGCCCTGGTACGTCGCTGAAGGCCTGGTCCGGGCCTACGCGGAGTCCGGCCGCCACTCGCTCGTGGCGGCAACCGCCGCGACGATCGCCGCGGCGACGTTCGTCTGCCTGCTCGCGTGGTTCAGGAAGGCTTCGGCCCGACGGCCGCGAACGCCGTCCGGCTGAAGCCGGACCCGCGGGGACCCCGACGCTTCGCGATTTCCCGAGCGTCGTGCCTTGCCCCCGGTGCGACGCTCGACTCGGCCGCGCCGGCGATCAGCGCGCCGGCCCGGTCTCGGGCGGCTTGACGGCGTGACTGCCGCGCAGGCCCGACGGGAGCGGGAACACGACGCGCTCGACGGTCCCGGAGAGCTCGGCGACGTGCGCGGCGCCCATCGCTCGCAGCCGCGCGATCACCTCGCGCACCAGCACCTCCGGGGCGGAGGCGCCGGCCGTGACGCCGACGCGCGTCCGTCCCTCGAGCCAGGCCGGGTCGAGGTCGTCCGCCGTGTCGACCATGTACGCCGGCACCCCGCGGTTCGCGGCGACCTCGCGCAGCCGGTTCGAGTTCGAGCTGTTCGGGCTGCCCACGACGATCACGACGTCGACCGAGGTCGCGAGCGCCTTCACCGCATCCTGCCGGTTCTGCGTCGCGTAGCAGATGTCGTCCTTCCGGGGACCGACGATCTCGGGGAACCGGCGCCTGAGCGCCTCGACGATCGCCGCGGCGTCGTCGACCGACAGCGTCGTCTGCGTCACGTAGGCGAGCTTGCGCGGATCGGCGACCTCGAGCCGCTCGACGTCGGCGGCCGACTCGACCAGGTGGACGCCGCCCTCGCACTGGCCCATCGTCCCCTCGACCTCGGGGTGCCCGGCGTGGCCGATCATCACGATCTCGCGGCCCTGCTCGCGCATCTTCGCGATCTCGACGTGGACCTTCGTGACCAGCGGGCAGGTCGCGTCGAAGACGGTGAGCCCGCGAGCGACCGCCTCGGCCTGCACCGCCTTCGACACGCCGTGCGCCGAGAACACGACGGTCGCGCCGCGCGGCACTTCCGCGAGCTCGTCGACGAAGACCGCGCCCTTCCGCTTCAGGTCCTCGACGACGGTGCGGTTGTGCACGACCTCGTGGCGCACGTAGATCGGCGCCCCGTGCTGCGCGAGCGCCTGCTCGACGATCGCGATCGCGCGGTCGACGCCGGCGCAGAAGCCGCGGGGATTGGCGAGCAGGACGTCCATGCGTTCAGGGGGCCGCGGGCGCGTCGGCGCGCCGCTGGCGGAAGCTGTCGAGGATGAGCAGGATAGCGCCGACCGTGATCGCGCTGTCCGCCATGTTGAACGCGGGGTAGGTCCAGCCGCGCCAGTGCAGGAGCACGAAGTCGACGACCTGCCCGAGCCAGAGGCGGTCGATCAGGTTGCCGACCGCGCCGCCGAGGATCAGCGCGAGGCCGAGGCAGTAGAGCCGGCTCCCGCCGCGCCGGAGCAGCCACACGATGAACACGGCGGCCGCCACCGCGATCGCCGCGAAGAACCAGCGCTGCCAGCCGTCCGCGCCGGCGAGGAAGCTGAACGCGGCGCCGCGGTTGAACGTGAGCACGAGCGACAGGAACGGCAGCAACGGGAGCTCCTCGCCCGGCGCGAACGCCGCGAGCACCGCGGCCTTCGTGGCCTGGTCGGCGACCAGGACGGCGATCGCGAGCGCGATCCACCGCCCGGCGGGCGGCACGGAGGCGGTCATCGGAGCCCGCCCGTCCTCACGCGTGCGTTCGCGGCTCGCCCGCGCCGAACAGGTTCGCGACGCAGCGCCCGCACAGCGCAGGATGCGCAGCGTCGTCGCCCACGTCGCCGCGCCAATGCCAGCAGCGCTCGCACTTGTCGCCGCCCGAGGGATTGACGGCAAACGCCAGACCGTCGCCCTGCTCGACGCGCGCGGCCGACGTGATCGTCACGAAGCGCAGGTCGTCGCCGAGCGACGCGAGCGCCGAGTACGCCGGCTCGGGCGCCGAGATCGTGATCGCGGCCTGCAGCGAGCTGCCGATGCGCCCGGCCTGCCGCACCGCCTCGATCTCCTTCTGCGCCGCGGCGCGCACCTCGAGGATCGCGTCCCACTTCGCGAGGAGCGCAGCGCCGTCGTCCGCGCGAGGCACCGCCTCGCGCCAGGTCCGGACGAAGACCGTCGCGTCCTCGGGGTGCGCGACGCGCCACGCCTCCTCGCAGGTGAACGACAGCACGGGCGCGAGCAGCATCAGCAGCACGTCGCGGATCGACGCCAGCGCCGTCTGCGCCGAACGCCGCGCCGGCCCCGCCGCCGGGGTCGTGTAGAGCCGGTCCTTGAGCACGTCGAGGTAGAAGCCGCCCAGCTCCTCCGAGCAGTAGGTGGTGAGCTTCTGGACGACCAGGTGGAACTCGTAGCGGTCGTAGGCGCGCACGACCTCGTCGGCCAGCGCCGCGAGGCGTGCGAGCGCGTAGCGGTCGATCTCGAAAAGGCGCGCGGCCGGGATCGCGTCGGCGGAGGCGAAGTCGGACGTGTTCGCGAGCAGGAAGCGCAGCGTGTTGCGGATGCGCCGGTAGCTCTCGACGTTGCGCTTCAGGATCTCGTCGGAGATGTTGAGATCGCCCGAGTAGTCGGTCGCGGCGACCCACAGCCGCAGGATGTCCGCGCCGAGCGTGTCGGACACCTTCTGCGGCGCCACGACGTTGCCCTTGGACTTCGACATCTTCTTGCCTTCGCCGTCGACCGCGAAGCCGTGCGTGAGGAGCGCCCGGTACGGCGGCGTCCCGTTCAGCATGCACGAGACGAGCAGCGACGAGTGGAACCAGCCGCGGTGCTGGTCGGATCCCTCGAGGTAGAGGTCGGCCGGGAAGCCCGTGTCCTCGGGGTGCGAGCCCTGGCGCTTCGCGCGCCCGTCCGGCCCGCCCATCACCGTCTGGTGCGTCGACCCCGAGTCGAACCACACGTCGAGCGTGTCGGTGAGCTTGCGGTAGCGCCGCTCGTCGACGCCGAAGTCCTCGCAGGTCGCCTCGAACCACGCCTCGATGCCGCGCTCCGCGACCTTCTTCGCCGCGAGCTCGAGCAGCGCCGGCGTGTCGGGGTGCAGCTCGTCGGTCTCGCGGTCGACGAAGAACGGGAGCGGCACGCCCCACTGCCGCTGGCGCGAGAGCGTCCAGTCGGGCCGGTGCGCGATCATCCCGTGGAGGCGCGCCTTGCCCCAGGACGGGAAGAACTGCGTGCGCTCGATCCCCTCGAGCGCGGTCTCGCGCAGCGTCCGGGCGGGCTTCGTGCCGCGGTAGCCCGGCACCTCGTCCATGCCCGCGAACCACTGCGTCGTCGCGCGGTAGATGATCGGCGTCTTGTGGCGCCAGCAGTGCATGTAGCTGTGCGTGAACTTCTCGGCGTGCAGCAGCGCGCCGACCTCGCGCAGCTTGTCGACGATCCTGGGGTTCGCGTCCCAGATCTTCATCCCGCCGAAGTACGGCAGGCTCGCCGCGTAGCGCCCGTCGCCCTGCACCGGGTTCTCGATCGCGTCGTCCTTCATGCCGTAGCGACGGCACGACAGGAAATCGTCCATCCCGTACGCCGGGGAGCTGTGGACGATGCCGGTGCCCTGCTCGAGCGTCACGTACTCGCCGAGGTACACCGGCGAGGCACGGTCGTAGAACGGATGGCGGAACGCCACGAGCTCGAGCGCGTCGCCGCGCGCCGTGGCGACCGCGCGGCCCTCGAGCTTCCAGCGCTTCAGGCACGCGTCCACGAGGTCCTGCGCGACCACGTAGTGGCCGCGCCGGGTCTCGACCAGCGCGTAGGTGAACTGCGGATGGGCGTTGAGCGCCTGGTTCGCGGGGATCGTCCAGGGCGTCGTCGTCCAGATCACCGCGGCGATCGGCCCTTCGGGCGCGCCGGCGAGGCCGAACGCCCGCGCGAGCTTCGCGCGCTCGGCCGCGTCGACGAGCGGGAACGCGACGTCGATCGCGATGTCCTGCCGGTCCTCGTACTCGACCTCGGCCTCGGCGAGCGCGCTGCCGCAGTCGAAGCACCAGTTCACCGGCTTCAATCCCCGGTAGAGGAATCCCTTCTCGAGCAGCCGGCCGAGCGTGCGGATCTCGTCGGCCTCGTTGCCGTAGGCCATCGTCAGGTACGGCCGGTCCCAGTCGCCCAGCACGCCCAGGCGCTGGAAGTCCTTCTTCTGCAGCTCGATCTGCTCGAACGCGTAGGCGCGGCACAGCCTGAGCGTCTCGTCGACCGGCAGGTGCTTGCCGTGCGTCTTCTCGATCTGCACCTCGATCGGCATGCCGTGGCAGTCCCAGCCCGGCACGTACGGTGCGTCGTAGCCCGCGAGCGTCCGGCTCTTGACGATCGTGTCCTTGAGGATCTTGTTGACCGCGTGACCGATGTGGATCGCCGCGTTCGCGTACGGCGGGCCGTCGTGCAGCACGAAGCGCGGCCGGCCCGCGGACGCCTTGCGGATCGCGCCGTAGACGTTCCTCTGCTGCCACTCGCGCACCCAGCCGGGCTCGCGCTTCGCCAGGTCGCCGCGCATCGGGAACGGCGTATCCGGCAGGTTGAGCGTGGATTTCCAGTCGGTCTTGTTGTCGTCGGCCATGGGATTCAGGTCGCGGCGTGCGAGGCCGCGAAGTAGGCGCGCGCCGCGTCCGCGTCGGCGCGGATCTGGCGGGTGAGCGCGTCGAGGTCGGGGAAGCGGGCCTCGTCGCGCAGCTTGTGCAGGAACTCGACGACGATGCGCCGTCCGTAGACGGACTGGTCGAAGTCGAACAGGTAGACCTCCAGCAGCGGCGTGCCGCCGTGCGCGACGGTCGGGCGCACGCCCACGCTGGCGACGCCGCGCCGCGGCGGCCCGAGCCCGTGCACGCGCACGGCGAAGATCCCCTGCAGCGCCGGGCGGCGCTTGAGCGGCAGGTTGGCGGTCGGGTAGCCGAGCGTGCGCCCGAGCTTCGCGCCGTGCGCGACGTGGCCGCCGATCGCATAGGGCCGGCCGAGGAGCTTCGTCGCCCGCTCGAGCTCTCCGGCGGCGAGCGCCTCGCGCACGAGCGTCGAGCTCGCGCGCTCGCCGTGCACCTCGACCGCGTTCATCGCCTCGACCGAGAACGTCTTCGCGTGACGCCGCAGCAGCGCGAGGTCGCCCGCCCGCGCGCGGCCGTAGCGGAAGTCCTCGCCGACGAGCACCCAGCGGGCGCCGAGCCTGCGCACGAGCACCTCGTCGACGAAGCGGTCCGGCTCGAGCGACGCGAACGCGCGGTCGAAGCGCGCGACGTAGACCCGCTCGACGCCGAGCGTGCGCAGGACGTCGAGCTTCCCGCGCAGGCTCGAGAGCCGCGGCGGCGCGTGCTCCTTCGAGAAGAACTCGCGCGGATGCGGATCGAACGTGAGCACCGCGGGGACGAGGCCCAGGTCGTCGGCCGCCTCGATCAGGCGCGCGAGCATCGCCTGGTGGCCGCGATGGACACCGTCGAAGTTCCCGATGGTCAGCGCGACCGGGCGGTCGGCGACCGCGGGCAGGCCGCGGATGAGGCGCACGTCGAAGGGGCGCCGCGCCGTGGACGCGGCGGAGCATGACAAAGCGTTGAATTATAGCGGAAAAGCGCATCCACCGCCGGAGCGCGCCCGAGGGTCGCGATGCGCCGGCCGCCGTCGCGTCAGCCGTCGCCCCCGGCGCCGGAGGCCGCCGATACCTCGCGCCAGCCGCCGGGCACGCGCGGGTGGTAGAGCGCGAGCCGGATCGGCGTCGGATCGAGCGCCGAGACGATGCGCGCGTAGCGCGCGAGCTGCGGACGGTAGCGTTCGACCTCGGCGTCGAGGAACGCCTCCGGGTCGCCGCCTTCGTGCGTGCCGGTCTTGAAGTCCACGATCCAGCGGACGCCGTCCGCCACGAACGTGCGGTCGAGCACGACGTGGACGATCTCGCCGTCGTCGACGCCGGCGAGCGCCCATTCGCTGTGCGCGTCGGCGTGACCGGGCTCGAGCAGCCAGCGGCCGCGCTCGTCGTCGAGCACGCGCGCGACCGTCTCCCGCACGTCGCCGGCCTCGCGCGCCGCTTCGGAGCGCAGTGCGCCTTCGCCGACGAGCTCGGCCACGATGCGTGCCGTCTGCGCCTCGAGGCGTCCGCGGCTCCACGCCGCGGGGCCCTCGGTCGCGATCTGCGCGAGCAGGCCGTGGACGACGACCCCCAGCCGGCGCGCGCGCTCCCGCGCCCAGTCGAACGGCGGGGCGGGCGCGACGACGCGCGCGGGCGCGAGGTGCAGCAGCGGCGCGACGCCCGCGGAGGGGCGCCAGCCCGAGGGGAACCGTTCGAGCATCGCGGACGGCGCCGGCGTCGCCGCGGCGTCCGGTGCATCGGGGCTCGCCGCGGGCGCCGGAGGCCCTTCGTCGAGGATCGAGTCGTCGAACAGTCCGAGGATCGCCCCCCGGCTCGGCATCTTCCAGCCCTTGTCGCCGGCCTTGAGCACCGCGACGAGGGCGAGGCGTCGCTTCGCGCGCGTGCACGCGACGTACGCGAGCCGGGCGAGCTCCGCCTCGTCTTCGCCCTTGCCCAGCGAATGCAGGTACGCATAGACGCCGTCGGCCTCGCCGCCCTTCGGCCGCGCGAGTCCCAGGAGCAGGCCGTTGCGCCGCGTGCGCCAGCGCATGAACGGCGCGTCGTTGCGCGTCTTGCCGCGGCCCAGGCCCGGCAGGATCACCGTGTCGAACTCGAGGCCCTTCGCCTTGTGCATCGTCATCACCTGCACGCGCGGACCCTCGCCGGGGGGCGGCGACAGCCGCTGCTGCGCGAGCCGCGCAGCGAACTCGCCCCATTCGGGCAGGTCGCCCGCCCGCTCGTGCGCCGCGATCAGGGCGAGCACCTCGCCGACGGCCGCGAGATCGAGCGGCTCGGCGAGCGTCGCCGGCCCGCCGAGCGCGAGCCACGCGGCACGGACACGCTCGACGAGCGGCGCGAGTCCGTGCGTGCGGCGCGCGTGCGCGATGGCGGACGCGCAGCGGGCGAGCCGCTCCGCCCCGTCGGGCGAGAGCGTCGGCGGCGGCGCCAGGACCACGTCCTCGACCGAGCGCGCCGGCGGTCCGTCGGCCGCGCGCACGACGGCGTGAAGGTCGGCGAGCGTGAGCCCGCACCACGGCGCGCGCAGCAGCGCGAGCCACGCGAGGCGGTCGTCGGGCTGCACGATCGCGTGCGCGAGCGCCACGACGTCGCGGACCGCGGGCCGGTCCGCCAGCACGTCGAGGTCGACCGCCGAGTACGGGATCGCCGCCTCGCGCAGTGCCGGCAGCAGCTCGCCCAGATGCGTGCGTGCGCGCACGAGGATCGCGACGTTCCCGCCCGACGCGAGCGCCTCGCGCACGCGCGCGACCACGATCGCGGCCTCGTCGGCGTCCGTCGCCGCGACGTCGAGCGTCGCGGCCGCCCCGGGCTCCGCGGGCTTCACGGCGAGCGCGTCGGCGAAGGCGACGCGGCCCTGCCACGGCTCGTTCTCGGGTCCGAGGACGGACGGGAAGCGCCGGTTCACCCAGTCGACGAGGCCCGCCTGCGACCGGAAGTTGCGGCGCAGTGTCAGCGCCTCGACCGCGACGCCTTCGATCCTGCGCGCCGACTGCGCCTCGACGAACGCGCGTACCTCGGCGCCGCGGAACCGGTAGATCGACTGCATCGGGTCGCCGACCGCGAACAGCGTCCGGCCGTCGCCGTCCGACCAGCCCGACACGAGCCGCCCGATCAGGTCGAGGTGCGCGTAGGACGTGTCCTGGAACTCGTCGACGAGCAGGTGCGCGATGCGCCAATCGAGCCGCAACAGCAGCTCGCCGGGCGTGTCGCCGTCGCCGAGCGCCGCGAGCGCGCCGAGCGTTCCCTTCGGGAAGTCGAGCTCGCGGGCGTCGGCGAACGCGACCTCCAGCCGCGCCGCGAGCTCGGGCAGCAGCGTGATCAGCGCCTCGATGCGCGCCCACTCTTCGTCCGAATGACGCGGCGGCGGCAGCGCGACGATCGTGCGGAGCGCCGCCGCGAGATCCGGGACCGCGCCGAGCGTGGCGAGCCAGGCGCCGGCGTCGTCCACGATCGCACCGTCCGTGCCCTTGGCCATGCCTGGCAGGGCCGACGGCTTCTTGCGCACGCCCTTCCCGCCCTTCGTGAGGAGCCACGCGGCGATCTCGCGCCAGGCGTCGAGATGGAGCGCGTCGAGGGGCGGAGGGGCGTTCCGCCCGATGCACTCGTCGAGCGCCGCGCAAAGCCCCTGCTGCTCGCCGACGAGGTTCGGCACGACCGCCTTCGCGATCGGAACGATCGGCGCGAAGTCGGCCTCGCCGATGCACCGGGCGACCTGCGCGAGCTCACCCGCGATCTCGTCCGCGAGCGCCCGCTCGAGGCTCGCCCGCGCGCTCCCCCCGCGGTGGACGTCGAGCGTGCGCCACTGGTCGCGCTTCGCGAGCATGTCCGCCAGGCGCACGGCCAGCGCGTCGGCGTCGTTGTCCTGGTGGTCGAGCAAGGCCCGCCACCGCGGATCGTCCGCCCGCGCGCTCGCGATCGCCGATCGCGCCGCCGCGAGGTAGAGCGCCGTCGGGTCCTCGGTGAAGCGGGGGGACGGCGGAAGGCCGCTCGCGAGCGGCGCCTGCAGCGCGATCGCCTGCGCGAGGGAGTCGATCGTGCCGATCGCGAGCCGCGACGGGTGGAGCACCAGGTTCCAGCCGTGCTTCGCGTCCTGCGTCCGCACCGCGCGGGCGAGTTCCAGTGTCTTGCGCTCGTGCGGCGGCAGCGCGGACTCGTCCACGCCATCGCGCGCGGCCACGAGCGCCCGCACGACGCGATCGCGCATCTCGCCGGCCGCCTTGCGGGTGAACGTGATCGCCAGCACGCGCTCGGGCCGGTCGACCTGGCCGAGGAGCGCGAGCAGTCGCTGGATCAGGAGCTCGGTCTTGCCCGACCCGGCGGGCGCCTGCACGACGAACGACCGCTTGACGTCGAGCGCGGCGCGGCGCGCCGCCTCGTCCTCCGCGAGGAGCGTCGCGCGATCGCGGCTCATTCGTCCGTTTCCTCGTCGGTGGCTACCGCGCTGCCCACCCGGCAGAGCGACTGCCGCGCGCAGTAGCGGCACACGCCGGCATCGCGCGGTGCGACGGCCGCCTCGCCGCGCGCGAACGCCTCCGCGAGGCCGCGCATCAGCGCGTCCCAGCGCTGCGCGAGGTCCGCCCACGCCCGGACCTCGCGGTCGTCCTTCCCCGGAGGCATGAAGCGAGCGCCCTCGTCCGCGTAGATCCCGACCGCCTTCACGTCGCCGCGCCTGATCTGCCCCATCACCGCCGCCCGCACCGGCTCCTCCGGGTGAGCCGCCCGCCACGCCAGCGTGTAGAGCGCCATCTGCACCGCCTCCGGGCGGTCCGCCTGCCATTTCGCGATGCCGGGAATGCCGCCGGTCTTGTAGTCGACGATCGCGACACCGCCGTCGGCGAGGCGGTCGACGCGGTCGAGACGAAGGTCGAGCGTGAGCGGCGCGAGCGCGAGCGTCGTCTCGTGCTCGACGTCGAGCATCGTGAACGGCGGCCGCGACGCCTCGACCGTGAGCCACTCGCCGAGCACGCGGGCAAGACGGTCCTCCTCGAGCGCGCGGACCGCCTCCGGGATGCGCTCCCAGCGCGCGGCGTCGACCGCGGCGATCGCCTCGGTCGCGGCGTTCCGGCGCGCCTTCGCGTAGCGCGCCGGGTCGGCCTGCAGTCCGCGGAGCGCCGCGTGGTCGCGCGTGGCGCGCCAGAACGCGGCGAGCGCGGCGTGCACCAGGGTGCCGCGCTCCATGAGCGTCAGGCTCGTCGCCGCCTCGGGCCAGGGATCGGCGCGCCAGCGCTTCGACGCGAGCGCCTGGAACGGACAGTCGCTCTGCGCCGCGACGAGCCCTGAGCCGGCCTTCACGCGCTCGCCCGGCGCATGGGTCGGCGCGACGTCGTCGGCCAGGCGCTCGAGGCGCGGCCGCGCGTCGAACATCGACTGCGCTGGTGTCGCGGGCACCGGCATCGCCTCGACCGGCACCTTCGGGAAAACGGCGGACCGCGACGCCGGGCGATCGTCGACCGTCGTCGCGTGGCTCACGACGACCTCCGGCGCTGCGCGCAGCAGCCACGACGCGACCTCGCGCGCGTGGGCGAGCTCGCGCGCCGCGTCGCTGCGCGGCACGCCGTGCTCGCGCTGCCACGCGGCGGGCATCAACGGATGGGGTCGCGGCGCGCGCGGCAACGTCTCGTCGCTCATGCCCGTGATCCACAGCGCGTCGAACGGCAGCCCGACCGCCTCGTACAACCCGAGGATCTGGATCGGCGCGCCGGTCGACTCGGGCTGGAACGGCGACGAGGCGAGGATCCCCGCGAACGCGCCGATGGCCTCGCTCGCGACGACTTCGCCGCCGCGGACTTCCAGCGCGTCCAGTGCCGCGAACGCCGCGAGGTGCTCGTCGAGCGCGCGAATCGCCTGGTGCTCGGCGCTGCCCAACGCGCGCTCACCCGGCCAGCCCGCGGCCGCGAGCGCCTCTCGCCAGGCATCCGCCCAGCCGCGGCGCGTCGCGCGGCGAACGCGCTTCGCGCGCGCGCTCATCGCGCCGAGGCGCGCCGCCAGCGTGTCGTCGCGCGCCTGCAGCGCGGCGATCGCGTCGGTCGCGCGCACCGGATCGACGCCGCGCTCGAGCCACTTGCGCTCGACCCCCGCGCGCAGGCGGCGAGCGTCGCCCGCGGCGCCCGGCAGGTGCGCCGAACGCAGGAGCGCCGCCGCGCGGCCGGCCGGGAGCGCCAGCCAGGCGAGCGTGATCAGGTCGAGCGCGGCAGCGACGACGGGGACCGAATCGATCGGTGCTCCCAGCGACAGGTTCCATGCCGGCAGGCGGTCCTCGTCGTCGGGCACACCCAGCGCGTCGACGGCGGCCAGTCGCACCGACGCGACCCGCTGCGCGAGGTCGGGCACCACGATAGCGACGCGGGCGCCCTCGCGGCGCTCGACCGCGGCCCGCGCCCAGCCGAGCGCCGCGGCGAGCTCGTGGCGCACCGAGGCGAACTCGGCCCGCCGGGGCGTCGCCGCGACGCTGCCCAGCGTCGACAGGCGCTCGACCCGCGCGCCGGCGCGCTCGAGCGCTTCGACGACGCGGCCCTGCTGCGGGTCGAGGTCGAGGAATCCGGCGAGCGCGATGCCGCGTCCGCGCCAGGAAGGCATCGAGGCGGCCGCCCGGGCGACGCGATCCGGCGCCTCCGCCGAATCCGTTGCCTCGCGGGCCGCCAGCGCCGCGCGATAGCGCTCCGCCCATCGTGCGAAAGCGCCGGGCTCGTCGTCGCGGCCGGTCCACGCCCGCCAGCTCTCGGCGCCCGCGCCCCAGGCGCGCACGAGCCCCCACGCCTCGACCGCGGACTCGCCCAGCGCGCCCGCGTCGGGCACGAGCGCCGCGTCGGCCTCGACCGCCGACCGCCACAGGAGCGCGCTCCCGTGCGACGAGAGGCGCGTGAGCGGGGGCAGCGCGCCCGCGGCCACCGCCTCCGCCTCCATCGACGCGATCCACGCGGGCCACGGCAGCACCTGGGCCGACGGCCAGGCGCGCCTGCCGGCCGCGAGCTGGGCACGGTCGTGACGGTCGGCGAGGAAGCGCGCGAGCCGGCGGTTGGGCGTGACGACGGTCACGCCCGCGAGCGCTCGCGCGAGCGCATCGGACATCGAACGAGGGGCCGCGGGCGGTGTCGCCGCCGCGGCGAGGAACAGTAACCGGGGCGACTCTACCAGCCCGGCTGGCTCACGCGGTGAGCCTGCCGCCTGCGCGGCGCCCGCGCCGACGGTGCCCGCCGCGCCACCGGTCGATCAGTCGCCGGTGCCGCGCAGCGCGCCGATCGACAGCGGCGCTGCCGCGCCCGCGCCGACGCGCGGCACGGACGGCGTCAACGTGCCGATCAGCGCATCGGCCCGCGCGGTGTCGCCGCGTCGCGTGCCGAGCTTGAACTCGCCGCACCAGTCCTCGTCGCGGACCGTCGGCCAGACGCCTTCGATCATGTACGTTTTCGGGTTGACCGGCGAGAGCAACGGGGCGCTGCGCCGGCACTGGCCCGCGTTCGCGGACTTGCCGCCCGCGCCGGTCGAAGGATGGCGATCGTAGTATTGGCAGTTGATGCAGCGGTCCACGGTCGTTGTCCCGAAGTCAGGCGGTCGGCTGCACGCCGCCGCGCGGGGTTGAGGGTCGAGGGTCGAGGGTTCGCAGGTTTTCACGCATCGCGCGGGATCGCATTCGGCCGTTCGGACGAGTTCGCGGCCCGGCGGATCAGTGACGAAGCAACGGGACGAAGCCCGCGGGCAGCGCCTGCAACGGGCGCGAGCGGCGCGTCACCGCGCGCACCCGGGCGCGCACGCGGCACGCGGTCGCGAGGGCGGGCGCCGCGATCCGCATCGATGGGCGTGCGCTCCTGACCCGCCGCCGGCCGGTCCGGGGTGCCGGGCGCGTCCCGGCGTTCGATGCCCGCCGGACCCGCGTCGAAGAAAAGACGGTCGCCGACCGCATCGCTGTGTTGGCAGTCGAGAATCCGATTCCGGCGACCGGGGAAAGGCGTTCCGCCTCTTCGGTCTCAGGCCGCGAGCTGGTTCGCCGCGTCCAGCAGCGCGACCGGCACGTCCTGCGCGTAGCGCGGCAGCCTCGCCGCGTGCGCGTCGAGCAGCGCCTTGAGCTCCTCGTCGGCGAGCGCCGCCTCGCGGGCGAGCTGCTCGTCGTACGCGCGGCGCGCGTCGGGATCCGAGAGCACGCGGTAGGCGGCGTGGATCATCCGGATGAGCCCGGAGAGATCCTGCCCCGCGTCGGTGTGTCCGAACTGGAAGCGCTGGAGCACCTGCGCATACGCCGCCTCGATGCGCGCGGTCGTGGCACCGGGGGCGAGATCGAGATAATCGTAGTGCGTGTAGTTCACAACGTTCTCCTGTCCGGGTTCGCGGTGATCCGCTGTCACGGACGGGAGAGCAGCAAGCGTGCCATCCGGCCCGCATCGCCGAGTGGCAACGCCGCAACTGATTGTTCCTACGAAGGAAAAGTGCCGACGAGCCGACGAGCGGTCGGGGGCGGTTTCGGGCGCCGATCGCCGCCTGGGCGATCCGCCGCGCGGGCGCGTCAAACCATGGCGAGCGGCGTCCGCCGGCGCGGCGGGGGAAACGCCCGATCGAGCGCGGCGGCGATCTGCGGCGTGATCACGACATCGGCCGCGGCGCGGATCGCGTCCACGTGCGCGCGTCGCGCCGCCTTCGGAATCGCGATGACGCCGTCATGGGCGATCAACCATGCGAGCGCGAGCGACGCGGCGCCCGTGCCGGCCGCCTTCGCGATCCGCGCGAGCTCCGGATGGTCGAGGAGCCTGCCCTCGTCGAACGGCGAGTACGCGATGACCGGCATCGGCCAGGCGCGGCAGTGCGGCAGCACGCCGCGTTCGATCCCGCGCTCGGCCAGATGGTAGAGCACCTGGTCGGCCGCGCAGCCGCGCCCCCGGGGGACGGCGGCGAGCTCGTCCAGGTCTTCGACGTCGAGGTTGGACACGCCCCAGCGCGCGATCTTGCCGTCGCGCCCGAGCCTCTCGAACGCCTCGACGGTTTCGGCGAGCGGCACCTGCCCGCGCCAGTGCAGCAGGTACAGGTCGATGCGGTCGACGCCGAGCCGCGCCAGGCTGCGTTCGCAGGCGGCGATCGCGGCGCGGCGGCCGGCGTTGTGCGGATGGACCTTCGAGACCACGAAGATCCGGTCGCGCCGGCCCGCGAGCGCCCGGCCGACCACCTCCTCGGCCCCGCCGTCGGCGTACATCTCGGCCGTGTCGACGAGCGTGAGGCCGAGCTCGAAACCGTGCACGAGCGCTTCGACTTCCGCCCGCCGGCTTCCGGAACGCTCGCCCATCTTCCAGGTGCCCAGGCCGAGCGCGGGCACGCGCGTGCCATCGGGAAAGGCGACGGTCGGGATCCCGGCCATGATGCGAAGCGTAACGCAACGGCGCGGCGCCGGTCGCTTACAATCGGGTCGGCGATTCTCCCCGCGCTCCGATGGCCCCCGACGATGCCGCGGGCGTCCGCCGCATCGTCCGCGGCGCCTGCCCGCACGACTGCCCCGACACCTGCGCGATGCTGGTGACCGTCGAGCACGGCCGCGCGGTGTCCGTGCGAGGCGCGCCCGACCACCCGCCGACGCAGGGCGCGCTGTGCACGAAGGTCGCGCGCTACCTCGACCGCACGTACTCGCCGGAGCGCGTCCTCCATCCGATGAAGCGCGTCGGTCCCAAGGGCGCGGGCGCGTTCGAGCGCATCGGCTGGGACGAGGCGATCGCGACGATCGCGCGCCGCTTCCGCGACCTCGCGGACTCTCCCGAGGGCCCGCAGACGATCGTTCCGTATTCGTACGCCGGCAACATGGGCGTGCTCCAGTACGGCTCGATGGACCGCCGCTTCTTCCACCGGCTGGGGGCGTCGCTGCTCGACCGCACGATCTGCGCGACCGCGGGCAAGGCCGGGTGGACGAGCGTCGTCGGCGCCGCCGTCGGCATGGACGTCGAGGCGTTCGCCGACAGCCGCCTGATCGTCATCTGGGGCAGCAACGCGATCGCGTCGAACCTGCACTTCTGGACGCGCGCGCAGGAGGCGAAGCGCCGCGGCGCGCGCCTCGTCGCGATCGACCCCTACCGCAGCGCGACGGCCGGGAAGTGCCACGAGCATCTCGCGCCGATGCCCGGCACCGACGCGGCGCTCGCCTACGCGATCATGCACGTGCTGATCCGCGACGGGCTCGTGGATCGCGACTACGTCGATCGCCACACGCTGGGCTACGACGCGCTCGCCGCCCGCGCCGCCGACTGGACGCCGGAGCGCGCCGCGGAGCTCTGCCGCTTGCCGGTCGAGCAGATCGAACGCCTCGCGCACGACCTCGGCACGATCCGGCCGGCGGCGATCCGCGTCAACTACGGCATGCAGCGCCACGCGGGCGGCGGCAACGCCGTGCGCGCCGTGGCCTGCCTGCCCGCACTCGTCGGCGCGTGGCGCGACCGCGCGGGGGGCGCGCTGCTGTCGACCTCCGGCGCCTACCCGGTCGACACCGCCGCGCTCGAGCGCCCCGACCTGATCCGCGGCCGTCCGCGCACGATCAACATGTCGACGATCGGCGACGCGCTGTGCGCGTCCGACCCGCCCATCCGCGCGATCTTCGTCTACAACAGCAACCCGGTGGCGGTCGCGCCCGAGTCCGCGAAGGTCGTGCGCGGCTTCGCGCGCGACGACCTGTTCGTCGTCGTCCACGACCTGTTCCGCACCGACACCGCCGACTACGCGGACCTGCTGCTGCCCGCGACCTCGCAGCTCGAGCACCTCGACGTGCACACGTCGTACGGACACCTGTACGTGCAGGCGAACAATCCGTCGATTGCGCCCTGCGGGGAAGCCCTGCCCAACACCGAGCTCTTCCGCCGGCTCGCGGCCGCGATGGGCTTCGACGAGCCTTGCTTCCGCGAGAGCGACGACGAGCTCGCGCGGCGGGCGTTCCGCGCGGGAGACCCGCGCATCGCCGGCTGGGACTGGGACGCGGTGAAGCGCGACGGCTTCCGCCGCCTCGCGCTGCCGGCGGACGACGCGCCGTTCGCGAGCGGCGGGTTCCCGACGCCCTCGGGCAAGTGCGAGTTCGCGAGCGCGTCGCTCGCCGCGCAGGGCCACGATCCGCTGCCGGAGGTCGTGCTGCCGCGCGAATCGCCGGTCTCGAACCCCGCGCTGGCGGCGCGCTACCCGCTGGCCTTCATCTCGCCGCCGGCGCGCAACTTCCTCAATTCGTCGTTCGCGAACCTGCCCGCTTTCGTCGCCGAGGAGCGGGGGCCGCGGCTCCTGCTCCACCCGGGCGACGCCGCGCCGCGCGCGATCGCCACGGGTGACAAGGTGCGCATCCGCAACGACCGCGGCGAGTTCCTCGCGACCGCCGAGGTCACGGACGCCGCGCGGCCGGGCGTGGTGGTGGCACCGTCGGTCTGGTGGCGGAAGCTGTCGCCCGACGGCAGGAACGCCAACGCGGTGACCGGCCAGGGGCTGACCGACCTCGGTCGCGCGGCGACCTTCTACGACTGCCTCGTCGAGGTCGAGCGCGCGGAGGCGCCGGCGTGACCGGCGCCCTGCCCCTCCGCGCCGGGGCCGCCCCGACGACAGACCGCCTCGCCGAGCTCCTGGCCGAGTCGACGACCGCGCTCTCGCAGGATGCGCGCAGCGCGGCGCGCCTCGCCGCGGAGGCGACCGCCCTCGCGACCGCCGCGTCCGACGTCGCCGCCCGGGCGCGGGCGCGCTATCTCGAGGGACGCGCCGCCGAGCTCGCGCTCGACGAGTCGGCCGCGCTCGCCGCCTACCGCGAAGCGCTCGCGGGCTTCCAGGCGGTCGGCGACGACGCCGGGCGCGCGGACGCGCTGCGCGGCATCGGGCAGGTCTACGACAAGCTCGGCGACGCGCCGCAGGCGCTCGCGCACCACCTGCGCGCGCTCACGCTCGCGGAGGAGTCCGGCGACGTCCGCTCCCAGGCGGCCGCGATGCGCACGATCGGCGTCGTCCACTCGCGCGCCGGCCACCCCGACGAAGGGCTCGACTGGTTTCGCCGCAGCCTCGCGCTGCCGGGCATCGTCGCGGACCCCGTCGAGCGCGCACGCACGCTCGACCACGTCGGCCTCAACCTGAGGACGCTCGGCCGCCTCGACGAGTCGCACGAGACGCTCCAGTCGGCGCTCGCGGGTTTCCGCTCCGCCGGCGACACGCTGGGCCAGGCCGGTGCGCTCAACAACCTCGGCACGACGCTCGAGCGGATGGGCCGGCTCGACGAGGCCGAGCGCGCGTTGCGCGAGGCGCTCGAGCGGTCGACGGCGATGGGCTACGGCGAGGGGGTCGTCAACGCGTCGCTGGGCCTCGGCCGCGTGTGCGACCGCGCCGGCCGACCGGCGGAGGCGCGCGCGCACCTGTCGTTCGCGCTCGCGTCGGCCGAGCGCCACGGGCTGCGCACGCTCGAGCTCGAGGCGCACGACGCGCTGGCCGACGTCCACGAGCGCGGCGGCGAGCCGGCGCAGGCGATCCGGCACCTGCGGGCGAGCCGCGAGATCGAGCGCGCGCTGATGTCCGAGGCCTCCGACCGCCGCCTCAAGATGCTCTCGGTGCGCTACCAGGTCACCGCCGCGCAGCGGGAGGCCGACCTGCTCCGCGCGAAGCAGGACGAGCTCGCGAAGGCGAACGCGCGGCTCGCGGCGCTCAACCTCGACCTCGCCGCCACGGATGCACAGAAGTCCCGCCTCGTCGCGGAGCTCGAGCGCCAGACGCGCGAGGACAGCCTGACCGGCATCGCGAACCGCCGCCGTCTCGACCAGCGGCTGCGCGACGAGTACGACCGGGCGGTCCGCTACGGCCGGCCGCTCGCGGTCGCGATCGCGGACCTCGATCACTTCAAGGAGGTCAACGACCGCTGGACGCACGCGATCGGCGACGCCGTATTGAAGGCGATCGCCAACCTCCTCGTACGCGAGGTGCGCCACACCGACCTCGTGGCGCGCTACGGCGGCGAGGAGTTCGTGCTGGTGCTGCTCGAGACCGGCCCCGAGGCGGCCGCCGCCGTCTGCGAGAAGGTGCGCGCCGCGGTCGAGCGCCACGACTGGTCGGGCATCGCGCCGGGGCTCTCGATCACCGTCAGCATCGGCTGGTGCGCCGACACTTCCCTCCCGGGCGCCGATGCGATGCTGGGGGCCGCGGACGCCGCGATGTACCGGGCGAAAGCGGCCGGGCGCAACCGCATCGCAGGCGGACGCGAAGGAACGCGCCCGTAGGATCGGCGCGACGGCTCGCTACATCTTGCGCACGAGGCCGACCATCACGCCGAACACCTCGAGCGCGCCTTCCGGACGGATCGGCGCGTAGGCCTTGTTCTCGGCGCGCAGGATGAACTGGCCGCGCTCGACGTCGAGGCGCTTGAGCGTGAACTGCCCGTCGACGATCGCCACGACGATGTCGCCCTTCTTCGCGGACGGCTGCCTCTCGACGACGACGAGGTCGCCGTCCAGGATCCCGGCGTCGATCATCGAGTCGCCCTTGACGCGCACGAGCACCGTCTGGGACGGGTGCTCGATCAGGTAGTCGTCGATCGTGAGCGCGTCCGCCTCGCTGTCCTCGATCCGCTCGGGCAGCCCCGCGCGCACCGGGGACTCGGCCAGCGGCCGTGCGAAGAACCGCCGCGTCGGCGCGAGCCGGCGGTCGGGCGTCGATTCGAGGAATCCGGCGAGCTTGAGCCGCGCCACGAGCGCCGCCACCGACGACTTCGACTTCAGGCCGAGCAGTCCGCCGATCGACGCGTACGACGGCAGCGCGCGGTGGCGCGCATAGTAGTCCTGCAGCGCCTGCAGGTAGGAACGATCGTTCGACATGCTGTTACCATAGCGAACGATCGTTCGCCGGTCAAGCCCCCGTTTCCAAGCTCCTTTCCCCCCGCCCGCGCGTGAAGCTCTTCGCCCCTGCGATCGCGTTCGTCGACCTCGAGACCACCGGGACCCGGGCGGCCGACGACCGCGTGACCGAGATCGGCATCGTCCGTGTCGACGCCGACGCGGGTGGCGGGACGCTGCAGGTGTCCGAGTGGTCCTCGCTCGTCGATCCCGGCGTCCCGATCCCGGCGGCGATCCAGGCGCTCACCGGCATCACCGACGCGATGGTGCGCGGCGCGCCGACGTTCTCCTCCCTCGCGCGCGAGGTCGCGGAGCGTCTCGAGGGGTGCCTGTTCGTCGCGCACAACGCGCGCTTCGACTTCGGCTTCCTGAAGCACGAGCTGGCGCGCGCCGGGTTGCCGTTCTCGCCGCGCGTGCTGTGCACGGTGCGGCTGTCGCGCCGGCTCGACCCGGACGCGCCGAGCCACGGCCTCGACGCGCTGATCGCGCGCCACGGCCTCGATCCGGGCAGCCGCCACCGCGCGCTCGGCGACGCTCGCGCGCTGTGGCTGTTCGTCCGGAAGCTCTACGACACGCTGCCGGCCGCCGAGATCGAGGCGGCGGCGAAGCGGCTGCTCAAGATCCCGAGCCTGCCACCGCAGCTTCCTCCCGACGCGCTCGACGCGATCCCCGATGCGCCGGGCGTCTACCTGTTCTACGGCGAGAACCCGCTGCCGCTCTACGTCGGCAAGAGCATCCACCTGCGCGACCGCGTGGCCGCGCACTTCTGCGGCGACTGGCAGCACGAGACCGACGCGCGGCTCTCGGCCGAGATCCGCCGGATCGAGTTCGAGACGACCGCCGGCGAGCTGGGGGCGCTGCTGCGCGAGGCGGCGCTCGTCAAGTCGGTGCTGCCCGCGCACAACCGCGCGCTGCGCCGCAAGGAGGACGCCGGCGTGATGACGCTTGGCGACGACGGCCGGCCGTCCTTCGTGAGGGCCGCCGACGTCGAGGCGCCGACGCTGCCGGGTGCCTGGGGGCCCTACTCGTCGAGGCGCGCGATGCGTGCGCGGCTCCAGTCGCTCGCCGCCGAGCACCGGCTGTGCTGGACGCGCCTGGGTCTCGAGCGGCGCGACGGTCCCTGCTTCGCGCGGCAGCTGCGCAAGTGCGAGGGGGCGTGCGTGGGCGAGGAAGCCGCCGAGGCCCACGACGCGCGGCTACACGCCGCGCTCGCCGGCGACGCGATCCCTGCGTGGCCGTGGCCCGGCCCTGCCCTCGTGCGCGAAGCGTCCGCGGACGGCATGCGCACCGACGTGCACGTCGTGCGCGACTGGCACTGGCTCGGCACGGCCCGCGACGAGGGCGAGCTCGCGGCGCTGCTCGAGGCGCCGCCGCGGCCGGCGTTCGATCTCGACGTCTGCCGCCTCCTGCTGCGCCTGCACGCGAAGTCGCCCGCGGCGTTCGTGCCGGCGCCCACGACGCGCAGCTGAACCCGCGCCCGCCGGGCCGCCCCAAGGGCGCGGCGGCCCCGGCGGCCTCCTCGAACAACCTTCGCCATACGGAACCGGACGCGTCGGCCGCCGCGGGGATCGCATTCGTGCGCGCCGATCCCCGAGCACGCCCCGCTCGGGGCCCCTCGTCGCGCACGCGACCCCGCTGGAGGGAGGCGCGCGCAGCGCGCTTCGGGGGGGTCACACCCGCGCGCGCCGGGCCGCCCCAAGGGCGCGGCGGCCCCCGGCGGCCTCCTCGAACAACCTTCGCCATACGGAACCGGACGCATCGGCCGCCGCGGGGATCGCATTCGTGCGCGCCGATCCCCGAGCACACCCCGCTCGGGGCCCCTCGTCGCGCACGCGACCCCGCTGGGGGGAGGCGCGCGCAGCGCGCTTCGGGGGGGTCAATACTGATCGAAGATCCGCTGGATCCCGCGGCGGTCGTCGGTAACTGTGAGCGCGAGCATCAGCAGCACGCGCGCCTTCGGCGGGTTCAACGTGTCGGCGGCGACGAAATCGTGCTCGTCGTCGCGGATCGCGCCGTTGGCGACCACGGTGCCTCCGGGCACGCGCGACGCGCGGACGACGTGGACGCCGGCGCGGCGGGCGTCCTTCAGCCCGTCGAGGACGTCGGGCGTCACGTCCCCCTGCCCGACGCCCGCGTTGACGATGCCGCGCGCGCCTGCCGCGACCAGCGCGTCGATCGGCACCCGTGTCGCGCCGACGTGCCCGTACGTGACGTCGACGCGCGGCAGCGCCTCGAGCGCGCGCACGTCGAATTCCGAGGCGATCGTGTGGCGCCGCGTCGGCCGCCGGTGGAAGTGCGGACGTCCGCCCTGCATGCGGCCGAGCCGGCCGAACTCCGGCGAGTCGAAGGCGTCCGGGCTCGCCGTGCGCATCTTCGCGACGTCGCGCGCCGCGTGGATCGCGTCGTTCATCGTCACGAGCGCGCCCATGCCGCCGGCCTCGGGGCTCGCGGCGAGCGCGACCGCGTTGTACAGGTTCATCGGACCGTCGGCGGACAGCGCGCTCGCCGGGCGCATCGCGCCGGTCAGCACGACCGGCTTGCCCGACCGCACCGTCAGCGTGAGCCAGTACGCCGTTTCCTCCAGTGCGTCCGTGCCGTGCGTGATCGCCACGCCGTCGACGTCGTCGCGCTCGAGAAGGTCGTTCACGCGCCGCGCGAGCGCGAGCCAGTTCGCCGCCGTCAGGTGGCCGGAGAGGACCTGGAAGAGCGTCTCGGCGGAGACGTCGGCGACCGTCGCGATCGACGGGACCGCCGCGAGGAGCGCCTCGGGGGCGAGCGCGGGCCGCGCGTAGCCGACGACCTGCGTCGGCGTCGAGCCCTCGCTCGCGATCGTGCCGCCGGTGGCGACGACGACGACGCGAGGCAACCGTCCCTGCCCCTGGGTGCCCGTGCCCACGGCGCCAGTGTGGCACGGAATCACGACCGCGCGGCAGCGTGCTCCGGACGCCCTGGAAGCGCGAGCAGCACGCGGAGCTCGGCCAGCGTCCGGTCGAGCTCGATCGCGAGCGCGGCGGGCACGCCGTCGCGCACCGCGGCGAGGCATCCTTCGTAGTACGCGAGGAGGTCGGCGGCCGGCGCATTGAACGTGAGCATCGCAGCGCTCCCCCGTGCGCGCACGTCGGCGATCGCGCAGCGCAGGTTGTGCAGCCTGTCCGTCGCCGCGACGAGCTTCGCCTCGCGCGACGCCCCCGCCAGCCGCGCGAGGTGGGCCGCCTTCCGTTTCGGCCAAGGTGCCTTCGGCGTCTCGACGCAGTCGCTCACCTCGAGCACGATGCCCGCGACGCGCGTTCCGCGGCGGTCCTCGATCTCCTCCAGGATCCTCGCGCCGCTCCGGTCCTCGACCGCGTCGTGCCGCAAGGCGGCGATCGCGGTGTCCTCGTCGCCGCCGAAGTCGAGCACGGTGGCGGTCACCGCCATCGGGCGCGCGTAGTAAGGTACGCCGCCGCCCTTCCGCCGCTGGCCCTCGTGCAGCGTGAACGCGAACGTGTTGGCGAAAGCGAAGCGCTGGGCGAGGTCGACGTGACGTCGGTCTTCCATCGGGGGCTCCTCGGGTGCCGGCTCGCGCCCGGGCGCTCGCTCCAGTGGAGCCCGGCGGCACGCGGACGGGGAATCCGGACGACTCGCGTGCCGGACTTCGCCATCGCCGGAGCGCGCGTGAGCCCGCGCGGGAGGACTTCGGAGCGGTGCATCACACCTCCGCGGCGCCGGGCTCCGGAGCCGGACGGCCCCGCGGTGATCCCGACATTTCCGCGATGGGGCCGGCCGCGCGGCGATTCAAGGATCGCCGCACCGACGGCCGCCCTTTCACGCCGCGCGTTGCGCGTGCGCGACGATCACCTGCGCGACGCAGGCGTTGAGCCGCTTCGCGTAGGGTACGTGCAGGAACTCGTTCGGCCCGTGCGCGTTCGACTTCGGGCCCAGCACGCCGGTGATCAGGAACTGCGCCTCGGGAAACTGCTTGCCGAGCATCCCCATGAACGGGATCGTGCCACCCTCGCCGATCGCGCCCGACGGCTGGCCGTAGAACGTCCGCGACGAGGCGTCGACCGCGTCGGCGAGCCAGCGCGCGGTCGCCGGCGCGTTCCATCCGGTGGCGCCCTGGTCGGGCTCGAACCGAACGGTCGCCCCGTGCGGCGGATCGGCCTCGAGCAGCTTCTTGAGCTCGGCGGTCGCGCGCTCGCCGTCGATCGTCGGCGGGATGCGCAGCGAGAGCTTGAGCTTCGTCGCGGGGCGCAGCACGTTGCCCGCGTTCGCGATCGGCGGCAGGCCGTCGGCGCCGGTGATCGACAGCGCCGGGCGCCAGGTGCGGTTCAGCACGACCTCGGCCTTCTCGTCGACCATCGGCCGCGTCCCCCCCGACCACGGGAAGCGCTTCACCATCGTGTCGCCCAGGATGCCGGCCGCCACCCGCGCCTGCGCGACGCGCTCCTCCGGGATGGGCGCGTGAAAGGCCGCGGGCAGGATCCGGCCGGACGCGCCCTCCTCGAGGCGGTCGAGGAGCTTCCGCGCGATGCGGAACGACGACGGGACGACGCCCGACGCGTCGCCGGAGTGCACGCCCTCGGTCAGCACCTCGACCGAGAGCGTGCCCGCCGCGATGCCGCGCAGCGAGGTCGTGAGCCACAGCCGCTCGTAGTCGCCGGCGCCCGAGTCCAGCCCGATCACGAAGTCGACGCGCCCCATGCGCGGCGCGAGCGCCTCGAGGTACGCCGGGAGGTCGTAGCTGCCCGACTCCTCGCAGGTCTCGATCAGGCCGACGCAGCGCGCGTGCGGCAACCCTTCCGCCTGGATCGCCGACAGCGCCGCGAGCGACGCATAGACGGCGTAGCCGTCGTCCGCGCCGCCGCGGCCGTAGAGCTTCCCGTCGACGTAGCGCGGCGTCCAGGGACCGCTCCCTTCGAGCCAGCCCGTCATCTCGGGCTGCTTGTCGAGGTGGCCGTACAGGAGCACGGTGCGCCCGTGACCGAATCCGCCGGCCGCGGGCACGTCGAAGAACAGCACCGGCGTGCGGCCCGGCAGGCGCACGACCTCGACCGCGAGGCCGCGCACCGGCTGCGCGCGCACCCAGCGCTCGGCGGCGCGGATCACGCGCTCGATGTGCCCGTGCGCCTCCCAGTCGCCGTCGAAGTGCGGCGACTTCGCCGGTACGCGGATGTACTCGACGAGCTCGGGGACGATCTCGTCGTCCCAGTGCTTCGCGAGGCGCGGCTCGAGGCGGGCGAAGTCGGTCATCGTGTCGTTTCCTTCGTGGAGGCTCAAGCTTCGAGGAGGCTCGTGAACGCGAAGCGGTCGAGGCACTGCGTCACGATCTCCCGGGCCCCGGAGCGCGAGCCCAGCGCCGCCACGAGCGCGGCGTAGTCGCGCGATCCGTCCGCGGCGGCGAGCACGCGGCGCGCGTCCTCGTCGTCCAGGCGCACGCCTTCGTGCCGTAGGTTCGTGACGACGTCGGATCGCGGCGCCTGCCAGCGCGCGGCCGCGAACGCGCGCGGCCGCTCGGATACCCGGGACGCGATCGGCAGAGGCCGGGCGTGAAGCTCGCACGCCCCGTGAAAACAGCCGCGCACGATGGTGCCACGGGCTTCGGCTTCGGGAACGCCCCCCGCGGCGAGGGCCTCGACGAGCTCCGGGCCCGGAATCGAGGACGGATAGCGCTCGGCCAGCACGTCGACCAGCAGATCGCGCGTCGGCGCTCCGCTCGCGTCGCGCGACTGCATCACGCCGGTCAACGCGGAGACGTGCAGCCGGTCCAGGGCAGCGAGGGTGAGGCGCGCTTCCCGCGCGTCGCGGTCGGCCGCCAGGACCGACTGCCGGAAGCGCCTCACCCGCGCGAAATCCAGGTACTGCTCGCGCGACAGCGGATCGGCGCCGCCGACGATCGCCTGCATGGCGCGGGGAAGCCCTCCCGCCCCCATCGTGCCCATCTCCGCCTCCGCGACGAATCCGAGGCCGTGCGCCGCGGCGTGCCGCACGAAAGCCGTGAAGTAGACGGGCTCGTTGACGCCGGACATGTCGTCGTGGAAGAGCGCGCTGTCGGTCCGCTCGTCGTCGTCGGCGAATTCCGGGGCGAGCATCGCGGCGACGCCGCCTTCGGCGCGCCACGCCTCGGCGAGTTCGCGGCGGATCCTGCGCGCGCCATCGAGGCGCTCGCGCGCCGCGCTCACCCCGGCGTTCTCCAGCTTGATCGCGTCCCAGCCGATCTGCCTCACGAAACCGCCGGGCAGCACGTTGTAGCTCACGTAGACGAGCCCGCCCGGCGCAACGCACTTGCGGGCCGCCGCGAGGAACGCCTCGCGGACGTCGGCGGGCACCCACGAGTAGAACCCGTGCGCGATCACGTAGTCGAACTCGCCCAGCGAGCCCGCCACCTCGCGCACGTCGCCTTCGACGAGCTCGACGTTCGCCAGCCCGAGCCCCTGCGCCGTTTCCCTCGCGCGTGACATGAGCAGCGCCGAGAGGTCGCAGCCGACGAACCGCGCGCCCGGTCGTTGCACCGCCATGGGCAGCAGGTTGGCGCCGTCGCCGCACCCGACCTCGAGGACGCGCGCCATCGCGGGATCGGGCGGCGCGAGTCCGAACAGCGTCCCGATGGCCGCGAGGCGGTCGGGGTGGCTCCAGGGATTCGGACGCCCGACGTACGCGACGTCCTCGTAGGCGTCCTTCAGGCTCTCGTGGATCGTGGTCGGCATCGTGGGACGAGGAACCGGCGGCGCGGAGTCGTGACCGCGTGCGGCCTCGGCGATGGCGGCGGCGTGCCGGGCAGGCCTGGCGTCCCCACGGGGATTCGAACCCCGGTTACCGCCGTGAAAGGGCGATGTCCTAGGCCTCTAGACGATGGGGACCCGATGCTGCGAACTGCTACCGCGGTGCCGCCGCTTCGTCCGCTCGCACGGCGGAGAGCGGCGCGAGCGTACGTGAACGTCCGGTGGTGGAGGTAAGCGGGATCGAACCGCTGACCTCTTGCATGCCATGCAAGCGCTCTCCCAGCTGAGCTATACCCCCACGGCGAATCCGCGATTATACGCAGGGTCGAACCGACGCGCAATTCCCGAGGATCGCGCCGCGTCGGCCCGCGGTGCGGACGCGCGTCGTCGGCTCGGCGGTCGCCGCGCGTGCGCTATGATCCGGGCCGCGCCGTCATCGTGCGAGCGCGCCCCCGCCCGTGCCGCTCCCCGATCCCCACCGCACCGCCCTGCCCGACCTGCGCGACCGCGTGGTCCTCGTGACTGGCGCGACCGGCGGCTTGGGTGCGCCGCTCTCCCGCGCGTGCGCCGAGCGCGGCGCGACCGTCGTGCTGCACGGACGGACGGTCGCGAAGCTCGAGTCGCTCTACGACGAGATCGTCGCGGCGGGCCACGCGGAGCCGGTCATCCTGCCGCTCGACTTCGCGAAGGCGGAGGCCTCCGAATTCGGCAACATCGCCTCGGCGCTCGAGGCGCAGTTCCGGCGGCTCGACGCGATCGTGCACACCGCGGCGATGCTGGGCTCGCTCGGGCCGATCGAGCACCAGTCGTTCGACGCGTGGCTCGCGCTGCTGCGCGTGAACATCGCCGCGCCGATGGGCCTCACGCGCGCGCTCGTCCCGCTCCTCGCGAAGGCGGCCGACGCGTCGGTGACGTTCACGCTCGACGACCGCGGGGTCGCGCCGCGCGCCTACTGGGGCGGTTACGGCGTCACGAAGGCGGGCGTCGCGGCGCTCGCTCGCGAGCTCGCGGACGAATGGGAATCGCGCGCGAACCTGCGCGTCAACGCCGTCGTGCCCGGCCCGATCCGCTCGCCGATGCGCGGGCGCACGCATCCCGGCGAGGACCGTACGCGCCTCCCCGAGCCTGCCGCGCTCGTGCCGCTCTACCTCCACCTCGTCGCGGGCCAGCCCAAGGCCGAGAGCGCGGCGCTGATCGAGGCGCGCGCGTGGCTTGCCGGCGCGCCCGCCTCCTCGGCGCTCGTCGCGTAGCGCAGGAGCACGCGCAGCGAGCGGTGCGCGCCGGGCACGAGCCGGTCCGCCGGCACGCTCTCGACGGTCGAGCCCGTCCCCTCCTCCGCCGCACGCCACGCGACCGACGCGAGCGAGGGCAGCGCGACCGACCCGTCGACGAGCCGCCCCTCGCGGGCGCGGCCGTCGCGTCCGAGCGCCACGACCGAGCCGTCGCAGCGCACGACGAGGCCGGCGATCCCGAGGCCGAGCCCGCGCCATGCGCGCGCCGCGAGGCCCGCAACCAGGAGCGCGGTCGACGCCGCGAGCGGGAGGTCGATCGGCAACGCCAGGACGAGCGCAATGGTCGCGCCATGCGAGACCAGCACGAACGCGCGCGCCCGCCGGGACGGCGCGAAGTCGAAACGATGCGAGGCGGCCCGCTTCACGGGCCGATCGGACCACGAAGCGCCGGCGTCGCGCGATCGGCCGTCCGGCCGACTACGGGGCTGGCCCGGCCTTCGCGGCGGCGGCGGCGTGCTTCGCGAGCTTGAGCCAGGTCTCGACGACGGCGTCCGGGTTGAGCGACATGCTCTCGATCCGGCGGTCGACCAGCCACTCGGCGAGATCGGGATGGTCCGAGGGCCCCTGCCCGCAGATGCCGACGTAGCGTCCGTGCCGCTGGCAGGCCTCGATCGACATTGCCAGCATCGCCTTGACCGCGTCGTCGCGCTCGTCGAACGTCGGCGCGATCGGACCGCCGGAGTCCCGGTCGACGCCCAGCGTGAGCTGCGTCATGTCGTTGCTGCCGATCGAGAACCCGTCGAAGTACTCGAGGAAACGGTCGGCGAGCAGCGCGTTCGACGGGATCTCGCACATCATGATCACGCGCAGGCCGTTCTTCCCGCGCTCGAGCCCGTTGCGCGCGAGCAGCCCGATCACGCCCCTGGCCTCGGCGATCGTGCGCACGAACGGAATCATCACCTCGACGTTCGTGAGCCCCATCTCGTCGCGGACGCGCTTCATCGCCCGGCACTCGAGCGCGAAGCAGTCGTAGAACGAGGGCGCGATGTAGCGCGACGCCCCGCGGAAGCCCAGCATCGGGTTCTCCTCGTGCGGCTCGTAGCGCTTCCCGCCGACGAGGTTGCTGTACTCGTTCGACTTGAAGTCGGACAGCCGGACGATCACCTTCTTCGGCCAGAACGCGGCCGCGATCGTGGCGACGCCCTCGGCGATCTTGGCGATGTAGTACTCGACCGGGTCGCGGTAGGCGGCGATCCGCGGGGCGATCTCGGCCTTGAGCTCGGCGGGCAGCGTCCCGTACTCGATCAACGCCTTCGGATGGATGCCGACGTTCTTGCTGATGATGAACTCGAGGCGGGCCAGGCCCACGCCCTCGCTGGGCAGCCTGCGCAGCTCGAAGGCGAGCTCCGGATTGCCGACGTTCATCATGATCTTGGTCGGGCACGGCGGCATCCGGTCGAGCGCCACGTCGACGATCTCGATGTCCAGCCTGCCCTGGTAGACGTTGCCGGTGTCGCCCTCGGCGCACGACACGGTCACCTCGGCGCCTTCGGTCAGCGTACGCGTCGCGTCGCCGCAGCCGACGACCGCCGGGATGCCGAGCTCGCGGGCGATGATCGCCGCGTGGCAGGTGCGCCCTCCGCGGTTGGTGACGATCGCCGCGGCGCGCTTCATTACCGGCTCCCAGTCGGGGTCGGTCATGTCGGTCACGAGGATGTCGCCCGGCCGGACGCGATCCATCTCGCGCGCGGACTTGACCAGCCGAACGACGCCCTGCCCGATCTTCTGGCCGATCGCCCGGCCGGTCGCCAGGACCGCCGACGTCGACTTGAGCCGGTAGCGACGCAGCCGAGTCGCCTCTTCCTGCGATTTCACCGTCTCCGGGCGCGCCTGCAGCACGTAGATCTTGCCGTCCACGCCGTCGCGGCCCCACTCGACGTCCATCGGCCGCCCGTAGTGCTTCTCGATCGCGACCGCGTATCGCGCGAGCTCGTTCACCTCTTCGTCGCTGATCGAGAAGAGGTGGCGCTCCGCCTCGGGAACCGGCACCGTGGTCGTCGACGTCCCGGCGGAGCTGCCCGCGGCGAACACCATCCGGATCGCCTTGCCGCCCACGGTCTTGCGCAGGATCGCCGGCCGCCCCGCGGCGACGTTGGGCTTGTAGACGTAGAACTCGTCGGGGTTGACCGCGCCCTGCACGACGGTCTCGCCCAGTCCGTACGACGCGGTGATGAACACCACCTGGTCGAACCCCGATTCGGTGTCGAGCGTGAAGAGCACTCCCGACGCACCGAGGTCGCTGCGCACCATCCGCTGGACGCCGGCCGAGAGCGCGACGTCGGCGTGCGCATAGCCCTTGTGGACACGGTAGGCGATCGCGCGGTCGTTCCACAGCGAGGCAAATACCTCACGAATCGCATGAAGTACGTTGTCGAAGCCTCTGATATTAAGGAATGTTTCCTGCTGGCCGGCAAACGAGGCCTCGGGCAGGTCCTCGGCCGTCGCGGACGACCGGACCGCGTAGGTGGCGCCCGGCGATTCGGCGTCGAGCGTCTGGAACGCCGTTCGGATGTCGGTCTCCAGCGCCGAGGGCAGCGGCGCCTCGGCGACCCAGCGCCGGATCTCGGCGCCCGCGCTGGCGAGCTCGGCGACGTCGTCGACGTCGAGCTTGGCGAGCCGCGCGTTGATGCGCTCGCCCAGCCGGTCGTGGGCCAGGAACTCGCGGAAAGCCGCCGCCGTGGTCGCGAAGCCGCCCGGCACCCGGATTCCCGCGTGCGCGAGCTGGCTGATCATCTCGCCGAGCGAAGCGTTCTTGCCGCCGACCGACTCGACGTCGGTCATCCGCAGCCGCTCGAAAGGCACGACCCTCACTTGGTCCCGCATACCTGCTCCCGCGTGGAAAGACGGACGCGATCGCGCCTGATGCAATGCAGCAAGGCGGCCGCGATCAGACCGTCATTCTACCGCGCCCCGGAAAGGGGCCTGAGTTGCTGCGGCGCGAGAGCGCCGCGCGGCGGACGCGGATCAGCGCTGGGCGGACGTTTCCGGAGCGAGCGGCGGTTCCTCGCCTTCGTCGCCCTCGAGACCCGGGACGTTGCCCAGCCCCTGCGCGTTGCGGCGGCTGCGCGCCGCGCGTCGCAGGCTGCGGTAGAGGTCCGGGTGCGCTTCCTTCAGGTAGCTGATGATCTCGAAGTCGATGCGCTTGACCTGCGAGAGATCGATCTGCTCGACGTGCACGAGCCGCAGGAGCTCGCGCACCGGCCGCGGCATCTCGCGGCCGCTTTCGTACCGCGAGCCGCCGCTCTGCGTGACGCCGATCTGGGTCCAGAACTGCTCCTGGTTGAGGCCCAGCCGGCGGCGGATCTCGCGCGGATTGAGGACACGGTCGAGCAGCTTCACGGATGTGGTCTCCCGGGCATCGCGGCCCGCCCCGGAGGGGCGCCGCTATCCCATTGGCATATTTTTGACCGATTGGCCTCCCCTCCGCAAGCCAGTCCGACGGGCGGCAGGCGGCGGGAGCCCCCGCGGCGGTCGCAAGGCGGCGTGGGCGGCCTCCGAGCAGGAGCACCCCGGTGCGAAACCTCGCGTGTCGGCCGCCTGCGGCATCGCAAGCTCGCGTCGTCGATCCCCATCCTCCGGATGGGGCGGTCGTCGAGGCGAAGCAGGGGCCCCGCGCTCGCGCGGGGATGCGACCCGAGACGAGCGCAGGGCCGGCGAACGCGACGTGACGCGCGGGCACGACCTGTCATTGCCGGCCCCTCGCCGACGCAGCGATGCCGCTAGAATGGCGCCGTGACGCTCCGCTACGACCTGCACTCGCATTCGACAGCGTCCGACGGACTTCTATCCCCTGCCGAGATCGTCCGCAGGGCCGCGGCGAGAGGGGTCGACGTGCTGGCCCTGACCGACCACGACGAGGTCTCGGGCATCGCCGAGGCGGATGTCGCGGCCCGCGAAGCCGGCATCGCGCTCGTCCCGGGCGCCGAGCTGTCGGTCAGCTGGGAGGGCATCACGATCCACGTCGTCGCGCTGGGCATCGACGCTGGCGATGGCGCCCTCGTCGAGGGGCTCGCCTCGATCCGCGAAGGCCGGACGAGCCGCGCCCGGCGCATCGGCGAATCGCTCGCGGCGGCGGGGATCCCGGGCGCCTACGAAGGCGCGCTGCGCCACGTCACGAGCGAACGCCTGGTCTCCCGCACCCATTTCGCGCGTTTTCTCGTCGAGGCGGGCCACGCCCGGGAGGTCAAGGACGTGTTCCGGCGCTACCTGACGCCGGGTCGCCCGGGCCACGTCGAGCACCGCTGGGCGAGGCTCGACCAGGCGATCGGGTGGATCCACGGCGCGGGCGGCGTCGCCGTGCTCGCCCATCCGGGGCGCTACAAGGTCGACGGCGAGCGCGGCATGAAGGCGCTGCTCGGCGATTTCCGCGACGCCGGCGGCGACGCGATCGAAGTGCTGTCCTCGTCGCACACCCCGGCGCAGGCGGCCCGCTTCGCGACGCTCGCGCGTCTCCACGGCTTCGCCGCGTCGGCGGGCTCCGATTACCACGGCCCCGGCGAAGCCTGGCTGGACCTGGGCGACCTGCCGCCGCTGCCGGCGGGCGTCGAGCCCGTCTGGACGCGCTGGTGATCCGCCCGCGCGCCGACCGGCCGCGAGAGGCGTAGCCGATGCCCGCGAGGCGCACCGTCTTCTTCATCTCGGACCGCACCGGCATCACCGCCGAGATGCTGGGCAACAGCCTGCTCACGCAGTTCGAGGACTTCCAGTTCCGCCGGGTGACCGTCCCGTTCATCGACTCGCCGGAGAAGGTCGAGGAGGTGATCCGCCAGGTCAACGAGACCGGCGTGGCCGAGGGACGGCGGCCGATCGTGTTCAGCTCGGTCGTCGACGAGGTCGCGAGCGAGACGATCCGTCGGCGCGCCGAGGCGCTGACGCTCGACCTGTTCCAGATCTTCATCGCGCCGCTCGAGGCGGAGCTCGCCGCGAAGAGCTCGCACGCCGCCGGGCGATCGCACGGCATCGCGAACAGCCACGAGTACTTCACTCGCATGGAGGCCATCAACTTCGCGCAGGCGCACGACGACGGCGCGGCGACGCGCGAGCTCGCCAAGGCCCAGGTGATCCTCGTCGGCGTCTCCCGCTGCGGGAAGACGCCCACCTCGCTCTACCTCGCGCTGCAGTTCGGCGTGCGCGCGGCGAACTTCCCGCTCACGCCCGACGACTTCGCCGACCACCGGCTCCCCGGCTCGATCGAGGGCCACCGTTCGAAGCTGTTCGGCCTCACGATCCAGCCCGAGCGATTGCGCGAGATCCGCGAGGAGCGGCGCCCCGGGAGCCGCTACGCGTCGCTCGACAACTGCCGCTACGAGGTGCGGGAGGCCGAGGCGATGATGCAGCGGGAAGGCATCCCGATGCTCGACACGACGTCGAAGTCGATCGAGGAGATCGCGACGACGATCCTGCACCGCGCGAAGGTCGAGCGCCACGTCTACTGACGCCGCCCCGAGCGCCGAAGACGGAGAAGCACGATGCTCAAGGGAATCTCCCCGCTGCTCACGCCCGACCTGCTGCACGCGCTCGCCTCGATGGGGCACGGCGACGAGATCGCGATCGTCGACGCGAACTTCCCGTCCGCGACGGTGGGCGAGCGCGTGATCACGATCGCGGGCGCGGGGACGCACGAGGTGCTGGCCGCGGTGCTCGGGCTCTTCCCGCTGGACACGGCCGGCGGGCCGCCGGCGTGGACGATGGAGGTGGCCGGCGAGCCCGACGCGATCCCCGAGCCGGTCGCCGACTTCGCGGCTGTGCTCGCCGACCACGACCTGGGCGACGTCGAGATCGGGCACCTCGAGCGGCACGCGTTCTACGAGCGCGCGCGCGGCGCCTACGCGATCGTCCGGACCGGGGAGCTGCGCCCCTACGGCAACATCCTGCTCGTGAAGGGCACGGTCAACCGCGTCGACTGGCGCTGACGCGCACGGCCGATGGTCGTCGTCCTCGGCTCGATCAACGCCGACCTCGTCGCGCGCGTCCCGCACCTGCCGCGCGAAGGCGAGACGCAGGCGGCGCTCGGCTACGCGGTGCACGCGGGCGGCAAGGGCGCGAACCAGGCGCTGGCGGCCCGGCGCGCCGGCGCCGACGTCGCGCTCTTCGGGGCGGTCGGCCGCGACGGCTTCGCCGGCGTCGCCCTCGCGGCGCTTCGCGACGCGGGCGTCGACCTTTCTTGCGTCTTGGCCTCCGGCCGGCCGACCGGGGTCGCGCTCATCCACGTCGACGCGCAGGGGCGCAACACGATCACCATCGTCGCGGGCGCCAACGAGGACGCGCGCGCCGAGGCGGTCGCCGATGCGCGGCTCGGCCCCTCGACGACCGTCGTCCTGCAACTCGAGGTACCGCTCGCCGAAGTGGCGGCGCTCGCGTCGCGCGCGCATCGTCGGGGAGCGCGTGTCGTGCTCAACGTTGCCCCCCCTCGGCCGCTCCCCGACGCGTTGCTCGCCTCGGTCGACGTGCTGGTCGCCAACGAGCACGAGGCGCAGGCCGTCGCGAAGGCCAGTGCGCTGCCCCCCGACCCGGCCGGATTCTGCACGGCCGCCGCCGATCGCTACGGCTTCGCGACGATCGTCACGCTGGGCGCACGAGGCCTCGTCGCCGCGGATCGCTCGCATCGCTACCTGGTGCCTGCGGCGCCGGCCGACGTCCGCGACACGACCGCCGCGGGCGACGCGTTCGTCGGCGCGCTCGCCGCAGCGCTCGATCGCGGCGCGCCGCTCCGCGAAGCGCTGGCCGAGGGCGCCGCGGCCGGCTCGCATGCCTGCACCGGCGAAGGCGCACAGCCTTCGATCGGGACGCGCGGCGACTGGCGCGACGCGGCACGTGAACTCGCGGGGCGGTCGCGCGTCGAAGCGCGTTAGAATCGCGCGTCGCCGCTTCCGGGATCCGCCGCATGCTCCGCCGCCTCGCCCTCGCCCTTTTCGCCGTCGCGCTCTTCGCAGCGGCGCCCGTTCGCGCCGCCGATCCCGACTACTCGGACGTCTGGTGGGCCGCGGGCGGCGTCGAGTCCGGATGGGGCGTCAACTTCGCGCAGGGGCCCGGCGTCATCTTCGCCACGTTCTTCATCTACGGGCCGGACAAGCAGCCGGTCTGGTACGTCTCGTCGATGGTGCAGACCGGTGCGGGCCGCTATTCGGGCGCGCTCTACCGAGTGACCGGCACCTGGTTCGGAGGCGCGTGGCAACCGACCGACGCGACCGAGACGATGGTGGGCGAGGCGCAGTTCGTCGCGGAGAACGTGCAGCGAGGGCTGTTCACCTACCGGATCGACCTGACGCAGGTCGTGAAGACGATCGAGCGGCTGCCGCTGACGGCGATCGACCTCGCGGGCACCTACCTCGGCGGCGCGCTGATCAAGAGCTCGGCAGGCTGCAACGGCGGGGCCGCGAGCAGCGTCTACGCGTACCAGTACATCGTGACGCAGTTGCCCGCGTCGGTCGTGCGCATCGAGCACGTCACGACCGAGGGGGTCACCGACTGCGTGATGCAGGGGAAGGCCGTCCAGCTCGGCAAGGTGTTCCACATGGCCGACGCGACCTACGTCTGCGAGGTCTACGGCGTCGACACTGCGGCCGTCGTCACGGACCTGCGCCGAACGTCGAACGGAGGGATCGAGGCGACCTGGCGCGCGAACCTGGGCGGGAGCTGCGTCGAGGACGGCAAGTTCACCGCGATCCCGCAGGAGTGAGCGACGCAGGGCCGCGCCTGACGGCGTCCGGCGGACAGCGAACGACGACGGCTGCGGCCGACCGCGTCCGCGCCGATGGTGCGGGAGGCTACCGCGCCATCCGCTGCCGCACGGCCTCGTAGAGGACCACCGCGGCGGCCGCCGCTGCGTTGAGCGACTCGCTGCCGCCCGGCATCGGGATCGTCGCCGCCGCGTCGGCCGCTGCCCGCAGCGCCCCGGAGAGTCCCGCTCCCTCGTTGCCGACGGCGATCGCGACGCGGCCCGTGAGCGGGACCTCGTGGAGCGGCACCCCGCCCGCCGCCACGGCGGCCACGACGCGCCCCCCCGACGCGCGGACCGCCCTCGCGACCTCGACGAGGTCCGCATCCTCGTGGATCGCGAGCTGGAAGTGCGCGCCCTGGCCCGCCCGCAGCGCCTTCGGCGACCACGCGAACGCGCAATCGCGCGACAGGTAGGCGTCGCTCGCGCCGAACGCCGCGGCGGTACGCAGCATCGTGCCGACGTTGCCGGGGTCCTGGATCGCTTCCAGCAGCACGCACAGCGCACCCGGCGGCCCGGACGGCGGCAGCGGGGCCGGCGCGACCGCGATCACGCCGACGTCGGGCGGGAGCGCCCCCATCCCGTCGAAGAGCGCCCGCGGCACGACGACGAGCCGCGATTCCGGCAGGCGCGCGACGAGTCCCGCGACGCTCGCACGCGCCAGCGCCTCCTCGTTGACGACGACGACGTCGGGCAGCCCGATGCGCTCGAGGTGCACGGCGATCAGGTGCTCGCCCTCGAGCACGCAGCGCCCCGCCTTGCGGCGGTCGCGCGACGACGAGACGAGGCGTGCGACTTCCCGGTAGCGCGGGTTCTGGCGCGAGACGACGCGGGGCATCGGAAAGGCGCCGGCCGGCCGCCGTCAGCGCGGAACGGACGGTCGCTCGGGCGCGGGCGCGGCGCCCTGGAGCTGGAAGAACACCTCGTCCTGGCGGACCATCCCGAGCTCGGAGCGCGCGCGCTCCTCGATCGCCTCGCTGCCGGTCTTCAGGTCGCGCACGTCGGCGTCGAGCGCCTCGTTGCGCGCCTTGAGCTTCGCGTTGCCCTCGCGCTGCTGCGCGAGCTGCCGGTCGAGCTCGCGGACGGCGAGCCACCCGCCCTTCCCGAGCCACATCGGGTACTGCAGCGCGACGATCGCGGCGACGAAGATCAGCGCGAGCCAGCGCATCGTCGGGCAGGCGTCGTGGCGAGCGACGGGCCGCCCCGAGCTCGCCGCCCCCCACGGGGGGGAACCGCGCGCAGCGCGTTCGGGGGGGACGCCGTGGCGAGCGACGGGCCGCCCCGAGCTCGCCGCCCCCCACGGGGGGGAGCCGCGCGCAGCGCGTTCGGGGGGGACGACATCACTCGAGATTGAAGAACGCCGCGCGGCCCGGATAGCTCGCGGCGTCGCCCAGGTCCTCCTCGATCCGGAGGAGCTGGTTGTACTTGGCGATCCGGTCGGAGCGCGACAGCGACCCGGTCTTGATCTGGCCGGCGTTCGTGCCCACCGCGATGTCCGCGATCAGGCTGTCCTCGGTCTCGCCGGAGCGATGCGAGACGACGGCCGTGTAGCGGGCGCGGTTCGCCATCGAGATCGCCGCGAACGTCTCCGAGAGCGTGCCGATCTGGTTGATCTTGATCAGGATCGAGTTCGCCACCCCCTTCGCGATCCCCTGCTTCAGGATCCTCGTGTTGGTGCAGAAGATGTCGTCGCCGACGAGCTGCACGTCGCGCCCCAGCCGCTCGGTGAGCGCCTTCCACCCGTCCCAGTCGTGCTCGGACATCCCGTCCTCGATGCTGACGATCGGGTACTTGCCGCACCAGGTCGCGAGCACGTCGACCATCTGCGCGGGCGACAGCACGCGGTTCTCGCCTTCCAGCCGGTACTCGCCGTCGGCGTAGTACTCGGACGCGGCGCAGTCGAGCGCGAGCGCGATGTCGCGCCCCGGCTCGTAGCCGGCCTTGTCGATCGCCTCGACGAGGAGCTGCAGCGCCGCCTCGTTCGACGGGAGGTCCGGCGCGAAGCCGCCCTCGTCGCCGACCGTCGTCGGCATGCCGCGCGCGTCGATCAGCTTCTTCAGCGTGTGGAACACCTCGGCGCCGTAGCGCAGCGCCTCGCGGAACGTCGGCGCGCCGAGCGGCACCAGCATGAACTCCTGCAGGTCGATCTTGTTGTTCGCGTGGGCGCCGCCGTTGATCACGTTCATCAGCGGGACCGGAAGCTGCATCTCCCCCGCGCCGCCCAGGTAGCGGTAGAGCGGCAGCGACGACTCCTCGGCCGCCGCCTTCGCGACCGCGCAGGACACCGCGAGGATCGCGTTCGCGCCGAGCCGCTCCTTGTTGTCGGTGCCGTCGAGCGCGCAGAGCGTCTTGTCGATGAGACCCTGCTCGGAGGCGTCGAGGCCGAGGATCGCCTCGCAGATCTCCGTGTTGACGTTCTCGACCGCGCGCGTGACGCCCTTGCCGCCGTAGCGGCTGGCGTCGCCGTCGCGCAGCTCGACCGCTTCCTTCGAGCCGGTCGACGCCCCGGAGGGCACGGCCGCCCGGCCCGACACGCCGGATTCGAGCACGACGTCGGCTTCGATGGTGGGATTGCCGCGGGAATCGAGGATCTCGCGGGCGACGACGTCGACGATGGCGCTCATGTTCAGGGATCAGGAGTCAGTTGACAGGGATCAGGGGCGTCGCGCGACCGGAGGCGTCGTGGCGCGGCATCGAGCCGCGTTGCGCCGGCAGGATCGGCTCCCTCTTCCCGCATCGCGGGGAGAGGGTCGGGGTGAGGGGGAAGGCGTTCACGCGTCCGGAGCCTCGTCGTCGCAGATCGCCCAGTCGGCGATCTCGCGCTCGAGCGCGACCACGGTCTGGTGATCGGGATGCGGGCCGTCGGCGTCGAGGTCGGCGCGCGTCGCGAACGCCATGTTGACGCCGTAGTCCCAGGCGATCGGCCGGTCGGTCGTGTTCCAGCCGTGCTCGAAGCGCACGATGCCCGGGCACTTGTGCCCGGGCGCGACGAACGCGTCACGCCACGCGACGACGCGCGGATCCTCGCGCCGGACGCCGGGCTTCAGCTTGATCAGGACCGGGTGGACGGACATCGGGAGTCGGGGGTCGGGCGCCGCGCTACGCCGCGCCCCGCATCAGATCGGTTTCCGGGAATCCGGCGCGCTTCACGGTGCGGTCGAGCTCGACGAGGGTCTCGAGCAATTCGCGCATGCGCGGCAGCGGCCAGGCGTTCGGTCCGTCGGAGAGCGCCTTCGCCGGATCGGGATGCGTTTCCATGAACAGCCCCGAGACGCCTGCGGCGACGGCGGCGCGCGCCAGCACCGGAACGAACTCGCGCTGGCCGCCGGACGACGTGCCCTGCCCGCCCGGCAGCTGCACCGAGTGCGTCGCGTCGAACACGACCGGGCAGCCGGTCTCACGCATGATCGCGAGCGAGCGCATGTCGGACACGAGGTTGTGGTACCCGAACGAGGCGCCGCGCTCGCACACGAGGATGTTGTCGGCACCGCTCGCGGCCTTCGCCTTCGCGACCACCTGTTTCATGTCCTCGGGCGCGAGGAACTGGCCCTTCTTGATGTTGACCGGCTTGCCGGCACGCGCGACCGCCTGGATGAAGTCGGTCTGGCGGCAGAGGAACGCGGGCGTCTGCAGCACGTCGACGACCGCGGCGGCCGCCGCGATCTCGTCCTCGTCGTGCACGTCGGTCAGCACCGGCACGCCGATCTGCCGGCGCACCTCGGCGAGGATGCGCAGCCCCTCGTCCCTCCCGAGGCCGCGAAAGCTGGCCGCCGAGCTGCGGTTCGCCTTGTCGTAGCTCGACTTGAAGATGAACGGGATCCCGAGCGCCGACGCGATCTCCTTGAGCCGGCCGGCGACGTCGAGCTGGAGCCCGCGCGACTCGACGACGCAGGGGCCGGCGATGAGGAACAGCGGTCGGTCCAGCCCGACCTCGAAGCCGCAGAGCTTCAACCCGCACCTCCGCCTTCGCCGGCCGCATCCCGCGCGGCTGGTCGCGACCTGCGGTCCTTCCCGCCGCGCGGTCGCCCGGCGATGAGGAACAGCGGCCGGTCCAGCCCGACCTCGAAGCCGCAGAGCTTCACGCGCGGCCCTAGATGGACGCGACGAGCTCGGCGACCGCGGCCGCCGAGGCGCCGGCGGTGCGCTGCTGGTCGAGCGCCGCGCGCACGAAGCTCGCGAACAGCGGGTGCCCGCGGCGCGGATTCGACGTGAACTCGGGGTGGAACTGGCAGCCGAAGAACCACGGGTGGTCGGCCAGCTCGATCATCTCGCACAGGTCGCCGGCCGCCTCGCTCTTCGCCCGCGCGCTCACGACGAGCCCGGTCGCCTCGAGGCGCGGCAGGTAGTGGTTGTTGACCTCGTAGCGGTGGCGGTGGCGCTCGGCCACCGACGTCGATCCGTAGATCCGGTGCGCGAGCGTGCCGGGGACGACCTCGCAGGGCTGCGCGCCCAGCCGCATCGTGCCGCCCAGGTCGGAGGCGGCCGTGCGCCGCTCGATGTTGCCGTCGCGGTCCTGCCACTCGGTGATCAGCGCGACGACCGGGTGCGGCGTGTCCGGGTCGAACTCGGTCGAGTTCGCGCCCGCGAGCCCGGCGTGGTCGCGCGCGTGCTCGATCACCGCGAGCTGCATGCCGAGGCAGATGCCGAGGTAGGGAACCCGGTTCTCGCGCGCGTAGCGGATCGCGCGGATCTTGCCTTCGACGCCGCGCTTGCCGAAGCCGCCGGGCACGAGGATCGCGTCCATGCCCTGGAGCGCGGCAGTCCCGTCGCGCTCGATCGACTCGGAGTCGACGTAGTGGATGTCGACCTTGCTCTTCGTGTGGATGCCGGCGTGGATCAGCGCCTCGGACAGCGACTTGTACGACTCGGTCAGGTCGACGTACTTGCCGACCATCGCGATGCGCACCGTGTGCTCCGGGTGATCGAGCGCCTCGACGATCCGCGTCCAGACGGCCAGGTCGGCGGGCGGTGGCGAGAGCCCGAGCTTGCGGCAGACGATGTCGTCCAGCCCTTCCGCGTGCAGCGCGGCCGGGATCTTGTAGATGGAGTCGGCGTCGAGCGCCGGGATCACGGCCTCGGGCGCGACGTTCGTGAACAGCGCGATCTTGCGGCGGTCGCCGTCGGGCACCGGCCGGTCGGCGCGGCACAGCACGACGTCGGGCTGGATGCCGATCTCGCGCAGCTCCTTCACCGAGTGCTGCGTCGGCTTGGTCTTCATCTCGCCCGCCGACGGGATGTACGGGACGAGCGTCAGGTGGATATAGCAGACGTTCTCGCGGCCGAGCTGGATGCCCATCTGCCGGATCGCCTCGAGGAACGGCAGGCTCTCGATGTCGCCGACCGTGCCGCCGACCTCGACGACCGCCACCTCCGCGTCGCCGGCGCCCGCCGCGATCCAGGCCTTGATCTCGTCGGTGATGTGCGGGATCACCTGCACGGTGCCGCCCAGGTAGTCGCCGCGGCGCTCCTTGCGGATCACGCTCTCGTAGATCTGGCCGGTCGTGAAGTTGTTGCGCTTCCCCATCCGGACGTCGGTGAAGCGCTCGTAGTGCCCGAGGTCCAGGTCGGTCTCGGCGCCGTCCTCGGTCACGTAGACCTCGCCGTGCTGGAACGGCGACATCGTCCCCGGGTCGACGTTGATGTAGGGGTCGAGCTTGAGGTTGGTGACGCGGACGCCGCGGGAAGTGAGGATCGCGGCCAGCGACGCGGCGGCGATCCCCTTCCCCAACGAGGAAACGACGCCGCCGGTGACGAACACGTACTTGGGCATGGCGCGAGCCGGGGCTGGAAATTCCGCATTTTACCGGGACGGGCGGCGCCCCGGAAGGCCGACAGGCCGGCCGGGACGCGCTACACTGACAATCCCGCCGCGATCCGCGAACGGACCGTCTCGCGCGGCAGGAGCGCGAGCACCGCGTCGAGCGACGGGGTCTGCGTCGTCCCCGCGACGAGCATCCGCAACGGCATCATGAGCTGCGGCGGCTTGAGGCCGTGCTTCGCCGCTTCCGACTTGAGCCGCTGCGCGATCGCCTCGCGCGTCCAGGGCAGGTCGGCGAACGCGTCGGCGATCCCCTTCACCGCGGGCCGGTTGTGGTCGTTCAGGTGCTCGGCGAGGCGCTCCGGCGACGGATGCGGCGTCGCGTAGAAGTAATGCGCGGCATCGGCCATCTCGGCGAGCGTGCGCACGCGGTCCCGCAGCAGCGCCGCGACCTCGCCCGGATCCGGGCCGGCGGCCGGGTCGAGCCCCGCGCGCGCGAGGTACGGCACGAGCCGTCCGCCCAGCGTCGCGGGTGCCATCCGCTTCATGTGCTCCTGGTTGAGCCAGTGGAGCTTGTCGGCGTTGAAGCGCGACGGCGCCGGGTTGATCGCGTCGAGGTCGAACCAGCGGACGAAGTCGTCGGGGCCGAACACCTCGTCGTCGCCGTGCGCCCACCCCAGCCGGGCGAGGAAATTCACCATCGCCTCGGGCAGGTAGCCGGCCGCCTCGTACTCCATCACCGAGACCGCCCCGTGGCGCTTGGAAAGCTTCTGGCCGTCCTCGCCGAGGACGGTGGGCACGTGCGCGAAGACCGGCGGCTCGTGGCCGAGCGCCCGGTGGATGTTGATCTGGCGCGGCGTGTTGTTGACGTGGTCGTCGCCGCGGATCACGTGGGTGATCGCCATGTCGATGTCGTCGACGACGACGCAGAAATTGTAGGTCGGCGTGCCGTCCCCCCGGGCGATCACGAGATCGTCCAGCTCCGCGTTCGCGACCGCGATGCGGCCCTTGACGCGGTCGTCCCAGGCGACGACGCCGTCGTCGGGATTGCGGAACCGGATCGCCGGCGCCACGCCCTCGGGCGGAACCCGTCCGTTCGCACGCGCGTTCTCGGGCCGCCAGCGGCCGTCGTAGCGGGGCTTCTCGCCCGCGGCCATCTGCGCGGCGCGCAGCTCGTCCAGCTCCGACGTCGACATCCAGCAGCGGTACGCGAGGCCGCGGTCGAGCATGTCCGCGATGACCGAGCGGTAGCGGTCCATCCGCTGCATCTGGTAGTACGGGCCCTCGTCGTAGGCGAGCCCGAGCCAGTCCATCGCGTCGAGGATGGCCTTGACCGCCTCCGGCGTCGAGCGCGCCACGTCGGTGTCCTCGATGCGCAGCACGAAGCGGCCGCCGTGGCGGCGTGCATAGGCCCAGGCGAACAGCGCGGTCCGGGCACCGCCCAGGTGCAGGAAGCCGGTGGGGCTGGGCGCGAATCGGGTGCGGAATGGCATCAGCAGTCAGGAGTCAGTGGGCAGTTGGCAGACAACCCGGCCGCGCGTCCGGTACGTCGCGGCGGAGCGATGGCGATTCTAGCTTGTGGCCGAGCGCGCGAGGCGCGGCCGCGCGCGGCGCCGCGGACTGTCAACTGCCAACGGCCGGCGGACGCCTGTACCTCAGGTCCAGCGTCGAGGGCGTGGCGGGGTTCGCGGGCTCGGGCGCGAGCACCATCGGCCCCGGCGTGTGCCCGTGCGGCCAGAAGCGCGCGTAGCGGCGCGCTTCCGCTTCGTTCGCGTTGACCGGAAACGCCGCGTAGTTGCGCCCCCCCGGGTGCGCGACGTGGTAGGTGCACCCGCCCAGCGCGCGCGCCGACCAGGTGTCGACGAGGTCGAACGTGAGCGGCGCCTGCACGCCGATCGTCGGGTGCAGCGCCGAGGGCGGGCTCCATGCGCGGAACCGCACGCCGGCCACGTACTCGCCGGGAAGTCCGGTCGGCGTGAGCGGCAGCGCGCGGCCGTTGCACGCGACCGCGTGCCGCTCGCCGGTCATCCCGGTCACCTTGAGCTGCATGCGCTCGACCGACGAGTCGACGTAGCGCGAGGTCCCGCTGCCGGACATCTCCTCGCCCAGCACGTGCCACGGCTCGATCGCCTGCCGGAGCTCGAGCGTGACGCCGTCGTAGCTCACCGTCCCGTAGCGGGGGAAGCGAAACTCGACGAACGGGTCGAACCACGCGGGCGAGAACGGGTAGCCCGCGCGGTTCAGGTCGTCGACGACGTCGCGCATGTCGGCCGCGACGAAGTGCGGAAGCATCCACCGGTCGTGCAGCGCCGTCCCCCAGCGGACGAGCCGGCCGCGCCACGGCTCGCGCCAGAACCGCGCGACGAGCGCGCGCAGGAGCAGCATCTGCACGAGGCTCATGCGCGCGTGCGGCGGCATCTCGAAGCCGCGGAACTCGAGGAGCCCGAGGCGCCCCGTCGGCCCGTCGGGCGAATAGAGCTTGTCGATCGAGAACTCGGCGCGGTGCGTGTTGCCGGTGAGGTCGGTGAGGAGGTGCCGCAGCAGGCGGTCGACGAGCCACGGGCGCGGCGTCTCGACGCCGGCTTCGGCGAGCCGCTCCATCTCCTGGAACGCGATCTCGAGCTCGTAGAGGCGGTCGTCGCGCGCCTCGTCGACGCGCGGCGCCTGGCTCGTCGGCCCGATGAACGTCCCCGAGAACAGGTACGAGAGCGCCGGGTGGTTCTGCCAGTAGCCGATCAGGCTCCGCAGCAGGTCGGGCCGGCGCAGCAGCGGGCTGTCCGCGGGCGTCGCTCCGCCGAGCGTGACGTGGTTGCCGCCGCCGGTGCCGACGTGACGTCCGTCGAGCATGAACTTCTCGGTGCCGAGGCGCGAGGCGCGGGCCTCCTCGTAGAGCGCGCCCGTCGTGTCGACGAGCGAGCGCCACGTCGAGGCCGGATGGACGTTGACCTCGATCACGCCGGGGTCGGGCGTGACGGCCAGCAACGAGAGCCGGGGATCGCGCGGGGGCGGATAGCCCTCGACGACGATCGCGGCGCCCGCGTCCTCGGCCGCCGCCTCGATCGCGTGGAACAGCGCAACCGCCGCCTCGAGCCGCTCGAGCGGCGGCAGGAACACGCGCAGGTGCCCGCCGCGCGCCTCGACGCCGAGCGCGGTCCGGATCACCTCGCGGGGCTTGCCCCCGCGCACGCGCCCGCGTTCGGCCCGGCCGCGGCGCGGGAGCGCGCCGCGGGGCGCGAACGGGTCGACCGGCGGCTCGCGATCCTCGTCGTCGGGCAGCACGTGCGGCAGCGACGCGAGCGGCAGCCGCAGCCCCAGCGGCGAGTCGCCCGCGAGCAGGTAGAGCCGCTCGCGCCTGAGCGGCCAGGGGCTCGTCTCCCAGACGACGTCCTCCCCTTCCCCCGACGCGCGCAACGGCAGCACGAGGCCCGCCGGCCTGTCGAGACCGGCCTGCAGGAGCCGCGCGAGCCGCGCGCGCTCGTCGGGCTTCGAGAGGTCGCTCGCCAGCGGGTCCGCGTTGACCGGCAGCGCCGACTCGCTCGCGAGGAGCTTCGGCACGTCCTCGTGCGCCACGATCGGCGCGCTCGCGGGCAGGCCGAGGCGCGTCGCGATCGCCGACGCGAGGCGGCGCGCGTCGTCGAACGTCGCGTGGCCGGGCGACGAGGGATCCGCGAAGCGCGCGGGATCGCGCCACAGCGGCACGCCGTCGGTGCGCCACCAGAGTCCGATCGCCCAGCGCGGCAGCGGCTCGCCCGGATACCACTTGCCCTGCGCGTCGTGCACGAGCGCGCCCGGCGCGAATCGCTTCATCAGCCGCCGCGCGAGCGCCTCGGCGAGCTTGCGCTTCGCCGGCGACAGCGCGGTGTAGTTCCACTCGGGGCCGTCCATGTCGTCGACCGACACGAACGTCGGCTCGCCGCCCTGCGTGAGGCGCACGTCGTGGTGGACGAGCTCCGCGTCGACCGCCTCGCCCAGCGCGTCGATCGCGGCCCACTGCGCCTCGCCGTATGGCCGAGTGACGCGCGGATCCTCGTGCACGCGGGTCACCGACATCGCGAACTCGAAGCTCGCCTCGCACGGATCGGTGTAGCCCACGATCGGCGCGGCATTGCCCGGGTCCGCCGTGCACGCGAGCGGCAGGTGCCCCTCGCCCGCGAGGAGCCCGGACGTCGGGTCGAGGCCGATCCAGCCGGCGCCCGGGATGTAGGCCTCGGCCCACGCGTGCAGGTCGGTGAAGTCGCGGTCGGTGCCCGCCGGCCCGTCGAGCGGCTTCACGTCGGCGGCGAGCTGGATCAGGTAGCCGGAAGCGAAGCGTGCCGCGAGCCCCAGGTGCCGCAGGATCTGGACGAGCAGCCAGCCCGAATCGCGGCAGGACCCGCTCCCGAGCTCGAGGGTCGCCTCCGGAGACTGGATGCCGGGCTCCATCCGGACCAGATAGGCGACCGACCGCTGCACCTCGCGGTTGAGCCGCACGAGCAGGTCGACGATCGACTCGCCGGCACGGACCGACGCGCGAAACCGTTCGGTCCAGGCGGCCAGCCGCGGCGTCGCCGGCACCGTCTCGAGGTAGGGCCTGAGCTCGCGGGCGAGCGCCTCGGCATAGGCGAACGGGTAGCGCTCGGCGTAGGGCTCGACGAAGAAGTCGAACGGATTGACGACCGTCATGTCGGCCGTCAGGTCGACGACGATCGAGAGCTCGGTCGCGGGCTCCGGGAACACGAGCCGCGCGACCCAGTTGCCCTGCGGGTCCTGCTGCCAGTTGAGGAAGTGCGCCGAAGGCGACACGTCGAGCGAGTACCCGAGCACCGGCGTCCGGCAATGCGGCGCGGGCCGCAGCCGGACCTCGTGCGGCGAGAGGCGGACGGGACGGTCGAACCGGTAGGTGGTCCGGTGCGTGAGTCCGACGCGGATCGCCATGCGGCCCCGGTCAGGCCCAGTCGGGGTCGGGCAGCTCGGCGAACACGCGCTTGAGCCCCTCGCCCCACTGGACGTGGACCATCCGGAAGTACGGGTCGTGCTCGTCGATCCGGCGCTGCATCCGGATCCGGAGCGCGTCGGTCTCGACCACCGCGAGGTCGATCGGCAGCCCGACCGAGATGTTCGAGCGCATCGTCGAGTCGAACGACACGAGGATGCACTTGGTCGCGGCCGAGAGCGAGGTCGCCCGCGTCACGACGCGGTCGATCACCGGCTTCCCGTACTTGCTCTCGCCGATCTGGAAGTACGGCGTGTCGGCGGTCGCCTCGATGAAGTTTCCCTCGCCGTAGACCATGAACAGCCGGGGCGGCTCGCCGCGCACCTGCCCCCCGACGATGAAGTTGGCCGACGAGTCGATGTTGTTCTGCGCGAGGTACGCGCCGTCGCGCGCCTTGATCTCGCGCAGCGCGTCGCCGACCAGCCGGGCGACGTCGAACATCGACGGGGCGTTCGTCAGGTTGAGCGCTCCGTCGCCGCCGCGCACGCGCTGTTCGAGCGTCGAAAGCACGTTCTGCGTGATCGACAGGTTGCCGGACGACAGCGTGACGATCACGCGCTCGCCGTCCTGCCCGAACACGCGCATCTTGGAGAAGCGGGCGATCTGGTCGACGCCGGCGTTGGTGCGGGAGTCCGAGGCGAACAGCATGCCCGCGTCGAGCGACATGGCGACACAGTAGGTCATGGGGGCGCGAGGGGAATCGACCCGCGCATTCTAGCGGAGGCCCCGCTCACGTCGCCGGCACCAGGAAGCGCCGCGCCACCTCGTCGCCCAGCGCGAAGATCCGCTGCAGGAAGTCCATCAGGTACTCGTGCAGCCCGAACCGCATCACGTCGTCGGTCCGGCCGTAGTGCAGCCGCGCGTGGAGCTCGCCGCTCATGCGCTCGAGCTCGCGGCTGCGCTCGTCGGTGAGCTCGCGCAGGATCTCGTCGATGAAGTTCATGCACGAGTGCAGCGACCTCGGCATGTCGGCGCGCAGGATCAGGAGCTCGGCCACGCGCCTGGGCGAGATCACGTCGCTGTAGATCCGGCGGTAGGACTCGAACCCGGACACCGACTGCAGCAGCGACGCCCACTGGTAGTAGTCGACGGCGCCGCCGACGTCGGCCTCGGACGGCAGCAGGATGTGGTACTTCGTGTCGAGGATGCGGGCGGTGTTGTCCGCGCGCTCGAGGAACGTCCCGAGCCGCAGGAAGCTGTACGCCTCGTCGCGCAGCATCGTGCCCACGGTGACGCCGCGGAACTGGTGCGACCGCAGCTTCACCCAGTCGAGGAACTCGCTGATCCCGCGCGCCTGCACCGCGTCGAAGTCGACGGTGCGCATCTCCAGCCAAGCGGAGTTCAGGTCCTCGTACATCTCCGAGGTCATCGCGCCGCGCACGGCGCGGCCGGACTCGCGCGCCGCCCTCAGGCACGACCAGATCGACGACGGGTTCCCCGCGTCGAGGATCATGAACCGCAGCACGTCGGACGCGGAGAGCTCGCGGTGGCTCGCGTAGTAGGCGGTCGCGAGCCCGCAGGTGACGAGCGGGACCGCCCACGGCGCGGCCCACGCGAGGCCGGGCTCCTGCGCGTGGTAGGGCAGCAGCGACGTCCGGTAGGTCACGTCGAGCAGCCGGGCGGTGTTCTCGGCGCGCTCGATGTGGCGGCCGACCCAGTAGAGGTCGTTGGCGGTCCGGGAGAGCATGCGTCGTCCTAGTCGGCCAGCACCCAGGTGTCCTTGGTCCCGCCGCCCTGCGACGAGTTGACGACGAGCGAGCCCTCGCGCAGCGCCACCCGCGTGAGGCCGCCGGGGACGACCTCGATCGACTTGCCGGACAGCACGTAGGGGCGCAGGTCGACGTGGCGCGGCGCGATCCCGGCGTCGACGAAGGTCGGGCAGGTCGACAGCGCGAGCGTCGGCTGCGCGATGTACTTGCCCGGATCGGCCAGGATGCGGGCGCGGAAGGCCTCGCGCTCGGCGGCCGTCGAAGCCGGTCCGACCAGCATCCCGTATCCGCCCGCGCCGTGCACCTCCTTGACCACCAGCTCGGCCAGGTGGGCGAGCACGTGGTCGCGCTCCTCGCGCCGGTGCAGCTGGAAGGTCGGGACGTTGTGCAGCACAGGTTCCTCCGCCAGGTAATAGCGGACCATGTCGGGCACGTACGGATAGATCGACTTGTCGTCGGCCACCCCGGTGCCGATCGCGTTGGCGAGCGTGACGCGGCCCCTGCGGTAGGCGGAGAAGAGGCCGGGGACGCCCAGCATCGAGTCGCGGCGGAACGCGAGCGGGTCGAGGAAATCGTCGTCGACGCGCCGGTAGATCACGTGCACGCGCTCGGGGCCGCGCGTCGTCTTCATGTAGACCGCATCGTCGCGCACGAACAGGTCCTGGCCCTCGACCAGTTCGACGCCCATCTGCTGCGCGAGGAACGTGTGCTCGAAGTACGCGGAGTTCCAGGGGCCGGGGGTCAGGACCGCGACGGTCGGCTCGACGTGCTCGGGCGCGAGGCCGCGCAGGTTGTCGAGCAGGACGTCCGGATAATGCTGGACCGGACGCACCGACTGCGCCGCGAAGAGCTCGGGCAGGAGCCGCATCATCATCTTGCGGTTCTCGAGCATGTACGAGACGCCGGAGGGCACGCGCAGGTTGTCCTCGAGCACGTAGAACTCGCCCTCGCCCGCCCGGACGACGTCGACGCCCGCGATGTGCGCGTAGATCCGCCCCGGCACGTCGACGCCGCGCATCTCGGGGCGGTACTGGGTGTTCGCGAGCACGCGCTCGGCCGGAAGCGGGCCGCCGTCGAGGATCCGCTGGTCGTGGTAGATGTCGTCGAGGAACGCGTTGAGCGCCCGGACGCGCTGGAGCAGCCCGCGCTCCAGCACGGCCCATTCGTCGGCGCTGATGATCCGCGGGATCAGGTCGAACGGGATCAGCCGTTCGGTGCCGGTGGTCTCGCCCGCGACGGCGAACGTGATGCCCAGCCGGTGGAACGCGCGCTCGGCCTCGTCGCGCTTCTGGGCGATCCGCGCCGCCGGCGTCCTCGTCAGCCAGTCGGCAATGCCGCGGTAATGCGGCCGGACCGATCCGTCCGGAGCGGTCATTTCGTCGTAAGGGGCGGCGGTCATCGGGGCTGGCGCGACGGGGTGCCCTGACACAGCAATCGGCGAGCCACCCGGCAAATCCATGGAAAAACCGTCGGTTAGCGACACTGCGGCCGATTCGGACGGGAAAATGCCCACCTTTGGTGCGCTCGGTCGCCCTATTGTGGTGCGATCGAGCGCTCTCTCGCCGCGTTCGACCGTCCGGCCGGTTTACTCGCCTCCCCCCTTGTGCTTTAATGATCGCTCCTGTCTGGGTTCGCGGGGCGTTTAGCTCAGTGGTAGAGCACTGCCTTCACACGGCAGGGGTCGCTGGTTCGAACCCAGCAATGCCCACCACATCGAACCAAGGGGTTATGCGCAACGCGTAACCCCTTTTTTTTTGCCGGTGCCGCGTGCGCGAGGATCGGCGCCGCGTCGCCCATCCTGCGATGACCTCTCCCCGTTTCGCCGCCTGCGTCTTCGACGCCTACGGAACGCTCTTCGACGTCGGCAGCGTCGTGGCCGAAGCCGACGAGCTCGCACCCGGCCACGGCGCCGATCTCGCGCGCGTCTGGCGGGCGAAGCAGCTCGAGTACAGCTGGCTCTCGGGCCTGATGGCGGGCCCCTCCTATCGCCGCCCGGACTTCCGCGACGTCACCGCGATGGCGCTCGACTACGCGGTCGCGACGCTCGTGCTGCCGATCGACGCCGAGGGGCGCGCGGAGCTCGCGGACGCCTACCTGCGGCTACGCGCCTATCCGGATGCCGCGGCTGCGCTGACCGCGCTCGCGCCGCGTCCCCGCTGGATCCTGTCGAACGGCACGAGCGACATGCTCGCCCCGCTCGTGGACGCGTCCGGGCTCGCCGCGCACCTCGACGGCGTGATCTCGGTGGACGAAGCCGATGCGTACAAGCCCTCGCCGCAGGTCTACGCCCTCGCCGCGGACCGGCTGGGCGTCGATCCCCGCTCGGTCGCGTTCGTTTCGGCCAACGGCTGGGACGCCGCCGGCGCGCAGGCGTTCGGCTTCACCGCCTTCTGGATCAACCGGGCGGAAGCGCCGGTCGAGCGGCACGCCGCGGCGCCGGCCCACGTCGTCGGTTCGCTCGCGGAGGTCGCGGCGATCGTCGCGGGCGGTCGCTGACGGCGGCGTCAGGCGCGCGCGGCGCGGCGCCCCGGCGATGGACGCACCTCGGCCACCGCCTCCCGCAGAACCTCGATCGCCTGCGGGCGGGGGAAGCTCTTGCGGTAGGCGAGCGCGACGCGCCGCGAAGGCGCAGGCTTCGCGAAGGGCACCGGCACCACGAGCCTGCTGTGGTATTTGGGCGTCAGCGCGTCCCGCGGCAGCACCGACACGCCCAGCCCGGAGGCGACCATGTTGCGCACGGTCTCGAGCGAGTTCGTGCGCGCGGTCGGGACGTCCTGCCGGTTGAGCTCCGGGCAGGCGTCGAGCACCTGGTCGCGGAAGCAGTGGCCGACGTTGAGCAGGATCGCGTGCTCGCCCGAGAGCTCGTCGGGATGGACCGATTTGCGTCGCGCCCACTTGTGCTCGGCGGGGACCACGACCTGGAACGGCTCCTCGTAGAGGAACACCGTCGCCACGCCCGGCGGCGCGAACGGGAGCGCGACGATCGCCGCGTCGAGCCGGCCGCTCTTCAGCTCGGCCTCGAGCACCTCGGTCAGGTTCTCCTCGAGATCGAGCGGCATCTCGGGGGCTCGCGCGTGAAGCGCGGGAATCAGGTCCGGCAGCAGGTACGGCGCGACCGTGTAGATCACGCCCAGCTTGAGCGGCCCGACGAGCTGGTTGCGGCCCGACTGCGCGATCTCGCGGATGCGCGCGACCTCCTCGAGCACGCGCTGCGCCTGCTCGACGATGCGCTCGCCGACCGGGGTGACCGTCACCTCCGACTTGCCGCGCTCGAACAGCGGCGCGCCGAGCTCGTCCTCGAGCTTCTGGATCGCCACCGACAGCGCCGGCTGGCTGACGAAGCACTTGGCGGCCGCCCGGCCGAAGCTCAGCTCCTGCGCGACCGCGACGATGTATCGGAGCTCGTTCAGCGTCATCACTGCGCCCCGTCGAGCCCGCGCTCGCGCAGGTACCGGGCGAGCCCCGCGCCGGTCTCCGGGTGCTTGAGCCCGTAGTCGACCATCGCCTCGAGGTAGCCCAGCTTGTTGCCGCAGTCGTAGCGCCGGCCGTCGAACGCGTAGGCGAGCACCTTCTCCTCGTCGACGAGCCGGGCAATCCCGTCGGTGAGCTGGATCTCGCCCCCGGCGCCCGGCGGCATCGTGCGCAGGTGGTGGAAGACGCGCGGCGACAGGACGTACCGGCCGACGACGCCCAGGCGCGAGGCGGTCGTCCCGGGGCTGGGCTTCTCGACGATGCGCTCGACCGGAGCGAAGCCTCCGGACAGCGTCCCCGCCTCGACCACGCCGTATTTCCCCGTCTCCTCCGGCAGGATCGTCATCACGCCGATCACGGACGCCTCCTCGCGCGCCGCGACGTCCGCCATCTGCTTCATCACCGGGACGCGCGCGTCGATCAGGTCGTCGGCGAGCAGCACCGCGAACGGCTCCTCGTCGATCACGTGCTCCGCGCAGAGCACCGCGTGGCCCAGGCCGAGCGCCTCGGTCTGGCGGATGTAGATGCAGTTGATGCCGGCGGGCGTCGCCGACTGGACGGTCTCGAGCAGCGCGGTCTTGTTGCGGAGCGCGAGCTCGGTCTCGAGCTCGTAGGCCTTGTCGAAGTGGTCCTCGATCGCGCGCTTGTTGCGCCCGGTGATGAAGATCATGTCGGTGATGCCGGCCGCGGCCGCCTCCTCGACGGCGAACTGGATGAGCGGCTTGTCGACGATGGGCAGCATCTCCTTGGGGCTCGCCTTGGTCGCCGGCAGGAACCGGCTGCCGAGCCCCGCCACCGGGAACACCGCCTTGCGGATCTTCCTCATCGCCCGTCCTTCCCCTCGATCATCGCCATGAGGGCGTCCTCGTCGATCACCGGGACGCCGAGCTCCCTCGCCTTCGCGAGCTTGCTCCCCGCGTCCTCGCCGGCCACCACGTAGTCGGTCTTCGCCGAGACGCTGCCCGACGCCCGGCCGCCCGCCGCCTCGATCATCGCCTTGGCCTCGTCGCGCGAGAGCGTCGGCAACGTGCCCGTCAGCACGAGCGTCAGGCCCGCGAGCGGCCCCTCCGCCGGCGCGGCCGCCGGCGCGTGCTCCGGCCAGTGCAAGCCCGCGGCGCGCAGCCGCTCGATCACCTGCCGGTTGTGCGGCTCGGCGAAGAACCGGGCGATGCTCTCGGCGAGCACGGGGCCCACGTCGCGGACCCCGGAGAGCGCCGCCTCGTCCGCATCCATCAGCGCGTCGAGGCCCCCGAAGTGGCGGGCCAGGTCGCGCGCCGTCGCCTCCCCGACGTGCCGGATGCCGAGCGCGAATACGAACCGCGCGAGCGTCGTCGACTTGCTCTTCTCGATCGCGGCGACGAGGTTGCCGGCGCTCCTGTCGGCCATGCGCTCGAGCGAGGCGAGCTTCGCGACGCCCAGCGTGTAGAGGTCGGCGGGCGTGCGCACGATGCCGCCGTCGACCAGCTGGTCGACGAGCTTCTCGCCCAGGCCCTCGATGTCCATCGCGCGCCGGCCCGCGAAGTGCAGCAGCGACGCCTTCCGCTGCGCCGGGCAGAAGAGGCCGCCCGTGCAGCGCGCGATCGCCTCCCCCTCCAGGCGCACGACCGCGGATCCGCACTCGGGGCATTTCGCCGGCATCGCGAAAGGACGCGTGCGCGGCGGCCGGCGCTCCGGCACGATGCGCACGACCTCGGGGATCACGTCGCCGGCGCGGCGCACGATCACGGTGTCGCCGACGCGCACGTCCTTGCGGTGCACCTCGTCCTCGTTGTGGAGCGTCGCGTTGGTCACGGTCACGCCCCCGACGAACACCGGCTTCAGGCGCGCCACCGGCGTGATCGCGCCGGTGCGGCCGACCTGCACGTCGATGCCGAGCACCTCGGTCGGGAGCTCCTCGGCGGGGAACTTGTGCGCGACCGCGAAGCGCGGCGCGCGCGACACGAAGCCCAGCGCGCGCTGCTGCGCGTGGTCGTCGACCTTGTAGACGACGCCGTCGATCTCGAACGGCAGCGACGCGCGGCGCTCGCCCAGGCGCCGGTAGTAGCCGAGGATGCCGGCGAGCCCGGCCGCCAGCGCGCGCTCGCGCGTGACCGGAAAGCGCAGCGACACGAGCCAGTCCATCAGCGCCGAGTGCGTGCCGGGCGGCGCGTGCCGACCCCAGTCCACCTCGCCGATGCCGTAGGCCTGGAACGTGAGGCGGCGCGACGCGGTGATCTTCGGGTCGAGCTGCCGCAGGCTGCCGGCCGCCGCGTTGCGCGGGTTCGCGAACGTCTTCTCGTCCTTCGCCGCCTGCGCGGCGTTGAGCCGCTCGAAGTCGCGCTTCAGCATCACGACCTCGCCGCGCACTTCGAGCCGCCGCGGCGCCCCTTCGGGCAGCGCGAGCGGGATCGCGCCGATCGTGCGCAGGTTCGCCGTGACGTTCTCGCCGGTGGTGCCGTCGCCGCGCGTCGCGCCGACCGCGAGGCGGCCGCCCTCGTAGACCAGGCTCACCGCGAGACCGTCGAACTTGGGCTCGCACGCGTAGCGGACGATCTCGATGCCGAGCGCGTCCCGCACGCGCCGGTCGAAGGCCTCGACCTCCTCGTCGGTGAACGCGTTGTTGAGCGAGAGCATCGGGAGGCGGTGCGTGACCGCCTCGAACGCCTCGGACGCCGCGCCGCCCACGCGCTGCGTCGGCGAGTCGGGCGCGGCGAGCGCCGGGTGCGCGGCCTCGAGCTCCGCGAGCTCGCGCATCCACGCGTCGTACTCGGCGTCGGAGACGTCCGGCGCGTCGAGCACGTAGTACTTGTAGTCGGCGTCGCGGATTCGCGCGCGCAGCGCCTCGACGCGCTTCGCCGGCGCCGGTTCGCCGCGGGGCGTGGCGACGTGCGCGCCTGCCATGGGCGCCTACGCCGAGAACAGCTTGTGCGCGCGCGGGCTGCCGGGCTCGATCTGCGCGCGCACGAGCAGCTCGCTCGCCGACACGACCTGCGCCCGGATCGCGGCGAGCGCGGTGTCGGTGAGCGGCCGCTGGTTGTCGTCGACGAGGTCGCCGCCCAGCGTGTGCGCCATGCGCTTGGCCGCGAGCTTGAGCTGGTCGAAGGCGCGCGGGGGATCGCCGACGCGCGGCACGTCCAGCACCAGCACGACGCCGGGCACCGCCGCGATGCGCAGCGACTCCGCGGTGAACGGCTCGCCGCGGACGCTCTGAAGCGAATAGAGAACGGCCCCGTTCTCCTCCTGCACCCACTCGAAGCGGCCGTTCGGCGCGAGCCGGAAGCCCGCCGCCTCGGCGACTCCGCGCAGCCGCGTCCCCGGGATCGTCGTACCGTCGGTCTTCTGGATCGTGAGCCCGATCTGCATGTCGAGCTCGGCGCACAGGCGGTCGAGTTCCTCGGCGCGGGCGGCCTCCTCGTCGGCCGGCGCGGCGAGCCACGCGGCGGGCAGCGTCGGCGCGAGCTCGGCCACCACGCGGTGGAACGCCTCGATCTGCGCCCGGCTCGCGGCGCCGTTGCGGTCCGCGAGCAGCAGGCAGGCCGCGACCTCGCCGAACTCGCCGGACGTCTCGCCGGTGAGGCGCTGCCACGGCGCCTCGGGCTCGCGGCGCCCGAACCAGCGCAGCGGCTTGCCGAGCCGCGCGTGCAGGCCGGCGGCCAGCGCGCCCGCGGCGACCGGCCTGACCGGCTGCAGCGTCACGACGCACTCGATCTCGGGATCGGGCTGCGGCTGCGTTCCCTGCGGCGGCGCCGAATCGGCCATCGCGCTGCGCGTGACCGGGCCGGCGGGCGGGAGCTCGTCGCCGGCCTCCGCGAGCGTCTCCCCTTCGTCCATCGGCACGCCGAACGGCGCTTCGGGGGCGACGGCCGCCTCGACACGCGCGCCGCGCCCGGCGGTCACCGGAGCGGCGAGCGTCGGCTCGACGCGTGCATCGCCGGCGACGGCGCCGGCCGCGCGCCCGGCGGAGCCTGGCGATCCCGCGGCCCCTTCGAGGCGGCGGCGGGCGCGCCGCACCTGCCAAGCGTTGTAGGCGATCACGCCCAGCACGAGCAGGACGCCCGCGATGACGAGACCGAGCTGGAGCGTGGAGAGCCGCATGGCGAGGATCGGCGCGAGGCCGTGTCGATTATAGCCCCGCGCCGCGCGATAGACGCCGGCTCGGCGCGCGCCGCGGCGCGCGGCGGGCTCCCGGTCAGGCCGCCTTGGGCGCGCTGGCGGCCAGGTCGATCGCCTCGGCGATGTCAACCGCGACCACGCGCGAGACGCCCGGCTCCTGCATCGTGATCCCGACGAGCTGGTGGGCGAGCTCCATCGTGATCTTGTTGTGCGAGATGAACAGGAACTGCGTCTCGGACGACATCTCGCGCACGAGCTTGCAGAAGCGCTCGGTGTTCGGGTCGTCGAGCGGGGCGTCGACCTCGTCCAGCAGGCAGAAGGGCGCCGGGTTGATCTGGAAAAGCGCGAACACGAGCGAGGTCGCGGTCAGCGCCTTCTCGCCGCCCGACAGCAGGTGGATCGACGCGTTGCGCTTGCCCGGCGGCTGCGCGAACACCTGCACGCCGGAGTCGAGGATCTCCTCGCCGGTCAGCACGAGCTTCGCCTGCCCGCCGCCGAACAGCGCCGGGAACAGCTTGCCGAAGTTCTGGTTGACGACGTCGAACGTCTGCTGGAGGAGCTCGCGGGACTCGCGGTCGATCTGCCGGATCGCGCTCTCGAGCGTCGCCATCGCCTCGGTGAGGTCGGCCGCCTGGCGGTCGAGGTAGTCCTTGCGCTCGCGCGCCTGCGCGAGCTCGTCGAGCGCGGCGAGGTTGACCGCGCCCAGCTCGGCGATCGCCGCGGTGAGCCGCGCGATCTCGCCGGGCAGCGTCGAGGCCCGGCCCCAGGCCTTCAGCGCCTCGGGCAGCCCCGCGAGGTCGGCCTGCGCCTCGGCGAGCTGCTCGGCGAACTGCGCCTCGGCGAGCGAGGCCGCCTGCACCTTGAGCTGCATCTCCTGGATCCGGGCGCGGGCGGGCTCGAGCGCCTGCTCGCGCGCGAGGCGCGCCTCCTCGGCCGCGCGGAGCTCGGCGCCCAGCCCCTCCAGCCGGTCGCGCGCCGCCGCGAGCGCCTGCTCGGCTTCGGCGCGCGCGTCGAGCTGGCGCTGCAGCGCCTCCTCCACCGGCGTCCAGTCGATCGCGTCGCGCTCGCCGGCGAGGCGGGAGAGGATCGCCTGCTGCTGCGCGACCTGCGCCGCGAGCCCCTCGCGGCGCCGCTCGAGGTCGGCGATGCGGTCGCGCGCGCTGCGCTCGGCGAACGCGGCCTCCTGCGCGGCGCGCTCGGCGGCGCGCACGCGCTCGCGGCCCCGGGCGAGCGCCACCTCCTGCTCGTTGCGCGCCGCCCGCGCGGCCTCGCGCGTCGCGAAGCGGTCGTGCAGGCCCGACTGCAGGTCGGCGATCTCGCGGACGATCGCCTCGCGCTGCGCCTCCTCCTGCGCGATCGCGGCGGCCAGGTCCTCCTCGTCGCGCGCGAGCTCGGAACGGCGCTTCTGCGCGGCCTCCGCCGCCTGCTTGAGCTGCAGGAGCTCGAGCTCGATCTCGTGGCAGCGACGCTGCTGCGAGGCGAGCGACTGGGTCTCGAGGTGCCAGGCTTGCTGCGCCGACTTCTGCGCCGCCTCGGCCGTCTCGAGCGCCGCGCGGGCCGCCGCGGCGGCTTCGCGCGCGGCGGGAAGCTTCGCTTCGAGCTCCTCGAGCTCGGCCTGGCGCGCGAGCACGCCGTGCAGCTCGCCGTCGGGCCGGAACAGCGTGACGCCCTGCGCCGTGACGAGGTGTCCGGCCGGGGTGACGAACGTCTCCCCTTCGGCGAGCGCGCCGCGGTCGGCGAGCGCCTGCGCGAGCGAGTCGCGGCAGCGCACGCCGTGGAGCGCGTCGGCCAGCAGGCGCGAAACCTCCGGCCGCTTGATCCGCACCTTCGCGAGCAGCGCGTCGCCCGTCGCGGCCGGGCCGTGCCGGGCGGGCGCCGGCGCGTAGACGGCGAGCCGCACAGGCGGGGCCGCGTCCTGCGCCTCCCAGTCGAGCGCACGGTCGAGCGACGTCAGCTCGAGCGCTTCGAGGCGCTCGCGCAGCACCGACTCGAGGGCGTCGTTCCAGCCGCGCTCGACGTCGAGCGACGTGTAGAGGTGGGCGGCCTGCGCGAGCCCGACGCGCTCGAGCCAGCCGTCGCGATCCTTGCCGTGGCCGACCTTCGCCTGCAGCGCCGCGAGCGCCTGGACGCGCGCTTCCCGATCCGCGAGCGTGCGGCCCTCCTGCTGCCAGGCCGCCGCCGCGTCGCGCGCCTGCTCCTGCGCGAGCTGCATCGCCGCCTGGAGCGCGTCGAGCGACGACTGCTTGCCGGCCAGGTCGGCGCGCTCCTGCTCGAGCTGCTCCTCGACCTCGCGGATCGGATCGCTGTCGGCGCGAGGGAGCGCGGCGATCTCGTCCGCGATCCGCCCTCTCCGCTCGGCGAGCTGGCCGAGCATTCGCGCGACGTTGTCGCGACGGGTCTCGGCGACGCGCGCGTTCTGCTCGACCTCGGTGATCCCCTGCTGCACGTCCGCGAGCGCCTTGGCCCCTTCGGCGACCGCCTGCTCAAGCGCCGGCAGGCCCGCCTGCGCGGCGCGCTCCTCTTCGGCCGCGCGCTCGCGCGCCGCGATCGCCTCCTCGAGGGCACGCTCGAGCGCGCCGCGGTCGGCGTCCAGCGCCGACGACTGGTTCCCGAGCGCCGCGAGCTGGGCGGTGAGCTCGGCGACCTGCTCGGCGATGCGGCTCTCGGAGTCGCGCGCGAACGCGAGCTGCTGCTCGAGGCGCGTGACTTCCGCGTTCGCCGCGTAGAACGCGCCCTGGCGCTCGTGCAGCGCGTCGCCGGCCGCGTAGTGGTCGCGGCGCAGCGACTCGAGGCCGGCCTCGGTGCCGCGCAGCTCGGCCTGCAGCGACTCCAGCGTCGTCGTGACCGCGGCGAGCTCCTGGCTCGCCCGCTCGCGCGCGCGGACCGCCTCCTGCTGCTTGGCGAACCACGACAGGTGCTGCGCCTGCTTCAGGCGCGCCTCGAGCTCGCGGTACTCGGCCGCGACCTTCGCCTGGTGCTCGAGGCGCTCGAGCTGTCCGCCGAGCTCGACGCGGATGTCTTCGACGCGCGAGAGGTTCTCGCGCGTGTCGGAGAGCCGGCCCTCGGTCTCCTTGCGCCGCTCCCGGTACTTCGAGACGCCCGCCGCCTCCTCGAGGAAGACGCGGAGCTCCTCGGGCTTCGCCTCGATGACCCGCGAGATCATTCCCTGCTCGATGATCGCGTAGGCGCGCGGCCCCAGGCCCGTCCCGAGGAAGAGATCGTGGATGTCGCGCCGGCGGACCGGGAGGTTGTTGATGTAGTACGAGCTGTCGCCGTCGCGCGTCAGCACGCGCTTGATCGAGAGCTCCGCGTACTGGCCCCACTGGCCGCCGATGCGCCCCGCGCTGTTGTCGAACGCGAGCTCCACCGACGCGCGGCCCACCGGCTTGCGCTCGCCGGCGCCGTTGAAGATGACGTCCTGCATCGACTCGCCGCGCAGCGCCGAGGCCTTCGACTCGCCGAGCACCCAGCGGACCGCGTCGATGACGTTCGACTTGCCGCAGCCGTTGGGGCCGACGATGCCGACGAGCTGGCCCGGCGTGGCGATCGTGGTCGGGTCGACGAAGGACTTGAAGCCCGCGAGCTTGATCTGGGTGAGGCGCAAGGCGAAGGAACCCTTGGGGCGCGTTGAGCGAGGTCGCTGACCCGCAGTCGGCGCGGTGCGCGGGGCGGGACGTTCCGCCGCCCGCGGCAACGCGCGGGCGCCGGGCCCGGATTATAGCGGATCGGCGCGCGGCGAAGGCGGGTCAGGCGGCCCGCAGCGGCACGACGCGCGGGGGAAGTCGTCCCTCTTCGACGGCGTGGCACGCGACCTCCCCCTCCGCGCCTGCGGCGCGCAGCGCGGGGGCCTCGCGGCGGCAGCGGTCCTCCGCGTGCGGGCAGCGCGGGTGGAACGCGCACCCCGCCGGCGGGTCGAGCGGGTTGGGCACCTCGCCCGCCACCGCGGTGCGCGACGCGCCGGTCATCCGGAGGTCGGGCACGGCGTCGAGCAGCATCCGCGTGTACGGGTGCTGCGGATCGCCGAAGAGCCTCGCCGTCGGCGCGAGCTCGGCGATGCGCCCGAGGTACATGACGCCCACGCGGTCGGCGATGTGGTGGACGACCGCGAGGTTGTGCGAGATGAACAGGTAGGTGAGCCCCAGGCGCCGCTGCAGGTCGCGCATCAGGTTCAGCACCTGCGCCTGCACCGAGACGTCGAGGGCCGAGGTCGGCTCGTCGCAGACGAGGAACGCCGGCTCGGTCGCGAGCGCGCGCGCGATCGAGATCCGCTGGCGCTGGCCGCCCGAGAACTGGTGCGGGTACTTGGCGCCGTCGGCCGGCGCGAGCCCCACTTGCGCGAGCAGCGTGCCCACGCGCTCGGCCACCTCGTCGCGCGGCAGCGCTTCGTCCTGCGCGAGGAGCGGCTCGGCCACGATGTCGGACACGCGCCAGCGCGGATTCAGGCTCGCGTAGGGATCCTGGAAGATCATCTGCATCGAGCGGCGCGCCCGCAGCAGGTGCGGGTCGTCCGCCGCGGCGGCGCCCTCGCCCGCGAGCACGACGCCGTCGAACTCGATTCGCCCGCGCGTGGGCGCGTGCAGCCCCACGATGAGCCGCGCTACGGTCGACTTGCCGCAGCCCGACTCGCCGACCAGTCCCAGCGTCTCGCCGCGGCGAATCGCCAGCGTGACCCCGTCGACCGCCTTCAGCAGCACGCGCGGCTTGCGCTCGATCACGCGGTTGAGCCACGGCGGCGAGACGTCGAACGTGCGCGCGACATCCACGAGGCGCACCAGGTCCGCCCCCTGCCCCGACCGATCTGCGCTCACGGCGCCCCCTCCGGAACGGCCGCCGCCTCGCCCGCGAGCCAGCACGCGGCGCTCGTGCCGTCGACCGCGACGAGCTCGGGACGCTCGCTGCGGCAGCGCGCGATCGCCCGCGGGCAGCGCGGGTGGAACGCGCAGCCCGCGGGCACCGCGTCGAGCCGCGGCATCGCGCCGTCGATCTGCGCGAGACGCTCGACCGTGGCGCCGATCGACGGGATCGACCCCATGAGCCCGACCGTGTACGGATGGCGCGGTCGGTGGATCACGTCGGCGACCGGCCCGACCTCGACGATGCGGCCCGCGTACATGACGGCCACGCGGTCGGCGGTCTCGGCGATCACGCCCATGTCGTGCGTGACCAGCATCACGGCCGTGTGGTGCTCGCGGCACAGCCGCTTCAGCACCTGGATGATCTGCGCCTGGATCGAGACGTCGAGCGCGGTCGTCGGCTCGTCCGCGATGATGAGCTTCGGCTGCGCCGAGAGCGCGAGCGCGATCACGACGCGCTGGCGCATGCCGCCCGAGAACTGGTGCGGGTAGTGGTCGATCCGGCGGTCCGCCGCGGGAATCCCGACCTCCTCGAGGAGCGCGATCGCGCGCGAGCGCGCCTCGGCCTCGGACAGCGGCAGGTGCGTGCGGATCGTCTCGACGAGCTGCCGTCCCACCGTGTAGAGCGGGTTGAGCGAGGTGAGCGGGTCCTGGAACACGGCGCCGATCTCGCGCCCCCGCACCTTCCGCATCTCGGAGGGCGGCAGGCGGTCGATGCGGCGGCCGTCGAGCCGGATCTCGCCGCCGGCGATGCGCCCGGGCGGGTCGATGAGCCCGATGATCGCCGCGCCGGTGATCGACTTGCCGGCGCCCGACTCCCCGACGACGCCGAGCACCTCACCCCGGCCGATCTCGAAGCTCACGTCGTGCACCGCGACGAGCTTCCCCCGCCGCGTCGGGAACTCGACGCGCAGGCGGTCGACGGCGAGGAGCGGTCCGGGCGGCATCGGCGCGGCGTCAGCCCTTCGCCGCCGCGCAACCGGCGATCGTCTCGACCTGGTCCACGACGATCTCGAAGCGCGGCGAAATGCTGCTCTCGAACTGCGCGTTCACGTAGTAGCGCATGCACGGCTTTATGTCGAGCTCGAACTCCTGCTGGCGACCGCCGAGGAAACCGGCGTGCGGGAACGACGCGACGACAACGCGCTGTCGTCCCGGCACCACCTTCAGCGGATCGCTGTTCACCCAGCCCCCGGCCTCGCCCACCGACACGATCTCGACCGCGCGGCGGTCGGCGACCGCGAGGTTGAACCGCCGGCCGGTCACCTCCGACCAGGTAGGCCCCCAGGTCGCGCACCCGGCGAGCACCGCCGGGATGGCGAGAACGGCAAATCGAAGTCTCATCGTGAACCCTCCTCGCGGATTGCCCGGGCCGGCGCCCGCGGCCCGCTCCCGCCACAACGCGCGACGCGCCGCGCGCGCCTACCGGAGCTTCGGGTTGAGCGCATCCCTCAGCCAGTCGCCCAGCAGGTTGATCGCCAGCACCATCGCGACCAGCGCCGCCCCCGGGAACAGCGTGATCCACCACTCGCCCGAGAACAGGAAGTCGTTGCCGACCCGGATCAGCGTGCCGAGCGAGGGCTGGGTCGGCGGGACCCCGACGCCGAGGAACGAGAGCGTCGCCTCGGTGATGATCGCGGTCGCGATGTTGATCGTGGCGAGCACGAGCACCGGCCCCAGCACGTTGGGCAGCAGGTGGCGCCGCATGATCCCGGCCGGCGGGACGCCGATGACGCGCGCCGCCTGCACGTATTCCTTGTTCTTCTCGACCATCGTCGAGCCGCGCACCGTGCGCGCGTACTGGACCCAGTTCGACGCCGCGATCGCGAGGATCAGCACGACGAGCGCGAGGTCGCCCTGCGACTGTCGCGGCAGCACCGCGCTCGCGACGCCGTTGATGAGCAGCGCGATCAGGATCGCCGGGAACGACAGCTGGACGTCGGCGATCCGCATGATCACGGCGTCGGTCCGCCCACCGACGTAGCCGGCGACGAGCCCCAGCGCGACACCCACCACGACCGCGAGCGCGACCGAAGCGAGGCCCACCATCAGGGAGACGCGCGCGCCGAACATGATCGTCGAGAGCACGTCGCGGCCCTGGTCGTCGGTGCCCAGCCAGTAGCCCGCCTTGCCGCCGGTCTGCCAGGCCGGGGGCGCGAGCGCGTCGAGCAGGTTGAGCGTCGTGAGGTCGTACGGGTTGGTCGGCGCGAGCCAGGGCGCGAACACCGCCGCGACGACGCACACGGCGAACACGGCGGCGGAGACGACCGCCACCGGCGAGTGCCGGAAGCTCCACGCGAGATCCGAGTCCCAGGCGTCGCGCACGCGCGCGGCGGCGCCCGTCCGCGCGCCTTCGCCGCTCATCGCGAGAGCCCCGTCAGCGCCTGCAGCGCGGCGACCCGCGCCTGCGCCCAGACCATCGCCTTCCAGTCGGCGCGATCCACGTAGAACGCGTCCCGCACCGCGCGCTTGATCGCCGTCCGCCGCATCGTGACCGCCTCGGGGTGGTTCGCCAGCCACTGATCGCCGCGCAGCGCCTCCAACACCTGCGCGAGCGGCAGCGTGCCGTACTCGAGCGCCATCCCGGTGAACTCGGCGTCCGGGCACTCGTCGAGCGCCGCCCGGTAGATCACGCCGGAGAGCTTCGCCGACGTCGACGAACCGTCGTAGTACGAGGTCACGTCCGCGCCGAAGCACGCCCGGGCGCGAGCGAGCGAGGCCGCGTCGCCGTCGCCCATGTAGATCTTCTCGCCGTGGCCGCAGGGACCGAGGCCGGTGTGCAGGTCGATCCAGGCGAGCCGCCGGCGCCCGGCGCCCAGCGACCGCACGATGCCGCGCAGCACCGTGTTCGACCACGCCGGCCGGACGCCGCCGAAGAACAGGCCGTCGGGGAACTCGAACTGGCCCGACGAGACGGCCGCCTGGTAGGCGCGCGGACCGTGGTCGGCCACGTACGCGGCGATGCGCGCCTCGTTCGCCGGCGTCGGCGGCCACGCGTCGGGCACGACGAACGGGTGGATCCCGGCGTAGGCGGCATTGCGCGCGGGCGGCGCCGAGAAGTCGCGGAAGTTGCGGTTCAGGTCGACGTTGTCCTCGTTGGTCCGTCGCAGATGCGAGAACCCGTAGGGATTCACCGCGTGCACCAGCGCGACGTCGACGCCCGCGGCGCCGGCCGCGCCGAGGAACGCCTCGTCGTCGAGCAGCAGGGCCTGGCAGCCGGACCCGCAGAACCCTTCCGCACCGTGGGTGCCCGACGTGATCACGAGCAGCGCGGGGGCGTCGGCGCGCCCGGGCGTCGCCACGTCGATCGCGAGCGCCTCGCCCTCCGCGCCGCGCGCGGACGGATGCGGGTGCGACGCGACCGTCCAGCCGCGCGCGGCCGCCGCAGCGAGGAATTTCGCGCGCGCCTCCGCGTAGGTCGCGGAGAAGGATCCGGCCGGATCCCGCATCGGGAGGGCGGTGGCCGGCACCGCGTCATCCTCCCGGCGCGAGCGGCATCGCCTGCTCGACGAGCGCGGCGAGGTAGCCGGCGCCGATCGGGATGACGTCGTCGTTGAAGTCGTAGCGGCTGTCGTGCAGGAAGCACGTCGGGCCGCCGCCGCTCCCGCCCTGACCCAGGCGGGCGTACGCCCCGGGCCTGCGCTGCAGCATGAACGAGAAGTCCTCGGCGCCCATCGACGGGTCGAGGTCGTCGATCACGTTGCCCCGGCCGACCACCGACCGCGCGACCTCGGCCGCGAACAGCGCCTCGCGCGCCGAGTTGATCGTTGCCGGGTAGACGCGCTCGTAGGTGAGCTTCGCCGACGCCCCGAACGCCGCCGCGATCGAGCCCACGAGTTCCGCGAGCCGCGCCTCGATCATGTCCTGCGTCTTCGCCCGGAACGTGCGCACCGTCCCGACGAGCTGCGCGGTGCGCGGGATCACGCTCATCGCGCCCGGGTGGCCCGCGTGCATCGCGCACAGGCTGACGACCGCCGTGTCGATCGGCGACACGTTGCGGGCGACGATCGACTGCGCGGCCGTGATGATGTGCCCGGCGACGAGCACCGGATCGACCGCCTGGTGCGGGTGGGCGCCGTGCCCGCCCTTCCCCTCGATGTCGATCGTCACGCGGTCGGCGGCCGCCATCATCGGGCCGGGACGCACCGCGATCTTGCCGACCGGCAGGCCGGGCCAGTTGTGCAGCGCGTAGACCTGATCGGCCGGAAAGCGCTCGAACAGCCCGTCCTCGATCATCGCGCGCCCGCCGGCGTGGCCCTCCTCCCCCGGCTGGAAGATCAGCGTCGCGGTCCCGTCGAACGCCCGCGTCTCGGCGAGGTACCGGGCCGCGGCGAGCAGCATCGTCGTGTGCCCGTCGTGGCCGCAGCCGTGCATCCGCCCGTCGTAGCGCGAACGGTGCGCGAACGTGTTGTCCTCCTGCATCGGCAGCGCGTCCATGTCGGCGCGCAGTCCCACCGACCGTCCGCTCGCGGTCGACCGGCCGCGAACGACGGCGACGATGCCGGTCTTCCCGATTCCGGTCGAGTGCTCGATGCCCAGCGCGGCGAGCCGCTCGGCGACCACGCGCGCGGTCCGGTGCTCCTCGAAGCCGAGCTCGGGATGCGCGTGGAGGTCGCGGCGCAGCGCCACGAGATCGTCCTGCCAACCGCGGATGTGCTGGACGACGTGGCTCATCAATGGGCGAGGCCGCGCTCGACGCGCAGCCGAGGGTCGACCGCGTAGTAGAGCAGATCGACGATCAGGTTGATCGCGACGAAGACCGCGGCGATGAAGCAAAGGTAGGCCGCCATGACGGGGATGTCGGCGAACGTGACCGCCTGGATGAACAGCAGTCCCATGCCCGGCCACTGGAACACCGTCTCGGTGATGATCGCGAAGGCGATGATCGAGCCCAGTTGCAGCCCGGTGATCGTGATGACGGGGACGAGCGTGTTGCGCAGCGCGTGCCCGAAGTGCACGGCCCGGTCGGTGAGGCCCCGGGCGCGGGCGAACCGGATGTAGTCGGTGCGCAGCACCTCGAGCATCTCGGCGCGCACGAGCCGCATGATCAGCGTCGTCTGGAACAGCGCGAGCGTGATCGAGGGCAGGATCAGCGACTTGAGCCCGCTCGCGGTCAACAGGCCCGTCGTCCACCAGCCGAGCGCGACCGTGTCGCCGCGGCCGAAGCTCGGCAGCCAGCCCAGCTGCACCGCGAACACGAGGATCAGCAGGATGCCGATCAGGAACGTGGGCAGGCTCACGCCGACGAGCGAGGCCGCGAGCAGCACGTGCGAGAGCGCGCTGTGCCTTCGGAGCGCGGTGTAGACGCCGGCGGGGATCCCGACCACGAGCGCGATCAGCGCCGCCACGATCGAGAGCTCGAGCGTCGCGGGCAGCCGCTCCTTCAGCAGCACCGACACCTTGCGACCCTGCCGCAGCGAGACGCCGAAGTCTCCCTGCGCCGCGTTGCCGACGAAGCGCGCGAACTGCACGTAGAACGGCTGGTCGAGGCCGAGGTCGGCGCGCAGCCGCGCGCGGTCCTCGAGCGTGGCGTCCTGGCCCAGCATGAACGCGATCGGGTCCCCCGTGTAGTTGAACAGCGCGAAGGCGATCAGCGCGACCACGCCCAGCACGGCGAAGGTCTGGGCGATGCGGCGGAGGACGAACGCGATCACGCGGCGAGGGGTCGGCGGCGCCCCGGTCCTAGTCGATGCGGACCCAGCGGACGTCGAGCCGGTTGTCGGCCCGGTGGAACGCCGAGACGTTCGAGCGCATCGCCCACGGGATCACCTGCTGGTGCAGCGGCACGTGCCCGATGTCCGCGGCGTGGATCGCGAGCGCCTCGCGCATCATCGCATTGCGCTTCGCGTCGTCGGCCTCGACCTTGACCTGGTCGATCAGCGCGTCCGCCTTCGGGTTCGCGTATTTGCCGAGATTGAAGTTGCCGTCGGCGCCGCCCTTCGGATCGACCGAGTGGATCAGGCTCTGCAGCGTGTAGAGCGCGTCGAACGTCGCCGTCGCCCAGCCGAGCAGGTAGGCGCTCGTGTCGTAGGTCTGGACCTTCTGGAAATAGGTCGAGCGCGGCATCGCGTTCAGCCGCACCTTGAGCCCGACCTTCGCCCACATCGCGACGACCGCCTGGCAGATCTCCTCGTCGTTGATGTAGCGGTTGTTCGGGCAGTCGAGCGTGAACCCGAACCCGTCCGGATAGCCGGCCTCGGCGAGCAGGCGCCGGGCGGCGGCCGGGTCGTAGGGGAGCCGCTTCGCGCCGTCCTCGCTCCACCCGCTCACCTGCGGCGCGATCATCGCGCCGGTGGGCACCGCGAGCCCCCGCATCGTCGCCCGCTTGATCGCCTCGGCGTCGATCGCCTGGTAGAGCGCCCGGCGCACGCGGCGGTCCTTGAACGGGTTCGCGCCCTTGACGCTCGCGTAGGGCGTCTCGTCGCGCCACTGGTCGAAGCCGAAGAAGATGATCCGCGCCTCCGTGCCGTCGACGATCCGCACGTTCGGGTTCTGGCGCAGCCGCGGCACGTCCTGCGTCGGCGGGTCGAGCACGAGGTCGACCTCGCCGGTGACGAGCGCGGCGGCGCGCGTCGCGTCGGCCTTGATCGGCAGGTAGACGATCTCGGTGACGTTGCCCTCGAGCCGGTCCCACCAGCGCGGATTGGCGACCAGCACGGTCTTCGCGTCCGGCTCGCGCGACTTCAGCATGAACGGCCCGGTGCCGTTCGTGTTGCGCGCGGCGTAGCTCTCCTCCTTCGCCGCGTAGTTCTGCGGATTGACGACGTTGTGCCTCACCGCCCAGGCGCGGTTCATGATCTTCGCGTCGACGAACTGCCGGAGCAGCACGGGATTGGGGCCGTCGGTCACGACGTCGATGGTATGGTCGTCGACGCGGCGCACCTCCTTCACGCCCTGCGCGTAGACCTTCATCGTCGACCCGGGCTTCATGATCCGCTCGAACGAGAAGACCACGTCGTCGGCCGTGAACGGCGAGCCGTCGTGGAACAGGACGTTGCGCCGCAGCGCGAAGCGCCAGGTCACCGGGTCGATCCGCGTCCAGGACACGGCGAGCGCGGGTTCGGGGACGAACTGCTTGTTGTAGCGGACGAGGCCCTCGTAGACGTAGTCCGAGAACGTATTGTTGAGCGCCTCGTTCTGCGCCATCGGGTCGAACGTCAGGATGTCGCCCTGGCTCGTCCAGCGCAGCGTCTTTGCCTCCGCGAGGGAAGCGGCGACCGCCAGCGCGAGCGCCGCGAGACAGGCGGTGACCAGCGGGTGACGCATCCTGACGCTCCAGTGGGGGCCGGCGGGCGCCGGGCGCGAAAACCGGCGGATGATGCCCGAAACGGCGCGGGGGCTCAACGCGCCGCCCTCGTGCGCGCCGCGCGCGTCGCGTAGAGGCAGATGCCGGTCGCGACCGAGACGTTCAGGCTCCCGACCGTGCCGGCGACCGGGATGCCGACGATGCGGTCGCAGGACTCGCGCGTGAGCCGCCGCAGTCCCTGTCCTTCGGCCCCCAGCACCCAGGCGAGCGGCCCGGTCAGGTCCGCGTCGACGAGGCTCTCGCCGCCGGCGTCGGCGCCGAGCACCCAGACGCCCCGCTCCTTGAGCGACGCGATCGTGCGCGCGAGGTTGGTCACCGCGACGACCGGGACGGTGTCGGCCGCCCCGCTCGCGGCCTTCGCCACGGTCGCATTCACGCCGACGGCGCGGTCCTTCGGCACGATCACCGCCTGCGCGCCGAACGCGTCGGCGCTGCGCAGGCACGCGCCGAGGTTGTGCGGGTCGGTCACGCCGTCGAGCACGACGAGGAGCGCGGGCTCCGCGAGCGAGTCGAGCACGTCGTCGACCGTGACGTGCGGCCGCGTCTCGTCGACCAGCGCGACGACGCCCTGGTGGCGCGCGTGGCCCGCGAGCTCGCGCAGCCGCGCGTCGTCGACCGCGTGCACGGCCACCCCGGCCGCCGAGGCGCGCGACGCGAGCTCCCGCATCCTGGCGTCCTGACGCGCCGCGGCCGCGTAGATCGCCCGGACGCTCGACGGGGCGACGCGCAGGCGGGCGGTGACGGCGTGGAAGCCGTGGAGCGTGCGGGAGGGCACGGGCGTTGGGCCAAGGCGGTCGGCTAGGCGGGACCATGCTAGTGTAGCCGCCTCCGCCCGCGCCCGCGCCGCGATGATCGCCGACGCCCGCCAGTTCCTCGAGATCCTGTTCCTCGCGGTCGCCGCGATCCTGCCGATCGTGAACCCGCTGGCGGGCGCGCCGGTGTTCCTGGTCAAGACCGCCGACCTCGCGCCCGAGGAGCGCAGGACCATGGCGATGCGCGTGGCGCGCTACGGCTTCGCGCTGCTCCTCGCTTCCGCGCTCATCGGCGCCTACGTGCTCGACTTCTTCGGCGTCTCGATCCCGGTCGTGCAGGTCGCGGGCGGCCTCGTCGTGAGCGCGCTCGGCTGGAAGCAGCTGTGGGAGGACGAAGTCACGGCGCAGACCGCGCGCGACGCCGCGGCCGCCCGGACGCCCGACGACCTTCGCAGCCGCGCGTTCTATCCGCTCACGATGCCGCTGACCGTCGGGCCGGGCTCGATCTCGGTGGCGATCACGCTGGGCGCGAACCCGTCCGGCAGCGTCCGGGCGCTCGTGATGACGCTCGCGGGCCACGCGGCCGGGCTCGCGATCGTCGCGCTGGCGATCTACTTCGTCTACGCGAAGGCCGACGTCGTGCTCACGCGTCTCGGACGCACGGGGGGCGTGATCCTGGCGCGCCTGTCGGCGTTCATCCTGCTCTGCATCGGCGTCCAGATCGTCTGGAACGGCGTGCGCGCGCTCGTCGCGACACTGTGATCGCGCGTCAACGGGGGCCTGCCTTTCCCGCGGCGCGACCCCGCGCGGCTTCGAGGTCGGCGCGGAGGGCGGCGTTCGCCGGGTCGAGCGCCGCCGCCCGCTCGAACGCGGCGAGCGCGTCGGCGTCGCGCCCGAGCTCCCGGTAGGTCTGGCCGAGCAGCTGCCACTGGTCGGCCGTGCCGCCGTTCCCGAGCTTCGCCTCGAGCCTCGCGACCATCACCTCGAGGCCCGGCAGCCCCGCCTGCGTTCCTCCCGGGGCCGCCGGCATCGCCGCCGGCGCCGGAGCGGCCGGAAGGGTGGCCATCGCCGCGACCCGAGGGTCCTGCGGACCGTCGGCCGCCGGTCCCGCCGCGGGCGCCACCGCCCACCTCAACCCGACCGCGAACGCCGTCGCGCTCGCGAGCGCGACGCCCGCGACCACGAGCGCCCGCCGCGAGAGACGCAGCTCGACATCGCCGCCGCTCAGAAATCCCATCGCCACCCCACGTAGTAATAGAAGCGGTCGACCGACTCGTCGGTCGTCGTCCCGACCGTGTGGGCGCGCTCGAACACGCCCTCGCCCTCGAGGAAGAACCGCTCGCGGACGCGCCAGGTCACCTTCACGCCCGGCGCGAAACGCGTGAGCTCCTGTCCGCTCGAGTCGTTCTGCCGGTACCAGCGGAATCCGGGCTCGACCTGCAGCACCTCGATCGGCGAGAAGCGCCAGGTGGCGTTCGCCTGTTCCGCGTCGGTCGTCCTGCCGCGCAGGATCGAGCCGCCGATCACGAGGATGTCCTGCATCGTCGTGAGGCCGTTGCCGATCACCTGCACCGTGTAGGTCATGATGCCGCCGGTACCCGGCGTCGCGGGCAGCAGGCCGATCGCCGGCGTGCCCGAGAGCGACGACCAGCGGACGTCGACGCCGGCCTGCCAGCGCGGGCCGATCAGCTGCGTGATGCCCGCGAGGAAGACCTTCGAGATCGGCGTCAGCGCCTTCGCCTGGTCGCGGGTCGCGGCCACGCCCTGGAGGCGGATCAGCGCGTCGAGCGACACCGAGGGATCCGCGACGAGCGCGTTGGTGAGCTGGAGCGTCGGCGTCCGCCGGTAGTCCGCGAGGATGTTGAGCGTCGTGCCGCTGGGCCACTGCATCGTGCCCTGCGCCATCGCGATGTTGAGCGCGCCGAACGTCGTGTCGTAGTCGACGAGCGCGTACAGCGTCTTCTGCGCGTCGAAGTAGCGCGCTTCCGCGCCGATCCCCAGGCGGTCGGTCTCGCCGATCACGACCTGCCGGATCGCGTAGACGTTGCCGCCGGCCGCGACGCCGGTCACGTCGGCCTCGAGCGCGCCGCCGTAGAACGTCTTGCTGAGCCCCGCGTAGGTGTCGACCGGCTGGCCGACGACCGCGGCCGCCCGCAGGTTCGGCATGAACCCCCACGCGCCGACCGCCCCGTCGAAGCGCCCGAGCACGCCGTTGCTGGTCGCCGACTGGCGGCCGACGCGCCCGAACAGCTGCTGCGGCAGGTACCGCGCTTCCGCGTAGAGCGCGTTCAGCTTGTTGACGTTGTCCCTGCCTTCGAGGAAGTTGGCGTTGTACTGCTCGCGCACGACGGCCCGGTTGTCCCAGTTCGTGTCGCGGTAGCGCACGGTCGCGTCCAGCGTGCTCACGAGGAGCCGCTGGTCCTCGGACGACAGCTTGACCGTGTCGATCGTCGTCGCGTTGGTGGCCGGCGTGATCGTCGTCGTCGTGAGCTGGCCGTTCGACTTCCCGCCGTAGTAGGTCTGCGCGAGGCTGCCCCACCAGGTCGTCTGCGCCGGGCGCGTCGGAACCCGCGGTCCCGCCGGCGCCGTGGCGAGCGCCGTCAGGCGCTCGCGAACGCGGGGAGCCGCGGCCGAGTCCGGGTAGAGCTTCAGGTAGAGCTCGTACTCGGCGCGGGCGCGGGCGAGGTCGCCGTCCTTCTCGCGCGCGAACCCGATGAACTCCTGGGCCTCCTGCGAGAACGCGTTGGGCGGGAGATTCAGCACGCGGTTGAACGCCACGACCGCCTTGTCGAACGCGCCGGCGGCCATCGCGTCGCGCCCCTCCTTCATCTGGGCCTCGGCCTGCCGGTCCACGTCGGTCGCGGGCTCCGCGGTGACGCGCGTCGGCGGCAGCTCGACACCCGCAGGAGCGGGCGGCCTCAGCTTGTCGATCTGATCCGCGGTGAGGGGGATCAACAGGAGGAGCGTGCGCGAGTCCTCGGGACGCAGACGGAACTCGACCGGCGTCTCGAAGACGATCTCGATGCGCCGCTGCAGCCCCGGCGGCTGCGACGGGTAGACGACCCGGAACCTCGGCACCAGGTCCTGCGGCGGCGGCCGGCGCTCTTCCTCGACCACCGTCGCCGAGACGTCGTCGGCGAGCGTGATCTGGAAGAACGTCTGGATCGTCGAGCCCCGCGTCTGCGGCGCGTGCCTCAGGTACTGGATCTGCACGTTGAAGCGGATCCGCACGGCCGCGTTCGTTCCCTCCGGCGTGACCTCGACGCGGTCGAGGATCTGCGCGCCCGCCCCGAACGCGGCGAGCGCGGCGACGAGCGCCACCCCGATCCGCCGCCCCCACTCGACATGCGTCTCCCTCATCTCCCCTGCTCCCCCTGGCGTTGCGAACCGGTCACTTGTCGAACGTCTTCGTCGTGTGGCACGCGTCGCACGACTGAGTCGTCACCGGGTGGTCCTTCGGCTTGCCCTTCGCGTAGACGCCGTTGTGGCAGGTCGCGCAGGTCCCCGGCACGACGCCGGTGTGCGAGAAGTTCGCGTCCCACGACGTCGTCTTGTGGCACGCGTCGCAACTCTGCGTCGTCGGGATGTGGTTCGCCGGCTTGCCCTTGGCCGTCGTCCCGTTGTGGCAGGTCGCGCAGGTCCCCGGCGCGACGCCCGCGTGGCTGAACGTGGCAGGCGTCCACGCCGTCATCCGGTGGCAGGCGTCGCAGCTCTGCGTCGTCGGCAGGTGTCCGGCCGGCTTGCCCTTGGCCGTCGTCCCGTTGTGGCAGGTCGCGCAGGTCCCCGCGGCGACGCCGGTGTGGCTGAACGACGCCGGGGTCCACGCGGTCGTCCGGTGGCACGCGTCGCAGCTCTGCGTCGTCGGCACGTGGCTCGCCGGCTTGCCCTTGGCCGTCGTCCCGTTGTGGCACGTCGCGCACGATCCCGGGGCGACGCCGGTGTGGCTGAACGACGCCGGGGTCCACGCGGTCGTCCGGTGGCACGCGTCGCAGCTCTGCGTCGTCGGCACGTGGCTCGCCGGCTTGCCCTTCGCGGTCGTCCCGTTGTGGCAGGTCGCGCACGTCCCTGCCGCGACGCCCGTGTGGCTGAACGTCGCGGGCGTCCACGCGGTCGTCCGGTGGCACGCGTCGCAGCTCTGCGTCGTCGGAACATGGCTCGACGGCTTGCCCTTGGCCGTCGTCCCGTTGTGGCAGGTGGCGCAGCTTCCCGCGGCCACGCCGCCATGGTTGAACGTCGCCGGCGTCCACGCGGTCGTGCGGTGGCAGACGTCGCAGCTCTGCGTGGTGGGCACGTGCGTCGTCGGCTTGCCCTTGGCCGTCGTCCCGTTGTGGCAGGTGGCACAGGTTCCCGCCGCCACGCCGCTGTGGTTGAACGTCGCCGGCGTCCACGCGGTCGTGCGGTGGCAGACGTCGCAGCTCTGCGTCGTCGGCAGGTGCGTCGTCGGCTTGCCCTTGGCCGTCGTCCCGTTGTGGCAGGTCGCGCAGGTGCCGGCGGCGACGCCGCTGTGGTTGAACGTGGCGGGCGTCCACGCGGTCGTGCGGTGGCAGACGTCGCAGCTCTGCGTCGTCGGCAGGTGCGTCGTCGGCTTGCCCTTGGCCGTCGTCCCGTTGTGGCAGGTCGCGCAAGTTCCGGCGGCGACGCCGCTGTGGTTGAACGTGGCGGGCGTCCACGCGGTCGTCCGGTGGCAGACGTCGCAGCTCTGCGTCGTCGGCAGGTGCGTCGTCGGCTTGCCCTTGGCCGTCGTGCCGTTGTGGCAGGTCGCGCAAGTTCCGGCGGCGACGCCGCTGTGGTTGAACGTGGCGGGCGTCCACGCGGTCGTGCGGTGGCAGACGTCGCAGCTCTGCGTCGTCGGCAGATGCGTCGTCGGCTTGCCCTTCGCCGTCGTCCCGTTGTGGCAGGTCGCGCAGGTTCCCGCCGCCACGCCGCTGTGGTTGAACGTCGCCGGCGTCCACGCGGTCGTGCGGTGGCAGACGTCCCGTTGTGGCAGGTCGCAGCTCTGCGTCGTCGGTCCAGGTGCGTCGTCGGCTCTGCGTCGTCGGCAGGTGCGTCGTCGGCTTGCCCTTGGCCGTCGCCGTTGTGGCAGGTCGCGCAGGTTCCGGCGGCGACGCCGCTGTGGTTGAACGTGGCGGGCGTCCACGGTGGCGACGTCGCAGTCCGTCGTCGGCAGGTGCGTCGTCGGCTTCTGTCGTCGTCGGCAGGTGCGTCGTCGGCTTGCTCTGCGTCGTTGCGTCGTCGGCTTGCCCTTGGCGGTGGTTCCGTTGTGGCAGGTCGCGCACGTTCCCGCGGCCACCGCCGAATGGTTGAAGGTCGCCGGGGTCCAGGCGGTGGTCAGGTGGCAGGCGTCGCAGCTCTGCGTCGTCGGCAGGTGCGTCGGCGGCTTGCCCTTGGCGGTGGTTCCGTTGTGGCACGTCGCGCAGGTGCCGGCGGCGATGCCGCCGTGGTTGAACGTGGCCGGCATCCACGCGGTGGTGCGGTGGCAGGCGTCGCAGCTCTGGCTGGTCGGCAGGTGCGTCGGCGGCTTGCCCTTGGCGGTGGTTCCGTTGTGGCACGTCGCGCAGGTGCCGGCGGCGACGGCGCCGTGGTTGAACGTGGCCGGCGTCCACCCCGTGGTGCGGTGGCAGGCGTCGCAGCTCTGGCCGGTCGGCAGGTGCGTCGGCGGCTTGCCCGAGGCCGTCGTTCCGTTGTGGCACGACGCGCAGGTGCCGGCGGCGACACCGCCGTGGCTGAACGTCGCCGGCTTCCACGCGGTCGTCCGGTGGCAGGTGTCGCAGCTCTGCGTCGTCGGCAGGTGCGTCGTCGGCTTGCCGCTCGCCGTCGATCCGTTGTGGCAGCTGGCGCAGGTTCCGGGCGCGACGCTCGAGTGACTGAACGATGCGGGCTTCCATCCGGTCGTGCGGTGGCAGCTGTCGCAGCTCTGCGTCGTCGGCAGGTGCGACGCCGGCTTGCCGCTGGCGGTCGTCCCGTTGTGGCAGGTGGCGCAGGTGCCCGCGGCGACGCTGGCGTGGCTGAACGCGGCCGGCGTCCACGCCGACGTCCGGTGGCAGGCATCGCAGCTCTGCGTCGTCGGCACGTGGGTCGCGGGCTTCGCGGTCGCATTGCTGCCGTTGTGGCAGGTCGCGCAGGTGCCGGCCGCGACGCCCCCGTGGCTGAACGTCGCCGGCGTCCAGCCGGTCGTCCGGTGGCAGACGTCGCACATCTGCGAGGTGACGAGGTGGCCGGACGGCTTGCCCTTCGCGGTCGATCCGTTGTGGCAGCTGGTGCACGTGCCGGGTGGCACGCCGACGTGGTTGAACCGGGCGCCGCTGAACGTCACCGTGTTGTGGCACAGCGCGCAACCCTGTGTCGTCGGCGGGTGGGAGGGCGGCATCCCGAGCGCGCTCACGCGCGTGCCGACCTGGTGGCACGCCTCGCAAGCACGGGGCGTGCCCTTGAAGATGCCGCGCACGTGGCACGACTCGCAGGGCGTGTTGGCGTGCGACCCGTTGAGGGGGTAGCCGGTCGCGAGGTGGTCGAAATCCGCGCGCCCCTGAGCTGCGGCGACCGGCGCGGCGAGCGAGGCCAACGCGAAGAGGAGTGCGGCCAGCGCGCGCGTCAGGATCGATCGGATCATCGTGGCCTCCCGTCGCCCTCGGGGCGTCGCGCCTGTCCGGGCAGCCGGATCTCCTTGAACGAACCGGTGCCGTGGCAGCGCTCGCACAGCGGGCCGAAGCTCCCGTGGTGGACGTCGTCGCGCCGGTGGCAGTCGACGCAGGCGCCCGACAGCTTCGCAACGCGCGCACCGGGCGCGACGTGGCAGGCGCCGCAGCCGACGCTCGCGTGCGCGCCGTCGAGCGCGAACGCGGTTCGCCGGTGGTCGAACTCCCACAGCCGCCAGTCGCGCGCGTTGTGGCAGGCCGCGCAGTCGCGGCCCAGCGTGCCCTTGTGACGGTCGTCCGCCTCGTGGCAGCCGGCGCACTCGCGCGGCGCCTCGCGGAACACCGCCGTCTTGTGGCACGCGTTGCACTCGACGCGGGCGTGACGGCCCAGCAGCGTGAACCGGGTGCGCGCGTGGTCGAACCGCGCCACCTTCCACGACGTGTCCGCGTGACAGGTCTCGCAGCGGTCGCCCAGCGATCCCTTGTGCAGGTCGTCCTTCGCATGACAGGACCGGCACTCGGTGCCGAGCTTGTCCCGGTAGAGCGTTCCGGTGTGGCACGCATCGCACTTGACCGACGCGTGCCTGCCGGTGAGCGCGTAGCGCGCGTCGCGGTCGTGCCGGAACACGAGGTCGCGCCAGCCGCGCGCGACGTGGCAGCTCGCGCACTTATCGCCGTAGCGCCCCTTATGCGTGTCGTCCTTGCGGTGGCAGGCGACGCACTCGACCGGCGTCCCCTTGTAGCTCCGGGCGTCGCGGTGGCAGTCCTTGCACTCGACGTTCCGGTGCTTGTCGAGGAGCGGGAACGCGGTCGCGTCGTGGTCGAGGCGCGTCTCCTTCCAGCCGCGCTCGACGTGGCAGTCCGCGCAGGCGGTGCCGAGCGACCCCTGGTGCTTGTCGTCGCTCCTGTGGCAGCCGACGCAGGTCGACGGCGGCTTCTCGCGGCCACCGGGGGCCGTGTGACAGCTTTCGCAGCGGGCGCCGCGGTGCTTGCCCCTGAGCGCGTACTTCGTGTCGCGGTCGTGCTGGAACGCGGTGGTCTTCCAGTCGCGCACGCCGTGGCACGTGTCGCAGCGGTCCCCCAGCCGCCCGCGGTGCACCTTGTCGTCGTTGCGATGGCAGCCGACGCACGCCGTCGGCGCGCCCTTGAACGAAGCGTCGCGGTGGCAGGCGCGGCACTCGGCCTCCGCGTGCCGGCCGGCGAGCGCGAAGCGCGTCTTCGCGTGGTCGAACCGGGCTTCCTTCCAGTTCGACTCGCCGTGGCAGTCGGCGCAGCGGGCGCCCAGCGCCCCGCGGTGCGTGTCGTCCTTCCGGTGGCAGTCGACGCACTGGCCCGGCGCCTCGGCGTGGCGCCTGCCCGGCGCGTGGCAGGCCTTGCACGCGGCCTTCGCGTGCGCCCCGGCGAGCGCGAAGTCGGTCTTCGCGTGGTCGAACGTGCGCTCGTCGAAGGTCGCGATCCTCATCTCACGACCCTTGTGCTCGGTGTGGCACCGCCGGCACGTCGTCGCGTCGATCCGGCCGTGGAAGCCCTGCCTGGCGCGCACGTCGGCGGCCACCGGCTTGTGGCAGTCCATGCAGAGCCGATCCTGCGCGGCGCGGTCGAAGCGGACGTGGCAATGGCCGCAGTCCGCCTCGAGCTTGGCGTGCCCCGCGATCACCGGTCCGGGCATCAGCGCCCCCTCGAGCGACTGCGCGGGCACCTCGGCGGCCACGAGCGCCGCGAGCCATGCGATCGGGAGTAGGAGCCATCGCCGCACCGGGTTCCGCGCCGGATCAGTACATGTGGACCGCGACGACGTGCGCGATCGTCGTGGCGACGAGCATCCAGACGAGCGGCACGTGCAGCACGTGCCACCACGAGAACAGCCGCTGGTAGACGCGGAACTGCGCGACGCGCTGGACGCCGCGCAGGTAGGCGTTCACGAGGAAGCGGCGGCGCTCGACACGCCGCGCGAGCGACCCTCGGTCCCATCCCTCCTCCCGCGCCTGCGCGGCCAGCGCGACCTCGATCCACGCGCCGCAGCGCCGGGCGGTCGTCCAGCGGTCGGCACCGAGCGTGAGGAAGCGGAGCGGGTGCCGCAGGCCTCCGCTCGCGACGCGGTCGGCGCGAGCGACGAACGCGGCGAGGCGGACGTCGTTCGCGGGATCGACCTCGCCGCCCTCGCGCAGCGCCCCGATCCGGCGCGCGAGCTCGTCGGAGAGCGCGGCGAGGTTGGTCTGCTCGCCGTAGAGGCCCGCGTGAATCCGCGCGTAGAGGAAGCGGCCGACGACGCCGCTCGCCGCGACGAGCGCCATGCACGAGAACGCGATCGTGGCGTTCAGCGACCCGAAGTGCAGGCGCGAGTGGAGGATCGCGAGCAGCGGCGCGGCGATCCCGAGCATCATGTGCGCGGCGAACCATCCGCGCGTGGCACCCCACGACTGCGTGAGCCGCCAGCGCTTGCGCAACGGATAGAGGAAGAGTCCCAGCAGCGCCGTGCCGGCGGCGACCCCCAGCCAGTACCCGAAGTCGGATCCGGGCGTCCACGGCGCGTGGCGCGCCGCGAGCGCCGCCCCGCCGACCATCGCGACGATGACGAGGAGGAGCGCGCCGTCGCGCATCGACGCCCGGCCGCGTCGCGCCGCCCCGCCGACGCCCGGCGCCTTCGCGGCCGCCGTCGTCATCGCGCGTCCTCCGCGCACCGGCCAACGCTGCGCCGTCGCGTCGAAGCCGCTAGACTCGGGGCGAACCCGCGATCGCATCGATGGACACGTCGCTCCTCGCCTGGTACCTCGCGCCGGCCGCCGCGCTGATGGCCTTCTACGTCTGGCGCCGCAGGCGCTCCGAGTCCGAGCACGCGCGCGAGCTCGCCGGCTCGATCGCCGCGGGCCTCACCGAGCCGCCGTCGCTGCACCCGGTCGTCGACCCGCTGCGCTGCATCGGCTCGGGCGGCTGCGTGCGCGCGTGCCCCGAGAAAGCGCTCGGCATCGTCGACGGGCGCGCGACGCTCGTGGCGCCGGCGTCCTGCATCGGCCACGGCGCGTGCGAGGCGACCTGCCCGGTGCAGGCGATCACGCTCGTGTTCGGCACCGAGCGCCGCGGCGTCGACATCCCGCGCGTCGACCCGCACTTCGAGACCAACGTGCGCGGCGTGTTCATCGCCGGCGAGCTGGGCGGCATGGGGCTCATCCGCAAGGCGTCCGAGCAGGGGCGCCAGGCGATCCGCACGATCGCGTCGCGGCCCCGTGCGTCGGCGCCGCTCGACGTGCTCATCGTCGGCGCGGGCCCGGCGGGCATCGCGGCCGGCCTGGCCGCCATCGACGCGAAGCTCCGCTACCGGCTGATCGAGCAGGAACCGGACCTCGGCGGCAGCGTCTTCCACTATCCGCGCCACAAGATCGCGATGACGCAGCCGGTCGAGCTGCCGGTCGTCGGCACGATGCGCTTCACCGAGGTGAGCAAGGAGGCGCTGCTCGCGTTCTGGCGCCGCATCGTCGGCGGCACGGGGTTGCGGATCCACTACTCGGAGCGCTTCGAGAAGCTCGAGGGGCAGGCCGGCGCGTTTCGCGTCGTCACCAGCCGCGGCAGCTACGACGCGGGGCAGGTGCTGCTCGCCATCGGCCGGCGCGGCACGCCGCGCAAGCTCGGCGTCGAGGGCGAGGAACTGCCGAAGGTCGTCTACCGGCTCGTCGATCCGGCGCAGTACCGCGGCCAGCGCGTGCTCGTCGTGGGCGGGGGCGACAGCGCGGTCGAGGCGGCGCTCGCGTGCGCCTCCGAGCAGGGCACCGAGGTCACGCTCGCCTACCGCGGCGAGGCGTTCAACCGGATCAAGGCGGCGAACCGCGAGCGGCTCGAGGCCGCGCGCGCCGAGGGCTCGCTCGACGTGCTGACGTCCACCGACGTCGCGCGGATCGTCCCGGACCACGTGGTTCTCGTCGTCGCCGGAACCGAGCGGCGCGTGCGCAACGACCGCGTCATCGTGCAGGCGGGCGGCATCCTGCCCACCGAGCTCCTGCGATCGATCGGCATCGAGGTCGAGACGAAGTTCGGGTCGTCCTGACGCGGCCGGGGCCGGGCAAGGGGGAACCCCCGCCCGGCCCGGCGTCGCTTCGATGGACTGCCCAATCCGGCCTCCCGGGGCGGGGAGAACCCCGGTCGACCGGCCCTTCCGTCCGGGCGCACGCGCGGACCCGTGCATGGCGACACTCCCATCACCTGGCTTTCACACCGGTGGCGGTCCGGCCGCCACGCCTGGCGCGCCCCGCGTGCGGCCGGGACGGCGGAGGCTCGGTCGGGACAGGGGGGGCTTGCCCGGCCGGCATCCGTGGGAAAGTTTCCCACGTCTTCGCGCGTTATGCAAGTGTCATGACAACCGCGAGATCAGACAGGCTGATCCCGCCGTTCGTCGATCGCGGAGCGCCGGACTCCGATCGAGGGGAGCGACGCCGGCCACGCCGTTCGCGCCGCGGCTCCAGGAGCGCAGGGATCCCGGCGCGAGGGCGCCGAAAGCTTGGAAGCGCTGTCGTTCTCGGCTAGAATGCGCGATTCGTTCGGCGGCTGCCCCGCACCTCGGGACGGCCGGCCGGGGCGGCGCTGTTGTAGCTCAGCTGGTAGAGCAACTGATTCGTAATCAGTAGGTCGGTGGTTCGAGTCCACTCAACAGCACCAATTCCGAAGGCCCGCCCCGCGCGGGCCTTTTCGCGTCCAGCGCTGGCGCTCGCGCTCGCGGCCGCCGCCCTCCTCCACCCCGAAGCCCCGGCCCAGCCGGTCGCCCCGCACGGCGACGCGCTTTACACGCCCACGCCCGGCCAGATCGGCAAGGACGTGATGTGGCTCGGGACGCCGGATTCCATGGTCGCGGCGATGCTCGCGGCGGCGAAGACCGGGCCGGGCGACCTCGTGGCGGATCTCGGCGCGGGCGACGGGCGCATCGCGATCGCGGCCGCACGCGACTTCGGCGCGCGCGCGATCGGCATCGAGTACGACGCGAAGATGGCGGCGCTGGCGCGGCGCAACGCCGCGCGCGCCCGCGTCGCGGACCGCGTCCGCGTCGTCGAGGGCGACATCTTCAAGGAGGACTTCTCGCGCGCGAGCGTCGTCACGCTCTACCTGCTTCCCGAGCTCAACCTGCAGCTCCGTCCGACGATCCTCGCGATGCCGCCGGGCACGCGCGTCGTGTCCTACCAGTTCACGATGGCGGAGTGGGAGCCCGACGCGGTCATCCGGGGCACGCCCTGGGACGCCTACCTGTGGGTCGTGCCGGCGCCGGTCGCCGGCCGCTGGCGCGTCGCCGACGAGTCGGGAGGCGAGGTCGCGGTGCTCGACCTCGCACAGCAGTTCCAGAAGGCCGGCGGGACGATCTCGATCGCCGGGACCGCGCAGCCGCTCCTCGGCCCGACGCTGTCGGGGCGCGAGTTCCGGTTCTCGTTCGTGGACCGTGACGGAGGATTGCGCGCGGTGCGCCTCGACGTGAGCGGCGACCGTGCGACCGGCGAGTCGCGTCTCGGCGACTACGCGGTCCGCTGGAGCGCGCGGCGGGAGTGATGCCCGCCGCCGCTCCCGCCGCCGAAGGTCAGTTCGGCAGGCAGCCGAACACGAGGCTGCGCGCGTCGCCCTCGAACACCCAGCCCTGCGCCAGCATCGCGTAGAAGTCGCGCAGGCTCGTCGTGTAGCGGTGGTTCGGCGCGCCGCCCACGAAGTTGTTGTAGAGGCGGTAGAGCGGCCGGTAGCCGACGTCGCAGGCGCCGTTCGCGTCGGGCAGCCGCCAGCCGAACGCGATGCTCTCGTACACCCATCTCGGGTCCTGCTTCACGAGCTCGCACTCGTCGGGATACGGCGTGTAGAAGTGCGACGACTTCGGCGCGAAGCCGGTGCCGAAGAAGCGGCACACCGGGCGCCGCGGCAGCGGCGACGGCGGCTCGACGCGCGTGTACGCGCCCGTGCGCGTCCATCCCGCGATGATCCCCCGGTCGAGCCCGTCGATCTCGACCGGGTCGGACGTCGAGAAATAGTGGTCGAACGGCGCGTAGTAGAACTCGTAGGCGCGCGTGTAGCCGACCGGCGCGCCCGAATCGAGGTCGGTGCGGAACACGCCGGCCTCGGTCGCCGCATACAGGTAGCGCGGGTCTTTCGCGTCGAACGAGACGCTCTCGACCGCGACGCTCTGCAGGCCGGCGTCGAGCGCCTGCCAGCTCGCGCCGCCGTCGAGCGTGCGGAACACGCCGTCGCCGCGCTGGGCGATCACCACGTGATTCGGCTGCAGCGGATGCACCGCGATCGCGGTCACCGGTCCGGATCCCAGCGAGCGGCTCGCCGATACCCAGGTGAGGCCGCCGTCGCTGCTCGCCAGCACCGCGTTCGCGCCGCCGGCGTCGGTCCCCGCGTAGACGCGGTTCCCGTTCGAGCGTGCGACCGCCAGTGAAGTCACCGTTGCGTCGACCGGCAACGCAAGTGGCGTCCAGCTCGCGCCGAAGTTCACCGAGCGGACGAGCGAGGAGCCGTCGCCGACGGCGTCCCCGCCCGCGAGCACGCCCGCGCCCGTGCGAACGCCCGCGCGCACCGCGAGCGGCGGTGCGGCGCGACCGCTCCAGATCCCGCCCGCGTCGTCCGAGAAGTAGGCCACGCTCGACGCGCCGGTCTCGCCTTCGACGCGGCCGAGCAGCAGGAGGTCGGTCGGGATGTTGCCGACGACCGCCGCGGCGATCGAAGCGCCCAGCGGGCCGCCGAGCGCGAGCTCGGACTTCCACGTGAAGCCGGCGTCCATCGAGCGCCACACCGCGGTGCCCTGCGCATACACGTTGCCCTGCGCGATCACGAGGCCCGGGAAGTCCGGGTGGATGAACACCGGGCGGGGCACGTCGTCGTCGGGCGCCTTCGGCAGCGGCAGCCAGGTCCCGCCGGTATCCTCGGTGTAGACCGGCGGAAGCGGCCCGCGCCCCGAGACGATCCACTTGCGGACCTTGTCGCCTGCGTCCGACAGCACGCCGAGCGCGGGCCCGCCCGGCGCGCCCAGCAGCGTCGGCAGCGGCTCGAACGTGAGCCCGCCGTCGCCGCTCAGGTACGTGCCGCCGGTCGTCGCCGCGACGAACACGTTCGCGTCGAGCGAGCTCACGACGATCGACGTCCACTGGCACGCGCACGGGGGCGTCCCGACCAGCGTCCACGAATTCCCGCGGTCGGCGGTGCGCCACAGCCGCCGTCCGCCTCCGGGAGCCTCCCACACGTAGGCGAAACCGGAGCCGCCCGACTGAAACGCGACGCCGGCCGCGTTGAACTGCCCGACCTCGAGCAGCGCGTAGCCCCAGGTCCGGCCGCCGTCGGTCGAACGGTAGAGGTTGCCCGGGTTCATCGCGAACGCGACGTTCCCGTCGGCGGCGACCGTCGCGTTCGGAATCGTCACCGTGTTGATCACGGCGCCGTTCTGAAGATTGATCGACTGCAACTGGCCGTTCGCGAACGCGAGGTGGGCGACCCGCGCGTACCAGTCGACCGCCGCCGTGACGACGCCGGCCGGGCCGACGCCGGTCCAGGAGGCGCCGCCGTCGAGCGAGTGCCGCAGCGCGTCGCCGATGACCGCGTAGACGTCGAGCCCGTCGAGCGGATTGACGGCCGCGAGCCTCGGCGTGCCGCCCGAGACCACGGGCTTCCAGGTGACGCCCTGGTCGTCGCTGCGGAACAGGCGGTCGGCGGCCTCGAGGTAGAGGACGGGCGTGGTGCCGCCACCGAGCGCGGTCGAGTAGGTGCGCGTCGACGGATCGACGTCGATCGGCGGCGTGCGTCGCCAGCGCTGGCCGTTGTCGAGCGACACGTAGGGCTGCAGCGCCTTGCCGCCGCCGGTCGTCGCGATCGTGTAGCCGAACACGAGGCCGTCGAACTTCGGGGTGCCGCCCAACGCGACGAAGCGCGCGTCGCTGGGCCCGAACAGCTCCCAGTTGCCGGCGAACGCGGCCGACGATGCCACGCCCGCGGCGAGCGCCGCGGCAGCGAACCAACGGAACGTCACGGGTCGAGTCGCCATGTCTCACCTCGTGCCGGGATCGCCCCGGCCCTCTTGTTCAGTGTAGCGCGGACTGCGCGTGCGATCGCATCTTTGGCGGTCGCGAGCCGGCGCGGCGGAGTGCGCCTTCGCGCCCGCGCAACAGGGGCGCCGCGCATCGGCCGCCACGCGAGCTCGTCGCGCGCGGAACCTCCGGCCGCGAACCCACGCAAGGCGCGTGCCGGAAACGCGAGGAACGCGAATGTTCGCGTGGGTCGACGGGCGGGCGCCGCGCCTCCCTGTGCTAGGCTTGGGCCATGAAACCGCTGCTCGTCGCCACTGATTTCTCCCGGCGCGCGAGGTTCGCCGCCATCTGGGCCGTCCGGCGCGCGGCGGACGTCGGTGCGCCGGTCGTCCTGTACAGCGCCGTCACGATCGAGGGCGCAGGCCATCCGCTGGTCGAGGCGCACCGCCGGTCGGTCACCGAGTCGCTGGACCGGTCGGCCGAGGCTTCGGCGGAATCGCTGGCCGCGGAACTGCGCGCGCTGGCGCCGACCGTCGACCTTCGATGCGACGTCGACGTCGCCGAAGACCGCGTGGAGGCGATCGAGGCGGCGGCCCGGCGCCACGGCGCCGAAGCGATCGTCGTCGGTTCGCGCGGCGAGAACGCGTTCTCCCGTGCCGTGCTGGGCAGCGTCGCCGCCGGCGTGCTCACGTCGGCATCCTGCAACGTCGTCGTCGTGCCGCAGCACGCCCGCTACCGCGGCATCGGGCAGGTCGTGCTCGCATCGGACCTCGCGGACCTGGACCGCGATCTGTCGGGACTCGGCCGCTTCGCCGGCGAGCCGCGCCCGGCCCTGCGCATCGTCCACCTGCGGCACGCCGACGATCCGCCGCCGCCCGCCGACGTGCCGGCCCGCGCCGCGGCCTCCGGCTGGCTCGGGGCGACGTTCGCCGATTGCGTAGGCGACGAGTGGCCCGAGGCGATCGACGAGATCGTGGCCGACGTCTCCGCCGACCTGGTCGCGATGACCGTGCACCCCCACGGACGCATCCACCGGCTGTTCCACCGCGACCTGGTCCACGCGGTCGCGTTCCAGGGTCTCGTGCCGCTCCTGGGTATTCGCGCGTAGGCGCGCCGCCTGCGTTCGGGACCGCCGCCCTTTCAGGGGGGACGGCGGCAGGCCCGCTTACGTCGCGGGCTTCGGCTCCGGATCCCGCCCGCAGTGCGCGATCCACTGCGCCGTGAGCTTCTCCTGCACCGCGTTCTGCTTGAGGCGCTGGTCGAGCGCCGCGAAGTCGACGTGGTCGAGCGGCTGGTCCTGGTTGAAGCAGGAGAACACGTAGCTGGTCCGGCCGGTCACCGGGTCCTTGTGCGGCTGCAGGCACTGCGCGCAGATCTCCTTCATCATGCACTGCATCGGCGAGTTGATCGAGCCGATCGCCGCGTGGCCGGGCTTCATGTACGGTGCGAGCACCGTGTGCCGCGCGGCGGCGACCGCCGCCATCATCTTGTCGGAGCCGATCGCGACGATGCGATCGGGGAGGTCGAAATCGATCGGCTGGGGCCCGAGCCTGCCTTCGGCGTACGCGGCCATCGCCTGCACGATGTTGCCGACGAAGGCGCGGTCCTGCGGGCGCGTCGGCGCGAAGCCCGGCGCCTCGTCGCAGCACCACACGACCGCGTCGGCCGCCGCCTCGATGTCGGCGACCTTGTAGCGGTCGACCATCTTCTTGTAGCCGGCGAAGTACAGCACCTTCGAGCCCGCGGCGCGGAACGCCTGGCCGATCGAGAACAGCACCGCGTTGCCCAGGCCTCCGCCGACCAGCACGACGGTCTCGCCGGGCTCGATCTCGGTGGGCGCGCCGGTCGGTCCCATCAGCACGACGCGATCGCCGGGTTCGAGCGTCGCGCAGAGGTCGGACGAGCCGCCCATCTCGAGCACGATCGTCGAGACGAGCCCCCGTTCGCGGTCGACCCAGGCGCCGGTGAGCGCGAGGCCCTCCATCGTCATGCGCGTGCCGCGCCTGACCGGCGCGAGCGTCTCGTAGTTCTGCAGCCGGTAGAACTGGCCCGGCTTGAAGTTGCGTGCGGCGGCCGGAGCACGTACGACGACCTCGACGATCGTCGGCGTCAGGCGCTCGACGCGCTCGACGGTCGGCCGGAGATCGGCGTCGAGCTTCGCGAAGAACGCCGCGTCGGACAGGGGCGAGGCGGGCGCGACGCGCGCGAGGCGGCGCGACACGATCGGGTAGCCCTGCTTCGCGCTCGCCATCGCCTTCACGACGTTGCCGTGGAACGACGGGTGCAGGTCGCCGAAGAAGCTCGTCGCGCGGCCGTCGTCGCGGATCGACGTCAGCACGGCGGGCTTCTCGGGCTTCGCGAGGCCGCGCACGGGCTTCACGGGTGCGCCGTCCTCGTCGAGCAACCGGAAGTACTTGCCGTCGAGCCCGAAATGCCCGGCGTCCTCGCGCGCGAGCACGGTGTTGGGCTGCGTGCCGGCGGCGATCAGGATCGTGCGGGCGGGCAAGGCGGTCCGGCCGTACTCGTGCCAGACGCCGTCGCCGTCGTTGTGGTGCTGGGAGACCTGCAGGGCGCACGCGTGGCCGTGAGCGTCGACGTCGATCGCGAGCGGCGTCAGGCCCTCGGCGAACCAGATGCCTTCCTCGAGCGCCTTCTCGACCTCCTCGTGGTTGAGCGTGTACGACGGGCTGTCGACGAGGAGCCGCCGGTAGGCGATCGTCGCGCCGCCCCACGACTGCAGCAGCGGCACGATGCGCGGCGCGCGCCCTTCGGCCGCCGCTTCGTCACGCTCGGCGCGGATCGCGTACGCGTGCGACAGGAACTCCTCGGCGATCGCGCGCTCCTCCTGCGTCCAGCTCCGCTCGACCGCCTCCTTGCCGTGCTCGGCCACCAGCGCCTCGTAGCGCGACAGGAACTTCTCGACCTGCACCGGGTAGTAGGCGAGCGCCTCGGTCGCGGTGTCGATCGCGGTGAGCCCGCCGCCCACGACGACGACCGGCAGCCGCACCTGCATGTTCGCGAGCGAGTCCGGCTTGGCCGCGCCGGTGAGCTGCAGCGCCATCAGGAAATCGGAGGCGGTCCGCACGCCGTTCGCGAGCCCGTTCGGCAGTTCGAGCACGGTCGGCTTGCCGGCGCCGGCCGCGAGCGCGACGTGGTCGAAGCCCCTCGCGAACGCGTCCTCGGCCGTGATCGTGCCGCCGAAGCGCACGCCGCCGTAGAGCGCGAACGGCGAGCGGCGCTCGAGGAGCAGCCGGATGACCTTGAGGAAGTTCTTGTCCCAGCGGACCGTGATCCCGTACTCGGCCACGCCGCCGAAGCCCGCCATCACGCGCTCCCCCAGCGGCTCGACCAGCGTGGCGAAGTCGCGCACCGGCTCGAACGGGACGCGCTCGCCCGAGACCGTGATGCCCGAGAGCTCCGGGGGCAGCGGCTCGATCTTGAGGCCGTCGATCGCGACGACCGTGTGCCCGTCGTTCATCAGGTGGTGCGCGAGCGTGAAGCCGGCCGGGCCCTGGCCGACGACGAGCACGCGCCGGCCCGTCGCCTCGCGCGGCACCGGGCGGCGCAGGTCGAGCGGGTTCCAGCGCGTCAGCAGCGAGTAGATCTCGAAGCCATACGGCAACGCGAGGACGTCCTTGAGGATGCGCGTCTCGCTCTGCGGGATGTCGACCGGGTCCTGCTTCTGGTAGATGCACGACTTCATGCAGTCGTTGCAGATCCGGTGGCCGGTGCCCGCCGCCATCGGATTGTCGACGCAGATCGTCGCGAGCGCGCCGATCGCCCAGCCCTCGGCGCGAAGCTTGTGGAACTCCGAGATGCGCTCCTCGAGCGGGCAGCCGGCGAGCGTGACGCCGAACGGGCTCCTCTTGAACGGGTTCTCGAGCGCGGAGCCGTCCGCGGGCCTCTTCTCCGGAAGCCCGCGCGAGCAGCTGTCGCGGCCCTGCTCGTGGCACCAGATGCAGTAGTGCGCCTGGTCGAGGGCGCCGACCAGGTCGGTGCCCGCGTCGGTCAGCGCGAAGCCCCCGCGCTCGCGGGCATGGTCGCCGGGAAGCGTGAACGCCGTCACCTCGCCGCGCTTGACCGGCACGAGCGGCACGAGCTTCATCGGGTCGAGCTTGCGCGGCGCCCGGAACAGCACTCCGTCGCGGTGCGCGGCGCGGCCTTCCGGCGTCTGCGCGGCCCACGCCGCGTAACGCAGCGCCAGGTCGAGCGCCTCGGCGTGGCCCGCCTCGTCCTTCTGCCAGGCGGTCAGCGCGTTCGCGAACGCGATTTCATTCCCGCGGCCGACGATCGGCGCCCCGATGAGCGCCTCGAGCTGCGCCCGGAGCGCCGGGCCGTCGAGCGCGGCCGCCGCCTCGCCCTTGTAGGCGTTCGTCGCCTTGCGCTGGACGAACAGGCGCTTGACCGCGTAGAGCGGCGCGAGCGCGTTCTGCGCCGCCTCGAGCGCCCGGACCTCGTCCTCCACGCCGAAGAGTGCCGCCACGAAATCCTCGACGTGGGGACCCAGCGCGATCATCAGGTCCCCCTCGGCCCTGTTGCCGAGCGCGCCGGGCGTCTTCCGCGCCTCGCGCAGGCGACCGGCCAGCGGCGCGTCGGCGCCTTCCAGGTGGTCGAGGAACAGGCGGTCGATGCGGGCCGCCCCCTCGGTCGTGTAAAGGTCGGCGAACGCGAGCCCGTGGGCGAGTCGTAGCATGGGAGAATGTCGGTGGGCGGGCTCGGGATCGCCGCCGGCTGGCGCAAACGTGCGATTTTACCCGGCGGGCGCTTCCGGGCGTCGGCGGCGGACGTCCGGTTCGCGTTTGCTTGAGAAGCGTCAACCGCCATGCCCGCGCCGGCGTTGTGGCCACCCCGGCCCGCGCGGGCGCAACGGGAACCGAAAGCTCACGATGAACCGCCTCCTGCCCCTCCTCCTCGCCGGTGCCGTCTCGGCCCTGGGCGGCCCGATCGCCTCCGCGCAGCCGATCCGGCTGGGCGAGCTCAACAGCTACAAGGTCTTCCCCGCGTTCCTCGAGCCCTACAAGAAGGGCATGGAGCTCGCGCTCGACGAGGAGAACGCCGCGGGCGGCGCGCTGGGCCGCAGGCTCGAGCTCGTCGTGCGCGACGACGGCGGCACGCCGGGCGACGCGGTGCGCGTGGCGGAAGAGCTCGTCGCGCGCGAGAAGGTCGCGCTGCTGATGGGGACGTTCGCGTCGAACGTCGGCCTCGCGGTCGCCGACCTCGCGAACCAGCGCAAGGTCCCGTTCCTCGCCGCCGAGCCGCTCACCGACAAGATCGTGTGGGAGAACGGCAACGCGTGGACCTACCGGCTGCGCGCGTCGACCTACATGCAGACCGCGATGCTCGTGCCCGAGGCGGTGAAGCTCGGGAAGAAGCGCTGGCTGATCGTCTACCCGAACTACGAGTACGGCCAGTCGGCGACCGCGACGTTCAAGCAGCAGATGATCGCGCGCCAGTCGGGCGGCCTCGAGTTCATCGAGATCGCGGTGCCGCTCGGCAAGATCGACGCGGGCCCGGTGACGCAGGCGATCGCGGACGCGAAGCCCGACGCGATCTTCAGCTCGCTCTTCGGCCCCGACCTCGCGCGTTTCGTGCGCGAGGGGAACCTGCGTGGCATCTTCAAGGACCGGCCGGTGTTCAACCTGCTGGGCGGCGAGCCCGAGTACCTCGACCCGCTGAAGGACGAGGCGCCGACCGGGTGGTGGGTGACCGGCTACCCGTGGTACGCGATCGACACGCCCGCGCACAAGCGATTCCTCGCCGCCTACCAGGCCCGGTTCAACGACTATCCGCGGCTGGGATCGGTCGTCGGCTATTCGACCGTGAAGGCGGCGGCCGCCGCGCTCCGCAAGGCGGGCTCGACCGATTCGGCGAAGGTCGCCGCGGCGCTCTCGGGCCTCGAGGTCGACACGCCGTTCGGCCGCGTCCAGTTCCGCGCGCTCGACCACCAGTCGACGATGGGCGCGTACGTGGGTCGCACCGGCGTCCGCGACGGCAAGGGCGTGATGACCGACTGGCGCTACGCGGACGGCAAGGATTACCTGCCGCCCGACGACGTCGTACGCAAGCTCCGGCCCGCCAAGTGACCGGACCGGGGTCAGATTTTAATCTGACCCCGGTGTTGGCCGCCGCGAGGCTGCGCCGTGACGCCGCCGGGATCTGACCGCCGATGACCGCCGCGTCGCTCGCGATCCAGCTCGTCAACGGGCTCGCGTCGGCGTCCAGCCTGTTCCTCGTCGCGGCCGGCCTCACGCTGATCTTCGGCGTCACGCGCGTCGTCAACTTCGCGCACGGCTCGCTCTACATGCTGGGGGCCTACGTCGCGTGGTCGATCGGCGAGGCGATCTTTGCGTCGTACGGCGCGACCGCGTGGGGGTTCGCGGCGGCCGCGATCGGCGCCGCGCTCGCCGCCGCGGTCGTCGGCGCGCTGGTCGAGGTGCTGGTCCTCAAGCGGCTCTACGCGGCGCCGGAGCTGCTGCAGCTCACCGCGACGTTCGCGATCGTGCTCGTCGTGCGCGACGCCGCGCTCGCGATCTGGGGGGCGGAGGACCTCCTCGGCCCGCGCGTGCCCGGCCTCGACGGCGCGATCCCGCTAGGATCGCGCTCGCTGCCCGAGTACGACGCGTTCCTGATCGTCGCGGGACCCGTGGTGCTCGCGGGGCTGACCCTCCTCGTGCGCGGCACGCGCTTCGGCACCCTGATGCGCGCCGCGGCCGAGAACCGCGTCGTCGTCGCGGCGCTCGGCGTCGACCAGGCGAAGCTCTACACGGCGGTGTTCGCCCTCGGCGCCGCGCTGGCCGGCCTCGCCGGCGCGCTGCAGCTGCCCCGCGAGCCGGCGAACCTCGGCATGGACCTCGCGATCATCGCCGACGCGTTCGTCGTCACCGTCGTCGGCGGGCTCGGGTCGATCCCCGGCGCGTTCGTTGCCGCGCTCGTCATCGGGCTCGTCAAGGCGCTCTGCATCGGACTGGGCACGGTCGAGGTCGCCGGGATCGCGGTCGCCTTCCCGAAGCTCACGCTCGTCGCCGAGTTCGTCGTGATGGCGGTCGTGCTCGCCGTCCGGCCGCACGGCCTGTTCGGCGAGCCCGACGCGCTGCCGCCCACGACGCCGCTTCCCGAGCAGCGCGCGCTCGTCGTCGACCCCGGCGCCCGCGAGGCCGCGATCGCCGCAGGGCTCGCCCTCGCCTTCCTCGCGCTCCCGATGCTGTCCGACGAGTACGCCCGCATCCTCGCCACCGACATCCTGATCGCGACGCTGTTCGCGGCGAGCCTGCGCTTCCTGATGGGACCGGGCGGGCTCGCCTCGTTCGGTCACGCCGCGTACTTCGGCGTCGGCGCGTACGCGGCCGCGCTCGCGGCGAAGCACGGCGCGCCGTTCGCGGCGAGCCTCGTCGCGGCGCCGGCCGCCGCGCTCGTCGCGGCGATCGCGTTCGGCTGGTTCTGCGTCCGGCTCTCCGGCGTCTACCTCGCGATGCTGACGCTCGCGTTCGCGCAGATCACCTGGTCGGTCGCGTTTCAGTGGGACGCGGTGACCGGAGGCTCGAACGGCATCGTCGGCATCTGGCCGCCCGAGTGGCTCGCGGACCGCACGCGCTACCAGTGGCTGGCGCTGGCCGTCGTCGCCTTCGCGCTCGTCGCGCTCGCCCGCATCGCCGCTTCGCCGTTCGGGCGCGCGCTGCGAGGCGCGCGCGACTCGCCGCTGCGGGCCGAGGCGATCGGCATCGACGTGCGCGCGACGCGGTGGAAGGCGTTCGCGCTCGCGGGAGCGTTCGCGGGGCTCGCGGGCGGGCTCTACGCGTACTCGAAAGGCAGCATCTCTCCCGAGACGCTCGCGATCCCGCGCTCGGTCGACGCGCTCGTGATGGTGCTGCTCGGCGGCCTCAACGCGACGTTCGGCCCGGTGCTGGGCGCCGCCGCGTTCACGTGGGGGCAGGACGCGCTCGCGCGCGCGACCGACTACTGGCGCGCCGCGCTCGGCGCCGCGATCCTCGCGATCGTGCTCGTCGTGCCGAGCGGCATCGGCGGCCTGCTGGCCGCGCTGCGCCCCTCGGGGAGGGTGCGGTGATCCCCCCGGAGCGGCCTGCGGCCGCCTCCCCCCCGGGACCATCGCGCCCCGTAGGCACGCCAGTGCTGCAGGTGGAGGATCTCGCCCGGGCGTTCGGCGGCGTGCGCGCCGTCGACGGCGTCTCGTTCGAGGTCGCCGCCGGCGAGATCGTCGCGCTGATCGGCCCCAACGGCGCCGGCAAGACGACCTGCTTCAACCTGATCAACGGCCAGCTCGCCCCCGACCGCGGACGCGTGCTGCTCGCCGGCGCCGACGTGACCGGCCGCTCGGCGCGCGAGCTCGCGCGGCTCGGCGTGGGCCGCACGTTCCAGGTCGCCGCGACGTTCGCGTCCATGACGGTGCGCGAGAACGTCGCCATCGCGCTCGCCGCCCATGCCGGCGCGGTCTCGTCGATGCTGGGCGACGGCCTCCGGCGGTACGCGGCGGAGGCCGGCGCGCTGCTCGAGCGCGTGGGGGCGCGTGATCTCGCCGATCGGCACGGCGCGACGCTCGCCTACGGCGACGTCAAGCGGGTCGAGATCGCGCTCGCGCTCGCGGCGGCGCCCAGGCTGCTCCTGATGGACGAGCCCACCGCGGGCATGGCGCCGCGCGAGCGCGGCGCGCTGATGCAGGTGGCCTCCGGCGCCGCGCGCCGCGACGCGATCGCGGTGCTGTTCACCGAGCACGACATGGACGTCGTGTTCGGGCACGCGGACCGCGTGATCGTGCTCGACCGCGGCACGATCCTCGCCCAGGGCGCGCCCGGGGCGATCCGCGCCGATCCGCGCGTGCGCGACGCCTACCTCGGAACCGAGGCGACCCGTGCCGGCTAGCGGCCCGGCGGCATCTGCGCGTTGGTCCCCGTCAGCCGGTCGGTCATCCGCTGGACGAACGGCCGCACGACGAGCAGCGCCGGGAACGCGATCACCCATGCGGACACCCACGCGCCCGCCCACAGCTTGAGGAAGTGGGGCGCGAACCCTACGGCGACGAACGTCGAGATGCCCGCCACGATGATCGTCATGAAGCCGGTGAGCAGCATCGCGAAGACGTAGGGCGCCGCGCGCTTGGGAAACATCGCCATCTCAACCTCTTCCGAGCAGGCGTTCGAAACCGTCGTCGAGGTCGGCGATCAGGTCGTCCGGGTTCTCGAGCCCGATGTGCAGCCGCAGGCACGGCCCGCCCACGTCGATGCGCGAGACCGTCCGCAGGCGGTTCGGGTCGGTCGGGATGATCAGGCTCTCGTAGCCGCCCCAGCTCCAGCCCATCCGGAAGAGCCGCATCCGGTCGAGCATCGCGGCCAGGCGCTCGTGCGCGGGGCCGGGCTCGAGAACGATCGTGAAGAGCCCGGTCGCGAGAGCGAAGTCGCGCTTCCACAGGTCGTGGCCGCGCGCGCCCGGCAGCGCCGGATAGAGCACCTCGCGCACGGCCGGGTGCGAGCGCAGCCAGATCGCCACCTTCGTCGCGCTCGCCTGGTGGCGGTCGAGCCGCGTCGCGAGCGTGCGCAGGCCGCGCAGGCCCAGGAACGCGTCGTCGGTCGAGACGGCCACGCCCATGTCGGTCCAGATCCGGTGCATCGCCCCGGCGGTCGCGTCGTTGCAGACGATCACGCCGAGCAGCACGTCGGAGTGGCCGCCGATGTACTTGGTCGCCGCGTGCACCGACACGTCGACGCCGTGGTCGAACGCGCGGAAGCCCAGCGGCGTCGCCCACGAGTTGTCCATCACGACCAGGGCGCCGTGGCGGTGCGCGACCCTCGCGATCGCCGGGACGTCCTGCACGTCGAACGACAGCGAGCCGGGCGACTCGACGAACACGACGCGCGTGTTCGGCGTCATCGCCTCCTCGATCGCCTCGCCTGCGAGCGGATCGTAGAACGCGACCTCGACGCCGTAGCGCACGAGCGTGTTGATCGCGAACCGCCGCGTCGGCCCGTAGACCGAATCGGTGACGAGCACGCGGTCGCCCGCCTTCGCGAGCGCGAGGAGCGGCAGCGTCGTCGCGGCCAACCCGCTCGGCACCGCGAACCCGCGCGTCCCGCCCTCGAGGGCGGCGAGCGCAGCCTGCAGGTCGGTCACCGTCGGGAGCCCGTGCAGCCCGTAGCCGATGCCCTCGTAGGTTCCGGCGGCCGACGCCTCGAGGTCGGCGAGCGTCGGGAAGACCATCGTGGAGGCCCGGTAGACCGGCGTGTTCACCGCGCCCAGGTGCTTCGCCGGGTCGCGGCCGAGGTGGACGACCTCGGTGTCGGGCTTCATGCCTTCGCGGTCGGAGCTCACGACCGTCGCCCCTCCGCCAGCGCAGTGCGGATCGCCTCGACCTGCCGCTCGACCGGCAGCCGCACGTCGACCTCGATCGCGTTCTCGGGGGCCTCGAGCGTCGCGAACTGGCTCGCGAGGAGCGACGCGGGCATGTAGCGATGCCGCCTCGACGCGAGGCGGGCGGCGATCGTCGCCTCGTCGCCGGCGAGGTGCACGAACCGCACGTTCCCGGCAGCGGCCAGCCTCGCGCGATACGACGCCTTGAGGGCGGAACAGGCGAGCACCGCGCTTCCGCCGGACTGCTCGATCGCGCGGAGCTCGGCGGCGAGCCGGTCGAGCCAGGGCCAGCGGTCCCCGTCGGTGAGCGGCGTTCCCGCGGCCATCTTCGCGACGTTGGCAGGCGGGTGGAAGTCGTCGGCGTCGAGGAAGCGCCAGCCCATCCGCTGCGCGAGCGCCGCGCCCACCGTGGATTTGCCGCAGCCGGTGACGCCCATCACGACCACGATCATCCGTGCTTTCCCGGCTTCCCGCCCGGCACCGCGTGGCCCCCGAACGCCTGCCGCATCATCGCGAGCATCCGGTTCGCGTAGTCGCCCTTGCCCTGGCTGTCGAACCGGGCCATCAGCGCGAGCGCCAGCACCGGCGCCGGCACGCCCTGCTCGACCGCCTCGGCGACCGTCCAGCGTCCCTCGCCGGAGTCGGCGACGTGCGGAGCGACGCCTTCGAGCGTCGCGTCGCGGGCGAGGAACCCCGCGGTCAGGTCGAGCAGCCACGAGCGCACGACGCTGCCGTGCCGCCACAGCTCGGCGATCGCCGCGGCGTCGAGCGCGAACTCGCGCTTGCCGTCGATGAGCGCGAAGCCCTCGGCGTACGCCTGCATCATCCCGTACTCGATGCCGTTGTGGATCATCTTGACGAAGTGGCCGGCGCCGGCCGGTCCGCAGTGCAACCAGCCGCGGTCGGGCGCCGGCGCGAGGATGCGCGCAAAGGGCTCGACGGCGCGCGCGGCCTGCGCGTCGCCTCCGAACATCAACGCGTAGCCGTTCTCGAGGCCCCAGACGCCGCCGGAGACGCCGCAGTCGACGAACCGCAGTCCCCGGCGTTCGAGTTCCTGCGCACGGCGCTGCGAGTCCCTGTAGTTCGCATTGCCGCCGTCGACGATCGTGTCGCCCGGGGCGAGGTGCGAGGCGAGCGCGTCGATCGTCTCCTGCGTTGCCGCGCCGGCCGGGACCATCGTCCAGACGACCCGCGGGGCGGGCAGCATCGCCGCGAGCGCGGCGATCGAATCGGCGGCCGCGACGGCGCTCTCCTTCGCGAGCGCCTCCGCCGCGCCCCGCGTCGCGTCGAAGCCCACGACGAGCACGCCGCCGCGCGCGAGCCGTCGCGCCATGTTGGCGCCCATGCGGCCGAGGCCGACGAGGCCGAGGGACGGTGCGTGCGCGGTCATGGGACGCGGGAGGACGGGGGAGGGAGGAAAGGGACGATGGAAAACGGAAGATGGAAGACGGGAAACCCGGTAGCGCGCTCCCCGCGCCATCCCTGGAACGCTCGCCTCGGGAGCTCAGCCCTCAGGCCCCGGCCGTCGCCCACGCTCGCCCTTTTCCATTTTCGATCGTCTGGTTCGCTCCCGCCATTCTACCGGCCCCCCGCCTCCGCCGCCGCCGTGGCGTTGCGTGAGGCGACGATCGCCGCCGCCACCAGCAGCACGCATCCCGCCAGCATTCCTCCGGTGGGCCGTTCGCCCAGGAGCCACGCCGCGAGCGCGATCCCGTAGACCGGCTCGAGCGCGGCCACCACGCTGGCCGTGTGCGCGCTGACGACGGACAGCGAAGCGACGAACAGCGTGTGCGCGAGCGCCGTGCACGCGACCCCCAGCACGACGACGAGCGCGAGGTCCCGCGCGCCCGGCCACGCGGCGGTCCCGGGCCAGAGCAGCACGACCGGCACGAGGCAGGCCGCGGCGAACGCGTTCTGCCAGAGCGCGATCGTGCGTGCCGGCAGCGCGCCTGCGAACCGGCGATTGCGGACCGCGAGCCACGCGAACGTGACGCCCGACAGGACGCCCCACGCGAGGCCCTGGAACGACGCGTCGCGCCAGTCGAACCGCGGGACCGTCAGGACGAGACCCGCCACGACCAGGACGGCGACCCCCCAGTCGCGCGGGCCGCCGCGCCGCTCGCCCGCGAGCCGCTCGAGGACGAGCGTCCAGAGTGGAAAGCTCGCGTAGCCCAGGAGGCCGACGGCGACGCCGGCCGCCTGGATCGCGGCGAAGAACGCGACCCAGTGCAGCGCGAGGATCGCACCGTTCGCGGCGAGCCCCGCGACCGGCCGCGCCGGGGTCCGCGTGGCGACCGCCAGCGCGGCGAGGGCGAAGGCCGCGACGGACGTGCGCCCCAGGACGATCGCCGCCGGAGCCATCGCGAGCCACACGCCGAAGAGTCCCGCCACGCCGAAGAGCGCGACGGCGGCGTGCAGGGCGATCAGGGCGGGAGCGGGTCGCATCGGACGTGCCGGACGGGCGGCGGATTCTCCCACGGCCATGCCACGCCCGGCACGGCACGACAGGGTGGGGCGCCTGCATGGTTCCCTGCGCTAGAATCGCCGCTCGCCTCGGAGCGTTGGGCTCAGCGGACACCGCCGACGCGACGCCGCCCGGCGATACCGCGGGAATGAGGGTCAGACCCTCCCTTCGGCGGACAGGAGGCGATTTTCGGGAATGAGGGTCTGGCCCGCATTCCGGTGGCCGGGGACGCGGCGCTGGCGTCCCGGCCCTCCCGTACCCGAACGAGTGCGAAACGACCCGCAGGAGGATCTCCGATGCCCGATGCCCGCTCCGAGAAGGCGATCGTCGCCGACGTGCTCAAGTCCCCGACGCCGGGCGTCAAGGTCGCCGTGTCCGACATCGACGGCATCCTGCGCGGCAAGGTGCTGCACAAGGACAAGTTCGTCTCCGCCGTCGAGGGCGGCTTCGGGTTCTGCGACGTCGTCTACGGCTGGGACATGCACGACCAGTGCTACGACAACACGACGGTCACCGGCTGGCACAGGGGCTATCCGGACGCGCAGGTGCGCCTCGACCTCGCCACGCACCGCAACGTCCCCTGGGACGGCGGCATCGACTTCTTCCTCGGCAACTTCGTGCGCACCGTCAAGGGCCGCGAGGAGCCCTACCCGCTCGACGGCCGCCAGGTGCTGAAGCGCGTGCTCGCGCGCGCGGCGAAGTCGGGCGTGCAGCCGATGTGCTCGCTCGAGTTCGAGTTCTTCAACTTCGCCGAGACGCCGCAGAGCTGGGCCGAGAAGAAGGGCGTGGGTCCCGAGCCGATCACCCCGGGGATGTTCGGCTATTCGCTGCTGCGCGCCGGCCACGCGCGCGACTACTTCAACGCGCTGTTCTCCGAGCTCGCCGCGTTCGGCGTCCCGGTCGAGGGCCTGCACACCGAGACCGGCCCCGGCGTCTACGAGGCCGCGATCGTCTACTCGGACGCGCTCGAGGCCGGCGACCGCGCGTTGCTCTTCAAGGCGGGCGCGAAGGAGATCGGCGCGCGCTTCGGGATCATGCCGAGCTTCATGGCCAAGTGGAACCAGGGCTTCCCCGGCTGCTCGGGCCACGTGCACCAGAGCCTGTCCGACGGCAAGCGCAACGTCTTCCACGACCCGAAGGGCCGCGCGGGGATGAGCAAGGTGTTCGAGAGCTACCTCGCGGGGCAGGTCGACGCGCTGATGCAGTTCGCGCCGATGTACTGGCCGACGGTCAACAGCTACAAGCGCCTCGTCGACGGCTTCTGGGCGCCGGTGAAGCCGACCTGGGGCATCGACAACCGGACCGCGAGCTTCCGCGTGATCCCGGGATCGGCCAAGTCGACGCGCCTCGAGACGCGCTGCCCGGGCGCCGACGTGAACCCGTACCTCGCGCTCGCCGCCTGCATCGCCGCGGGCATGCACGGGATCGAGAAGAACCTCAAGCTCAAGGCGCCGCCGATCGAGGGCACCAACAAGGGCGGCGAGGACGTCCCGCGCGCGCCGCGCTCGCTCGCCGAAACGACGCGCATCTTCCGCCACTCGGACGCGGCGCGCGACTGGTTCGGCGACGAGTTCGTCGACCACTACGCCGCCACCCGCGAATGGGAGTGGCGGCAGTGGCAGGACGCGGTGACCGACTGGGAGCTGAAGCGCTACTTCGAGATCGTCTGATGCCTCCGGCGTTCCCGCGCCTCGCGGCCGCCGCGGTTCTCGCCGCGGCGTTCGCGCTCGCGCGCCCCGCGGACGCCGCGTCGCTGCGCGTGGCGAGCGGGAACGATCCCAACACGATGGACCCGCACGCGATCGCGCTGCTCTACCACTCGCGCGTCGTGTTCCAGGTCTACGAGTCGCTCGTCGCGCGCGACCGCGACTTCGGGCTCGAGCCGTCGCTCGCGCTTTCGTGGCAGACGGTCGACGCGCGGACCTGGCGGTTCCGGCTGCGACCGGACGTGCGCTTCCACGACGGCACGCCGCTCGCCGCCGACGACGTCGTGTTCTCCATCGGGCGGGCGCTCGCGAAGACCTCGCAGCGCTCGTTCCAGCTCCGCGGCGTGACCGGCGCCCGTCGCGTGGACGCGAACACGGTCGACGTCTCGACCGCCGCGCCCGACGCGTTCCTGCCCGAGAAGCTGGTCTTCATCGGCATCATGAGCCGTGCGTGGGCGACCAGGCACGGCGTCCTGCAGCCGCAGGACTTCAACGCGAAGCAGGAGACCTACGCGGTCCGCCATGCGAACGGCACCGGTCCCTACCGGCTGGTTTCCTACGAGGCGGACCAGCGCGTGCGCCTCGCGGCCCACGAGGGCTGGTGGGGGAAGCGCGGCGACGTCGACGCCGCCGAGTTCCTCGTCATCGCGTCGGACGCGACGCGGATGGCCGCGCTCGCGAGCGGACAGGTCGACCTCGTGATCGACCCGCCGTTCCAGGACATCGCGCGGCTCAGGCGCGAGGGCCGCGTGCGGATCACCGAGACCGAGGACATCGGGACCCAGTACCTCGGCTTCGACCAGTGGCGCCCGGAGCTCGAATCCTCGTCGGTCAGGGGCCGCAATCCGTTCAAGGACCTGCGCGTGCGCCAGGCCGTCGCGCACGCGATCGACGCCGACGCGATCGTCGCGAAGGTGCTGCGCGGCCAGGCCGCGCCCACCGGCTCGTTCGTCTCGAAGCGCGTCGACGGTTACGCGGCCGCGCTCGACCGCCGGCTGCCCTACGAGCCCGAGACCGCGCGCCGGCTGCTCAAGGAGGCGGGCTACCCGGACGGCTTCGACGTCGCGCTCGACTGCGTCAACATCGCCTGGCGCGCCGCCGCCTGCCAGGCCATCGCCGGCATGCTCGCCCAGGTCGGGATCCGCGCGAGCCTGCAGGCCGCTCCCGGCGCGCAGTTCTTCCCGAAGCTCACCTCGGCCACGACCGGCTTCTTCGAGGTCGGCTGGACGCCCACCACCGATCCGTGGCCCACGCTCAACGCCCTCGTGCGAACCTACGGCGAGGGCGGCCTCGGCTCGTTCAACGCCGGCCGCTATTCGAATCCGAAGCTCGACGCGACGATCGATGCGATCCGTGTCGAGCCCGACCCCGCGCGGCGCCGCGCCCTCGTGGGCGACGCGCTCGCCCTCATCGCCGCGGACCTCCCCCTCCTCCCGCTCTACCGCCGGACGCTCGCCTGGGCGATGCGCAGGGACGTGGCGGTGGCGATGTGGCCCAACGACATCCTGGAACTGCGCTTCGTGCGCCTCGAACGCCCATGACGATCGACCGTTTCGCCTTCCCGACCACGATCCACTTCGGCCCCGGCGCCGCGAAGCTCGCCGGCCCGCACCTCGCCGAGCAGGGGCTCCGGCGCCCGCTGCTCGTCACCGACCGCGCGCTCGCGAAGCTGCCGGTCGCCGTCGGCATCGCCGACGGGCTGCGCAAGGCCGGCCTCGACGTGGCCGTGTTCGACGGCATCTGGGGCAACCCGACCGTTTCGCAGGCGAATGCCGGCGGCGAGGCTTTCCGCGCGCACCGCGCGGACTGCGTGGTGGGACTGGGCGGCGGCGCGGCGCTCGACGTCGCGAAGATCGTCGGCGTGATCGGCACGGCCGGCGGGAGCGCGCTCGAGTACGCGTGGGACCACCCGAAGGTGCGCGCGATTCCCGACGCGATCCCCTGGTTCGTCGCGCTGCCGACGACCGCCGGCACCGGCTCCGAGGTCGGGCGCTCGTCGGTCGTCTCCGAGGACGATACGCACGTCAAGCGGATCGTGTTCTCGCCGAAGATCCTCGCGAAGCAGGTGTTCGCGGATCCGGAACTGACGCTCGGCCTGCCCCCTGCCGTCACGGCCGCGACCGGCATGGACGCGCTCACGCACAACGTCGAGTCCTACCTGTCGCCCGCCTATCACCCTCTTTGCGACGGGATCGCGCTCGAAGGGGCGCGCATCGCCGCGCGCGCGCTGCCGACCGCGGTGCGCGACGGCGCGAACCTCGCCGCGCGCGGCGAGATGCTGATGGCGTCGATGATGGGCGCGATCGCTTTCCAGAAGGACCTCGGCGCGGTGCACTCGTGCGCGCACGCGCTGTCGACGGTCGCCGACCTGCACCACGGCCTCGCGAACGGCGTGATGATCGACCACGTGATGGGCTTCAACCTGCCCTCGGCCGTCGCGAAGATGGCCGAGCTCGCGCGCGTCTGCGGCGCCCCCGGCGGCGCGTCGGGCAGCGAGGAGTCGCGGGCCGCGTCGTTCGTCGCCTGGCTGCGCGAGCTCAAGCGGACGGTCGGTCTCCCGGCGAAGCTCTCCGGCCTCACCGGCGGTCGTGCGGTCACCCGCGCCGACCTGCCGCGGCTCGTCGAGGTCGCGTACGCCGACCTCTGCCACCAGACCAACCCGCGCAAGTGCACGAAGGCGGACTTCGAGGCGCTGTTCGCCTCGGCGCTCTGAACCGCGACCCGAAGCGACCGCCATGCTCAAGATCGGCATCTCCGCGTCGTTCTTCCACGAGGATCCGAAGCGCGCGATCTTCAAGGGGATGACGCTCCAGTACATCGAGCAGAACGTCGCGCACTGGCTGATGCAGCGAGACGTGCTGTCGTTCATGATCCCTTCGCCCGACGGGCGCACGCGCCGCGAGGCGAGCCGCGTCACGCTCGACGCCTATGCGCAGGAGCTCGACGGCCTGGTGCTGATGGGCGGCTCGGACGTGTGCCCGGAGACCTACGGCGAGAAGGCGATCCGCCCCGAATGGAACGGCGACCGGATCCGCGACGAGTACGAGATCGGGCTCCTGAACGCGTTCGTCGCGCAACGCAAGCCGGTGCTGGGCGTCTGCCGCGGCGCGCAGGTGCTCAACGTCGCGATGGGCGGCACGCTGTGGCAGGACCTCGGCACGCAGGTGCCCGGCGCGCTCGTCCACCGCAACTGGGAGATCTACGAGAGGAACACGCACGCGACCGCGATCGTGCCCGGCTCGGGCCTCGCGAAGCTCTACCCGGGCGTGGCGCTCGTCAAGACCAACTCGATCCACCACCAGGCCGTGAAGGACCTCGGCCGCAACCTCGCCGTCGAGGCGTGGTCCGAGCCCGACCGGATCGTCGAGGCGATCCGCTGGTCCGGTCCCTCCTACGTGTTCGGCGTCCAGTGGCACCCGGAGTTCCACCCGGAGGGCGATCCCTCCTACATCGACGACCGTCCGATCCTCGACGAGTTCCTCAACCACGCCAGCCTGCACAAGAACGCCGCCTACGCACTATGAAGATCGTCAATCCCTGGAACGGCGCCACGATCGCCGAAGTGCCCACCGACGATGCGCGCTCGGTCGCCGCCAAGTACCGGCAGGCCCGCGCAGCGCAGCCGCGCTGGGCGGCCGTCCCGATCCGCAAGCGCCTCGAGGCGATCGCGCGCTTTCGCGAGCGCGTCGTCGCGCTCGAGGAAACGCTCGCGCGCACGCTGACGCAGGAGGTCGGCAAGCCGATCCGGCAGTCGCGCAACGAATTGAAGGGCCTGCTCACGCGGCTCGACTTCTTCCTCGCCGAATCGGCGCGCACGCTGCGCGACGAGAGGGTGCTCGTCGACTACGCGGGCAAGCTCGAGGAGCGGATCTCGCACGAGCCCCTGGGCGTCGTCGCGAACATCTCGGCCTGGAACTACCCGTACTTCGTCGGCGGCAACGTGTTCGTGCCCGCGCTCGTGGCGGGCAACGCGGTCCTCTACAAGCCGTCCGAGCATGCGACGCTGACGGGGCTCCACATCGCCGAGCTTCTGCACGAGTCCGGCGTGCCCGAGGACGTGTTCGTCCCGGTGATCGGCGGCGGCGACACCGGCGCGGCGCTCCTGCGCCAGCCGGTCGACGGCGTGTTCTTCACCGGATCCTACGCGACCGGCGCGAAGATCGCGGCGATCGCCGGTCGGCGAATGATCAAGGTGCAGCTCGAGCTGGGCGGCAAGGACCCGATCTACGTCTGCGAGGACGTCGACGTCAAGGCGACGGCGGCGGGCGTCGCCGACGGCGCGTTCTACAACACCGGCCAGTCGTGCTGCTCGGTCGAGCGCATCTACGTGCACCGGTCGATCTACCGGCCGTTCGTCGACGCGTTCGTGGCCGAGGTCAGGGGCTACAAGGCCGGCGATCCGATGGACGAGGCCACCTATCTGGGCGCGGTGACGCGCCGCCCGCAGCTCGACGTGCTCAAACGGCAGGTCGCGGACGCCAGGAAGAAGGGCGCGAAGGTGCTGCTCGGCGGAAAGCCCGTCGCCGGGAAAGGCAACCGCTTCGAGCCGACGGTGATCGTCGACGTCGATCACACGATGGCGGTGATGCGCGAGGAGAGCTTCGGCCCGATCATCGGCATCCAGGCGGTGGACGGCGACGACGAGGCGGTCGCGCTGATGAACGACACCGAGTACGGCCTCACGGCGGGCGTCTACACGCACGACGAGCGGCGCGCGAAGCGCATCCTCGCGCGCGTGAACGCCGGCAGCGTCTACTGGAACTGCTGCGACCGCGTGAGCCCGCGGCTGCCGTGGTCGGGCGTCAAGCATTCGGGCATCGGCCTCACGCTGTCGACCTACGGCATCCAGACGTTCACGCGCCCGAAGGCGTGGCACTTGCGGGGGGCGTAGGAAGTCCGGCCGCCACCGGCCCGTGCGGATCACGTCGAACCGGTGTCGGACACGGAGTCAGACACCGTGTCCGACACCGCCTCGCGTCACGACGGGACCTGGCCCGGCGGACGCTGACGCGGATCCTGCAGCTCGGCGGCGCGCAGCGTGTTCGACAGCAGCATCGCGATGGTCATCGGCCCGACCCCGCCGGGGACCGGCGTGATCCAGGCGGCGCGCTCCTTCGCCGCGTCGAAATCGACGTCGCCGCACAGTTTGCCGTCGGGCAGCCGGTTGATGCCGACGTCGATCACGATGGCGCCGGGCTTCACCCAGTCGCCCGCGACGAACTTCGCCTTGCCGACGCCGGCCACGACGATGTCCCCCTGACGGACGATGCCGGGCAGGTCGCGCGTCGCCGAGTGGCAGATCGTGACGGTGCACCGCGTCATCAGGAGCTCGAGCGCCATCGGGCGGCCCACGATGTTCGACTGGCCGATGACGACCGCGTGCTTGCCGGCGAGCGGCTCGCCGGTCGCCTCGAGGAGCTTCATGCAGCCGTACGGCGTGCACGGCCGCAGCGTCGGACGCTTCTGCACGAGGCGGCCGACGTTGTACGGGTGGAAGCCGTCGACGTCCTTGCGCGGATCGATGCGCTCGGTCACGCGCTCGGGATCGACGTGCGCGGGAAGCGGCAACTGCACGAGGATCCCCGACACCGTGGGATCGGCGTTCAGCCGGTCGATGAGCGCGAGCAGCTCGGCCTCGGGCACGTCCGCCGGGAGATCGTGCGCGAACGACAGCATCCCGACACCCTCGGTCGTCCTGCGCTTGTTGCGCACGTACACCTGCGAGGCCGCGTTCTCGCCGACCAGCACCACGGCGAGCCCCGGCGCCGGGCGGCCGCGGGCGACCCGCGCCGCCACCGCCGCGCGCACCTCGTCGGTCACCTTCGCGGCGAGCGCCTTGCCATCGAGAATTCTCGCCGTCATCGGGCGCTCCGTACCGTCGTCGCGGGCATCGCTAGAATGCGTGGATGATCGAGGACGCGATTCTACCCCTGCTGCACGCGCGCCTCGCGCGGGAGCTCGCACCGCCGAGCGTTCCGCTCGTGCGCCTCGAGGCCGACGGCGCGCTCGCGGGCGAGCTCACCGTGGCGCGCGCGTCGCGGGTCGCCGCCTTTTCCGACGTGTTCGTCCGCGACGGCTCGCGCATCGCCTTCGCTCCCGGATGCGCGTCGTCCGAGGCGCGCACCGCGGCGATGGACCGCGTCGCCCGCGCGCTCGCGGCGGAGGGAGCGCTCTCCGCGTGGCGCGACGAGCGCTACGAGGTGCGCCCGAACGACGCCCGTCCGCCCGCCTTCCTGCTCGAGCGCGCCGCCGCCCGCTACTTCGGCATCCGGACGCGCGCGGTCCACGTGAACGGCCTCGTCGACACCGGATCGGGCGCCGCGATGTGGATCGCCCGCCGCAGCCCCGCCAAGGCGATCGACCCGGGGATGCTCGACAACCTGGTGGGCGGCGGCATCGCCGCCGGCGCCACCGTCGCCGGGACGCTCGTCAAGGAGGCGTGGGAGGAGGCCGGCATCGACGCCGCGCTCGCCTCGCAGGCGCGTCCCTCGGGCACGGTGCAGGTACGCCGGATGCAGCCCGACGGCCTGCAGCACGAGACGATCCACGTCCACGACCTGTGGCTGCCGCGAAGTTTCGTCCCCGCGAACCAGGACGGCGAGGCGGTCGAGCACCGGTTCGTGCCGCTCTCCGGGGTACCCGCCCTCCTCGCGCAGAGCGAGCCGCCCGACGCGCTCACCGCCGACGCGAGCCTCGTCGCGCTCTCGGCGCTGATCCGGCTGGGTGCGATCGACGCGGACGCCCCGCTCTACCCGTGGCTCGCCGAGCTGTGCGGCCTCGGGCGCTGAGTCCTCGTGCCCGCGCGGGGAAAAGCGTCGGGCTGAAGCCCGCCTTACCGAGAAGCCGCTACGCCGCCCGCGCGACCGCCGGCGTCACGTTGCGGATGCCCATCGCCCGCATCGCGTCGCCGACCGCGAGCACCGCCTGCCGCATCTCGGACGGCCCGATCGCGCCGATGCAGCCGACGCGGAAGGTCTCGATCTGCGTGAGCTTGCCGGGATACAGGATGAAGCCGCGATCGCGCACCTCGGCATAGAAGCGCTTGAAATCGTAGGCCGGGTCGGCCGGCGCGTGAAACGTGTAGATGATCGGCGCCTGGATCGCCGGGTCGAGGAACACGCGGAAGCCCAGCGCCTGCATGCCCGCGACGAGCGCCTCGCCGTTCGCCGTGTAGCGCGCGAGCCGCGCCGGCTGGCCTCCCTCGGCGACATACTGCTCCAACGCCGCGTTGAACGCGACGACGACGTGCGTGGGCGGCGTGTAGCGCCACTGCGTCGTCTTCTCCATGTAGACCCACTGGTCGTAGAGGTCGAGCGCGAGCGAGCTCGAGCGTCCCTCGCAGCCTTCGATCGTCGAGCGCCGAACGATCACGAAGCCCATCCCGGGCGGTCCCTCGATGCACTTGCCCGACGCGGCGACCACCGCGTCGATCGGCGTCGCCGACACGTCGATCGGCAGCGCGCCGAACGAGCTCATCGCGTCGACGATCAGGCGGCGGCCGTGGCGCGCCACGACGGCCGCGATCGCCGCGAGCGGGTTCAGGATGCCCGTCGAGGTCTCGCAGTGGATCAATCCGACGTGCGTGATGGACGCGTCCTTCGCGAGCAGCCGGTCGACGTCGTCGGCGGTCGTCGGGACGTCGTCGGCGGTCTCGAACGTCGACACGCGCCGCCCCATCATCTGCGCGAGCTTCGCCATGCGCTTGCCGTAGGCGCCGTTGATCAGCACGAGCAGGTGGCCGTCGCGCGGCACCGTCGTGTTGACCGCCGCCTCGACCGAGAACGTGCCGCTCCCCTGCATCGGCACGCAGACGTGCGTCGCGTGGCCGTTCACGATGTCGAGGAGGCGCCGGCGTACGTTCGCGGTCACCGCGTTGAACGCGGCGTCCCACGAGCCCCAGTCGCGGAGCATCGCGGCCTTGGTCTCGAGCGTGGTCGTGAGGGGCCCTGGCGTGAGCAGGATCGGATCGCGGGAATGGAGTCCCATGGTTCCTCCGGGGAATCGGGTCAGCGGGCGGGGCCGGCGCGGCGCCAGCCCTGCGTGCGGCGCAGGAGCCAGCCCTCCGCCGCGAACGAGAGGAGCGTGACGATGCCCGACGTCACGACGATCAGCGTCGCCATCGCCGCGGCCGAGCCGATCGCGCCGGCCTCGTCGAGCTGGACGATCGAGATCGCCGCGAGCATCGTCTTGGGCGAGTACAGGAACACGACCGCCGAGATCGTCGTCATCGCGTTGACGAAGTAGTAGCGGCTGATGTCGACGATCGACGGCAGGCAGACCGGCACGGTCACGCGCCAGAACGTCTTGTAGAACGGCACCTTGAGCGACGCCGAGACCGACTCGAACTCGTTGTCGAGCTGCTTGAGCGCCGTGACCGCGGTCAGGTGCGACGACGAGTAGAAGTGGATGATCGTCGAGAGCACGAGGATCGTCATCGTGCCGTAGAGGACGTTGAGCGGGTTCGCCGGGTGGTTGAAGAACAGGATGTAGCCGATGCCGAGCACGAGGCCCGGGATCGCCATCGGCAGCATCGCCTGCAGCCGCACGACCGGCCGGACGAGGTCGGCGCCGCGCGTCTTCTCGAGCCAGTAGGCGCCCGCGAAAGTCAGCGTCGCCCCGGCCGCCGCGCACCACGCGGCCATGACCAGGCTGTTGAGGTAGGCGTTCTCGACGCCCGCCTCCTCGAAGCCGTAGGTGTAGTGGTTGAGCGTGAACGACAGGTTGTACGGCCAGACCTTCACGAACGACCCGAACACCGCCATCCCGATGATGGTCAGCATCGCCGCCGACATGACGAGCACGAACGCGAGCATCAGCCGGTCCCGCAGCTTCGAGGGGCGCGGCACGTACGGGACGCTGCGGGCGGACAGGAGCGCCTTCTGGCGGACGCGCACGGCCCGGTCGACGAAGAAGGCGACGAGCGCCGGTACGAGCAGGATCAGGCCGACCACGGCGCCGATCTGGAAGTTCTGCTGGCCGATGACCTGCTTGTAGATGTCGATCGCGAGCACGCTGTAGTTCGCGCCGATCACCTTCGGCACGCCGAACTCGGAGACCGCCATCGTGAACACGACCATCGCGGCCGAGATCAGGCCGTAGCGCGCCCCGGGGAGCGTGATCGTGACGAACTTGCGCCACTCGGAGGTCGCCATCGAGTCGGCCGCCTCGTACAGGCGGGCGTCGGACAGCGACAGCGCCGCGAGCAGGATCATCACCGCGTGCGGAAACGCCGAGAAGGTCATCGCGAGCACCATGCCCGGCAACCCGTAGATCGTCGTCAGGCCGAACCACGGCAGGAGCGCCTTGAGCGTCCCCTGGTTGCCGAACAGGTAGATGAACGACAGCGCCGCGAGCAGCGACGGCGCGAGGATCGGAACGAGCGCGATGTTGCGCCACAGCCACTTGGCGCCGATGCAGCTGCGCTGGATCGCGTAGGCGAACGTGAACGCGAGCGGCACCGTCAGGAGCGTCGTCAGCACCGCGAAGGTCAGCGTGTTGCCGGCCGAGCGCGAGAACGCGGGCGAGGCGAAGTACTCGGCGAAGTTCGCGAGCCCGACGAACGCGCCGGACTTGTCCTCGACGGCGCGGATCAGGATCGCGACCAGCGGCACCGTCAGGAACACGAACAGGCCCGCGGCCACGAGCACGAGCCCGCCGCGCGCCGCCAGCGCCTCCCCCGCGAGCGCGAGCCGGCCGGGACCGCCCGAGGCCGGTTCCTGGACGGCGAGCGTGCTCACGCCGCGAAGACGCGGACGCGGTCGCCGCGCAGCGCGAACGCGACGCGCGCGCCTTCGCGGACGCCGAGCTCGAGCGTCTGGTTGAGCGAGAAGTAGACGAGCATCCGCTGGCCGTCGAAGCCGTCGACGTCGAGGCTCGCGAGGCAGTAGGTGCCGAGGAAGTCGACGTTGCGAACGACGCCCGACAGCGCGTTGGGCATCGTCTCGACCGGGCCCGAGTCCGCGAGGATCCGGTCCTCGGGCCGCAGGTACAGGCGCACCGCGCCGCCCGGGGCGATGCCGTTCGCCTTCGTCGCGATCTCCTTGCTGCCGACGCGGTAGCGGCCGCCGCCGACGCAGGTGGCCTTCAGCACGTTGACCTTGCCGAGGAAGTCGGCGACGAAGGGCGTCGCCGGCCGCTCGTACACCTCGAGCGGCGTGCCGATCTGCTCGATCACGCCATGGTTCATCACGACGACCCGGTCGGCCATCGAGAGGGCCTCCTCCTGGTCGTGCGTGACCATGATCGTCGTCACCCTGAGCCGCCGCTGGAGCTGCCGGATCTCGCCGCGCAGCCGGTCGCGCTCCTTCGCGTCGAGCGCCGAGAGCGGCTCGTCGAGCAGGAGCAGCGAGGGGGCGGTCGCGAGCGCGCGGGCGAGCGCGATCCGCTGCTGCTGGCCGCCCGACAGCTGGCCGGGGTACTTCGGTCCCTCGTTCGGCAGGCCGACGAGGGTCAGGAGCTCGGCGACGCGCGCCTCGATCGAGGCGCGGTCGCGCTTCCGGTTCACGAGGCCGTACGCCACGTTGTCGCGGATCGTGAGATTCGGGAACAGCGCGTAGGACTGGAACACGATCCCGTAGTCGCGCGCGGCGGGCGGCGCGTTCGACACGTCCCGTCCGTTCTGGATGACGCGGCCCGAGGTCTGGCTCTCGAGGCCGGCGATGATGCGCAGGAGCGTGGTCTTGCCGCAGCCCGAAGGCCCGAGGAAGCAGACCAGCTCGCCCGCGTGGATCGCGAGGTCGATCGACTTCAGCGCGACGAAGGCGCCGAAGGCCTTGTGGATCGACTCGATGCGGAGCGCGTCGGCGGCTGCGGTCTCGGAACTCACCAGCGATGTCCGTTAGCGATGGAAACGAACTTGCGTTCCGTCCGCATGCGGATCGGCTCCGCAGCCGGGCTCGGCTGCTTTCCCGTGCACGCGGTCCCGCCGGATCGAGCGGCCCCCGCAGGGGCCGCTCGAATCCGGCGAGTCATTCCGGCGTCGCGCGCCAACGTTGCGCCGTTCGCGCTGCCATCTCGCCGCGACGCAGGAGTAACGCTACTTGGGTGCAGCCTTGGACTCGTACCGCTTGCTCCACTCGGCGAGGATCTTGTCGCGGTTCTTCGCCGCCCACGAGAAGTCGTTCTTGACGAGCCGCGAACCGTAGTCGGCCGGCACGTTGGGCAGCGGCTGCGACAGGCTCGGCACCGCGACGATCGCGAAGTTCTTCGCGTAGAGGGCCATCGCCGCGTCGGAGGCCGCCCAGTCCATCAGCTTCTGGGCCGCGGCCATCTGCTTCGTGCCCTTGTGGATCCCGATCGCCTCGAGGTCCCAGCCCAGCCCCTCCTTCGGGAACACGAGGTCGATCGGCTTGCCCTGCGCCTTCTCGCGGTTCGCGCGGTACTCGAACGAGATGCCGACGACGTACTCGCCGTTGGCCGCGGCCGCACAGGGACGCGAGCCCGAGTGCATGTACTGCGCGATGTTCTCGTGCAGCGCGTCCATGAACTTCCAGCCCTCGGCCTCGCCGTAGAGCTGCAGCCACGCGGTGACGTCGAAGTACCCGGTGCCCGACGACGCCGGGTGCGGCATCACGATCTGGCCCTTGTAGACCGGCTTGGTCAGGTCCTTCCAGGTCTCCGGCTTCGGGATCCCGCGCTTCTGCGCCTCGACCGTGTTGAAGCAGACCGTCGCGCCCCACACGTCCATGCCGACCCACGCCGGCGGGTTCTTGGCGTCCCGGTACTGCGGCGCGATCCGCGAGAGCCCCTGCGGCGCGTACGGCACCAGCATGCCCTCGGCGTCGAACACGCCCATGCTCGTCGCGGCGACGCCCATCACGACGTCGGCCTTCGGGTTCGCCTTCTCGGCGAGGAGCTTCGCGGTGATCACGCCCGTCGAGTCGCGCACCCAGGTGATCTCGATGTCCGGATGGGCCTTGTTGAAGCCTTCCTGGTACGCCTTGAGCTGGTCGGTCTCGAGCGCCGTGTAGACGGTGAGCGGCGTCTTCTGCGCGAGCGCGGCGCCGGACACGGCGAGCGTCGCGGCGGCGAGCGCGGCGGCGAGCCGGCGGAGGGGTCGGTCGACGTTCATCGGTGATCTCCTAGCGTGGAGGGGTAGCGTACGCCCCGCCGGTGCGGCGCGGGTCGATGGGCGCGGATGCTACGCGGCGGCGGGCGGGACGGCAACGGCGGGCCGGCGGCCCGCCTCGTGTCGTCGTCGCGTCGCATTCCGCTCGCAGCATCGGGACGGGCCGGCAGCGTAGCCGGCCGGGATTGCAGATTGTTGACAATCTACACCCTACGCTTTCCAATACGCAACATGCCGAAGCCCCCTTCCCCCCGCGCTGCCGGGCGGCCCCGCGCGGTCCCGCCGGCGCCGCGGCCCTCGTCCCCCGCCGCCGTCGAGAGCATCGCGCTCGTCCGGTCGAGCTCGCTCCCGATGCTCGTGCAGCGCGAGCTCGAGCGCATGATCCTGGCGGGCGAGCTCGGCGTCGGGGCGAAGCTGAACGAAGCCTCGGTCGCGACGATGCTCGGGGTCTCGCGCGGGCCGGTGCGCGAGGCGTTCCGCGCGCTCGAGGTCGCGGGACTGGTCCGGCTCGAGAAGAACCGCGGCGTGTTCGTGCGCCAGATCGGCGTCGCCGAGGCGGACGAGATCTACGAGCTGCGGGCCGTCCTCGACGAGTACGCGGGTCGCCGCGCGACCCAGAACGCGAGCGCGCTCGACGTCGCCGACCTCCGTTCCCGCCTCGAGCTCATGGAGCGCGCGGTCGGCCGCGGCGACCTCGACACCTACCACGGGGCGAACCTCGCGTTCCACGATCGGCTCGTCGAGCTCGCCGGCAACGCGAAGCTCCTCGGGCTCTACCGCCGCCTCGTCAACGAACTCTCGCTCCACCGGCGCGCCTCGCTCGACCAGACGGGGATCCCGTCGGTGTCGCTGCAGGAGCACCGCGGCATCGTCGACTGCATCGCGTCCGGCCGCGCGGCCGCGGCCGGGCGCCTCCTGCACGATCACGTGATGGCGAGCCGCGAGCGCATGCACCGCAAGACGGGCGCGCCGCTGCCCGCCCCCAAGCCCCGGCGCGCGCGCCGGTCCGCCTGACCCACGAAGCCCCCGATGAACCCCGTCACCCTGCACGGCCGCACCTACCGGCCGCCCACCCGCCCGGTCGTCGTCGTCTGCGTCGACGGCTGCGAGCCCGACTACATCAACCTCGCGATCGGCGCCGGCGCGGCTCCCTGGTTCGCGAGCCTCGCCGGACGCGGCACCTGCCTCACCGCCGACTGCGTCGTCCCGTCGTTCACGAACCCGAACAACCTGTCGATCGTCACCGGCGCCACGCCCGCGGTCCACGGCATCTGCGGCAACTACTTCTGGGACCGCGACGCCCAGGCCGAGGTGATGATGAACGACCCGCGCTACCTGCGCGCGGATACGCTGCTCGCGGCGTTCGCCGACGCGGGCGCGAAGGTCGCCGTCGTCACGGCGAAGGACAAGCTCCGCGCGCTGCTCGGACACCGGCTCAAGGGCATCTGCTTCTCGGCCGAGAGGGCGGACAAGGTCACGGCGGTCGACAACGGCATCGTCGACGCGCTGGGCCTCACGGGGATGCCTCTCCCGTCGGTCTACAGCGCGGCGCTCTCCGAGTTCGTGTTCGCGGCCGGCGTCGCGCTCCTCGGGCGCGAGCGTCCCGACATCCTCTACCTGTCGACGACCGACTACGTGCAGCACAAGCACGCGCCGGGCACGCCCGGCGCGAACGCGTTCGTCGCGATGATGGACGGCTACCTCGCGAAGCTCGACGCCCTGGGCGCGACCGTCGTCGTGACGGCCGACCACGGGATGAACGCGAAGACCGACGCATTCGGGCGTCCGAACATCGTCTTCCTGCAGGACCTCGCCGACCACTGGTACGGCAAGGACGCCGCGCGCGTGATCCTGCCGATCACCGACCCGTACGTCGTGCACCACGGCGCGCTCGGCTCGTTCGCGACGATCTACCTGCCGCAGGAGGCGGTCGGCGACGCGGAGGTCCGGCTGCGCTCGGTGCCCGGGGTCTGGCAGGTGCTCGGCCGCGACGAGGCCTGCCGCCGCTACGAGCTGCCCTCCGACCGCGTGGGCGACGTCGTCGTCGTGGCGGAGCGCCTGTGGACGCTCGGCACGAGCCGGTCGCGCCACGACCTCTCGGGGCTCGACGCGCCGCTGCGCTCGCACGGGGGCGTCTCCGAGCAGCAGGTGCCGCTGATCGCGAACCGCCCGGCGCCGAACCTCCCCGACCGCCGCTGGCGCAACTTCGACGCCTTCGACCTGGCGCTCAACCGACTCGGATGACCCGACGATGAACACGATGACCGACCTGGCCGCGATCCGCGCCGGAGAACCCCTCCACGAGAAGATGCGCATCGGGGGCGAGCGCGTCGGCGGCAGCCGCGTGATCGAGGTGCACAACCCGTACACCGGCGCGGTCGTCGGCACCGTGCCCAAGGGAACCGTCGAGGACGTCCGGCGCGCCTTCGCGATCGCGCGGGCCTACCGGCCGACGCTGACGCGCTACCAGCGCTACGAGATCTGCCGCCGCACCGCCGAGATCATCCGCTCGCGAGCCGAGGCGATCTCCGACCTCATCACCGCCGAGTGCGGGATCGGCAAGAAGGACTCGCGCTACGAGGTGGGCCGCGCCTGCGACGTGTTCATCTTCGCCGGCAACGCGGCGCTCGCCGACGACGGCCAGGTCTTCTCGTGCGATCTCACGCCGCACGGCAAGTCGCGCAAGGTCTACACGCTGCGCGAGCCGCTGCAGGGCGCGATCAGCGCGATCACGCCGTTCAACCACCCGCTGAACCAGGTCGCCCACAAGATCGCACCCTCGGTCGCGACCAACAACCGGATGGTGCTGAAGCCCACCGAGAAGACCCCGCTCTCGGCGATCGTGCTCGCCGACATCCTCTACGAGGCGGGCCTGCCGCCGGCGATGGTGCAGATCGTCACCGGCGACCCGCGCGAGATCGCCGACGAGATGCTCGTGAACCCCGACGTCGACCTCGTCACGTTCACCGGCGGCGTGCCGGTCGGCAAGGTCATCGCCGCGAAAGCGGTCTACAAGCGCCAGGTGCTCGAGCTCGGCGGCAACGACCCGATCATCGTGATGGAGGACGCGGACCTCGACGAGGCCGCCGCCCTCGCCGCCGCCGGCTCGTACAAGAACTCGGGCCAGCGCTGCACGGCGGTCAAGCGGATGCTGGTGCACGAGAAGGTGGCCGACGCGTTCGTCGAGCGGCTGGTCGCCCGGACGAAGGCGTGGACCTACGGCGACCCGATGGACGACTCGCTCGAGATGGGGACCGTCATCGACGAGGCCGCGGCCAAGAACTTCGAGGCCCGCGTGAACGACGCGGTCGCCCGCGGCGCGAAGCTCCTCGTGGGCAACGTCCGGCGCGGAGCCCTCTATTCGCCCACGGTGATCGACCGGGTCGACCCGGAGATGAACGTCGTCAAGACCGAGACGTTCGGCCCCGTGTCGCCGGTGATCCGGTTCCGCGACATCGACCACGCGATCGCCATTTCCAACGGGACCGCTTACGGGCTATCCTCTGCGGTCTGCACCAACCGGCTCGACTACGTCACGCGCTTCGTGCGCGAGCTCAACGTCGGGACGGTCAACGTGCGCGAGGTGCCGGGCTACCGGCTCGAGCTCACCCCGTTCGGCGGGATCAAGGACTCGGGCCTGGGCTACAAGGAGGGCGTCCAGGAGGCGATGAAGAGCTTCACCAACGTCAAGACGTACTCATTGCCGTGGTAGCGGCGCAACCGGGGTCAGATTTCAATCCGACCCCAGGAACCGGGGTCGGATTGAAATCTGACCCCACGGCCGAATCTGACCCCACGGCCGAAGGCGACATCAACCTCTCGCCGCTGCGCCGCGCCTGGGAGCGCGACCACGTGGGCGGGCCAACGCGCGCCCTGCTCGACCGCGACTCGGCCGCCTACCTGCACCAGTCGCTGTCGACGCCCTGCTTCGACGCGCTCGCCGAGGCCGACGGCATCTGGCTCGTCGACACCGAGGGCCGGCGGTTCATGGACTTCCACGGCAACAACGTCCACCAGGTCGGCTACCGCCACCCGCGCGTCGTCGACGCGGTCAAGCGCCAGCTCGACACGCTGCCGTTCTCGCCGCGCCGCTTCACGAACGCCGCCGCCGTCGAGCTGGCGGAGCGCCTCGGCGCCCTCGCTCCCGACCCGCTCGGCAAGGTCCTGCTGGCCCCCGGCGGAACGCTCGCGATCGGCATGGCCCTCAAGCTCGCCCGCGTCGTCACCGGTCGCCACAAGACGGTCTCGATGTGGGACGCGTTCCACGGCGCCTCGCTCGACGCGATCTCGATCGGCGGCGAGGCGGTGTTCCGGCGCGACATGGGCCCGCTGATGCCGGGCACCGAGCACGTCCCGCCGTGCGACCCGCGCGACTGCCGGTTCGGCTGCCGCGGGAGCTGCGACGCGCGCTGCGCCGGGTACGTCGACTACGTGCTCGGCAAGGAGGGCGACGTCGCCGCGGTGATCGTCGAGACCGTGCGCTGCACCGACGTCCAGATCCCGCCCCCGGCGTACTACCGGACGCTGCGCGAGGCCTGCGACCGCCATGGCGCGCTGCTGATCCTCGACGAGGTCCCGATCGGGCTGGGCCGCACCGGCACGATGTTCGCGTTCGAGCGCTACGGCATCGTCCCGGACATGGTCGTGCTGGGCAAGGGCCTGGGCGGCGCGGTGTTCCCGATGGCCGCCCTGATCGCGCGGCGCGACCTCGACGTCGCCGGCGACCGCGCGCTCGGTCACTACACGCACGAGAAGAGCTCGGTCGGGTGCGCCGCCGCGCTCGCGACGCTGGCCGTCATCGACGACGAGCGCCTGTGCGAGCGCGCACGCACGCTGGGCGAGCGCGCGCTCGAGCGGATGCGCGGCATCGCGCGCCGCCACCCGCTCGTCGGCGACGTCCGCGGCGTGGGCCTCCTGCTCGGGCTCGAGCTCGTCCGCCCCGACGGCTCCCCCGCCCGCCACGAGGCCGAGCGCGTCATGTACGGCTGCCTCGCGCGCGGCCTCTCGTTCAAGATCGGCCAGGGCAACGTGATCACGCTCTCGCCGCCGCTCGTCATCGCCGAAGCCGACCTCGACCGCGCGCTCGACATCCTCGACGAGGCGATCGGCGAGGTCGAGAAGACGTCGGGCCGCTAGCGCCGTGCAGACGCTCCTCAACCTGCTCGCCGGCGTGTCGCTGCTCGTCTGGGGCACGCACATCGTGCGCACGGGCATCCTGCGGCTCTACGGCGGCGACCTGCGCCGCATCCTGCGCCGGAGCGTCGCGCGCAACCGGTTCGCCGCGTTCGCCGCCGGCATCGGCGTCACGGGCCTGATCCAGAGCTCGACCGCCACCGCGCTCATCGTCGCGGCGTTCGCCGGCCAGGGCCTCGTCACGACCGCGAGCGCGCTCGCCGTGATGCTGGGCGCCGACGTCGGCACGTCGATCGTCACCGTCGTCCTGTCGTTCGACCTCTCGTGGCTCGCGCCGCTGCTGATCTTCTGCGGCGTCGTGCTGTTCCTCGCCCGGCAGTCGACCCCGGTCGGGCGGTTCGGGCGCATCCTGATCGGCCTCGGCCTGATCCTCTTCGCGCTCCAGTGGATCCGCGTCGCGACCCAGCCGATCGTCAGCGCCGCCGGCGTCAAGGTGCTGTTCGCGTCGCTCACCGGCGACGTGCTGCTCGACGTGCTCGTCGCCGCGCTGGTCACGATCCTCTGCTATTCGAGCCTCGCCGTCGTGCTGCTCGTCGCCGCCCTCGCCCAGCTCGGCGTGATCGGGCCGCCGGTGGCGCTCGGCCTCGTGCTCGGCGCGAACCTCGGCAGCGGCATGCTCGGCATGCTCTCGACGCTGCGCTCGCCGCCCGAGGCGCGTCGCGTCACGCTCGGCAACTTCCTGTTCAAGCTGATCGGCTGCGTGATCGCGATCCCGCTCGTCAACCCGCTGCTGCGCCTCGTCGACTCGCTCCGCCTCGACGCCGGCCAGGAGGTCGTCGCGTTCCACCTGGTGTTCAACATCGGGATCGCGCTCGCTTTCATGTTCTGGACCGAGAAGATCGCGCGCGTCGCCGAGCGACTGCTCCCGGCGCGCCCGATCGAGGACGATCCGGCCAAGCCGCGCCACCTCGACCCCTCGGCGCTCGACTCGCCGCCGCTCGCGATCGCGAACGCGGCCCGCGAGGCGATGCGCATCGGCGACGCGGTCGAGCAGATGCTGACCGGCATGCTGACGGTGCTCAAGACCAACGACCGCGCCCTGTCCCGGCGGCTCCGCGCGATGGACGACACCGTCGATTCGCTCTACACGGCGGTGAAGCTCTACCTGACGCAGATCTCGCGCGAGGCGCTCGAGGAGAAGGAAGGCCGCCGCTGGGCCGACATCGTCTCGTTCACGATCAACCTCGAGCAGGTCGGCGACATCGTCGAGCGCATCCTGTCGGACATCGAGGACAAGAAGATCGAGAAGGGCCGCAACTTCTCGGAAGCCGGCATGGCCGAGATCTGCGACCTGCACGCGCGGCTCGTCGCCAACCTGCGCCTCGGCATGAGCGTGTTCCTGAACGGCGATCTGAAGAGCGCGCAGGAGCTGCTCGCGCAGAAGGTGCTGTTCCGCGACCTCGAGCGCGCCTACGCCGACTCGCACCTCGGCCGGCTCGCCGGCAACACCGTCGAGAGCATCGAGACCTCGTCGCTGCACCTCGACCTGATCTCCGACATGAAGCGCATCAACTCGCACGTCTGCTCGATCGCCTACCCGATCCTCGAGCAGGCGGGCGTCCTCGCGCACACGCGCCTCAAGGCCCCGGAGGCCGAGGGCGCGCGCGGCCGCCGCTGGTCGAAGGGCAAGCCGAAGACCGCGTAGCGGCAGGATGGAGCCACCCGACTTTCCGGGCCCCGGCGCGCGGGCGCGCTGGCGCTGACCGCCGATGCCCGCCGCCGAGATCACGCTGCCGGTCACCCTCGCGGTCCTGGGAGCCGGCTTCCTGCACGCGCTGTGGAACGCGCTGCTCAAGTCGGCGGCCGGCGAGCCGCTGCTCGACACCGCGCTGATCGTCGCCGGCACCTCGGCGGTGGCGCTGGTCCTCCTGCCGCTCGTCGCGCTGCCCGACCGCGCCGCGTGGCCGTTCATGGCGGTCTCGGCGGTCGTCCACTTCGCCTACTACGTGACGCTCGCCGGGGCGTACCGGCGCGGCGACCTTTCGTTCGCCTACCCGCTGATGCGCGGCGTCGCGCCGCTCATCGTGACGATTCTCGGCATCGTGTTCCTCGGCGAACGGCCGACCGCGACGACGCTCGCCGGCATCGCGATGATCTCGCTCGGCATCCTCGTGATCGCCTGGTACGCGGGAGGCCGGCATACGGCCGCCGCCGCCGGCTGGGCGCTGGGCAACGCGATCATCATCGCGTTCTACACGCTCGTCGACGGCGCCGGCGCGCGCGCTTCCGGCAACGCCGCGGCCTACGTCTGCTGGCTCACCTTCCTCGAAGGGCTCCCCTACCTCGCGTGGATCCGCGCGACGCGCGGCCCTCCGGCGTTCGTCTACATCGCGAAACGCTGGCGCCGCGGCATCGCCGGCGGCGCGGCGAGCCTCGCCGCCTACGGCATCGCGCTCTGGGCGATGACGCGCGCCCCGGTCGCCGTCGTCGCGGCGCTGCGCGAGGTGTCGGTGCTGTTCGCCGCCGCCATCGGCGCACTGGTCCTGAAGGAAGGCTTCGGCTGGCGGCGGATGGCCGGGGCGGTGGCGGTCGTCGCGGGGGTGGCGGCGTTGCGTTTGTGAGGGCCGCGCAACGGAGAGGGGGAGAGCGGAGAATGGAGGATCGAAGATGGTCGATCGCAAGAGCGTAGCGCGACGCATCGCGCGCGCGGTACCGTCCCGCTGAGCGCAGCCCCGTTTTCCATTTCCCCATTTCCATTCTCCGCCCTCCCATGCCCCCTCCCCTTCCCTCCCGCGCCCGCGTCGTCGTCGTCGGCGGCGGCATCGCCGGCTGCTCGACCGCCTACCACCTGACGAAGCTCGGCTGGCGCGACGTCGTGCTGCTCGAGCAGGGCAAGCTCACCTGCGGCACGACCTGGCACGCCGCGGGGCTCGTCGGCCAGTACCGGCCGACGCGCAACATGACGCGCATGAGCCGCTACGGCATCGAGCTCTACTCGACGCTCGAGCAGGAGACCGGCCTCGCGACCGGCTGGAAGCCGTGCGGCTCGCTCAACGTCGCGAAGACGCCCGAGCGGCTCAAGCTCTTCCGTCGCCAGATGGCGCGCGCGAAGAGCTTCGGCATCGAGTTCGAGTTCGTCACGCCCGCCGAGGCCGGGCGGATCTCGCCGATCCTGCGGACCGACGACCTGGCAGGCGCGGTCTGGATTCCGGGCGACGGCAAGGCCAACCCGACCGACCTCACGCAGTCGCTCGCGCGCGGCGCGCGCATGGGCGGCGCGCGCATCGTCGAGGGCGCGCGCGTCACCGGCGTCCGCACGCGCGAGGGACGCGTGAGCGGCCTCGACGTCGTCGTCGACGGCGAGCCGGCCTCGGTCGAGTGCGAGGTCGTCGTCAATTGCGCCGGCCAGTGGGCGCGCGCGTTCGGCCGGCTCGCGGGCGTCGACGTCCCGCTCTACGCGGCCGAGCACTTCTACATCGTCACCGAGCCGATCCCCGGCGTCGCTCCCGACCATCCTGTCGTGCGCGACCCGGACGGCTACATCTACTTCAAGGAGGAAGTGGGCGGCCTCGTGATGGGCGGCTTCGAGCCGGTCGCGAAGCCCTGGAACGTCGACCCGATCCCCGAGCGCTTCGAGTTCCAGCTCCTCCCCGAGGACTGGGACCAGTTCGAGCCGCTGATGACGAACGCGATGCACCGGACGCCGTGCCTCGAGACCGCGCAGGTGAAGATGCTGCTGAACGGCCCCGAGAGCTTCACCGGCGACGGCAACTTCATCCTCGGCGAGGCGCCGTCGCTCCCCGGCTACTTCGTCTGCGCCGGCTTCAACTCGGCGGGCATCGCGAACTCGGGCGGCGCGGGCAAGCTCGTCGCGCAGTGGATCGTCGACGGCGAGGCGCCGATCGACCTGTGGGACGTCGACATCCGGCGCTTCGCCCCGTTCCACGCGAACCGCCGGCACCTCGCCGACCGCACGGTCGAGTCGCTGGGCCTGCACTACGCGATGCGCTGGCCGCGCGAGGAGCTCGCCACCGTGCGCCCGCTGCGCCGCTCGCCCCTCTACGACCGGCTCGCCGCGAAGGGCGCGGTGTTCGGCAGCAAGCTGGGCTGGGAGCGCGCCAACTACTTCCTGCCGAGCGGCGAGCGCGCGGCGCCGCCGACGCTGGGCACGCCCGCGTGGTTGCCCTGGGTGCTGGAGGAGCAGCGCGCGTGCCGCGAGGACGCGGTCGTCTTCGACCAGACCTCGTTCGCGAAATTCACGCTCAAGGGCCGCGACGCGCTCGCGGTGCTCCAGCGCCTGTGCGCGAACGAGATCGACGTGCCGCCCGGGCGCATGGTCTACACGGCGATGCTCAACGCGCGCGGCGGGTTCGAGAGCGACCTCACGGTGCTGCGCGTCGCCGAGCGCGAGTTCTTCCTCCTGACCGGCTCCGCGCAGGCGACGCGCGACTCCTCGTGGATCGAGCGCCACGTCGGTCCCGACGAGCACGCCTCGCTCGTCGACGTGACCGGCGCGTGGTCGGTGATCTCGGTGATGGGCCCGAAGGCGCAGGCGCTGCTGGAATCGCTCTCGCCCGACCCGCTCGGGCGCGAGGCGCTGCCGTTCTCGCGCGTCTCGACCATCGACGTCGGCTATGCGCGCGTGCGCGCCGCGCGCATGAGCTACGTCGGCGGGCCGGGCTACGAGCTCTACGTGCCGGTCGAGCAGTGCGCGACGCTCTACGACGCGCTGGCCGAGGCCGGTCCGCGCCACGGCCTGAAGGACGCCGGCTACTACACGATCGACGCGCTGCGCATCGAGGCGGGCCGCCGCGCCTGGGGCGCGGAGCTCTCGCCCGACGAGACGCCGTGGGAGGCCGGGCTGGGCTACGCGGTCAAGCTCGACAAGCCCGCGCCGTTCCTCGGCCGCGAGGCGCTCGTGAAGCAGCGCGCGGCCGGCCCGCGCAAGCGGCTCGTCATCCTGACGTTCGACGATCCGGGCGCGTTCCCCTGGGGCGGCGAGCCGGTGCTGATGGACGGCCGCAACGTCGGCGAGATCACGAGCGCCGGTTACAGCCGCAAGCTCGGGCGCGCGATCGCGATGGCCTATGCGCGCGCCGACGTGCCGCTCACCGACGAGGCGATCCTCGCCGCGCGCTACCGGGTCGACATCGCGGGCGAGCTCTTCGAGGTCGCGCCGCACCTGAAGGCGCCGGCGTGACGTCCTTCCGCCCGCAGAAGCCTATTTCAAGACCTTTTCGACCGCGCCGGTGTTCGCGTCGACCAGGATCGTCGGCGGCGACGACTTGCCGTCGGCCTTGCTGAAGTTGAGGTTCCAGGTCGCGTGCCGGTTCGAGGGGGCCGCGGCCGTCCCGATCATCACGAAGTACCCGTCGGCGATCGCCTTCTCGCCGTGCTGCTTCGCGATCGCGTAGAGCTTCGCGCCGTCGAGCACGAATCCGGGCTTGAGGTCCGGCATACGGCCCGCCGATCCCGCCTGCGCCCAGCAGGTGAGCTGGCCGCGGAACGTGTTGACCGCGACGCTCGCATTCGCGGAGGGCGAGTGGAACATGATGTTCCACGCCTCCGACGAGCCGTCCGGCTTGAGCGGCCCCAGGATCGTGTTCGTGATCCGGGCGGGCGCCGCGTCGGCCTTCCAGGCCTTCGCGCGCTCCTCCGCCATCCGGTACGCCTCGTCGAGCTTGAGCGCCGGGTTCTTGAGCGCGAGGGGCTTGCACGCCTCCTGCGCGTGGGAAGCGAGCGGGAGCGCCGCGGCGAGCGCGAGCGCGCAGGCGGAGGCGCGAAATCGCGCGGTCCCGCGGGCGGATCGGTCATCGATCATCCATGTCTCCTGGTCGTGGCTCGGACGGCGGCCCGCGCCAATGTACTACGCGGCCCACCGTCGCGCGCCCGCCTTCCGCTCCCGCCTGTCGGAACGTGATCCCGTCTGGCGGAATCGGCGGCGATGCGACTAGAATGACCGCGTCCGATCGCCATGCCGAACACCCCCCACCGCCCGCCTCCGCCCGCGCCTCCGCGGCGCGGGCGCACGCCCTCCGGGACCTCGACCGGCGCCGCCCAGGTCCAGAGCCTCACGCGCGGCCTGTCGATCCTCGACTGCCTCGCGCGCGCCGAGGGCGGCCTCACGCTCACCGACATCGCGCACCGCGTCACGCTTCCGCCGTCGACGACGCACCGCCTGCTCTCGACGCTGGAGCGCGGCGGCTTCGTCTACCAGGCCGGCGACCTCGGCCACTGGTACGTCGGCCTGCACGCGTTCACCGTGGGCTCGAGCTTCCTCGCCTCGCGCGACTGGGTCGCCGAGAGCCACCCCTACATGCGCCGGCTGATGGAGCAGGCGGGCGAGACCGCGAACCTCGCGATCCTCGACGGCACCGAGGCGGTGTTCATCGACCAGGTCCAGTGCCGCGAGACGATGCGCACGATCGTGCGGCTGGGCAGCCGCGTTCCGCTGCATGCGTCGGGGGTGGGCAAGGCGATCTTCGCCGCGCTGCCCGACGAGCAGATCGAGGCGATCCTGAAGGTCAAGGGGCTGCCGCGCATCACCGAGAACACGATCACCGCGCCCGAGACGATGTGGGCGAGCGTGCGCGTGATCCGCCAGCGCGGCTACTCGTTCGACGACGAGGAGCACCTGATCGGCACCCGCTGCGTCGCCTCGCCGATCTACGACGAGCACGCCGAGGTGCTGGGCGCGATCTCGCTCGCGGGGCCGGTGTCACGGCTGCCCGACTCGCGCATCAAGCAGCTCGGGCCCGTCGTCGCGCACGTCGCCGAGGACATCACGAAGAAGCTCGGCGGAAGGTGGCCGCATCCGTATTAGCGCGCGGCGCGGCTGGCGTGACGCTCGCGCGAACTGCGTGCTGCCCCGGCGTCGGCGGGACGCGGGCCCGGAGCCGGCTCCTCCGGGTGCGTGCAGGTCTCCGATGCCCAGGATCATCGGGCGCCGGGGTCCGCCGTTGACGACGCGGACGATTCCGCCGGACCTCGTCTAGCCCGCCCCGGTTTCGTCTCCGACCCCGCTCTGCCGCTCGCTGTCGAGCACCGCCATCCCCGCGGCGTGGTACCGATCGCCCGCAACCGCGTCAGCGGGAACCGCCCGTTCGATCGACGCGAGCGCCTCCTCGTCCAAGGCGAGATCGACGGCCGCCAGCGCCTCGCCGAGGCGGTCGCGTCGCCTCGCCCCGATCAGCGGGACGACGTCCGGGCCGCGGGACAGCGCCCATCCGATGGCGACCTGGGCGACCGTCGCCCCCTTGGCCGCCGCGATCGGACGGAGCGCATCGACCAGCGCGAGGTTGCGATCGAGGTTGTCGCCCCGAAAGCGAGGGAGGATGGCGCGAAAGTCCCTGGCCGGGCGATCCCTGGACCAGTGGCCGCTGAGCAGCCCGCGCGAGAGCACGCCATAGGCCGTGATCCCGACGCCCAGCGCGCGACAGGCGGGCAGGATGCCTCGCTCGATGCCGCGCGAGAACAGCGAGTACTCGGCCTGGACGTCGGTGATCGGGTGAATGGCGTGCGCCCGGCGCAGCGTATCCACCCCGACCTCCGACAGACCGACGTGCCTGACGTATCCCGCCTTGACCATGTCCGCCATCGCTCCGACGGTGTCCTCGATCGGAACGGCCGGGTCGACCCGTGCGGGTCGATAGATGTCGACGTAGTCGGTGCCCAGCCGTCGCAGCGTGTAGGCGAGGAAGTTCCTGACCGCGGCGGGCCGCGCGTCCGTGCCCGCCCATCCGCCCGCGGGATCGCGCAGCGCTCCGAACTTGACGCTGAGCACCGCACGTTCGCGAGCGCGGCCGCGCAAGGCGTCCCGAAGCAGCAACTCGTTGTGCCCCGTGCCGTAGAAGTCCCCGGTGTCGAACAGCGTGACCCCGGCATCGAGGGCGGCATGGATGGTCGCGACGCTCTCGGCTTCGTCCGCCGCGCCGTAGAGATCCGACATGCCCATGCACCCCAGGCCCAGGGCCGATACGCGAAGCCCCCGCGGTCCCAAAGCGCGAGTGTCCATCGCACTACTCCTTCACTCACTCCTGCCCGGCGGCAGGGGGCGTCGGGCTATGAGGCACGGACGTCACCGTCCACGCGCCTCTTCGTTCGGGGTTGATGCGCGAGAGTCGAAGCCATGCGCCCTACGCTTCGCCCGACTCGTTTCACCCTCGACCCCGCGAATCGCTCCCCTGCTTCCGCCAATTCCGTGTCTGACCCCCTGGCCCCATCGACGAGCAAGACCCCGTACGGCCGAGGCTCGTGGTTGGCAATGGCACCTGACGAGAAGCAGGTCGTTTCGGGGACTGCCAGGCGATCAGTCTGCGCCGGCCCAACTTCGGAGGTCAACGATCAACCTTCTGGTTCTCCTCGCGTTCAGGCGCGTGTCATGCGCGAAGATGACCATCGGCGCGTTCACCTGCCCCCTCCGGCCCACCGGGATGCGGCACTGGCCGCGCCACCCCCCAGGTCAGAGACATCGTGCGACGCGCGACCGCCACTTTGGGTCCCGGGCCGAGCCGGCCCGCGTCGACGGTAATCGGCGCATCGCGCGCCCGGTCAGACTTCGCCGCCGCCCTCAAGCTGGCAGCGGACGGCGTCGTCACGCGCCTAGCACGCACTGCGACCGGCACCCCGGCCTTCGCCGCCCCGATGCGATAATCGCGCCGATCTCATCCCTCGTCCCGCCTTCGATGCCCGCCCCGCGCCCCACCCTCGCCGCCCTCGCTCTCCTCGCCCACCTCGCGCCAGCCGCCTGCGCCTACGCCGACACCGGCCCGCTGTCGAAGTACACGCCCCCCGCCGACCCGGCGCTCTACGCCCGCATCGCGCGGGCCGACGTCGACGCCGGCGCGAAGACGTTCGACCGCCGCTGCGCGACCTGCCACGACGCCGAGAAGACCGGCAAGCACTCGAAGGGGCCGCTGCTGTGGAACGTCGTCGGCCGCAAGGCCGGCAGCTCGCCGGGCTTCGCCTACTCGGACGCGATGCGCCGCTCGGGCCACACGTGGACGCTCGAGGCGCTCGACTACTACTTGGCCGACACCGAGCGCGCGGTGCCGGGCCGCGCGATGGACTTCGTCGGGATCCCCGACGCGAAGGTCCGCGCCGAGCTCGTCGCCTACCTGCGCACGATGAGCGACGCGCCGGTGGCGCTGCCCGGCAAATAGGATCAGATCCTCATTTCCGGAACCGGGAAATGAGGATCTGACCCTACCTACTTCCCCGCCATCCGCGCCCACCGGCGCGCGAGGTCGCTTCGAGGCGTCGGCTTCCACCGCGACAGCAGGTCGTCCGACGCGGCGGCATCGTTGCAGACGAGCACGACGTCGCACCCGGCCTCGACCGCCGCTTCCGCGCGCGCCACGATGTCGCCGGCGGTGTGCGCGCCGGCCATGCCGAGGTCGTCGGAGAAGATCATCCCGTCGAACCCGAGGCGGCCGCGCAGGACCTCCTGCAGCCAGACCCGCGAGTAGCCGGCGGGCTTCGCGTCGACGTCCGGGTAGATCACGTGCGCGGGCATCACGGCCTCGAGCCCGCCGCGCACGAGCGCGCCGAACGGCACGAGGTCGTCGGCGGCGATCGCGGCCATCGGCCGACCGTCGACCGGCACGTCGGTGTGCGAGTCGGCGGCGACGAACCCGTGCCCGGGAAAGTGCTTGCCGACGGCCGCCATGCCGCCGGCGTTCAATCCGCGCCGGAGCGCCGTCGCCAGGTGCGCGACCGCGTTGGGATTGCGGTGGAACGCACGATCGCCGATCACCGCCGAGCTGCCGTAGGCGAGATCGAGCACCGGCGTGAAGCTGAAGTCGATCGCGAGCGGCCGCAGCTCGCCGGCGATCGTGCGGCCGAGCGCTTCGGCGTCGCGCGCGGCCTGCGCCACGTCGCGGTCCCAGGTCTCGCCGAGGAGACGCATCGGCGGGATCGCGGTGAAGCCGGCGCGGAAGCGCTGCACGCGGCCGCCCTCGTGGTCGACGCCGATCACGAGCGCCGGATCGCGCAGCGCGCGGATCGACGCGGTCAGCGCCGCGAGCTGCCCGCGGTCGGCATAGTTGCGCGTGAACAGGATGACGCCGCCGACCAGCGGATGCGCGAGGCGCTCGCGGTCGTCGGCGGTGAGCGCGAGTCCCTCGACATCGAGCATCACCGGCCCGGGAGGCGCCGTCATGCCTGCCGGCTCCGACCCGTCTCGGCGCCCTCGCGTATCAGCTCCTTCATCTCGCGCACCGCCTCGCGCATGCCGACGAACACGGCGCGCGACACGACCGCGTGGCCGATGTGGAGCTCGCGCACGCCCGGAAGCGCGGCGACCGGCTGCACGTTGAAGTAGTTGAGCGCGTGCCCCGCGTTGAAGCGCATGCCGGAGGCGCGGATCGCCTCGCCCGCGGCGCGGATCCGCGCGAGCTCGGCGACGACCGCCGGGCTCTCGGCGTCGCGGCCCTTCGCGTGGAACGCCTCCGCGTAGGGCCCCGTGTGGACCTCGCACACGCGCGCGCCGATCGCGGCCGACGCCTCGACTTGCGCGAGGTCCGCGTCGATGAACACGCTCGTCCGGATGCCCGCGTCGGCAAGCCGCTTCACGACGCCGGCGAGCACTGCGCGCTGACCGGCCACGTCGAGTCCGCCCTCGGTCGTGATCTCCTGGCGGCCTTCGGGCACGAGCATCGCCATCTCGGGCTTGAGCCGGCACGCGATCGCGACCATCTCCGGCGTGGCCGCCATCTCGAGGTTGAGCTTGATGTGCGTGAGCTCGCGCAGCCGGCGCACGTCCTCGTCCTGGATGTGGCGGCGGTCCTCCCGCAGGTGCACGGTGATGCCGTCGGCGCCGCCCAGGTGCGCCTCGACGGCCGCCCAGACCGGGTCGGGCTCGTAGGTGCGGCGTGCCTGGCGGATCGTCGCGACGTGGTCGATGTTGACGCCGAGCTCGATCATGCGGGGGTCGCTCTCATTCGGGGGATTCTTCTTCGAGGGCCGCCAGGTCGCGGACGACCTTGCGGCTCATGATCGAGCGGGCCTCGAGGTGGTGGTCGATGATCTCGCGCATCAGGCGCTTCGCCTCGGCCGCGGTCGCCGGGTCGTCGTAGCGGCCGGCCGCGAGCGCGACGAGCGTCGCGCCCTGCACCGTCGGCCAGCGGACGCCCGGTGGCGGCGCGCGCCGCGTGGGTCCCTTGTCGAACGCGTAATGGTAGCGCGCGGCGGGGTCGATCGGCTCGCCGGTGTCGGCTTCCGCGGCGAGCTGCATCGCGTAGCCCAGCTCGGCCATCAGCGCGAGCTCGAACCGGCGCAGCACCGGCGCCTGCGGTGCGCCCGCGGCGAGGTCGGCGAGAGCGTCGCGGTAGGCGGCGTAGAGACGCGGGTGGGGATCCTCGCGCGGCAGGAGCTTGAGCAGGAGCTCGTTCAGGTAGAAGCCGCACAGGAGCGCCGAGCCCGACGGCAGCGGCATCCCGCCGCGCCACTCGGCGCGTACGAGGGTCTTCAGCTCGCCCGCGCCCGACCACGACAGCGCGACCGGCTGGAACGCCTGCAGCACGCCGTGGAGCTCGGAGCGCGGCCGCTTCGCGCCCCGAGCGACCATCGCGACGCGCCCCTCGCCCTCGGCGAACGCCTCGACGATCAGGCTCGTCTCCTTGTACGGCCACGCGTGCAGCACGAACGCCGGGCGGTCGTCGCGGCGGTCGATTTCACGGCGGGGCATGGGAGGGGCGGAGAGGACGGATGGAGATGGGAGATCGGAGATCTCAGATGCGAGATCGGAGATCGGGGATGTGAGATCGGAGATCGGGGATGCGAGATCGGAGATCGGGGATGCGAGATCGGGGATCGGGGATGCGAGATCGGGGATGCGAGATCGGGGATGCGAGATCGGAGATCGGGGATGCGAGATCGGAGATCGGGGATGCGAGATCGGAGATCGGGGATGCGAGATCGGAGATCGGGGATGCGAGATCGGAGATCGGGGATGCGAGATCGGAGATGGGGCGCAGATCGATGGGCGTGCGGCACGGGCAGGCGACGCATCACGAAGAGGATCGGGGAAAGCCGCCACAGGCAGCGCCGACCCGCCATCTCCCATCTCCTATCTCCCATCTCCTATCTCCCATCTCCTATCTCCCATCTCCTATCTCCCATCTCCTATCTCCCATCTCCTATCTCCTATCTCCTATCTCCTATCTCCTATCTCCTATCTCCCATTTTCCATCGCCCATTTCCGCTTTCGTCTCAGTACCCCAGCCTCGCCAGCGACGCATCATCGTCCGCCCATCCCTTCTTGACCCGCACCCAGACCTCGAGGTGCACGCGGCCGCCGAACAGCCGCAGCATCGACTTGCGCGCCTCGGTCGCGATCGCCTTCATCGTCTCGCCGCCGCGCCCGAGCAGGATCGCGCGCTGGCCGGGCTTGTCGACCCAGACGACCGCGTGGATGCGGCGGGCGTCGCCCTCGTGCTCGAACGACTCGATCCCGACCGTCGTCGCGTACGGCACCTCGTCGCCCAGGCGCCGGAAGATCTGCTCGCGCACGTACTCGGCGGCGAGGAACCGCTCGTCGCGGTCGGTGAGGTCGTCCGCCCCGTAGATCGGCGGCCCCTCGGGCAGGAGCTTCCCGATCTCGGCCTTGAGCGTGTCGAGCTGCGTGCCCCGCTCGGCCGACAGCGGCACGATCGCCGCGAACTCGCGCAGCTGCGCGAGCTCGGCGATCCGTGGCAGGATCTCGCCCTTGTCGGCGACGAGGTCGACCTTGTTGAGCGCGGCAATCACCGGCTTGCCGTCGGGCACGAGCGCGAGCACGCGCCGGTCCGCCTCGTTCACCCGCGCGGCGTCGATCATCCAGACGACCGCGTCGACGTCGGCGAGCGCCTCGCGCACCGCGCGGTTCAGCCGCGCGTTGAGCGTCGAGCCGTGCCGCGTCTGGAAGCCGGGCGTGTCGACGAACACGAACTGGACGGAAGGCTCGGTCAGCACGCCGACGATGCGGTGGCGCGTCGTCTGCGGCTTGCGGGACGTGATGCTGATGCGCTCGCCGACGAGCGCGTTGACGAGCGTCGACTTGCCCACCGAGGGCCGGCCGACGATCGCGACGTGCCCGCAGCGATGCGCCGGGGTCGCGCTCACGACCTGCTCCCGCCGCGCGGCGGCGCCGCCGCGGCGACCTCGGCCCAGGCGCGCTCGGCGGCGTCCTGCTCGGCGGCGCGCCGGCTCGGGCCGACGCCCGGCGCGACGACGCTGAGCGACGGGATCCGGCACTCGACGGCGAACTGCTGCGCGTGCGCCTCGCCGTGCGTGCCGACGACCGCATACTCGGGCACCGGGATCCGGCGCGCCTGCAGCCACTCCTGCAGCCGCGTCTTCGGGTCCTTGCCCAGTGTCGCGGGGTCGGCGAGCGCGAGCTCGTCGCCGTAGGCCGCGACGATGACGCGCCGCGCCGCCTCGAACCCGGCGTCGAGGAACACCGCGCCGAACACCGCCTCGAGCGCGTCCGCGAGGATCGAGCCGCGGGCCGCGCCGCCGCTCTTCAGCTCCCCCTCGCCCAGCCGGATCGCCTCGCCCAGCGAGAGCTTCCGCGCGATGCGCGCGAGCGTGTCGCGGTTGACGAGGCTCGCACGCGAGCGCGACAGGTCGCCCTCGTCGGTGGCCGGAAAGCGCTCGTAGAGCGCCTGCGCGACGACGCAGTTCAGCACCGCGTCGCCGACGAACTCGAGCCGCTCGTTGTGGCGCGCTCCGTGGCTGCGGTGCGTGAGCGCCTGCGTGAGGAGGTCGGGCGTGCCGAAGACGTGGCCGAGCCGCCCGCGGAACGCGTCCGCCATGCGCGGCGCGGGCGCTAGCGGCTCGCCGAGACGTCGAAGTCGAGCAGCAGGCTCACGTTGCCCACCATGTGCAGCTGCTTCTGCCAGGCGACCGAGGCCGTGACGACGTTGCCTTCCTTGACGACGTTCAGGTCGGCGGCGGTGACCGAGTCGATGTAGTCGGCCGCGATGTACTTCTCGAACGACTTCTTGACGACCGGCAGCGTCGGTTCCGGCGCGTCGCGCAACGCCTTCTCGACCGCGGACTGGACCGTGAAGTACTCGACGTAGGAGGGCACCATCCGGAACCCGACGATCGCGACGACGACGATGACCGCCGCGACGAAGAGGAACCCGATCATCGACAGACCGCGCTGCGCCCGCTTCGATGCCGCCATCACGCCTCCCTCACCGGATGCCGCTCCCGACGCGCTTGAACGCGAGGCTCGAGATGTCGTCCCAGTTGAACCAGATGAAGAACGCCTTGCCGCGGATGTGGTCGTCCGGCACGAAGCCCCAGTAGCGGCTGTCGTCCGAGAAGTCCCGGTTGTCGCCCATCATGAAGTAGTGCCCGGGCGGCACGCGGCAGGTGAACCCGCCGTCATTGTAGTCGCAGAGCTCCCGCCCCGGAAACGTCCGGACGTTCTGCGGGTAGACGGTCGGCGCCTGCGCGCTCACGGCGATCGTGTAGTCGTGCGGCGCGGTCCCGGCGTCGGCGCGCTCGACGAACCGGTCGGTGGTCTCGAAGCGCAGCCCCTCGAGCCAGCTGTAGCTGCCGTCGGGGGTGCGCGGGAGCGGCTTGCCGTTCACCGTGAGCTTCTTGTCCCGGTACTCGACGGTGTCCCCCGGCAGGCCCACGACCCGCTTGATGAAGTCCTGCGACGGGTTGACCGGGTAGCGGAACACGACGACGTCGCCGCGGGCCGGGTCGCCGGTCGGGACCACCTTCTTCTCGAGGATCGGCAGCCGCAGGCCGTAGGCGAACTTGTTGACGAGGATGAAGTCGCCGACCTCGAGCGTGGGCCGCATCGACGACGACGGAATCTTGAACGGCTCCGCGACGAAGCTCCGCAGCAGGAACACGACGAGCAGCACCGGGAAGAAGCTCACCGGGTACTCGATCCACGCCGGGACGGGCGCGTCGGGAGCGCGGCGGCGCGAGAGCACGAACCGGTCGAGCGCCCAGACGAAGCCGGTCGCGACGGTGAGCAGGAACAGGATCAGCGCGAAGTTCATCGGGGATGCCGGGTTGCCCTCGTGCGGTGCCGCCGCATTCTCTCACGGCCGGACGCCCGGACGCCGCCGTTCGCGCCCCGGGCGCCGCGGTTCGTCGCCCCGGCGCTCATTTCTCGCCGACCTTGAGGATCGCGAGGAACGCCTCCTGCGGGATCTCGACGCTGCCGACCGCCTTCATGCGCTTCTTGCCGGCCTTCTGCTTCTCGAGGAGCTTGCGCTTGCGGGTGATGTCGCCGCCGTAGCACTTGGCGATCACGTCCTTGCGCATCGCCTTGACCGACTCGCGCGCGATGATCTGCGAGCCGATCGCCGCCTGGATCGCGACGTCGAACATCTGCCGCGGGATCAGGCCGCGCATCTTGTGCACGACCTCGCGGCCGCGGAACTGCGCCACCGACCGGTGCACCATCACCGACAGCGCGTCGACGCGGTCGCCGTTGATCAGGATGTCGAGCTTGACGACGTCGGCCGCGCGGAACTCGCGGAACTCGTAGTCCATCGACGCGTAGCCGCGCGAGACGCTCTTCAGCCGGTCGAAGAAGTCCATCACGACCTCGGCCAGCGGCAGCTCGTAGTGGATGACCACCTGGCGCCCGCGGTACTGCATGTCCTTCTGCACGCCGCGCTTCTCGGTGCACAGCGTGAGGACCGGGCCGACGTAGTCCTGCGGCACGAGGATCGTGACCGTGATGATCGGCTCGCGGATCTCCTCGACCTTCGACAGGTCGGGCAGCTTCGATGGGTTGTCGATCTCGGCCACGGTGCCGTCGCGCAGCAGCACCTGATAGATGACGGACGGCGCCGTCGTGATCAGGTCCATGTCGTACTCGCGCTCGAGCCGCTCCTGCACGATGTCCATGTGCAGGAGCCCGAGGAAGCCGCAGCGGAAGCCGAAGCCCAGCGCCTGCGACACCTCCGGCTCGAAGTGCAGCGACGCGTCGTTGAGCTTGAGCTTGGTCAGCGCCTCGCGCAGCGCCTCGTACTGGTTCGACTCGACCGGATAGAGCCCCGCGAACACCTGCGGCTTCACTTCCTTGAAGCCGGGCAGCGGACGCGCCGCGGGCTTCGCCGCGTGGGTGATCGTGTCGCCGACCTTCGCCTCGGCCAGCTCCTTGACGCCGGCGATCACGAACCCGACCTCCCCGGCCGCGAGCGCCTCGCGCGAGACCGATTTCGGCGTGAACACCCCGACCTGCTCGCACTGGTGGACCGCGCCGGTCGCCATCAGCAGCACCTTGTCGCGCGGCTTGAGCGTCCCGTTCATCACGCGGACGAGCATCACGACGCCGACGTAGTTGTCGAACCACGCGTCGATCACGAGCGCCTCGAGCGGCGCGTCGTCGTCGCCCTTCGGCGGCGGGATGCGCGCGATCACCGCCTCGAGGATGTCGTCGACGCCCTCGCCGGTCTTGGCGCTCGCGCGTATCGCGTCCTTCGCCTCGATCCCGATGATGTCCTCGATCTCGGCGATCACCCGCTCCGGGTCCGCGGACGGCAGGTCGATCTTGTTCAGCACCGGCACGACCTCGACGCCCTGCTCGATCGCCGTGTAGCAGTTCGCGACCGTCTGCGCCTCGACGCCCTGCGAGGCGTCGACGACGAGCAGCGCGCCCTCGCAGGCGGCGAGCGACCGCGAGACCTCGTAGGCGAAGTCGACGTGGCCCGGCGTGTCGATCAGGTTGAGCCGGTAGGTGACGCCGTCGCGAGCCTGGTAGGTGAGCGCGGCGGTCTGCGCCTTGATCGTGATGCCGCGCTCGCGCTCGAGGTCCATCGAGTCGAGGACCTGCGCCTCCATCTCCCGGTCGGCGAGCCCGCCGCAGCGCTGGATGAACCGGTCGGCGAGCGTCGACTTGCCGTGGTCGATGTGGGCGATGATCGAGAAGTTGCGGATCGGCTTCACGGGTCCCTGGGGGCGCGCGCGGGCCCGGGCCGGGGCCTGCGGAGGACGCCCGGCGGAGGCGGTGCGGAAAACCTTGAATTCTAACGGAAATCGCGGTCGCGCGCGACCGGATGGCGGACCAGCCAGCGTTCCACCGCGCCGGCGTCGAGCGCGAGCTCCGCGAGCACCTCGCCGTCCGGCGGTGCGCCCGAGACGAGCACGGGCACCCGCTCGCCGTAGCGCTCCTCCCACTCGGGGTGCGCGTCGAGGTCGACCTCGACCACGCGGGCTCCGTGCCGCGCCGCGACCGGCGCGACCGCCTCGCGCATCGCGTCGCAGAGGCTGCACCAGGGGCGCACGACCAGCGACAGCACCGGGCCGGCACCGGCATCCCCGGTGTCCGGCCCAGGCTGCGCCAGAAGATGGCGACGTTGCCGCGTCAAGGTGACGGTGGCGTGTCGGCGGCCCGGGTCCGCGGCGGCGCGGTCAGGGCTCGCCGTTCAGCAGCCGCACCGTCGCGTAGAACTCGTTGTCGCCGCGCTTGAGCCTCAACGTCACCGCGGAGCCCTTCTCGAGCTTCGCGAGCAGCTCGTTCACCTGCGCGGCGCTCTTCGCCTCGGTCGTCACGCCCCGGCTCACGACCTCGAGGATCACGTCGCCGGGCTGGACGTTGCCGCGCACGCCGTTCGCCACGTCCTCGACCAGCACGCCCGACTTCACGTCGGCTTCGCGCTTCTGCTCGTCGGTGAGGTCCGAGAGCACGAGGCCCATGCGGTTCGGCTTCGCCTTCTCCTTCGGCGCCGGGCCGCCGCGCCGCGGCGTCTGCGCGACGTCCTCGCGCAGCTCGGCCACCGTCACCGTGAGCTCGCGCTGCGCGCCCTTGCGCCAGACGGCGAGCTTCACCTGCTGGCCCGGTCGCAGCGCCGTGATGATGCGCGGCAGGTCGTTGCTGTTCTTCACGTCGCGCCCGTCGGCCTTCAGGATGATGTCGCCGGGCTCGACGCCGCCCTTCTCGGCCGGCCCGCCCTTCTCGACCGAGTTGACGAGCGCGCCCGCCGGCGCCTTGAGGCCGAACGCCTCGGCGGCCTCCTTCGAGACTTCCTGGATCGTGACGCCGATGCGGCCCCGCGTGACGCGGCCCTTCTCCTTCAGCTGGTTGACCGTGTTCATCGCGACGTCGATCGGGATCGCGAACGCGAGCCCCATGTAGCCGCCGGTCCGCGAGTAGATCATCGAGTTGATGCCGACGACCTCGCCCCTGAGGTTGAACAGCGGCCCGCCCGAGTTGCCGGGGTTGATCGCGACGTCGGTCTGGATGAACGGGACGAGGTTCTCCTGCGGCAGGTCGCGCCCCTTCGCGCTGACGATGCCGGCCGTCATCGTGTTCTCGAGACCGAAGGGCTTGCCGATGGCGACGACCCACTCGCCGACCTTGAGCTTGTCCGGGTCGCCGACGGTCACCTTCGGCAGGTCCTTCGCCTCGATGCGCAGCAGCGCGACGTCGGTGCGCTTGTCCGCGCCGACGACCTTCGCCGTGAACTCGCGGCGGTCGGACAGACGAACCTTCACCTCGTCCGCGCCGTCGACGACGTGTGCGTTGGTCACGATGTAACCGTCGGAGGCGACGATGAACCCGGAGCCCGTCGACTGCGCTTCGGGCTCGCGCGGCGCGCCGCGTCGCGGCGGGATCGGGCCGAAGCGGCGGAAGAAGTCGTAGAACGGGTCGTCCTCCGAGAGGTCCGGCATCTGCGGGTTCCGGCGGGCGCGCTGCGTCACGTCGATCGACACGACGGCGGGTCCCTGTTTCTCGTAGAGCTCGGTGAAGTCGGGCAGGAGCCCCGCGCGGCCCTGGGCGTGCACCGGCGGGAGCGCGAGCGGAGAGGCGAGCGCCGCGGCGAGCGCGAGCGCGGCGAAGGGGCGGGTGAGCAGGGGTTTCATGGGTTCCTCTGGCGGGAATCTTGCGGCCGGCGCGGGAGTCGGGCCTCCCGCGCGGCCGGGGTTCGGAAGAGCCTGGGCTAGCGGCGCGTGACCGACATCGCTATCGCCTCGACGACGTCGGGCGGAGCTTCGCCGAGCGCGGTGATGACGTAGTCGTCCTGCTTGATCGAGAACTGGTTGAGGCCGCCCTGGCGCGCCCGCCCGACGTGCCGCTGCGGCCCGCCGCGCCGGTCGATGAACACGCTGACCGCGACGAGGCCGTCCGAGTACACGAGTTGCGCGGCGCCCTCGCCGTCGCCCTTGCCGCCGCGCCCGCGGAGCCGGCCTTCCATCACCTTGACGTAGCCCGGCGGAAGCTTGGCGACCGTCCAGCCGGTGACGGCCTCCTCGGCACTCGAGGCACCGGTCCTCGCCCGCTTGACCTGCCAATCGGAGGGCGCCGCCGGCCACGTCGGCTGCGCCGCCTCGCGGCCGAGCTTGGCGCCCAGCACGATGTCCAGGAACGCGATCTGCTCGACCACCTCGCCGCGCTCGTTGATCATGCGCGCCTTGAGCAGCATGCCGGTCGTCGGGTCGGTCCACAGCTCGTGGCCGTAACGCATGCGATCCTTCGGCTCGAACAGCCACGCCTGCGCTTCGAGCCCCGCCACGCGGGTCGTGCCGCCCTTCTTCAGCGTGTAGTACTGCGCGAGCGAGGCCTGCTGCTGCGGAGACACCGACGGGAACGCGTTGCGGAACGTCCGCGGCTCGACGCGGACGAGCTTCACGTCCGGGTAGTAGCAGCGGACCTCGCCTTCGCGGCGGATCACCTCGCGCGGGGGACCGTCGAGGCTCACGAGCTTCTCGAACTCGTCGCCGCCGTCGTTGACGTGGACGATGCGCGCCGTCTCGACGCCCGGCGCGCGCTGGTCGCTCGACGCGCGCTGGTAGACGAGCGTCCCCGTGTAGTTGATCGATCGCGCGGCGTCCGCGGCGCGGCCGAGCAGCGCGGCCGCATCCTGGGCCGCCGCGGAGCCCGCGAACGCCAGGGCCGCCGCCGTCGCGGCGGGCAGGACCGCGCGCGCGAGCGCGCGCCGCATCTCGAGGAAGCGCGGCTGCATCGTCCTTCCCGCGATCACCGGCTGAACGCGGCGCCGCCGGCCGAGACGCGCTGCATCCCGAGCCCCTGGATCGGCGTCGTCGGCGACACCTCCTGGTGTGCGAGCAGGTACTCGGCGGGGATCACCTGCGGGCGCAGCGTGTCGGCGCGCACCGAAGCGGCCTCGCGCGCGAGCGCCACGGTCGAATCCGGGGCATCGGTCAGCGAGATCGCGGTCCAGCCCACCACGGCGACCGCCGCGACGGTGGCGGCCATCGCCCAGGCCCACGCGGCCGGGCGGTCGACGCGCCGCGGCGGCGCGAGCACCGTCGGCTCGTCGGCGAGCGACACGGCGAGCCGCCGCGAAACCCGCGCCGCTGCGCCGATCTCGCCGCGCAGCGCGTCGCCGATCACGTGGTAGCACATCCACGTCGCGATCGCGCCGTCGTGCCGCATGCCGCCGAGCGTGCGGTCGACCGCGCTCTCGTCGTCGAGCTCGCCGTCCATCAGGCGCGAAATGTCCTCGTTCATCACCATCTCCGGTTCTCGTCGGTGCCGAGCAACGGCCGCAGCTCGGCGGCGATCGCCTCGCGCGCCCGGAAGATCCGGGACCGCACGGTGCCGATCGGGCAATTCATGACCCCAGCAATCTCCTCGTAGCTCAATCCCTCGATCTCGCGCAGCGTGATCGCGGTCCGCAGGTCCTCGGGCAACGTCGCCACCGCCCGGTTCACGGTGTCCGCGATCTCGCGGCCCATCAGCTCGTTCTCGGGCGTCGCGGTGTCCCGCAGCGCCTCCGCATCGTCGAACGACTCGGCCTCCTCGTGATCGAACCCGGTCGTGGTGGGCGCCCGCCTCCCCATCGACACCAGGTAGTTCTTCGCCGTGTTGATCGCGATCCGGTACAACCACGTATAGAACGCACTTTCCCCCCGGAAGTTCGGCAGCGCGCGGTAGGCCTTGATGAACGCTTCCTGCGTCACGTCCTCGACCTCCGCCGCGTCGCGCACCATGCGCGACAGGAGCCGCCCCAGCTTCCGCTGGTACTTCATCACCAGCAGCTCGAACGCGCGCTTGTCTCCCCGCTGCGCACGCTCGACCAGCTGCTGATCGACTTCGCGATCGCCCATCCGCCGGCCCGCTCTTCCCTGATTCGTTCGTTGTTATGCCCGCCGGCCGACGGGCGCGCGTCCGGGAAACCCCGGTAACGCGCCCGGACGGCCACGACTTCGCCGGTCGCCGGGGCACGCGCTCGTCCCGACAGACCACGGCATCGTAACCAAGTTCAACGGGGGGCTCCGGCGTCCGGCGCGCCGCGTCCGCCGGCACGGTTGTCCAGGACAACCACACTCCGGAGCCCGCCCACCGGCGTCCCGCGGGCATTGTGCAGCACGGGCTCCGTCCAGGGGGCCAGTTCCCGGCGCGCCTCGGCGTCGAGCACCCCGAGCGACGACAGCACCGCGACGGTCGCGGCCGGAAGCGCGCGTCCCGCGCCGTCGCCCACCTTGATCGCGATGCCGAGCCCTTCGGGCCGCAGGCCCACCGCCTGGACGCCCTCGGCGCCCACCTTGGCGATCCAGCGGCCCCGTCCGGCCCGCATCAGCGCGAGGTCGAACCGCCGCTCACCCGACACGAAGTCCGGGTGCGCGCTCATCGCGTCGAAGATCGTGCGGCGGGCCGCGGCGTCGGTCTCGCCGTCGCCGGCGTTCGCGATCCTCGCATAGGCGCGCGCGAGCCCCGCGAGCGGCAGCGCGTAGGTCGGTGCCGAGCACCCGTCGATCGCCGGGACCAGGTCCGCCCCGGCGACGCCCGCGTGCCGCGCGATCGCGGCCCGGATCTCGACCTGCAGCGGATGGGCGGGATCGAGGTAGCCTTCGCGCGGCCAGCCGGACAGCGCGCAGTGGGCGAGCATCCCGGCATGCTTGCCCGAGCAGTTGTGGGCGAGCGGCGAGTACGGCGGCGGCGGCGGGGCCTCGTCGAGGAGCGCGTAGACGCCGGGGACGTGCGTGCCGCAGCCGAGCTCGTCGACCCGGCAGCCCGCGCGCCGAAGGAGGTCGGCGACCGCGGCCTGGTGCTTCGCCTCGCCGGAGTGGCTCGCGCAGACGACGGCGACCTGCTCAGCGGAGAGACCGAGGCGTCGCGGACCGTCCGCCGCGACGAACGGGAGCGCCTGCAACGGCTTGAGCGCGCTCCGCGCGAACGCGACGAAGCCGGGCGACCCGGCGCACGCCACGATCGCCCCGCCCGCATCGACCACGGCCACGGATCCCTCGTGCACGCTCTCCTCGCGGCGATCGCGCTCGACGACCACGAGCGGGACGTGGGGGAGGCGCGCGCGTTCGGGCACCCCGTTCACGCCGTCACCTTCGACGCGCGTTCGATCGCGCTCCGCACGACCGCGGCGAGCTCGGCCAGGTGCCTCGTGATCAGCGTCACGTGCCCGCCGGGCACCGTGTGCGCCTCGCAATCGGGGGCGAGCCGCGACCAGCCTCCGTCGTCGGCGCGGGCCGACTCGCGCGCCTGGATCACCGCGACGCGCCCGCCCCACGGCGCGCCCGCGTAGCGGTCGATCGCGCGCCGATAGCGCAGGTCGACGTCCGAAGCGCGGTCGCGCGGCACCAGCACCTCGGGCTCGCCGCCCTTCCCGACCTTGACGAACCGCTCCACGCCGGCGGCGCCCGCGTCCTCGGCCGGCCCGGGCGCCCGCGCCTCGACGATCACGACGAGCGGCACCTCCTCGCCCTCGGCCGTGAGCTGGCGCGCCATCTCGTAGGCGACGAGCGCGCCGTTGCAGTGGCCGCCCAGCAGGTAGGGCCCTCGCGGACGCAGCGCGCGCAGCGCGCGGATCCGGTCGGACGCCATCGCCTCGATCGTGTCGGGCACGGCTTCGTCGACGAGGCCGTGCGGGTGCACGATCAGCACCGGCTGGTCGTCGCCCAGCGCCATCGCGATCGCGCGGCTGTAGAAGCCGCCCGCCGTGAAGTCGCCGTGCAGGAACACGAACGGCGCACGCCGGCCTGCCGGATGGACCTCGAAGATCGGCGCGGTCCCTGCGGCCGATCCCCGCTGCAGCGCACGCGCCATGCCGGCGACCGTATCGTCGTCGAACATCGACGTCAGCGGCAGCTCGAGGCCGGTCTCCCGCTCGACCGCGTCGACCAGCCGCGCCGCGAGGAGCGAATGGCCGCCGATCTCGAAGAAGTGGTCGAACGCGCCCACGCCGGTGATGCCGAGGACCTCCTCCCAGATGCGCACGAGCAGGCCCTCGAACATGTCGCGCGGCGGCACGCGGAGCCCCTCGCCGGCGCGCACCGCCTCGCCGGGCGGCGGCAGCGCGCGGCGGTCGACCTTGCCGTTCGCATTGAGCGGCAGCGACGGCAGCCACACGATCGCGCCGGGCAGCATGTACTCGGGCAGGAAGCGCCTCAACTCGCGCAACAGGTTCGGCGGCGGGGGCGCGCCCGGATCCGACGGGACGAGCCAGGCGACGATCCGGCGCGTGTCGCTCGTATCCCCCGTCGCCATCACCACCGCCTCGCGCACCTGCGGCAGGCGCACGAGCGCGCCCTCGATCTCGTCGAGCTCGATCCGGTGGCCGCGCACCTTGACCTGCCGGTCCAGGCGCCCGAGGAACTCGATCGTCCCGTCGTCGCGCCAGCGCACCCGGTCGCCTGTCCTGTAGACGCGGCGCGGGGGCAGCGGCCCGATCGCGCGCTCGACGAAGCGCCCGGCGGTGAGCTCGGGCGGCCCGAGGTAGCCGATCGCGAGGCCCGGCCCCCCGATCGAGAGCTCGCCCGGCTCGCCGGGCGCCGCCGGCGCGCCGTCGGCGCGCAGCACGTAGGCCTCGGTGTTCGCGATCGGCCGGCCGATCGGGATCGTCGTCGCGCCATCCGGAACGTCCCGCACCTCGTGCCAGGTCGCGAACGTCGTCGACTCGGTCGGACCATAGACGTGCAGCAGCCGCCGGGGCGGTCCCGCGCGGAGGACCTCGCGCACCCAGCGCGGCTCCACGGCCTCGCCGCCGAACAGCACCGCGCGGCAGCGGCGAAACGCCGCGGGCGCCTCGCGCGCGACCGCGTTGAACAGCGCGGTCGTCACGAAGACCGACGTGACGCCCCCCGACTCGAGCGCCTGCGCGAATGCCCGCGGCTCGATCGCGGTCGTCTTCGCGATCGGCACGATCGACGCCCCGTTGAGCATCGGACCCCAGAATTCGAACGTCGACGCGTCGAACGCGGGATTGGCGAGCTGGGCGACGCGGTCGGTCTCGCCCAGCTCGACGTAGTCGGTCCCGCACACGAGCCGCAGCACGGCGCGATGCGGCACGACGACGCCCTTGGGCATTCCGGTCGAGCCGGACGTGTAGATGACGTAGGCGGCGTCGTCGGGACCGTTCGCGTCTTCCGGCGCCGCGTCGGGCAGCGCCGCGAGGCGTGCGGCCTCCCGCGCGGGCACGATCGCGCGCACGCCCGGCGCCGCGAGACGGGCCGCGACGAGCTCGTCGGCGACGACGTGCGCGACGCGCGCGTCGCGCATCATGTAGGCGAGCCGCTCCGCCGGGAGCTCCGCGTCGATCGGCACGTACGCGCCGCCGGCCTTCAGCACGGCGAGCCACGCGACGGCGATGTCGTCCGCCTTCGCGTGCGACACCGCGACGAACGTCCCGCGGCCGACCCCGGCCTCGCGCAGCGCGTGCGCGAGGCGGTTGGCCGCCCGCTCGAGCGACGCGTGGGTGAGCCCGCCGACCGCGGGCGCGTCCCCGCGGCGCGCGGCGATCGCCGCCTGGCGCCGGTGGATCGTCGTCTCGTCCGGATAGGGACGGGCCGTCTCGTGTCCCCAGGCCACGACGCGGTCCCGCGTGGCGTCGTCCATCAAGGCCAGGCTGCCCACCGGCCGCGAGGGGGATTCGACGATCGACGCGATCAGCCTCTCGAACTGGCGCGCCATGCGCTCGACCGTCGCCCGCTCGAAGAGCTCGGTGCAGTACTCCCAGTGCACGTACGTCCCTTCGGGCCCCTCGAGCACGGAGGTCGTCAGGTCGAACTTCGCCCGGCCGTGCCGCTCCGGATCGCGCCGGACGGCCGTCCCCTCGAGCGCGAGCTCGTGGGTCCCGTGCTCCCGCATCGCGAACGCGACCTGGAACAGCGGGTTCCGCGACGGGTCGCGCGCGACGCCGAGCGCGTCGACGATGCGCTCGAACGGCACCTGCTGGCCGCGCAACGCGTCCGCGACGCGCTTGCGGGCGCGGTCGAGCACCTCGTCGTACGCGGGCGACCCCGAGAGGTCGGCGCGCACCGCCACCGTGTTGGCGAAGAAGCCGACGAGCGGCGCGAGCTCCGGGAACGGGCGCCCGGCGACCGGCGTCCCGAGCGCGAAGTCCTCGTCGCCGGCGAGGCGCGACATCAGCACCTGGAATGCCGCGAGGAACGCGACGAACGGCGTCGCGCCGCGTTCCCGCGCGAGCGCCTTGAGCGCCTCCCCGAGGTCGGGGGGAAGGGGACGCGTCACGACGTCGCCGCGGAAGCTCTGCGACGGCGGCCGGACCCGATCGGCCGGCAGCGCGAGCGTCGGCACGCCCGCGAGGATCCGCTTCCACTCGGCGAGCGGCGCGTCGAGCGCCGCGCCTTCGAGCTCGGCCGCGAGCCACGTCGCGTAATCGGCGTAGTCGACGGCGAGGGGCGCCCATCGGGGCGCCCGCCGCGAGCGCACCGCCGCGTACGCCTCGTTCAGGTCGCGCTGCAGGATCGACGACGAGAGTCCGTCGGCGACGATGTGGTGCCAGACGCGCAGGAGGGCGTGGCGGCCCGGCCCGAGCCGGAACAGCGCGAATCGCAGGGGCGCCTTGCGGTCGAGCTCGAACGGGCGTGCAACGCGCTCTCGAACCTCGTCGGCGAGCCGGTCCGGGCGCCCCTCGAGGTCGACGATCTCGAGCTCGAGCGAGGGCTCGTCGTCCACCTGCTGGCACGGCTCGCCGCCGACGCTGACGAACCGCGTGCGCATCACGGCCTGGCGACGCGCGACGAGGTCGAGCGCCTCGCGCAGCGCCGCGACGTCGAGGCCGCCGTCGACGTGCCAGAGGCGCGACTCGTGGTACGCGTCGCTCGCCGGATCGAGACGGTGCAGGAACCACGCGCGGGCCTGCGCGTGCGTGAGCGGGACGGGCGAGCCCGGCGCACGGCGCGGGATCGACCGCGCGGCCGCCGCCGGCTTCGCCCGGGACGCCTCGATGCGCCGCGCCATGCCCCTCACGGTGCCCGCATCGTCGAACAGCGACTCGACCGGCAGATGGGCCCCGAACAGCGCTCGCACCTGGTCGAGCAGCACGGCACCGCGCAGCGAATCGCCGCCGAGCATGAAGAAATCGGCGTCGAGGGGCACTTCGCGCAGGCGCAGCGTGCCGGCCCACAGGCCGGCGAGCGCCGCCTCGAGCGGCGTGGGCGCGGGCCCGTGCTCCGGCGACGCTGCCTCGTCGAGCATAGCCGGCTCGTAGCCGACCCAGGCCGGCAACTCGTGCCGATGGATCTTGCCAGCCTCGTTGCGCGGCAGCGCGTCGACGAACCAGACGTGGCGCGGCGCGAACCGCGCGCCCAGGTGCTCGCGCACGTGGGCCTGGACCGCCTGCGCCGTCAGCGCCGAGCCGGGCTCGCGGACGACCGCCGCGACGACCTCCTGCCCGAGCCGCGGATGCGGCACCGCGAACGCGGCGACGTCGGCGACACCGGGGAGCGACAGCAGCGATGCGTCGATTTCCGCCGGCGAGATCTTGTCGCCGCCGCGGTTGACGACCTCGCTCACGCGTCCGGCGAGGAAGACGTCGCCGTCCGCGTCGATTCGCGCGAGGTCGCCGGTCCGGAACCACCCGTCGACGAACGCCGCCGCGTTGAGCTCCGGATCGTCGAGGTAGCCGTCGAAGACCTGCGGGCCGCGCACCTGGAGCTCGCCGACGGCGCCCGGCGGAACGACGCGCCCGTCGTCGCCGACGAGGCGGACCTCGCACGCGACCGGGGTGCCGACCGACCCGCGCTTGCGCGGCGCCGGCGGCAGCGCCTGCTGCGCGGTCGTCCCGGTCTCGCTGGAAGCGAGCCCGGTCACGACGGGGACGCCGAGCAGCGATTCGAGGTGGTCCATCTCGTCCGGTTCGAGCCGGCCCGAGGCGATCCGCACGAAGCGCAGCCGGCCCCGCTCGAACCGGACGCGCGCCTCGAGACGCGCGATGAGCTCGCGGAAGAACGTGAACGACGCGGACACGTAGGTGACGTTGCCGCGCGCGCACTCGTCGAACAGCGCGTCCGGATCGTTCTCCGGCAGCACGTTCACCGCGCCGCCGCAGACGAGCGCCTGCATGAACGCGTTGCGGATGCCGCCGGCGAGGTGCTGCGGCCGAAGGTGGCCGGAGACGTCGCCCGGCCCGAGTCCGAGGCGCTCGCCGGTGGCGAGAGCGCAGACGACGATCTGCCTGTGGCCGTGCGGCACGAGCTTCGGCCGACCGGTCGAGCCCGACGTCGAGCCGATCAGCGCCCACGCCGGCGAACGTCGATCGCGGCGGTCCAGCGAGGCGGTCCGGCGCACGAGCTCGAGGTCGAACGACCCTGCTTCGGGGCGCCCCGCGCTGCCGACGGTGACCTCGGCCAGGCCCAGCGCCCTCGCCGCCCGCACGACCGCCGCGCCGTCGTCCGAAGGTACGACGACCGCCTTGGGCTTGAGCCGCGCGAGCACGTCGTGCACGACGTCGTAGGTCGCCGCCGGGTTCAGCGGTGCGAGCGTGCAGGCAACCGGGAGGACGGCGGTCGCCGCCGCCGTGTCGACGCGGTCGCCGCTCGACCAGGCGACGACGTCGCCGCGCTCGATGCCCCACGCCGCGAGCGTCCCGCGCAGCCGCTCGACGTGACGGGCGAGGGATCCCATCGTCATCGTCTCGCGGCCGGGCGCGAGCAGCGCGGGCGCGTCGGGCGCGCGCCCCGCGAGCTCGAGCAGGCGCGCGGTCACGTCGGCGGGGTCGCTGTCGCTCATCGTGGGGAGGGGTGCGGCCGGGGCGCGCGAGGCCGCGGCCGACGCCGCTTCGGCACCTTCGCGGGCGCGAATCGTGAATTATATGACGCCCGATCCGCCCCGGCCCCGGGGAGAGGCGGCTGCTCGTGCCAGCATGCAGCCCGTCGCCGACCACCCTCCGCCTCGCATCCGATCCCCGGCCGCTCGACTGGATGCCGCCCTGTTCCTCGCGCTGGGCTGCGCGATCGCAGCGTGCGCGACCGCGCCGGCCCGGGCGGCGGACGCGCGCCCCTTATCCCGATCCCCCGGTCAGGATCGTCGCCGGCCAGCAGGCCGGCTCGGCCACCGACAACGCGTCCCGCACGATCGCCGACGCGCTCGCGGAGCACCGGGGCGTCGCCGCCGTCGTCGAGAGCCGACCCGGCGCGGGCGGCACGATCGGCGCGGAGGCCGACGCCCATGCGACGCCCGACGGCTACACGCTGCTCCCGGCGAGATTGAGCAACCTGGTCATCGGCCCTGTGACGCGCACCGACGTCCGCTACGATCCGTTGCGCGAATTCGTCGCCATCGGGCGCGTCGCCCACCTCCCGTACGGGCCAGTGGCGAACGCGTCGGTCCCGGCACGCTCGCTGCGCGAGCCGGCCGACCTCGCGCGCGCGAATCCCGGCAAGCTCACCTACGCGACGCTGGGGGCGGGCACGACGAACGACTGCGGCACGGCGCGGTTCCGCAAGGCCGCGAACGTCGACATGCTCGGCGTCGACTACAAGGGAGCGAGCTCGATGACCATCGACGTCGTCGCCGGCCGCGTCGACGCCTATTTCAACGAGATCGCGGCGGTGTGGCAGCACGTGCAGTCCGGCGCGCTGCGGATTCTGGCCATCGCGAGCCCGAAGCGGATCTCGCGCGCACCCGACATCCCCACCACGGCCGAGCAGGGGTTCCCGTCGGTCGTCGTCGCTCCCTGGTACGGACTGCTCGCGCCCGCCGGGACACCGCCCGAGATCGTCAGGCGCCTCGAGAGCGCGTACGCGGCGGCGATGCGCTCGCCGACGACGCGCAGGCGCATCGAGGCGCTCGGCTACGAGCCGATCGACGACGGGCCCGGGGAATTCGCGGCGGCGCTGCGCGACGACCTGGCCGGCTACCGGGCTTCGGCCCCCGCCTCCCGTCCCTCCACGCCCGCGCGCTGAGGACCGCGCGGCCGCAGCGTCGTCGCGCACCGGCGACCCGGGCGCCGGGCCTCGCGTGCGCCGTCAGGCCGCAGGCGTTCCCCGCAGCCGCGCGACCACGCGCGCCATGCCCTCGACCGTGCCCGCCTCGCCCGCGAGCACCCCGGGTGCGAGAGCGATTCCGAACACGGCCTGCACCTGGGCCAGCAGATCGGCGCCGCGCGGCGCGTGGACCGGGTCGTCGAAATAGCGGTGGTCGCGCTCGACCCGCGCCACGCCCAGCGCGTGGGCCCAGATCCCCGCCAGCGCCGCCTCCAGCGCCGTCGGCGGCGCGCGGCCGTCCTCGTGCGCCTCCGCGTCGAAGGCCGACGCCTTGAAGCCGACCCAGCGAGGCAGCGCCGACCTCAGGACCTTGCCCGCGTCGTTGCGAGGCAACGCATCGACGAACCAGACGCGGCGCGGCGAGCGTCGCGCCCATGCGCTCTCGCAGCGCCGACCAGCGCATCGGCCGCAGCGAAGGCGCGCTCAGGGCCGGCGCGTCCGGCTGGCACGCAGCGAAGGCCCGGAGTCGGCCGGCGACGCCGGCCTCGCTGGTCGGAAGCATCACGGCGCGAACCCCTCCCCGGCGCGCGGAACGCGTCCGCCCTGCATGTTCGCGCGTCGGGCAGGTTCCCGCGGACGCTCAACGCGCCGCGAGCGCCGCCCGGATCTGCTCGAGCGCGCCCGGATCCTCGATCGTCGTGAGGTCCCCCGGGTCGCGGCCCTCGGCGAGCGCCTGGATCGAGCGGCGCAACAGCTTGCCCGAGCGCGTCTTCGGCAGCAGCGTCACGAAGTGCACCTGCCCGGGGCGGGCGATCGCGCCCAGCTCGCGGTCGACCGTGTCCATCACTTCCTTGCGCATCGCCGCCGCGCCCTCGGCCGTGGCCACCTTCGACGGGTCCTTCAGCACCGCGAAGGCGACCGGCACCTGGCCCTTGACCGGGTCCGCGACGCCGACGACCGCGACCTCCGCCACGCCGCTGTGCGCCTGCACCGCCTCCTCGATCTCGCGCGTGCCGAGCCGGTGGCCGGCGACGTTGATCACGTCGTCGGTGCGGCCGAGCACGAAGTAGTAGCCGTCCTGGTCGCGCGTCGCCCAGTCGAACGTCGAGTAGAGCATCCGGTCGCGGAAGGTCGAGAAGTAGGTCTTGACGAAGCGCTCGTCGTCGCCCCACACGGTGCTCATGCAGCCGGGCGGCAGCGGCGGCGCGATCATCAGCACGCCCTTCTCGTCGGTGCCGACGTCCTGGCCGGTCGACTCGCTCACCAGGCGGACGTCGTAGCCGTAGACCGGGAACGACGGGCTGCCGAACTTGCGCGGCGTGTCCTCGACGCCGGGCTGCGCGGACAGGATCGGCCAGCCGGTCTCGGTCTGCCAGTAGTTGTCGACGATCGCGACGCCGAGCGACTCGCTCGCCCAGCGCGCGGTCGGCTCGTCGAGCGGCTCGCCGGCGAGGAACAGGTACTCGAGCGACGAGACGTCGTGCGCCTTCATGTACGACGGATCCTGCTTCTTGAGCACCCGGATCGCGGTCGGCGAGCTGAACATCGTCTTGACCTTGCGCTCGGCGACGATCTTCCACCAGATGCCCGCGTCGGGCCGGATCGGCAGGCCCTCGTACATGATCGTCGTCGTGCCGTTGATGAGCGGCCCGTAGATGATGTACGAATGGCCGACGACCCAGCCGATGTCCGAGGTCGTGAACATCGTGTCGCCGGGCTCGAGGCAGAAGATGCGCCGCATCGACGAGGCGAGCGCGACCGCGTAGCCGCCGGTGTCGCGCTGCACGCCCTTGGGCTTCCCGGTCGTCCCGGACGTGTAGAGGATGTAGGAGGGCTCCGAGGACTCGAGCCACGCGCACGGGACCTTCGCGTCGAGGTGGCGCGCGCGCGTCTCGGCGTAGTCGACGTCGCGGCCGGGCGTGCGCGCCATCGCCTTGTCGAGCCCGCGATCGACGATCAGCACCTTCGCGGGCGGGTGCTTCGCGAGGCGCAGCGCCTCGTCGACGAGGTGCTTGTACGGGACGGCCTTGCCGCCGCGCATGCCGGCGTCCGACGTGACCATCGCCTTCGGGCGCGCGTCGTCGATGCGCGTCGCGAGCGACGCCGCGGCGAAGCCGCCGAAGACGACCGAGTGGATCGCGCCCAGGCGCGCGCACGCGAGCATCGCGAACGCGGCCTCCGCGATCATCGGCATGTAGACCAGCACGCGGTCGCCCTTCGAGACGCCCAGCGACGCGAGCACCGCGGCCATCCGGTTCACCTCGGCGTGGAGCTCCGCGTACGTGTAGCTCCGCTCCTCGCCGGTCTCGGTCGACAGGTAGACGAGCGCCGGCTGCGACGCCCGCTCCTTCAGGTGCCGGTCGACCGCGTTGTGGCAGAGGTTCGTGCGGCCGCCGACGAACCAGCGCGCGAACGGCGGCCTCGCGTCGTCCAGCACCTTCGTGAACGGCTCGTGCCAGTCGACGAGCGCCGCCTCGGCGCGCCAGAACGCGTCGCGGTCCGCGAGCGAGCGTCGGTGGAAATCGCGGTACGTCGTGGTCATGGCCCGTCCTCCTCGCGTCCGCCGCGCGCGCCGGCCCGGCGCGCCCGGGAAGCGCCGCGCGGGGCGCGGCGTCAGGTGTTATATCTTATATAAGATACAAGACTTGGCAAGCCCCCCGAGGGAACCGCCGGCGACCATCGTCGGCCGGCCGGTGGCCGCCCGCCTTGCGGCGGATCAACGGCGGGGCCGCGCGCCCCGCCGCCCGCCGGCGCCCCGGGCCCGCGCGGCAGGCGCTACGGATGCGTGTCGTGCCCGATCCGCACGACGGTCCGGCCCCGCACCATCCCCTTCAGGTAGGCGTCGAAGTGCGTCGGCAGGTCCTCGAAGTCGATCGTCCGGACCTGGTCGTGCACGCGGTCGGGGCGCCAGTCGACGGCGAGCCGGTTCCACAGCGTCTGCCGCAGCCCCATCGGGCAATTGGCGCTGTCGGTCCCGAGCAGGTGCACGCCGCGCAGGATGAACGGCGCGACCGTCGTGTGGAGCTTCATGTCGGCGGCCAGGCCGACCGCCGCGACGGTGCCGCCGACCTTCTGCATCGACAGCAGCCACGCGAGGATGTCGCCGCCCAGGTTGTCGATCGCGCCCGCGTAGGTCGCGGCCCCCAGCGGGCGGATCTTCGTGAGGTCGATCGACTGGCGCGCGAGCACCTCGGCGGCGCCGATCGACTTGAGCCATGCGGCCTCCTCCGCCGCCTTGCCGGTGATCGCGACGACGTGGTAGCCCTGCTTCGCGAGGATCTCGACCGCGACGCAGCCCACGCCGCCGGTCGCGCCGGTCACCGCCACCGGCCCGTTCGCCGGCGCGAGCCCGTTGTGCTGCATCAGGTGGATCGCCTGCGCGGCGGTGAACCCCGCGGTGCCGAGCGTCATCGCGTCGAACGCGGTCATGCTCTCGGGCCGGCGCACGATCCAGTCGCCGGGCACGCGCACGTACTCGGCGTAGCCGCCGTCGTGCGCGACGCCCATGTCGTAGGCGTGCACGATCACCTTGTCGCCCTTCTTCCAGCGCGGATCCGACGAGCTCTCGACGGTGCCGGACATGTCGATGCCGGCCACCGTCGGGAACTTGCGCATGATCTTCCCGGCGCCGTTGTACGAGAGCGCGTCCTTGTAGTTGATCGTCGAGTACTTGGTGCGCACGACCACGTCGCCCGGGTCGAGCTCCTCGAGCTTCATGTCGACGAACCGGCTCACGACCTTGCCGTTCTCCTCGAAGGTGCGGTACGCCTTGAATGTCGCCACGGGTCTCTCCTGGTTGGACGTCACGATGGGAAGGTCAGGGCGCGGCCGCGTGGAGCTCGGCCGCGGGGTGGGCTGGGGGGTGGGCTCGCCGCTCGCGTGGGGCTGCGCGATGTAGTCGTGCGTCCGCATCTCGATCAGGCGGCTCACGGTGCGGGGAAACTCGTGCGCCGCCGGCCCCTCGCGGTAGATCGCCTCGGCCTCGACGGCGGACGAGGCGACGAGCTTGACGCGGTGATCGTACAGGATGTCGACGAGCCAGGTGAACCGGCGCGCGAGGTCCGCCGTCGCGGGACCCAGCGCGGGCACGCCCGACAGGAACACCACCGCGAAGCGCCGCGCGATCTCGAGGTAGTCGCGCTGCGAGCGCGGCCCGTCGCACAGCGCGGCGAAGTCGAACCACACGGCGCTGCCCGCGCGGCGGCGCGCGGCGATCGTCCGGCCCTCGACGGCGAGGCGCCGCTCCTCGTCGGGGCCGTCGGCCATCGCGTCGAACAGGCGGGCGAGCTCGCGGTCGGCGTCCGCGCCCGCGGGCACGAGCCAGCTTCGCGACCGCTCGAGCGTGCGCAGCCGGTAGTCGGTGCCGCCGTCGACCTCGAGCACGTCGAGCTCCCGCTCGATCAGGCGGATCGCCGGCAGGAACCGCTCGCGCTGCAGGCCGTCGGGCCAGAGGCGGTCGGGACGGAAGTTCGAGGTCATCACGAACACCGTGCCCAGCTCGAGGAGTGCGCCGAGGAGGCGTCCGAGGATCATCGCGTCGGCGATGTCCGAGACGTGGAACTCGTCGAAGCAGATCAGCCGGTGCCGCTTCGCGATCCGCGCCGCGACGGTCGCGAGCGGGTCGGTCTCGCGCTTGAGCGTCGCGAGCTCCTCGTGCACGTCGCGCATGAACGCGTGGAAGTGGACGCGCGTCTTGCGGCGGATCGCGACGGCGCCGTAGAACGCGTCCATCAGCATGCTCTTGCCGCGCCCGACGCCGCCCCACAGGTAGACGCCGCGCGGGACCTCGGGAGGGGCGATCAGGCGCTTGAGGCGCGACTGGCGGGCGGCGCGGAACGCCTCGAGCTCGGCGGCCAGCCGGTCGAGCCGGGCCGCTGCGGCGCGCTGCGCGGGGTCCGGCGCGCTGCCCCGCGCGGCGAGCCGCCGCTCGAGGATCGCGCCGACCTTCTGCCCGGCCGCGGCTTCGATCTCCCCCACGCGGCCGATCTTACCGCCAATCGGCGGCGCGGTTCACGCGGCGGCGCGGCACGGCGCTCGGCGGCCGCCGCCCGGCGTCCCCCGCCGGGCTCAGATGTTGAGCGTTCGCTTGGCGACCGCGAGCGCGGCCTCCTTCGTGGCCTCGGAGAGCGTCGGGTGCGCGTGGCAGATCCGCGCGATGTCCTCGGACGAGGCGCCGAACTCCATCGCCATCACGCCCTCGGCGATCAGCTCCGAGGCCATCGGGCCGATCGCGTGCATGCCGAGGACGCGGTCGGTCGCGGCGTCGGCCAGGATCTTGACGAAGCCGGTCGACTCGCCCATCGCGCGCGCGCGCCCGTTCGCCGAGTAGGGGAAGCTGCCGGCCCGGTAGTCGACCCCTTGCGCCTTGAGCTGCTGCTCGGTCCTGCCGACCCACGCGATCTCGGGCGACGTGTAGATGACCCACGGCACCGTGTCGAAATCCACGTGCGGGTGCTGGCCGGCGAGCCGTTCGGCCACGGCGACGCCCTCCTCCTCGGCCTTGTGGGCGAGCATCGGCCCGCGCACGACGTCGCCGATCGCCCAGACCCCGGGCAGGTTCGTGCGGCAATCGTCGTCGACGACGACGAAGCCGCGCTCGTCGATCGCGAGGCCGACGGTTTCGGCGCCGAGCCCCTGCGTGGTCGGGGCGCGCCCGATCGACACGATCAGCCGGTCGAAGACGCTCTTCTGCGCCGCCCCCTGGGCGTCGGTCCACTCGACCGCGACCTCCTCCTTGCCCGCGCCGACCGCCGTGATCCTCGCGCCGGTGTGGATCGCGAGGCCCTGCTTCGCGAACGCCTTCCGCGCCTCCTTCGCCACCGCCTCGTCGGCCGCCCCGAGGAACGCCGGGAGCGCCTCGAGCACCGTGACCTCGGCGCCGAGCCGCCGCCAGACGCTGCCCATCTCGAGGCCGATCACGCCGGCCCCCACGACGCCGAGGCGCTTCGGCACCGCGGTCATCGCGAGCGCCCCCGCGTTGTCCAGCACGAGGCGGTTGTCGAACGGCGCGCCCGGCAGCGCGCGCGGCACCGAGCCGGTCGCGACGATCACGTTCTTCGCGGCGATCTTCGCGGGCGCCGCGCCCTCCACCTCGACCGCCCAGCCCTCGCCCGCGCGTCCGGCGAAGCGCCCGCGCCCGTGGAAGAACGCGATCCTGTTCTTCTTCATGAGCCACAGGATGCCGTCGTTGCTCTGCGAGACGACCTTGTCCTTGCGCGCGATCATCCGCGGAACGTCGATCGACAGCCCCTGCACGTCGATCCCGTGCTGCGCGAACGCGTGTCCCGCGTGGTGGAAGTGCTCGGACGACTGCAGCAGCGCCTTCGACGGGATGCAGCCCACGTTCGTGCAGGTGCCGCCGGGCGCGGGCTTCCCGTCGGGACGGGTTCCGTCGTCGATGCAGGCGGTCGAGAAGCCGAGCTGCGCCGCGCGGATCGCCGCGGTGTAGCCGCCGGGGCCGCCGCCGATCACGACGACGTCGTAGGTATCAGCCATGGTGTCGCGGGTCGAGTGTCGAAGGTCGGAGAGAGGAGAGGGGAGATCGGCCGGGCGCTTCGAATGGAACTCCCATCCGATCTCCCATCGCCGATCGCCACCGTGTTCCGTTACAGGTCGAGCAGCATCCGCGCCGGGTCCTCGAGCGCCTCCTTGATCGCGACGAGCGAGAGCACCGCTTCGCGGCCGTCGATGATCCGGTGGTCGTAGGACTGCGCTAGGTAGTTCATCGGGCGCACGACGACCTGGCCGTTCTCGACGACCGCGCGGTCCTTCGTCGCGTGGATGCCGAGGATCGCCGACTGCGGCGGGTTGATGATCGGCGTCGACAGCATCGAGCCGAACACCCCGCCGTTGCTGATCGTGTAGGTGCCGCCGGTCAGCTCCTCGACCGAGAGCTTGCCCTCCTGCGCGCGCTTGCCGAAGTCCGCGATCTGCTTCTCGATCTCCGCGATCGTGAGCTGATCGGCGTCGCGGACGATCGGCACGACGAGCCCGCGGGGGCTGCCCACGGCGATGCCGATGTCGTAGTAGCCGTGGTAGACGATGTCGGCGCCGTCGATCGAGGCGTTCACCAGCGGGTACTTCCTGAGCGCGTGCACCGCGGCCTTCACGAAGAAGCCCATGAAGCCGAGCTTGACGCCGTGCTCCTTCTCGAAGCGGTCCTTGTACCGGTTGCGCAGGTCGATGACCGGCTGCATGTTGACTTCGTTGAAGGTCGTGAGGATCGCGGCCGTCGACTGCGACTGCACGAGCCGCTCGGCGACGCGCTGGCGCAGCCGCGACATCGGCACGCGCTGCTCCGGGCGCGCGCCCTGCGCGGAGACCGCCGCGACCGCGGCCGCGGGAGCAGGCTTCGGCGCCGCCGCCGGTGCGGCGGGCGCGGGCTTGGGCTGCGCGGCCGCGGCGAGCACGTCGCCCTTGGTGACGCGGCCGCCGCGGCCGGTGCCCGCGACGTCGGCGGGCGCGAGGCCCTGCTCGGACATCATCTTGCGCGCAGCCGGGAGCGCCTCCGCGGCCGCCGGCGCGGGCTTCGCCGCCGGGGCGGCGGGTGCCGCGGCGGGCGCGGCGGCCTTCGCCGGCGCCGCCTTCGCCGCCGCGGGAGCGGCAGCCGCGCCCTTCGCCTCGGTGTCGATCACGGCGATCACGTCGTTCGACGTCACCGTGGCGCCGTCGGCCTTCAGCACCTCGACGAGCACGCCGTCGCCCGGCGCGGGCAGTTCGAGCACGACCTTGTCGGTCTCGACGTCGATCAGGTTCTCGTCGCGCCGGACGGCGTCGCCCGCCTTCTTGTGCCAGCTGACGAGCGTCGCCTCGGCGACGGACTCGGGGAGCTGCGGTACCTTGACTTCGATCTTCATGGGGATGACGTCCGCGCGCTCGCGCGGCCTCTGCTTGTCAGTGCGCGACGACCATCTCGCCCGAGGCGAGCTTCGCGGCGAACGCGTCCTCGATCAGCTGCTTCTGCTCGGCGTTGTGCTTGGCGGCGTAGCCGACCGCCGTCGACGCCGAGATCGACCGGCCCGCGTACGCGAGCACCTGGGTGTCGAGGATGTCGGCGCGCATGTAGGCGCGCAGCCGGTACCAGGCGCCCTGGTTCTGCGGCTCCTCCTGGCACCAGACGACCTCCTTCGCCTTCGCGTACTTCGCGATCTCGGCCTTGAACGCGGCGTGCGGGAACGGGTACTGCTGCTCGAGCCGCACGATCGCGATGTCGTCGATCTTGTTCTCGCGCCGGTACGCGGCGAGGTCGTAGTACACCTTGCCCGAGCATACGATCACGCGGCGCGCCTTCTTCGGGTCGATCCGCTCGACCTCGCCGATCACCGTCTGGAACGTCCCGCCGGCGAGCTCGTCCATCGTCGACACGGCCTCCTTGTGACGCAGGAGGCTCTTCGGGCTCATCACGACCAGCGGCTTGCGGTACTGCCGGATCATCTGCCGCCGCAGCAGGTGGAAGATCTGCGCGGGCGTCGACGGCACGACGACCTGCATGTTGTGCTGCGCGCTCAGCTGCAGGTAGCGCTCCGGGCGCGCCGACGAGTGCTCGGGGCCCTGTCCCTCGTAGCCGTGCGGCAGCAGCAGCACGAGCCCGCAGATGCGTCCCCACTTGACCTCGCCCGACGCGATGAACTGGTCGATCACGACCTGCGCGCCGTTCGCGAAGTCGCCGAACTGCGCCTCCCAGATCACGAGCCGGGCGGGGTCGGACGTCGCGTACCCGTACTCGAACGCGAGCACCGCGTTCTCGGTCAGCACCGAGTCGATGATCTCGATCGAGGGCTGGCCCGGCTTCAGGTGCTCGAGCGGCACGAACGTGCCGCTGTCCCACTTCTCGCGGTTCTGGTCGTGCAGCACCGCGTGGCGGTGCGAGAACGTGCCGCGCCCGACGTCCTCGCCGGACAGGCGCACGCCGTAGCCCTCGTCGAGCAGCGTCGCGTAGGCGAGCGTCTCGCCCATCCCCCAGTCGAGCGGCATCCTGCCCTCGCCCATCAGGCGGCGGTCGGCGACGACGCGCTCGACGCGCGAGTGCAGCTTGAACTCCGGCGGCACGGTGGCGACCTTCGCCGCGAGCTCGGCGAGCCGCGCCCTCGGGAAGCGGGTGTCGCACGCGTCGGTCCAGTGCCGTCCCTTGTAGGGGGACCAGTCGACGGTGAACGGCGGCTTGTAGTTCGACAGCACGGTGCTGTTCGTGTGCTGGCCGCGGTCCATCGCCGCGCGGAAGGCCGCCACCATCGCGTCGGCCTCGCCCGACGGGATCACGCCCGCCGCCTCGAGCCGGTCTGCGTAGAGCCTGCGCGTGCCCGGGTGCGCGTGGATCTTCTTGTACATGAGCGGCTGCGTCACCATCGGCTCGTCGGCCTCGTTGTGGCCGTAGCGCCGGAAGCACACGAGGTCGATGAACACGTCCTTGTGGAACTTCTGCCGGTACTCGAGCGCGATGTCGATCGCGAGCAGGCAGGTCTCCGGATCGTCGCCGTTCACGTGCAGGATCGGCGCGTCCGCCATCTTCGCGATGTCGGTGCAGTAGAGCGTGCCCCGGGTGTCGCGCGGGTCGGAGGTCGTGAAGCCGATCTGGTTGTTCACGACGATGTGCACGGTCCCGCCGGTGTAGTACCCGCGGGTCTGCGCCATGTTGAGGCACTCCTGGTTGACGCCCTGCCCCGCGATCGCCGCGTCGCCGTGGATCACGACCGGCAGCACCTGCTCGCCCATCCGGTCGCCGCGGCGGTGCTGCCGGGCGCGCACGCTGCCTTCGACGACCGGGTTCACGATCTCGAGGTGCGACGGGTTGAACGCGAGCGTCACGTGCACCGGGCCGCCCGGCGTCGCGACGTCCGACGAGAAGCCCTGGTGGTACTTGACGTCGCCCGCCGGGAGGTCCTGCGCGGCCTTGCCCTCGAACTCGGAGAACAGGTCGGCGGGCATCTTGCCCAGCGTGTTCACGAGGACGTTCAACCGCCCCCGGTGCGCCATGCCCATCACGATCTCCTGCACGCCGGCCGCGCCGGCCCGCTGGATCAGGTGGTCGAGCATCGGGATCATCGTGTCGCCGCCCTCGCCCGAGAAGCGCTTCTGCCCGACGTACTTCGTGTGCAGGTAGCGCTCGAGCGTCTCCGCGGCCGTCAGGCGCTCGAGCACGTGGCGGCGCTCGGCGGGCGTGAAGGTCGGGCGCGCGCGCGTGGGCTCGACGCGCTGCTGGAGCCAGCGGCGCGTCGCGCTGTCCGAGATGTACATGTACTCGAGGCCGAGCGTGCGCGTGTAGGTCTCGCGCAGCATCGCCACGATGTCGCGCAGCCGCATCCGCGCGGGGCCCGCGCGGAGCGACCCGACGTCGAACTCGGTGTCGAGGTCGGCCTCCGAGAAGCCGTAGGTCCTGAGGTCGAGGTCGGGGATGTACGGGGGCTCGTGGCGCTTCAGCGGGTCGAGGTCGGCGTGGTAGAAGCCGAGCGTCCGGAACTTGCTGATCAGGCGCAGCACCAGCACCTGCTTCGCCATGGTCGTCGCGTCGACCATCGCGCCCTGCACGCGGCGGCTCTTGCCGAGCTCGACGAACGAGGCGACGACCGGCGCGTGCGGGACGTCCTCGGCGTCGCCCTTGAGCTCGGCGAAGTAGCCCGCCCACTCCGCCGGCACCGCGTCGGGCCGCGCGAGCCAGGTCTCGTAGAGCTCCTCGATGAACGGCGCGTTCGCGCCGAACAGGCTCGACGACGATTCCCACTCCTTCATGATGCCCATCGCCTCAACTCCCCCGGGGTCTTTCCGTCACCGCTTGTCGATCGACGGCACGCTGCGGCGCACCGCGCCGCGGTAGAGCTGGCGCGGGCGACCGATCTTGTACTCGGGATCCGCGATCATCTCGTTCAGCTGCGCGATCCAGCCCACGGTGCGCGCGAGCGCGAAGATCGCCGTGAACAGCGACGTCGGGATGCCGATCGCCTTCTGCACGATGCCCGAGTAGAAGTCCACGTTCGGGTAGAGCTTGCGCTGCACGAAGTAGTCGTCCTCGAGCGCGATCTTCTCGAGCCCCATCGCGAGCTTGAACAGCGGGTCGTCGTGCAGGCCGAGCGCCTCGAGCACCTCGTGGCAGGTCTCGCGCATCAGCTTCGCCCGCGGGTCGTAGTTCTTGTAGACGCGGTGGCCGAAGCCCATCAGCTTGACGTTGCTGTTCTTGTCCTTGACCTTCGCGATGAACTCGCCGATCTTCGCGACGCCGCCCTGCGCCTGGATCTCGTAGAGCATGTTGAGCGCCGCCTCGTTCGCGCCGCCGTGCGACGGTCCCCAGAGGCAGGCGACGCCCGCGGCGATGGCCGCGAACGGGTTGGTGCCCGAGGAGGCGCACAGCCGCACCGTCGACGTCGACGCGTTCTGCTCGTGGTCGGCGTGCAGGATGAAGATCCGGTCGAGCGCGCGGACGAGCACCGGGTTGACCTTGTAGTCCTCGCACGGCGTCGCGAACATCATGCGCATGAAGTTCGCCGCGTACGAGAGCTCGTTGCGCGGGTACATGTACGGCTGGCCCATCGAGTACTTGTAGGCCATCGCGACCAGCGTCGGCATCTTCGCGATCAGCCGGATCGCCGAGATGTCGCGCTGCTTCGGGTCGTGCAGGTTCATCGAGTCCGGGTAGAACGCCGACAGCGCGCCCACGAGGCCGGTCATCACGGCCATCGGGTGCGCGTCGCGGCGGAACCCGCGCAGGAAGAACTGCATCTGCTCGTTGACCATCGTGTGCGCGGTCACCCGCGCGTCGAACTCCTTCTGCTGCACGGCGTTGGGCAGCTCGCCGTAGAGCAGCAGGTAGCAGACGTCGAGGAAGTCGCACTTCACCGCGAGCTCCTCGATCGGGTAGCCGCGGTAGAGCAGCTCGCCCTTGTCGCCGTCGATGTAGGTGATCTGCGACTGGCACGACCCGGTCGACAGGAAGCCCGGGTCGTAGGTGAACTTGCCGGTCTTCCCGTAGAGCGTCCGGATGTCGATCACGTCCGGGCCGGTCGATCCGGCGATCAGCGGGAAGGTCACCGAAGGCGAGCCGTCGGAGAACGAGAGCGTGGCGGTGCGGTCGGTCATGGGGTGCTCCGGGTGCGGGCGTCGTGCGGCGGAAGTCGGGTCGTGCGGGTCGTGCGGGTCGTCGCGGTCGGTCGCGCGGTCAGCAGGCGCGCAGCGCGCGCACCACCGGGGCCAGCGCCTCGTCGGGCTCCGCGCGCCCGGCGATCAGGTCCCACAGGTCGTTGTCGGTCATGTCGAGCAGCCGGTCGAGCATCGCCACCTCCTCGTCGGTGATCGCCGCGCCGCGCGAGGCGAGATAGCGCTCGAGCACGATGTCGTTCTCGAGCATCCCGCGCCGGCAGCGCCAGCGGAGCCGTGCGAGGCGCCTGTCGTCCATCACGCGGCCGGGGACGGATCTCCGCGGGCGAGCCCGCGATCCCTCGCGAGGCCGACGGGGGGAATCGCCTCCGGCCCCACGACGGCAGTCAGACCGCCCGCTTGAGCATGACCTCCTTGATCCGGCCGATCTGCAGCGTCGGGTTGAGCCCCTTCGGGCACACGTCGACGCAGTTCATGATCGAGTGGCAGCGGAACAGGCGGTACGGGTCCTCGAGGTTGTCGAGGCGCTCGTTGGTCGCGAGGTCGCGCGAGTCGGCGATGAACCGGTAGGCCTGCAGCAGGCCGGCGGGGCCGACGAACTTGTCGGGGTTCCACCAGAACGACGGGCACGCGGTCGAGCAGCACGCGCACAGGATGCATTCGTACAGGCCGTCGAGCTCCTCGCGCTCCTGCGGCGACTGCAGCCGCTCCTTCTCGGGCGGCGGCGTGTCGTTGACCAGGTACGGCTTGATCGAGTGGTACTGCTTGAAGAACTGGCTCATGTCCACGATGAGGTCGCGGATCACCGGCAGCCCGGGCAGCGGCTTCAGCACGACCGGCTCGGCGAGCGTCTTCAGGTTCGTCACGCAGGCGAGCCCGTTCTTGCCGTTGATGTTCATCGCGTCCGAGCCGCAGACGCCCTCGCGGCAGCTCCGCCGGAACGCGAGCGTGTCGTCGACCGCCTTGAGCCGCACGAGCGCGTCGAGCAGCATCCGGTCGTGCGGGTCGAGCGCGACGTCGAAATCCTGCAGGTAGGGCTTCGCGTCCTTCTCGGGGTCGTAGCGGTAGATGCGGAATTTCATGGGGCCAAGACAACCATCTCATACTCCTCTGGCGACCATCGCCATACCGCTCGCATTCGATAAGGTCACGACACCCGACTCCGGCCTTCGAATACCAGGGAACGTATGGTCAACCGCAAATCGCGCGAATTCACCTCTGGCTAGCTAGTAGGTGACCACAACTTCGTCTAGCAAGATTGAGTTGTCGTCTCCGTACGGATTAATCCCTTGGAACAATATCTCGTGCGGCCCTGCCGTGACCGTGAACGCGGACGTCTCAAACTGATCGCAAGTTAGTCCGTTGAATTAACTCGCAGTGCACATGCCAACGCCCTCTGCGATCCAACCCCGCGCTTGCATCTCCTGTGCAGCGCTTACAGATGTGGTGTAGCGGTGATTCACATCGAACCGCCCGTTGTAGAACCGAAAGACGCGTTGCGTGCCATCTGGGCAAGCTCCGTTCGCAAGAGGCAAGAACACATAGAACGCACTAGGGGACTCAAGAACCCACTTTTCTGGCCACGTGTCCAATACGTACGCGCATTCCGTGGCGGACGCCGAGAAAAAGTGCGTATCAAGCCCTGCGCTCGGGAGCCCGTAGTACCGACATGCGGGCTGGACGGCGTTCGGGTATATCGGCGCTACGGCGTGGACGGGAACTGACAGACCTGTTCTGACCCAGTCGGGCAAAAACCCAGCATCCAATGCCGCAATTTCGAACGGGTTCACGGTTAGAAAATAATGGTCTCGGGAGCCCGAGAAATACTCCACCGCATCTACGACATTTGATGGCGTGACAACCGAAATCTCAAGCGTTTCCAACAACAGCGGCTCCCCAAAGCTGCCGCTTGAACCAGTGCGATCCCTTCGGCTCACGCGAACGAGGTATTCGCCAGCGGGTAGGCTGGATACTGTTCCTGTCGCAACGTATGGAGTTGGAAATTCTTGCGTGCTTCCGAGATCGACGTAGGCGACGACATCGATCGTCTGTTGCGTAATCGTTACGGTTGTCTGAAACACAGTGACGGGCGGACCATATACCAACCCTGCGCGCGAGATAGAGAAGGGTTGATCCGCGACTGGTATGGGAGGGCCAATTTCAATTGATGCCAGTGCCGGAGAAATAGATGCGCCAATTGAAAGAGTTGTCGTCGCCATCACAACGCATAGCCCGAGGACTCTTTGGCGGAGACTGCCGCTAATGGTTAACACAGACGCATCCTTCCTATTCACATCCCTCGCTGCTCGGCCACTCAGGCGATTCTTCTCTAGCCACTTCGATCTCACTCATCAGGGTATATCTAGTACGTTCTCGCCTTCGGCGGAAACGCCTCGACGGTGAGCGGCTTCAGGTTGACCGGCTTGTACTCGAGCCGGTTCCCTTCCGAGTACCACAGCGTGTGCTTGAGCCAGTTCGCGTCGTCGCGCGACGGGTAGTCGCTGCGCGCCTGGGCGCCGCGGCTCTCGCGCCGCGCCTCGGCCGACACGATCGTCGCCTTGGCGGTCTCCATCAGGTTGTCGAGCTCGAGGGCCTCGACGCGCGCGGTGTTGAACGTGCGGCTGTGGTCCGCGATCGCGACGCGCTTCGCGCGCTCGTCGAGCTCCATCACCTTGCGCACGCCCTCGGACAGCAGCGCCTGGTTCCGGTAGACGCCGCAGTGCGCCTGCATCTCCCTGCGCAGCGCGCCGGCGACGTCCGCCACGCGCTCCCCCGACTTCGCGCCGTCGAGCCGCGCGAGGCGCGAGAGCGCGCGGTCGGCGGCGTCGCGCGGCAGCGGCTTGTGCGCCTGCGCCTTCAGGTTCTGCGCGACGATGAAATCGCCGGCCGCGCGGCCGAACACGACGATGTCGAGCAGCGAGTTCGTCCCCAGCCGGTTCGCGCCGTGCACCGAGACGCACGCGCACTCGCCCACCGCGTAGAAGCCCGGCACGACCTCGTTCGGGTTCCCGCCCTTCGGCGCGACGACCTGGCCGTGCACGTTCGTCGGGATGCCGCCCATCTGGTAGTGGATCGTCGGCACGACCGGGATCGGCTCCCGGATCGGGTCGACGTTCGCGAACTTGATCGCGATCTCGCGGATCGACGGCAGGCGCTTCGTGATCACCTCGGGGCCGAGGTGGTCGAGCTTCAGCAGCACGTGGTCCTTCTCGGGACCGCAGCCGCGCCCTTCCTTGATCTCCTGGTCCATCGAGCGCGAGACGACGTCGCGCGACGCGAGGTCCTTCAGGTTCGGCGCGTAGCGCTCCATGAAGCGCTCGCCGTTGCAGTTGAGCAGGATGCCGCCCTCGCCGCGCACGCCCTCGGTGATGAGCACGCCCGCGCCGTGCACCCCGGTCGGGTGGAACTGCCACATCTCCATGTCCTCGAGCGGGATGCCCGCCCGCGCGGCCATGCCGAGCCCGTCGCCGGTGTTGATGAACGCGTTGGTCGACGCGGCGAAGATGCGCCCCGCGCCGCCGGTCGCGAACACCGTCGCCTTGGCCTGCAGCACCATGACCTCGCCGGTCTCCATCTCGAGCGCGACGACGCCGAGCACGTCGCCGTCCGCGTCGCGGACGAGGTCGAGCGCCATCCACTCGACGAAGAACTGCGTGCGGGCGCGCACGTTGCGCTGGTAGAGCGTGTGCACGAGCGCGTGGCCGGTGCGGTCGGCCGCCGCGCACGCCCGCTGGACCGCCTTCTCGCCGAAGTTCGCCGAGTGGCCGCCGAACGGCCGCTGGTAGATCGTGCCGTCCGGGTTGCGGTCGAACGGCATGCCGAAGTGCTCGAGCTCGTAGACGACCTGCGGCGCCATCTTGCACATGTACTCGATCGCGTCCTGGTCCCCGAGCCAGTCGGAGCCCTTGATCGTGTCGTACATGTGCCAGAGCCAGTTGTCCTCGCTCATGTTGCCGAGCGAGGCGCCGATGCCCCCCTGCGCGGCGACCGTGTGCGAGCGCGTCGGGAACACCTTCGACAGCACGGCGACCGACAGGCCCGCCTCGGCGAGCTCGAGCGAGGCGCGCATCCCGGCGCCGCCGGCCCCGACGATGATCGCGTCGAACTTCCGCACCGGAAGCGTCATGCCCCGGCCTCCTTCCCGTGTGGCACGCGGACGCGGATCACGACCCCGCCCCCCAGAGGACCCGGATCGTCCAGCCCAGGTAGGCGACCAGCGCGGCGACGACCGCCGACTGCACGGCGAGGCGCAGCCAGACCGGCTTCAGGTAGTCCATCGTGATGTTGCGCACGCCCACCCACGCGTGCCAGAGGACCGACGCGGCGAAGAGGAACGACAGCAGCCGGAAGGTCTCGCTCGCCCACAGCGCCTTCCACGACGCGTGGTCGAAGCCGCCGCTCCACAGCAGCGCGCCCAGCATCACGAGCGTCCACGCGAGCATCACCACCGCCGTGATGCGCTGGACGAGCCAGTCCCGGAGGCCGTAGTGCGCCCCCACCACGTGCTTGGCGGCGAGGTTCACCATAGCCGGATCGCGATGCCGAGCGTGAGGAGGAGCGCGAGCACGAACACGATCGCGCTGGAGCGCCGGGCCGACGCGAGGTCGATGCCGACGTGCAGGTCGAGCAGCAGGTGGCGGACCCCGGCGAGGAGGTGGTGCAGATAGGCCCACGCGAGCGCGATCGCGACGAGCTTCGCGAGCGGGTGGGAAAGCGCCGAGGCGAAGCCCGCGTACGCGTCCGCCGAGCCCAGGCTCGTCTGGAGCGCCCACAGCGAGAGCGGGATGCCGGCGAGGAACAGGAGCGCCCCGCTCGCCCGGTGCAGGATCGACACGATCGCCGGCAGCGGCTGGCGTATCGACGTGAGGTCGAGGTAGACGGGGCGCGAGGGCTTGACGACCGGAGGGGGCGTGGCCATGTCGGGCTCTCGCGTCAGGGGAGCGCCGCCCGGGGCGCGGCGGCACGGATCGCGAGGCGGGCGTCGGTCGGCATCGGGAGGGCCATCGTTGCGCGTTCCGGTCCAGTCTCGCAGGCGGCGCCCCCGCTCCGGCGTCGGCCCGGAGGCGCTTTCTTGTTCGTGACAACGACGTTTGTGCGAAGCAGCACGATTATAGCGCGCCGCGCGCCGGCGGCACCAGACCCGAGGGCCGGTCCTTGTTCAGCCGAGCTCGTTCAGGTAGTGGCAGCGCCCGGTCGCGCACAGCCCGCGCCTCAGCTCGACCGGCCGGTCGCCGTAGGTCGTCGTGACGCGCTCGACCGCGAGGAGCGGCGTCCCCGGCGCGACGCCGAGGATCGCCGCGCTGTCGGCGTCCGCCGCGATCGCCTTGAGCTTCTCGCGCGCCTTCAGCATGCGCACGCCGAACTGCGTCTCGAAGAACCCGTACATCGAGCCCCGGTAGGCGTCGACGCGGGCCTTCGTGAGTCCGCGGAAAAGCGCGGCGGGCAGCGTGATCTCGTCGAGCACGACCGGCGCCCCCCCGAACTCGAGGACGCGGCGGAGCACGAGCACCGGCTCGCCCGGCTTCAATTCGAGCGCGCGCGCCGCGTCCGCTCCCGCCTTCGCGCGGCGCACGTCGACGAGCCGGCTGCCCGGATACTCGTCGACGCCGTCGTCGCGGCGGATGCGGAGGAACCGCGGCAACGACACCTTCTCCTCGGTGTGCGTGGCGACGAACGTGCCCTTCCCCTGCCGCCGCACGACCAGGTTGTCGTCGGCCAGCGCGTCGATCGCCCGGCGCACGGTGCCCTGGGACACGCCGAAGCGCGCGGCGAGGTCGAGCTCGGAGGGAATCGCCTCGCCCGGCTTCCAGGCGCCGGACTCGAGGTCGCGCACGATCAGCGCCTTGATCTGCTGCCAGAGCGGGTGGAACGACGGGGTCGGCGGCGCGGTCATCGGGCTTCCGGGGCGGAGGGCTGCCCGGCGGGGCGGGCCACGCGGGCATTATCGGCGGGCCGGCGCGGGAAGTCTATCTGCTATCTTGCATCTTATATTAGATATAAGACTTGATTGACACCGCCGCCCCTGGCCCCTAGAATCGTCGCCACCGGATCGCTCCCGGTCCGGCGCCGCCGAACCGACGGGACGCTGCATTGCAGCATCCGGTCCGCGGCGGCCGACTCCGTCCTCACCGCTCCAGGAGCCCTCGAGATGAAAGCCCCCCTCCGCGTCGCCGTGACCGGCGCCGCCGGCCAGATCGGCTACAGCCTCCTCTTCCGCATCGCGTCCGGCGAGATGCTCGGCCGCGACCAGCCGGTCGTCCTCCAGCTCCTCGAGGTGCCGGTCGAGAAGCCGCAGGCCGCGCTCAAGGGCGTGATGATGGAGCTCGACGACTGCGCGTTCCCGCTGCTCGCCGGCATGGTCGGCACCGGCGACCCGAAGGTCGCCTTCAAGGACGCCGACGTCGCGATGCTGGTCGGCGCGCGGCCGCGCGGACCGGGCATGGAGCGCAAGGACCTGCTGCTCGAGAACGCCAAGATCTTCGTCGAGCAGGGCCGCGCGCTCGACGCGGTCGCCTCGCGCCACGTCAAGGTGCTCGTCGTCGGCAACCCGGCGAACACCAACGCCTACATCGCGATGAAGTCGGCGCCCTCGCTCCCGAAGAAGAACTTCACGGCGATGCTGCGCCTCGACCACAACCGCGCCGTTTCGCAGGTCGCGGCGAAGGCCGGGAAGCCGGTCTCGGCGATCGAGAAGATGCTGGTCTGGGGCAACCACTCGCCCACGATGTACGCGGACTACCGGTTCGCGACGGTCGGCGGCCAGTCGGTGAAGGGGATCATCAACGACGAGGACTGGAACCGCAACGTGTTCCTGCCGACCGTCGGCAAGCGCGGCGCCGCGATCATCGAGGCGCGCGGTCTCTCGTCGGCGGCCTCGGCGGCCAACGCCGCGATCGACCACATCCGCGACTGGGTGCTCGGCACGAACGGGCGCTGGGTGACGATGGGCATCCCGTCGGACGGCAGCTACGGCATCCCGCGGGACGTCGTCTACGGCTTCCCGGTCACCTGCGCGAACGGCGAGTACACGATGATCCGCGACCTGCCGATCGACGAGTTCTCGCGCGAGCGGATGAACCTGACGCTGAAGGAGCTCGAGGAAGAGCGCGCCGGCGTCGCTTCGATGATCGGCTGACGAAGCTCGCGGCGCGGCGGCCCGCCCCCGGGCCGCCCGGCGCCGCAGGGAATCGATCCCATGACCCCCGGACAGAAGCTCCGCCACGCGCTCGCCGCCGAGAGGCCGCTCCAGGTCCCCGGCGCGATCTGCGCCTACCACGCGATCCTGGCGCAGAAGAGCGGGTTTCGCGCCCTCTACCTGTCCGGCGGCGGCGTCGCCGCAGGCTCGCTGGGCATGCCGGACCTCGGCATCAGCAACCTCGACGACGTGCTGGTCGACGTGCGCAGGATCACCGACGCGTGCGACCTCCCGCTCCTGGTCGACGTCGACACCGGCTTCGGCGCCTCCGCCTTCAACATCGCGCGGACCGTGCGGTCGCTCGAGAAGGCCGGCGCGGCCGCGCTGCACATCGAGGACCAGGTCGGCGCGAAGCGGTGCGGCCACCGCCCCGGCAAGGCGATCGTGACGCAGGACGAGATGGTCGACCGGGTGAAGGCCGCCGTCGACGGACGGACCGATCCCGCGTTCGGCATCATGGCGCGCACCGACGCGCTCGCCGTCGAGGGGCTCCAGTCGGCGATCGACCGGGCCTGCGCGTGCGTCGAGGCGGGCGCCGACATGATCTTCCCCGAGGCGGTGACCGAGCTCGCGATGTACCGGAAGTTCGTCGACGCGGTGGGCGTGCCGGTGCTCGCGAACATCACCGAGTTCGGCTCGACGCCGCTCTACACGGTCGACGAGCTCGCCGGCGCCGGCGTCGCGATCGCGCTCTACCCGCTCTCGGCGTTCCGCGCGATGAACCAGGCCGCGCTCAACGTCTACCGGCACCTGCGCGCCGACGGGACGCAGCAGGCGGTCGTCGGCACGATGCAGACGCGCGCGGACCTCTACGAGTTCCTCGGCTACCACGCGTACGAGCAGAAGCTCGACGCGCTGTTCGCCGCGAAGTCGGGACGATGAGCGCGCTCCCGCGGGTCCGACTTCCGTCCGGCGCCCTTCCGTGCCTCGAGCGAGATTCGCCGGGCTGAAGCCCGGCCCGCGAAATCGTCGGGCCGACGCCCGACCCACAGGATCCCGAACCACCGAGCCCCGCCGCCGGACGCCATGAACGACACCCCCGCCGCCGCCCCCAAGCCCAAGAAATCCGTCGCGCTGTCCGGCGTCACCGCCGGCAACACCGCCCTCTGCACGGTCGGCCGCACCGGCAACGACCTCTCGTATCGCGGCTACGACATCCTCGACATCGCCGATACCTGCGAGTTCGAGGAGATCGCCCACCTGCTCATCCACGGCAGGCTGCCCAACGCGGCCGAGCTCGCCGGCTACAAGGAGAAGCTCCGGGCGCTGCGCGGCCTTCCGGCCGCGGTGAAGGCCGCGCTCGAGGCGCTGCCGGCGAGCGCGCACCCGATGGACGTGATGCGCACCGGCTGCTCGGTGCTGGGCTGCGTGCTGCCCGAGAAGGACGATCACGGCGTGCCCGGCGCGCGCGACATCGCGGACCGGCTGATCGCGTCGTTCGGGTCGATGCTCCTCTACTGGTACCACTACAGCCACAACGGCCGGCGCGTCGACGTCGAGACCGACGACGACTCGATCGGCGGGCACTTCCTGCACGTGCTGCACGGCCGCAAGCCGCCGGCGCCGTGGGTGAAGGCGATGCACACGTCGCTCAACCTCTATGCCGAGCACGAGTTCAACGCGTCGACGTTCACCGCCCGCGTCGTCGCGGGTACCGGATCCGACCTCTATTCGTCGATCACCGGCGCGATCGGCGCGCTGCGCGGCCCGAAGCACGGCGGCGCGAACGAGGTCGCGTTCGAGGTGCAGAGCCGCTACGAGACGCCCGACGAGGCCGAGGCCGACATCCGCGCGCGCGTCGAGGCGAAGCAGGTGATCATCGGCTTCGGCCACCCGGTCTACACGATCGCCGACCCGCGCAACAAGGTGATCAAGGAGGTCGCGCGCCGCCTGTCGGACGCCGCGCGCGACACGAAGCTCTTCCGGATCGCCGAGCGGCTCGAGACCGTGATGTGGGACGCGAAGAAGATGTTCCCGAACCTCGACTGGTACTCGGCGGTCAGCTACCACATGATGGGCGTGCCGACCGCGATGTTCACGCCGCTGTTCGTGATCTCGCGCACGACCGGCTGGGCCGCGCACGTGATCGAGCAGCGCATCGACGGCAAGATCATCCGGCCGTCGGCGAACTACGTCGGCCCCGACGACCGCCCGTTCGTCCCGCTGGCCGAGCGCGCCTGACCACGCTCCACGAGGAGGAAGCGCCATGACGACGACCGCACGCGCCGCCGCCGCCCTCGCCGCCCTCGCCGCCGCCGCGCTGCCCGCGACGCCGGCGCAGGCCGTGAACGAGAATCCCCACGCGAGCGCCTTCGTCGTCACCTACCGCTGCGACGGCGACCGGCGGCTCGCGGTCGCCTATCCCGCCCCGTTCGCGCGCGGGACCGAGCCGGTGCGCCTGTCGTGGATGGGCGAGACCGTCACGATGTCAGCCGCGCGCTCGGGATCGGGCGCACGCTACGTGAGCCGTGCGGCCGACCTCGAATGGTGGAACAAGGGCCACGGCGGCACGCTCACCCGGCTCTCCGACCGCTCGACGCTGCTCGCCAACTGCGTCGAGGACTGACCCCGATCTCCGATCTCCGATTCTCCGATCTCCGATTCTCCGATCTCCGATCTCCGATTCTCCGATCTCCGATTCTCCGATCTCCGATTCTCCGATTCTCCGATCTCCGATTCTCCGATCTCCGATTCTCCGATTCTCCGATTCTCCGATCTCCGATTCCCAACCGAGTCGCCCGCCCTCCCGAATCCATGTCCTCCGCCATCAGCAACGTCCGCCCCAAGCCCGACCAGGTGCTCGTCGACATCGTCGACTACGTCACGAAATACCGGATCAGGAGCGACCTCGCCTACGAGACCGCCCGCAACTGCCTGATCGACACGCTGGGCTGCGGCTTCGAGGCGCTGTCGTACCCGGCCTGCACGAAGCTCCTCGGGCCGATCGTCCCGGGCACCGTGGTCCCCAACGGCGCGAAGGTCCCGGGCACGCCGCATCAGCTCGACCCGGTGCAGGCGGCGTTCAACCTGGGCGCGATGATCCGCTGGCTCGACTTCAACGACACCTGGCTCGCCGCCGAGTGGGGCCACCCGTCGGACAACCTGGGCGGCATCCTGATGACGGCCGACTGGCTGTCGCGCAACGCGGTCGCGGCCGGCGGCAAGCCGCTCGTGATGCGCGACGTGCTGACCGCGATGATCAAGGCGCACGAGATCCAGGGCTGCATCGCGCTCGAGAACTCGTTCAACAAGGTCGGCCTCGACCACGTCGTGCTGGTCAAGGTCGCCTCGACCGCGGTGGTCGCCCAGATGATGGGGCTCTCGCGCGACGAGATCGTCAACGCGGTGTCGCTCGCGTGGGTCGACGGGCAGTCGCTGCGCACCTACCGGCACGCGCCGAACACCGGCTCGCGCAAGAGCTGGGCGGCCGGCGACGCGACCTCGCGCGCGGTGCGGCTCGCGCTGATCGCGAGGACCGGCGAGATGGGCTACCCGTCGGTGCTGACCGCCAGGACCTGGGGCTTCTACGACGTGCTGTTCAAGGGCAAGCCGTTCGCGTTCCAGCGCCCCTACGGCAGCTACGTGATGGAGAACGTGCTGTTCAAGATCAGCTTTCCCGCCGAGTTCCACTCGCAGACCGCGGTCGAGGCGGCGATGACGCTGCACGCCGAGCTCGCGAAGCTCGGCAAGTCCGCCGAGGACGTGAAGAGGATCACGATCCGCACGCACGAGGCCTGCATCCGGATCATCGACAAGAAAGGCCCGCTCGACAACCCGGCCGACCGCGACCATTGCATCCAGTACATGGTGGCGGTGCCGCTCCTCTTCGGCCGCCTCACCGCCGCCGACTACGAGGACGCGGTCGCGAAGGACCCGCGGATCGACGCGTTGCGCGAGAAGATCGTCTGCGTCGAGGACCCGCAGTTCACGAAGGACTACCACGACCCCGACAAGCGCTCGATCGCGAACGCGCTCACCGTCGAGCTCAAGGACGGCAAGAAGCTCAAGGAGGTCGTCGTCGAGTACCCGATCGGCCACAAGCGCCGGCGCAGGGACGGCATCCCGCTGCTGGTCGACAAGTTCAAGGTCAACCTCGCGCGCGTGTTCCCGGCGAAGCAGATCGCCGCGATCCTCGAGGTGAGCCTCGACCAGAAGAAGCTCGAGGCGATGCCGGTGCACGAGTACGTCGACCTGATGGTCCGTCCGTAGGAAGGCGCCCGTGCGCTTCGCTCGCCTCCTCCTCGTCCTCGCCACCGCCTTGGCGGCGCCGGCGCACGCCGTGTCGCTCGACGACTACCCGCGGCTCAAGCCCGGCCTGTGGGAGGTCTCGTCGCGCACGTCGGAGCAGCCGAAGGACTCGCCCCCCGCGCGGAGCTCGATGTGCCTCGACGACGCCACCGCGCGCGAGATGTACCGGTTCTCGCAGGGCATGATGGAAGGCATGTGCTCGAAGTTCGACGTCAGGCACACGGGCAACCGCTACGTGAGCGAGGCGGTGTGCAAGCTCGGCGAGTCGCGCATGGTCGCGCGCTCGACGATGACGGTCGTCGGCGACACGGCCTACCACATCGAGGGCTCGTCGACCTACGACCCGCCGTTCATGGGCATCAAGCAGGCCACGACGACGGTCGACGCGAGGCACGCCGGCCCCTGCAAGCCCGGCCAGCAGCCGGGCGACGTCGTGACGGCCGGCGGCAAGACGATCAACATCCGCAACCTGACTCAGGCCGGCAAGTAGGCGCGACCGAAGCCGGCCACCACGAAAGACGAGACACCCCATGGCACACGACCCCTTCCACGTCCGCAAGTCCTACACGCTCGCGTCGGGCGGCACCGGCACGCTCTGCTCGCTCCCGGCCCTCGAGGCGGCGGGCGTGGCGAAGGTCTCGCGGCTCCCGGTCTCGATCCGGCTCGTGCTCGAGAGCGTGCTGCGCAACTGCGACGGCAGGAAGGTGACCGAGGAGCACGTGCGCCAGCTGGCCGGATGGAAGCCGAACGCCCCTCGCGTCGACGAGATCCCGTTCGTCGTCGCGCGCGTCGTGCTGCAGGACTTCACCGGCGTGCCGCTGCTCGCCGACCTCGCGGCGATGCGCAACGTCGCGCGCGACCTCGGCCGCAACCCGAAGACGATCGAGCCGCTGGTGCCCGTCGACCTCGTCGTCGACCACTCGGTGATGATCGACCACTACGGCAGCAAGGACGCGCTCGACCTCAACATGAAGCTCGAGTTCCAGCGCAACGCCGAGCGCTACCAGTTCATGAAGTGGGGGATGCAGGCGTTCGACACGTTCAAGGTCGTGCCGCCGGGCATCGGGATCGTCCACCAGGTCAACCTCGAGTACCTCGCGCGCGGCGTGCACGTGAAGGACGGCGTCACCTATCCCGACACGCTGGTGGGCACCGACAGCCACACGACGATGATCAACGGCATCGGCGTCGTCGGCTGGGGCGTGGGCGGGATCGAGGCCGAGGCCGGGATGCTCGGCCAGCCGGTCTACTTCCTGACGCCCGACGTCGTCGGCGTCGAGCTCAAGGGCAGGCTCGCCGAGGGGATCACGGCGACCGACCTCGTGCTCACGGTCACCGAGATGCTCCGCAAGGAGAAGGTCGTGGGCAAGTTCGTCGAGTTCTTCGGCGAGGGCACCGCGTCGCTCGCCGTGCCCGACCGCGCGACGATCGGCAACATGGCGCCCGAGTACGGCGCGACGATGGGGTTCTTCCCGGTCGACCAGGCGACCGTCGACTACCTGCGCGCGACCGGGCGCACCGCCGAGGAGATCGACCGCTTCGAGTCGTACTTCAAGGCGCAGAACCTGTGGGGCGTGCCGAAGGCCGGCGAGATCGACTACACGAAGGTGCTGACGCTCGACCTCTCGACGATCCGGCCCTCGCTCGCGGGCCCGAAGCGGCCGCAGGACCGCATCGAGATGCCCTCGCTCAAGTCGACGTTCACGTCGCTCTTCAGCAAGCCGGTGGCCGAGAACGGCTTCGCGAAGAAGCCGGCCGACCTCGCCGCGCGCGTGAAGACCGCCGACGGCCTCGACCTCGGCAGCGGCGACGTGCTGATCGCCGCGATCACCTCGTGCACGAACACCTCGAACCCGGGCGTGCTGCTCGCGGCGGGCCTGCTGGCGAAGAAGGCGGTCGAGCGCGGGCTCACGGTCAACCCGCGAGTCAAGACCTCGCTCGCGCCCGGGTCGCGCGTCGTCACCGAGTACCTGACCAAGGCCGGGCTCCTGCCCTACCTCGCGAAGCTCGGCTTCGACGTCGCCGCGTACGGCTGCACGACCTGCATCGGCAACGCGGGCGACTTGAGGCCCTCGATCAACGAGGCGATCACCGCGAACGACCTCGTGTGCGCCGCGGTGCTCTCCGGCAACCGCAACTTCGAGGCCCGCATCCACCCGAACCTCAAGGCGAACTTCCTCGCCTCGCCGCCGCTCGTCGTCGCCTACGCGATCGCGGGCACCGTGCTGAAGGACCTCGCGCACGAGCCGCTGGGCACCGGCAAGGACGGGAAGCCCGTGATGCTGAAGGACGTCTGGCCGACCTCGCACGAGGTCGCCGCCGTGATGCCCTACGCGATGGACCCGGCGGCGTTCCGCAAGCTCTACGGCGACCTCGCGAACGCGAACCCGATGTGGAAGGGCATCGCCGGCGCGACCGGCCAGGTCTACGACTGGCCGCGCTCGACCTACATCGCGAAGCCGCCGTTCTTCGACGGCTTCACGCTGAAGCCCGCCGCGCACGGCGCCGACGCGATCCGCGGCGCACGCGCGCTCGGCATCTTCGGCGACTCGGTGACGACCGACCACATCTCGCCGGCCGGCTCGATCAAGCCGACCTCGCCCGCGGGCCTCTACCTGCAGGAGCACGACGTCTCGGTGGCGGACTTCAACAGCTACGGTGCGCGCCGCGGCAACCACGAGGTGATGATGCGCGGGACGTTCGCGAACGTCCGCATCAAGAACCTGATGCTCGCGCCGAAGGCCGACGGGACGCGCGAGGAAGGCGGCGTCACGCTGTTCCAGCCGGGCGGCGCCAAGATGCCGATCTACGACGCGGCGATGAAGTACGTCGCGGCGGGCGTGCCCACCGTCGTGTTCGGCGGCGAGGAGTACGGCACCGGCAGCTCGCGCGACTGGGCGGCGAAGGGCACGCAGCTCCTCGGCGTCAGGGCCGTCATCGCGAAGAGCTTCGAGCGGATCCACCGCAGCAACCTCGTCGGGATGGGCGTCCTGCCGCTCCAGTTCAAGCCGGGCGAGGGCGTCGAGTCGCTGGGCATCAGGGGCGACGAGACCTTCGACATCACGGGCCTGGCGAACCTGCGTCCGCAGCAGGACGTCACGCTCGTCGTCACGAAGGCGGACGGCAGCCGGCGCGAGGTGAAGCTCCTGTGCCGGATCGACACCCCGATCGAGATCGACTACTTCCAGCACGGCGGCATCCTGCCCTACGTGCTGCGCGAGCTCGTCTCGAAGGCCGCGTAACCCCGCCACGACCGCGCGGCGCGGGCCGGTTCGGGCTGCCGACCGGCCCGCGCCGTTTCGAGGAGCCGCCGCTGGCCGCCCACGACCACCCGCTGCGCCGCGCCGTCCCGCTGGTCCTGGGCGCGGGGCTGTGCTTCGTCTCGCTGGACACGGTCGCCAAGTTCCTGGTGCGCGACCACTCGCTGCTCGCGGTCGTCTGGGCGCGCTACGCGGGCCAGATGATCGCCGTGACGCCGGTCGCGTGGCACCGCGCCGGCCCCGGGTTCTGGCGCACGAAGCAGCCGCGCATGCAGCTCCTGCGCTCGGCGATGCTGCTCGCCGCCACGCTCTCGTTCTTCGGCGCGCTGCGCTTCCTGCCGCTCGCCGAGGCCGCGTCGATCTCGTCGCTGACACCGGTCGCCGTCGTGCTGCTCTCGCCGCTCGTCCTGGGGGAGCGCCCGGGGCACGCGCGCCTTGCCGCCGCGTTCGCCGGCTTCGCGGGCGTCCTGATCCTGATGCGCCCCGGCTCGTCGGTGTTCCACCCGGCCGCGCTGCTGCTGCTCGTGACGGCGGTCACCAACGCGCTCTACGCGATGCTCACGCGCAAGCTCCACGGCGACAGCCCGTACACGACGCTCTTCTACAGCGCGCTCGTCGGCACGGTCGCGCTCGCGCCGGCGCTCCCCTGGGCGGTCGTGCCCGACGTCTGGACCTGGACGCGCGCGGGCCTGTTCGTGATGCTGGGCCTCTTCGCCGGCGTCGGCCACATGCTGCTCACGCGCGCCTACCTCCGCGCGCCCGCGTCGCTGCTCGCGCCGTTCACCTACGTGCAGATCGTCTGGGCGACCGCGTTCGGCTTCGCGTTCTTCGGCCAGCTGCCCGACCGCTGGTCCTTCGCCGGCATGGCGGTGATCGTCGCGAGCGGCCTCGCGCTCGCCTGTCAGGAGCGGCGGCGCGCGCGCGCGGTGGTGCGGATACCGTGAGCGCCGCCCGCGGCCCCGCCCGGTCGACGGCTGCGCTCCATGAGCGCGGCCTCACGATCATGGTCGGGCTGTTCATGGCGCTGCAGCCGCTCGCCACCGACCTCTACCTCGCTTCGCTGCCGGGGCTCGCCTCGCGCTTCGACGCCTCGCCCTCGACCGTGCAGCTCACGCTGTCGGTGTTCGTCGCGGCGTTCGGCGCCATGCAGCTCCTGAGCGGACCGATGTCCGACCGCTGGGGACGCCGCCCCGTGATGCTCGCCGGCCTCGCGCTCTACGTGGTCGCGAGCCTCGCGTGCGCGGCGAGCCCCGACATCGGCGTGCTGGTCGTCGCGCGGCTCGCACAGGCGATCGGCTGCTGCACGGTGGTCGTCGTCTCGCGCGCGATCATCCGCGACACGTTCGAGCCCGCCGCCGGCGCACGCGCGCTCGCGCGGGCCTCCACGCTGCTCGCGATCGCGCCGGTCGCGGGCCCGGTGATCGGCAGCCTCCTCGAGGTCCGATTCGGCTTCCGCGCGGCCTTCGTGTTCATCGCCGCGATCGGCGGGGTGCTCTTCGCGGTCGCGGCGCGGCGGCTCCCCGAGACGCTCGCGCATCCGAACCCGCGCGCCCTCGACGCCGGCGCGCTCGCGGCCGGCTACGCGGCGGTGTCGCGCTCGCCGGTCTTCCTCGCGTACACGCTCGTCGGCGCCGCCGCGTACGGCGGCGTCTTCGCGTTCATCTCGAGCTCGTCGTTCGTGCTGATCCGCGCGCTGGGCGTGCCGACGGCGTGGTTCGGCGCGTGCTTCGCGTTCGTCGTGTCCGGGTTCCTGATCGGCACGCTCGCCTGCCGCCGCCTGCTTCCGCGGCTCGGGCTGCCGCGCACGCTGCGCGCCGGGACGATCCTCTCGGCGAGCGCCGGGGCCGTGGCGGTCGCGCTCGCGCTCGCCGGCGTCCGCCACTACGTCGCCCTGCTCGCGCCGATGTTCGCCTACCTGTTCGCGCACGGCATCGTGTTCCCGTGCGCGCAGGCGGGCGCCACGGCCGCGTTTCCCGAGCGCGCCGGCGCCGCCGCGGGGCTCTTCGGCGCGCTCGTGATGCTCGTCGCGGCGGGCATCGGCTCGTGGATCGGGGTCTCCCACGACGGGACGTCGGTCCCGCTCACCGCCACGGTCGCGACCTGCGGGCTGGTGGCGCTCGTCGGCGCGTGGCGTGGCGTCATGCGTCATCCGGGCGTCGGCTGAACCGGATTGTGCGAGCGCAGCAATTTTCGCTGCATTGCGGTAGAATAGGTGCTCGTCCTACGTCCGCCCCCTCCGGGCGCCGGACGCGTGACGACCCACCGACCGATCAGGAGAGACCGATGAAGATTCGTACGATGGCCACGCTGACCGCGCTGGCGCTCGCGGCGTCGCTGGCTGCGTGCGGCCAGCAATCGCAACAGGCTGCCGACAAGGCGAAGGCCGAGGCCGCGAAGGCCGCGGAAGCCGCCGCCGCCGCCGCGAAGGCGACGGCCGACGCCGCGAAGGACGCGACCAAGGAAGCCGCCGACAAGGCCGCCGAGGCCACGAAGGCCGCCACGGACGCCACCAAGGAAGCGGCCGCCGACGCGACGAAGGCCGCCGCCGATGCGACCAAGTCCGCCGCCGACGCGACGAAGGAAGCCGCGGACAAGGCCGTCAAGGCCGCGCAGGACGCCGCGAAGAAGTAACCCGCCCCGTCCCGATCGACGGCCGGCCGCGGCGACGCGCGCCGGCCGTCGTCTTTCCGGCGCCGCGAAAGCCGGGCGGCGCGACCAGGGCTGTTTGCGCTACCCGCGCACCGGCGAGTGGCGCGCGATCCAGCGCGTCAGCACGCGCCACTGCTCCCAGTCCTGCTCGGCGCGCGAGCGCGGCAGGTCGAACACGGAGGCGCCGTCGCGGGCGCACGCGACGTAGACCTGCGTCTGGCGCAGGTGCGCGACGACGGGCATGTCGTAGGCCTGCAGGAACTCGTCGAGCTCGGTCGCGCTGTGCGTGCGGACGTCCACGCGCATCGCGACCACGCCGATCGGCAGCGTGCCCTGGCGCACCGCCTTGATCTCGGCGAGCTGCTCGAAGAAGCGCTGCGTCGCCGCCATGTCGTAGGCCGACGGCGTCAGCGGCACGAGCATCATGTCGGCCGCGCGCACCGCGTCCCGGAGCGCCTCGCCGTGCAGTCCCGCGGGACTGTCGACGACGCACCACTGCAGGTCGAGCGCCTTCGCGTCCTTGCGCCGGGCGCCGGGCTCGACGAGCGCGATCGGCGGGAACAGCGCGGGCCGGCGCGCGAGCCAGCCGGTCGCCGATTGCTGCGGGTCGCGGTCGTCGATCGCGACGCGCTGGCGCTTGCCGGCGAGCCAGCCGGCGACGTTGGTGGCGAGCGTCGTCTTGCCGCTGCCGCCCTTCGGATTCGCGATCAGGATCGTCTGCACGCCCGGTTCCCCCGTCGTCGTGAGGCGCCGCGCCGCGCGCCCGCGCTTGCGCGCCGATGGTATCGGATTCGCGGCGCGCCTGCGTGGCACGTGGCTTGCTCGACCCTTCCGGATGACGGCCCGATCCGCGCCACTCGATCCCGCGACGCTCTGCGCGCGCACCGCGGCCGGCGACGCCGAGCTCGCCGCGCCGAGGCACGGCCTCGCGATCGCGCAGCGGCGCCTGCTGTCGTTCCTCGACCACCCGATGGGCGTCGACGAGCTGGCGAAGCGCCCCGGCGTCCTGCCCGAGCGCCTGGGCCGCGACCTCGCGCGCCTCGTCGAGAGCGCGCTCGTCGAGCTCCACGTGCCGCCGCAGGGGGCAGGCCCGGACGGCCGGGCGCCGAGGATCCGGCCGGGCGCCGGCATGGCGCGGGCGAGCCCGGCCGGACCCGGTTCCCCTTCAGCCGGCACCGGCGAACCGGTCGTCATCGGCCGCAAGATCCGGCGCGGCCGGGCGCTCCTCGTCGGGCTCCTCGCGCTGGTCGCCGTCGTCGGCGCGGCATGGTGGTTCGCCACGCCCCAGGCGCCCGCCCCCCCGCCCCGGAAGGCGGAACCGGCCCGCCGCGACGCCCCGGGCGCGGCCGTCGTCGCGTCGGTCGAGCCGGCCATGCCGCGATCGGCGCCGCCGAGCTCCGTTTCGAACGCGCCGGAAACCGTGCCGCCTGCCGGGACCGCGGCGCCGCGAATCGCGGCGGCACGCGACGACGCGCGCCCCGCCGCGGCCCCGGCGTCCTCGACACCCGTTCCCGCCGGCCGGCCCGAATTCGCCCTGGCCGGGCGCGCACCGCCCGCTCCGGCCGCTCCGCCCGCGGTGGTTGCGACGCCATCCTCGCCGCCGGCGCCGCCTCCCGCGTCCGCGCCGCCGCCGCCCCCGGTCGCCACGGCGACGGTGCAGGCGCCCTCGCCACCCCCCGCGGCCGCGCCGGGGACGACCCCCGCGGCCGCAACGGCGCCCGCGACGGCACCGCCCGCCGTGTCGCCGCCGACGCAGCTCGCGGCGGCGGCGCCGGCGACGATCGAGACGCGGCCGCCCTCGCGGCCTCTCGCCCCCGTCACCCGCGAGTCGCCGGAGTTCCCGCGCGAGGCGCTGCAGGCGGGCGTCGAGAAGGGCCTCGTCCGCGCGCGCCTCGCGATCGACGCCTCCGGCCGCGTGACCGGCGTCGAGATCCTCGACTCGCAGCCGCGTCGCGTGTTCGACCGGGCGGTGACGCGCACGCTCGCGCGCTGGACCTACGAACCGGGAGCGGCCGGCCGTACCGCGGTCGTCGAGATCGCCTTCGACCGGGACTGAGGGGCGTGGCGCGGTAGAATCGCGCGCCGTGGAAACCCCGCTCACGAACGACGCCGCCGGCTCCGCCGCGCCCGCCCGCGATCCGCGCCGCGCGGCATACGAGGCGAACAAGCTGCGCAAGCGCCTCTGCCGCCAGGTCGGCGAGGCGATCGCCGACTACGCGATGATCGAGGACGGCGACCGCGTGATGGTCTGCCTGTCCGGCGGCAAGGACAGCTACGGGCTCCTCGACGTGCTGTGGATGCTCAAGCACCGCGCGCCGGTGCGCTTCGAGGTCGTCGCGGTGAACCTCGACCAGAAGCAGCCGGGGTTCCCGGCCGACGTGCTGCCGCGCTACCTCGCGTCGCGCGGCATCCCGTTCCGCATCGAGGAGCAGGACACCTACAGCGTCGTCAAGCGCGTGATCCCCGAGGGCGGCACGATGTGCTCGCTCTGCTCGCGCCTGCGCCGCGGCGTCCTCTACCGCGTCGCCTCCGAGCTCGGCGCGACGAAGATCGCGCTCGGGCATCACCGCGACGACCTGCTCGCCACGTTCTTCCTCAACCTGTTCTTCGGCGCCAAGCTCAAGACGATGCCGCCCAAGCTCGTCTCCGACGACGGGAAGCACGTCGTGATCCGGCCGCTCGCCTACGTGCGCGAGCGCGACCTCGCGCGCTACGCCGAGCTCCGCGCGTTCCCGATCATCCCGTGCACGCTGTGCGGCTCGCAGGAGCACCTGCAGCGCAAGCAGATCGCCGCGATGCTGCGCGACTGGGAGCGCAAGGAGCCCGGCCGCCTCGAGTCGATCTTCAACGCGCTCTCGCGGGCCGTCCCGTCGCACCTGATGGACCGGCGCCTGTTCGACTTCGCGTCGCTCCGCGCGACCGGCGAGCCGGTCGAGGACGGCGACCTCGGCTTCGACGTCGATCCGGCGCTCGAGGCCGCGGTCGAGGCGGCCGCGGCCGCGCCCGGCAACGTCATCCCGCTCTCGCCCGATCCGCGGCGCTGACGGTCCCGGATGACCGCGGAGCCCACGCGAGCCCCGGCCGCGCCCGACGCGGCCCCCGGGCGCCTCGCGGGTGCCTCGCTCGTCCTCTTCGTCGCGATCGTCGCGCTGGGCGCGGCGCTCCGCCTCGACCAGTTTCCGTCGCAGGTCCTGCTCGACGACGAGTGGCACGCGGTGCACCAGGTGCTGCGCCACGGTCCGGCCTCGCTCGTGCGCGAGCTCGGCCACGCCGACTACGGGATCCCGCTCGGGCTCTACGACTGGGTGCTCCTGCACACGGTCGGGCTCTCGGAGACCGCGATGCGCGCGCCGATGATGCTGTGCGGGCTCGCGGCGCTCGTCGCGTTCCCGCTCGCGGTCGCGTCTCGCGTCGGCCGGGCGGAATCGCTCGCGTTCGCGCTGCTCCTCGCGATCTCGCCGCTCCTCGTCGCCTACAGCCAGATCGCCCGGCCCTACGCGATCACCGTGCTGCTCGGCTGGGCCGCGCACCGGGCGTTCCTGCGCTACTGGGACGGCAGCCGCGGCGCCGGCGTCTTCTACGCGATCGCCTCCGCGCTCGTCGTCTGGATGCACATGGTGATCGCGCCGTTCGTGCTCGCCCCGCTCGCCTGGGCGGCGTGGACGGCGGCGCGGGACCCCGCCCGGCGCCGCGAGCGGCTGCGGCGGCTCGTCGCGATCGCGCTGCCGACGCTCGCCCTGATCGCGCTCGCTCTCGGCCCGCCGCTCGCCGCGCAGTCACAGGCGATCTCGGCGAAGGGCGGCTTCCTCGCGCCCGATCCGAATTCGCTGCGCGGCGCGTTCCACCTGTGGGCCGGCACGGGCTCGGTGCCCGTCGCGCTCGTCGCGTTCGCGCTCGGCGTCGCCGGAGCACGCCCGGTCTGGCGTGCGCTGCCCGAGGCGCGCACCGGAGCGCTGGGGCTCCTGCTCACCGCGACGGCGATCGCGCTCACCCGGCCCGAGTGGGGCCAGGTGCCGATCGTGTTCGCGCGCTACCTGATGCCGTTCGTGCCGCTCCTGCTGCTCTCGATCGCGGTGGGCGCCGTCGCCGCGGGACGCACGGCGCTGCGCCGCTGGCGCTGGCCACATGCGGGCGCGGTCGGCGCGGTGCTCGCGACCGCGGCGATCGCGGGCGCGGCGGCCGCGACCGGGCCCCTGCGCGCGTGGACCGTGCATCCGGCGACCCATCGGCTGGGCATCGGGTTCCTCTACGACTTCCGCGACCACCGCAACGCCGCGCTGGCGGCCCAGCGCGCGATCCCGCTGTCCCCGTTCTGGTCGACGCTCGCCGCGCGGCCGCGCGACTCGATCGTCGTCGCGGCGGCGCCGTTCAGCTTCGAGAGCTACGACTGGGACGGCGCGCGCTGGGAGCGCCTCTCGCACCAGCGCGTGGTGCCGGGCTGGCTCACCGGCCTTTGCGTCGAGCACCGGCCCGGCGAGCTCCCCGAGCACGAGGGACTCCGCTTCTCGAACGCCGTGCGGCTCTCGGACGCGCGCGCGCTCGCGTCGTTCCCGATCGACTACGTCGCCTGGCAGAAGCCGTGGCTGCCGCGCGACCAGGACCGGCACGTGCGCTACGGCGACGACACCGCGCACTGCGAGGCCGCGCTGCGCGAGCGGTTCGGCGCGCCGGTCTACGAGGATGCGATGCTCGCGGTCTTCCGGCCCCCCCGAGGGTAGCGCGATGCTCGACGGCCGCCGCATCGTCGTCGTGATGCCCGCCTACCGCGCGGGCCGCACGCTCGAGGCGACCGTGCGCGACCTGCCGAAGGGCATCGTCGACGACGTCGTGCTCGTCGACGACGCGAGCGACGACGACACGGTCGCGATCGCCCGCGCGCTCGGACTCACCGTGCTGCTGCATCCGATGAACCGCGGCTACGGCGCCAACCAGAAGACCTGCTACCGCGAGGCGCTCGACCGCGGCGCGGACGTCGTCGTCATGGTGCACCCGGACTACCAGTACGACCCGCGCCTCGTCACCGCGATGGCGGGAATGATCACCTCCGGCGTCTACGACCTCGTGCTGGGGTCGCGGATCCTGGGCGGCGGCGCGCTCGCCGGCGGCATGCCGTGGTGGAAGTACGCGGCGAACCGGGTGCTCACGCTCGCGCAGAACCTCCTGCTCGGCGCCCGCATGTCCGAGTACCACAGCGGCTACCGCGCCTACTCGCGCACGCTGCTCGAGGCGCTGCCGTGGGCGGACAATTCCGACGACTTCGTGTTCGACAACGAGCTCCTCGCGCAGGCGATCGTCGGCGGACTTCGCGTCGGCGAGATCTCGGTGCCGACGCGATACTTCGCGGAAGCGAGCTCGATCGGCTTCACGCGTTCCGTGCGGTACGGCGTCGGCGTGCTCGGCGTGTCGGCGCAGGGCGCGCTCGCGCGGACCGGCCTCTACGTGCCCCGGCGCTTCCGCGGGGTCGCCGCGCGGCGCGCCGCCCCGTGAGGCGCGCCGCGCTCCTCGCCGAGGCGCGGCGCTTCGCGCTGCACGTCGTCACCGGCTTCGCCGCGGTCGCCGCGCACTACGGGACGATGGCCGCGATGCTCGCGGTCGGGCTGGCTCCGGTGCCCGCCTCGTCGGTCGGGTTCGCGGCCGGCGCCGTCGTCCGCTTCACGCTCGCCTACCGGCACGTGTTCGACCCCACGCTGCCGGTCGCCCACTCCGGGCTGCGCTTCGCGATCGCGCTCGCCGCGCAGGCGCTCGCGAACGCCGCCCTCCTCTCGGCCGGGCTCGCGCTCGGCATCCCGACCTGGCCCGCGCAGGTCGCCGCGACCGTCCTGATGACGTTCGCGAACTACGCCGCGTATCGCCTCTGGGTGTTCCGCTGACGCGCGGCCGGCGTGCTCAACGCTTCCGGGCGAGCGCGAAGAACTCGTGGCCGCGGCCGGTCGCGGTCCGGAACAGCCGGTGCTGCAGCCGGTTGAGCGGCGTCCACAGCGCCGCGCTGCGGTCGGCCCAGCGCGAGACGAACGACATCTCCCAGGCGTTGCGCGTCGCGCTCGCGAGCGTGGCCGCGTGCGCGTCGGCGGGTGCCGGCGCCGGGCGCTTGAGCCGCGTGTAGGCGCGGCGCAGCGCCCAGTAGACCGGGAACGTGAAGTCCTCGAACGCCACCGCCTCGAGCCCCGCCTCGGCGAGCCGCTCGCGCAGGCTCTCGACCGTGTAGCGCCGCACGTGGCCGTAGAAATCGTCGTCCCAGCGCCACTCGCGCGGGTTGCTCGGCACCGCGATCAGCAGCCGGCCGCCCGGCGGCATCCTGCGCGCGATCGCCGCGAGCGCGGCACGGTCGTCCTCGAGGTGCTCGAGCACGTCCCACAGCAGCACCGTCGGCCACTGCCCGTCGAGGTCGTCGATCCAGGCCTTCCGGACCTCGACGCGCGGGTACGGCGCGAGCCGCGCACGCGCCTTCGCGATCGCGGCGTCGGAGCCGTCGATCGCCGTCCCGGCCCAGCCCTGCTTCGCGAGATGCTCGGCGACGTCGCCCGCCCCGCAGCCGATGTCGAGGAACGGCGGCTCGAGGCCGTGCTCGCGGACGAACCGGTCGAGGCCCTCGAGCATGTGCCGCTTGAGCGGCGCGAAGTTCGCCATCGCCGGGCCAGGGCCATCCCGCGCCGACCCTACCTCACCGTGTCCTTGTCCTGCCCGAACAGCACCTCGCGCGCCTTCGCGTCGCTGATCGCTGGCTGCACGTTGACGGTCTTCGCGATCGCGTACGCGCGCTGCACGGCCGGCCGCCCGCCGATCTCGAGCTTCCAGCGCTTCAGGTGCGGGAAGTCGTCGAGGTTCTGCCCCTGGCGCTCGGGCAGCACCCACGGGTAGCACGCCATGTCGGCGATCGAGTAGTCGCCCGCGACGAACTCGCGGTCCGCCAGCCGCTTGTTGAGCACGCCGTAGAGCCGGCCGGTCTCGCGCACGTAGCGGTCGATCGCATAGGGGATCTTCTCGGGCGCGTAGTGCGCGAAGTGGTGGTTCTGCCCGGCCATCGGCCCGAGCCCCGCCATCTGCCAGAACAGCCACTGCGCGACCTCGCAGCGCCCGCGCAGGTCGTGCGGGTAGAAGCGGCCGGTCTTGCCCGCGAGGTAGAGCAGGATCGCGCCCGACTCGAACAGCGGGAGCGGCGGCCCGCCGTCGGGCGGCGTGGGGTCGACGATCGCCGGGATCCGGTTGTTCGGCGAGATCGCGAGGAACTCGGCATCGAACTGCTCGCCCTTCGAGATGTTGACCGGCCTCAGCCGGTACGGCAGTCCCGTCTCCTCGAGGAAGATCGTGATCTTGTGGCCGTTGGGCGTGGTCCAGTAGTAGAGGTCGAGCATGGCCGGGCGATGGCGATGGCGATGGGAGATGGGAGGTGGGAGATGGGAGGTGGGAGATAGGCGATGGGAGATAGGCGATGGGAGATAGGCGATGGGAGATAGGCGATGGGAGATGGTCAATGGGTAATGCGCGGCTTGTCCGGCATGCTTGGCGTCCGCGTGCTCTGGCGGCGTGCGTCGCAGCGTCGGCCGTCGCACGACGCAGAGCCCTATCTCCTATCTCCTATCTCCTATCTCCTATCTCCTATCTCCTATCTCCTATCTCCTATCTCCTATCTCCCATCGCCTATCTCCGATCTCCCATCGCCCATTTCAGAAGGTTCCCGGAAAGTTCCCGCCGTCGATCAGCAGGTTCTGGCCGGCGATGTAGCCGGCGTGCACGCTGCACAGGTACGCGCACAACGCGCCGAACTCGGCGGGCGTTCCGAAGCGGCCCGCCGGGACGGCGGCGGCGCCCGCGGCCAGCACCTCGTCGATCGACTTGCCCGACGCCTTCGCGCGCCCGCCGTAGGTCACGCGCAGCCGATCGGTGTCGAACTGGCCCGGCAGCAGGTTGTTGATCGTCACGCCGTGGCGCACCACCTTGCGCGCGAGCCCCGCGACGAAGCCGGTCAGCCCGCTGCGCGCGCCGTTCGAGAGCCCGAGCACGTCGATCGGCGCCTTGACCGCCGACGAGGTGATGTTGACGATGCGCCCGAACCGCCGCTCGATCATCGCGTCGACGCTCGCGCGGATGAGCTCGATCGGCGTCAGCATGTTCGCGTCGATCGCGCGGATCCAGGCGTCGCGGTCCCAGTCGCGGAAGTCGCCCGGCGGCGGCCCGCCCGCGTTGTTGACGAGGATGTCGGGCGACGGACACGCGGCGAGCGCCGCGGCGCGCCCCGCGGGGGTGGTGATGTCGCACGCGACCCAGCCCACGCGCCGTCCGGCCGCCGCGCCGATCTCCTCGGCGGCGCGCTTCACGTCGGCCTCGGTGCGCGCGCAGATCGTGACCTCGACGCCCTCGCGCGCGAGCGCCTCGGCGCAGCCGCGGCCGAGCCCCCGGCTCGCCGCGCAGACGAGCGCCCGCTTGCCCGCGATGCCGAGATCCATCCGCCCTCCCCGCTCAGGCTGCCCGCGCGACGCCGATGCGGCGCACCTGCAGCACCGTCGCGATCGCGACGACGAAGCACGCCGCCGCGCCGACGAACGCCGCGCCGCCCATCCCGTGGTCCAGCATGAATCCGAACCAGACGGGACCCAGCGTGGACCCCAGGTCCAGTCCGGAGTACACGAACCCGTAGACGCGCCCCGAGGCGCCGGCCGGCGTCGCCGCGCGCACGATCATGTCGCGCGAGGGCCCGGTGCAGCCGGTCGCGAAGCCCACGGCGGCGAACAGCGGCAGCACCCACGCCGACGGCGCCCCGAGGATCGTGACGACGACGAGCAGCGCCGCAGCGGACGCGAGGCCCGTCGCCGCGACGCGGTCGTGCCGCGTCGTGCGCGCCGCGAGGAAGCCGCCGGCGACGATGCCCGCCGCGCCGCCCAGCAGGAACGCGGTGACCGCCGAGGTGGCGAGCGCGAGCGGGACGTCGAACGCCGTGTTGAGCGTCGCCGGCGAGAACGTCTGCAATCCGATCGCGCCGGTCGTCGCGATCGTGAAGTACGCGAAGCACGCGAGGATCGCCGGCTGGCGGAACAGCGAGACGGCGCTCGTGCGGCTCGGCGCGTGCCCGCGGCCGACGTGGCAGGTGAGCGCCTCTCGCTGGGTGAGGAGCGCGCCGAGCGCGACGAGCCCGACGACGCCCGCCGCCGCGAGCGCCACGCGCCAGCCGAACGCGGACCCGATCGCGAACGTCACGACCGGCGCGAGCGCGTAGCCCAGGTTGCCGCCGATGCCGTGCGCCGAGTACGCGTGCCCGAGCCGCTTGGGCGTCACGTTCGCGTTGAGGATCGCGAAGTCGACCGGGTGGAAGACGCCGTTGCCGATCCCCATGATCGCGACGACGGGGAAGAGCCACGCGATTCCCGGCGCCAGGCTGGCGACGAGCGTTCCGCCGGCCAGGAGCGCTAGGCCGCCGAAGAGCACCGGCCGCGCGCCGAAGCGGTCGACCGCGAATCCGGCGGCGAACTGTGCGCAGCCCGACGCCACGTAGAACGCGCCGACGAGAGACCCCAGGAGCGACCAGGAAACGTCGAATTCCGCGCGGATCAGCGGGAACAGCGGCGGGAGCGCGAGCTGGAAGAAGTGCGAGAGCGCGTGCGCGAAGCCCACGAGCCCGATCACCCGGGCGTCCTTGCGGAACGTTGCGTCGGCCGAGGGCTCCAAGGGTCCGCGGGTGTAAGGTGATGCGGGGAAGCCCGCACTATAGCGCATCCCGGCGGCGCGCCGGGAGCGAAGCGAGCGACGAGGACGACGATGACCGAGCGCAAGACGAAGAGCGACGCCGAGTGGCGCACGATGCTCACGCCCGAGCAGTACAAGGTCACGCGCGGGAAGGGCACCGAGCGCGCGTTCACCGGCGAATACTGGGACCACCACGCCGACGGCACCTACGTCTGCGTCTGCTGCGGCACGCCGCTGTTCGCGTCGGACGCGAAGTTCGACTCGGGCACCGGCTGGCCTTCGTTCACCGCGCCGGTCGACCCGGCCAGCGTGCGCAACGAGGACGATCGCACGTTCTTCATGCGCCGGACCGAGGTGCTGTGCGCCGCCTGCGACGCGCACCTCGGCCACGTGTTCGAGGACGGCCCGGCGCCGACCGGCCTGCGCTATTGCATGAACTCGGCCGCGCTCAAGTTCCGCCCGAAGGAGCCGGGTTAGCCCGCATGCGCCTGCTGTTCGTCGAGGACGATCCGATGATCGGCGCGGGCGTCCGCGAGGGCCTCGCCCAGGACGGGTTCGCCGTCGACTGGGTGCGCGACGGCGCGGCCGCGCTCGCCGCGCTCGCCGAGAAGGTGCACGAGATCGTGCTGCTCGACCTGGGACTGCCGCGCATCGACGGCCTCGAGGTGCTCGCCGCGATGCGGCGGCGCGGCGACGCGCGCCCGGTGCTCGTGCTGACCGCGCGAGACGCGCTCGCCGACCGCGTCGCGGGCCTCGACGCGGGCGCCGACGACTACCTGACGAAGCCTTTCGAGCTCGCGGAGCTCGCGGCTCGGCTGCGTGCGCTCTGGCGGCGCGCGTCGGGCCGCGCCGCGCCGACGATCGAGCTGCCGGGCGTATCGATCGACCCGGCGACGAAGGAAGTGCGCGTCGGCGGGACGCCGGTCGCGCTGTCCGGCCGCGAGTACGCGCTGCTCGAGGCGCTCGCCGCGCGCCCCGGCGCGATCCTGTCGCGCGCGCAGCTCGAGGAGCGGCTCTACGGCTGGAAGGACGCGGTCGAGAGCAACGCGGTCGAGGTGCACCTGTCGAGCCTGCGCCGCAAGCTGCCCGAGGGCTTGATCCGCAACGTCCGGGGCTTGGGCTGGATGATCCCTGCGAGGAAGCCCGCGTGACCTCGATCCGGCGCGCGCTCTTCGTTCCGCTCGCGGGCGGGCTCGCGGTCGCGCTCGTCGTCGCGACGGTCGCGACCTACCTGCGCGCCCGCGACGAGGCCTCCGCGATGTTCGACGTCCAGCTCTCGCAGCTCGCGTCGTCGGTGACCGGCATGCCGCTCTCGGTGCCGCCGGGGGGCATCGCGACCGGGCGCGGCGGCGCGCCGATGGTCGTGCAGGTGTGGAACCGCGACGGCGTGCAGGTCTACCGCTCGGAGGGAACCCGCGAGGCGCCCGAGCGCCGCGCGCCCGGCTTCTCGACCGTCCAGACCCGCGACGGACCCTGGCGCGTGTTCAGCGTGCTCGCGGGCGGCGAGCTCGTGCAGGTCGCGCAGCCGCTCGCGCTGCGCGACGAGCTCGCGGCGAGCCTCGCGCTGTCGACGATCGTTCCCTGGCTCGTCGCCGCGCCGCTGATCGCGCTGCTGCTGTGGTTCGCGATCGAGCGCGCGGTAAAGCCGCTCGACCGGCTGGCCTCCGCGGTCGGCGAGCGCAGCCCGGCCGAGCTCGCGCCGCTGCCCTCGGAGGGCTGGCCGCGCGAGGTCACGCCGCTCGTCGGAGCGCTCAACGGCCTGCTCGCACAGCTCCACGGCGCGCTCGACACGCAGAAGGCGTTCGTCGCCGACGCCGCGCACGAGCTCCGCACGCCGCTCGCCGCGGTGCACCTGCAGGCCGAGCTCGCCGAGCGGGCGCGCGGCGAGCCGGAGCGCAGCGCAGCGCTCTCGTCGCTGCGCGGCGGACTGAAGCGCGCCACGCGCGTCGTCGAGCAGCTGCTCTCGCTCGCGCGGCAGGACCACGCGCGCCCCGACGCGCCGTTCGCGCGCCTGGATCTCGCAGCGCTCGCCCGCGACGTCGTCGGCGCGCACGCGGAGATCGCGGCCGCGAAGGACGTCGACCTCGGCGCCGAGCGGCTCGAGCCGCTCGCCGTCGACGGCGACGCGGCGGGGCTCGCGACGCTGCTCGAGAATCTCGTCGACAACGCCGTGCGCTACACGCCTTCGGGCGGGCACGTCGACGTGAGCGTCGAGTCCCGCGGAGGCGCGCCCGCGCTCGTCGTGCGCGACGACGGCCCCGGCATCCCGCCTTCCGAGCGGACGCAGGTCTTCCAGCGCTTCGCGCGCGGCTCCCACGCCGAAGCGCCCGGCAGCGGGCTCGGCCTCGCGATCGTCCGGCGCATCGCCGAGCGCCACGGCGCGACCGTGTCGCTCGCCGACGGCCCCGGGGGGCGCGGGCTCGAGGTGGTCGTGCGCTTCGGGCGCTGAGCGCCGGGCACGCGGTCGCCCGCTCCGCGCCCCGGCAGCCGGGACCGGCGAGCCGGCGGGCATCCTTCATTCCAGCTTAAGTCTGCGCGCCTATCTTGGCGGGCGTGCGGGCCGGATGCGTGCCCGCGTCCTCCCAGGAGAACACGATGCAGACGTCCGTCTTCAAGCGCACCGCCGTCGCGCTCGCCATCGCCGGCGCCTTCGGCCTCGGGGCGATCGCCGCCGACCGCCATGGCGTCGCGACGGAAGCGGCCGCCGCCCCGGTCGCGGCGCAGGTGGCCGCGGCCCCCTCGGCGCCCGCGCAGCGCGCCCTCCCCGACTTCGCCGACCTCGTGGCCAAGCAGAGCCCCTCCGTCGTCGAGGTCACGATGTCGCGCGGCCTCGCGAAGACGTCGGGCCGCGAGGGCCGGATGCCGCGCGGCCTCCCGCCCGAGCTCGCGCCGTTCTTCCGCGGCTTCCCCGACGCCCCGGACGACGACTCGCGCGGCCCCGCGCAGGGCATGGGCTCGGGCTTCATCGTCGATCCCAACGGCGTGATCCTGACCAACGCGCACGTCGTCGACGGCGCCGACGAGGTGACGGTCAAGCTGCACGACCAGCGCGAGTTCAAGGCGAAGGTGCTGGGCGTCGACAAGACGACCGATGTCGCCGTGCTCAGGATCGACGCGAAGGACCTGCCGGCGGTGAAGACCGGCGACCCGGCGAGGACGCGCGTCGGCGAGTGGGTCGTCGCGATCGGCGCCCCCTACGGCCTCGAGAACACCGTCACGTCGGGCATCGTGAGCGCGAAGTCGCGCTCGCTGCCGGGCGACTCGGTGGTCCCGTTCATCCAGACCGACGCGGCCGTGAACCCGGGCAACTCGGGCGGCCCGCTCTTCAACCTCGACGGCGAGGTGATCGGCATCAACTCGCAGATCTTCAGCCGGTCGGGCGGCTTCCAGGGGCTCGCGTTCGCGATCCCGATCGACGTCGCGCTCGACGTGAAGGACCAGATCGTCCGCCACGGCAAGGTGAGCCACGGCAAGCTCGGCGTCACCGTGCAGGAGGTCAACCAGGCGCTCGCCGAGAGCTTCGGCATGGACAAGCCGGCCGGCGCGCTCGTCGGCTCGGTGCAGAAGGGCGGGCCGGCCGCGAAGGCGGGGATCGAGCCGGGCGACGTGATCGTCAAGTTCGACGGCAAGCCGATCGCGCGCTCCGGCGACCTGCCGCCGCTGGTGACGGCCGTGAAGCCGGGCTCCTCGGTGAAGCTCGAGGTGTGGCGCGACGGCAAGCCGGTGGAGCTCAGCGCGACGATCGGCGAGCGCGAAGCCGCCAAGGTCGCCGACGCCGGCCGGCCGGACGCGGACCAGGGCAAGCTCGGCGTCGTCGTCCGGCCGCTGTCGCCCGACGAGAAGGAGGCGACGAAGCTCGCGGGCGGGCTCGTGGTCGAGGACGTGGGCGGCGCGGCCGAGAAGGCCGGCGTGCGCCCGGGCGACGTGATCGTGTCGGCGAACCGGATCCCGGTGCGCAACCCCGCCGACCTGAAGGACGTCGTCGGGAAGGCCCGCAAGGCGGTGGCGCTGCTGATCCAGCGCGACGACGCACGGATCTTCGTACCGGTTCCGCTTGGGTGAGCGGGCGCCGGGGGTTACGCTCCCGGCGACGGGCCCCTGCGGGGGCCCGTTTTTTTTTCATGTGATGGATGAGAATAACTCGGTAACACTTTGCCTTTGTTTCGATCTTGTCGATCACGCTCGCGACCCAGCGCGGCGACGCGACGGCCGGTGCGCGACACCCGTGGGGCCGGAGCCGGGGCGCGATCCCGAAGGGGGTTGGCGGCATCGAGGGTCCGACCCTCGTTTCGCCGGTCCCGGCCGGGTACGCCGGCCGCCGACGAACGGCGTTGGACCTGGAAGATATAATTGTGATATCGTTTTGATACGCGATCCGGCGCCCTGCCGCGATCGCGCCACGACCAGGAGCTCGCGATGCCCCCGACCGAATCCCTCCGTCCCGTCGACCACGGCGCCCACGTCGAGCGGCCGATCGTCACGATGAACGGCTTCGCGATGCTCGCGTTGGGGCTCGCGCTGCTCGCGCTGGCGGCCTGGCAGGTCGTGGCGCTCGTCGGCAGCGGGCGCCCGTCGCTCGCGTCGATCGGCATGATCGCGCTGACCGTGCTCGCCGCCGTGCTCGTGCTGGCCGGCCTCTATACGCTGCAGCCCAACGAAGCCGCGATCCTGCAGCTCTTCGGCGACTACCGCGGCACGAGCCGCGTGCCGGGGCTGCGCGGGACCAACCCGTTCTACACGCGCAAGAAGCTCTCGCTGCGCGCCCGCAACCTGAACGGCGAGCGGCTCAAGGTCAACGACAAGCGCGGCAACCCGATCGAGATCGCCGCGGTCGTCGTCTGGAAGGTCGACGATACCGCGAAGGCGGCCTTCGACGTCGACGACTACGAGACCTTCGTCAAGGTCCAGAGCGAGGCCGCCGTCCGCCACCTCGCCTCGTCGTTCGCCTACGACGAGGACGAGTCGACCGGCGCCCCGACCGGCCCCACGCTGCTCGGGTCGGCCGACGTCGTCGCCAAGGCGCTCGTGCGCGAGCTCCAGGCGCGGCTCGACCAGGCCGGCGTCGTCGTCGAGGAGGCGCGGCTCACGCACCTCGCCTACGCGCCCGAGATCGCGCAGGTGATGCTGCGCCGGCAGCAGGCCGAGGCGATCATCGCCGCGCGCCAGAAGATCGTCCACGGCGCGGTCTCGATGGTCGAGATGGCGCTCACCGAGCTGTCGGCGAAGCGCGTCGTCGAGCTCGACGACGAGCGCAAGGCGGCGATGGTGCAGAACCTGATGACGGTGCTGTGCGCCGAGAGCGACGTGCAGCCGGTCATCAACGCGGGCACGCTCTACACCGGCTAGCGGCGGCGCGCGTGGACCGCCTCGCTGCCTGGCTCGCCGGGGGACTGATCGCCTGCGCCGGCGCCCTCGTGCTCGCGACGTCGGCCGGCCTTCCGCCCGTCGTCGCGTCGCACTTCGCCGCCGACGGCCGCGCGAACGGCTGGATGTCGCGCGAGGCCTACGCGTGGATGATGGCGCTGATGTCGCTCGTGACGCCCTATGCCGTCTGGGGCGCGGCGGCATGGCTGCCGCGGCGCTGGCCCCACCTCGTGAACGTCCCGTTTCGCGACTACTGGCTCGCGCCGGAGCGCCGCGAGGCGACGCTGGCCTGGCTGGGGCGCCTGGGGCTCTGGCTGGGGCTGCTCTCCGCCGCGCTCATCGCCGCGATCCACGTCGAGGTCGTGCTCGCCAACCGCCGAGTCCCACCGGCGGCCGGCGACGGCATGATCTGGGTCCTCGGCGCCTTCGTCGCCGCGATCGTCGCGATGGTCGTCCGGACGGCGTGGCGCTTCCGCGTGCCGAGGGGCGTTCGCCGGTGAGCGCGAGGAAGGCGTTCCTGCTGCGCCTCGACCCCACGGTCTGGGCCGAGCTCGAGCGACTCGCCCAGCGCGAGCTGCGCAGCGTCAACGCGCAGATCGAGTTCCTGCTGCGCGACGCACTGGCGAAGCGCGGCATCGTGCCGCAGCGGGAACCGGCGAACAAGCCGGACGACGGCGGCGAGGACGAGTGAAGCCTCGCGCGGATGTCCGGCGGGCGCCGTCGGCCTGAAGGCCGACCCACGAACCGCCTGCCCGCGGGCTTGGCCTCAGCCCGACGCCTTCGGCGCGAGGACGCGCGCGAGGAACTCGCCGACCGCCCGGATCTCGGCGTGGGTCGCCTCGTGCTCCATCGGGTAGGCGTGCCACTCGACCTTCCAGCCGGCCTGCTCGAGCGCCGCGCGCGACGCCTCGGCCCACTCGTAGCGGACCACCGGATCGCGCAGTCCGTGCGCCATCAGGATCGGCACGCCGCGGTTCGCGCCCGACGCCTCGGCGCCGAGCGAGCCCGGGTCGACCAGGTAGGTCGACAGCCCGACGAGGCCGGCGAGGCGCTCGGCGTGCCGCAGCCCCGTGTAGAGCGCGATCACGCCGCCCTGCGAGAACCCCGCGAGCACGATGCGCGAGGCCGCGACGCCCCGCGCGCGCTCGGCCGCGATCATCGCCTCGATCCGCGCGCGCGAGGCGCGCACGCCGGCGAGATCGGCCCGCGCATTGAGGTCGGCGGCCCGGATGTCGTACCACGCGGGCATCACGTAGCCCTGGTTGATCGTGACGGGCAGCGACGGCGCGTGCGGGAACAGGAAGCGCGCCGCGAGCGTGCGGGGCAGCATCAGCTCGGGCACCACCTGCGACCAGCCGTGGCCGGTGTCGCCCAGGCCGTGCATCCAGATCACCGACGCGTCGGGATTCGGTCCGGTGTCGATCGTGATCGCGGGGAGCAACCGGGCGTCGGGCATGGGCGGTCGTCGGGAGGGCGGGACGGCGGGACGGTCAGGCGCGCGCGTGCATGCGCGCGACGCTGTCGACGATGCCGGCGACCTCGTCGTCGGGCAACGGAGGCCGGCAACGCAGGCGGTTCCAGCCGAGCAGGAGCTCGAGCGCGACCTCGACGTCGACGCCGTGCCACATCAGGTGCCCCGCGAGCGAGGTGATCGTGTTGTTGCGCATGCCCTCGCCGATCTCGGAGCGCACGAGCTCGCGCCAGTGCGCGAGCGGCTTGCCCGGGTGCGCACTGCCGGGCTTCAGCCGGTCCTGGAGCCACGCCGGCATCGGCGCGACGGCGGTCTCGCCGGGCGCGCGCCCCTTCGCCCAGGCGTAGCGGCGGCCGCTCGCGTGCATCGACGGCGGCGCGACGACGCAGCCGCCGTCGCCGCGCACGTCGATGCCCGGGACGAGGCCGACGCGATTGGGCACCGTGCCGCCCGGATGCGCGAAATAGAGGTGGCGCCCGCCTCCGCCCGTGATCGCCTCGACCGTCACCGGCAGCGGGCCGTGCTCGACCTCGAGCCGCTTCAGGCTCTCGATGCCGTCGTGGCCGGCGTCGACGTCGATCACGACGATGCCCGAGATCGCGCCGGTCACGACGCCGACGTTCGCGTCGCGGCGATGCCTGAACCAGCCCTCCACTTCCTGCTGCGACGCGCGCCGCTTCTGGAACTCGAGCCACGCGAGCCCGGGCCGCTTGCCCCGCGCCTCGAACGGGATGACCGACCACCCCCGCGCCGCGTAGGCGTGCGCGGCGTCGAGCGTCGCGATCACGTCGCGCGGATCGGGGTCGTGCTTCATCGGGCGCGCACGCGGCGGGTCACGGATACGCGTGCCGGAAGCGGTCGACGAAGAGCGGGATCTCGTCGGCGGCGAGATGGTTGACGCCCGCGGCGGCCGCGCGACCGCCCCCGCTCGCGAAGGTGCGGCACAGCCGGTCGGCGCCGGTCGGGGCCGAGAGCGGCGCGCGCACGCTCGCGACGTACCCGCCGTCCGGCGACGGCGTGAGGATCGCGTGCGCGCGGTCCGGGTGCGCCTGCGCGAGCTCGTTCGCGAGCGCGCCGCGCACGCGCCGGCTCCACGCGGCGTCCGGCAGCGCGTAGACGGCCCCGCCCCGCGCGACGAGCTGCGGCGCCACGCCGCGCGCACGCTCGAGGTCGTCGCGGCGCGCGGCGCGGATCCGCTCGAACACCGGCTCGTCGCGCATGAACGCGAACGGGTCGGCGTAGCGCGCGAGCGTCCGGTACATCGCGGCGGGCGCGATCACGACGTCGGCATCGCAGTCGCCGTAGGCGTTGTAGGCGAGACACTCGCCGAGGTCGCGCAGCTCGGCGGTCTCGCGCTCGCTCAGGCCTCGCGAGGCCGCGAGGCTCGCGGCGGCGTCGTGCAGGTTGTCCCCGAACGCCGCCGCGATCGCCCACGGCCGGTGCGCGCCGTCCAGGTAACGGTCGACGAGGATGCCGCTGCACACGCCGGGCGAGGTGTCGACGTGCGACTCGAAACCCGGATGCGCGATCGGGTCGCCCGCGTGGTGGTGGTCGAAGTAGCGGACGCGCACGCCGCGCTCGAGCAGCGCGACCACCGCGGCGCGGTTGACGGCGAGCGAGACGTCGAAGACCGACACCGTGTCGCCGGGGCGCGCGTCGACGCGCCGGACCAGGTCGATCTCGCGCTTCAAGCCGGTCACGAGCGTCGCGTCGAGCGGCTCCGCGAGCCTCAGCTGGTGCAGCGCGCAGATGCCGTCCGCGTCGCCGTTGAATACGTCGTGGTGCATCGTCGTGCGGGGCCCTTGCCTTCGTGCGCCGGGGTCCGGCCCGGCATTCTCCCCCATTCTAGAGGAGCCCGAGCCGCGACCGCACCTCGCGCCACGCCTCGGGCCCCGTGCCGTCGGCCAGCGGCGCCTCGGCGTCGCAGGCCACGACGTCGCGCCGCTCGTCCTCCGAGAGCGGCTCGCGCGTCGCGACCTGCTGCGCGAGCACCGCGAGGCTCGCCTCCGATGCATCGCTGCCGGCGAGCGACCGGGCGACGATGCGCCGCTCCAGGGTCCCGGGCTTCGCCTCGAACGAGAGGATCGCGAACGGGACGCGGAGCTCCGCGGCGAGCGCGCGCGCGAGGTCGCGCTGCCAGCGCATGAGGAACGTGCCGTCGAGGATCGCCACGCGACCCGATGCGACGACCTCGCGGGCGAGCTCGCAGACGCGCGCGTAGGTCGCGCGCGTCGCCTCGGCGCCGTAGAGGCCGGCGCCGAGCGGGGAACCCGAGCGCCCGGACGCGGCGAGACCGGCCAGCCGCTTGCGCTCGACGTCGGTGCGCACGCGCACCGCGCCCACCTGCTCGAGGAACGCCTGCGACCGCGTCGTCTTGCCGGCGCCCGACAGCCCGTGCGTGACGACGACCGCGGGCCGGCCCGGCGCCGCGTGGCGGGCGGCGAGCGCCGCGTAGCCGCGGTATTCGCGGTCGAGCGCCACGCGCGCCTCCTCCGCGACCTGCGGCGCGCGCAGCGCCGCGACCTTCGCGCGGACGAGCGCCCGGTAGACGACGTAGAACGACAGGAGCGCGAGCCCGGCGTAGTCGCCGGTGATCGACAGGTAGGCGTCGACGAACCGGAAGGCGAGGTCGCGCCGCCCCCGGTCCTCGAGGTCCATCGCGGTGAACGCGATCTCGCTCGCGACGTCGATCCAGCGCAGGTGGTCGTTGAAGTCGATGCCGTCGAACACGACGATGCGGCCGTCGACGCGCGCGATGTTGCCGAGGTGCAGGTCGCCGTGGCACTCGCGCACGAAGCCGCCCGCCACCCGCGCCTCGATCGTCGCGCGCGAGCGCTCGAACGCGCGCTCGGTCCACTCGCGCAGCGCGGCGAGCCCGGTGCGCTCGGCGGCGTCCTCGCGCAGCCGCTCGAGGTGCTCGAAGTTCTCGCGCGCGTAGGCGATCACGTCCCGCGGCGAGCCGTAGCCGTCGGCGGGCCCGGCGACCGCGATGCGCCCGTGGAACGCCGCGACGATCGCGGCGAGCGCGTCGATCTCCCGCGCGGTCAGCTCGCCGCGCTCGAGCTCGCGCGCGAGCAGCGCCTCCTGCGGGAACTCGCGCATCTTCACCGCGTACTCGATCGCCTCGCCCGACCCGCCGGGCGCCGGGGCCTCGACGCCGCCGGCGATCGGCACGACGTCCAGATAGACCGCGGGCGCGAGGCGCCGGTTGAGCCGGATCTCCTCGTCGCAGTAGCGCCGCCGCAGCGCGAGCGTCGAGAAGTCGGCGAAGCCGAGCGACACCGCCTTCTTGACCTTGTACGCGTGCGCGCCGGTGAGCAGCACGTACGAGATGTGCGTCTCGATGACGCGCACCTCGCCTCCCGCGGCTTCCGCGCGCAACGCCTCGCGCAGCGCCGCGACGAGCCGGGCCTGCTCCTCGAGCGAGAGCTCGCGCGCCACGACGGGCTAGCGCGTCTTCCGGTAGGTGCCCACGAGCGTCGCGCTCGCGAGGACGCGGCCGTGCATCGCCTTCTCGAGCGCCGCCTTGTTCGCGGCGCCCAGCGCCTTCGGGAGCACCGCGTCGAGCGCGTAGAGCTTGAAGAAGTAGCGGTGGCGCCCGATCGGCGGGCACGGACCGCCCCAGCCGGTCCGGCGCCAGTCGTTCGTGCCCTCGACGGTGCCCGCCGGCAGCGCGGTGCGCGCGACCCCTTCGGGCAGGCCGGTCGCCGACGCCGGCAGGTTGTAGAGCACCCAGTGCACCCAGGTCGTCTTCGGGTGCGCGGGATCCGGCGCGTCGGGATCGTCGACGACGAGCGCGAGCGACTTCGCCCCCGCCGGCACGCCGGTCCACGCGAGCGGCGGCGACACGTCGGCTCCCTCGCAGGTGTGGCGCGCCGGGATCGGCGCGCCGTCGACGAATGCGTTCGATCGGAGGTCCATCGCATCACCCCTTGATGCAGACGAGCGGCTCGAGGCGCGCCACCTTGCGCGCGATGCCGGCGCGCCCGGCCGCGTCGACGACTTCGGCGACGTCCTTGTAGGCGCCGGGCGCCTCCTCGGCGACGCCGCGCGAGGACGGGCTGCGGATCAGGATACCGCGGGCCGCGAGCTCGTCGACGACCTGCCGCCCGCGCCAGCGCCGCGTCGCCTCGTGGCGGCTCATGCTGCGGCCCGCGCCGTGGCACGCGGAGCCGAACGCGTGCTTCATGCCCTTGTGCGTGCCGACGAGCACGTACGAGCCGGTCCCCATGCTGCCGCCGATCAGCACCGGCTGCCCGTAGGGCCGCAGCGCGGCGGGCAGGTCGGGATGGTCGGGGCCGAACGCGCGCGTCGCGCCCTTCCGGTGGACGTGCAGCCGCCGCCTGCGGCCGTCGACGACGTGCTCCTCGAGCTTGCAGGTGTTGTGCGAGACGTCGTAGAGCACGGCGAGGCGCGCCGCGGGCAGCACGATGCGGAACACGTTGCGCGTCAGGTGCGTGAGGATCTGCCGGTTCGCGAGCGCGCAGTTGATGCCCGCCCGCATCGCGCCCAGGTAGCGGCGGCCGACGTCGGAGTCGATCGGCGCGCACGCGAGCTCGCGGTCGGGGAGCACGATCCCGGCGTCCTTCGCGCCGATCGCCATCTCGCGCAGGAACTCGGTGCCGATCTGGTGCCCGAGGCCCCGCGATCCGCAGTGGATCGACACGACGACGTCGCCCTCGCGGATCCCGAACGCGTCGCCGGTCGACCGGTCGAACACCTGCGCGACGTGCTGGACCTCGAGGTAGTGGTTGCCCGAGCCGAGCGTCCCCATCTCGTCGCGCTGGCGGCGCTTCGCCTGCTCCGACACCTCGCCCGGGTCGGCGCCGGCGACCCGCCCGCCCTCCTCGATGCGCTCGAGGTCCTCGGGACGGCCGTAGCCCCGGGCGAGCGCCCAGTGCGCGCCGCCGGCCAGCATCGCGTCCATCTCGCGCGCGTCCAGGCTGATCGCACCGGTGCTGCCCAGCCCCGCGGGGATGCGCGCGTACAGCTCGTCGGCCAGCGCGTGCCTGACCGGCTCGACGTCGGCGCGCGTCAGGCCCGTCGTCAGCGTGCGCACGCCGCAGGAGATGTCGAAGCCGACCCCGCCGGCCGACACGACCCCGCCCTCGTGCTCGTCGAACGCGGCCACGCCGCCGATCGGGAACCCGTAGCCCCAGTGCGCGTCGGGCATCGCGTAGGCCGCCTTCACGATGCCCGGCAGCTTCGCGACGTTGGCGAGCTGCTCCGCCACCTTGTCGTCCATGCCGCGGATCAGCGCCTCGTCCGCGTACAGGATCCCCGGCACGCGCATCGCGCCGGTGCGCGGCAGCTCCCACTCCGCTTCGCCGAGCCGGTTCAGCCTCGCAGGATCCATTGCCGCCGCCCCCTCCCGCTCAGACGTCCACCACGCACTGCGCGACCCACGATCCGTCCTCGCGACGCCGGACCTCGAGCGCCGTGTAGGTCGCTCCCTTGACCTCGACGGCCGGCCGGTGCCGCCCGACGTCGACCGGTTCGCCCCAGGCCGTCGCCTCCAGCCGGTGGCCGGTCACCCGGCAAGCGTAGCGACCGAACAGCAGGTGCCGCGTCGCCGTCTCGTAGACGATCGCGTTCAGCCAGTCGGCGAGCAGCAGCTCGTCGTCGGGCGCCTCGCAGCGGATCTCGACCGGCACGTCGGCGGCGACGAGCGCCGGGTCGGTCGCCACGGCGGTGAGCGCGACGGCCGCTTCCGCGAACGCGGCGTCGAGCGTCGGCCCGATGCCCCGGACGCCGATGTCCGCTCCGTGCTGGAAGTGCTCCCACGCCATCCCCGGTCCCGCTCCCGACGTTCCCAGTATTCCGGCCCCCCCTCCGGCCCGGGTTGACTCCGGTCAACGGCGCCGGACCGGCCGAAGGGGTAAGCTCTCCCCGCGAGCGCATAGTATGGGCGTGCGCGAGCCTGCCGGCCCGCCAGGAGTCCTCCATGTCGAAGCACCGATCCCCCACCCCCGACACGCCGCACGGCGGCGTCGAGCGCCACGGCGCGCGCGTGTTCGACGCGAAGGAGCACGACCCCTACCAGGCGGCCGGCAAGTACCGCGAGCCTGCGGTGTGCGAAGCCTGCGGCGCCACGTTCCACAAGGGCCGCTGGCAGTGGGGCGCGGCGGAAGCCGGCGCGCACAAGGTCGTCTGCCCCGCGTGCCGGCGCACGCGCGAGCAGCTCCCCGCCGGCACGCTCACGATCGAGGGCGCGTACTTCGCCGCGCACCGCGACGACGTGCTGCACCTCGTGCGGAACGAGGCCGAGCACGAGCGCAGGGAGCACGCGCTCCACCGGATCATGGCGATCGACGAGGGCAAGGAGAGCGCGGTCGTGACGACGACCGACGTGCACCTGCCGCAACGGATCGCGCGCGCGCTCGAACGCGCCCACCAGGGCGAGCTGGACGTCCGCTACGGCGAGGACGAGTACTCGGTCCGCGTTCGCTGGCACCGCGGCTGACGCGAGCCCCGCCCGCCGCCCCCGGCGGGCGCGCGCGGCTCGCACGCCGCGCGCGAAGTGTGGGAATATCACGTCCTGAGGGCGCGCCGCGCGACGGCCGCCCGCCGGAACGCCCGCCCTTGCGCCGCACGACCCGCCTGAAGGAGCTCATCGCCGCGCCCCGCATCCTCGTGATGCCGGGCGTGCACGACGCGCTGGGCGCGCGGATCGCCGAGGCGGCGGGCTTCGACGCGGTCACGCAGGGCGGCTACAGCGCGACGGCGACGCTGCTCGGCGCGCCGGACTCGTCGCAGCTCTCGCTCACCGAGATGGCGTCGATGTACGAGCGCCTCGCCGAGGCGACCTCGCTGCCGATCCTCGCCGACGCGGACACCGGCTTCGGCAACGTGACCAACGTCGCGCGCACCGTGCGCCTCTACGAGCGCGCCGGCGTCGCGGGCCTGTTCATCGAGGACCAGGTGTTCCCGAAGCGCTGCGGCCACATGGCGGGCAAGGCGGTGGTCCCGACCGCCGAATGGATCGCGAAGCTCCGCTCGGCGCTCGACGCGCGCACCGATCCGGACTTCGTCGTGATGGCACGGACCGACGCGCTCGCCGTCCACGGCGTCGACGAGGCGATCGAGCGCGCGCAGATCGCGCGCGAGGCCGGCGCCGACCTCCTGTTCGTCGAGGCGCCGACCGACGTCGACCAGATGCGCCGGATCTGCCGCGAAGTCCCGGGCCCCTGCCTCGCGAACAACGTCGAGGCGGGCCGCTCGCCGGTCCTGCCCGCCTCCGAGCTCGAGGCGATCGGCTACGCGGCGGTCGTCTTCCCGGTCGCGGCGACCTACGCGGTCGCCCGCGCGCTGCGCGACCTGTTCGCGACGATCCGCCGCAGCGGCACGACGGCGGACGCGCAGGCGCGCCTCACGACCTTCGACGAGTTCAACGAGCTGGTCGGGCTCTCCTCGCAGCGCCGCCGCGAGGCGTCGTTGACCGACGAGGCCGATCGCCTCGTTTCGCAGCGGCGGCGGCGCTGAAGCCTCCGACGCCGGCCCGGCCTCCCCGATGCGTTTCGATTCGCGACCCCCACCGCCCTTCCGGAGCCCCCGATGATCCCCACGCTTCGTCTGCTCGCCGCCGCCTCGGCGCTCGCGCTCGCGACCTCCGCCGCCGCCCAGCCGGTCGTCATGCGCATCTCGCACCAGGTGCCGCCGGCGCACCACATGACCAAGCTGCTCGAGAGCTTTGCCGCCGACGTGAAGACCCGCACCAACGGCGGCGTCGAGGTCCAGCTCTACGGCTCCGAGCAGCTCGCGAAGGCGGCCGAGAACTTCCCGCAGGTCGCCCGGGGGACGATCGAGGCGGCGATGAGCGTCAACTTCCAGTGGGGCACGACGATCCCCGAGATGAGCGCGACGCTGATCCCCTACGCGATGAGCGACCTCGAGCGCATCAAGCGCTTCCCCGCGTCCGAGGCGCGCAAGTTCCTCGACGCCAAGCTCGAGCAGCGCGGCGTGCACAGCGTCGCGTGGCTCTACATCACGCGCCAGACGATCGTGACCTCGAGCAAGCGCCCGATCATCGCGGTCGACGACTTCAAGGGCGTCAAGATCCGCGGCCTCAACTCGATGACCGACAAGGGGCTCGCGGCGGCCGGCGCCGCCCCCTCGGCGATGCCCGGGTCCGAGGTCTACCAGGCGCTGCAGTCCGGCGTCCTCGACGCGGGCCTGACCGACGTGTCGGCCGGGTACTCGCGCAAGTACTACGAGGTGCAGAAGTACGGGACCGTCGGGCCGATCTTCACGATCTACTTCCACATGTACGCGAACCCGGCCTGGTGGGCGAAGCTCAAGCCCGAGTACCGGCAGGCGATCGAGGCCGCGGCGTCCAGGGTGGAGGCCGAGGCGATCGGCGTGACCGAGGCGACCGCCGACGCGGCGATCCGCGACCTCCAGGGCAAGGGCATGACGATCCACCTGCAGACGCCGCAGGAGCAGGCCGCCTGGCGCGCGGTGATGGAGAAGCCGGTGCGCGACGCGTTCCTGCAGACCGCGCCCGAGGGCGGCCCGAAGATCATCGAGCTCCTGGGCAGGATCTGACGCGCGGCGGGGCGTCCGCGTGAGGGGGTTCGAGCGGCTGGTGCGCGCGCTGGCGGGCGCGGGCGTCGCGATCGCCGCGGCCTCGACGCTCGTGTCGATGGCCGTGATCGCGTACTCGGTCGTCATGCGGTACGTGCTCAACGAGCCCGTGCCCTGGGTCGACGAGCTGGTCGGCTACCTGCTCGTCGCGTCGGTGATGCTGGCCGCGGCCGACGCGCTGTTCCACGGCGAGCACATCGCGGTCGACGTGCTGACGGAGCGGCTCGCGGGGCGCGGCCGCCGGATCGTCGCGCTCGCCGGGCTCGCCGCGGTGGCGGTCACGGCCGTCCTCCTCGCCTGGGAAGGCGTCGACATGGTGGCCTTCTCGCGGATGGTCGACCTGCGCTCGAACGGGTACCTCGCGGCGCCGATGTGGCTGCCGCAGCTCGCCGTCCCGGTGGGCGCCGCGCTGCTCGGCGTCGCCGCGGTCGTCGCTTTCGTCGCGACCTGGCGCGGGCGTACGGCCGCGCCGGACCGGCAGGACCCTCCGCCCGACCGGGCGCCCTGACGCGGCCGTGCTGTTCGCGGCGATCCTGCTCGGCCTGGTGCTGGTCCTGCTGACCGGCGTGCCGGTGTTCGCCGGCCTGACGCTCTTCGCGACCGCGATCGTCTACGGCGCCGAGGGCAACCTGGGCGGCATGGCCGACCTGGTCTTCGGGAAGCTCGACACCTACCTGCTGGTGGCCATCCCGCTGTTCACGCTGATGGCGCACTTCATGATCCGCGGCAAGGTGGTCGACGACCTGTTCGGCGCCGCGCACACGCTGCTGCGCCACCTCCCCGGAGGGATGGGCGTGGCGACGGTGGCCGCCTGCACCGTGTTCGCCGCGATCTCGGGCTCCAGCGTGGCGACCGCGCTCACGATCGGCTCGGCCGCGATTCCGCTGATGATCCGCTACGGCTACAGCCCGCGTTTCGCCTACGGCGTGGTGGGCGGCGGCGGCACGCTGGGCATCCTGATCCCGCCATCGGGGCCCATGGTGCTCTTCGGCGTCGTGTCCGACACCTCGATCGGCGCGCTGTTCATGGCCGGCGTCGTGCCGGGCCTGATGCTGGCCGGCATCTTCGCCGTCTACTGCATGACGGCCGCGCGGCTCTCCCGCCATCCGGTGCCGCGGGAGCCTCGCGCGAGCGCCCGCGAAGCGCTCGCGGCGCTGCGGCGCGCGGCCTGGGCGCTCGCGCTGCCGGCGATGGTGCTCGGCGGCATGTACCTGGGCGTGTTCACGGCGACCGAAGCCGCGGCGGCGGGCGCGCTGGGCGCGCTCGCGATCGCCGCGCTCGTCTACCGCAGCCTCTCGCTCCGCGACGTCTGGCAATCGAGCATCGACGCGGCGCGCAACTCGGCGATGCTGTTCCTGATCCTCGCCGCCGCGGCGCTCCTGGGCAACGTGCTCACCAAGCTGCGCATCCCGACGCAGATGGTCGAGCTGGTGACGCAGCACGGGCTGTCGCAGACCGCGTTCCTGCTGGCCGTCATGGCGCTCGTGTTCGTGCTCGGCATGTTCCTCGAGACGATCTCGATCATCCTGATCACGACGCCGGTCGTGCTGCCGGTGCTCGCGGCGCTCAAGATCAGCCCGGTCTGGTACGGCATCCTGCTCACGATCAACCTCGAGCTCGCGCTGATCACGCCGCCGGTCGGCATGAACCTCTTCGCGATCAAGGCCATCTCGCGGGCGTCGCTCGGCGAGATCATCGGGGGCGTCCTGCCCTACGTGGCGCTGCTGCTGCTCGGGCTCGGCCTCGTCCTCGCGATCCCGTCGATCGCGCTGTGGCTGCCCGGCACGATGAACTACCGCTGACGGGGACCCCTCGCCGCGCCCGATGACCCTCCGCGCGGCAGGGGCGCGGCGCGCGCCGCGGCGCAAATTGCCGCGCGCGACCGGCTGGCGTACACTGCGCGCCGATTCGCCACGGGGTCACGAGCCCCGGACGCGAGAGCTCGACGGAGCGAGGACGCAAGCTCCGCAGCGGCCCCAGAACACGATTTTGCGGAGTCCCCGATGGCACCAGCCGGAACCGGCGTCGCGCTCGCGACCGTCTCCCTCGACGACAAGTACGCGCTCGACCGCGGCCGCGTCTTCCTCACCGGCACGCAGGCGATCGTCCGGCTGCTGATCCTGCAGCAGCAGCGCGACAAGCTCGCCGGCCTCAACACCGGCGGCTTCGTCTCCGGCTACCGCGGCAGCCCGCTCGGCGGCGTCGACCAGGCGCTGTGGAGCGCGCGCAAGTTCCTCGAGCGCGCCAACGTCCGGTTCCAGCCGGGCCTGAACGAGGACCTCGCGGCGACGTCGATCTGGGGCACGCAGCAGCTCAACCTGCACCCGGGCGCCACCGTCGACGGCGTCTACGCGATGTGGTACGGCAAGGGGCCCGGCGTCGACCGCTGCGGCGACGTGTTCAAGCACGCGAACTTCGCGGGCACGTCGAAGCACGGCGGCGTGCTGGTGCTCGCCGGCGACGACCACGCGGCGAAGTCCTCGACGCTGCCGCACCAGTCGGACCACCAGTTCTCGGCGGCGATGATCCCGGTGCTCTACCCGTCGTCGGTGCAGGAGATCCTCGACCTCGGCCTGCACGGCTGGGCGATGAGCCGCTACTCGGGCCTGTGGGTCGGCTTCAAGTGCGTCGCGGACACCGTGGAGAGCTCGGCCTCCGTGTCGATCGACCCGGAGCGCGTCAACATCGTCGTTCCCGACGACTTCCCGACGCCGCCCGACGGCGTGTCGATCCGCTGGCCCGATCCGTTCCTCGCGACCGAGGCGCGGATGCAGGACTACAAGATCTACATGGCGCTGCACTACGCGCGCGTCAACCGGCTGAACCGCATCGTCGTCGACAGCCCGCGCCCGCGCCTGGGCATCATCACGTCGGGCAAGAGCTACCTCGACGTGCGGCAGGCGCTCGACGACCTGGGCCTCGACGAGCGCGACATGGCGGAGCTCGGCCTCCGCCTCTTCAAGGTCGCGATGCCCTGGCCGCTCGAGCCCGAGGGGGTGCGCGAGTTCGCGGAGGGGCTCGAGGAGATCCTCGTCGTCGAGGAGAAGCGGCAGGTCGTCGAGTACCAGCTCAAGGAGCAGCTCTACAACTGGCGCGACGACGTGCGCCCGCGCGTGGTCGGCAAGTTCGACGAGAAGGGCGAGTGGGTGCGGCCGCACGGCGACTGGCTGCTGCCGGCCGCCGGCGAGCTCACGCCCGCGATGATCGCGCGCGTGATCGCGAAGCGCATCGAGCGGCTGGGCCTGCACCCGAACGACGCGGACCGCGAGCGCATCGCGAAGCGCGTCGAGTTCATCAACCAGAAGGAGGCCGCGCTCGCGAAGCCGCGCATCGGCATCGCGCGCACGCCCTACTTCTGCTCGGGCTGCCCGCACAACACCTCGACGCGCGTGCCCGAGGGCAGCCGCGCGACCGCCGGCATCGGCTGCCACGTGATGGCGATCTGGATGGACCGGTCGACCTCCGAGTTCACGCACATGGGCGGCGAAGGCGTGCCCTGGATCGGCCAGGCGCCGTTCACGAAGGAGAAGCACATCTTCGCGAACCTGGGCGACGGCACCTACTACCACAGCGGGCTGCTGGCGATCCGCGCCTCGGTCGCCGCGCGCGTCAACATCACCTACAAGATCCTCTACAACGACGCGGTCGCGATGACCGGCGGACAGCCGATCGACGGGCCGCTCACGCCGCAGGACATCGCGCGGCAGGTCGCGGCCGAGGGCGTGACGAAGATCGTCGTCGTCACCGACGAGCCCGGCAAGTATCCGTCGGGCTACTTCGCGGACACGATCGGGATCCACCACCGCGACGAGCTCGACCGCGTGCAGCGCGAGCTCCGGGAGACCGAGGGCACGACGATCCTCATCTACGACCAGACCTGCGCGGCCGAGAAGCGGCGCCGCCGCAAGCGCGGCAAGTATCCCGACCCGGCCAAGCGCGTCGTGATCAACGAGCTGGTCTGCGAGGGCTGCGGCGACTGCGGCGTCAAGTCGAACTGCGTGTCGGTCGCGCCGGTCGAGACCGAGTTCGGGCGCAAGCGCACGATCGACCAGTCCTCGTGCAACAAGGACTACTCGTGCGTCAACGGGTTCTGCCCGGCGTTCGTGACCGTCGAGGGCGGCGCCCTGCGCAAGCCCGGGAAGGCCGAGGCGCTCGATTTCTCGGCGCTGCCGCCGCCCCCGCCCGCGCCGGCGCTCGCCGACCCGTACGGGATCCTCGTCACCGGCATCGGCGGCACCGGCGTGGTCACGATCGGCGCGCTGCTCGGCATGGCCGCGCACCTCGAGGGACGCGGCGTCTCGGTGCTCGACATGGCCGGCCTCGCGCAGAAGAACGGCGCGGTCGTCTCGCACGTGCGCATCGCCGAGTCGCCCGATCTCCTGCACGCGACGCGCATCGCCGCGGGCGAGGCGAAGCTGGTCCTCGCCTGCGACATCCTGACCGGCGTCGGCTACGAGTCGCTCGCGAAGATGCAGCGCGGCGTCTCGAAGGCGCTCGTCAACACCGGCCTCGTGATGCCGGCCGACTTCACGCGCAAGCCCGACCTCCAGTTTCCGCTGGGGTCGATGGAGCGCGAGATCGCCGACGCGGTCGCGCCCGGCGACGCCGAGTTCTTCGACGCCTCGACGCTCGCGACGCGGCTCATGGGCGACTCGATCGCGACCAACC
>JAXMFH010000006.1:0-255071 GCA_046347845.1 Burkholderiales bacterium | reverse complement strand
CGCCTTGCGCCCGAAGTGCCGCTTGCCGATCACCTGCATCTGCGCGGTCGACGTCTCGACCTCCTCGCCGCGGCGGACCATCATCGCGTCGAGCAGCTTCCACGAGTCGTTGCGCCACAGCTCGAGCAGCCCCTCGTCGACCGCCGCGAGCGCGACCTCGCTTCCCTTCGGCGGCGCGCTGCCGTCGGGACGGCGCACCGCGATCGCCACCGACGCCTTGTCCCGCACCTTGAACACCGGCCGGTCCGGCGTGACCTTGACCGCGAGCTCGTGCGCGGCCCAGCCGACCTTCACCTCGGCGAGCCCCATCCGGAACGACGGCTTCGCGAGATCGACCATCGCGGTCGGCGCGGGCTCGGCGATCCGCCCGCGCACGAGCAGCACCGACACGAACACGTTCGGCGCGTAGCCGCCCTTGAGCGGCACGTCGAGGATCGGGTTGCCGCGCGCGACGCTGGTCACGAACGCGTCGAGCACGCCCTCGCGCTCGATCGTGACGAGCGCGGTCGCGTCCTTGAACGGTGTCCGGACCTGGAAGCGCGCGGCGGTGCCCGGCTCGTAGCGCTTCTTCTCGGGCAGGAGGTCGATCCGGTCGTTGTCGGACGCGGCGAACCACTGGTCCTCGTCGGCGACGACCCAGGCGTCGGTGCGCGTGACCGCGGCGCGCCCGTCGGCGTCCTGGGCCCGCGCGCGCAGGATCAGGTTGCCGGTCGCCGGCGGCTTCGTCTCGCAGATCAGCAGGCCCAGCGAATCGGTCGTGCCTTCGCACAGCACGCCGGCGCGCTTCGTCTCGTAGCCGTGCTCGTACGCGTAGAAGCCGCCGATCAGTCGACGCCGGTGCGAGAACGCCTCGCGCACGAACGCGTCGGTCGACACGCGCACGCCGGGCAGGGGCTTCCCCGCGAGGTCTACGGCGACCACCGTGAACTTGAGCCGGTCCTTCGACGCCGCCCAGCCGTCGGGCTTGATGCCGAGCAGCAACTTCGACGCCCACAGCGCGACGCGCGTCGACGAGGTGAGCGTCTGGCCGTTCGGGTCGCGGTACTCGAGCTCGGCGACGAGGTCCTGCGGCTGGTCGGAGGTCTCGACGTCCTTCACGGTCGCGCGGGCACCGCCCGCGGCGTCGAGCGTCATCGCGAGCGTCGTGCCGCGCCGGGGCCGCGAATCGCCCGAACCGCCCTCGTCGACGAGGTCCGGATCGGCGAACGTGAACTCGCCCGCGCGCACGAACGCGTCGCCGTACTCCTCGCGGCCCTCCTTCACGTCGCCGGCCGCGAATGCGTAGTCCTCCCAGTCGTCGAACGCGACGAACCGCCGCTCGGACTGCGTGCGCAGCGTCACCGGCAGCCCGGACGCGCCGCCGCCCGAAAGGTAGCTCACCTGCAGGTCGAGGCTCACGTCCTTGGGCCGCACGAGCGGCGTGCCGACCGCCTGCATCCGCGCCTTCATCAGCGGCACGCGGAACGCCTCGACGCGGAAGGTGCCGGCGAGCCGCCCTTCGTTCGACGCGTCGCGGCCGCCCATCGAGCCTTGGACGAACACCTGGTAGCTGCCCGAGTACGCGTCCTTCGGCACCGCGAACGTCGCCTCGCCCGAGTGCGGCGACGCGCCGGCCGCCCAGCGCACCGGCGCCGAGTACTCCTTGTCCGAGCCCAGGTGGCGGATCGTGACCCTGTCCTCGAGCGACTTGCGCGGCACGAGCGCGAAGCCGGAGCCGGTCTGCTCGCGCACGAACAGCTTCATCGACACCGTCTCGCCGCCGCGCACGAGCGAGCGGTCGAACACCGCGTGCGCGACGTACGGCCCGTCCCAGCGGCCGGTCGGCACGTTGAACCGCCACGGCGCGATCCCCTCGCCCCAGCTCGTGAACGCGAACGCCATGTCGTCGGCGGTGCGCGCCGAGACGAAGTACTCGGTCATCGCCTCGCCGAAGCCGCACGAGGGCAGCTCGTCGCGGTCGGGCAGCCGCGTCGCGATGCGCGCGATGCCCGAGGCGTCGGTGCGGCCCTCCCAGTACGTCTTGCCCTTGCAGTCGCGCACCGCGACCGCGGCGTTGGGCACGACCATGGCGTCGGAGAGCCGCGTAACCCAGACGAGCGACGACTCGCGCCCGAGCTTCACGTGCACCGACAGGTTCGTGACGAGCGCCGCCGAGCGCACGTGGAACGGCTTCGCGTCGCCGATGAGCGCCGCGCCGAGCTTCGGGCTCGCGAGCTCGACCACGTAGAAGCCGGCGCCCGCGAGCGGGATCCCGACGACCTCGAACGCCTTCGTGCCGCCGGGCTTCGGCACCGAGATCTTCGTGAGCGTGTCCGCGCTGTTGAACACCGACTCCGCGTAGCCGTTGCGCTTGACGGTCCAGCGGTCGTCCTTGTCGTCGTACTCGCGCTCGATCCGGTTCGCGTACGCGAGCCGCCGGAACCACGCGACGATCGCGAGGTCGTCGCCGGGCGGGACGCGCACGACCTTGCCGGGGATCGGCGCGTCCTTGGTCGCGCCCGACGGCGCGCGCACGACCGTCGAGGCGCCCGCGAGCACCGGCTCGACGTTGCGAACGGTGACCGGCAGCATCGGCTTCTCGTTCCTGGGCAGCACGCGCTCGAGGATGCCGAAGTCGGCCGCGAACTTCGCGAGCGGCGGATTCTCGTCGGTGCGCACGGTGAGCGGGAACGAGCGCGCGTTCGCGAGCGTGCGCCCCGCGTCGTCCTTCAATCCTTCGGGCAGCTCGATCCGGAAACGCTGCTTCTCGGGGAGCGGCGGCCCGAACGTCACGGAGGTCACGCCGCTGACGTCCGCGTCCTTGGGCACCTTCGCGGCGTACGACTTGTTCGCCGCGTCGACGAGCCGGATCCGGTCGGCGTCCGCCTTCGCGATCGGCGCGGAGAACGAGAGCGACATCGGCAGGATCGGGATGCACTGCGCGTCCTTGTTGACGCGGTCGCACGAGAACGACGCGCGGAACGTCGGGCGCACCCTGAACGCGAGCGAGCGCGCCGCGGAGGTCGCCACGCCGGTCGTCGCGGCGATCCCCTTGCCCCAGACGAGCTTGACCTCCGCGTCGGCCGGCAGCGTGCGCGCGCACGCGAGCGTGACGAGCGGCGAGTCCGGCGCGTCGCGCAGGCGCAGGAAGCGCTCCTGGTCGCTGCCGGTCGTCGGCAGCCGGAACAGGAAGCCGCGCGTGCGGCCCTCGTCGCCGTCGACCAGCATCATGCGCAGGTACGAGGCGGCGAACGACTTGCGGTTGTCGAGGATGGTCTTGCGCTCGTCGCCGGTGACGAGCCGCACGCCGATCTCCTCGTTGACGCCCGCCGCGACACAGCGCGCGTTGGCGGCGATCGTCTCCGGCTTCGCCGGCGCGTCGAGCCCGAGGATGAACACCTGGTTCTCGTCGATGCGCGAGCCTTCCCACGGCAGGCTGCGCACGATCCTCGGGCCGCCGGTCGTGAACGCGAACCGCTGTCCGGCGGGTACGGCCGACCCGTCGGCGGCCTTGAGGTCGGACTTCAGCGCGAACGTGCAGCGCACGCCGGCCGGCAGGTCGCGCGTGAAGTCGTAGACCCAGTTGCGCGTGTCCGCCCAGCGGCCCGAGCCCTTCTCGGCGCAGTCGATCTCGAACGGGTCGGGCAGCCGCGGATCGCCGAACGCCACCATCGGCTTCGCGAACCGCGCCGTGACCTGCCGCACGCCCTTGACCTCGCCCTGCGGGCTGAACAGCTCGACCGGCTGGGCGAGGGCGACGGTGGCGGCGAGGGCGAGGAACGGGGCGAGGACGAGGTTCATCGGGTCGGCGGGCGGGCGGAAGGGCTGCCGCGATTAGACCACCTCGCCCCGCCGACCGGGCGTAGTGCCGGATGGCCGGCCGATGATCAATTCTGGCGCGGCGATGGAATGGCGATGGAATGGGGTCAGAGCCGCAATTCTTCGGCGAACGGCCGGTCAACCCGGCACGTCCCGCCCACGGAAGAATTACGGCTCCGACCCCATTCCCCATCTGGCCGATGGCGCAAGGCCGTCTGGCGGCTCGACCATCGAGCCGAAAGCGGCCTCGTGAGCCCGACATCCTCCAGGCGGCTCGTTTCCCTGCATTCGCCATCCGGGTCGATTAGGTATAAAATTTGATACAGACCGCCGGCGGCGGACGCGAGAAAGAGATCCGGTGGGTGGGCTCCTCCTACGCGGACCTGATGGCCTTTCCGGCAGACGCACGCCGCAGCGCCAAGTTCCAGCTGGAAAAGGTGCAGGCGGGTCTCGATCCCGATGACTGGAAGCCGTTTGGCGAGGTTGGTGCCGGCACCCGCGAGATCCGCATCCATGAAGCGAGCGGCGAGTGGCGCGTGATGTGCGTCGTCAAGTTCGAGGAGGCGATCTACGTCCTGCACTGCTTCGCCAAGACGTCGCAGGCTACGAACCGGCGAGACAAGGCGATCGCGGAAGTCCGATATCGCGCAGTGGCCGAAGCCAGGAGAGCGCTGAAATGAAGATCGACACCGACATCCGCCACGTGACGAGACCGGGGGCGAATCTCTTCCTCGAGCTCGGATTTCCCCCCGCCGAGGCCAGGCGCCTCGATGCGGCTTCGCGCAAGCAGATCAACGACCTGCGGCGGCTGAAGGAGCAGCTCATGGCCGAGCTGGCCGACTGGATAGCGGCTCATCGGCTCAGGCAGGCCGACGCCGCCGCGATCCTGATGGTGACCCGGCCCCGCGTGTCCGATGTCGTGAACCGCAAGACCGCGAAGTTCACGATCGACGCACTGGTGGAGATGCTGGGGCGCGTCGGCAAGACGGTCAGCGTGGCGGTGCGATAGGGCGTGGGGTCAGAGCCGTAATTCTTCTATGGGCGGGACGTGCCGCGTCGACGGGCCGTTCGCCGAAGAATTACGGCTCTGACCCCCTTCCGCCGACGCTGTCGACCACCCCGTACCAGAGCGACAGCCGCTCGCCGCTCCCGGCGTCGCCGAGCGCGCCCGCCGACGTGACCACCAGCACGAGCTTGCGTGCGGGATCGACGAAGACGTTCTGCCCGCGCAGTCCCCACAGCGCGAACTGGCGCTCGCGCCCGGACGAGACGATCCAGGTCTGGTAGCCGTACCCGTAGAGATCGCCGGTCTGCCCCGGCTCGAAACGCGGTGACGGCGGCGTGGTCGCCGCGCGCACCCACTCGGCGGGGATGATCTGCCGCCCGCGGAGCGCGCCGTCGTTCGCGAGCAGCATGCCGAGCCGCGCGTAGTCGCGCAGCGTCGCGTTGAGGCAGCAGAACGCGGTCTCGTAGCCGCCCTTGTCGACGGTCCACGACGCGTCGGACTCCGCGCCCATCGGCTGCCAGATCTTCTGCGAGAGATAGTCGGCCAGCGGCATGCCTGTCGCGGCGCGCAGCACGAGGCCGAGCACCTGCGTGTCGGCCGACGCGTAGTTGAAGCGCTCGCCGGGCGCACGATCGCGAATGCGGAACGGCGCGACCGTCGCGGCGCCGCCCTCGCTCTCCCGTCCCATCGACAGCCGCCCGAGCACGGCGACGTCGTCGCTGCCGCCGTACGTCTCGGAGTAGCGAATGCCCGACGACATCGTGAGCAGGTGGCGGATCGGCGTCTCGCCGTACGGCGTCCCGGCGAGCGCCGGCACGTACGCGTCGGCGCGATCGTCGATCGAGCGGATCCGGCCTTCCGAGATCGCGATGCCGACGAGCATCCCGACGACCGTCTTCGCCATCGAGTACGACGCCATGCGCTGCTCCGGCCGGCGGTCGTACTGGTAGCGCTCGACGAGGATCGTGTCGCCCTTCAGGACGACGAGTCCGGTCGCGCGGTTGCGCGCGAGGTAGTCGTCGAGATCCGGGCTTTCCAGGTTCGCGAACCGGTATCGGATCCGCGGCTCGGCGGCCGCGCGCTTCAGCGGCAGCACGCTCTCGCCGCGCGGCACGCGGCGCGTCGCGTGGACCTCGTCCCAGCGGCTGACCAGGCCGACCAGGCAGTGCGTCTCCGGCCGCAGCGGCTGGTCCCTGCAGATCGGGTAGCCCTCGGCCTTGCCGAGCGCCGCCTCGTCCGGCGCGGCGAGCGCGCCCGGCGCGACGAGGACGCTCGCCAGCAGCCATGGGGTCAGAGCCGTAATTCTTCGATTAGCGGGAAGTGCCATGTCGACCGCCCCTTCGCCGAAGAATTACGGCTCTGACCCCATCCCCGTCTCACGCCGCGCGTTTCCCCCGCCCACGCCGCACGATCGCCCGCGCCAGCTCCTCGTTGATCCGCGTCTGCCACCCCGCGCCCGTCGCGCGGTAGTACGCGACGATCTCGCGATCGAGGCGGATCGACACGGCGATCTTGGTCGGCGCCTTTTGCGGACCTCGCTCGCCTGGACGTCGCCTGGGAAGCACGGCCGCCAGCCCGGCCGGAACGACCTCGCGCACCGGCCGGGCGCGCGCGAAGTCCTTCGGCGTCCAGGCCGGATTGTCAGCGTCCGTTCGCGCCGGCTTGCGCCGCCTGTCCATACAGCCTGGTCTCCCGCCTGTTCGCCCGTCGAAGGCTGATCACGCGCACGCCGTCGTCGAGCGGAACGAACACGACGACGTGCAGCCGGGCCCCGAGGTATCCGATCGCGCGCACTCGCCGCTCGCCGTAGTCGCGCCGCCGGTCGTCGACGGCCAGCGCCGATTCCCAATCGAATTCTGCAACGAGCTCGAACGACAGGCCGCGCGATGCGATGTTGCGCGCATTCTTGCCGGCATCGAACTCGATGCGCACGCGAGTTGATTGTATACACGAAAAGAGGGCCGCAGGCAATCGCGCCTGCGGCCGCAATACTCATACGGTGAACCGGGGCCCGCCTTCGTCCGTTCGGACGACGAGCCGTCGGGCCGGTTCCGCGCTACAATGTGTATAAGCATCCAGGGAAATACACATCGCATGCGCACGAACATCGTGATCGACGACGAGTTGATGCGGGAGACCCTTCGCCTCACGGGGCTCAAGACCAAGCGCGAAGCCGTCGAGCTCGGCCTGCGCACGCTCGTGCGGCTGCGCCGCCAGGCGCAGGTCCGGCGCTTCCGCGGCAAACTCGCATGGCGAGGCGACCTCGACGCCATGCGGACCGATCGGTGATCCTGGTCGATTCCAGCGTCTGGATCGACTATTTCGGCGGCCTCGCCAGCCCCGAGACGGAACTGCTCGACACCCTGCTCGGCGTCGAGCCCCTCCTCACCGGCGACCTGATCCTCACCGAAGTCCTGCAGGGCTTCGGCGCGGGCCGGGACTTCCGTCGAGCGAGAGCGCTCCTCGAGTCCTTCGACGTCGTGCCGCTGGCCGGTCGCGACGTCTGCCTCCAGGCGGCCGACCATTTCCGCGCGCTGCGCCGCAAGGGCGTGACGGTCCGCAAGACCATCGACACCATCATCGCGACCTGCTGCATCCGCAACGGCTACGAGCTGCTGCACAACGATCGCGATTTCGACGCGTTCGTCGAACATCTCGGGCTGAAGGTGGCAACAGCAAAGGGGTCAGAGCCGTAATTCTTCGATTAGCGGGAAGTGCCATGTCGACCGCCCCTTCGCCGAAGAATTACGGCTCTGACCCCATTCAAACCAGCGCCCGGTACCCCTGATCCTCCCGCGCCCGCATCACCTCCGCGCGCATCGCCGCGGGCGACATGCCGTCGAGCGCACCGTAGACGGGCAGCGCCCAGCCCGACTTCCTGTACTGCGCGGGGCCGGTGACGAGCCGCCACGTCGGCGCCGCGGCTTCGTCGTCGGGACGGACCGCCAGCAGCGAGTACCACGGCACCGCCGCCATCTTCGCCAGGTCGACGGGCGCGGGCAGCGGGACCGACGCGGCGCCCTGGCGGACCTTGTCGAAGGCCGGCCGCGGCAGCGCGACGGCGATCTCCTTCGCCGTCGGCTCGCCGCCCGGCCACTCGACGATCTCGACCGGCTGCGCGCGCTTCCTCGCCGCTTCGACCAGCAGCTTCGACACCACGTACCGGTGGCACCGGCACGGCGTCTGGCACGCGCAGTAATAGACGACGCGGCGCCTGGCCTTCGAGGCCTCCACCGCGAGATCCAGCAGCCCGCCCGCCGCGGCCGGCTCCTTGATCCGCATCTCGCCGCCCGCCTTGATCGCGAGATTGCCGAGGCCGTCCATCCAGCGGTACCTCGCCGGGCCGACGACCTTCTCGAACGCGTTGCCGTCGAAGCCCGCGGCGCGCACGGCCCGCGAGATGCGGATGTCGGCGAAGATCGGCGGCGCATAGCCGCGCGACTTCTCGACCGCGTCGATCGCCTCGACGAGCTGCGGGACCGCGTTGCCCCAGCCCCAGTAGCCGAAGGAGAAAAGGGTGATCCCCGACATGCGATTTCCAAGCCCGCTTGGACCCGGTGATCTTCGCGCACCGTGCCCTGGGTGGGAAGGGGGCGCGGTGGAGGAGCGGTGTCGGATACGAATCCGTTCGGCCGCGGAGCGAGCGCCGCATCGACCCTCCGTTCGCCGAATGATCGCGACTCCGACCCCAGTCCCGGGGCTCAGAGCCGCGCCAGTCGCTCGATCGTGTCCGGATAGCGCATGACCAGGTGAATCAGCAGCGCCGCCTGCGCGTTCGGCCGCGCGCGGCCCTGCTCCCAGTTCTCGAGCGTGCGCGGGTTGGTCCGCAGGTATGCCGCGAACAGGCCGCGCGACAGATTGAGCTTGCGCCGGACCCGAACCAGATCTCCCGGCGTCACGTCCGGCGCAGGCCGGGCGGTGACCGTATGCGTGCGCAGCGTGCGCATTCCTTCGCGCGCCTGGGCGAGGGCGGTCACGCCCTCGGACAGTTCGGTGAAAAGGTCGCGCTTCGAGGAACAGCGTACGGGTGCGCTTCGCGGAGCCTTCACTGCAATCTCCTCGCTTACAGCTCCAGCTTGATGGGGAATGAGGTCGGGTTGGGATTCATTCGGTGAATGGCAAGTCAATGCGACGCTTACTCTGCATTAGAGGGATTCGACAATGACCGCATTATTGAAAGGTCATGTGTTCGAAGCCGCGTGCTTCGCGTTAGACGCCAGCATGGCGGACATGTACTCGACCATCGCCAATCGAACAGGCTCTACGACCAGAGGATTCTCCAAGAGCCGGTCAATGTATTTTCGCGCATCCTGTTCTGGAATTCCCCCGGTTTCCCGGACAGTTCGCTTAGGTGCACTGGGTTGAGAACTGCCGTTCGAATTCCACTGGGCTGACCTGTCCGAGCTTCGAGTGGCGACGTTGCGAATTGTAGAACCCCTCGATGTACTGGAAGATGTCCGCCCGCGCCTCGTCGCGGGTGCGATACCGCGGCTTGGTGTAGATGCGCTCCTTCTTGAGGCTCGCGAAGAAGCTCTCCATCGCCGCATTGTCCCAGCAGTCGCCCTTCCTGCTCATGCTGCAGGCGATGCCGTGATGGGCCAGCAGCCGCTGGAAGTCCTCGGCCGCGTATTGGCTGCCTTGGTCGGAATGGTGCATCAATGCCTTCGGCCGACCGCGGCGCCAAAGAGCCATGGTGAGCGCGTCCATGACGAACTGGGCCGTCATCTCCGCGCTCATCGACCATCCCACCACGCGCCTCGAGAAGAGGTCCAGGACCACGGCCACGTAGAGCCAGCCCTCGGCCGTGTCCACGTAGGTAAAGTCGGCGACCCACTTGCGGTTCGGACCCTCGGCGTTGAAGTCGCGGTCGAGCGCGTTTGCAGCCACGGCACATTCCGGGCGAACGCCGTCGTCCACCGGGCGCCTCTTCCTGCGGCGCAGTGCCTCGATCCCGGACTGTCGCATCAGGCGAGCTACCCGGTTCTGGCCCACGCGTTCGCCGTCCTCGACCAGGTCGCGCCAGATCCGCGGGCTGCCATAGCTGCGGTCACTGAGCGCATGGAAGGTCCGGATGCGCACGGTGATCCGTTCGTCTTCGATCGCCCTCGCACAAGGCTTGCGGTCATGCCATTCATGGAATCCAGACCGCGACACCTCGAGCAGCCGGCACATCCGACTGACCGGCCAGATCGGCCGGTGACGCTCGATAAAGCCGTACCTCACTTGGATTCCTTCGCGAAGTACGCCGCGGCTTTTTTTAGGATGTCACGCTCCATGCGTGCCTCGGCCAACTCCCGCTTGAGTCGCTCGATCTCGCGGGCCTGCTCGGTCTTGAGCTCGGTGCCGGCTTTCTCGCTCCAGTTGCCCTTCTTGAACTTCTCCATCCAGGATGCCAGTACATTCGGATGAATACCCAGCTGCTTGGCCGCCTGGCGCCGGGAAAGCCCTGGATTGGACGCTAGACGAACCGCCTCACGCTTGAATTCCGCCGTGTATGAACGCCGTGCCATGCAACACCTCCTGTGCCATATTGGCACCTATCGGAAGTGTCCGGAATGCCGGGGGAATTCCAGTTCTGTTTCGACATCGGCGAGAGCCTCAACGGCAGCGAAGCTGGCCTCGTGATACGGGGCCAGTTCCCGCGAAATCGATTCAACTTCCTTCTCGGTAGCGGCGGTCTGCATGAGCAGAACCATCTGATGATCGGGGCGCGGATGTTCAGGCAGCAGACCTCGACTTGCCAAGTCACCTCCCTTCTCGGCGCTCGCCAGTTCTCGCCATTTCCGAAGCTGCCTGACGGCGGCCCTGCAATAGTATTCGACACCTCGCGCGAAATGCCTCCCATCCTTGCGCTTGGGCGCATCAGTCTGAGCTGAAGCCCACCTCAACTGAGCGATCGCTCGATTGAAGTACCAATCAGACGGTCGAAGTACCGCAAAGCGGTCGATGTGATGCAAGATCTGCGCTGGAATGCGATCAAATATCCAGAAGGCATCGAGGGTCGGCAGGCCGTAGTTGAACAGACGTACGGGCGGATGTCGGTCCCGACGAACGTAGTTGTGCAAGAATGTGCATAGCACGCCATTCTCAAGGCCGGCGTCTCCACCCTTTGACGCGGGGACCACGTGATCTACGTGGTCGGTCAGTGCTGGCGCGGCCCCGTAATCGAGTAGCCAGAGGCTCTTGCCGCTATAACTGCACAACGCTCGATCCCGAACGTAGATCTGTGCCTTCTGGGCGTCGGTAAAGTTGGCGCGCTTGGTCCCCATGTTTGCACTCCAGTCTGTGGCGCAGGGGTGCAGGGTGGACCTCGCCGGCCCGCGCGTTCATTTCCGTTCGATTGCGACCGGGCCTCTTCCAAGTTTTCCAGCGAACAGCTTGAGTTCGGATCCCGAGACGAACTCGTCCAGTTGCGGATCCCATTCCTCGCTGGATGTGGGCCAGCATTGACGAACCGTTCGCTCAGCCTTTGTAGTCGAGCAGGCGAACCCATTGGCCGCTAGCATCCCTGATGTACCAGAATGCTCGACCATTGATCGCGGATTTACGTCGAACGACAGCCTTCGCCGCCGCGGTGGGTGACTTGTATCGCTTTCCTGCGAACGTGACCAATCCATTCGGAGATAACGACGCTGTGTACTCCTTTTCCTTGTAGGTCCGATAAAGCTTCGTGCGCTTTGACACGAGGCCGGCAAGGCTGGCGGCGCCCTCCGACACCGTCCTGCGGTGGACCACCCGACCGGCCGCATGTTTGTCCTGAAACAGCTCGGCCAACTCCGCCTTCTGCCGCTCCTTGATCATCGCCTTGAGGCGATGTACCAGCACCCCCGTTGACCGGCCCCGCGGAATGACCCGATTGCCCTTGGGATTGGCGATCCGCACGAGAAGCGACTCGATTTCGTGAATGTGATCCTCGCGGCGGGCTAGGTACAGGCTGAAGTGGGTCCAACTCGCCAGATGGCGATCCAACAGGTGGTGCTTGACGCGCCTGCGAAGCTCGTTCGATCTGCCGACGTAATAGAGCTCCGATCCGTCGTAAAGCGCGTAGATGCCTGGGGAGGACCCGACAAGGTCGGTGATTTGAGGGTAGTACTTCTTGAAGACATCCTTCGAGACGTTTTCGAGCCGATTGATGATGAGCGGCCGTGTTCGTCGAGCGTCTGCTGTGTCTACCCGGCCACCGCGGGCCTTCGGATCTCCTCTACGCATGAGCCGGCCTTCTACTGGATCGCAGGGTTGCCTTCGTCACACATGGTTCACTTCTCGTCTTCGACGGCCTGAGGCACATACACGCGCTTGAGCGGCAAGAGCGCCTGATACTTGGGGTCGAAGGAGTCGTAGTGGGTGAGGATCAGGTCCACCAAGTCAACGCCTCCGATGAGGCGAATGTTCGACCGCGAACGTTCGAAGCTCTTCGCCTGCGACGTGAACGATCCCAGCGTCACGAAGAGTCCGTATTCGTTTGCGCCCCCCACCTTACCGTACAAGGCGGAAACGGTCGGGTCGCCTACTCGATCTTCGGAACTCTTCACCTGAACCTTGATGATCGGGGGCTCGAATCCGAGCTCGTCCTTGTGAGCGACGATGTCGACTCCGCCATCCGCCCCCTCCCCGGAAACGCGGGTCCGGTATCCCATCTTTGTAAGTAGATGGGCCACGAAGTCCGCGAATAGATGCCCCTTGGTCGATCGCGCCAGTCGCCGCAGAATGAAATCCCGAGTCCCATCTTCAATGCTTTCCGAGATCGCTTCGACGGCTGCATCACCCTCAGGTGGTTGGATTGGCTCGTTCCCCTCCATCGCTTGCCTGAACTCGTCGGCGTAGTTCTTGACCTGGAACAGACTCATGGCCGAGCCGACCTCGTACATGGCGCCTTGCGAGAATCGGGTCCGGGGACGCTCGACCAGCCATTTGACCGGGCGCATGTTCGGATAGGGATCGCTTAGTTTCGGGTCGTAGCGATAGCCTCCTTCGATTCGACCGATGTGGACGAGCTTGTCGCGCTTCGACGGATACACGACGAGATCGCCCACCGCGATCTCGTGAACGAAGCGGAAGAGCTGGCCTGCATTGTTTGGGACCGAGTTCGGGTTCTTCTCGGGATACGCCTTGGCAACAGCCGCCTTGAAGCTGTCGCGATCGCCAGGGATCGCGCTCAGGTCACCGACAGCCGGCCAGCCGATGGCCATCACGTTCTTCTTGAGGAACAGCGTATCGGCATCTCCTGTTGCGCCTCCATGAATTCCCCACATCGAAATGTCGGGACTCGTCATGACGCTTCCTCCTTCGCCTTCGAGCCGAGGTCTTCGGCAATCAGCCTGAACTGCTCCAACGCCGCCTCGAGGTCGTCCACGATCTCCTGCGCGATGACCTCCGGCGCCGGCAGGTTGTCGGAATCCGCCAGCGACTCGTCTTTCAGCCAAAAGATGTCCAGGCTCGCCTTGTCGCGGGCGATCAGCTCGTCGTAGTCGTAGACGCGCCAACGGCCCTCCGGCCCGATGCCGACCTTCGGACCGGCCTCGGCGGACCAAGTCGACTTGCGGGCATGGCGATTGGCCGGGTTGTAGAGCCGGACGAACTCGTCCAGGTCCTCGCGCTTGAGCGGGTTGGTCTTCAGCGTGAAGTGCTTGTTGGTGCGCAGGTCGTAGATCCAGAGCTTCTTGGTCCACGGCGTCTCGCTGGCCGGCTTCTTGTCGAAGAAGATCACGTTGGCCTTCACGCCCTGCGCGTAGAACAGGCCGGTGGGCAGGCGCAGCAGGGTGTGCACGTCGCACTCGTGCATCAGCTTGCGGCGGATGGTCTCGCCGGCGCCGCCTTCGAACAGCACGTTGTCGGGCACCACTACCGCGGCGCGGCCGTGGGGCTTGAGCAGCGTCTTGATGTGCTGCACGAAGTTGAGCTGCTTGTTGCTGGTGGTGGCCCAGAAGTCGTCGCGCTCGACGATGTCCTTCTCGGTGGAGGTCCTACCGTCCTCGCCGACGATCATCGTGCTGCTCTTCTTGCCGAAGGGCGGATTGGCCAGCACCACGTCGAAGCGCTCGCCGGGGTCGGCCGCCAGCGCGTCGGCCACCTTGACGGGCACGCTCTTCTCCGAGCCGATGCCGTGCAGCATCAGGTTCATCGCGCACACGCGCGCGGTGGCCTGCACCAGCTCCCAGCCGCGGAAAGCGCCTTCCTTCAGGTGGCGCTTCTCGTCGCGGGTGAGGTTGGGGTAGTGCTGCGTGAGGTACTGGTGCGCGGTGAAGAGGAAGCCACCGGTGCCGCAGGCCGGGTCGCAGATCAGCTCGCCGGGCTTGGGCGCGATGCAGTCGACCATCGCCTGGATCAGCGCGCGCGGCGTGAAGTACTGGCCGGCGCCGGACTTGACGTCCTGCGCATTGCGCTCCAGCAGGCCCTCGTAGGCGTCGCCCTTCACGTTGGCGCCCATCGCCGACCAGTTCTCGGCGTCGATCAGGTCGACGATCACCCGCCGCAGCTTGGCCGGGTCCTGGAACTTGTTCTGCGCCTTGCCGAAGATCAGCGCCAGCGTACCGGGCTGCTTGCCCAGCTCCTCCAACGTGTGGCGGTAGTGGTCGAACAGATCATCGCCGTCCTTGGCCAGCAGCGCAGGCCATGCGTAGGCGGCGGGGATGGGGCTCGGCTGGTTGTGCGGAGGGCGGCTGCGCTCGTCCGCCATCTTCAGGAACAGAAGGAAGGTGAGCTGCTCGACGTAGTCGCCATAGCTCATCCCGTCGTCGCGCAGGACGTTGCAGTAGTTCCAGAGTTTCTGGACGAGGGTGCTCGCGTTCATCGTCTTCCGTGCCGCGGCATCGGTTAGCGCGCGTCGTGAATCATGTCGACCGGCGCTCCATCATGCCACCAAGCATCGCGTCGAGGAGATGGCGTGCGCGGACGGTGTCGGCAGGCATCATCTCCGCCGGAAGCGCGCCGGGCGCCTCCGGATCGGTCTGCTCGGACAGCAGCATGGCTATCCGGTGCATCCCCGTTTCGTCGAGCATGGGCCGCATATCGACGCCGAGCAGCCGCGCGCCGGCCAGCTCGTAGTCGAAATCGTCCTCACGCGTCCAATCGGAGAACTCGGCAAACAGACGCTCCGTGTTGCCGGCATCGAGGTAATGCCTGAGGACGAGGACGATGTCCTGCGCGTCCTTGCCCGGAGAGGCGTAATGGCGATCCTGCCAGCAAACGAGCTTCAGGAGCACGAGCGCGGGCAACGATACGACTTTGGCGGTCGTGCCGCCGGGAAGCATCACGCTCCATGCGGTGGCGAGCGCCTCGCGGTATCCGAAGACGTCCATGACGACGCTGCCGCGGGGCGGCCAAGCGATGGTTCGTTCCTGCGACTCCACGGGTCCGAAGGGCACGAGGTCGACGGGCAGCATTCCGCGAAACCGAAGCCGGTGCCGGGCCGCACCGGGAACCTCGCTGAAATCGCGCGTGGCGAGCAAGCCTGCCCGAAGCGCCGCGAACGCGTCCCAATCGGGCACCGCCAGCGCCAGGTCGAGGTCCACTGTCTCCCGGCGCGGTGCGATGCCGCGTCCGTAGAGCAGATGGAGGTCGCGCGCGAATGCGCCGGTCACCAATGGCTCGATGCCGAGCGGTGCCGCGGCGGCGCCGATGGCCGCCACGATGATCGCGTGCGTTGCGAGCTCACTCCGCCGGGAGAAGTCGAGCGAGGTGCTCGTCATAGACCATCTGCGCGGTTTCCATGCACCTGCCGTCGCGGACCGCCAGGAGGTCCGCGTACACGAGCACGGGCGGGACCGTGTCGGGACGCGGAGCGCGCTCGAGGCCGGCCCCCCAGAAGGGGCGTCGGATCTCGACGGTGCGTTCCGTCGCGTGGGGCGGTGCGGGGATCAGCCGCTGCTCGATCATGAGCTTCGCCGGCTGCTCGTTCGCGTAGATCGTCAGGATCCCCGGCCGCAGGTACCGCGTCAGGATGGCCCCGGCCGGCTCGCCCCCCCAGCGGGCATCGTGGTCGGCCAGTCGCCATTCGCCCCACTGGTCGAAGTTCGGCGTCGTGAATGTCGCGATCAGCGTCTTCGGGCGCAGCCGGCGTGCGTAATCGAGCGCCCACTCGTCGAGGAGCCGTCGGGTCGCGCGCAGCCGCCGCCGCTTCGCCATCACGACGAGATGCTGATTCTGCTGCAGGTCGGCCAGCACCGCCGGCACGGCGCCGAGGGCGACGTCCGCCGCGGCGGCGATGGCGCGTTGGGGCGCTCCGGCCAACGGCGGATCGCACAACAGCGCGAAGACGATCTTGAGGCCGGCGATCGTGAGCAAGCGGTCGCCCGCGGGCGTCGTCCCGTCGCGCGGCGGCCGGCGGCCGGTGACGTAGACGAACATGCCCGGGCCTCGCAGGTAGGCGTTCCCGGCAGCGTCGGCGAACGCCTGGCCCTGCGCTTTCAGCGCTTCGGCCACGGGTGGCGTCAGGTAATCGGCGACGAGCAACACGGGACCGCGGCCGGCCGTGCCGAGGTTGCGCAGCTGCGCGAGGGTCGCGCCCAGCGTGGCGGGAGTGACGCCGCGCTTGGTCTCGACGAGGTAGACGAGGCGTTCCTTGCCCTTGCCGACGTGGATCAACGCATCGGCGCCGCGCGGCGGCGCGCGCCGGGTCACCTCGAGACCGAGCTGCTCGAGGTGGGCCGTGGCGCGGTCCACGAGGCCGGGTTCGTTCATGTGTTCACAAAGATAGATAGTTCACGCAACGTGAACGAAACAATATTGTGAACGCAAAACGCGGTATGTTCAAGTAATAGCAATGTTCTGGAAACATGAACAAGCCACTAAACTGAACATCAGACGCCCCGGTAACGCTTCTCATGACACATAAACGTTTATCAAACAATGGTTTGGGTGTTTTCCACCCCGGAGGGACCAACGGACCCCCGAAACCGTGCCCGACCGCCGGGCATCGAAGCCCGTCCCTGCAACCTTGCTTCGCCTGAAGCGGGGACGCACTGCCCGCACGCCAAACGGGTGCGGCGGCACCTCACCGCACCCCCAGGATCCACCCTTCGAGCTCCGCGATCGCCCGCTCGGCCGGCGTGAGCGGCGGCTCGAAGTACCCGTCGAGTGCGCCGCGCGCCGCCATATCCGCCATCCAGCGTGCCGTCGCGAACGCGTCCTGCTCGTCGACGCGGCGATCCGCGCGCGGATAGCGGTTGCGGAAGATCGACGGATACACCTCGGCGATCACCGCCTTGCCGTCGGGCGGCGTCCAGCCGTCGAACGGCCAGAAGTGAACACGGTCGCCGACCTCGGTGCGCAGCCACTCGAGCCACGGAATGCCCGCGTGGGTCGACTTGCCGACCGTGCCCTGCCCGTCGAGCCGGAAAACGCTCTTCGCCGACGAGGTCCAGCGCTCGGTCATCCTGAACTCGTCGTTCGCGCCGGTCCTCTGGCCCGGGGGCGGTGCCTCGCCGTCGCGGAACAGCGAGCCATCGCGGACGAAATCGACGTAGACGTGATCGCCGCGCGTGGGCCAGTGGACGCAGAAATCGGCCAGGAACGCGGCCCACGTCTCGAGCCGGTATCGGCGAAAGTAGGAAACGGGGAACGAGAACGCGTGGTCGATGCCCGCCAGGAACCGCGTGCCGCGGCGCGCCTCGTCGCGCAGGCGCTCGGCGATCTCGCGCCGGGACCAGTTGATGCGCTGGCCGTTGTTCGAAGGCGTCGGACTCGACCAGCGCTCTGCGCCGAGGATGCCCGGCCGGGTGGCGAAGACCTGCAGACCGGGCAGGCGCGAAGCGGCTCCCTGCGCGCCGGAGTAGTCGACGCCGATGAAGACGTCGAATCCGCTCATCGGGCTACGGCTCCTATGCCCTCGGGCGACCCCGGGGCGCGATGCAGTCCGCCACGCCAAAGATCAGCGCGCGCGGCGTGAAGTACTGGCCGGCGCCGGACTTGATGTCCTGCGCGTTGCGTTCCAGCAGGCCCTCGTAGGCGTCGCCCTTCACGTCGGCGCCCATCGCAGACCAGTTCTCGGCATCGATCAGGTCGACGATCACGCGCCGCAGCTTGGCCGGGTCCTGGAACTTGTTCTGCGCCTTGCCGAAGATCAGCGCCAGCGTGCCCGGCTGCTTGCCCAGCTCTTCCAGCGTGTGGCGGTAGTGGTCGAACAGCGCATCGCCGTCCTTGGCCAGCAGCACCGGCCAGGCGTAGGGCGCGGGGATGGGGCTCCGCTGGTGGTACGGCGGGCGGCTGCGCTCGTCCGCCATCTTGAGGAACAGCAGGTAGGCGAGTTGCTCGACGTAGTCGCCGTAGCTCATCCCGTCGTCGCGCAGGAGTTTGCAGTAGTTCCAGAGCTTCTGGACTAGGGTGGACGCGTTCATCTACACGGCCCTCCCTCACTTTGCCTTGGTCAGGTTCTTTAAGGCGTCAGAAACCAGTTCGAGTAGCTGATGCTTTGTAATGGGCTCGTCCTTCTCTGCGACATCCGGCTGCCCGAAGAAACGGTCCGTGAGTTTGGCTTTCAGCTCGTCTTGCTTGTCGGGCGGCAGTTTGACCAGATACGCATCGATCGATGCAAGCTCCACTTGCATCTTTCGGTTGTACCTTTCGCGCTGCCTGTGCTTGTTGGACTCTTGCGCCGCGTAGAGCGCCGGTATCGCGATGACTAGCACTGTCGCGAGCCGGAAGAGGAATATCTTCCAGTCGATCTCTGGATGAATGAAACTCTGAAAAAAACTGAGTCCGGCCACGACGATCATTAAGCACATCAAGCCGAGGGCGATTCGGCGAAGAATGTTCGCCGCCTTCGAGTCGTCGTTAGCCGTCTTGGCGAAGTGCCCCGCCAACGAAGCAGAGCCGATTGCGCCGAGGATCTTGTCTACCTCCGCTCTACGGCCCTCGAAGTACTCGGTCTGCTTGTCCGCCTCTGCCGTAGCCCCCTGGACCATTGCTGCCCATTCCTTTTCCTTTGAGGCCGCGTTGGCAGCCCACTGGTCGCTGAGAGTCTTGAGCTGGCTGCTGGACTCCGATTGCATTCGACTTGATGCAGTCGCGAACCCGCTTGCCCGCGTCGACTCAGCAGTTGAATACTGCTTTTGAAAGTCAGCGATGGCCTGATCGAGGCGAGCTTTCTGCTGCTCGATGACTTGATCGTTGGCTACCAGTCGTGCCCGAGCCTGGGTGATCTCGCTAGCCAGTACATCGAACTCCGCCTTGAGTTGCGCGTGGCGAGTTCTTGTTGCTTCGAGTTCATCCAGCAGCTTCTTCTCGTAGACAGATGCCGCCTTGGACACAGCCTCGACGGCCCTCTCCCCGAGGATCTCAAGGGGCCGAACCACATTGATGACTTCGTCAACGTTTGCGTTTGCCTGCTGCAGGTGGGAGGGGTTCTTGTCGCCTGCAAAGTTGCCAGCGAAGTTGCGAGCATTTGTTAGCCAACTGCCAACGTTCGTCCATATGCCTACGTGATAGAGCTCGGGATCGAGCCGCTCAAATGCGGTCTCCAACAACCTAAGAAGCCTAAGAAGTCGTGCGTATGCGGCCAGATCAACCGCCGCCAGTCCTTCAGGATTGGCCGCTTCCAGTGCTCGCAGTGCCTCCCGCACTTTCTCCAAGGGCTGTTGACCTTCAAACGTTGTCCTCCACTGAGACATGCCCATCTCCTATCCTGAAGCTCAGCCGGTCTGGCCAAACGCTCTTTGAAGAATGCTGTGGCGCAGACCGAAGCTCGCTGCCTCGTTTTCGAGCACGCTCTCCTCGGCTGCCTCTACAAATGAGAGACGGCGATCGACCTCGGCCGCAATTTGCGTCTGAAGCGGCTTCGGAACTGCAGGCACAACAACGTTTGCCAAGTTCTTGCGAGAGATCCTCTTTCGAGTTGAACCCGCCTCAAGCGATGCCACTTGTTGCCGCACCTGTGGCGCATTGATGCAGTGCATCAGCCATCTCCGGTCAGCACGCTCAAGATCGGGCCTGACGATGCAGACATCCACGACAGTCACACAGTCCTTTGCGTCGCCTGGAAAGATGCAGGCGCGCCCGAGAGGATCTGGCATTCGCGCGACGAGAAGATCGCCGGCCTTCAGGAACGTGCAGCCCAAGGCCCCAGCCTTTTCGCGCGTCAGGAAGCGTGCTGACTTGTTGCGGAATTCACCATCTCCGACGTCTGCGAGCTGTACGAGCCGTACATCACCAGCCGGGTCCTGATCTTTCGACTCGACCCAGTCCCCGTCCACAAACAACCCGTCACCGCAGAGTTCAGCTAGTGGGATCGATCCGAATGGCCCCGCACCCGGGAGAAGTTCGCCTCTGGTTGCTGAAGTTAGGACGGCGGCCTTGTAGCGCTTTAGGTTGGCCTTGACGCGCTTGAGGTTGACGACGGCTTCGTCGAGGCGGGAGAACTGCTCTTCGATCTCGGCGACGATTTCGTCTTGCTGTTTGGGCGATGGCAGGGGAAGCGACAGCTGGCGCAGGTATTGATAGTGGCGCCCGTAGCCTCGGTCTGGCAAGGGCGCCGACTTCATCCAGTAGTAGAGGTACTTCGCACGCACGCCTTCAGCGGGTCGAAAGATCTTGATTCCGTCCGCACCTACGGCAAACCGCCGGTCGACCAGCTTGACGGCACGCGTGTGGTCTCCGAATAAGACTACTGGCAGCTCGCCGGTGAACGCGAAGTCCTCGTCGTTTGTGTAGCCGCCAACCGGAGATTGCCCTTGATCAATCACTGGGATGCGGCCGTCGGCCAGATAGTCGCGTTGCTTCACGCGCTTGCCACGATCGGACTGCGCGACGGCAGCTTTCTCGAACGGAACAAGCGGAGCAGGAGCAGGCTTCGCGCTCACGCCACCAACTCCCGATTCAACTCCTCAATCACCCTCGGCAACTCCGCCCCGAAGAGCTGATGCACCCTCCCCAGCCCGCCGCGCTGGTCGAATGGCGCGTAGCCGAAGTCCTCGGCCTCGATGCCGAGGTTGCTGGCGATGTGCTCGGCCATCTTCTCCAGCCACCAGTGCTGCTCGTCGGTGAAGCGGCCCCTCAACGCAAGCCTCTCCCCGCCCGCGGGGAGAGGGGGAGGGGCGTCCTGCTGTGCCATCCACGCTTTGAAGTTGGCTGCCACGCGTTCGGGGTATGGAACGAGTTCGTTCTCCTGGTGCATCGCGTAGCGCACGAGTGACACGAGGTCGGTCAGGATGCGGCGGCGGCTCGCGCCCTTGACCTTGCTCTGGTCCAGTGCGGCGTAGGCCTGCCAGAGCTCGCTTCCGGTCCACAGGTGCGGCGGGGCTTGCAGCGTGTCGGCCAGCGCCTTCAGGTCTTCGAATTTCAGCGGCGCCTTGGTGGGGCGGTTGTAGAGGATCTGCAGCGCGGTGATCTCGTCGCGGTGCTGGGCGATGAAGGCCTCGAAGCTCTGCACGATGCCTTGCGCGCGCTCTCGTGCGGCCTCGGAGAAGCCGGCTTCGAGCACGCGGTCCTGGGTGACGGTGTCGATCACCAGTTCCTTCTGCTGCTTGAGGGTCAGGATCAGCGTGCGCAGCGTGGGGTTGGAGAGCGGCTTGACGGCGGTGCGCAGCGCGGCCTCGGACTCCTGTGGCGAGCGGTCCTCGCGCGGGTCCAGCGCCTGCACGATGCCGCGCGACAGGCCCTTCAGATCCAGGCCGCCGGCTTCGGTCACCACCTTGGCGCGCTCGGAGTCGGTGAGCTGGGCGTCCAGCCGCGCCAGGCGCACGGCCACGCTGGAGAGCACTTCCGGCTCGACGTTGCCCAGGCTCACGGCCTGCAGCAGCGCGTCCAGCGGCACGCTCTTCTTCTGGTCCATCGGGCGGCTGTCGGTCTTGTCGCGCTCGCACACGCCCACGCAGTCGACGATGACGAAGCGGTCCTTGTGCACGTGCTCGCCCGGATTCACGCCGCGCAGATCGTCGTCCTTGATCACGCGCACGCCGCGGCCCTTCATCTGCTCGAAGAAGCTGCGGCTCTTGACGCTGCGCATGAAGACGACGATCTCCACCGGCTTGATGTCGGTGCCGGTGGCGATCATGTCCACCGTGACGGCGATGCGCGGGTAGTAGCTGGTGCGGAAGGCCTTGATCAGGTTCTCCGGCGTGTCGCCCGTGGTGCGATAGGTGATCTTCTGCGCGAACTCGTTGTCGCGGCCGAACTCCTCGCGCAGGATGGCGACGATGGCCTCGGCGTGGTTGTCGTCCTTGGCGAAGACCAGCGTCTTGGGCAGCTCCTGGCGCTGCGGAAAGAGGTCGCGCTTCCAGTTGTCGCGCAGGGTGCGGGCGACGGTGCGGATCTGGTCGGGCGTCTGCACGCTGCGGTCGAGCTCCTCGGGCGCGTACTCGAAGTCGTCGTCGAGCTGCCAGTCGCGCCGGGCGCGGGTGGGCTTGTCGAGCACCTGCAGCCAGTACCCGGCCTCCACCTTGCTGCCGGCCTCGGTGACCTCGGTCTTGATGCGGTAGACGTCGTAGTTGACGTTCACGCCATCCGCCACCGCCTGCGGGTGGCCGTACTCCATCACCAGGTTCTGGTTGAAGAAGCCGAAGGTCTGCTTGTTGGGTGTGGCGGTCAGGCCGATCAGGTACGCGTCGAAGTACTCGAGCACCTGGCGCCACAGGTTGTAGATCGAGCGGTGCGCCTCGTCGGTGACGATGATGTCGAAGGTCTCGATCGGGAAGTCGGCGTTGTAGTCGATGGGCTCCGGTTCCCTGAACAGGCTCTCCACGCGCTCGGTGGATTCCTCGTCCGCTTCTTCCGGCAGCTCGCGGCCCTTGAGCATCGAGTACATGCGCTGGATGGTGCTGATGCACACGCGCGCGGTCTTGTCGAGGTTGTTGCTGGTGAGGTGCTGGACGATGTACTCCTCGCCGAACTTGTAGTTGTTGACCGGCGAGACGTACTGGTCGAACTCCTTCTTGGTCTGCCGGCCCAGGTTGCCGCGGTCCACCAGGAACAGCACGCGCCGCGCGCCGGCGAACTTGATCAGCCGGTAGATGAAGCTGATGGCGGTGAAGGTCTTGCCGCTGCCGGTGGCCATCTGGATCAGCGCGCGCGGCTTGTTCTGCGCAAGGCTGGCTTCCAGGTTGCGGATCGCGGTGATCTGCGCCGGCCAGAGCTTGTGGTCGCCCCAGGCGGTGACGAGCTCGGGCATCCGGCGGACGCGGGCGAGGAAGGTGCCGAAGCCGTAGCCGGCAGAGACATCAGTGGCGCCATCCGCGGGTCGACCTTCGGGCGGATTGGATGCGCGCGTCGGGCTCGAACCCGTCCCACACTGGTCGAGCCACCCGGCGAGCGTCTCGGGCCGGTGGAACGCGAAGACGTTGCGGGCGCGCGGCTCGGGGTCGAGGCCGTTCGTGAAGTGCGTCTCGACGCCGGTGCTCTCGTAGACGAACGGCAGCGGGCGCGTCCAGGCGGGGAGCGACGCGGGCAGGCCCTGCGCGTACCTGCCGGACTGCACCTCAACGCCGGTGAGCGTCGCGCCGACCTTCTTCGCCTCGACGACGCCGGCGGCCTTGCCGTCGACGTAGAGCAGGTAGTCCGCGTAGCCGCTCTCGCCGTGGCCCGGGCCGGGGTTCGCCAAGGCGCGCGATTCGAGCGGGAACTCGCGGATCGCGACGCCTCGCGACGCGTGGAGGTCGGCGTCCTTCAGGCCGCAAACGCGCCAGCCGGCCTTCCCCAGCAGCTCGTCGATCGTCTTCCGCGCGGCCTGCTCGGCGGACACCGTTGTTTTTCCTCCCTGTTTCCTTCTGCGGCCCTGGCGCTCGGTGGGGCGCCGGGCCGAGGGGGATTCTAGCGGGAAGCAAGCGAAATGCCCGAGGGGCGGGCGGGTGAGCGGGTGGGTGGTGATCGTGGGCGGTGGGTGGCTCATGGTGTGAGCTTGGGGGCGGCCGACGGGTCCTGCAGCGCCGGGGAATGAGGGTCGGACCTCCTTCCGCGCCACGTCGACCATCGCCGCACGAATCAGGGTCAGACCCTCATTTCCGCCGGGCGGACGGCTGGCGGCTTCGCTTGCGGGGGCGGGACTGCCGTTGGGGGTGCAGCGGGGTCACAGCCATGGGCGTCCCTTCCTCGGCCGTTCGGTCGATGGCGCGGCTGAACTGCCCGCCGCGACACTTTGGGGGCAGGCAGTCGCTCGTGCCTGTTTCGGGGAGGGCGGCCACGAGGGCGGTTGGCGCCGACTCGGCTGGGCGTGTTGACTAAACCTATCGCTTGGGTTATTGTGGCGACGCTGTTCCTGGTGGGCCGAATCCGGATCGTCGTGTATGCGAACGACCATCCTCCGCCGCACGTCCATGCCGTGAACGATGGTCACGCCAGGTTTGTCCTGGGCGAGACGCCAGCGGATGTGCAGTTGGTCGAATGCGAGCGAATGTCGCGCAGGGAGCTGCGGTCGATCGCCGAGGCCCTCATCGCCCGCCACGACGAATGTCTCGCATGCTGGAGAAGGATTCATGGCCGCTGGCCTCGCGAATGACCACACGCAGGACGCCATCGAACGCGCGGTGGACGGCCGCCTTGCTGTCGCGACTGCCGCAGGCAGGGCCCGTCGCGCTCGAGGAGAGCTCGCGACGGGCGTGTCATACGACGCGCGCACGGCGCGCCTGCGGATCGAGCTCGTCTCGGGCGTTGGCGTGAGCATCCCGGTTGCGAGGATCGAAAGCCTCGCAGGCGCTCCGGCGTCGGTGATCCGCTCCGTCCGCCTGCAGGGGGGCGGCTACGGTCTTCACTGGCCGTCGCTCGACCTCGACATCGCCGTGCCGGAACTCGTCGCAGGTTGCTTCGGATCGCGCACCTGGATGTCGGCGCTTGCGCGGCAGGGCGGCAAGGTGTCGTCGCCCGCGAAGCGGCGAGCGGCGCGGGCGAATGGGAAGCTGGGCGGGAGACCGCGGAAGACGGAGACGGGGGATGAGTGAGGCTCGCGGGTCTGAAGCCAGACCCACAGGAGGCGCGGGTTGGTGGGTCGGACTTCAGTCCGACGGGGTTCGCGAGATCGATGCAAAGGCGTCCGGATGAAGCCGGACCCACAAGGGGCGCGCGCTTGTGGGTCGGACTTCAGTCCGAAGGGGTTCGTGAGATCCGAGTCGGGGGACCGTCCTCCATCGCCGCGCGGCCGAACGCCAAGCCGGGGTCGGAAATCGGCCGCTAGCGCGTGTCGTCCCGCCTCGCGTCCCGGCGTGCCGCGGCCTTCCGACGGACACCGCTGGCGGGCACTGACGGTTGACCATGCGCCGGCTTCGGCGCAACCGCGTATCGCACCAGTTCCTCGCGCAGCACGCGCCGCACGCTCGCGAGCGTCGAGTCGCGTTCGATCCACGCTCGCAGCGCGTCGTTGATGAGCGTCTGGTAATTGCCGCCGCCCCCGGCTTCCGCCTCGCGCCGGAAGTGCTCGAGCACGACGTTGTCCAGCCGGATCGAGATCTTCGTCTTGCCGGGCACGTAGTCGACGATGGCGCCGCGACGGGCGCCGGCGAAATCGATCTCGCGGCGCGGCTCAGCCTTGGTCCTGGGCATAGGTATCCCGCTGGCGTGCGCTCGCCTTCCACGCCGAAATGAGACGGATCCGGCGACCGCGCTGGGTCCGGATCACGACGACGAGGCGACCGCGACGCGTCATCCCGAGCGTCGCGTACCGGCGTTCGCCGGCGGCGTCGGGATCCTCACGCGTGAGACCTTGCGGATCCTCGAGCGCCGATGCCGCCTCGACGAAATCGACGCCGTGCGCCCGGGCGTTGGCGCGCGCCTTGGCCGGGTTCCACTCGTAGCGGGGGTCGTCATGTATGGACAATTGTGCATCCCGCCGCCGGGAAGCGCAATCGTCGCCCGTCGTGGCCGGCTTCGCCTTCGGCCGGACGGTTGAACGGCCGGCGAGTCGGAATGACCCGTCTTCGGTCTGCGCCGCCAAGGCGTCCGGCTGAAGCCGGACCCACTCGAGGCGTGTCGTGCCCCAGCCCGCCCCACAGGGACGATCAGCGCAACGCCACCACCATCCTCACCTTCCCGCCCGCGAGCCGCGGCACCTCGTCGCACCGCTCGGCCTCGACGCTCATCCCCGGCCCCAGCGTCGTCTCCATGTCGCGCGCGAGTTGCGGCGCGAGGCGCGCGTAGTCGTCCGCGGTCGCCATCACTAGCTTGAGCAGGAACCGCGCAGGCTCGCGCTGCAGGAGCTGGTAGCCGAGCACCTCGGGATGCGGCTTCAGCACGCCCCAGACGCCGCGCGGATGCACGATGCGGCCGTTGGCGAGGTGCAGCAGGTCCTCGGTGCGGCCGTCGATCTCGCCGAGCATGCGGAGCGTGCGCCCGCACTCGCAGCGCTCGTCGGACCAGCGCGAGAGGTCGGTCGTCAGGTAGTTGAGGATCACGGTGCCGCGGTTGACGAGGTTTGACAGGACGATGACACCGGTGTCGCCGTCGCGGACGTCGCGGCCGTCCTCGCCGACGATGCGCAGGTGCGCGAGGTCCTCGTGCACGTGGAAGCCGCCGCGCTTCTCGCACAGGTAGGCGATCTTGAACGCTTCGACCGCCGTGTAGCGCGAGATGACCGGCGCGCCGAGCGCATCCTCGATCTCGCGGCGCGCGGCGAGCGAGAGCGGCTCGGACGCGTAGATGACGAGCTTCGGGGGCTTCATCGCGATCGTTCCCGCGGCCTTGGCGCGCGCGATCGCGTGCAGGTAGGTCCCGTAGCCGAACAGGATGTCGGGCGCGAACGCGTCGATCGCCTCGACATTGCGCGCGAGCGGCTCGGTCACCGAGAGATCGAGGCGCCGCGGCCGCGACGGGATCCACGTGTGATCCCGATAGAAGTCGTAGACCTTGTCGAGCGTGCCGCCCGCGTAGCCGAGTCGCACTTCGCGGTAGCCGGACTCGCGGCCGAGGAGGCGCGCGACGACCGCGCGCTCGCGCTCGCCGTAGGCGATGTTCGCGAGGAGGCTGCGCCGGTCGTGCAGGATGCGCACGCGCGAGCCCGTCGAGCCGCTCGTCTCGAACGGGATCGCGAGCCTTCCCGCGCGCGAGGCCGAGACGAACGCCTCCGGGGCGCGCCGCAGGTCGTCCTTCGTGACGATGGGCAGGCGCGCGAGATCGTGCGCGGTGCGGAACTCGCGGGGATCGAGGCCGAGCTTCGCGAGCGCGTCGCGGTAGAACGGCACCGTGCGCGCCGCGTAGCGCACGATGCGCCGCACCCGCGCGTCGCGCAGCCGCTCGACGTAGGCGCGTGGCGCGTACGGGATCGAGCGCTGGCCGCGCGCGAGGGCGAGGACGTAGGCGTTGCCCGCGGCGCGACGGATTGGGGTCAGAGCCATGGGGTCAGAGCCGTAATTCTCGAGCGCGCGATTGCCACTTGCACAGCGAATACAACGAGAATTACGGCTCTGACCCCATTCCGCCGATGGCCACCTGCACAGCGAATACAACGAGAATTACGGCTCTGACCCCATTACCCGTTCCGGATGAACGGATCCTTGACGCAGGCCTCGCCCGCGGGGCCGGTGAACTTGACGAGATACTGATAGAACCGCTGCGCGGTGAACGGCTCGTTCTTGTTCTTCCAGCGGAAGTGCTTGCGGCAGCGGTCGGGCGGGCCGTGATCGTCCGTGCCGTCGGCGTCGTCGGTGCGCGCGCCGTCGAAGAACTGGAAGTCGAGCTCCGAGGTCTTGAAGACGATGCCGTCGCCGTTCGCCGGGCAGAACCGGTAGGCACCGGGCAGCGTCCAGACGATCATCCGCTGCCCGCCGGGCCCCATGATGACCGTGTCGGGCCTCACGGTGATGTTGGCCTGGTCGGTGCAGGGCTTGCCGGGGGCGACGTCGACCGCGACCTTGCAGACGCCGCCGGCATTGCAGTGCGGGGAGGCCTGGGCGTGCGCGTTGCTCGAAGCCAGGACGGCGGCGACGGCGAGAATCGTTCGGGCGAGCATCGAATCTCCTTCGTGCGGCGGACGCCGGGACACCGGCTCGGTCGCTAGGATAGCGCGTCAGCCCGCGTTGCGCGGTTCGAGCCACGATCCCGGGAAGCCTGCGACGGAGCCGGGGCTTTCCGGCAACGACTCGCGGCGCCGATGCCAGCCGCGGCGCGAGAGTTACTTCGGACGGAAGCCCGACGCCTACGCAGCGGAGGACTCAGCGCCTCGCGCGGTTCCAGTGCGCGACCGCGTCCTCGAAGCCCCGCGCGGGCGTGTCCGCCGATCGCTCGGTCCCGCACGCCGGGCAGAGGATCGCCCAGACGCGCGCGCCTTCGCGCACGACGAGATCCGCGATCGCGCGCCCCCCGCCGCAGGTCGGGCACGGCGCGAGGTCGGCCATCACGGGCTCGGGCCAGTGGGCGTCGGCGTGGGTCGGCATCGATGGGTCGGGTCGGGCGCGAGGGGCGGCGCGAAGTCTCCGCGCCGCCGGTCGGCCCCGGCTCCCGCAATGGGTGCGGATCGAACGCCCCGGCTGCGACCCACCGGAGTGGAGGAGGCCCCGGAGGTCGGGGGCGCCCAGTCCGCGGAGACGATTGGACGCGGCGAATGTGACGCGCGGATGACGTCGGCCGCGAAGCGGGCGGCGCCGCGCGGGCGCGCGGATCACGCGTTGGCCGGGTGCAGGTGCTCGACGAACTGCGCTGTCGCGCGCTCCCACGACGAGGCGAGCGCTTGCTCGCGCACCCGCTCGCGCGGCAACTCGAGCGCCGCGAGCGCCGCCGCGCGCAGGTCGTCGGCGAGGACGCCGGACACGCCGGGCTTCACGACGTCGATCGGGCCGGTCACCGGGAATGCCGCGACCGGCGTTCCGCACGCCATCGCCTCGAGCATCACCAGCCCGAACGTGTCGGTGCGGCTCGGAAAAACGAACGCGTCGGCCTGCCCGAAGAACCAGGCGAGCTCCGCGCCGTGCTTCATGCCGAAGAACCGCGCCCGGGGGAAGCGGCGCTCGAGCGCGCGCCGCGCGGGCCCGTCGCCGACGACCCACTGGGTGCCGGGAAGCTCGAGCGACAGGAACGCCACGAGGTTCTTCTCGACCGAGACGCGTCCCGCGTAGAGGAAGACCGGTCGCTGGCCGTGGAAAGGCGCGCGGTCCGCGGGCCGGAACAGCTCGGTGTCGACGCCGCGCGACCACATCGCGAGGTTCGGGAAGCCGCGGGCGGAGAGCCGCCGGTGGAGGTCCGGCGTCGGCACCATGACCGCGCGCGCCGGCCCGTGAAACCACCGCATCCACCGGTAGGCGACGCCGACCGGCAGGCGCGAGCGCGCGTGGATGTATTCGGGAAACTGCGTGTGGTACGCGGTCGTGAACGGGCGGACCGTGCGCAGGCAATGGGCCCGTGCCGCGAGCCCCAGCGGCCCCTCGGTCGCGAGGTGCAGCGCATGCGGATCGAACTCGTCGATCCTGCGGGCCACGCGGCGCGCCGCGTTGAGCGACAGCCGGATCTCCGGATAGGTCGGGCAGGGGATCGTCCGGAAGCCCGCGGGCGTGATCGTGTCCACCTCGTGGCCCAGGCGCTCGAGCTCGCGGATCGTGTTCCGCATCGTGATCACGACGCCGTTGACCTGCGGCGTCCACGCGTCGGTGACGATCAGGATGCGCACGCCGTGGCCTCCGTCGCGCGCACCTCGTGCCAGTGCACGATGCGCAGCTCTCCGTCCAGCGTCTCGACGAGCGCCGTGAGGCTCTCGACCCAGTCGCCGTCGTTGCAGTAGAGGATGCCGTCGATCTCGCGGATCTCGGCCTTGTGGATGTGGCCGCAGACGACGCCGTCGAGCCCGCGCCGGCGGGCTTCGCCGGCGAGCGCCGCCTCGAACGCGACGATGTACGAGACCGCGTTCTTCACCCGGTGCTTCAGGTACTGCGAGAGCGACCAGTAGCGCAGCCCCATCCTCGCCCGGAGCGCGTTGACGTGCCGGTTGAGCTTCAGCGTGAACGTGTAGAGGGCGTCCCCGACGATGGCGAGCCAGCGCGCGCACTGGACGACGCCGTCGAACAGGTCGCCGTGCGTGACGAGCAGCCGCTGGCCGCGCGCCGTGCAGTGGACCGCCTCGTCGCGGATCTCGATGCCGCCGAACGCGACGCCGACGTAGTGCCGCGCCGCCTCGTCGTGGTTGCCCGGCACGTAGATCACCTGCGTGCCCTTGCGGGCCTTGCGCAGCACCTTCTGGACGACGTCGTTGTGCGACTGGCGCCAGTGCCAGCGCCGTTTCAGCTGCCAGCCGTCGACGACGTCGCCGACGAGGTACAGGTAGTCCGATTCGGTGCGGCGCAGGAACTCGAGCAGCGCGTCGGCCTGGCAGCCGGGCGTGCCGAGATGCACGTCGGAAATGAAGATCGCGCGGTAGCGCCGTGGCGGCGGCGTCGCGGCGGCGGCCCCGTGCCGCGCCGGTGGGGAGGCGGCGTCGGCGTCGCGCGGCACCATCCGGTCAGGCGGCCTTCAGGTAGTGGCGCGCGTAGCGGTCGCCGAGGCGCGCGAGCGGCAGCAATACGAACAGGTCGGCCGTGCCGAAGTCGCGGTCCCACGCCGGCTCGCCGCCGATCCACGCGCCGGTGCGCAGGTAACCCTTGAGCAGCGCCGGCACCACGGCCCGGGAGGCGCACGCCGCCGCGCCGGTGTTGTTCGGGAGCGGGAACGGATCGCGCGGGAACACGCGGTGCTCGATCGGCGCGAGGTGAGCGCGCTCGAGCTCCCGCCAGACCGCGAGCGCATTCGCGCCGCCGTCGTCGAGGGGAATCGACGCGCAGCCGATCAGCGTGCGCACGCGGCGCTCGCGCATGTAGGCGGCGAGGCCCTGCCAGAGCCGCATGATCGCGGCCCCGGTCCGGTACGCCGGATGGATGCACGCGCGCCCGAGCTCGCACATCGCGGGCCGCAGCGGCGCGAGGCGCACCAGGTCGAACTCGGTGTCGGCGTAGAAGGTGCCGAGCCGCGCGGCGCGGTCCGGCGCGAGGATCCGGTAGGTGCCGACGACCTCGCCGCAGCGCTCGTCGCGCACGATCAGGTGCTCGCACCAGGCGTCGAACACGTCCTCGTCGCGCCCGCTCGTGCGGCCCGCGAGCCGCGCGCCCATCTCGCCGGCGAACACGCGGTAGCGCAGGCGCTGCGCGGCCTCGATGTCGCGGGCGGTCGTCGCGAGCGCGACCGTGAGTTGCGGCGCGTCGTCGACGCGCGTCGCCGCGAAGCGGTCGAGGCGGCCGGCCGCCGGCGCCGGGCTGCCGTTGTCGTGGATCGCGCACGTCCGTTCCGTCGTCTCCATCGCCGTCTCCCGGGTCGCGTGGTCGCGCACGGAGCGTCGCGCCCGCGCGCGACAGCGCGATGACGGACCGATGGCGATTCGGTGAAGGACGCGTTGGCCGGGCGCGGAGGTCGCGGCGCCGTGGGTCGGGCTTCAGCCCGACGCTCTTCCTTCGATCGCGGGAATCAAGTCGGACCGAAGTCCGGCCCACGAGTTCGGGTGTTCACGAAGGGACCGCAAGCCCGGCGCCGGACAACGCGGCATAGAGCAATCCGAGCATCGCGGTCCGCGGCGTCCAGGGGAAGAGCGACGCCGTGTCGTCGTGGGTCAGCACGGCCCGCACGGCGCGCGCGGCCAGCGGCAGCGTCGCGAGCGGCAGGAGCACCCACGCCGAGAATCCGAGGCCGAGCCAGATCGCGAACGGCGCGACGTACGCGAACGCCACGAGCGCGACGAACGCGACGCGGCTGCCCCTCAGCCCGAAGCGGACCGCGGTCGTGCGCCAGCCCTTCTTCGCGTCCCAGTGGCGGTCGCGGATGTCGTCGATCACGAGCACCGCGGTGACGAGCGCGCCGACCGGCAGCCCGACGAGATACGCGGCGAGGGGCACGTCGACCGCGCGCGTGAGCCACGGCCCGGGGTCGGGCACGAGCGAGACCGCCTGGATGTACCAGGTCGCGGCGACGGCGACGACGCCGAACATCAGGAAGAACACCGGATCCGCGAGCCCGCGCGGCGCGTAGGGCCACGGTCCGCCGGCGTATCCGATCGCGGAGACGACGCCGACGATCCCGATCGCGAGCGCGACGCCGCCGCCGATCCACGCGAGCCACGCGCCGCACGCGGCGGCGACGGCGAGGCACAGCCACGTCGCGGCATTGAGCGTCGAGAGCGCGAGCTTGTCCCCCGCGACCGCGTCGAGGAGCTCGGGATGCTCGGGCAGCGCCGGGTGCCGGCGCAGCAGCTCGTGGTTGTCGGTGAACACGCCCGCGACGTGGACGAACCAGCTCGCGACGAACGCGAGCAGCGCGGGCAGCGGCGCGAACACGCCGTCACGGATCGCGAGTCCGACGCCGACGACCACCGGCGCGAGCGCCGTCGGCAGCGTGTGCGTCGGGTAGAGCAGGAGCCGGATCCACAGCTCGCGGCGGGTCATGGGGGATCGAAGGCGTGCGTGGGAGATCGGAGGCGGCAGGCGGGGCGATGTTCGGATGATCGGTCCCGCGGCCGAGGGCCGGCAAGTTGCGGGGCGCACCCCGTTTTCGCTGTGCGACCAGACGCTAATCGCGAGCAGGAATAACGAAATGAAAAACGATTCCTTCCGGCAATAAACTCGCGCCGGTAGGTTTCGCCTGACCACGATGCCGCGTCGCGCCAGGCGCATCCATGTACCGCTACGACTCCTTCGACCACGCGATCGTCGCCCGGCGCGTCGCGCAGTTCCGCGACCAGACGCGGCGCTTCCTCGCGGGCGAGCTCACCGAGGACGAGTTCCGGCCGCTGCGGCTGCAGAACGGGCTCTACGTGCAGAAGCACGCGCCGATGCTGCGCGTCGCGATCCCCTACGGGCTGCTGTCGTCGCGGCAGCTCCGCAAGCTTGCGCACATCGCGCGCACCTACGACCGCGGCTACGGCCACTTCACGACGCGCCAGAACGTCCAGTTCAACTGGCCGAAGCTCGCGGAGGTGCCCGACATCCTCGCCGAGCTCGCCGAAGTCGAGATGCACGCGATCCAGACGAGCGGCAACTGCGTCCGCAACACGACCTCCGATCCGCTGGCGGGCGTCGCGGCGGACGAGATCGTCGACCCGCGGCCGTGGACCGAGCTCGTGCGGCAGTGGTCGACGATCCACCCGGAGTTCGCGTTCCTGCCGCGCAAGTTCAAGATCGCGATCACCGGCGCGACGCGCGACCGCACCGCGATCCTCGTGCACGACATCGGCGTCCAGGCGGCGCGGGGGCCGGACGGCGAGCTCGGCTTCCGCGTCGCGGTCGGCGGCGGCCAGGGCCGCACGCCGATGATCGGCCACGTGATCCGCGAGTTCCTGCCGGCGGCCGAGCTCCTCAACTACTTCGACGCGATCCTGCGCGTCTACAACCGGCACGGCCGCCGCGACAACAAGTTCAAGGCGCGCATCAAGATCCTCGTCAAGGAGACGACGCCCGCGGAGTTCGCGCGGCAGGTCGAGCAGGAATGGGAGCGGCTGCGCGGCGGGCCGGGGACGGTTCCCGCCGACGAGATCGCACGGATCGCCGCGCACTTCGTCGAGCCGCCCTACGTCGAGCTCGCACGCGACAGCGTCAACTACCACGCTGCGCTCGCCGACAGCCGGCCGTTCTCGCGCTGGGCGTCGCGCAACGTCGCCGCGCACAAGCGCACCGGCTACGCGATCGTGACGCTCTCGCTCAAGAAGACCGGCGTGCCGCCCGGCGACCTCACGGCCGACCAGATGGACACGGTGGCGGAGCTCGCTGACCGCTATTCGTTCGGCGAGCTGCGCGTCACGCACGAGCAGAACCTCGTGCTCGCCCACGTGCTGCAGGCGGACCTGCACGCGCTGTGGGGCGAGCTCAGGGCGCTCGGCCTCGCCACGCCCAACATTGGCCTGCTGACCGACATCGTGTGCTGCCCGGGCGGCGACTTCTGCGCGCTCGCCAACGCGAGGTCGATCCCGATCGCCGAGGCGATCCAGCGCCGCTTCGACGACCTCGACTACCTGCACGACCTGGGCGACCTCGAGCTCAACATCTCGGGATGCATGAACGCCTGCGGCCACCATCACGTCGGCCACATCGGGATCCTCGGCGTCGACAAGAACGGATCCGAGTGGTACCAGGTGACGCTCGGCGGCGCCCAGGGGAGCGCGGCGTCGCTCGGCAAGGTGATCGGGCCGTCGTTCGCGGCGGAGGAGATGCCCGACGTGATCGAGCGGATCGTCGACGTCTACGTCGAGCGCCGGCTGGACGGTGAACCGTTCATCGAAGCGGTGCGCCGCCTCGGCATCGAGCCGTTCCGGGAGCGCGTCCATGCGACGGCTGATTAAGGACGGCGCGCTCGCCGACGACCGCTGGGCGCTCCTGCGCGACGCGCGTGCGTTGGCCGACGTGCCCGCGCATGGCGCCGTGATCGTGCCGCTCGCGCTGTGGGCCGCGGAGCGCGACGCGCTCGCCGCGCGCGGCGAGGTCGGCGTGCTGCTCGGACCCGCGGACGATGTGGACGCGCTCGCGCGCGACGTCGCGTCGCTGCCGGTGATCGCGATCGACTTCCCGACGTTCGCGGACGGCCGCGGCTACTCGATCGCGCGCCTGCTGCGCGAGCGTCACGGCTATCGCGGCGAGCTGCGCGCGGTGGGGGACGTGCTGCGCGACCAGCTCTACCTGATGGCCGAGTGCGGGTTCGACGCGTTCGAGATCCGGGCCGACCGCGACGCGGCCGAGGCGCTCGCGGGCCTTCGGGACTTCGACGGCGTCTACGCCGCGACCACGCGCACGCCGCAGCCGTGGTTCCGGCGGCGGGCCGCGTCGCCGGCATGAGGCGCGCGAGCGTGGGCGCGACGGCCGCGGCGAACGCCCGGCGCCGGCGGTCCACGCCGGCGCGCACGCGCGCGCTGTATCCGTTCGCGCGGCGGACGCCCGTGCTGGTCGTGCCGGGGCTCCACGACAGCGGCCCCGGGCACTGGCAGACGCTGTGGGAGCGCCGCTTTCCCGAGATGGCGCGCGTCGTGCAGGACGACTACGCGACGCCCGATCTCGCGCGTTGGGCCGGAACGGTGGCCCGGGCGGTCGAGGCATCGTCCGAGCCGCCGGTGATCGTCGCGCACAGCTTCGGCTGCCTCGCGACCGTGCGCGCGGTGCTCGCACACGACGTCGCGCTCGCGGGCGCGCTGCTGGTGGCGCCCGCCGATCCGGACAAGTTCGGCATCGCGCACGGGCTCCTCGCCGCGCCGCTGGCGTTTCCGTCGACGCTCGTCGCGAGCACGAACGACCCGTGGCTCAAGTTCGTGAAGGCGGGCGCGCTCGCGGCCGAGTGGGGCAGCCGGCTCGCGAGCGCGGGCCGCGCGGGGCACGTCAACGCGGACTCGGGACACGGACCGTGGCCCGCGGGTCTCGGGCTGCTGCGCGACCTCGCGGAGCGCGTGTCGGCGGCCAGCGCGAGACTGGCCTCGGGGACGGGGAACGATCCGCGTTCGGCGAACGGGATGCCGGGCGCCACCGAGGTCCCCGCGGCGGCCCCGTCGTCGCCGCTCCCCGCATCCTGATACGCTTCCCGTCCGCCGCGCCGGGCGCGATCGCCGCCGGAGCGCCGGCGCCGCCATCGCCGAGGATCTGCATGCGGGACGAGGAAGAACGCGCGCTCGACGTCCGCCTCGAGGAAGCGAAGCGCGCCGCGCTCGCCGAGGGGCGCGAGTACGCGGGCGACGTGGATCCGCGCGCCGCGTGGAACCTCGCCGAGACCGGCGCGGCCGTGATCGTCGACGTGCGCAGCGCCGAGGAGCGCAAGTTCGTCGGCCGCGTCCCGCAGTCGCTGCACGTCGCGTGGGCGACCGGCCTCGACCTCGTCCGCAACCCGCGCTTCGTCGAGGACCTCGAGGCCGCCGTTCGGAAGGACGTGCCGGTCCTGTTCCTGTGCCGCAGCGGCCGTCGCTCGATCTCGGCCGCCGTCGCGGCGACGCGCGCCGGCTACCGCCACGCGTACAACATCGCCGAGGGCTTCGAAGGCGACCTCGACCCGCAGGGCCGCCGCGGCCGCCACAACGGCTGGCGGTTCCGCGGCCTCCCCTGGCAGCAGGACTGACGAGAACACCGGGGTCAGATTAAAATCCGACCCCGGTTCGGCGTCGGACGCGGGGGCTGGCGACGGGCTCCGCCCGCGCGCCCCACCGAGCGGTTGCGCGACCTCGGAATCTTCGGCAAATTCCGCGTCCGATGCCCGTGCCCTCCCGATGACGAGCAGCGTGAACGACCCCGGCGCGAATCGCGGCGGACCCGCGACCGGCCCGCTGCGGCTGCCGGGTCCGCCGCCCGAGGAATGGCGGCAGCGCGTGGGCGTCCTCTGCGCGCTTCCCGCCGTGCTCAAGGAACGCGGCGTGGACCCGGCCCCGGCCCTGGCCGAGGCGGGCCTGCCCGCCGACGCGCTCGACGGCCCCGACCGCTGGGTTCCGTTCGAGGCCGCGGTACGCGCGCTCGCCGCCGCGGCGCGTCGGGCGGACTGTCCCGAGATCGGCGTGCTGGTGGGGCAGCGGTTCTCGCTCGCCCAGATCGGCCTGCTCGGCGAACTGATCCGGAACAATGCGACCGTCGGGAAGGGTCTCGAGAGCTACGCCGTCCACCAGCGCCTGTACAGCCAGGGCTTCGCGCCCCACCTCGAGGTGTCCGCCGGCCAGGCGCGGTTCGGATTCGTCGTCTTCCACCCGGGCGTCCAGGGACCGGCGGGCACCTACGACGTCCTGCTGGCCGCCGCCGTGGTCGCGATCCGGGAGCTCTGCGGCGAGGGCTGGAGGCCCGAGGCGGTGTACGTTCCGCGCGAGCGGCCGCGCGACGTCGGCGCCTATCGCGAGCACTTTCGCTGCCGGCTCCGGTTCGATGCCGACCACGCGGTGATCGTCTTTTCGGCGCGCGATCTCGACCACCCGATCGCGGGCGCCGATCCCGCCCGCCTCCGGGCGGTCGAGGCCGAGGTCGCCCGGCACCTCGACGCCAACCTCGTGCCGCTCCTCTACCGGTCGCTTCGGGTGATGCTCCTCGCGGGGGACGGGGGGATCCCGGCGCTCGCGCAGGAATTCTCGATGCACCGGCGCACGCTCGCCCGGCGGCTCCGGCTGCAGGGCACCCGTTTCCGAGCCGTCCTCGACGACGTGCGCTACGAAGTCGCCCGCGGCCTGCTGCTCGACACCGGGCTCCCGGTCACGCACATCGCGGGCTCGCTCGGCTACGCGGATGCCACCGCGTTCACGCGCGCCTTCCGGCGGTGGTCCGGCGCGAGCCCCGTGAAATGGCGGATGCACCACAAGGCGCCGGGGGGGCCGAAGGTATCCCAGGGCCGCTAGACGCCCGGAAGCGTCTTGCCGCAGGGGACAGCTGGGGTTATCCCCGGCTGTCCCAAGATGTCAGGCGCGTCCGTTGGGCACCAACCCACAATCCACGGTTGCCCGTAGCGCCTCCTCGACGTGAGAACGAGCTGGCGACCGGCTCGCTGCCGAGGTAGCCGCGCCGTCGTACCGCGCTCCCCCGGCACCCCTTTCGATCAGCAATGGAGCACCGAATGAGCCGAATCACCCTGACCCTGACCGCCGGCGCGCTCGCCGTCGCGGTCGCGATCGCCGGCTGCGGCAAGCAGGACGGATCCGCCGCGCAGAAGGCCGCGAGCGAAGTCAAGAAGGACGTCGCCGCCGAAGCGAAGGCGGTCGAGGCGCTCGCGAAGGAAGCCGAGGCGCGCGAGATCGCGATCGAGGCCTACGAGTACGCGTATCCGCTCGTGACGATGGAGATCACGCGCCGCGTGTCGACCAACGTCGAGAAGGCGGAAGGGTCGAAGGCGCCGATGGGCCACTTCGCGCGGCTGCGCAACTATCCGGCGGTCGACGACCACACGGTCACCGCGCCGAACGCCGACACGCTCTACACGATCGTCTGGCTCGACGTGACGAAGGAGCCCTGGATCGTCAGCGTCCCGGACATGAAGGACCGCTTCTTCGTCCTCCCGATGCTCGACGGCTGGACCAACGTGTTCCAGGACCCGGGCAAGCGCACGACCGGCACCAAGGCGCAGAAGTACGCGATCACCGGCCCGGGCTGGTCGGGCACGCTTCCTGCCGGGGTCACCGAAGTCAAGGCGCCGACCGGGATGGTCTGGGTGCTCGGGCGCATCTACTGCACCGGCACGCCCGAGGACTACAAGGCGGTCCATGCGCTGCAGGACCAGATGAGCGCGGTCCCGCTGTCCGCCTGGGGCAAGCCGTACACGCCGCCGCCGGGCAAGGTGGATCCGGCGATCGACATGAAGCCGCCGCGCGACCAGGTCAACGCGATGGACGGCGCGTCCTACTTCAAGCTGTTCGCCGAGCTCCTGAAGACGAACCCGCCTTCCGCGGACGACGCGCCGATGGTCGCGAAGCTGGCGAAGATCGGCATCGTGCCCGGCCAGGACTTCGACGCGTCGAAGCTCGATCCCGCCGTCGCCAAGGGCATCGCGGCCGCGCCGAAGCCCGCGCAGGACAAGATCAGCGCGTACCTCAAGGAGTCGCTCGTCACCGGCGACGCCAAGCTCGAGAACGGCTGGCTCTTCTTCGCGAAGACGGGGCTCTACGGGACCGGCTACCGGAACCGCGCGATGATCACGTGGTACGGCCTGGGCGCGAACCGCCTGCAGGACGCCGTGTATCCGACGTCCGAGGGCCCCAGCCTTCTCGAGAAGTACCACGGCAAGAACAAGTACGTCGTGCACTTCCCGAAGGGCGAGCTGCCGCCGGCCAACGCGTTCTGGTCGATCACGATGTACGACAAGGACTACTTCTTCGTCCCCAACCCGATCAACCGCTACACGGTCAGCTCGCGGAACAAGTTCAAGGCGAACGCCGACGGGTCGATCGACCTGTACGTGCAGAACGAGTCGCCGGGCAAGGACAAGGAACAGAACTGGCTGCCGGCGCCGAAGGACGAGTTCGTCCTGATGATGCGGCTGTACTGGCCGAGCGAGAAGGCGCCGTCGATCCTCGACGGCAGCTGGAAGCCGCCCGAGGTCAAGAAGGCGTCCTGACGATCGCAGCGCGACGCAGTCGCGATGAACACCGGGGTCAGATTCGAATCTGACCCCGGTTTGCTTTTGCGCCATGGAAAAGGCCGACGGGGTCGCCGTCGGCCTTCGGATTCGTGGTGGAGACGAGGAGGATCGAACTCCCGACCTTCGCATTGCGAACGCGACGCTCTCCCAGCTGAGCTACGTCCCCACGGAGCCCGCCATTATATCGGAGCCGGGCAGGCCGGGCAATCGGGGCGTTTCGGGGCGTGGTCAGGCCGGCTGCGCGGGGACTGCGGCCCGGTCCGAGGCGACCCGGCCGCCGCGCGTACGGCGATGCGAATCAGACGCGGCGCCGACGCAACCGCAACGCGGCCGCCGCCGCCAGCAGCGCGGCGAGCGCGAGCATCGCCGCGTCGGAGAGCGTCGGAATGCCGACCGTCGCGTCCGGCAGCCCGCCCATGCCGCGATCCTTCGGCAGCGCGAGCAGCGCCGTCGCTCCGCAACCCGAGTCGATGCGGAAGCTCGCGCTCGACGCCGAGCCGGCGACCTCGCTGCCCACGCACGCGGTCACGGCGTGGCTCGCGGACGTCGAGCGGCCGCCCGCGGTGTCGATCGTGCCGGCCTGGATCTGGAACGAGCCGCTGGTCGCGGTGTCGGCGAGCGCCGCCGGCGCCGCGACGCACGAGGCCGCGGCGACCGCGAGCGCCGCGATCAGGGTGCGATGTCGGATCGCTGCGGGGCGCATCGCTCGTGGCCGCGGGGGATCGGCTCGATGGTGTCAGTGTGGCGCCGGCCGGGCGAGCTAGCCGATCGGCCCGACGGGCCCGGTGGGGCCCGTGGGACCGACCGGGCCGTCGAAGCCGGCAGGACCGGTGGGGCCGAAGCCGCCGTCGCCGGTCGGCCCCGTCGGACCGAACGCGCCCGTCGGTCCGGTGGTTCCCGCGACGCCCGTCGGCCCGGTGGGTCCGTCCGAACCGGCCGGTCCCGAAGGCCCGGTGGGTCCCGCCGGTCCCGCGACCGTGCCGATCGCCCACGCAGCGCTCACGATGCGGATGTCCGGCGAGAGCGTCTCGCCGTTGACCGACACGCGCAGGTAGCGCAGCGGGCCGAACGCGTCGGTCTGGCCGCTGGTGAACAGGTCGGCGGGGAACGGCGTGACGCTGCCGAGCAGCACCGAGAAGAAGCCGTTCGCGACGTTCACCGTCTGCGTCTCGGACCACGACGAGGTGCCGCCGAGGATCGTGAACCCCATCGAGAACGAGCCGTTGCGCGGCGCGCCGCCCGGGTCGGTGAGCCGGCCCTGGTAGTTCAGGAGCTGCGGGGCCTGCGCGAACGCGTCGAGCGCGGCGCCGACCCACGAGGTGCCGATCGTCCAGAGGATCGTGCGCTTCAGGAAGTCGCGGCGGCTGTGGGGGTGCGGCATCTCTTGTCCTCGCTTTGGGCGGCGCCGTCGGGGCAGCCGTCGCCCCTTCGCTGCGGTTCCTGCGCGCCGCGCGACGTTAGCACGCCTGCGCCGCGCCCGGCATCGCGGCGTCCGCGCCGTTCGTCGGCGGGAACGAGGGTCCGATCCTCGTTCGCGAGCCTCCGCTCAGGCGCGAACGCCCCAGGGATCGTCCGGCGTGAGCAGGATGCTGCGGTCGACGTCGCCGATCTTCGTGCGGCCGCAGAACGCCATCGTGAGGTCGAGCTCCCTGTGGATGATCTCGAGCGCCTTGGTGACCCCGGCCTCGCCTCCCGCGCCGAGCCCCCACACCATCGCGCGCCCGATGTAGGTGCCGCGCGCGCCCAGCGTCCACGCCTTCAGCACGTCCTGGCCCGAGCGGATGCCGCCGTCCATGTGCACCTCGATGCGCGAGCCGACCGCGTCGGCGATCGCGGGCAGCGCGCGGATGCTCGACTCGGCGCCGTCGAGCTGGCGGCCGCCGTGGTTGCTGACGATCAGCGCGTCGGCGCCCGAGTCGGCGGCGAGCTTCGCGTCCTCGACGTCCTGGATGCCTTTCAGGATCAGCTTGCCGCCCCAGCGCTTCCTGATCCACTCGACGTCGCCCCAGTTGAGGCGCGGGTCGAACTGCTTCGCGGTCCACTCGGACAGCGACCCCATGTTCTCGACGCCCTTGACGTGGCCGATGATGTTGCCGAAGCCGCGCCGCTTCGTACCGAGCATCCCGAGGCACCAGCGCGGCTTGGTCGCGAGGTTGATCATGTTCGCGATCGTGGGCTTCGGCGGCGCCGAGAGGCCGTTCTTCAGGTCCTTGTGGCGCTGGCCGAGGATCTGCAGGTCGAGCGTCAGCACGAGCGCGCTGCACTTCGCCGCCTTCGCACGGTCGATCAGCCGCTCGATGAAATCGCGGTCGCGCATCACGTAGAGCTGGAACCAGAACGGCTTCGTCGTCGCGGCGGCGACGTCCTCGATCGAGCAGATGCTCATCGTCGACAGCGTGAACGGGATGCCGAACTTCTCGGCGGCGCGAGCGGCGTGGATCTCGCCGTCGGCGTGCTGCATGCCGGTGAGCCCCACCGGCGCGATCGCGACCGGCATCGCGACGTCGATGCCGACCATCTTCGTCGCCGTCGACCGTCCTTCCATGTTGACGGCGACCCGCTGCCGGAACTTGATCGGCTGGAAATCCGCCTCGTTCGCCCGGTAGGTGCTCTCGGTCCACGCGCCCGAGTCGGCGTAGTCGTAGAACATGCGCGGGACGCGCTTCTGCGCGATGACGCGCAGGTCCTCGATGTTGGTGATGACGGCCATGGCGCTCCCCCTTCGCGTCGTCTCTCGCACGCGTGCCCGCCATTGGAAACGCGGCGGCCGCGCGCGTCAAGGCGCACGCCGCCGCCCCTGCTACACTCGCGCATCGCACCGAGGGAGCCGGCCATGACGAAGCACGCGATCCAAAGCCCCGACGCGCCCGCCGCGATCGGCCCCTATTCGCAGGCGATCCGCGCCGGCGACACGCTGTGGATGTCCGGCCAGATCGCGCTCGACCCGAAGACGATGCAGATCGTCGAGGGCGGGATCGAGGCGCAGGCGAAGCGCGTGTTCGCGAACATGCGCGCGGTGCTGGCGGCGGCGGGCGGCTCGTTCGACGACGTCGTGAAGGTGTCGATCCTGCTGGTCGACCTCGGCGACTTCGCGAAGGTCAACGAGATCATGGCCGCCGAGTTCCGGCAGCCGTACCCGGCGCGCTCGACCTACCAGGTCGCGGCGCTGCCGCGCGGCTCGCGCATCGAGGTCGAGGCGGTGGCGGTGCTCGCGCCCGGGGGCGCCGCGGACCCGGGGACGGGGTGGCGCGAGACGTTCGACCGGACGAAGGGGCAGTAGCGCCGCGCGGGTCGTCGCGCGCCGGAGTGCGCGCGATCAGGTCTCGCGTCCGGCCCAGATAGGCGAGCGACGCTTCAGCTTTTCGAACACGGTGTCGCCCGCGAGCCAGTCGAACGCAGGATCCATCGTCGCGCCAAGCAGCGCGACATCGCGCCGGTCGAGCGCCTCGGCGAGCAGCGCGAGCGCCGTCCTGCGATCGCGCCGCCATGCCGCCGGCATTGCGAGCTGCGCCGGCGAATGCCAACGAAACCGCTTCGCGCAGTCGCGCTCGATCGCCCGCGCGCGGCCGTGCTCGCCCTTCGCCGCGAGGACGCACGCGAGACGCACGAGCAGGCCTGGCTGGTCGGGCATGCGCGCATCGGCCTCCCTGAGCTTGTTTTCCGCTTCGTCCAGACGGCCGGCCCCGAGCGCGTTCATGCCTTCCCCGGCAGCGAGCCACAGGCTCGTCTCGCCGGCGGCACGGCACATCGCCCAGGCCTCGTCGGCTTCGGCGTAGCGGCGCTGGAGCCCGAGGCACACGGCGCGCGCCATGTGCACCGACGGCGACAGCGGATCGTGGACGCGCGCGAGCGCGAGCTGCACGCCGGATTCGTCGTCGCGGCCGGCGAGCGTCAGGAGCTCCGCGTAGTTGATCCTCGCCGACGTGTAGTGCGGCATCGCGGCGAGCGCGCGGACGAAGAGCTCCTGTGCCCGGGCGAAGTCGCCCTGCCGCTTGGCGGCGAGGATGGCGAGCGTCCGCAGCGCGACCGGTTCGTCCGGGTCGATCGCCAGCGCGCGCGTCGCCGCTTCTTCGGCGCGATCCGCGGTCGGCGCCGGATCGCGGTCGTGGAACGAGAGCCGGCTGTAGAGGCCCGACGCGAGCGTGGCCCAGGCGTCCGCGGAGGCCGGATGCTCCGCGGTTGCGCGCTCCGCCAGCGCGATCGCTTCGTCGGTCGCCGGCACCGTGCGCTGCAGGAGGAGCAGCCGGGCGCGCTCGAGGACCGTGCGCGCGGCGTACGACGCGGGCGTCCGGACGTGGGCCGCCGCGCGCGCCCGCGCGCCCGCGGGCAGCGTCTCGAGCACGCGCAGCGTCGTCGCATCGAGCATCCTGTCGACCAGCCGGTGCGCGTGACCGTCGGCCGCCACGGCGGTCTCGACCCAACGCACCTCGTCGTCCGCGGCGACGAGTCTGGTCGAGAGGCGCAGGCCGTCGCGCTGCTCGACCGCCAGCGTCGAGTCGACGAGCCAGGGCACGCCCAGCCGTGCGCCGATCGCGCGCGGCTCGCCCGAGGCTTCATGCGCGCGGTCGGTCGACGTGCGCGCGACGACGCGCGGAACGCCGGCGTGCGCGAGCCGGTCGGCGAGCTGGTCGCCGAACGCCGAGGCGATCGGATCCAGCTCGGCACGGCCGGTGAGATTGCGCGTGGCCAGCACGGCGAGCCCGGTGCGCGTCTCGGGCGCGCCCGGCAGCGACACGAACTCGGGCGCGTAGCCGCCGCGCGGCAGCACGATGCGCAGCTTCGGCGGCGCGTCGTAGTGCGCGTAGTGCGCGTCCAGCCGCTCGCGCAGGCGTCCGACGGCGACGCGCACGATCGGGTCGGCGCGCGGATCGTAGGTCGCCGGGTCGCGCCGGAAGACCTCGAGCGCGATCGACGTTTCGCGCAGCGCGGTCGCGTCGCCGGCGATGCGCCGCTCGACCAAGTAGCGCAGCAGGCGCGCGTGGCTCGGCGCGCGCCGCATCGCCTCGCTGTCCATCAGGCGGGCGAGCTCCTCGCGGACGAGATCGGACGGTGCTGCCGTGGGGACGGACATGGGGGGCCACTGTAGCCGACAGAGCCGGGGCAGCGGCGCAATGTTACTTGTTGTTACGTAGGATGGCACGAGCCATTGGGTAGCGTGCGCTCGTTACCTCCATCGCGTTCCGAATGGCGTTCATCCCGATGTTCCTGCGCTCGCCGGCCGTGGGCCTCGCGGCCGCGCTCGCATTCGCCGTGCAGGCGGGCGCCGCTACGCCGTCGGTCGGCGTGGCGCTCGACACCGACGACCATCCCGCGACGGGATGCTCGGTCGCGACGGCGAACGGCGCACTGCCCGGCATCGAGCTCGTCGTAACCGCCCGGATCGTCACCACCGCGGCCGGCGCCTACGTCGATCGCGTCGAACGGCAGTCCTGCGCCGCCGGTGCGCTCGGCGGGGCGGTGCTCGTCGATCCGGGCGACTGGCCGGTCGGGCTGGGAGCCGGGACCGGGGGCTCGGCCGTCGTCGAGATGTCGATCCCGCGATCGCTGCTGCCGCGCAGCGGCCACGCGAAGGCGGTGGCGCTCGCGAGCGACGGCTCGTCGGGTGCCGACGCGACGGCGCCGTTTCTGATCGCGCTCGCGCGCCCCGACGGGGCGGGCGGCTCCCCGATGGCGGTCCCGCTCGCGCCGTGGCTGGCGCTTCCGCTGGCCCTCCTCGTCGCGTGGTCGGCCTTCGCGTTTTCGCGCCGACATCCGGAACGGGCGAAGTTCGCCGGGATGCTGTTCGTGTGTGCGTTCGCCGGGCTCGCGTGGGCGGCGGCCGGCGTGGTGCGCGACGGCGCGATCGGCGACTGGGCCGGCGTCGCGCCCGCCGTCGTCGATCCGGCGGGCGACGGTGCGCCCAATGCCGACGTCATCGCGGTGTTCGTGCAGGGCGACGACGCGGCCCTGCACCTGCGCATCGACGCGGACCTCTGGACCGACGACGGGGGCACGGGAAACCTCGCGCCGAACGTGAGCGCCGGTCCGGGCCAGACGATCACGCTGCCGGCCGCCGCGACGCTCGCGGGCAGCGCGACCGACGACGCCCTGCCGAGCCCGCCAGGCGCGCTCTCGGTCGCGTGGACGCTCGACTCGGGGCCGCCCGGCGGCTTCGCGAGCTTCGCGAACCCGGCCTCACCGACGTCCTCGGTGTCGTTCAATGCGCCGGGCGGCTACGTGTTGCGGCTCACCGCGAACGACGGCGCGCTCTCGGCGAGCGCGACGACGACGGTGACGGTGCGGGACGGCGCGCCGCAGCTCGCGGCGATCGCCGACCGTACGATCGAGCTCGGGACGCGCCTGCAGGTCGTGCTCGAGGCGAAGGACGGCAACGCCGGCGACGCGCTCGTCTACTCGCTGCCGACCGCGCCCGCGGGCGCGTCGCTCGCCCCGCCGCCGCTCGTCGACTGGTTGCCCACGGCCGCGCAGCTCGGCACGCACCCGTTCACCGCGCGCGTCACCGACGGGTCCGGCGCGAGCGCGGCGCGGAGCTTCAACGTCACGGTCGTCCGCACCAACCGCGCGCCGACGATCGCGCCGCAGGCGAACGAGGTCGTGCGCGGCGGCGCCACGTTCGCGCGGCGCCTGGTCGCGACCGATCCGGACGAAGGCGACACGCTGACGTTCGACCTGCTCGCCGGCCCGCCCGGCATGGCGATCGCCGGCAACGAGGTCGTCTGGCCGACCGGGGGCGTGCCGCCCGGCGACGAGGCCGTCACGGTGCGCGTGCGCGATGCCGCCGGGCTCGCCGACCGGGCGTCGTTCACGCTGACGCTGCTGCCGGCGGCCGCGCCGGTCGCGGTCGACGACGCCTACGAGGTACGGGTCGGCGAGACGCTCGTCGTGCCCGCGGCCGGCGTGCTCGGGAACGACGCGAATCCGTCGAACGGGCCGATGGCCGCGGTGAAGAAGTCCGATCCTGCGCTCGGCACGCTGTCCGCGTTCGGCGCGGACGGTGCGTTCACGTTCGTCGCGCCGGCGCACCCGCCCGCGCCCGCGTTCGGGGTCGCCGAGGCGTGGCGCAACGACGCGTCCGGCCAGATCGTCAACACGTTCCCGGTGGTGGGCGACGTCGACGGCGACGGCTATCCCGACCTCGTGCTGTCGAGCCAGTTCGTCGGTCACCGGGCGGTCGACCTGCGCAGCGGCGCGACGTTGTGGGACGTCGACGCGACCGGGTACGCCGACTGCGGCTTCGGCTTCCCGACCACGACCGCGCCGCTGCTCGCCGACGTCGACGACGACGGCACGCTCGAGTACGTCGGCAACCTCGCGAGCTGCGAGCGCGACAGCAACGTTCTCGCCGTGGGCTACGCGCCCGCGGACCGCATCTTCGCGCTCGACGCGGCCACCGGCCACGTCAAGTGGATGTCCGAGCGCGTCTCGCGGCCGCTCGGCGACGTGCTCGCGCCCGGTGTGCCGCCGTCGACCGAGGATCGTTTCCAGCACGTGTACGCGGGCGCCCAGTACGCGAGCATGCACGTCGCGCGGCTCGCGCCGGGCGCGGCGCCGACGATCCTGTTCCGCCAGACGCTGCGCGCTGACGCCGGCTACTACCAGCCGCAGACCGGCCCCGCGCGCAGCACCGGCTGCCGCGCGCTCACCGGTCTCGCGGCCGACGACAACGTCGCGTGCCGCGCGACGATCCTGATGCGCGGCGACGGCACGATCGAGTCGATCCTGACCGCGCCCAATCCGTCCAACCTGTCGCAGGCGTCGTGGGATCCGACGCGCGAGCTCGCGCCGTTCACCGTCGACGTCGACGGCGACGGCGAGCCGGAGATCGTGTCGGGCAGCGACGTCTGGAAGAAGGTCGGCGGCGTCTGGACGCTCCTGTGGCAATCGGAGATCGAGCCGATCCAGGCGCTCGCGGCGGACCTCGACGGCGACGGCCGTCCCGAGATCGTCCACGTCCTCGCGATGGACAAGACCGGCAGCGGGGCGAGTTCGCGCGGGCAGTTCGGCGGCGACCTCTACAAGTTCGACGGCCTCCTGATCCTCGACGGCGCGACCGGCGCCGAGAAGCGCCGCATCCGCCTGCCGGTCTACTGGACGTCGTGGCTCACGATCGCCGACCTTGACGGCGACGGGTCGCCGGAATTCGTCTGGAATACGCAGGGTCGCGTGTACGCGGTCGGCACCGACGGGCGCATCCGCTGGACCTACGCGTTCATCCCCGGGCACCTCGGCATCGACCCGGGCGCCTATTCGGGGACCGCGAACGTCCAGGTCTACGACCTCGACGGCGACGGCGTGCCGGAAGTCGTGACGAACTCGCACAGCGAGATCGTCGTGCTGAACGGGCGGACCGGGGCGGTGCGCGCGTCGCATCCCTCGTCGGGACTCCACGGCGGCCATTACACCGGCCACAACGTGCAGCTCGTCGACGCGGACGCCGATGGCCACGTCGACATCGTCGCGACCAACGTGTCCGGTCCCGACCGGCTGAGCTACCTGATGCTGCGCGGCGCGCCGAACGACTGGCTCCCCGGCCCGGCGGTCCATCCGCAGGTCAACTTCGTCAACGGCGACTTCTCGGGCAACGGCCACGTCGCGTTCAACGCGGGCGTGCCGACGCAGTTCCGCAATCCGGCGCAGCAGGGGACGGTCGGCGACCCGCGCGAGACCGAGGGCACGAGCTTCACCTATGCGATCGACGACGGCGGCGGCGAGAGCGCGCCCGCGACCGTGTTCGTGAAGATCGCGCCGGCGAACCTGCCGCCGGTGATCACGTCGACGCCGCCCGCCGCACTGCTGCAGCGCTTCGCGCCGACGCCGCCGGGCGGCCTCGTCACGAACTACTACCAGCCGACCGCGATCGATCCGGATGCGGGCGACACGCTGGCCTGGTCGCTGGTGTCGGCGCCGGCGTGGGTGACGATGGAGGCGGGCGGGCGCATCCGCTTCGAGCCGACCTGCGGCTCCTACGGCTACCCGTGCGGCTGGGGCTGGACGTTCGTCGTCCTGCGCGTGACCGATCCGATGGGCGCGTATGCCGAGCAGAGCTTCATGGTCAACCTGACGACGACCGGCGCGACGGTGCCGAACGTCGTCGGCTTGATGCTCCCGGACGCGAATGCGGCGGTCATGGCCGCGACGCTCGACCCGCAGGTGTTGCAGGAGGTGGCCGACGCGTCGCCGGCCGGCACCGTGCTCGCGCAGGATCCGTCTGCCGGCGCGCCCGACGTGGCGCAGGGCGCCGCCGTGCTCCTCACCGTGTCGAAGGGTCCGCAGCCGGTCGCCATGCCGTTCGTCGTCGGCATGACGCTCGCGCAGGCGAACGCGGCGATCGGCGCGCTGGGACTCACGACGTCGGTGTCGACCGTGTTCTCGCCGACGGTGCCCGCCGGCGACGTGATGGCGCAGTCGCCGGACTTCGGCACAATGCTTTTGCCCGGCTCGGCGCCGCCGGTCGAGCTGACGGTGTCGGCGGGCGCGCCGCTCGCGAAGCCGGTCGCGCAGGTCGTCGTCGAGCCCGGGCCGGGACCGCTCGCGCGGCTCGCGGGCGAATCGCAGGCGTTCAAGGCGACCGCGGTGTTCGACGACGGCACCAGTGCGAACGTGACGTTCGCCGCGACCTGGCAGTCGACGGCGCCGGCCATCGCGAGCGTCGATTCGACGGGGCTCGTCCTCGCGAAGACGGCGGGCAACGCAACGGTCTCTGCGACGATCGGCGGGCATGCCGGGCAGGCGAGCCTCGCCGTGTCGGCGCTCGCGCCCGGCGACGCGACGCCGCCGACGGCCGCGATCGATGCGCCGGCCGACGGGACGTCGGTGAACGGACCGGTCGACGTGACCGGCACCGCGACCGATCCGAACTTCCTGCGCTACGAGCTCGCTTTCGCGCTCGCGGGCGACGAGACGTGGACGGTGATCGGCGAGGGCGCTTCGCCGGTGGCCGGCGGCGCGCTCGGGACGTTCGACCCGACCGTGCTCGTGAACGACCTCTACACGCTGCGGCTGCGGGTGTTCGACAGGGGCGAGAACGTCACCGAGGCGAGCGTGACGGTGCAGGCGACCGGGCAGCGGAAGGTGGGGTTGTTCACGCTTGCCTACCGCGACCTCAACGTGGCTGCCGCCGGCATCCCGCTCACGGTCACGAGGACCTACGACAGCCGCGACAAGACGGCGCGCGACTTCGGTGTCGGCTGGCGACTCGGCCTCGACACGCTGCGCATCCGGGCCAATCGCGTGCTGGGGACGGGCTGGGTGAGGCAAGTCGCCGGTCCGACCGTCTCCCTCGTGCCCACGTCCGAGCACAAGGTCAGCGTCACGCTCCCCGACGGCAGGGTCGAGGTCTTCGACATGGTCGTCGCCCCGACCGCGAACCTGGGGTCGCTCGACTTCACGTCCGTCGCCGGCTTCGCCGCCCGCCCCGGGACGCACGGCAGGCTGGAGGCGCTCGCCAATCCCGACCTCCTGATCGTCAATGCAGGGGCGTCCGACGAGCTCGTCGACGATACGACGCTCGACACGTACTCGCCGAAGCTCTACCGCTACACGACCGTCGAGGGCATGAGCATCGAGCTCGGCCCGTCCGTCGGCGTGACCAGGGTGACCGACGCGAACGGGACGACCGTCACGTTCGGCCCCGACGGCATCCTGCACTCGGACGGATCGGGGATCGCGTTCGCGCGCGACGCCAAGGGGCGGATCGTCGCGATCACGGACCCGAACGGTGGCACGCAGTCGTACGCGTACGACGGCAACGGCGACCTCGTCGAGCACGTCGACGCGACCGGTGCGTCGTCGCGCTACGCCTACGATCGCCGCCACGGGCTCATCGAGGCCTACGACGCGCGCGGCGTGCGCGGGATGCGCAACGACTACGACGACGACGGCCGCCTGGTGTCGATCACCGATGCGGAGGGCCACACGATCACCTACGGGCGCACGCCCGGCGTCGACGAGGAAGTCGTCACCGACCGCCTGGGCCGGCAGTCGCGATACGCGTACGACGCGCAAGGCAACGTGACGCGGGCCGAGCGCGTCGTGACGATCGACGGAAGCCCCGTTCTCGCCGTCTCGACCGGGGAATACGACGCGGACGGAAACCAGACCGTCCGCGTGGATCCGGACGGCCTGCGCCGGGAGGCGACCTTTGACAACCTGGTGCCGACGCGCGTCGCGTTCGACCCGGCCGGCGCGAACCTCGTGTCGACGTACGTCTTCGACGCGCGGCGTCTGCTCGGATCGGCGACCGATCCGGCCGGCAAGACGGCGACGTTCGCCTACGATCCGAACGGCAATCCGACCTCGGCCTCGATCCCGGGGGCGGGAACCCTGACCTTCGTCCACGACGCCAACGGGCTGCCGGTCGAGCGACGGAATGCACTGGGCACGAAGGTCGTGTCCACCCGCGACGCGAACGGCCGCGTCGTTCGCGACGAGGTCTTCGACGCCGGGAACACGCTCCTGTTGCGCGTGGACCAGGCGTGGGACGCCAACGGGAACCGCGTGTCGGAGACTCAGTTCAGGACCATGGACGGCGCGCTCACCGCGCTGACGACGAGCTACGCGTACGACGCGGCCAATCGATTGATCAGGGTGACGGATCCCGCGGGAGGGACGCGACGGATCGAGTACGACGCCGTCGGACACGTGACCGCTCGCATCGATGCGCTCGGGCGACGAACCGCCTACGATTACGACGCGCTCGGGCGACTCGTCCGCACCACGCATCCGGACGGATCGACGGAGACCCAGGCCTACGACGCCGAAGGCAATCTCCTGTCGCGGACCGACGCGGCCGGACGGGCGACGTCGTGGGAATACGACGAACTCGGTCGCGTCGTGCGCAGGGTGCGCCCCGGGGGCGCGACGACGCGCACGGTCTACACGGCCGGCGGACGCGTGGCTGCCACGATCGATCCGCTCGGCCAGCGTACCGACTTCGAATACGACTCGGCCGGCAGGCGGACGAAGGTCGTCGAGCCCGCCGTGGCGGACGGGGCGGGAGGGCCGCTCGTGCGGCCGACCTGGACGACCGCCTGGAACCCGGACGGGCGGCCCTCGAGCGTGACCGACCCCTACGGGCGGGTCACGTCCTACCTCTACGACGCCGAGGGACGTCGCATCCGCACCATCCATCCTGACGGCACACAGGTCCAGGAATCCTGGGACGCCTCGAGCCGGCGGACCGGCGCCGTCAACGAAGAGGGACAGGCGACGACCTACGCCTGGGACGCTCTGGGCCGGCTCGTCTCGGTGACGGGGCTGGACGGAGACGCGACCTACGCGTACGACGAAGCCGGGAATCGCGTGCTCGAGACCGATGCGCTCGGGCGTGCGACGCGCTTCCGCTACGACGCGCTCGGCAGGATGTTCGAGCGGCGCTACCCGGGCGGCGCTTCCCATTCGCAGGCGTACGACGCCGTCGGCAACGTCGTCGCGCGTACCGACGGGCTCGGGCGCGTGACGACGATCACCTACGATGCGATGGATCGTCGGGTCGCGACGATCCTGCCGGGCGGGGCGACGCTGGCCTGGACGTACGCGCCGGACGGACAGCGGGCCGGTGCCTCCGACGAGCGCGGTGTCACGACGTACGCCTACGATGCAGCGGGACGCATCGCGGCGATCACGCATCCCGGCGGGGAGGTCGTCTCCTATGCGTTCGACGCCGCGGACCGGATCGTCTCGATCGCCCCCCCCTCCGGAGCCACGGGCTATGGCTACGACGCGCTCGGTCGACTCGTGACCGTCACGGCACCCGAGGGAGCGCACGTCGCCGCGTACGATCTCCTCGGCAACCGCGTGCGGCGGGTCGATCCGAACGGTATCGTCACCGACACGACGCTCGATGCGCGGTACCGGCCGGTCCTGTCGACGCAGCGGACGGCCGGCGGAACGCTGCTGGGATCGTGGACGATCGGCTACACGCCGGCGGGCCGTCGGTCCAGCGTTGCGGCGCTCGACGGCTCGGTCGAGACATGGACCTACGACGCGAAGGGTCGGGTCGTTGCCGAGTCGAGGACCGGACCGGGAGCCCGCAGCGCGAGCTACACCTACGACGCGGTGGGCAATCGACTCGGGGACGTCCGCGACGGCGTTCCGACGGCCTATGCGTACGACAGCGACGACCGCATGATCACGGAGGGGCCGGCGACGTGGACCTGGGACGCCAACGGACATCCGGTCGCGCGCACACAGGGGGCAGACGTCAGGCAGTACGGCTTCGATCCCCTGGGCCGGCTCGCATCGATCGTCGGCGCGACGACGAACGTGCAGTACGGCTACGATGCCGACGGCCACCGGGTGCAGGCGAGCTCGCCTTCCGGCGTCGTTCGCTTCCTCGTCGACACGCAGAACCCGACAGGCCATTCGCAGGTCCTCGAGGAGCGTGACGGCGCCGGGGGGCTTGCGGCGCGCTACGTCGTGGGCGACGCGGTGCTCGCCGCAGCGCGCGGCGGCACGGCGGTCTTCGCGCTCGATGATCCGTTCGGCAACGTGCACGCGCTCGCCGATGCCGGCGGCGCGTCCGTCGCGGCGTACCGGTACGACGCCTTCGGCGTGCCGACGCACCTCGTGGGCGACGCGGCGTTTCCGTACCGATACCGCGGAGAGCGGCTCGATCCCACCGGCCTCTACCACCTGAGGGCGCGCCAGTACGACCCGTCCACCGGGCGCTTCCTGTCGCGCGACCCGCATCCGGGCGACACGATGCTGCCGAGGACGTCGCACCGCTACAAGTACGCGGGCGCGGACCCGGTGAACCGGATCGACCCGCGCGGCGAGATGGACCTGCCCAGCCTGATGACGGTCGTGCAAGGCGTTGCGACGTTTGCGGCCATCCATTCGGCGGTGGTGTTCGGCGGCGAGCTCTTCCAGAACCACGTGTTCCCCACCGCACTGCTTGCGGCCGCCGAGACCTTCGCGGTCGACGTTGTCGTCGGCGTGCCCGCTACCTTGCTCGGCGGAGTGTTTCTCGGGGTGGTCGGCGAGGGGCTCGGCGCGTGGATGGGGCCCGGCATGAGCAAGCTCTCGTCGGCAGTCGGCAAGGCTGTCGGGATTGGAGGAACCACGCTCGTCGAAACCCTCGGCCCGGTAGCAGCGCAGCAGTATTACGCAGCGGTGAGGACGATCGCGTCCGTGTTCAGTGAGATCTCCGCCTCGCTAGGGGCCAAGGCGGAGGGTAAGGTGATCTCGGAGGCGAGCGAGGCGGCCATCGAGGCAGGGCGAAAAAGGTTGGCGCACGCGTTCAAGGGCATGGGAGGCAAGGCAAGGGATTACCTCAGGAGCGAAATCGTGAAGTGGGCCGACCCTGCGGCGTTCTCGTCGCTGCCTGGGGGGATCACGATCGTCGATCTGCGCGCCTGGAAGCAGTTCGTCGCGATTCTCCTGGAGATCGTCTGATCGACTCGGCGATGGCCCGCGTTGCCCTAGCGGGTGACGTGATCGCGAGCCGTCGGCCGACGCCGTGGGCGCCGGTGGTGCTAGAGTTCCGGGCGCCATGCCCGTGTTCCGGACCGCGACGGACAACCCCCGACCCGCCGCTCGCCCGGCGATCGGCGATGCGACGGCGCGTCAGGCGATGCGCTGAAACGAGGGCGCGAACCGTGGCCCGCCGCGCATCGTCCGGAGCCGACGCTCCCCCCAAGCGCGGCGACACCCTCGCCGACAAGCTCGCGCGCCTGGGCGTCGACCGCGAGGAGGACCTCGTCCTCCATCTGCCGCTGCGCTACGAGGACCACACGCGGCTCGTCCCGCTCGCGCAGGTCAAGGTCGGCGAGACCGTGCAGACCGAGGGCACGGTCGCGAGCGTCGACATCGCGTACCGGCCGCGGCGGCAGCTCGTCTGCCGGATCGAGGAGGTCGACGCGCGCGGCGGCCGATCGGGGCTCACGCTGCGCTTCTTCTCGTTCTACCCGAACCAGCAGAAGGCGCTCGCGCAGGGCGCGCGCGTGCGCGTCTACGGCGACGTGCGCGAGGGCTACTTCGGCCCCGAGATCGTGCACCCGCAGTTCCGGGTCGTGCACGAGGGGGCTCCGCTCGAGGACCGGCTGACGCCGGTCTACCCGACGACCGCGGGGCTCTCGCAGGAGACGCTGCGCAAGGTGATCGCGCGCGCGATCTCTGCGGACGTCGCGCGCACCGCCGACACGCTGCCCGACGAGATCGTGCGGCGGCGTTCGCTCTGGAAGTTCGGCGACGCGGTGTCGTTCCTGCACGCGCCGCCGCCGAGGCTCGCGGCGTTGACGCAGAAGGCGCTCGACGCACGCACGCATCCGGCGTGGACGCGGCTCAAGTTCGACGAGCTCGTCGCGCAGCAGCTCTCGCTCAAGGCGCACCGCGCGGCGCGCGCGAAGCGCAACGCGCCGGTCCTCACCGGCACGGGCGCGCTGCAGAAGCAGCTGCTCGACCGCGTCGGCTTCACGCTCACGCGCGCACAGCAGAAGGTGTGGCGCGAGATCTCGCACGACCTGAAGCGCTCGATGCCGATGCAGCGGCTCCTGCAGGGCGACGTGGGCTCCGGCAAGACGGTGATCGCGGCGCTCGCCGCGCTGCAGGCGATCGAGAGCGGCCGGCAGGTCGCGTTCATGGCGCCCACCGAGCTCCTCGCCGAGCAGCACTACCGCAAGCTCGCGTCGTGGCTCGACGGCCTGCCGGTCGAGGTCGCGTGGCTGTCGGGCTCGCTGCCGGCGAAGGAGCGCAAGCGGGCGCAGGAGCGGCTCGCGAGCGGCGAGGCGCAGTTCGCGGTCGGCACGCACGCGCTCTTCCAGGAGGGCGTCGGCATGCCGCGGCTCGGGCTCGCGATCGTCGACGAGCAGCACCGGTTCGGCGTCGCGCAGCGGCTCGCGCTGCGCGGCAAGGGGCTCGCCGAGGCGCACCAGCTGATGATGAGCGCGACGCCGATCCCGCGCACGCTCGCGATGACGTTCTACGCGGACCTCGACGTGTCGGTGCTGGACGAGCTGCCGCCGGGGCGCACGCCGGTCGTGACGCGGCTCGTCAACCAGAAGCGCCGCGCCGAGATCGTCGAGCACGTCGGCAAGCGCTGCGAGGCGGGCGCGCAGGTCTACTGGGTGTGCCCGCTGATCGAGGAGAGCGAGAAGCTCGAGCTCCAGACGGCGGTGGCGCTGCACGCGGAGCTGTCGGCGGCTTACGCGGCGCCCCTCGCCCCGGCCCTCTCCGCGCGAGGCGGGGAGAGGGAGGCGATCGGAGTCGGCCTGCTGCACGGCCGGATGAAGCCCGCCGAGAAGGCCGCCGTGATGGACGCGTTCGTGCGCGGGGAGCTCTCGGTGCTCGTCGCGACGACGGTGATCGAGGTCGGCGTCGACGTGCCGAACGCGTCGATCATGGTGATCGAGCACGCCGAGCGCTTCGGGCTCGCGCAGCTCCACCAGCTGCGCGGGCGCGTCGGCCGCGGCGCCGCCGAGAGCCAGTGCATCCTGCTGTTCGAGGAGCCGCTCTCCGAGACGGCGAAGGCGCGGCTCAAGGTGATCTACGAGACGAACGACGGGTTCGAGATCGCGCGCCAGGACCTCGCGATCCGCGGTCCCGGCGAGTTCCTCGGCGCGCGGCAGTCGGGCGTGCCGCTGTTGCGCTTCGCCGACCTCGAGCGCGACGTCGCGCTGATCGAGCAGGCGCGCGACGCGGCCGACGAGCTGCTGGCGAAGTTCCCCGGCGCCGCGCAAGCGCACCTCGCGCGCTGGCTCGGCGCGAAGCAGGACTTCATCAAGGCGTGACGATCATGGATCCGAACGAGGCGATCGGCCCGGTGGCGACCGACATCGACGTCCTCGGCCCGCGCTTCGCGCCGGTCGTCGCCCACCGGCCGCAGCTCGAGCGGCTCGCCACCGGCGCGATCTGGAGCGAGGGGCCGGTCTGGATCGCCGAGGACGACAGCGTGCTGTGGAGCGACATCCCGAACGACCGGATGCTGCGCTGGTCGGCGAAGGACGGGATGCGCGTCTGGCGCGAGCGCGTCGAGTTCACGAACGGGCACACGCGCGACCTCGACGGCACGATCCTGCACTGCTCGCACGGGCTGCGCGCCGTGTTCCGCACGAACGTCGACGGCAGCGCGCAGCGCACCGTCGTCGATCGCTGGGAGGGCCGGCGCTTCAACGCGCCCAACGACATCGTCGTCAAGTCGGACGGCACGATCTGGTTCACCGACCCGCCCTACGGCCTCATCATCCCGGAGGAGGGACACGGCGGCGAGTCCGAGATCGGCGATTGCTACGTGTTCCGCCACGATCCGCGCACCGGCGCGCTCGACCCGGTCACCGGCCTGCCCGAGCACCCGAACGGCCTCGCGTTCTCGCCCGACGAGTCGCTGCTCTACGTCTCCGACACGTCGGGCGCGCTGCCCGCGTACGGCAGCAACCACTGCATCTGGGCGTTCGACGTGGTCGACGGGCGCCGCCTCGCGAACGGCCGCGTGTTCGCCGAGATCGAGCCGGGCGTGCCCGACGGATTCCGCGTGGACGTGGGGGGATCGATCTACACGAGCGCGCAGGACGGCGTGCACGTCTACCATCCGGACGGCACGCGGATCGGGAGGATCCGCGTGCCCGAGAAGGTCGGCAACGTGACCTTCGGCGGGCGCGACCGCGACGTGCTCTACATCGCCGCGTCGACCTCGCTCTACCGGATCAAGCTCGCGACGCGCGGCGTGCAGCGGCCTTGATGGCTGACCGGAGCGAGCCGCCCCGCACGGCGCCCGCTTCTTCCAACTTGAAGGAAATCGTCGGGCTCCGCCCGCGATTTCCCCCACTTCAGCTTCTCGTCAGGCGCTCGGCGTCGTGATTTCTCCAGGGGCTGCGGCCGGAAGGCCTCGCAGCCCCTCTAATCAACCTTGATCCCCCCTTCGCGCACGACCTTCGACCAGCGGTCGATCTCGTCGCGGATCAGCTTCGCGTAGGCCTCCGGCGAGCTCGCGACGACGTCGAAGCCCTGCTCCTGGAGCTTCTCGCGCAGGGCGGGCGTCGCGAGCGCCTGCTGCAGCGTCGACGAGAGCTTCTGGACGACGGCGGGGTCCATGCCCGCCGGTCCCAGGATGCCGTAGAACGGCGCGGCGTCGAGCCCGGTGTAGCCCTGCTCGGAGAGCGTCGGCAGGTCCGGCAGCGACTTCGCGCGCTGCGACGCGACGATCGCGAGCCCGCGCACGGTGCCCGCCTTCACCTGTGCGCCGGAGGGCACGATCGCGTCGATCAGGAGCGGCACCTGCCCGCCCATCACGTCCTTCAGCGCCGGCGCGATGCCGTTGTAGGCGACGTGCTGCCCGTCGATGCCCTCGCGCGCGCGGACCATCTCCCACCACAGGTGGCCGTAGCTGCCGATGCCGCCCGACGTGTACTGGAGCGGCGCCTTCTGCGCCTTCGCGTAGGCGAAGAGCTCGGCCATCGACTTGACCGGCACCGACGGGTTGACGACGACGAGCAGCGGCTGGCTCACGACGTGCGAGATCGGCGTGAAGTCGCGGATCGGGTCGTAGGGGAGCTTGCGGCCGAGCGCCGTGTTGAACGCGATCGGCACGCCCGGGGCGAGCAGCGTGTAGCCGTCGGGCTTCGACTTCGCGACGTAGTCGCTGCCGAGCACCTGGCCGCCTCCGGGCTTGTTCTCGATGACGACCTGCACGCCGAGCTTCTCCGACCACGCGGGCGCGATCGCGCGGAACGCGGTGTCGATGCCGCCGCCCGCCGCGACCGGCACGACGAGCTTGATCGGGCGGGACGGGAACGGCTCCTGCGCGGCGGCCGCCGGCGCGATCGCCACGAGGGCGAGCGCGGCGAGCGCGACGAGGGCGGGCGGGCGGCGGCGGGTCATCGGGGGCTCCCCACGAGGGTCGGATCGGACTGATATACTAGTCGACAAGACGCCCGCCGACAACCGACGATGACCGCTCCGCTCGCCGCGCCCCTCGGCGTCACCGTGATGCCCGAGTGGTTCCAGTGCGAGGGGATCGGGCCGGTGCTCGATCGCATCGCCGCGCTGGGGGCGACCGCGATCGCGACCTCGCCTTACGTGCTGGAGCCCGCGCCCGACGGCGAAGGCGCGCGCGAGCCGCCGCCCGACGGCGAGGCGGGGCGCGTGCGGCCGCTCGACCGGCCGTTGTTCGGGCGCACCGAGCTCTGGGTGCGCACCGCGCCCGCGTTCGAGCACGACGCCGCGCGCTACGCGGGCCTGCGGTACCGGCCGTCGCCGGCAACCGCGCTGACGCGCCGGAACGCGGACCTGCTCGACCGCGTCGTCGACGAGGCGCGCGTGCGCGGGATCGAGGTGCTGCTGCAGGTGATGGCGGTGTGCCCGCCCGGCTACCGCGTCCAGTTCTCCGGCGTCGAGCCCGACGACCAGTGCCGGCGGCCCGACGGGACGACGCACGACGCGCGCGTGGACCGCAACGCGAGCCTCGCGTCGCCGCACGTCGTCGCCTACACGGCGGCGCTGGTCGCCGAGCTCGCGGAGCGCTATCCCGGCATCGCGGGCTTCCGGCTCGACTGGCCCGAGGCCCCTCCCTACGACTTCGAGAGCGCGCTGTTCGACTTCCACCCGTCGATGCAGGCGCTGATGCGCGAGGGCGGACGCGATCCCGCGGAGGTCGCGCGCGGCGCGATCGCCTGGTCGGACGGCTTGCGCCGCGCGGCGCGCGAGTCGGCGCCGCGAGGCCCCGCGGCGGTGCGCCGCGCGCTGCTCGAGGCGGGCATGGGGGCGTTCCTGTCGACGGACGGCGTCTACGCGCCGGTGCGCGACGCGAAGCGGGAAGCCGTGTCGGGGCTCCTGCGCGCGGTGCGCCGTGCGCTCGACGCGGTGCCCGGACCGCGCCGGCGGCTCGAGCCGCAGGCGTTTCCCCCGCCGTTCCACCGGATCTCGGGATTCCCGCTCGACGCGCTCGACGGGCTCGCCGATCGGGTCGGCGTCAAGCTCTACACGATGCACTGGCCGATGCTCGCGCGCTACTGGGCGCGCGACCTCGCGGGCGACGCGCCGGCGGGCGACCACGACGCGGTGACCGCTGCGATCGCCGGCCTCTTCGAGCTCACCGACGGGCTCGTCGCCGACGGGGCCGCGCTGCGGTATCCGGAGCCGCACGAGGCGCATCCGGCGGGGAGCGCCGCGCAGCGGCGCAAGCTCGAAGCCGCGCGCGAGGAGGCCGGCCGCGTGCCGGTCGTCGCGTTCGCGCACGCGTACGGCCCGGTCGACGACGTCCTGCACCGCGTCGACATCGCGCGCGCGAGCGGCCTGCCGGTCTGGATCAACCGCTACGGCTATCTTTCCGACGCGAAGCTGTCGGCCTTGGGACGCGGCGGCGCGAGCGGGTCCCTCGGCGGCGTTCCGGCGCGCGGAGGAGCGCAATGAGAGCGCGCGGGTCGAAGGCGATCGCCGCGATCGCACGCGCTCGCGGCCCCGGCCCGGGCGTCGCGGGGCGGCTGTCGGAGAGCGTTCGCATCCACGCGGCGCTGCGTGCGGCGATCCTCGACGTGGCTCTCGCGCCGGGCGCGGTGATCGCCGAGCACGAGATCGCGAGCCGGTTCGGCGTGAGCCGCACGCCGGTGCGCGAGGCGCTGCTGCGCCTCGCCGACGAGGGGCTGGTGGACGTGAGGCCGCAGCGCGGCACCTTCGTCGCGCGGCTGTCGCTCGGGCGCATCGAGGAAGCGCTGTTCGTGCGCCGGGCGGTCGAGTGCCAGATCCTCGCGCGCGTCGCCGCACGCGAGGACCGGGCAGACGTCGCGGCGGGCTTGAACGCGATCGTGGCCGAGCAGGCGGCGGCGATCGAGGCCGGCGACGTGGCGAGCGCGCTCGACGCCGACACGCGCTTCCACCACGCGCTCGTCGCTGCCAGCGGTCTCGAAGGCGTCTGGAGCGTCGTCGCGCAGGCGCGCGACCTCCACCACCGGATCCGCGCGATCGCCGTGCCGGAGCTCGGCAGCGCCGCGCAGGCGATTCGCGACCACCGCGCGATCGTGCGCGCGGTGCGCGAAGGCGACGCGGCGCGCGCCGCGCAGGCGATGACGAAGCACCTCGCGCGCAACCTCGCGCTCGCGAGGACGATCGCCGCGCGGCACCCGGACTACTTCGCGACCGCGTAGGCGCGCGTCCGGACGGTCACGCGCGGCTCTTCCTCCGGCCGAGGACGAGCGCCTCGGCGAGGCGCGCCGGGGGGATCGGCTCGCTGCGCCTCTCAGGTCGGCCGGGCCGGTTCCCGCGCGCGACGAGCGGCGCCGGCCGCGCCGCCGGCGGGGGCGGAGCGCGGGCGCGAGACACCCCCGGGCGCGGTCCCCGGGCCCGGCGCGCGCGGCCGCCGCGACGGAATGCTGATCGAAATCAACGTTCTGCAGTGCATCCGGCCAAGGCCGGGGTAGAATGCCCGCGAGCCTCCCGGGTCAGGGACCGGGGGCGGTGCCCATGTCGCTCCACACCGTCGGCCTCAACCACACGACCGCGCCGCTCGAGGTGCGCGAACGCGTCACGTTCGCGCCGGACGCGCTCGCCGACGCGCTGCGCGACATCACCGGCGCGCGCACGGTCAAGGAAGCGGCGATCCTGTCGACCTGCAACCGCACCGAGGTGTACTTCCACGGCGGCGAGCCCGCGCGCGTCGCGCACTGGCTCGAGGACGTGCACGGGCTCAAGGCGGACACGCTGCGGCCGCATCTCTACACGCTGGGGCAGGACCAGGCGGTGACGCACGCGTTCCGCGTCGCCTCGGGGCTCGACTCGATGGTGCTGGGCGAGCCGCAGATCCTGGGCCAGATGAAGCAGGCGGTGCGCACCGCCGAGTCGGCCGGGTCGCTCGGGCTCGTGCTGAACCGGCTGTTCCAGCGCACGTTCGCGGTCGCGAAGGACGTGCGCTCGCAGACCGACATCGGCAGCGCGTCGATCTCGATGGCCGCCGCGGCCGTCAAGCTCGCCGAGCGCATCTTCCCGTCGCTCGCCGACCAGCGGCTGCTCCTGATCGGCGCGGGCGAGATGATCGAGCTCGCGGCCAACCACTTCGTCGCGAGGCGCCCGAAGTCGGTCACCGTCGCGAACCGCACGTTCGAGCGCGGCCAGTCGCTCGCCGACCGGCTGGGCGCCGAAGCGATCCTGCTGAACGAGCTCGCCGAGCGGCTGCCTCAGTTCGACATGATCGTCACCTGCACCGCGAGCACGCTGCCGATCCTCGGCAAGGGGCTGCTCGAGCGCGTGATCAAGGCGCGGCGCCACGCGCCGGTGTTCATCGTCGACCTCGCGGTGCCGCGCGACGTCGAGCCGGAAGCCGGCGCGCTCGACGACGTGTTCCTCTACTCGGTCGACGACCTCTCCGCGATCGTCAAGGACAACCTGCAGATCCGGAAGGAAGCGGTCGTGCAGGCCGAGGCGATGATCGCCGAGCAGACCGAGCACTTCCTGCACTGGCTCGAGGGACGCTCGGTCGTGCCGACGATCCACGCGCTGACCGGTCACGTGGACGAGCTGCGCGAGCTCGAGCTCGAGCGCGCGAGGCGGCTGCTCGCGAACGGGACCGAGCCGGAGCGCGTGCTCGAGGCGCTCGCGCGCGGGCTCTCGAACAAGTTCCTGCACGCGCCGCTCTCCGCGCTGAACACGGCCGGAGACGCCGAGCGCGCCGAGCTGATCGCGCTGTTCGGGCGCGTCTACCGCCTGCACGACCCGCCGGCCGACGGATCGACGGGGGGCTGACCCCCGGGGCTGGGGTTTCGGGGCTGGCCCTGGCCTGGGGCGTGACCCCGGTTGGGGGGTCTGACCCCGGTATCATCGGGGTCTGACCCCGGTGTTGTCCTTCCGCGACCGGGCATCCGTCCTGCAGCCGAACGCTTCGCTGCCCACGCACGCCATCGCGCGCCTGACCGGGCGCCCTCCAGAACCGGGGTCAGACCCCGATGAGGCCGGGTTCCGACCCCGATCATGAAGCTCTCCCTCCGCACCCGACTCGAGCAGCTCGCGACGCGACTGGCGGAGCTCGACCACCTGCTCGCCGCGCCCGAGACCGCGGGCGACATGGACCGCTTCCGCGCCTGCGCGAAGGAGCACGCCGAGGTGACGCCGGTCGTCGAGCGGTTCCGCGCGTGGCGGCAGGCGGAATCCGACCTCGCCGCGGCGGAGGAGCTCGCCGCCGACCCGTCGATGAAGGCGTACGCGGACGAGGAGCGCGCCGCCGCGCGCGGGCGGATGGAGGCGCTGGAGCGCGAGCTCCAGGCGGCGCTGCTGCCCAAGGACGCGAACGACGCGCGCAACGTGTTCCTCGAGATCCGCGCCGGCACCGGCGGCGACGAGTCGGCACTCTTCGCCGGCGACCTGTTCCGCATGTACGCGCGCTACGCCGAGCGCAAGGGCTGGAAGGTCGAGGTCGTGTCGTCGTCTCCGTCCGAGCTCGGCGGCTACCGCGAGATCATCGCGCGCATCGCCGGCGAGGGCGCCTACGCGAAGCTCAAGTTCGAGTCGGGGGGGCACCGCGTGCAGCGGGTGCCCGAGACCGAGGCGCAGGGGCGCATTCACACGTCCGCGTGCACGGTGGCCGTGATGCCGGAGGCCGACCCGATCGCCGACATCGAGATCAATCCGGCGGATCTTCGGATCGACACGTTCCGCGCGTCGGGGGCCGGCGGGCAGCACGTGAACCGGACCGACTCCGCGGTGCGCATCACGCACCTGCCCACCGGGCTCGTCGTCGAGTGCCAGGACGACCGCTCGCAGCACCGCAACCGCGCGCAGGCGATGGCGGTGCTCGCTTCGCGCCTGCTCGACCGCGAGCGCAGCGAGCGCCAGCGCAAGGAGGCCGCGACGCGCAAGAGCCTGATCGGGTCGGGCGACCGCAGCGAGCGCATCCGCACCTACAACTTCCCGCAGGGCCGCGTCACCGACCACCGGATCAACCTGACGCTCTACCGGATCGACGCGATCGTGGACGGCGACCTCGACGAGATCGTCACTGCGCTGCAGAACGAGTTCCAGGCCGAGCAGCTCGCGGCGCTCGCGGGGGAGGAGGCGTGACGGGCGGCCGTCGCGCACGGAACAAGCGCGGCGTCGCGCCCGTCGGCGCGGGGCGCAAGTCGCGCGCGGACGGTCCGGCCGCGGCGCCCGCGGCGTGGCTGCAGACGCTGCGGCTCGACTTCCGCGAGTTCGAGCCCGCGGACGTCGAGGAGATCGTGCGGCTCGACGCCGATCCGCGCGTGATGAAGTACATCGCGGACGGCCGCGTGCACACGCGCGAGGAGACGCTCGCGCTCTACCCGCGCATCCTGCGCTACCCGCGTGTCTACGCGAACCTCGGGATCTGGCGCGCGTCGCGCCGCGACACCGGCGCGTTCGTCGGCTGGTTCTCGCTCAAATACGCGGGCAAGGCGAGCGACATCGAGATCGGCTACCGGCTCGCGCCCGGCGCGTGGGGGCTCGGCTTCGCGACCGAGGGAGCGGCGGCGTTGCGCGACTACGGCTTCGACGACCTCGGGCTCGAGCGCATCATCGGCGTCACGCACCCGGACAACCTCGCGTCGCAGCGCGTGCTCCTGAAGATCGGCATGACGGACGAAGGCTGGGGCCGCTACTACGACCGGGACCTGCGCCTGTTCGCGATCGGCAGCCCGGGATAGCGCAGAGAGGATCGGACCCTCGTGTCCGGATGGGTTGCGCCGATTCGCCGGCCGATCGCCGAAACGAGGATCCGACCCTCGATCTCCGATGGCCGACCCGACCTCCGCCGACGCGATCACGGTCCGCCGCGCACTCGTCCAATCGGGTCTCGTGCCGGTCGACGCGCAGGTGCTGCTCGCGCACGTGCTGGGCGTGAACCGCGCGTGGCTCGCCGCGCACGCGACCGACCCGCTGCCGCGTGAGGCGGCGGACGCCTTCTTCGCGCTGGCGAAGCGGCGGCGCGAAGGGGAGCCGGTCGCCTACCTGACCGGCCGGCGCGAGTTCCACAGCCTCGACCTCGAGGTGACGCCGGCGGTGCTGATCCCGCGGCCCGAGACCGAGACGCTGGTCGAGTGCGCGCTCGAGCGGCTGCCGCCCGGACGTCCGCTCGCGGTGGCCGACCTCGGCACCGGATCGGGCGCGATCGCGCTGGCGATCGCGAGCGAACGGCCGCTCGCCCGCGTGCTCGCGGTCGACGCCTCGCCCGACGCACTCGCCGTCGCCAGCCGGAACGCGGAGCGTCTCGGCCTCGCGAACGTCGCGTTCGCGCACGGCGACTGGTACGGCGCGCTGCCCCCCGGCGCGGGGCCGTTCGACCTGATCGCCGCGAATCCGCCCTACGTCGCCTCGGGTGACGGGCACCTCGACCAGGGCGACCTGCGCTACGAGCCGCCGCGCGCGCTCGTCGCGGGCGGCGACGGGCTGGACGCACTCCGGACGATCGTCGCGGGCGCCCCCTCGCACCTCGTTCCCGGCGGCTGGCTCGTCGTCGAGCACGGCTACGACCAGTCGGAGGCGGTGCGGGCGCTGTTCGGGGAGGCCGGCCTCGAGGCGATCGAGGCCCGGCGGGACCTGGCGGGCATCCCGAGGATCGTGGCCGGGCGGCGGCCGCCCGGCCGGTAGGCCGGCGCGGGACGGCCGGTCGCGCCGGAACGCGGCTCGCATGCCCGATCCGGGTGCCTCGTCGCATCGGTAGGCGATCCGTCAGTGCGCCTGCGGACAATGGCGGGCATGGAAACCTGCACGACGCCACGAGAGGCCCCCGCTCGAAGCGGGGGGCCGGCCCGAAGGGCTCGGTCGCGCCGCCTCGTCGACTTCGCCGACCCCGCCGTCTGGGCGTGGATCGTCGTCGTCGCGATGCTCGCTCTGCCGGCGGCCGCGACGCTCGCCTGACGATCGATCGCCCGCCGTGGGTCGGGCGTCGGTTCGACGTTTCGCGCATCGCCGACAGCCCGTCGGCTCGAAGGCCGACCCACGAACCTCGCCCCCGGGGGCCGGGGTTCAGCCCGACGTCGTCGCGGGCATCGCCACGCCGAGCTTCGCGGCCCAGGGCTCGAGCGACGGCAGGACCGTCGAATGCAGCTCGACGCCGCGTTCGAGCTGCTCGCGCTTCAGCTTCAGGCCCCGCTCGCCGGGCAGGCGCACGCGCGGGACGCCCTCGCGCGGCTTCGCGTCGTGGCACGCGTCGACGAGCCAGTCCATCTGCCGCGCGTACGCGTCGAGCCCGCCGAACGCGCGCGGGTCGAGCGCCTGCACGAACACCGTCGCGCCCCAGCCTTCCTTCGGGTCCGCGCGGCCGAAGCCCGCGAGCGCCGCGGTCATCGCCTCGATCATCAGCGCGAGCGCGTAGCCCTTGTGGCCCGCCTCGAGGCCGCCGAGCGGCAGCAGCGTGCCCTTCGGCTCCTCGAAGAGCACGCGCGGATCGTCGGTCGGCATCCCGCGCGCGTCCTGCACCCATGCGTGCGGCAGCCGCTCCCCGGCCTGGTAGAGGCGCGTCGTGAGGCTGTTCGTCGTGTAGCTCGCCGACACGTCGATCAGGATCGGATCGCCCGAGGTCGGGATGCCCGCGGCGAGCGGGTTGGGCGTGAACACCGGCGAGACGGCGCCGAACGGGGCGACGCTCGCGGCGACCGGGTCCGAGCTGTAGACGAGCGCCATCATGCCGCGCGCGGTGGCGCGCGTCAGGTACGCCTCGAGGCACGCGATGTGGTGCGAGCGGCGCACGACGACGGTGCCCGTGCCCTGCGCCGACGCCATCCCCATCGCGGTGTCGAGCGCGCGCAGCGTGAGCCAGGGACCCGGCAGCCGGCCGCCGTCCCAGGTCTGCGCCGCCGGCCGGCTCGCCACGACCACGGGCTCGCCCGTTTTCGTCATCGAGCCGCGCTCGAGCTCGGCGAGGTAGGGTGCCGCGAGCGCGAGGCCGTGCGTCGTGTGGCCGAGGAGGTCGCCCTCGACGAGCACGTCGGCGACGTCGCGCGCGATGTCCTCGCGCAGGCCCGCGCGCGCGAACAGCGCGGCGGCGAATCCGGCGAGGGCGCGCGCGTCGTGCCGCCGGGCCGTCATCGCCTCACCGCCGACGCGTAGAGGTCGAGGCCCTCCTTCGCGCCGCGCCCCACGAGCCAGGTGTCGGTGCCGTAGAAGAGCACGTTGACGCCCTGCGAGCCGAGCCGGTCGACCTGCGCCCGGCTCATCGCGGTCGTGCCGACCGCCTTGCCCGCGTCGCGCACGACGCGCGCCGAGCGCTCGACGAACGCGAGGACGCGCGGGTCGTCGACGGCGCCGGGCGCGCCGAGCGCGACCGAGTAGTCGAAGATGCCGAGGTAGACGAAGTCGAGCGACGCGACCTCGACGATGCGCTCGAGCCGCTCCGCGGCGGCGGGCGACTCGACCATCACGCCGGAGAACGGGTAGCCGGCGGCGAGCTTCGGCTGCGGCGCGATGCCGTAACGGCCGCCGCGCGTGAACGGGTTGTAGCCGCGCGTGCCCGCGGGCGCGTAGTGCATCATCGCGACGGCGCGGGCGGCCGCCGCTTCGTCGGGCACCTGCGGGACGACGACGCCGTCGGCGCCGAGGTCGAGCGCGCGCTGGACGAAGTACGGATCGGCGCCCGGCGAGCGCACGAGCGGCGAGGCGCCGCCTTCCTCGCACGCCGTGATCGCGGCGTCGAGCGTGGCGAAGTCGTAGCCGCCGTGCTCGCCGTCGAGGATCACGAAGTCGAAGCCGGACGCGGCGAGCGTGCCGACGAGCGGCGCCGACGGGATCAGCGACCAGATGCCGGCGAGCGCGCGCCCCGACGCGAGCTTGGCGCGGAGCGGGTGGGCGGTGGGGCTCATCGCGACCGGGAAGGAGGCGCCGCGCGAAGTTGACGGCGCGAGGGTTTCGCCGGATTCTAGCGCACCCCGCATCCGCACCGCGACGGCGCGACGGCGCCGCGAGCCTCGTTCCCGTGTCCACTCTCCCTGCCGACGACAGCGGCGTGCCGCTGGTCTGCGAGACGGTCGTGCCGTCGTCGCTGCAGGTGTCGATCGTGACGTTCCGCCCCGACTGGCAGCTTCTCGAGCGGTGCCTGCGCAAGCTCGCGCTCGCGATCGGCGCGGCGCGCGAGTCCGGCGCGCTGCGCACCGTCCACGTCGCGCTCGTCGACAACAGCGCCGACCGCGCGATCGCGGCGAAGGTGGTCGACCTCGGACGCGCGCGCTTCGCGGACTCGGGCGTCCAGGTGAGCTACGTGCACGGCCACGCGAACATCGGCTACGGCGCCGCCCACAACCTCGCGCTGCACGGCAGCGGCGCGGATTTCCACCTGGTGCTGAATCCGGACGTCGAGCTCGCGCCCGACGCGCTCGTGAACGCCGTGCGGTGGATGAACGCGCACCCCGACGTCGGCGCGATCGCGCCGCAGGTGAAGCGGCGCGACGGGACGCGCGACTACCTGGTGAAGCGCAAGCCCGCGGTGCTCGACCTCGCGCTGCGCGGGTTCATGCCGCGCGTCGGCCGCGCGCTGTTTCGCCGGAGGCTCGACCGATACGAGATGCGCGACGTGATCGACGCCGATCCCACGCGCGACGTCATCGACGTCGCGGCGATGTCGGGCGCCTGCATCCTGGCCCGCAGGAAGGCGGTCGACCAGACCGGAGGCTTCGACCCGCAGTTCTTCCTCTATTTCGAGGACTACGACTGGACGATCCGGCTCAACCGGGTCACGCGCACCGCCTACGTGCCGTCGTTCGAGGTCGTGCACCACGGCGGGGGCGCGTCGCGCAAGGGCTTCCGGCACGTCGCCCACTTCGTGAAGGGGGGCTGGCGCTACTACCGGAAGCACGGCTGGAAGTGGCTCTGACCGGCGCGAGCGGGCGATGAGCGGCACGGTCGTCGTCACCGGTGCGGGAGGCTTCATCGGGCGCGCGCTCGTCGAGCGACTGCGTGCGGCCGGACGCGACGTGCGGCCGGTCGTGCGCGAGGACCGCGGCGACGTCGAGGGCGCCGTCGCGCTTGGGCCGCTCGAAGGGGCGCCCGGCGAGGCGCTCGCGCGCGCGCTCGCGGGCGCGGCCGCGGTCGTGCACCTCGCGGCACGCGCGCACCGGCGGGACGCCGGCGACGCGGGCGCCGAGGATGCGTACCGCGCGGCGAACGTCGACGCGACCGCCAGGCTCGCCCGCGCGGCCGTCGCGGCGCGCGTCGGGCGCTTCGTGCTCGCGTCGAGCGTCAAGGTCAACGGCGAGGCGACGCGGCCGGGGCGGCCCTTCCGCCCCGAGGACCCCGCGGCGCCGCGCGACGCGTACGGCCGCAGCAAGCGCGACGCCGAGGCCGCGCTCGTCGACGCCTGCCGCGGATCGTCGACGGCGCCCATCGTGCTGAGGCTGCCGCTCGTGATCGGGCCGGGTGCGCGCGGCAACGTCGGGCGCCTCGTCGAAGCGATCGCGGCCGGGCGCACGCTGCCGCTCGGGGCGATCGACAACCGCCGCAGCGTGCTCGGGCTCGCGAACCTCTGCGATGCGATCGTCGCCGCGCTCGACGCGCCGACGCCGCCTGCCGGCGTGCACTTCGTCGCGGACGCCGAGCCGGTCTCGACGCCCGGACTCGTGCGCGCGCTCGCGGGCGCGCTGGGACGGCCGGTGCCGCTCGCGTTCGTCCCGGTGGCGTTGCTGAAGCTCGGCGCCCGGCTCGCGGGCAAGGGGGCCGAGATCGCGCGCCTCGCCGGATCCCTCGAGGTCGACCCGACGTCGTTCACCGCCGCGACCGGCTGGCGGCCGGCCCACGCGCTCGAAGACGAGCTCGCGCGGCTCGTGCGCGCGCGGGGGTGAGGGGGGCCGGGCGGGCGCCTACGCCGACCGGGACTGGACGGCCGGGTCCTGCCCTGGATGCGACAATACGCACTCGCCGCCCCCGACCCCCGACTCCCGCCCCCATGCGCACCCAAGGCCGCCGTCCCGACCAGCTCCGCCCGCTCGTGCTCGACCGCGGCTGGTCGAAGCACGCGGAGGGCTCGGTGCTCGTGTCGGCGGGCGACACGCGCGTGCTGTGCACGGCGAGCGTCGAGGAAGGCGTGCCGCCGTTCCTCAAGAGCAAGGGGCAGGGGTGGCTCACGGCCGAGTACGGGATGCTGCCGCGCGCGACCCACACGCGGATGCGGCGCGAGGCGGCCGAAGGCGCGCAGTCGGGGCGCACGCACGAGATCCAGCGGCTGATCGGGCGGTCGCTCCGCGCGGTCGCCGACCTGCCCTCGCTCGGCGAGCGCACGATCCGCGTCGACTGCGACGTGCTGCAGGCCGACGGCGGCACGCGGTGCGCGTCGATCACCGGCGCGTGGATCGCGGTCGCCGACGCGGTCGCGTCGCTCAAGGCGCAGGGCCTCGTCGCGGACCGGGAGCCGCTCGTCGACCACGTGGCGGCGGTGTCGGTCGGGATCGTCGACGGCGTGCCGCTGCTCGACCTCGACTACGCCGAGGACTCGTCCTGCGAGACCGACATGAACGTCGTGATGACCGGCGCGGGCGGGTTCGTCGAGCTCCAGGGAACCGCCGAGGGCGCGCCGTTCACGCGCGCGGAGTTCGACGCGCTGATCGACCTCGCGCGCGGCGGCATCGCCGCGCTCGTCGACGCGCAGAAGGCCGCTCTCTCGCGCTGAGCGCCGGATCCGGGCCATGATCGAGCGCCTCGTCCTCGCGTCGAACAACGAAGGCAAGCTGCGGGAGTTCCGCCGGCTGCTCGCGGTGCACCGGATCGAGGTCGTCGCGCAGTCGGAGCTCGGCATTCCCGAGGCCGACGAGCCGCACGAGACCTTCGTCGAGAACGCGCTCGCGAAGGCGCGGCACGCGAGCCGGCTCTCGGGGCTGCCCGCGCTCGCCGACGACTCGGGCATCTGCGTCGTGGCGCTGGACGGCGCGCCCGGCGTGCAGAGCGCGCGCTACGCCGGCGAGCCGAAGTCCGACGCCCGGAACAACGCGAAGCTCGTTGCCGCGCTCGCGGGCGTCGCGGACCGCCGCGCGCACTACGCGTGCGTGCTGGTGCTCGTCGCGTCCGCCGGCGATCCGGAACCCGTGATCGCGGAGGGGCGGTGGCACGGGCGCGTCGTCGACGTCCCGCGCGGCGCCGGCGGCTTCGGCTACGACCCGCACTTCGAGGACCTCGGAAGCGGCCTCACCGGCGCCGAGCTGCCGCTCGAGCGCAAGAACGCGCTGTCGCATCGAGGCAAGGCGATGCGGGAGCTCCTGGCGAAGCTCGTCGAGCGCGAGCTCGTCCCCGTTCCCGAGAGCGTCGAGCGATGAGCCGTAGCCTGGAGACCGCGCGCGGCACCGTGCACCGGTGGCAGTGCGACCACATGGGCCACGTCAACGTGCGCGCCTACGGCGAGTTCTTCGAGGAGGCGTGCTGGCAGTACTACGCGATGATCGGGATCCGCCCCTCGCGGCTGCGCAGCGGCGAGATCCACATGGCGGCCGTCCAGCAGGACACGTCGTACCGGCGGGAGCTCCTGGGCGGCGACGTCGTGATGGTGCGCACCGAAATGCTCGAGGCGCGCGACAAGGTGCTGCGGTTCGTGCACGAGATGGTGAACTGCGAGACGGGGGAGGTCGCCGCGACCTCGACGTTCACGGTCGTGTGCCTCGACGCCGACGAGCGGAAGTCGCGGCCGTTCCCGCCCGACGTGCTCGAGAAGGCGCGCGCGCTGCTCGACCCGGCCGCGCCCGCGGGCTGACGATGCAACGCGTCGCGTCGCCCGCCCCGGCCGCGCGCCCGGTCTTCCGGACGCTGCCGCCGCTCTCGCTCTACGTGCACCTGCCGTGGTGCCTGCGCAAGTGCCCGTATTGCGACTTCAATTCGCACGAGTGGCGCGGCGGAGGCGAGGGACCGCCCGAGGACGCCTACGTCGACGCGCTCGTCGCGGACCTCGAGCAGGCGCTGCCCGCCGTCTGGGGGCGCAAGGTGTCGACGGTGTTCCTGGGCGGCGGGACGCCGAGCCTCTTCTCGCCCGAGGCGATCGACCGGCTGCTCGCCGCGGTACGCGCGCGGCTGCCGCTCGTCGCGGGCGCCGAAGTGACGATGGAGGCGAACCCGGGCACGTTCGAGCGCCGGCGCTTCGAAGGCTACCGCGACGCCGGCGTCAACCGGCTGTCGATCGGCGTGCAGAGCTTCGCGGCGCGCCACCTCGCCGCGCTCGGGCGCGTGCACGATGCCGCCGAGGCCCGCGCCGCGGCGGCGGCCGCGGTCGAGCTGTTCGACGAGGTGAACCTCGACCTCATGTTCGCGCTGCCCGGGCAGCGCCTCGACGACGCGCTCGCCGACGTCGAGGAGGCGCTCGCGTTCCGCACGACGCACCTGTCGTGCTACGAACTCACGATCGAGCCCAACACCGCGTTCCACCGCCATCCGCCCGACCGACCCGACGAGGACGAGGCCGACGCGATGCAGTCGGCGATCGAGGCGCGGCTCGCGCAGGCCGGGTACGAGCGCTACGAGGTCTCCGCGTACGCGAAGCCGGGCCACCGCTGCGGCCACAACGTCAACTACTGGCGCTTCGGCGACTACCTCGGCATCGGCGCGGGCGCGCACGGCAAGGTGTCGATGCCCGGCCGCGTCGTGCGCGAGGTGCGCTGCAAGCAGCCGAAGCAGTACGTCGAGCGCGCGCTCGCCGGCGATGCGGTGATGGAGCGGCGCGAGGTCGAACCGGGCGAGCTCGGCTTCGAGTTCATGCTGAACGCGCTGCGGCTCACCGAGGGTGTCCCGGCCGCGCTGTTCGCGGAGCGCACCGGCGTGCCGATCGCGTCGATCGCGCGCGAGATCGGGGTGGCGGCGCGGCGCGGACTGCTCGACCCCGATCCGGCGCTGCTCCGTGCGACGCCGCTCGGGCGTCGCTTCCTGAACGAGCTCGTGGCGCTGTTCCTCCGCGAGCGAGCGGAGGCGACGGACGCCCGATGAGCTCTCTCCACACCCGCGGCGTCGCCGACCTCGCGCGCGAGCTCGCCTCGGGCGCCCTCCCGGTGCGCGAGCTGGTCGCCGCGCTGCTCGCGCGCATCGACGCGACCGACGCGGAGGTCCGCGCGTGGGCGTTCCTCGACCGCGAGCGCGCGCTCGCCGAGGCTGCGAGGCTGGATGCGCTGCCCGCCGACAGGCGCGGCGCGGCGTTCGGCCTGCCGCTCGGCGTCAAGGACATCGTCGACACGGCCGATCTCCCGACGCAACTGGGCTCGCCGGTGGGCGCCGGGCGGCGCCCGGCGCACGACGCGCGCTGCGTCGCGCGCTGGCGCGCGGCCGGCGGCTTCGTGCTCGGCAAGACCGTGACCACCGAGTTCGCGTTCATGCAGCCGGGACCGACCGCCAACCCGTGGAACCCGCGCCACACGCCGGGCGGATCGTCGTCCGGGTCGGCCGCCGCCGTCGCGCTCGGGCAGGTGCCGGCGGCGATCGGAACGCAGACCAACGGCTCGGTGATCCGGCCGGCGGCGTACTGCGGCGTCGTCGGGTTCAAGCCGACGCTGGGCGCGATCCCGTTCGACGGCGCCGCGCTGTTCAGCGTCACGTTCGACACGATCGGCACGTTCACGCGCTCGGTCGAGGACGCCGCGGCGGTCGCCCACGCGCTCGCGCCCGCGATCCCGCGGGACGTCGCGGCGCGCTCGCGACCGCCGCGGCTCGCGTACGTCGACCGCTTCCCCTGGACGCGCGCCGTCGACGACGGCGGGGCGCTCGAGCGCGGCGCGGACGCATTGCGCGCCGCGGGCGCGGAGGTCGTTCCCTGCGCCTTTCCCGGCGTGCTCTCGTCGCTGCGCGACGTGCAGCGGACGATCATGCTGGGCGAGGGCGCGCGCGCGCTCGGCGCGCTGCAGGAGCGCGAGCGGGGCCGGCTGTCCGCGACGCTCAACGCCGGCCTCGACGAGGGGCGGAAGGTCGACGATGCCGCGCTCGCGAAGGCGCGGGAGACGCGCCGCGCGATGATCGCGGCGGCGCTCGCCTGGCTCGAGGGCTGCGACGCGCTCGTCGCGCCGCCGGCGCCCGGTCCCGCGCCCGAGGGACTCGACACGACCGGCGACCCGTCGTGCTGCACGTTCGCCTCGCTCCTCGGGGCGCCCGCGATCACGCTGCCGGCAGGCCGGGCGGCGAACGGCCTCCCGGTCGGCATGCAGCTCGTGGGCAAGCCCGGCGAGGACGGGGCGCTGCTCGCGGCGGCCGCCTGGTGCGAGGCGCGGCTGCCGCGCTGGCAGGGGCTCCCGTGAAGCGCGCGAAGCGGCACGCGCCGCCGAAGCCGCGCAACCCGGTCGCGCGCTCGCCGCTGCTCGCGAAGGGGGGCGCGCACGGCAAGTCCACCGGGGCGAAGCGGCGCCGCGCGGCGATCGAGCTCGCGAAGCTCGGGCGCGACCCCGAGCTCGGCGGATGACGCTTTCGCGCCGCGACCTCGAGCAGGGCCGCATGCGCGAGCTCTACCTCGCGACGATCGGCCCGGCGCACGCGCTCGACGACGAGGCGCTCTCGCGCTCGCTTTCCGCGACGCTCGCGGCGAAGCCGAAAGGCGCGGGCTGGTGGGTGTTCGGCTACGGGTCGCTGCTGTGGAATCCGCTGTTCCCGGTCGCCGAGGCGCGCCCGGCGACGATCCACGGGCTGCACCGGCGCTTCTGCCTGCGCTCGCTCGCCTCGCGCGGGACGCTCGATCGGCCGGGGCTCGTGCTGGGGCTCGAGCCCGGCGGTGCGTGCCGCGGCGTCGCCTACCGGCTGCCGTCCGCGCTGGCGCTCGACGAGCTGCACCTCCTCTGGCGGCGCGAGATGGTCGTCGGCTCGTACCGCCCCCTGTGGGTGCGGGCACGGGCGGGCGGCCGCACGATCGTCGCGCTCGCGTTCGCGGTACGGCACGACCACCCGCAGTACGCGGCGCTCACGCTCGACGAGCAGGCGGACACGATCGCGCACGCGTGCGGCGCGTTCGGCTCGTCGTGCGACTACCTGATGAACACGCGCGCGGCGCTCGCGTCGCACGGCATCGTCGATCCGTACCTCGAGAAGCTGGCCGGCGAGGTGCTCGCTCGCCGCCGCGGCGCCGCCTGATCAGGCCGACGGCGCCCCGGCGGGCGGGAAGCGCACGGCGATCGACGTGCCCCGGCCGGTCGAGGGCGTCGAGAGCTCGACGGTCGCGCCGTGCCGCTCGGCGACCTCGCGCACGATCGCGAGGCCGAGCCCCGACCCGTCGCCGGGCGCGCCCTCGACCCGGTAGAAGCGCTCGAACACGCGTTCGCGCGCCGCTTCCGGAATGCCGGGGCCGTCGTCCTCGACGGCGACGTAGGGTCGGCCGTCCTGCGTCCCGCAGCGCACGGTGACGACGCCGCCCGCGGGCACGTAGAGGATCGCGTTCTCGATCAGGTTGCCGAGCATCTCGGCGAGCAGCACCTCGTCGCCCGGCACCTCGGCGTGCTCGAGCTCGAAGCCCAGGTCGACGTCGTGCGCGATCGCGCGCGCGGTCCAGTCGCGCGCGGCGGCGTCGCCCAGCCGGTAGAGGTCGACGGCGCGCCTCCGGACGCCCTGCTCGGCGCTGCGGTCGGCTCGCGCGAGCGCGAGCAGCTGCTGCGCGAGCCGGGTCGTGCGCGTCGTCGCCGCGTGCATCTTGTCGAGCTCGGCGGCCACGCCGGGCGCGTGCGGCTCGCGCCTGAGGAGCTCGAGCTGCATCTGCAGCCCGGCGAGCGGGGTGCGCAGCTGGTGCGCGGCGTTCGCGACGAACCGCTGCTGCGTGTCGGCCGCGATGCGCAGCCGCTCGATCAGGTGATTCAGCGCCTGCAGCGCGGGACGCACTTCGTCGGGGGCGCCTTCCGCGTCGACCGGCTTCAAGTCGCCCGGCGCACGCGCGGCCAGATCCTCGCGGACGCGGTCGAGCGGGGCGAGCGCGCGGCCGATCGTGCCGCGCAGCAGCACGACTGCGGCGATCGCCACGAGCAGCGTGGGAACGAGGACGGCGGCGAGCACCTCGGTGACGAGCCGGGTGCGCTTGTTGCGGGTCTCGCCGACGAGCACGACCGGGCCGTTGCCGGTGCGCAGCGCGGCGACGCGCAGCGGAACGCCGGCGCGCACGGCATCGTAGAAGAGCGGGCGCTCCGGCTCGGGCACCGCGGCCGGTCCGGGCAGGCTCGCGTCGCCGGCGAGGAGACGCCCGTACTCGTCGCGAATCGCGTAGACGAGCGTGTCCGCCTCGTCGACCATCAGCGCGCGCCGCGCGTCCTCGGAGAGGTCGACGCGGCGCGAGAGCGCGTCTCCGCGCACGCTCGCGGCGAGCGCGAGGGCCGGGTCGAGCAGCGAGCGGTCGTAGGCGTTCTCGGCCGCGTCGAGTCCCACCCGCCACGCGATCGCGGCGGCGGCCGCGACGACGACGGCGAGCACCCCCGCCGTCGACAGCACGAGCCGGCGGCGGATGCTCGGCGACGCCGGGGTCACGCGCTGTCCGGCTGGCTGTTCCACAGGTAGCCGAAGCCGCGCACGGTGCGCACCCGCACGCCGGCCGGCTCGAGCTTCGCGCGGAGGCGCGACACGTAGACCTCGACCGTGTTGGGCGCGACCGGCTCGTCGTCGCGGCAGAGCCCCTCGATGATCTCTTCCTTCGACAGCACGCGCCCCGGGGACCGGAGGAACAGCCGCAGCAGCGTCCACTCGCGCGTCGTGAGCTCGACCGCGATGCCGCGGATGCGCAGCCGCTTCGCGGCGAGGTCGACCTGCATCGGCCCGATCTCGATCGGCTGCGCGCCCGACGGCTCGGGGCGGCGCAGCAGCGCGCGCACGCGCGCCTCGAGCTCGTCGAGCGAGAACGGCTTGGTCAGGTAGTCGTCGGCACCGAGGTCGAGGCCGTGCACGCGGTCGGCGACGGCGTCGCGGGCGGTCAGGATGATGACGCGCGTCGGGTCGCCGCGCGCGCGAAGCCGCCGCAGCACCTCGAAGCCGTCGATGCCGGGCAGGCCCACGTCGAGCACGAGCAGGTCGTAGGCGCCGGCGAGCGCGCAGCGGTCCGCTCCCTCGCCGTCGGACGCGACGTCGACCGAGTGGCCCGCAGCGCGAAGCGCGCGCGCGAGCCCGTCGCACAACAGCGGGTCGTCCTCGGCGATCAGCACGCGCATCCGCATAGCGTAGCAAAGCGGCGACTCGCGCGCGGCGCCGCCCGCAACCTGACGAACCGCTGACAGCCGTGCACCCCGAAACTCCCTAGAATCGCCAGGCGTCGCGCCCGTCCACGCCGACCGTCGCGCCGCCCTCCCGTCCGCGGCGCGCCGCGGCTCCCTCGAGAGACGCATCGATGATCCGGATCCGCCATCGCCGGGATTTCCTCGGCGGCCTCATGCTGCTCGCATTCGGCGTCGCCGCGATCGTCCTGTCGAGCGACTATGCGATGGGCACGGCCGCGCGCATGGGGCCCGGCTATTTCCCGCGCGCGCTCGGCCTCATCCTGATCGCGATCGGCGCGGTGATCGCCGCGCAGGCGCTGCGTGTCGCGGGCCCCCGGTTCCCGCGCTGGCCCTTGCGGCCGACGATCGTCGTGCTGGGCGGCGTCGTGCTCTTCGGCGCGATCGTCGAGCGCGCCGGGCTCGCGCTCTCGACGGTCGTGCTCGTGTTCGTCGCGAGCGTCGCGAGCCGGGAGTTCCGGCCGCGCGAGGCGCTCTTCTCGGCGATCCTGCTGGCGGCCCTCGCGGTGCTGGTGTTCGGCGTCGGACTGCAGGTGCAGCTCCCGATCTGGCCCGCCTTCGGGGGTTGAGGAAGCGCGATGGAGCTCTTCAGCCACCTCGCCACGGGCTTCGGCGTCGCGCTGACGCCGGTCAACCTGCTCTACGCGTTCGTCGGCGCGATGCTCGGCACGCTGATCGGCGTGCTTCCGGGCATCGGGCCGGTCGCGACGATCGCGATGCTGCTCCCCTCGACCTACGCGCTGCCGCCGGTGTCCGCGCTGATCATGCTCGCGGGCATCTACTACGGCGCGCAGTACGGCGGGTCGACGACGTCGATCCTGCTCAACATGCCGGGCGAGACCTCGTCCGCCGTCACCTGCCTCGACGGATACCAGATGGCGCGGCGCGGCCAGGCGGGCGCCGCGCTGGCGATCGCGGCGCTCGGCTCGTTCTTCGCCGGGACGGTCGGCACCGTGATGGTGGCGACCGTCGCGATCCCGCTGTCCGATTTCGCGCTCAAGTTCGGGCCGGCCGAGTACTTCTCGCTGATGGTGCTGGGGCTCATCGGGTCGTCGGTCCTCGCGCGCGGCTCGCTGCTGAAGGCGATCGGCATGATCGCGCTGGGCCTGCTGCTCGGCATCGTCGGCACCGACGTCAACTCGGGCGTCCAGCGGTTCGCGTTCGGCGTGCCGGAGCTCTCCGACGGGCTCGGTGTCGCGAGCGTCGCGATGGGCCTGTTCGGCTTCGCCGAGATCATCACCAACCTCGAGTCGCCCGAGCGGCGCGAGGTGCTGAAGACGAAGGTCCGCGGGCTGTGGATCACGCGCGAGCAGTTCCGGCAGGCGTGGCCGGCGGTGCTGCGGGGCACCGGCCTCGGCTCGGTGCTGGGGCTCCTGCCCGGCGGCGGCGCGATGCTCGCCTCGTTCGCGTCCTACGCGGTCGAGAAGAAGGTGGCGAAGGATCCGGGCCGTTTCGGCCAGGGCGCGATCGAGGGCGTCGCGGGGCCCGAATCGGCGAACAACGCCGGCGCGCAGTCGTCGTTCATCCCGCTGCTCACGCTCGGCATCCCCGAGAACGCGGTGATGGCGATGATGGTGGGCGCGATGACGATCCACAGCATCCAGCCCGGTCCGCAGGTGATGAGCTCGAACCCGGGGCTCTTCTGGGGGCTGATCGCGTCGATGTGGGTCGGCAACCTGATGCTGGTGGTGCTGAACCTGCCGATGATCGGCATGTGGATCAAGCTGCTGACCGTGCCCTACCGGCTGCTGTACCCGGCGATCCTGCTCTTCTGCTCGATCGGGGTCTTCACGATCAACAACACGAACTTCGACGTGATGCAGACGGCGGCGTTCGGCTTGGTCGGCGTGCTCTTCGTCAAGCTCGAGTTCGAGCCGGCGCCGCTCCTGCTCGGCTTCGTGCTCGGGCCGATGATGGAGGAGAACCTGCGCCGCGCGCTGCTGCTGTCGCGCGGCGACCCGACGGTGTTCGTCACGCGGCCGATCTCGCTCGCGATGCTGCTCGTCGCCGTCGCGCTGCTGCTGCTGATCGCGGCGCCGAAGTTCCGGTCGACGCGCGACGTCGCGTTCCAGGAGGACTGACCGCGGTCGCACCGCGGGTGTTCGAGGCAACACCGGGGTCAGACCCCGATACGGCCGGGGTCGGACCCCTTCTTCCGGCGACCGCCGGGCCGTTCCGAGCTCGCCGCGCCAGGCAACACCGGGGTCAGACCCCGATCAGGCCGGGGTCAGACCCCCTCAGATGGCGATGCTGCGCCCGCCGTCGACGTTGATCGTCTCGCCGGTCACGTAGGGCGCGTCCTCGAGCAGGAAGCGGACGGCGCGCGCGATGTCGTCGGGGGTACCCTCGCGCTTGAGCGGCGTGTGCGAGATGATCCGCTGCCGCGAGACCTCGTCGAAGCTCTCGTCGCCCTCGGGCCACAGGATCGGGCCGGGCGCGACCGCGTTCACGCGCACGTCGGGCGCGAGCTCGCGCGCGAGCGACCGCGTGAGCCCCGCGAGCGCCGCCTTCGCGACCGAGTAGACGACATAGTGACGCATCGGGCGCTCGGCGTGGATGTCGGTGACGTTGACGATCGCGCCCTGCGATCGCCGCAGCGGGCCCGCGGCGGCCTGCGACAGGAACAGCGGCGCCCGGACGTTGGTCCCGACGAGGTCCTCCCATTGCGGGAGCTGGATCTCGCCCATCGGCGTCGCGAAGAACGACGACGCGTTGTTGACGAGCGCGTCGAGGCGCCCGAAGCGCATCACGGTCTGGTCGACGAGCGAGGGCAGCTTCGCGACGTCGAGCAGGTCGGCCTGGATCAGCGCGACCGAGTTCGCGCGCGCGCCGTTGAGCTCCGCCTGCAGCAGGCGCGCCTCGCCGGCCGAGGCGCGGTAGTGGAGCATCAGGTTCGCGCCGGCCGCGTGCAGCCGCCGGCAGATCGCGGCGCCCACGCGCTTCGCGCCGCCGGTGATCAACACGACCTTGTCCTGCACGCGCGCTCCTGCGGAAGGGGACGCGCCCGCGCCGCGGGCGGCGGTCCGGCAATGCGGTTCGGTACACTAGCACAATCCCTCGCCGCGTGTCCCTCGCCGCGCGGCGCGGATTCGAACCGATGCGACTTCGCGAGCGCGACCTCGCCCTGCCCGAGCCCGACGCCGCCGCGCGCGCGCACTCGGCGCGCGTGCGCGCCGCGATCGTCGAGGCGATCGGCGCGCGCGGCGGCTTCCTGCCCCTGCACGACTACGTCGCGATCGCGCTCTACGCGCCGGGGCTGGGCTACTACGCCGCCGGCGCGCGCAAGCTCGGCGCCGACGGCGACTTCACGACCGCGCCGGAGCTGACGCCGCTCTACGGCGCGTCGATCGCGGCGCAGGTGCGCGCGATCCTCGACGCGACGGACGGGCGCGAGATCGTGGAGCTCGGCGCGGGCAGCGGGCGGCTCGCGATCGACGCGGTGCGCGAGCTCGAACGGCTCGGCGCGCCGCCTTCGCGCTACGCGATCGTCGAGACGAGCCCGGACCTGAAGGAGCGTCAGCAGGCGGCGATCGCGCGCGAGCTGCCCGGCTGGCGCGGTCGCTTCGTCTGGCTCGACGGTCCGCCGGCCCGGATCGACGGCGCCGTGCTGATGAACGAGGTGCTCGACGCGGTTCCGGCGCACGTCGTCGTCCGGGAAGGCGGCGTCTGGCGCGAGCGCGGCGTGACCGTCGGTCCCGACGGCGCGCTCGTGCTGGCCGACCGGGCGCCCGCCGACCCGCGGCTCGCGGCGCTCGCGCGCGAGCGCTTCCCCGAGGGCGGCGACTACGCGAGCGAGGTCAATCCCGCGGCCGAGGCGCTCGTCGAGGACCTGGGCCGCCGGCTCGCCGCCGGCGCGATCCTCGCGATCGACTACGGGTTCCCGCGGAGCGAGTACTACCATCCCGAGCGCAGCGCCGGGACGCTGATGGCGCACTACCGGCACCGCGCGACGGCGGACCCGCTCGTGTGGCCGGGTCTCGCGGACCTGACCGCCCACGTCGACTTCACGGCCGTGGCGGAAGCCGGCGAGCGCGCGGGTCTCGCGGTCGCGGGCTACGCGCCGCAGGCGGCGTTCCTGATCGGATGCGGGATCCTCGATCGCCTCGCGGCGAGCGGCGACCCGTCGTCGCCCGCCTACCTGCGCGAGGCGGGCGCCGTGCAGAAGCTCCTGTCGCCCGCCGAGATGGGCGAGCTCTTCAAGGCGATTGCGCTCGAGCGCGGCGAGGCGATACGCTGGCCCGGATTCTCGACCGGCGACGCGAGCCACCGACTCTGAGGAAGGACGCCATGGAAGCGAAGATCGCGCACGACTGCCTGGCGCTCGGGCGCCTGCCGGAGCGCCACGCGCGCTACCGCCCGCGCCACACCGCGGTCGTCGCGCCGGCCGGCCCCCGCGAGGTGCGCCTCGACTGGCGCGAGTTCGACGCGTACGTGAACCGCTGGGCGAACGCGCTCGCCGGGCTGGGCGTGGCGCGCGGCGACCGCGTGGCGACCGCGCTGCCGAACTCGATCGAGCTCCTCGCGACCTACTGGGCGTGCTTCAAGCTGGGCGCCGCGGCGGTGCCACTGTCGACGCTGCTCAATGCGGGAGGGCTCGCGTCGCTGCTGGCGGACGCGGCGCCGCGCGCGATCGTCTCGAACGGCGACCTGCGCGCCGTGCTGGACGAGGTGCGCGCCGGCGGGACCTCCGCCGACGCCGCCTGGGTGCTCACCGACGCGAACGCCGGCGACGCGCCGGCCGGCTACCACGCCTACTCGCGGCTCTGGATGGAGGCGTCCGACGCCCCGCCGGGCGTGGCAGTGTCGAGCGACGACCTCGCGACGATCATGTACACGAGCGGCACGACCGGGCTGCCGAAGGGGATCTGCCACACCCACTTCATCCGGTCGATGTACGCGACGACGCTCGCGTCGACCTGGCGGATGTCGCCGTCGTCGGTCGTGCTCCACTCGGGCGCGATCGTCTTCAACGGCGCGATGACGACGCTCCTGCCCGCGTTCATGGTCGGCGCGACCTACGTCGTGCACCGCGCGTTCGACGCGGAGGCGTTCATCGCGACGGTCGAGCGCGAGCGCGTCACGCACACGATGCTCGTGCCCGCGCAGATCATCGCGATCCTGAACGCGCGGGGATTCGAGCCCTCGCGGCTCACCTCGCTCGAGTGCGTCCTGTCGCTGGGCGCGCCGCTGCACGTCGAGTACAAGAACCGGCTGAACGCGCAGCTGCCCAACCGCTTCTACGAGCTCTACGGGCTCACCGAGGGCTTCATCACCGTCCTCGACCGCGACGACGCGCTGCGCAAGGCGGGGAGCGTCGGGGTGCCGCCGCCGTACTACGAGCTGCGCATCGTCGGGCCGGACGGGGACGACTGCCCCGTCGGCCAGGTCGGGGAGATCGTCGGCCGCGGGCCGATCACGATGCCCGGCTACTATCGGAACGAGCGAAAGACCGCGGAGGCGCTGCGCGACGGCTGGCTCTACACGGGCGACGCCGGGTACGTCGACGACGAAGGCTTCCTCTACCTCGTCGACCGGATGAAGGACATGATCGACTCGGGCGGCGTCAAGGTGTACCCGAAGGACGTCGAGGAGGTCGCCGCGCGGCACCCCGACGTGCGCGAAGTCGCCGTGTTCGGCGTTCCGCACGACAAGTGGGGCGAGACGCCGGTCGCGGCGGTGGTGCTGAAGGAGGGGGCGTCGATCGACGCGGTGACGCTGCGCGACTGGATCAACGCGCGCGTCGCCGCGAAGTACCAGCGCGTCGACCGCGTGATGATCCTCGACGCGTTTCCGCGCAATGCGGCCGGGAAGACTCTCAAGCGGGAGCTGCGCGCGCCATTCTGGGAAGGGAAGGGGCGGGCGATCTGACGGCGAGGCCGAAGGCGCGGCGGGCGAGCCGCGGTCGCACGCCCGCGACGAGCCTCCGAAATGGGGGTCAGACCCTCATTCCCGCGAAATGGGGGAGACCCTCGTTCCCGGGGATCGAGCGTCTGGTCCGCCTGGCCGGCGAATCGGGGTCTGACCCTCGTTCCCGGGGTTCAACGCGGCGGGGCCGCAGGCTGCGATCGGCCGAGGTAGACGCGCTCCGCGTTGCCTCCCAGCACCGCTTCGCGCTCGTCCGCGGCGAGGTCCTCGAGCGCCTCGAGCGTGATCGCGCGCCAGCGGTCGTAGCCGCCCGCGAGCTCGACGACCGGCCAGTCGCTGCCCCAGATCAGGCGCGCCGGCCCGAACAGGCCGACGAGTGCGTCGATCCACGGCGCGAGCTCGGCCGCGCCGTCGCCGCTTCGTGCCTCGGTGACGAGGCCGGAGAGCTTGCAGCAGGTGCCCGGATGCGCGGCGATCGCGGCCATCGCGGCACGCCACGCGTCGAGCTCGCGCTCGCGGATGCGCGGCTTCGCGCCATGGTCGACGACGACCGTGAGTCCAGGATGGCGTTCGAGGACGCCGGCGAGCCGCGGGAGATGCCGCGGCAGCACGAGCGCGTCGAAGACGAGGCCGTGCGCGGCCATCGCCTCGAAGGCGGGCGCGATCGACGGGCGCGCGAGCCAATCGGGATCGGCAATGTCCTGCACCATCGGTCGCAGGCCGACGAGCTTCTCCCCATGAGCGAGCCGGGCGATCGCCTCCGGCGCGTCGCGCGCCTCGAAGTCGGTCCACCCGACCACGCCCGCCACGAAGGGCGTTCCGCGAGCGACGTCGAGCAGCCACGCGGTCTCGGCCTCGGTGGGCGCGGCCTGCACGAGGATCGTGCGGGCGATCCGGTGGCGCGCGAGGATCGGCGCGAGGTCGGCGGGGCCGAAGTCGCGGTGGATCGCACCGAGCGCCGGCGTGAGCCAGCCGTAATCGCCACGGTCGAGCCGCCAGAAGTGCTGGTGGGCGTCCATCCCTCCGAAGCGGCCATCGGCCGCCTCCCCCCGAGGGGCACCGCGCGCGTCGATCACGCCGGCACCGGGGCGTCGTCGCGCAGCAGCCGCTCCGCCTTCAGATCTCGCCACAGCGCCGCGGGCACCGGGCGGGCGAAGGCGGCGACGTTGCGGCGCACTTCGTCGGGCGACACCGCCCCGAGGACCACGGTCGCCACGGCGGGATGGCCGAGCACGAACGCGAGCGCGGCGTGCGCGAGCGCCACGCCGTGGGCGCCGCACACGCGCTCGATCGCCGCCACTCGCGCGAGCACCTCTGGCGGGGCCGCGCGGTAGTTGTAGCGCGCGGCCGGCACGGCGCCGGTCGCGAGGACGCCCGAGTTGAACACGCCGCCCAGCATCACGCCGACGCGCCGCTCCTGCGCGAGCGGCAGGAAGCGGTCGAGCGCGGGCTGCTCGAGCAGCGAATAGCGGCCGGCGAGCAGCACGCAGTCGAGGTCGGCCTCCCGCACGAAGCGCTCGCAGACGTCCGCATCGTTGACGCCGATGCCGATCGCGCCGACGACGCGCTGCGCGCGCAGGTCGACGAGCGCGCGGTACGCACCCGCGAGCGCTTCGCGCTGCCGCGCGGCGGCCGCCTCGCCGTGCGTCCACGGGTCGACGTCGTGGATCAGCGCGACGTCGACCGACGCGACGCCCAGCCGCAGCATCGACTGCTCGAGCGAGCGCATCGCGCCGTCGTACGAGTAGTCGTAGCGGCCCTCGTGCGGCAGGCCTCCCGCGTAGCCTTCCGCGTGGCGCACGCCGGCCGGGGCGGGCGAGTAGACGCGACCGACCTTCGTCGAGATCGCGTACGAGGCGCGCGGCCGTCGCCGCAGCGCGGTGCCGATCCGGTGCTCCGAGAGCCCGCGGCCGTAGAGCGGCGACGTGTCGACGAGCGCGATCCCGGCGTCGAGCGCGGCGTCGACGGTCGCGATCGCCGTCGCGTCGTCGAGCGCCGCGTAGAGGTCGCCGAGCGGCGCGCCCCCGAAGCCGAGCGCCGTGACCACGACGCCGGTGTCGCCGAGACGTCGTCGCGGGAGGGGCGGGGCCGGCGAGGGCGGCGCAGGGGCTTGCGCGCTCATTGTGCGCACACTAACATGTCAGCATGCTCGCGTCCACGCCGCCCCCGTCCGCGTCCCCGGCCCCGCCGGCCCCCGCCCTCCGGCCCGCCGAGCGCCGGTTCGGGCTGGGCGTCGCGCTCGTCACGCCGTTCTCGCGCGACGGGAGCGTCGACCTCGCGCGGCTCGTCTCGCACGCGCGGAACTGCCTCGACGAGGGCTGCTCGTCGGTCACGCTGTTCGGGACCACCGGGGAGGGCGCCTCGCTGGGAAGCGGGCAGCGCGCCGCGATGATCGAGGCGATGGACGACGCGGGGCTCGACCTGTCCGCGCGGGTGCTCGCGGGCGTGGCCGCCGCGTCGGTCGAGGACGCCGCCGCGCAGGCGAATCAGCTCTACGACGCGGGCGGGCGCGGCATCCTGCTCGCGCCGCCGTTCTACTTCAAGGGCGTCGGCGACGAGGGTCTCTACCGCTGGTTCTCCTCGGTGATCGAGCGCTGCCGCGGGCCGCGCGAGGTGATCGTCTATCACATCCCCTCGGTCACGGCGGTGCCGCTGTCGGCCGCGCTGATCGGCCGGCTCAAGCGCGCGTTCCCCGGGGTCGTCACCGGCGTCAAGGACTCGAGCGGCGAGTGGGCGAACACCGAGCGGCTCCTCGCCGAGCACGCCGACCTGCACATCCTCGTGGGCGACGAGCGGCAGCTCGCGCGCGCCGTGCGCCGCGGCGGGTCGGGCGCGATCAACGGCTTCGCGAACTTCTGCGCGCGGACGATCCTGCCGATGGTCGATCGCGGCGAGGACGTGCCGGGCATCGCCGAGCTCGTCGACCTGCTGCTCCGCTACCCGGTGACGCCGGGCGTCAAGGCGCTCGTCGCGCACCGGTACCGCGACGAGGGATTCCTCGCGGTCGCCCCGCCGCTCGTTCCCGCGGACGCCGGGGCGCGCGCGGCGCTCGCCGCCGCCTTCGACGCGCTGCCGTCGCGGCCGTGAAGCTCCGCGACCAGGCCTACCAGCGCTTCACGCGCGGCCTGATCGAGCGCGAGATCCGCGCCGGCCAGTTCGTCTCGCAGCGCGAGCTGACCGAGATCACGGGGATGCCGCTATCCGCGATCCGCGAGCTCGTCCCGCGCCTCGAGGCGGACGGGCTGATCCGCACCGTCCCCCAGCGCGGCATGCAGGTGGCGCAGGTCGACGTGCGGCTCATCCGCGACGCCTTCGGCTTCCGGATGCTGATCGAGCGCGAGGCGGCCGCGCAGTTCGCGCGCCACGCGCCCGACGCCGAGCTCGCGCGCCTGAAGGACGAGCACGAGGCGGTGCTCGCGGCGGCGGCGAAGGGCGTGACGCCCGCGCTGATCGCGAAGGCGCAGGCGGTCGACGACGGGATGCACGCGACGGTCGTCGACGCGCTGGGCAACGCCATCGTCTCGAACGCGTGGCGCGTCAACCAGCTCAAGATCCGGCTGATCCGCCAGAGCGAGACGCGCCTGTACGCGGACCTGGTCGCGCCGGTGATGCGCGTGCACCTGGGCGTGATCGAGGCGATCGCCTCGCGCGATCCTGCGCGAGCCGCCGCCGCGATGGAGGCGCACATCGCCGCGTCGCGCGACCGCGCGCTCGGCCTTCCCGACCCGGCGGCTCCGGCCGCGGCGGGTGCGGACCGACCCCACACCGACGGGACGGGGGCGTCCCGCGACGACAAACCCCGCGCGGCGGCCCCGCGCGCCCTACGAGGAGGACGACGATGAAGCGATGGACGATGGCGGTGGGCTTCGGCGCGGCGCTGGGCGCGGCGGCCGCGCAGGCGCAGCAGGTGACGATCCGGTGGGGCGACGTCGTCGGGGGCACGCACCCGTCGGTCGTGATGATCGACCGGATCGCCGCCGAGGTGAAGGAGAAGTCGGGGGGACGCATCGTGATCCAGTCGTTCCCCGGCGGCCAGCTCGGCGGCTCCCGCGACATGATCGACGCGGTCGCGAACGGCGCGCAGCAGGTCGTGACCGAGGGCGCCGCGAACTTCGGCGCCTGGGTGCCCTCGATCTCGGTCGTCGAGGCGCCGTACCTCTGGCGCGACGCGGCGCACCTCGACAAGGCGATGAACGGCCCGATCGGCGAGCAGTTCAACGAGACGCTCGTCAAGGCGCGCGGCATGCGCATCCTCGGCACGACCTACTACGGGACGCGCCACATCACGACGACGTCGAAGGAGGTCCGCACGCCCGCCGACATGGTCGGCTTCAAGCTGCGCGTTCCCGAGAACGACGTGTTCAAGGCGATGGCGGAGGCCTGGGGCGCGAAGCCGACGCCGATGAACTTCGGCGAGCTCTACCTCGCGCTCAAGCAGAACGTCGTCGACGGGCAGGAGAACCCGCTGCCGACGATCAAGGCCGGCAAGTTCGACGAGGTGCAGAAGTACCTGGTGCTGTCGGCGCACATCATCACGCCGCGGCTCGTCGTCGTGAACGAGGCGTTCTGGCAGGGGCTCTCCGCCGGCGACCGGAAGATCATCTCCGACGCGGTGAAGAACGGCATCGCGTGGCAGAACGCGGAGCTCATCAAGCAGGAGGGCTCGCTCGTCGACACGTTCAAGGCCGCGGGCATGACGGTGATCACGCCCGACCCCAAGGCGTTCCGCGACCCGGTCGTCGCGAAGGTGCCGAAGATGTTCGAGTCGAAGTGGGGCGCGGGCACCTACGACCGCATCCAGGCGATCCGCTGATCGCGACCGGCTGACCCGCGAGCGAGGGCCCCGGCGCCGCCGGCCATGCAGCGCTGGATCGACCGCGTCGTCGACGGGGCCGCGATCGCCGCGTTCGCGGGCATGTTCGCCTGCGTGCTCGCGCAGGTCGGCTTCCGCTACTTCCTCGGCGACCCGCTCGTCTGGAGCGACGAGCTCGCGCGCTACCTGTTCGTCTGGGCGTCGTTCCTGGGGTGGATCATCGCCGCGCGGCGACGCAGCCACCTCGCGATCGACGTGGCGGCGGCGCGGCTGTCGCCGCACGGGCGGGCGGCGCTGAAGCTCGTGGGTGCGGCGGCCGGGGTCGCGTTCGCCGCCGTGCTCGTGTTCTACGGCTGGCGGATCACGCAGCGCAACCTCGACGTCGACACGACGACGCTGTTCTTTCCGATGGGCGTCGTCTACGCGATCGTGCCGCTGGCGGCGCTCGCGGTCGGGCTCTACGCGCTCGCCGACGCGAGGGCCGCCGCGCGGGCGTTCCTGCTCGCTCCCGCGGGGCAGCGATGATCGAGCTGATGCTCGCGATCCTCGCCGCGTGGTTCGTGAGCCTGTTCGCCGGGCCCGCGATCTACGCGGCGATGGGGCTCGCCGGCTTCGCGTTCCTCGCGCTCGCCGGGATCCCGGGCATCGTGATCCCGCAGAAGGTCGCGATGGCGGCGAACTCGTTCCCGCTGCTCGCGGCGCCGCTGTTCATCCTGATGGGCAACCTGATGAACTCGGCGGGCATCAGCGTGCGCATCTTCGAGTTCGCGAAGGCGGTCGTCGGCTGGATGCGCGGCGGGCTGTGCCAGGCGAACATCGTCGGCTCGGTCATCTTCGCGGGCATGAGCGGGTCGGCGGTCGCGGACGCGGCCGGGCTCGGCACCGTCGAGATCGAGATGATGAAGAAGGAGGGCTACGACGCGGAGACCGCGGGCGCGATCACCGCCGCCTCCGCGACGATCGGCCCGATCATTCCGCCCTCTCTGCCGATGATCGTCTACGGCGTCGTCGCCGAGACGTCGATCGGGGCGTTGTTCCTCGCGGGCGTCATCCCGGGCCTGCTGATGGCGGCGGCGCTCATGCTGATGGTCCGCCACCTCGCGATCCGCCGGAACCTGCCGCGGCACCCGTTCGAGGGCGCGGCCGCGCTGTGGCGCGCGTTCAAGGGCGCGTTCTGGGCGCTGATGGCGCCGTTCGTGCTGCTCGGCGGCCTCTTCTCGGGGATCTTCACGCCGACCGAGGCGGCCGCGATCGCGGTCGTCTACGCGCTCGTGCTCGGCCTCTTCGTCTACCGCGAGTTCCGGCTCGCCGACCTGCCGAAGCTCGTCGTCGACACCGTGGAGACCTCGGGGGTCGTGATGGCGCTCGTGATGACGGCGTCGCTGCTGGGCTACTGCATCTCGGTCTCGCGCCTGCCGCAGGAGTTCGGCGGCGCGCTCGCGCACCTGACGACGAATCCGCTCGTCTACCTCGTGATCGTGAATGCGCTGCTCATCGTCGTGGGCTGCTTCATGGAGGCGCTCGCGGCGATGCTCGTGCTGATCCCGATCCTGGTCCCGGTCGCGCTCAAGCTCGGGATCGACCCGGTGCACTTCGGCCTCGTGTTCGTGCTGAACCTGATGATCGGCACGATCACGCCGCCGGTCGGCGTCGTGCTCTACGTGACCGCGAAGGTCGCGCAGGTGCCGTTCGACCGGATCTCGCGCGCGGTGCTGCCCTACCTCGTGCCGCTGTTCGCCGTGCTCGCGCTCTGCACCCTCTGGCCCGCCGTCACGACGTTCCTGCCGGGGCTGCTGCTCGGGAGGTAGGCGCCCGCGGCCCGGCTCGCGCACCCGCCGCCGCCGGCCGCGGCCCCGCCGAGGTACAGTCGACGCTGCGGCGCCGCCCGACCGGGCGGGCTCCCCCGCGACGAGACCGGAGACCCGATGATCGACGAGAAGATCAAGGTGCGCGCCACCGCCAGCGGCCAGGTGCTGGAGGTCGTCGTCTACAGCAAGCGCGCGGACCGGATCGAAGTGGTCGTGGGCGCCGGCGTGCACAGCGTGCGCTGCGAGCTCCTGCCGACGCGGACGGGCCAGGCGTACTCGGGCACGGTGATGGGGCGCGAGCTCGTCTACGAGCGCAGCCGCGCCCAGGTCGAGGCCGACATCGCGCGGTCGGCCACCGGCACGCGCGACTTCCGGCGCTGACGCGGGACCGCGCGGCGCACGCCGCGGCCGCCGGTACAATCGCGGCGATGGAACCCCCGGCCCCGGGCGACGGCTGGCGCTTCTGCGTCGCGCCGATGATGGACTGGACCGACCGGCACTGCCGCGTCCTCCACCGGCAGCTCACGAAGCGGGCGCGTCTGTACACCGAGATGGTCACCGCGCCGGCGTTGAAGCACGGCGACGTCCCGCGCCACCTCGACTTCGATCCCTCCGAGGCGCCGCTCGCGCTGCAGCTGGGCGGCAGCGACCCCGGCGAGCTCGCGCACGCGGCGAAGCTCGGCGAGCGCTGGGGCTACGACGAGATCAACCTGAACTGCGGCTGCCCGTCCGAGCGCGTGCAGACCGGCAGCTTCGGCGCGTGCCTGATGGCCGAGCCCGCGCTCGTCGCCGACTGCGTGCGCGCGATGCGCGACGCGGTCGGCCTGCCGGTCACCGTCAAGCACCGGATCGGGCTCGACGCGAACCAGGACTACGGCTTCGTGCGCGACTTCGTCGGCACGGTGGCCGGCGCGGGCTGCGGCGTGTTCATCGTCCACGCGCGGAATGCCGTGCTGAAGGGCCTGTCGCCGAAGGAGAACCGCGAGGTGCCGCCGCTGCGCTACGAGGTCGTGCACCGGCTGAAGCGCGACTTCCCGCAGGCGACGATCGTGCTGAACGGCGGGCTCGGCGACTGGCGGACGATCGAGCGCGAGCTCGAGTCGGTCGACGGCGTGATGCTGGGACGGACCGCGTACCACGATCCGTACTTCCTCGCGCAGGTCGACGCGCGGCTGTTCGGCGACGAGACGCCGCCGCGCACGCGGGCGGGCGTCGTCGAGGCGATGATCCCGTACGCGGCGGCGCAGCTCGCCCGCGGCACGCCGCTGCGCTCGATCGCGCGGCACATGCTCGGGCTCTACCACGGGTGCAGCGGCGGGCGCCGCTACCGGCAGATCCTCTCCGACGCGCGCCGGCTCAAGGGGGCGGGGCCGGAGCTCCTGCGCGAGGCGCTCGCCTCGGTCGAGCCGGCGCTCGCCGGCTAGCGGCGCTTCCCGCGATTCCCGCCGCCGGGGGCGGCCGGGGAATCGGCATCCTCGGCGCCCCCCGGCATCGCACGCAGGAAGCGGTCGGGCGCGATCTCGGCGACGATCGACGCGCCGGCGTAGAGCACGACGAGCAGGTGCGGCAGGAAGCGGCCGAAGAGCCACCCGATCGGCGAGTAGACGGCGAGCAGGACCACGATCCAGCGCAGGAACACGAGCGCGAAGCGGCGCTTCACGCGCAGCTCCTCGGGGCTGCGGAAGTGGAGCTCGCGCCACAGCCCCGCGTACGACCAGACCGCCGCGACGACCTGCCACGCGAAGCCCGCCTGCAGCGCCGGGTCCGCGATGAGCTCCTTCACGTCGCCCCAGCCCGCCCACGCGCCGACGAACACCAGCGGCATGCCGAGCGGCACCGCGATGAACGCGGTGACGAACGCCGCGCCGGCGACGTAGCCGACCTCGGCCTTGAGCCGCGCCGACCAGTGGTCCGCGACCTGGCCGCGGCCGAACCACGACATGAGCCCCGCGAAGATCACCCCGATCGACAGCATCGTGTCGACGAAGTAGAGCAGCAGCACGGTGGGCGCCGACCAGCCGAGCGCGAGGATGCCGACGACCGGCACGAGGTTCCGCGCGACGACCTGCGCGGCGGCGACCGGGTCGTAGCGGCGGGCGGGTTCGTCGGTCATCGCCTCAGGCTACCTCGGCCTGTCGTGCTCGACGTACTGGCGGACGATCGCCTCGAAGCTCGCGTCGCCGCGCATCCCGAGCGCGCGGCCGACCTTCGCGTCGAAGTCGCGCGGCCAGGTGCGCACGATCCGGTCGATCGTCTCGTCGTGCCGGAAGACGACGCGATCGGCCACGGCGTCGCCGGCGACGCGGCGCAGCGCATCGACCATCTCGGCGACCGTCACCGAGATGCCGGGGACGTTCACCGCGTGCGACGGCGGGAGCGACGAGGCGGGGGCCTCGTAGCCGGCGATCAGCGACTCGACGACGGTCCGAGGCGAGACGACCCACATGCGCGTCGACGCGTCGACCGGGCAGACCGCTTCCACGCCCGCGAGAGGCTCGCGGACGATGCCGCTCGCGAACGACGAGGCGGCCTTGTTCGGCCTGCCCGGACGCACGGTGACCGTCGGCAGCCGCAGGCTGCGGCCGTCGACGAAGCCCTTCCGCGCGTAGTCGTGCACGAGGAGCTCGCAGACGGCCTTCTGCGCGCCGTACGACGACTGCGGCGTCACGACCTGGTCGTCGGGCACCCGCTCGGGCAGCGCGCCGCCGAACACGGCGACCGAGCTCGCGAACGCGACGCGCGGCGTCGTCCGCAGCGCGCGGCAGCGCTCGAGCAGCGCGCGCGTCGCGTCGGCGTTCACGCGCCAGCCGAGGTCGAAGTTCGCCTCCGCCTCGCCGCTCACGACGGCCGCGAGGTGGAACACGCCGTCGACGCCCCCGGCGAACGCGCGGTCGAGGAGCGCCGGGTCGCCGAGGTCGCCGGCGAGGCTCGTCACGAGGGGGTCGGAGATGCCTGCCGCGTCCGCGATGTCGGCGAGCGTGATCTTCTCGATCCGCCGGGGCCGGCCGTCGGCGCCGGCGAGCGAACCGCGTGCGAGCAGGGCTTGGGCGAGCTTGCGTCCCAGGAAGCCGGCGCCGCCGGTGATCAGGATGTGCATGGTCGGGGGTCGGGAGTCGTGAGTCGGAGGGCGGGAGTCGGGCGTGGCGGCGTCAGCGCCGCAGCTTCGCGAGGCCGGTGCGCAGCGCTTCCTCGAGATAGGCGCCGTAGAAGTCGGCGGTGAGGAGCCCGACGACGGGCTCGGCGAGCGGCGCTCCCGCGCCGTCGACGACGAGCACCGTCGGCGTGAGCGTCACGCCATAGCGCGCGGCGAGCGCGGCGTGCGTCGTCGCGCGCCCGTCGAAGCCCGCGAGCGGCAGCTCGCGGTCGGCCTCGACCTGCCGCATCAGCGCGTCGTCGCGCCAGGGCGCCTCGCCGCTCATCGGCACCAGGTATTCGCGCAGCGCGCGCTCGCAGTACGGGCAGTCCTCGCGGTCGAACAGGAGCAGGATCGGGATGCGGCGCGCGCGGCTCGCCGCGCCGTCCGCGGCGAGGTCGGCCGCCGCCGGGAGCGCGTGGGTGCGCGAGCGCCGCGGAGATCGCGCCGGCGCGTCGACGCGCGTGCCGGTCTGCGCCCGGCCGGCGCCGGCGGCCGACGCCGCGGCGAGTGCTAGAATCGCCCGCAGCGTCCGGCGCTTCGGCGACGCTACGCGATCCCCCGGTCCTGTCTCCACGCTTCGATGACCTCCCCCACGGCGCCGCGCCGGCTCGTCATCGCGACGCGCGAATCCGCGCTCGCCCTCTGGCAGGCCGAGCACGTCCGCACGCGGCTCGGTGCATTGTATCCGCACACGCACGTCGAGCTCCTGGGGATGACCACGCAGGGCGACCGGGTGCTCGACCGCCCGCTCGCCGCGATCGGCGGCAAGGGCCTGTTCATCAAGGAGCTCGAGGTCGCGATGGCCGAGGGCCGCGCCGACCTGGCCGTGCACTCGCTCAAGGACCTGCCGATGGAGATGCCCGAGGGGTTCGCCCTCGCCGCGGTGACCGCGCGCGAGGATCCGCGCGACGCGTTCGTCTCGAACCGGTACGGGAGGCTCTCCGACCTGCCGCCCGGCGCGGTCGTCGGCACCTCGAGCCTGCGCCGCGAAGCGCAGCTGCGCGAGCGCCACCCTTCGCTCGCCGTGAAGGCGCTGCGCGGCAACGTCAACACGCGGCTGCGCAAGCTCGACGAGGGGCAGTACGACGCGATCATCCTGGCCGCCGCGGGGCTCAAGCGCCTGGGCTACGGCGACCGCATCGCCGACCTGATCGCGCCCGAGGACAGCCTGCCGGCGGTCGGACAGGGCGCGCTCGCTATCGAGTGCCGCGCGGACCGCGCCGACCTGATCGCGGCGCTCGCCGTGCTCGGCGACACCGCGACGACGCTGGTCGCGACCGCCGAGCGCGCGTTCTCGCGCATGCTCTCGGGCAACTGCCACACGCCGCTCGCCGCGCACGGCGAGTGGATCGGCGAGCGGCTGTGGCTGCGCGGCCTCGTCGCGAGCGCGGACGGCCGGGAGGTGATGCGCGGCGAGATCGACGAGCCGGCGGACGACGCCGCGGCGGCCGAGGCGCTCGGTCGCGCGCTCGCCGACGACTTCCTCGCCCGCGGCGCCGCGCGGCTGATCGCGGCGTGATCGCGATCCGTCCCGCTTGACGTCGCCTTCGCCGTACCCCGGCGTGCGACCGCTCCCGTGAACCCCTACCCGCTCGCGCCGCGCGAGACCCCGCGCGGCCCGCTCGCCGGGATCGGCGTCGTCGTCACGCGCCCGGCGCGCCAGGCCGGCGCGTTCGCGCAGAAGCTCGCCGCGCTCGGCGCGACGCCGATCGTGTGGCCCGCGATCGTCATCCTGCCGCCGGACGACCCGGCGCCGCTCGAGCGGGTGCACGCGTCGCTCGATCGCTACGACCTCGCATTCTTCATCTCGGCCAACGCGGCCGAGTACGGCGCGCCGCCGGTCGGACGCTGGCCTCCGGGCCTGCGCGCCTACGCGCCGGGACCGGGCACCGCCGAGGCGCTCGCCGGCGTCGGCGTGCCGGACGCGCGCATCCCCGCGACGACCTACGACAGCGACGGCCTGCTCGCGCTGCCCGAGCTCGCCGACGTGCGCGGCAGGCGCGTCGTCATCTTCCGGGGGACCGGCGGGCGCGAGCAGCTCGCGGAGACGCTCTCGCGCCGCGGGGCGAGCGTCGAGTCGGTCGACTGCTACCGCCGCGCGGCCCCGGCGGGCGACGCGAGCGGCCTCGTCGAGGCGCTGCGCGAAGGCCGCGCTCACGCGCTGACGCTGACCTCGTCGGAAGGCGCCGACAACCTGATGCGCGCCGCGGGCGACGAGGGGCGGGCGCTCCTCGCCCGGGTTCCGGCGTTCGTCCCGCACCCGCGCATCGCCGATCGCGTGCGCGCGCTCGGGCTCGACGCGCGGCTCACGCCCGGCGGCGACGCGGGCCTCATCGCCGGATTGCTAGAATGGGCTCGCGAGCGCACGCCGCGCGAACCCCGATAACGACGAGGATTCCATGCCCGCTCCCGACGTGATCGTCACCGCCCCGCTGCCGCCGTTCCTCTACGACCCGCTCAAGGCCGACTACCGCTGCCACGACTACTACCAGTCGAGCCACAAGCCGGGCCTGCTCGCGGCCGAGGGCCAGCGGATCCGCGGGCTCGTGCAGGGTGGCGGCACGGTCACGCCGACCGAGCTGCTCGACGCGCTGCCGGAGCTCGAGATCATCTCGGTGTTCGGCGTCGGCTACGACGGCGTGCCGATCGAGTACTGCCGCAAGCGCGGCCTCAAGGTCACGAACACGCCGGACGTGCTCACCGACGACGTGGCCGACGTCGCCGTCGGCCTCGTGCTGATGACCGGCCGCGGGTTCGGGAAGGCCGAGCGCTTCGTGCGCAGCGGCGAGTGGGAGAAGCGCGGGCCCGAGCTCACGACGAAGCTCGGCGGCCGCACCGCCGGGATCCTCGGCCTCGGGCGCATCGGCAAGGCGATCGCGACGCGGCTCGCGGCGATGGGGATGAAGATCGCCTACACCGGGCGCAAGGCGCAGGCCGACGTGCCGTGGCGGTTCGTCGCGGACCTGAAGGCGCTCGCCGCCGAGGCCGACTTCCTGATCGTCGCCTGCCCGGGCGGCCCCGCGACTCGCAACCTCGTCGACGCGGGCGTGCTCGCGGCGCTGGGGAAGAAGGGCACGATCGTCAACATCGCGCGCGGCTCCATCATCGACGAGCCGGCGCTCGTCCGGGCGCTCGAGGACGGCGCGATCAAGGGCGCCGGGCTCGACGTGTTCGCCGACGAGCCGCACGTGCCGAAGCCGCTGCTCTCGATGGACAACGTCGTGCTGCTGCCGCACGTGGGCAGCGCGACCAACGAGACGCGCAAGGCGATGGGCGACCTGTGCAAGGCGAACCTCGACGCGTGGTTCGCCGGCCGGCCGCTGCTGACGCTCATTCCGGAGCTCGCGTGACCGGGCGAGGAAGACCGGCGTGAGTGGCTTCAGAATCGGGGTGGTCGGCGCGGGGCTGATCGGCCGCAAGCACATCGCCACGATCGCGGCCTCGCCGCACGCCGAGCTTTGCGGCGTCGCGGACACGCTGCCCGCGGACGACCCGTACGTGAGGGCGCTGCCGGCGCCGTACTTCGCGTCGCACCGCGAGCTCCTCGCGGCGACGAAGCCCGACGCGCTCGTGATCGCGACGCCCAACCGGCTGCACGTGCCGATGGGCGTCGACTGCGCGCGCGCCGGCGTCCCCATGCTGGTCGAGAAGCCGATCGCCGACACGGTCGAGCTCGCCTGCGAGCTCCTGCGCGAAGCGAAGCGCGCGAACGTCCGGATCCTCGTCGGCCACCACCGCCGCTACCACGCGCAGGCGCAGGAAGCGCGGCGGATCGTCGGCGGCGGACGCCTGGGCAGGCTCGTCGCGGTGACGGCGCTGTGGGCGACGCGCAAGCCAGACCCGTACTTCGACACGGCGTGGCGCAGGACCGCGGGCGGCGGTCCGATCCTGATCAACCTGATCCACGAGATCGACATGCTGCGCTACGTCGGAGGCGAGCTCGCGAGCGTCGCCGGCGTCACGAGCCACGCGATGCGCGGCTTCGAGGTCGAGGACACCGCGGCCGCGACGTTCGCCTACGCGGGCGGCGCGCTCGGCACGGTGCTGTGCACCGACGCGGCGGTGAGCCCGTGGACGATCGAGCAGGGGCTGGGCGAGAACCCGGTGTTCCCGTACACCGGCGAGAACGGCTTCCGCTTCCTCGGCACGGCGGGCGCGCTCGAGTTCCCGCAGCTCAAGGTCTGGTCGTCGCGCGACCCGGCGAAGGTCGGCTGGGACCAGCTCCTTGCCAGCGAGCCCGTGCGCGTCGTCGACCGCGACGTCTACGCCGAGCAGATCCGGCACCTGCGCGCGGTCGTCGAGGGGCGCGAGGCGCCGGTCGTGTCGGGCGCCGACGGTGCGCGCACGCTCGCGGCGACGCTCGCGGTGCACGAGTCGGCGCGCACGCGCGCGCCGGTGGAACTCGCGCGCGACTACGCGGCGATCGACGCCGCCGAGCGCTGAAGCGGCGGAGCGGCCGTCACTCGGACGGCGGGGCGGGCGCGACCTTCGCCGCCGCCCGCGACGGCCACAGCACCGCGGCGAGCGACGCGAGCACGAACGCGAGGGCGAGCCACTCGGCGGTGCCCGGCCGCTCGCCGAGCACGATCATCCCGGCGAACACCCCCACCACCGGCACCGGCAGCGACGCGAGCCCGGAGACCGCGACCGGCAGCGTGCGCGCGAGCGTGAACCACGCCCAGTGCGCGAGCGTGCCCGCGAGGAAGATGTTGTAGCCGATCGCGAACCAGACCTGCCACGAGACGTGCGCGAGGCGCGCGAGGCCGGTGTCGTCGAAGAAGGGGGCGGCGACCGCGAGCGGCGCCCAGCCGAGCAGCATCATCCAGCCGGACAGCGTGTTCTGCGGGATCGGCGGCTTCCATTTGCGCAGCAGCACCGTTCCGACCGACCACAGGATCGCCGCGCCCAGGATCATCATCGCGCCCACGGGGCTGCGCTCGAGCAGCGCGAAGTCCTCGCCCAGCAGGAGCGCCATGCCGGCCATGCCGAGCGCGAGGCCGATCGTCTTGCGGCGGCCGAGCGGCTCGTGCAGCACCATCAGCGCGACGAGCGTCGCCCACACCGGCATCGTGTAGGCGAGGATCGCGCTGCGGCCCGCCGGGAGCTGCTGCACGCCGAAGAGCACGAGCCCGTTCCAGCCGGCGATGTTGAAGAACGCGAGCGTCGCGACCCGGCCCCACCACGCGCGCGGGATCGCGATCGACTCGCCCGAAGCCCGCGCCACCGCGAGCATGCCGAGCGCCGCGAATGGCAGCGTGAGCGAGCGGAACGTGAGCGGCGGGATCTCGGTGACGCCCAGCTTCAGCACGGGCCAGTTGCAGCCCCAGATGAGCGCGAGGATCGCCATCGGGACGTAGGCGTGCGACAGCGCGTGCGAGGCCGCGTGGCCCGCGTCGGCGTGCGGCTTCACGCGCGCTCGCCGTACTTGCTCTGGTGCAGCGCGCGCGCCTGCACGACCCACGCGTCGCGGCGGATGCGGCCGGGGAACTCGGGCAGCTTCGCGTCGAACTGGTCGACGTCGTGCTCGGTCCAGTGCGCGATCTGCCGGAACGTCGTCACGCCGAGCTGGTGGAGCATGCGCTCGAGCATCGGGCCGACGCCGACGATGAGCTTGAGGTCGTCGGGGGCGCCGGGACCGTCGAGGAGCGCCGGCGGCGCATTGGTCTCGAAGTCGACGACGAGCGCGCGGTAGCGCGCGGTGTCGGCGCGGGCGTCGGCGAGCGCGGCGAGCAGCGCGCGACGGTCCTCGGCGAACGCCGACAGCTCGTGGCGCCCGGCCGCCTCGTCGACGAGGGCGCCGCGCAGCCGCGCCGCTTCGCCTTCATACGCGACGATGAGACGGGAACGTTCGGCGTCGAGGGGATCGGGAGCCTCCGCCCGCGGCGGCGCCGCCGGGGCCGCCGCCTCGACGGCGGGAACGGTCGGGCTCGCCGGCGCGGCCGCGGCGCGCGCTTCGACGGCGGCGCCGTGCGAGAACGGCGGCGGCTCGGCCGCGCGCGCGTCGCGGCGGCCGGCGATCCGGCCGGCGCGATACGCGAACACGATGCCGATCGCGAGGGCGATCAGCGCGAGCAACGTGAGACCGTTCACCGGGAGGACGCGGCGCGCGCCGGGGCGGCGCGCGTCGGGGATTGTAATCCGAAACCGGCCCCGGTCTCCGGTCCGCGCCCGGGGACCGGCGCCCCTCGCTGCTAGAATCGGCCGGGTGAGCACGCCCCCCGAACTTCTCGAGCGCCCGGAGGCCGGTGGGCGGGCCCCGGCCGGCGCGCCGGCGAAGCCGCCCGCCTCGCGCCGGGCCGGCTACGCGATCGCGATCGGCCTCGTCGCGCTCGCGGGGCTCCTCGCCTGGATCGACGCGAAGCGCGACGTCGCGTCGCTCCGTGCCGACGTCGCGGGACGTCTCTCCACGGCCGACCAGGCCGCGGCGCAGTTCAAGGCGCGCGACGCCGAGATCGCCGGCGAGCTGCGCGAGACGCAGGCGAAGCTCGCGCTCCTCGAGACGCGGCTCGCCGAGTCGCAGTCGCAGCAGGCGGCGCTCGAGACGCTCTACCGCGACCTCGCGCCCTCGCGCGACCAGCTCGCGATCGTCGAGGTCGAGCAGGTGCTCGCGCTCGCGAGCCAGCAGCTCGCGATCGCCGCGAACGTGCCCGCCGCGATCGCCGCGCTGCAGCTCGCGGACGCCAAGCTCGCGCGCCTCGACCGCCCGAAGTTCGGCCCGCTGCGCCGCGCGATCGCCTCGGACATGGAGCGGCTGAAGTCGATGCCCTACGTCGACACCGCCGGTCTCGCGGGCAGGCTCGACGCCGCGATCGCCTCGATCGACGCGATGCCGCTCGCGCGCGACGAGCGCGTCGCCGCGCCGGCCGCCCCCGCCGTGCCGCCCGACGCGCCCGCCTGGTCGCGCCTCGCGCGCGAGATGTGGGCCGACTTGAAGGGACTGGTGCGCATCGAGGTGAGCGACCGCGCGGCGCCGCCGCTCGTCGCGCCGAACCAGCAGTACTACCTGCGCGAGAACCTGCGGCTGCGGCTGCTGTCGGCGCGGCTCTCGCTGATCGCGCGCAACGAGCCGGCGTTCCGCGCGGACGTGAAGGCCGCCGACGCGTGGCTGCGCCAGTACTTCGACACGCGCGCGAAGCCGGTCGCCACGGTGCTCGCCTCGCTCGCCGCGATGGCGTCGGTCACGATGCCCGCCGAGGTGCCCGACCTCGCGCGGAGCCTCGACGCGGCGCGGGCGCTGCGCGCCGCGCAGGACGCGCAGGCGGCGCAGGCCGACGCGCCGCGCGCGCGCCGGTGAGCGGCACCCGGGTCCTCCGAACGACCGACGCCGAAGCGATGCGCGCCCTCGCCGCCTTCCTGCTGATCGCCGCGCTCGCGATCCTGCTCGCACTCGTCGCGAAGACGAATCCGGGATACGTGCAGCTCGTCGTGCCGCCGCTCCGCGTGGAAGCGTCGTTCTTCGTGTTCGTGCTCGTCGCGCTCGCGGCGTTCTTCGCGCTCTACGCGGTCCTCCGGCTCGCCGCGCGGATCGCCTCGATGCCCCGCGAGGTCCGCGCGCACCGCGCGCGGCAGCAGCTCGAGCGGTCGCGCGCGAAGCAGGACGCCGCGCTCGTCGCGCTGCTCGAGGGGCGCTACGGCCGGGCGCGCGAGCTCGCCGAGGAGGCGCTCGCGATGCACCGCTCGGGCGGCCTGCCGGCGCTCCTGGGCGCGCGCGCCGCGATCGACATGCGCGACTTCGCCTCCGCCGCCCGCCTGCTCGCCCGCTCCGACGCGCGCGTCGCGAGCCTCGAGGTGCCCCGTCTCATGCTCGAGGCCGAGCTCGCGCTCGAGCAGGGACAGGCGGGCGAGGCGCTGGCGAAGCTCGACGCGCTGAAGCGCGAGGCGGGCGCGCACACGGCGGCGCTGCGGCTGTCGGTGCGGGCGCTCACCGTGGCGGGCCGGTCGTCCGAGGTGCCCGCGGTCGTCGACCAGCTCGTGCGGCGGAAGGTCTACGACGCCGACCAGGGGGCGCTGGTGCGCGCGAGCGCGCAGGCCGACGCGATCGCCGGGCTCGCGCACGACGCCGCGGCGCTGCGCGACGGCTGGAACCGCCTGCCCGAGGGCGACCGCCTGCACCCGAAGGTGGCGCTGGCGGCGGCGCGCGCGTTCGCGCGGCTGGGAGGAGACCGCGAGGCGGCCGACATCCTCGCGCGGAGCCTCGACCGCCAGTGGGATCCGGCGCTCGTCGCCGCGTACGCGGATTGCCACCCCGCCGACGTCTCGCCGCAGCTCGAGACCGCGGAGCGCTGGCTCGCGCAGCACACCGACGACGCGACGCTGCTGTGCACGCTCGGCCGGCTGTGCGAGCGCGCGCAGCTGTGGGGCAAGGCGCAGACCTACTTCGAGGCGAGCCTCGCGGTCGACGACCACTGGCGCGCGCACGTGATGCTGGGCAGCCTGTTCGTGCGGCTCGGGCGGGTCGAGGAGGCGAACGCCCACCTCGCCGCGGCGCTCAAGCTCGCGCTCGCCGAGCTGGGCGAGCCGGGCCTCGGCTGATGGCGCTCGCGGTCCTCGCCTACCACTCGCACCACGTCGTCGGCCCGGGCTATGGTGCGAACGACCACGTCGCGTTCGAGCGCGACCTCGACCTCCTGACCGACGCCGGCTGGCGGATCGTCCCGCTCGCGGCGCTCGTCCGCGCGCACCGCGAGCATGCGTCGGAACGCCTCGTCGCGCTGACGTTCGACGACGGCCCGGTGTACGACGTCGAGGACGTCGTGCACCCCGCGTACGGCGGGCAGCGGAGCTTCGCGAACGCGATGCGGGCGTTCGCCGCCCGGCGGCCCGGGGCGCAGCCGTCGCTGCACGCGACGAGCTTCGTGATCGCGTCGCCCGAGGCGCGCCGTGCGATGGAGTCGCACGCGGACCCGCGCTACACGTGGCTCGCGCCGGGCTCGATGGGCGAGGCGTGGTGGTCCGGCGCGATCGACTCGGGGCTCGTCGCGATCGCCAACCACAGCTGGGATCACCTGCACCCGGCGCTGCCCGCGGTCCGCCACTCCGGCGACGCGCGCGGCGACTTCTCGCGCGTCTCGACCGTCGCGGACGCGGACGCGCAGATCCGCGACGCGGCCGCGTATCTCGCGCGCGCGACCGGCGGCCGGGCCGCGCCGTACTTCGCCTACCCGTACGGGCACCACAACGCGTTCCTCGCGCGCGACTACCTCCCGTCGCTCGGCGACGCGATCTGCGCGGCGGCGTTCACCTGCGAGCCGCGCCTCGTGGCGCCGGACGACTCGCGCTTCCTCCTGCCGCGGCTCGTGTGCGGTGCGGATTGGCGCTCGCCCGGGGAGCTCGCCGCGAGGCTCGGGTGAGGGCGACGCGCGGCGCGCGCCGCCGCGCTTGACAGGCGTCAAGTCCCTCCGGCCCACGCCGGGTATGATCGACCGGCCGCGCCTCCCGCCCGCGGCCGCAGAGCGCCGATGCCTTCGAACCGCAACGTCGTGCGTTTCGCCCGCTGGCTCGCGTTCGTCGCGATGCTGGCGAACGCGGCATTGCCGGTGCTCGCGCACGCGCACGCCCTCCGGCGCATCGACACGGCCAGCCGCCTGCAGGTGTGCGCCGGCGGCGAGCTGCGGTGGGTTCGCGTGGATGCCGGCCTGCGCGTCGCGGGACCCGCCGATCCCCCGCCGGCCGAGCGCTCGACGTCGGCCGATCACGCGGCGTGCCCGGTGTGCGCCGCGTTCGCCGGCGCCGACGCGTTGCCGGCGAGCCGGGATGCGCCGCCCGCGTTCCTCGAAGGCCGAACCTTCCTTGCGCCGGCACGCGACGCCGTCGCGATCGATTCCGGCCGCTGGCTCGTCGCCCCCGCCCGGGCGCCCCCGACCCTCCTCGCTTCCTGAGCCGCGCGACGGGGGCCCCGCCTTCGTCGCCCATTCCCGCAGCCTCGCGACCGCGACTGGCGCGGCGCGGAGCGGACAGGCGTCCGCTATCGCCCGACCCGGCCGTCCGCGGGTGCGGAACTCGACCATCGGACCGCGCGCCGGCGCCTGCCCGGCGCCGTCCACGGGAAGGAAGGGCAGTCATGCATTCGACCAGCTGTGAAGCGGACCGCGACGCGGTCCGGGACCTCCGTCGCGGCGGGATCCTGTTCTCGCCTGGCGCGTCGACCGGCACGTGGCGGGTCGTGAGCGGAGCGTTGCGCCTCGACCACGAGCACGCGGGCGTTTCGCGCTTCGTGCGGCTCGCGACCGCCGGGGACTGCGTGGGCGAGGAGACGCTCGTCGGCGGCGCCCACGCGTCGAGCGCCTGCGCCGTCGTCCCCAGCCGCGTGCGGCGGTTGGACCCGGAAAGCCGCGAAGGCGCGTTGGCGGCGGACGTCCTGCTCCGTCAGCACGAGCGCTTCCTCGCGCTCCTCCGGCTGCGCACCGGCACGACGTCGGACCGGCTGCGTTGCCTGTTCGCGATGCTCGCCGGGGACGCCGGGCGCGCGTACGACACGTTCGCGTGCCCGATGCCCACGCTCGCAGACCTGGCGGCGATCGTCGACGCGGCGCCCGAGACCGTGTCGAGGGTGCTCGGCGACCTCGGGCGCGAAGGCGTGCTGCACGAGCGCCGGCGGGCGGGCGTCCTCGTGGACGGCGAGCGCCTGCGCCTGCCGTCCAGGTTCGCTGCCGAGCGGCGCGAGGCGACGGACCTGCCGGCTTCCGCCGCGCTCCGCCGCGCCCCGCGTTCCCGCGCGGCGCAGGGCGGCGACCTCGCCACGGCAGGCGCCCTCTGAGGGCGAATCGTCGACCGCATCGGGCGGCCGTGCAGCGGTTCCGCAACGCGTCGCTCGCTCCCGCGCCCGCGGCGACGCGCGCCGGAGCGCGGGAGGGGGCGGGTCGGCCGCGTCGCCCGGGCGTTCGCGGGCGCGGCGAGCGGCCGATCGGCGTTTATGGATAAAATAAATACAATTGATTTGCATTATCGGTGGCCGGGACTATCCTTGGGGCATGCGCCACCGTTCCGACCCCTCGATCGCGAAGACTCTCTCGTTCGCGGCCGTCCACTTCACCGTCGCGTTCACGGTCGGCTACCTGCTGACCGGCAGCGTCGTCGTCGGCAGCGTGCTCGCGCTCGTCGAGCCCGCCTGCAACACGGTCGCCTACCACTTCCACGAGAAGCTGTGGGCGCGCCGGTCGTCGCGCGCGCCGGCGCCGGCCGGCGGCGCGGCGCCGGAGCGCGCGTGACCTTCCACGGCGCGCTGGCCGCGTCGATCGCGCGAGGCGCGCTCAGGCCTTCCGCGCGTCGGCCTCGGCGCCGTAGGTGAAGCTGTCGGCGAAGAACTCGTCGGGCGGGAGATTCCGCTCGCGCGTGAAGTCGCGCCGCGCCGCGTCGATCATCGCGGGCGCGCCGCACGCGTAGACCTGGTAGCCGGAGAGGTCGGCGAAGTCGTCCATCACCGCGCGATGCACGAGGCCCGTGCGGCCGGGCCACGCGTCGCCGGGCAGCGGATCCGACAGCACCGGGATGAACGAGACGTTCGGATTCGCCTGCTGCCAGCGGCCGGCCACGTCGGGCAGGTAGAGGTCCTTCCTCGAGCGCACGCCCCAGTAGAGCACGATCGGACGGTCGACGCCGTGGTGCAGCGCGTGCTCGATCATCGCCTTGATCGGCGCGAAGCCGGTGCCGCCGGCGACGAAGATCATCGGCTTGTCGGAGGCCTCGCGCAGGTAGAACGACCCGAGCGGCCCTTCGATGCGGAGGATCTCGCGGCCCTTGAACTGCGTGAAGAGCGGGTCGGTGAAGAGCCCCCCGGGCACGTGGCGGACGTGGAGCTCGAGCAGCGCGTCGTCGTGCGGCGGGTTCGCGAGCGAGAAGCTGCGCCGCTTGCCGTCCTTGAGCAGGAAGTCGACGTACTGGCCGGCGAGGAACTGCAGGCGCTCGTTCGCGGGCAGCTTGAGCCGGACGATCGCGACGTCGGGCGCGGGCTTGTCGATCGACTCGACGCGGCAGGGCAGCCGCTTGATCGGGATGTCGCCCGCGCGCCGGACCTCGCGCACCTCGATCTCGAGGTCGCTCCGGGGCTTCGCGCAGCAGAAGAGCGCGTAGCCGGCGCGCTTCTCGTCGTCGGTGAGCGTCGAGGGCGCGTGCGGGCCGTAGTCGACCTCGCCCGACAGGATCCTCCCCTTGCAGGTTCCGCAGGCGCCGTTGCGGCAGCCGTAGGGCAGCAGGAGGTCGGCCTTCATCGCCGCCTCGAGCACGGTCTCGTCGCCGTCGCACGCGAACGCGTGGCCGGCGGGCTTTATGGTAACCTCGAAGCTCATGTCGATCGTGGTCCCGCGCCCCGGATCCTCCGTCATCGGCGCGAAGGCGTCCGGCGCATGATCCGCGTGCTCGTCGTCGGCTGCGGCGACGTCGCGATGCGCGCGGCGCGACTCGTCGCCGGGCGCGCGCGGCTCGTCGGCCTCACGCGGAGCGCCGGCGACGTTCCGAAGCTCCGCGCCCACGGCTTCACGCCGATCGTGGGCGACCTCGACGACCTGCGGGCGCTGACACGGCTTCGTACCGCGCCCTGGGGCGTCATGCACTTCGCGCCGCCGCCCGGCGAGGGCCGCGGCGATCCGCGAACCGGCCATCTGCTCGCGGCACTCTCGGCGGCCGGCAGGATACCACGGCGGTTCGTCTACGTTTCGACCTCGGGCGTGTACGGGGACTGCGCGGGCGCGCGCGTCGCCGAGACGCGAGCGCGCCGCGCGCAGTCGCCGCGCGCGCGGCGCCGCGTCGACGCCGAGGACCGGCTCCGCGCGTGGGCCTCGCGCAACGGCGTCTCGCTCGCGATCGTGCGCGCGCCGGGCATCTACGCGCAGACGCGGCTGCCGCTCGACCGGATCCGCCAGCAGACGCCGGTGCTCGTGCCCGAGGACGACGTCTACACGAACCACGTCCACGCGGACGACCTCGCGCGCGTCGCCGTCGCGGCGCTCTTCCGCGGCCGCCCCAACCGCGCCTACCACGCGACCGACGACGCCGAGATGAAGATGGGGCAGTGGTTCGACGCCGTCGCCGACGCGTACCGGCTGCCGCGCCCGCCGCGCATCGGGTGGGACGAGGCCGAGTCGCGCATCGCGCCGATGCTGCTCTCGTTCATGAGCGAGTCGCGCCGCCTCGCGAACGACCGGATGAAGCGCGAGTTGCGCGTCCGGCTGCGCTACCCGACGCCGCAGGCGATGCTCGACGAGGCGGCGCCGCGCGACCTGCGCAGGCAGATGGCGCTCTCGTTCTAGACGGCGCCCGTGAGCGGCGACAGCGCACCGGCCCCGCCGCGGACGCTCGCGCAGCGCATCGACGCATGGGAGCGCCTGGTCCGGCTCGACAAGCCGATCGGGACGCTGCTGCTCCTCTGGCCGACGCTGACCGCGCTGTGGATCGCGGCGCGGGGGACGCCGCCGCTGTCGATCGTGATCGTCTTCGCGCTGGGCACGCTGCTGATGCGCTCGGCGGGCTGCGCGTTCAACGACTGGGCCGACCTGGGCTACGACGCGCACGTCAGGCGCACGAGCGGGCGGCCGCTCGTCACCGGCGAGGCGACGCCGCGCGAGGCGCTCGCGGTCGGGGCCGCGCTCGCGCTGTGCGCGTTCGCGCTCGTGCTGTTCACCAACCGCGCGACGATCCTCCTCGCGTTCCTGGGCCTCGCGATCTCGATCGCCTACCCGTTCTTCAAGCGCTTCTTCGCGCTGCCGCAGGCGTTCCTCGGCGTCGCGTTCTCGTTCGGGATCCCGATGGCGTTCGCCGCGGTGCGTGGCGAGGTCGAGTGGCCCGGCTGGCCGATGCTCGCGATCAACCTGTTCTGGGTGATCGCCTACGACACCGAGTACGCGATGGTCGACCGCGACGACGACCTGCGGATCGGCATGCGCACGTCGGCCATCACGTTCGGCCGGTTCGACGTCGCGGCGATCGCGATCTCGTACGCGGCCTACGTCGCGGGCATGGCGTGGGTCGGGCGCCTGATGGCGCTCGGTCCCCTCTACTACGCCGGGCTCGCGGCCGCGGGCGCGTGCGCGCTGTGGCACCTGTGGCTGATCCGCGACCGCGACCGCGACCGCTGCTTCCGCGCGTTCCTGCACAACCACTGGCTCGGATTCGCGGTGTTCGCGGGCACGGCGCTCGACTACGCGGCGCGCGCGCACGCATGGCCGAAGCTCGCGTAGCGCGCGCGGCGGGAAAGCGCGGGCTCCCGCCGGTGCTGCCGCCGGAGGCCCGCGTCCTCGTGCTCGGCAGCTTCCCCGGCGTCGCGTCGCTCGCGGCGCGCCAGTACTACGCGCACCCGCGCAACCACTTCTGGCCCGTGATGGGCGCGGTCCTCGGGGAGCCGCTCTGCGCGATGCCCTACGCCGAGCGGCTCGCGCGCCTCGCCGCGCGCGGCGTCGCGCTGTGGGATACGATCGTCGCCTGCGAGCGCCGGGGCTCGAGCGACCAGGCGATCCGGAACGCGGTGCGCGCGGAGGTGTCGCGCGTCCGGCGCGCTGCGCCCGGGATCGTCGTCGTGGCGTTCAACGGCAACACGGCCGCGCGGGCGGCGCCACGCTGGCACGAGGCCGGCTACGCGACGCTCGCGCTGCCGTCGACCAGCCCGGCGTACACGCGGCCGCTGGCCGAGAAGATCGCCGCGTGGCGGGCGCTCGGGGCGTGGCTTTGAACCGGAGGCGGAGATGGAGCTGGGACTGAAGGACCGCGCGGTCGTCGTGACCGGCGCGAGCAAGGGAATCGGCCTCGCGTGCGTGCACGCGTTCGCCGCGGAAGGCGCGCGCGTCGCGATGGTCTCGCGCTCGCGCGCGAACCTCGACGCGGCGCTGGCCGCGATGCCGCCCTCGGCGCACCGGCCGGTCGCCATCGCCGCGGACCTCGTCCGGGCCGACGAGGCGGCGCGCGCGATCGCCGAGGCGGAGCGCGCGCTCGGGGCCATCGACGTGCTCGTGAACTCGGCGGGCGCGGCGAGGCGCCACCCCCCCGACGAGCTCACCGCGCAGGCCTGGCACGACGCGATGGACGCGAAGTTCTTCAGCTACGTGCACCCGACCGACCTCGTCGTCAAGGCGATGGGCCGGCGCGGGCGCGGCGCGATCGTCAACATCGTGGGCCAAGGCGGCAAGGTCGCGAACCCGGTGCACTTGCCGGGCGGCGCCGCCAACGCCGCGCTGATGCTCGCGACGGCCGGGCTCGCCGCCGCGTACGCGTCGAAGGGCGTGCGCGTGAACGCGATCAACCCGGGCGCGACGCTCACGACCCGCGTCGAGGAAGGCCTCGCGGCCGAGTCGCGCATGACCGGCCTTCCGCCCGACGAGCTGCTGAAGCGGATGACGCAGCGCATCCCGCTCGGGCGGCTCGGGACGCCCGAGGAGGTCGCGCGCGTCGCGGTGTTCCTCGCCTCCGACGCCGCGAGCTACGTGTCGGGCGCGATCGTCCCGATGGACGGCGCGTCGACCCCCGTCATCTGATGCGACGCCCCGCCGCGCGAGGCGGCGGAGCGCCGTCAACGCGCGGGCGGGCGATCAGAACCGGTAGCCGACGCCCAGGCCGACCACCCACGGATTGATGTCGAGCGTGGTGAGCTTCGAGCCGGCGGCGCTCACGTCGGTCGAGATCCAGATGTACTTGACGTCGACGTTGATCAGCCAGTTCTTGTCGATCGCGTAGTCGACGCCCGCCTGCAGCGCGCCGCCCCAGCTGTTGCGGCTGATGTCGAGCGGGCTCTGGAGGCCGACGTCGTAGAACCAGGTGTAGTTGAGGCCGCCGCCGACGTAGGGCTTCCACGCGCCGAGGTCGGTGAAGTGGTACTGCAGCGTCACCGTCGGCGGGAGCACGCTCACCTTGCCGAGGCTCGTGCCGTTCAGCGTGACCTCGTGGCGCGCCGTCGCGGCGATCACCTCGACCGCGATGTTCTTCGTGAAGAAGTACGACAGGTCGAGCTCGACCGTGTAGGCGTCGTCGACGTCGAGGCCGGACAGCGACGAGCTCGCGTCGGGCAGCACGCCGATGGCCCGGCCGCGGACCAGCCAGTTCTGGGCGTCCGCCGGCACGGCGGCGCAGAGGGCGAGGACCGCGACGGCGGTCGTGGCGAGGAAGTTGCGCTTCATGGCGTCTCCTTGGGGCTCGGTGCTGCCGAGGCAGCGTTGTCAATGACCTGTCCCAAGCATTCTCGACGCCATGATGCAGTGCAATATTGACCCTCATCAACGTGAGGGAATTTGCTCCAAAGCGGTGCAACATTTCCGCCGCGGGCGGCGCCGCGAGCCGTGCGCGCGGCGCGGCGCGGCGTCAGCGCCGCCGCTCGCGCACCGCGAGCGAGGCGAGCGCGCCTAGCGCCGCGGCGCCCGCGAGGATCGCGATGCCGGCGCTCCACGCGGCGCCGACGTCGCCCGACGCTCGGCTCCGGTCGATCGCCCAGCCGACGAGCGGCTGCAGGATGCCGGTGCCGAGGAAGATGCCGGTGTTGACCACCGAGGTCGCGATGCCCGAGTGCTCGGGCCGGTTCGCCTCCTTCGCGATCGTCCACGACAGCGTGAAGCCCGGGATCAGGAGCCCCATCGCGAAGAACCACGCGAGCGTGGCGGCGGGCGGCCACGCGGCGTGCGCGAGCCACGGCAGCCAGGAGAGCGCGAAGGCGAACGTGCAGAAGCGCATGACGCCGCGGCGGTTGCCGAGCCGGTCGGACACGACGCCGATCGCGACCGCGCCGACCGCGACGCCGAGCAGCAGCAGGCTCGCGTGCTGCGCGGCGGTGACGCGCGAGTAGCCGTACGCGTGCTCGAGCCACGGGACGGCCCAGAGGCCGGCGAACGCCAGGTAGCAGCCGCCGATGCCGGCGTTGACGACGAACGCCGGCCAGGTCGCCGGGTTCGCAAGCACCCCGGAGAGCGCCGCGCGCCAGTCGAGCCTCGCGCCGGCGGGCGCGGGCGGCGCGACCGGCGCGTAGCCCAGCATCTCCGGGCGGTCGCGCACGCGCCACCAGGTCGCGGCCGCGAGCGCGAGCGACAGCGCGCCCAGCGCGACGAACACCGCGCGCCACGACGCCTGCGTGACGACCCATGCGAGCGGCGCGCCGGCGACGACCGCGCCCAGGTTGCCCGCGAACATCGTGACGCCGTTCAGCGTCGCGAACCGGCGCGCCTCGAACCAGGTCGCGCTGATCTTGAGGATCGCGATGAACGCGACCGAGACGCCGACGCCGACGAGCGTGCGCCCCGCGGCGGCGACCTCCCAGGTCGGCGCGAGCGCGAACGCGAGCGAGCCGAGGCCAGCGACGAGCGAGCCGCCCGCGAGGAGGCGGCGCGGCCCCGCGGTGTCGGCCAGCACGCCGACCGGGATCTGCAGCAGCGTGTAGACGTAGAAGTACGTCGCCGCGAGCGTGCCGAGCACCGCGGCCGGGATCTCGAACGCGCGCTGCAGCTCGCCGGCGATCGCCGCGGGCGCCGTGCGATGGAAGAAAGACAGCACGTAGCTCGCGAGGACGATCGCGAACACGACGCGCCGCGCGCGCAGGAACGGGGCGGGGGAGGAGGGCATGGGGGGATTCTAGGGGATGGGGGTCAGGAGGCAGAAGACGGAGGATCGGAGATCGGAGATCGGAGATGGGAGATGGGAGATCGGAGATGGGAGATCGGAGACGGGAGATCGGAGATAGGAGATCGGAGATCGGAGATCGGAGATAGGGATGGGGGGCGCGGCTCGGCGACCGAAGTGGTGGACGAGCGCCATGCCGAGGCGCGAATTCCTGTGCGCGACACGGCCGGGACTCCGCGCCGCGCCCCATCCCCGATCTCCGCCTTCGTGTTCCGCCCACGCCCGACCGGCTAGAATGCCCACGCCCCTCGAGCGAGACGAACCATGGCCTACCGCGACCTGCGCGACTTCATCGACCAGCTCGAGCGCGACGGCGAGCTCGTGCGCGTGCGCGCGGAGGTCGATCCGAAGCTCGAGATGACCGCGTTCTGCGACCGCGTGCTGCGCAGGGGCGGCCCAGCGATCCTGTTCGAGCGGCCGAAGGGGACGTTCCGCGCGCCGTCGGGCGCGACGATCCCGGTGCTCGGCAATCTGTTCGGCACGCCCGGGCGGGTCGCGCGCGCGATGGGCGCGGATCCCGCGAACTGGCGCGAGAGCCTGCGCGAGGTCGGCCGCCTGCTCGCGTTCCTCAAGGAGCCCGAGCCGCCGAAGGGGCTGAAGGACGCGTGGCAGAACACGCGGCCGGTGTTCATGAAGGTGCTCGACATGGCGCCGAAGGAGAGGAGCTCGGCGCCGTGCCAGGACGTCGTCCTCGAGGGTTCCGACGTCGACCTCGCGCGCCTGCCCGTGCAGACCTGCTGGCCGGGCGACGCGGGCCCGCTGATCACGTGGGGACTGACCGTCACGCGCGGGCCGCACAAGAAGCGGCAGAACCTCGGGATCTACCGGCAGCAGGTGATCGGGCGGAACAAGCTGATCGTGCGCTGGCTCGCGCACCGCGGCGGCGCGCTCGACGCGCGCGATCACGCGGGGGCGAATCCGGGCACGCCTTTCCCGGTCGCCGTGGCGCTCGGCGCGGATCCCGCGACGATCCTCGGCGCGGTCACGCCGGTGCCCGACACGCTCTCCGAGTACCAGTTCGCGGGCCTGTTGCGCGGCGGGCGCACCGAGATCGTCCGCTGCCTCACGCACGACCTGCAGGTGCCGGCCGCCGCCGAGATCGTGCTCGAGGGCCACCTCGCTCCGGACGCGGCCGACCCGACCGGCTACGAGACCGCGGCCGAGGGACCGTTCGGCGACCACACCGGCTACTACAACGAGGTCGAGCGCTTCCCGGTGCTCACGATCGAGCGCATGACGATGCGCCGCGACCCGATCTACCACTCGACGTACACGGGCAAGCCGCCGGACGAGCCGGCGATGCTGGGCGTCGCGCTGAACGAGGTGTTCGTGCCGCTGCTGCAGCGGCAGTTCCCCGAGATCGCCGACTTCCACCTGCCGCCCGAGGGCTGCAGCTACCGGCTCGCCGTCGTCTCGATGAAGAAGCAGTACGCGGGCCACGCGAAGCGCGTGATGTTCGGCGTCTGGAGCTTCCTGCGCCAGTTCATGTACACGAAGTTCATCGTCGTGACCGACGACGACGTCGACATTCGCGACTGGAAGGAGGTCGTCTGGGCGATCACGACGCGCGTGGACCCCGCGCGCGACACGCTGATCGTCGAGTCGACGCCGATCGACTACCTCGACTTCGCGTCCCCCGTGTCGGGCCTCGGCGGCAAGATGGGCATCGACGCCACGAACAAGTGGCCCGGCGAAACCGCGCGCGAGTGGGGGCGGCCGATCGCGATGGATCCCGCCGTGGCCGCGCGCGTCGACGCGCTGCTGCGGGAGCTCTCGCTCTAGCGTGCCGCCGTGGCCGCGCGCTCGGCGGCGGCGCGGCGCACCAGGCGCTCGACGGCGGACATCACGAGCGGCAGGGGATCCGTCGGCGCGACGGGCGTGTGGCGGAGCGCGATGTCGCCGACGATCGGAGGCTCCGGATGCGGGGACACCGCAGCGTCGACGCCCGCCTCCGCGCCGGAAACGTGCGACGCCAGCATCATCGGCGGCGTCAGCGGTTCGCCGTCGCGAATCGCGTCGTAGGCGGCGCGGACCGCCGCCCCCGCGGGATAGTCGCGGCCCGCGGCCAGGCGCGCCAGCCGCTTGATCGTCATCTTCACGACGAACTGCGCCGGGCTGCGGACCGGCACGTGGCACACCTCGACGACCGAGGGCGGGATGGCGACGTGGGGCATGCGCGGCGAGGTCACCTGGTGGCGGCCCAGGATGACGTCGTGGTTGCCCATCGTGATGGTCGCGAGGGGGTTGTCGGCGAAGGGGCGCGTGAGCGCGACCTTGCACGACACGTCGGGCGCCGCGGGCGGGACGCGGAGCGCGCGCCTGCAGGCGCGCAGCGCCGCGACGATGTCGCGCGGCTCCCCGTCGAGCGGCGGCACGTACGTCGGCCAGGACATCCATCCGTGATGGCCCGGCGGGATCGCCTCGAGCGCGCGCTCGAGCGCCGGCCGCGACGGGACCTTCAGGAACTCGTCCGCGTCGAGCGGGAACACCGCGTCGGCGCGCGCGCGCGCGAAGGCGTCGCGCGCCGCGGTCGTCGTGATCTCGGCCTGCAGGTAGCCGGCGGCGTCGCTCCGCAGCACGGCGAGCGGAAGCCGCTCGGCGCAGAGCGCGTTCAGGATCGCGAGCGTCCGGTCGGCCGAGCCGTGGTCGACGACGATCATGCCGTCGAGGACCGTCAGGTTGTGGCGGACGAACGCCTCGACGATGTCCTCCTCGTTGCGGACCATCGCGACGCCGACGAGCTTCATCGCGCGGGGCCCGCCCGCGCCTGCGGCGGCCGGGCCGACGCGAGCCGGCGCACGAGCTTCTCGACGGCGGACATCACGAGGGGCAGCGCGTCGGCGGCCGCCGGCGGCGTGTAACGGAGCGAGATCGGCGCGAGGAACGGGTCGTCGACGACGGCGATCTCGTCGAGGCTCCGCCAGGCGCCCTTCGCGACCGACCAGTTGAAGGCGGCGAGGGTCAGCGCGTCGACGTCGACCGGCGCGCCCGACCGGAGCTGCTCGTAGGCCACCTGCGACGCCGCGTCGGGCTTCCAGTCGATCCTGGCCGCGAGCCGGCCGAGCTTCTTGATCGCGACCTTCGCGATGAACTGCTCGACGCTGCGGATCGGGACGTGCGCGAGCGCGGCGACGCGGTCCGTGACGAGGCCGTGCCGGCGCATCCCGCGCAGCTTCGCGTCGGGATGGCCCTGGATCCAGTGGTTCCCGGACGAGAGCACCTCGTCGGCGGCGCCCGCGAACGAGCGGGCGACGATCGCCTTGGTCATGCCGTTCGGCTCGCTCGCCGCGCGCTTCGCGCCGCGCAGCGAGGCGAGGATGTCGGCCGCGGGATTCCGCAGGTCGGGCACGTAGGTCGGCCAGCGCAGCAGGCCGTGCGTGGCGGGCGGGAGCGCGGCGAGCGCGCGCTCGAGCTCTGCGCGCGAGGTCGCCTTCAGGAACTCGTCGGCGTCGAGCGGGAACACGAAGTCGGCGCGGGTGCTCGCGAACGCGTGCCGCACCGCCTGCGTCATCACCGCCTGCTGCAGGTAGCCGGCCGCCTCGTTCCTCATCACGACGAGGCGCATCCGCTCGCGGCACAGCGCGTTCAGGATGTCGAGCGTCGCGTCGGCCGACCCGTGGTCGATCACGAGCAGCCCGTCGAGGATCGTCATGTTGTGACGGACGAATGCCTCGACGATGTCCGCCTCGTTGCGGACCATCGCGACGCCCCAGAGGATCATGCCGCCGCGGCTCCTTCGGGGCGTGGCGCGCCCGCGCGCGCGGCCGCGAGCCTGCGGACGATCCGCTCGGTCGCCGCCAGGACCAGCGGCAGCGGGTCGGCGGCGGACGGCGGCGTGTACCTGAGCTCGATCGGCGCGAGGAACGGGTCGTCGACCAGCGACACCGAGTCGGCGGCGACCCACGCGTCGCGCGGCACCGACCAGTTGACCGCGTGCTCGAGCAGCGACCGGGTGTCGAGCGCACGGCCCGAGCGCACGGTCTCGTAGGCGGTCTGCGACGCCGCGTCGGGCTTCCAGTCGGCGCTCGCGGCCACGCGGCCGAGCTTCTTGATCGCGACCTTGGCGACGAGCTGGGCGGCGCTGCGGATCGGGACGTGCGCGATCGCGGCGACGTGCTCGCGCATGCGCGCGTGCGGGCCCGACTCGTGGGCCGGCGCGTGCGCGCGCGGCGCGACGTAGTGGTTCCCCTCGGAGAGCAGGGCGTCCGGAGTCGCGAGCAGGTGGCGCGAGACGATGGCCTTGTGGAAGATGTGGCGCTCGGTCGCCAGGCGCCTCGCGCCGCGCAGCAGCGCGACCGGATCGGGATCCCGCCCGTCGAAGCGGGGCACGTAGGTGAGCCAGCGCAGCAGCCCGTGCATGCGCGGCGGGATCGCGCGGAGCCCCCGCTCGAGCTCGGCGCGCGACGGGACCTTCAGGAACTCGTCGGCGTCGAGCGGGAAGACGAAGTCCGCGGCCTTGTCCGCGAGCGTGCGCCGGACGGCGGACGTCGTGATGTGCTCCTGCAGGTAGCCCGGCATGTCGTTCTCGTACACGACGAGCGGGAGGCGCTCGCGGACGAGGCGGTCGAGGATCGACAGCGTGGCGTCGTAGGAGCCGTGGTCGACGATCGCGAGCCCGTCGAGGATCGTCAGGTTGTGGCGCACGAAGGGCTCGATGATGTCCGCCTCGTTGCGGACCATCGACACGCCCCACAGCCGGAGGCGGCGCGGCGGCGCCGGCGTCGGACCGCTCACCGGCGCCCCTGCCGGCGCGCCCGGACGGGGACCGCCCGCGCTCATACGCCGCCGGTGGTGCGCGCCACCTCCGCGGCCACGCGCTCGCCGAACGCGAGCACGGCGGCGAGCGGCGAGGGCTCGCGCGCGGGCGTGTACCTGAGCGCGACGTCCGCGAGGAACGGATCCTCGATCCACGCGACCTGCGCGGGATCGAGCTCCAGCCCCTTGGGCGCACTGTAGTTGGCGACGATCTCGGCGAGCCGTTCGCGCGTCGGCGGCCGGCCCGCCAGGATCGACGCGTACTCGTTCCGGATGTGAAAGTTGTCGACCGTCTCGTCCGGATTCGCGAGGAGGCGGGAGAGATGCCCCGTCGCGATCTTGGCGACGTACTGCCCCACGCTGCGGACCGGCACGTGCGCCATCGCGGCGAGCGACGCCGGCACCATCAGGTGCGGATTGTCGGCGGACGCGTCCGCCGGGATCACGTTGTGGTTGCCGATGCCGACAATCGCGTCCGGGGTGTCGACGAAGGAGCGGCGGACGATCACCTTGCAGAGGTTGTGCGTCTCGGTCGGCTTGCGCCTCGCGCGGCGCAGCTTCGCCACGATGTCGCCGGGCGCGTCGAAGTCCGGCAGGTAGGTGAGCCAGGGCATCGCCAGGGGGATCGCCGGGTCGGCCGCGGCGACCGTGCGCTCGAAAGTCTCGCGCGACGGGATGCGGAGGAACTCGTCGGCGTCGATCGGAATGCACAGGTCCGCGCCGGACGCGAGGATCCGCCGCACGTGCCCGGTCGTGGCCTTCGACTGGTCGAACCCCAGCGAGTCGTCCCGCAGCACCTCGATCGGCAGCCCCTCGGCGGCGAGCGAGGCGAGGATCGCCGGCGTCGCGTCGGTCGACGCGTGGTCGACGACGGTGATCGCATCGAGCACGTGCAGGTTGTGTCGGACCGACGCCTCGAGGATGTCCTCCTCGTTGCGCGCGACCATCACGCCGGCGATTCGCATCGGCACCGCCCCGTTTCAGCGCCCGCGGAACTCGCGCCACGCGGTGGCGGCGCGCCAGATCGCGAGCACCGCGCCCGCGGTGCGCAGCGCGCGCCCCATCCGGCGGTAGCCCAGGACCGGGAGCGCGAATCCGATGGCGCGCACGACGTAGGGCCGCACGCGGCTGCGGCGGGAGGCGTCGGGCGCGGGGGCGATCGCGACGCGGACGTCCCGCCACGCGAGCCCGAGCTTCAGGCGCTCGAGGTCCGCGGCCGCGACGAGCCGCGCGCGCTTTTCGGCGAGGTCGGCGGCGGTCCTCACGGGGCGGGCGGGGACCGGCGCTCGAGGGCCGCGCGGTCCTTCTCGAACTCGGCGATCGTCGCGGCGAACGGCGTGGGGGTCTGGCGCGCGACCGCGGCGGCGCGCGAGAAGGCGACCGCGGCCAGCACCGCGTAGACGACGGCCAGCCCGACGATCGCCGCGTAGCGGTAGGTATCCCAGAAGTAGGCGACGACGAGGATCGAGATCGTCGCGACGGCGAGCGTCGCGAGCACCGCCCCCGCGATCGCGAGCACGGCGAGCGCCTTCAGCCGCTCGCGCTCCTCGGCGAGCTCGACGCTCGCGAGCTCGAGCCGCGTGCGGAAGAGCTCGAGCACGCCCGCGGCGAGGCGCGCGGCCGCGGGCTTGAGGCCCGGTGCGCGCTCCCCGGCGCCCGCGTCGTCCATCGGAAAGGCTCTAGCGCCGGTTCATCAGGAGGCCGGCGAGGAAGCCGATCGCGGCCGCCGCGCCGATCACCTGCCACGGGTTGTCGTGCACGTAGTCGTCGGTCGTGCGCGCGGCCGAGCGGGCGCGGTCCATCGCGTCGCCCTGCAGTTCCTGCAGGCGGAGCTTCGCGGACAGCAGCTTGGACTCGACCTGCTGGCGGAGGTCGCGCGCGCGGTCGCCCGTCTCGTTGGACGCCTTCTTGAGCAGGTCCTCGGCCTCGGCGAGCACGGCCGAGAAATCGTCGACGAGGTTGTCGCGGGTACGTTCGAAGGTCATGGCGGACTCCTGGGCTGGATCGTCGTCGGAACCGGGCGGCCTCCCCGGCGCCGGTCAACCATTATAACGAGTCGCCCCGGGGCGGCGCGGATGCGAGATACTCTCGCGATGGACAAGCTGCGAGCCCCCGCCCTCGACCCCGCGACCGTGCCCGAGAAGCGCGGATCGACGTACCCGGAGCCGTTCCGCTCGCTCATGGGCGACCGCGCGAGGCGGCGCCTGGGCGACGCGCTCGGGCTCACGCGCTTCGGCGTGAACCTCGTCACGCTGGGGCCGGGAGCGCGCTCGGCGCTGCGCCACTGGCACACGCTCGAGGACGAGTTCGTCTGGGTGCTCGAGGGCGAGGTCGTGCTCGTGACCAACGACGGCGAGCAGGTGCTGCGCGCCGGCGCGTGCGCCGGCTATCCGGCGGGACGCCGGGACGCCCACCAGTTCGTCAATCGCAGCGACCGGCCGGCGCGCTACCTCGAGGTCGGCAGCCGGATCGAGGGCGACAACGCGTTCTACCCGGACGACGACCTCATGTGGTGCGAGGACGAGAACGGCGTCTACGCGGCGCACAAGGACGGGCGGCGCTACCCGTCGCCCTGACGCCCCGTCCGGACGCGCGGGGCGCCGTTCGTCCGCGCGGCGTTGACGCGGCGCACGCCCGCCACCATGTTGCGCATCGCGGCCGACGAAGGGCCGCATCCACGACGGAGGACCCCGATGGCCGACTATCCGCAGCCTGCCGCCCCCGCCGGGCAGCCGCCGATCACCGCGGCGCTCGTCGTCTACGCGCTGTTCGCGATCGCCGCGATCGGCGCGGTCGTGTCCTCGGGGCTCGTGACCTTCGCGCCGCTGGTCGTGATCGCGGGCATCGTCGGCGTGATCATCGCGTACGTGAAGCGCGGCGACGCGCAGGGCACGTGGGTGGCGTCGCACTTCGACTGGCTGATCGCGACGTTCTGGTGGTCGCTGCTGTGGGACCTCGTCGCGCTCGCGGTCGGCGTGCTGCTGTTCTGGGTGCTGGGCCTGGGCATCCTGCTCGCGATCCTGATCCTCGCGGCGACGTCGGTCTGGGTGATCTACCGCGTCGTGCGCGGCTACCTCGCGTTCAAGGACAGCCAGCCGGTGCCGCGCTGACGCGCTCGCCGGGGCGCGCCCGGGCGCGGCGTCAGCGCCCCAGCCTGTCGAGCAGCGCCGCCCGGTAATCGGCGGGGAGGCCCCCCACCGCGCCGGCGGCCTCGCGGCGCGCCTCGAGCAGCGCGAGCCGGGTCGCCGCGCGCCGGCGCGCCCCGTCGTCGTCGATCGTCGCGATCAGCCGCGCGAGCTCGACGCGCTCGCGGCGCTCGGCGAGCTCCGGCGGCAAGAAGCCCGCGTTCTTCAGGATCCGGTACGCGGCGCGCAGGTGCTCGGGAACGAGCGGGTCGTCGTCGAGGTCGAGCGGCTTGCCGGCCCCGGGAAGGTTCGCGAGCTCGCCGGCCTCGATCGCGGCGGCGATCTTCGCTTCGGCGATGGCGTCGAGCGGGGACACGGGGTCGGCCGGTGCGTGTCGGGGGCCGCGATCAGTAGCGGACCGGCGGAGCGTAGGAAGCCGCGCTCCGGTAGGTCCAGGCGACGAGCCGGTCGAGCACCGGGACGGCGCGTGCGGCGTTCGGATGGTTGACGAGCGCGGCGACCACCCACCGGCGACCGGCCGCGTCGATCACGTAGCCCGCGAGCGCGCGCACGCCCTCGAGCGAGCCGGTCTTGAGCAGCGCCTGTCCCGCGACGTTTCCGTTCTGGAACCGGCGCTCGACGGTGCCGTCGAGCGCGGCGACCGCGAGCGAGCTCGCGAACTCCTCGCGCACCCGGCTCTGGTCGGCGGCGACGAGCAGCCGGGCGAGGCCCCCGGCGGTCAGCCGCTCGTTGCGCGACAGCCCCGAGCCGTTCTCGATCACGAGCCCCGGCAGCGCGAGCTTGCGCGAGGCGAGCCACGCGCGCACGGCGTCGCGCGACTTGTCGATCGTCGCGGGCGGCGGAAAGGACGCGGTGCCCAGCGTGAGGAAGACCTGGCGCGCCATCACGTTGTTCGAGAGCTTGTTGATGTCGCGCACGATCTCGTAGAGCGGAAGCGACTCGAGCACGGCGAACGGCGCGGCCCCGGCCGGCGCGCGACCCTCGCGCACCGTGCCGGCGAACGCGCCGCCGACGGCCGCGAAGCCCGACCGGAACATCCCGAGCACGTAGTCGGGCACGTCGAGCAGCGCGACGTTCCAGTCGCGTTCGCCGCAGTCGCGCGGGTAGCGGCCGGGAAAGGCGACCGCCGCCGCGCGCGGCTGCGCCACGAAGGCCGCGGCCACCGCCGCCCGCCAGTCGCCACAGGGGCCGTCGACGGGCGTCGGGAGCGCGCCGACCGCCACCTGCGGCAGCGGAGGCTCGGCGGCGACGTCGACCGCGCTGCCGTCGGCCGAGGGCAGGAACCGGAAGCGCACCGCCTTGAAATTGACGAGCAGCGCGTCGGGACCGACGTTGTAGGGCTTGAGCGGCTCGCCGTCGAACGCGGCCGGGTCGTGCGGCGGCAGGCGGAACGCGCTGCGGTCGAGGACGAGGTCCCCGCTCACGCGCTCGAGTCCGCGCTCGCGCAGCGCCGCCATGAACGCCGACCACTGCTCGACGGTGATCTTCGGGTCGCCGCCGCCCTTCAGGATCAGGTCGCCCGCGAGCGCGCCGCCGGCGAGCGGCCCGCCGAGGTAGGCCTCCGTGCGCCAGCGGTAGTCGCGGCCGAGGAGCTCGAGCGCCGCGAAGGTCGTGACGAGCTTCATGACCGAGGCCGGGTTCATCGGCTTCTCCGGCTGCAGCGCGAAGAGCGGCTTCGTCCGCGGACCGGTCTCCTGGACGACGATCGCGACGTGGTCGAGCGGAATGCCCTGGTCGAGGAACGCGCGCGCGATCTCGCGGGGCAGCGCCGCCGTGGCCGCGAGCGGCAGCGTCGCCGCCGCCAGCAGCGCGAGGCGGGCGAGGCTCGCGCGCACGCTCAAGCCTCGTCGAGGATGGCGCGCGTGCGCTCGACGAGCAGCGCGAACTCGTCGTCGGCGATCACGTAGGGCGGCATCAGGTACACGGTGGCCCCGATCGGCCGCAGCAGGATCCCGCGCGCGATGCCCTCGGCGAAGCACCAGCGCGCGAAGTCGGCGCGGCCGCTGTCGACCTCGAAAGCGACGATCATGCCGCAACGGCGGAAATCGCGCACCCTGGGGTGCGAAGCGAGCGGCGCGGCGATCGCGTCCCATCGCGCGGCGCGCGCGCGGTTGCCGGCGATCACGCCGTCGTCGCGGAAGATGTCGAGCACCGCGAGCGCGGCGGCGCACGCGAGCGGGTTGCCGGTGTACGAGTGCGAGTGCAGGAAGCCGCGCGCGGCGTCGTCGTCGTAGAACGCCTCGTAGATCGCCTCGGACGCGAGCACGCACGCGAGCGGCAGGAATCCGCCGGTGATGCCCTTCGACAGCAGCATCAGGTCCGGCGCGACGCCCGCCTGCTCGCACGCGAACATCGTCCCGGTGCGGCCGAAGCCGGTCATGATCTCGTCGGCGATCAGGTGGACGCGGTAGCGCGTGCAGAGCGCTCTCGCGCGCGCCAGGTACGACGGGTCGTAGCACACCATGCCCGAGGCGCCCTGGACGAGCGGCTCGACGATCAGCGCGGCGACGGTCTCGTGGTGCGCGTCGAGGAACGCCTCGAGCGCGCCGGCGGCCTCGCGCGCGACGTCGGCGGCCGAGCGTCCGCCGCGGGCGAGCCGCGCGTCGGGCACGGGCACCGTCGCGTTGGCGAGCAGCAGCGGATCGTAGGTGTCGCGGAAGATCGGGACGTCCGTGACCGAGAGCGCTCCCAGCGTCTCGCCGTGGTAGCTCCCCGCGAGGCTCACGAAGCGCCGCTTGGCGGGGCGTCCCGCGTTGCGCCACGCGTGGAAGCTCATCTTGAGCGCGATCTCGGTCGCGGACGCGCCGTCGGACGCGTAGAACGCGTGGCCGATCCCGCCGGGCGCGATCGCGGAGAGCCGCTCGGCCAGCTCGACCGCCGGCCGGTGCGTGAAGCCGGCGAGCATCGCGTGCTCGAGCGTGCGAAGCTGCGCCTCGATCGCGGCCCGGATGCGCGGCTCGCCGTGGCCGAACAGGTTGACCCACCACGACGACACCGCGTCGAGGATGCGCCGGCCCTCGAAGTCCTCGAGCCACACGCCTTCGGCTCGCGCGACCGGCACGAGCGGCAGCGTCTCGTGCGCCTTCATCTGCGTGCACGGATGCCAGACCGACGCGAGGCTCCGCGCGAGCCACGACGCGTTCGCGCCCGGCGCCGCGGGCCGCGAGGAGGCGCCAACGCCCGGGACGCTCATCGTCCCCCGCTCGTTCTCAGGTCCCCGCGAGCCGCCGCTTGAGGCGCTCGACCGCCGCGACGAGCTCGCGCGCGATGCCCGGCTCCCGCGCCGAGTGCCCGGCGTCGGGCACGACGACGTACTCGGCGGACGGCCACGCGCGTGCGAGCGCGTGCGCGGTCACCGGCGGGCACACGACGTCGTAGCGGCCCTGCACGATCGTGCACGGCAGGTGCGCGATCCGGTGCACGTTGCCGAGCAGCTCGCCCTCGGCGAGGAATCCCTGGTGCACGAAGTAGTGCGCCTCGATGCGCGCGATCGCGAGCGCCGCCGCGTCGCTCTCGAACGCCGGCGGCCCGTCGGCGCGCGGCAGCAGCGTCACGCAGTCGCTCTCGTAGGCGTCCCACGCCGCCGCGGCGGGGCCGTGCACCGCCGGGTCGGGGTCGACGAGGCGCCGGTGGTAGCCCCCCAGCAGGTCGCCGCGCTCCTCGGGCGGCAGGAACGACGCGAAGCGCTCCCACGCCTCCGGGAACACCTGGCGCATGCCGGTCATGAACCACGCGATCTCGGCCGCGGAGGCGAGGAAGACGCCGCGCAGCACGAGGCCGGTGCAGCGCTCCGGGAACGACTCCGCGTACGCGAGCGCGAGCGTCGAGCCCCACGACCCGCCGAACAGCGCCCAGCGCTCGATGCCGCGCTGCGAGCGCAGCCGCTCGAGGTCGGCGACGAGGTGCCAGGTCGTGTTGTCGGCGATCTCGGCCACGGGCGTCGAGCGGCCCGCGCCCCGCTGGTCGACGAGCACGACGCGCCAGTAGGACGGATCGAAGAAGCGCCGGTGGTGCGGCAGGCAGCCGCCTCCCGGCCCGCCGTGCAGGAAGACGATCGGCTGCCCTTCCGGGTTCCCGCACTCCTCCCAGTAGATCGTGTGACGGCCGTCGACCGAGAGCCGGCCCGACGCGTGCGGCTCGGCCTCCGGGAACAGCGGGTCGGTCCGCGCGGGATCGCGAGCGGGTTCGTCGGGCGTCATCGGGAGGCTACGCCAGCGGCGCCCGGTAGCGCTCGTCCACGCCGATCCGGTAGCCGTTCGCGAGCCGGTTGGTCTCGTTCGCGAGCGCGACGACCGCCATGAGCTCGCGGAACTGCGCCCCGGTCATCCCCTTCGCGCGCGCCGAAGCGGTGTGCGTGTGGATGCAGTACTCGCAGTTGTTCGTGACCGACACCGCGACGTAGACGAGCTCCTTGACGAGCGGGTCGAGGGCGCCCGGCGCCATCACCTGCTTGACGGCCGACCAGGTGCGGGCGAGCGTCGGCGGGTCGTTCGCGAGCACGCGCCAGAAGTCGTTGACGTAGTCGGTGCTGCGCGTCGCGCGGATGTCCGCGAACACGGCGCGGGCCTCGGGCGACAGCGCGGCGTCGTCGAGCGGCGGGAGCAGGGACATCGCGGCGGTCCGGAGCGTGGATGCGCGAAGTATACGCAACGCTCGCCGCCGTCCGCCACCTCGATGCCGGTGCGTCGAGTCCGGCGTCCTCCAATCCCCTCCGGCGCAGCGCCGAAGGGGCTTGCGCGAAAGCTGAGCGGCGGTCGAAGACCGCCGCTCCAACGCAGCGCGCGCCGCCGCCCCGACTACCGGCGAGCCTTGTACGCGACGACCTTCTGCTTCTGCGTGCCGAGCCCGTCGATGCCGAGCTCGACGACGTCGCCGACCTGCAGCCACTGCGGCGGCTTCATGCCGAGCGCGACGCCCGGGGGCGTCCCCGTCGTGATCAGGTCGCCCGGCTCGAGCGTCATGTACTGCGAGGTGTCCGCGACCAGCTTCGCGACGCCGAAGATCATCGTGCTCGTGTTGCCGGTCTGGCGGCGCACGCCGTTCACGTCGAGCCACATGCCGAGGTTCTGCGGGTCCCTGATCTCGTCGCGCGTGACGAGCCAGGGCCCGATCGGGCCGAACGTGTCGCAGCCCTTGCCCTTGCTCCACTGGCCGCCGCCGATCTTGAGCTGGAAGTGGCGCTCGGACACGTCGTTCATCAGGCAGTAGCCGGCGACGTGCTTCAGCGCGTCCTTCTCGTCGACGTTGCGCGCGCGCCTGCCGATCACGACCCCGAGCTCGATCTCGTAGTCGAGCTGCGTCGAGCCCTTCGGCTGCATGATCGGGTCGTTCGGGCCCTGGATGCAGTTGGTCGTCTTGAAGAAGACGATCGGGTGCTCGGGGATCGGCGAGCCGGTCTCCTTCGCGTGGTCGATGTAGTTGAGTCCGATCGCGACGAACTTGCCGCTGCCGGTCACGCAGGCGCCCAGCCGCGGCCGGCCCTTGACCAGCGGGAGGCGCTTCACGTCGAGCTTGCGCAGCGCCGCGAGCGCGGCGTCGGACAGCACCGACGGGTCGATGTCCCTGACCTTGCGCGAGAGGTCGCGCAGCTTGCCATCGGCGTCGATGAGGCCGGGCTTCTCCTTGCCGGGGGGACCGTAACGGACGAGCTTCATGGGGGACTCCTCAGGGGAAATGGGGAAGGGGGACGTTCGGCAGGGGAAACCGGAAAATCGAGAATGGAAAACGGGCGGCCGGCGACGGCCGTCGCTCCGCTTGCCCATTCTCCATTCTCCGTCTTCCGGCTTCCACCGCCCATTCTCCCTCGACGCCGTCAGATCGTCATGCCCCCGTCGATCGAATAGACGTTGCCGGTGGCGAACGCGCTCTCGTCGGACGCGAGGAACACGACGATCGGGGCGATTTCCTCGGCCCTGGCGAGCCGGCCCATCGGCTGGCGCGCGACGAACATCCTGCGCGCCTCGACGGGGTCCGGGAACGCGTTGATCCGGTCGGCGAGCGACGGGGTGTCGACGGTGCCCGGCGCGATTGCGTTGCAGCGGATACCCTTCTGCACGAAGTCCGCGGCGACCGACTTCGTCAGGCCCACGACGGCGGCCTTCGACGCGCCGTAAACGAACCGGTTGGGCAGGCCCTTGATCGAGCCGGCGATGCTCGCCATGTTGACGATGCTCGCCCACGAGCCGGTCGCCCGGTGCTTCTCGAGCATCTTCGGCACCGCCGCGCGGATCGCGACGTACATCGCGCGGACGTTCAGGCCGAAGCTGAAGTCCCAGTCCTTCGGCGTGCAGTCGAGGATGCTGCCGTGGTGCACGTAGCCCGCGCAGTTGAACATGACGTCGAGCGGCGGCAGCGCCGCGATCGTGCGCTCGACCGCGGCGTCGTCGAGCACGTCGAGCGCCTGCGTCGTGATCCCGGGCGTGCCGGCGAGCGCCTCGAGCAGCTTCGGGTTGACGTCGGTGGCGATCACGGTCGCGCCCTCGCGCGCCATCGCGAGCGCGCTCGCGCGGCCGATGCCCTGGCCCGCCGCGGTGATGAACGCCGTCTTGCCGGCGAGTCGTCCTGTCATCTCGTGTCGCTCCGTAGTCTTGCCGCGCGCTCAGCGCACCAGCGCCGGCGTGCGCGCGTCGGCGGGGTCCGCCCAGTCGCGGTTGGGGACGTGCGCGAACCAGTCGGGCCGCCCCGGGTCGCGGTCGTAGGGATAGCCGCCCAGCTCGCGGAAGAGCTCGTGGTAGTGCGCGAGCCTGTCGCGGTCGAGCGCCACGCCGAGCCCGGGGCCGTCGGGGACGCGGATCGTGCCGCCCTCGTAGCGCAGCGGCCCGCCGACGATCACGTCGTCGGCGAGGTGGTGGTAGTGCGCGTCCGCCGCGTAGCCCAGGTTCGGGATCACGGCGCCCAGGTGGAGCATCGTCGCGAGCTGGATGCCGAGCTCGCCCGAGCTGTGCACGGCGACCTGGGTGCCGAGCGTCTCGCAGACGCCCGCCGCCTTGACGCAGGGCCGGATGCCGCCCCAGAACGTCGTGTCGAGCAGCACGACGTCGACCGCGCGCATCGCCGCGTTGGCGGCGAGCTGCTCGAAGTTGACGACGACGGTGTTGGTCGCGAGCGGGATCCGCACGAAGTCGCGCAGCGCGCGCATCGGCGCGATGCCGAACACCGGGTCCTCGTAGTAGTCGTTGCGCAGGTCCTCGATCGCTCGCCCGAAGTGGACCGCGTCGTCGAACGAGAGCGCGCCGTTCGGGTCGTAGCGCAGGCCCTCCCCGGGCATCGCCTCGGCGACCGCGCGGTAGCACGCGAGCTCGTGCGCGGGCGGGAACACGCCGCCCTTGAGCTTGTGCGACGTGAACCCGTGCCTCGCCTTGAGCTCGCGCGCGTGCGCGACGAGCTGCTCGACCGTGCGGACCTCGCCCCGGCCGGTGGCCGGGCTCGCGTAGCGGAAGAACAGGTAGCTCGCGAAGGCGACGCGGTCGCGGAGCTTCCCGCCGAGCAGCGCGTGGACCGGGACGCCCAGCTTCTTCCCGATGATGTCGAGGCACGCGAACTCGACCGCCGCGTGCAGCTGAGTCCGGTTGTTGTAGAGGGAGGCCGTCGGATTGCAGATCTTGAGGCGCAGCGCCTCGAGCGCGAACACGTCGTGGCCGGCGAGGTACGACTCCAGCCCGGCGAACGCGCGCGTCGCGTCCTCGCCGCCGCCCCCCATCTCGCCCAGCCCGACGTAGCCGTCGGCGGTCTCGACCTCGACGATCGTGCGCACGAAGCGTCCCCAGTGCGCCCCGTTGCTGTGGCGCAGCGGCGCCTCGAGCGGGACGGTGACCGGCGTGGCGCGGATGCGGGCGATCGTGGTGGCGGGCATGGACGGGCGTCGACCGGGGCGGGCGGACGCCCCGAGGCGTCGGATTGTACGCGCGCCCGGGCGGCACTGGTATTACCACTTGACCGCTTGCGCGGGAGGCGGGCAAACTGGTCGGACCAGTTGACCAATCGGGGCGCCCGCTTTACGCTGCCGCTTCCCCGCCGCCGCGCCCGGCGCGCAGCCTCGCCATGCCCTTCCACAGCATCGAGCCCCGCCGCCTGTATCGCCAGATCGCGGACCAGATCCGCGGCCTCATCAAGTCCGGCGAGTTCCCCGCCGGCTCGCGGCTGCCCCCCGAGCGCGACCTCGCGAAGCAGCTCGGCGTGTCGAGGCCGTCGGTGCGCGAGGCGCTGATCGCGCTCGAGGTCGAGGGGCTCGTCGAGGTGCGGATCGGCTCGGGCATCTACGTGCTCGCGCCGGGCGGTGCGGGCGACGTCCCCGCCGCCAACGAGGCCGCGGCGGGGCCGTTCGAGCTGCTCCGCGCGCGCTACGTGATCGAGAGCGAGTGCGCCGCGCTCGCGGCGAAGTCGGCGAAGAAGGCCCAGGTCGTCGCGATCGAGTCGGCGCTCGACGAGATGGAGCGCGAGCGCCGCGACGGCAGGCAGCCGCTCGCCGGCGACCGGCTGTTCCACATGCGCATCGCCGAGGCGACCGGCAACGGCGCGCTCGTCCACGTCGTCAAGTTGCTGTGGGACGAGCGCGTCGGCCCGCTCTACCAGCAGCTCGAGCACCACTACGACTCGCCGGAGCTGTGGACCGCCGCGATGGCCGAGCACCGGTCGGTGCTGAAGGCGATCGCCGGGCGCGACCCGGCGGGCGCGCGGGCCGCGATGCAGCGGCACCTCAACCAGGCGTACAAGCGCTTTTCCAAGGGCTGGGATACGCTCCAGTAGCGCCCCGCCGCCACGAGGCCACGACGATGCTCGCCTGCCGCATCCACGCGAAGGAGGACCTCCGGATCGAGCCGATGGACGCGCCCGCCCCCGGGCCGGGCGAGGTGCTGCTGCGGCTGGGCGCCGGCGGCATCTGCGGTTCGGACCTCCACTACTACTTCGAGGGGCGCAACGGGAGCTTCGTCGTGCGCGAGCCGCTGATCCCCGGCCACGAGGCCTCGGCGGTCGTCGAGGCGGTCGGCTTGGGCGTCACGCGCGTGAGAACGGGCGACCGCGTGGCGGTCTCCCCGTCGCAGGCGTGCGGCCGCTGCGAGGCGTGCCGCGAGGGGCGCGAGCACCTGTGCTCGTCGATGCGCTTCCTCGGCAGCGCGAGCCTCACCCCGCACGTGCAGGGGATGTTCCGCGAGCTGTTCGTGATGGGCGAGCGCCAGTGCTACCCGGTCGCCGGCGACGTGTCGTTGGGCGAGCTCGCGTTCGCCGAGCCGCTCGCGGTCGCGCTGCACGCGGTGAACCGCGGCGGCGACCTGCTCGGCAAGTCGGTGCTCGTCACCGGCGCGGGCACGATCGGCTGCCTGACCGTGATGGCGGCGCGGCTCGCCGGCGCCCGGCAGGTCACGGTGAGCGACGTGCTCGACCGGCCGCTCGAGCAGGCGAAGCGCGTCGGCGCGGACGTCGCGCTGCGCGCCGACCGCGACGCCGCGGCGCTCGCCGCGCCGCGGTTCGACGTCTGCTACGAGGTGTCGGGCAGCTTCGCCGCGCTCAAGGCCTGCGTGGCCGCGGTGAAGCGCGGCGGGGCGGTCGTCCAGGTCGGCACGCTGCCGCACGAGCCGCTGCCGTTCGTCGTCAACGAGGTGATGGCGAAGGAGATCGACCTCCGCGGCGCGTTCCGCTGGGGGATCGAGTTCGACTGGGCGGTCGAGTACCTGTCGGCGCGGCGCGTCGACGTGCGGCCGCTCCTCACCGGCCAGTACCCGCTGAAGGACGCGGCCGCCGCGTTCGCGGCGGCGGCCGACAAGCAACGGAGCACGAAGGTGCAGGTGGTCTGCGCCTGAACGACCGGGGCGCGCCCAGGGAGCGATCCCGCCGGCGCGCGAGACGGGAGCAACGACGGCCGCGGGCGCGCGCATCGCCCGGGGCCGCACACCGAGGAGGAACCATGCGACTTTCGACCCGCATCGCGCTCGCGCTCGCCGCGGCCGCCGCGCTCGCCGCCGGCCCCGCGTCGGCGCAGCAGAAGCTCAAGTGGGCGCACGTCTACGAGACCAGCGAGCCCTACCACACCGAGTCGGTGTGGGCGGCCGCCGAGATCAAGAGGCGCACGAACGGCAAGTTCGACATCGAGGTGTTCCCGGCCTCGTCGCTCGGCAAGGAGACCGACATCAACCAGGGGATGGCGCTCGGCACCGTCGACATGATCATCAGCGGGCCGTCGTTCGCGGCGCGCAGCTACCCGCGCCTGGGCATCGCGTACTACCCGTTCATCTTCCGCGACGCCGACCACCTGCTGGCCTACTCGAAGAGCGCGGTGTTCGGCGAGATGGTCAACGAGTTCCGCGCGAAGACCGGCATCCAGATCACCGCGTACACGTACTACGGCGCCCGGCACACGACGTCGAACCGGCCGTTCACCGACTGCGCCGGCATGAAGGGGCTCAAGATCCGCGTGCCCGACGTGCCCGCGTACATGGCGACGCCGAAGTCCTGCGGCGCGAACCCGACCCCGATCGCGTTCGCGGAGGTCTACCTCGCGCTGCAGAACGGCACGGTCGAGGCGCAGGAGAACCCGCTCACCACGATCGAGGCGAAGAAGTTCTACGAGGTGCAGAAGGCGATCATGCTGACCGGCCACATCGTCGACGGGCTCACGACGCAGATCGCGCCGCACGTCTGGAACAAGCTCACCGACCAGGAGAAGCAGATCTTCACCGAGGTGACGCGCGAGGCCGCCGCGCGCGCGACCGCGCAGATCAAGAAGCGCGAGGCCGAGCTCGTCGACGTCTTCAAGGCGAAGGGACTGCAGATCGTCCAGGTGAACCGCCAGAGCTTCGTCGACGCGGTGCTGAAGAACGCGCCGCTCGAGTCGATGGGCTTCACGCGCGCCGACTACGACCGGATCGTCGCGCTCAAGTGACCACGAGGGGCCGCCGCCCGCGGGGCGGCGGCCCCCCGGCCCGGCCGCGGCCCCCTCGGGACCGCCGCCGGGCGCTCGCGCCTTCCCCTCCGGAACGGGACGCCATGACGACACCCGCCGACGAAGAGCAGGTCCTCGACGCCGAGGGCCACTTCCACGCGACCGACGCGCCGGTCGACATCTCCCATTACGGCTGGGAGGACTGGTTCACGTTCGGCGTGTTCTGGCTTCTCGCGGCGGACGTCTTCTACCAGTTCTTCACGCGCTACGTGCTCGCCGACTCGGCGGCGTGGACCGAGGAGATCGCGCGCTACCTGCTGATCGTCGTGGTGTTCGTCGGGTCGGCGATGGGCGTGCGGCGCAACACGCACATCCACGTCGAGTTCGTCTACCGGTACCTGCCGCCCCGCGCCGCGCGCGCGATGTCGACGTTCGTCGACGTCGTCCGCCTCGGGTTCCTGGCCTACGCGACCTACCTCGCGTGCCTGCTGATCATGCCGATGCGGAACCTCAAGATGACGGTCATCGACGTGCCGATGAGCGTCATCTACGGCTTCGTCGCGGCGGGATTCGCGCTGATGACGCTTCGCGCGGCGCAGGTGGCCGTCCGTCACTGGCGGCAGGGCTGGAGCGTGCTCGAGCGCCCCGGCGACTCGGAAGCCTGAACCGGGAGGAAACCGATGAACAGCGTGCTGCTCGGAGGCTTCCTCGCGGTCATGATGACCGGGGTGCCGATCGCGATCGCGATGTGCATCGCGTCGCTGCTCTACATCTGGATCTCCGGAACGATCCCGCCGCTCACCGTCGTCCACCGGATGGTCGGCGGCGTCGACAGCTTCCCGCTGCTCGCGGTGCCGTTCTTCATCCTGGCCGGCAACCTGATGAATTCGGCCGGGATCACCAACCGCATCTACAACTTCGCGCTCGCGCTCGTCGGCTGGCTGAAGGGCGGCCTCGGCCACGTGAACGTCGTCGGCAGCGTGATCTTCGCCGGCATGTCCGGCACCGCGGTGGCCGACGCGGGCGGGCTGGGCACGATCGAGATCAAGGCGATGCAGGACCACGGCTATCCGACCGAGTTCGCGGTGGGGATCACCGCGGCCTCCGCGACGCTGGGGCCCATCATCCCGCCGTCGCTGCCGATGGTGATCTACGGCGTCCAGGCGAACACGTCGATCGGCAAGCTGTTCGCGGGCGGCTTCCTGCCCGGCATCCTGATGGCGATCTTCATGATGGTCATGGTCGCCTACTACGCGCACGTCCGGAAGTACGGCCGCGACATCGCGTTCTCGTGGGGCCGGATGGGGCGCGCGTTCTTCGAGCTCGGGTTCGTCGCCGCCGCCGCCGTCGCCCTCTACTTCCTGTGGGCGGCCGACGCCGAGAGCCTGTCCGGCTGGGTGCGCTTCGGCCTGCCGCTCGCCGCGTTCCTCGTCGCCGACAAGGTGTTCAGGTTCGAGGCGTTCATGGCGCTGCTCACGCCGGTGATCCTGATCGGCGGGATGGCGTCCGGGCTGTTCACGCCGACCGAGGCCGCCGTCGCTGCCGTCGCCTGGGCGCTGTTCCTGGGCTTCGTCTGGTACCGGACGCTGAACTGGCGGATGCTCGTCAAGGTCTCGATGGAGACGATCGAGACGACCGCGGTCGTGCTGTTCATCGTCGCCTCGGCGTCGATCTTCGCCTGGGTGCTGACGACGACCCGCGTGACCGACGCGATCGGCGCCTGGGTGCTGTCGATCTCCGACAGCCCGCTCGTCTTCCTGCTGCTCGCCAACCTGTTCCTGCTGTTCGTCGGCTGCTTCCTGGAGACGATCGCGGCGATCACGATCCTCGTGCCGGTCTTCATGCCCATCATCGCGAAGCTCGGCATCGACCCGGTGCACTTCGGGCTCGTGATGGTGCTGAACCTGATGATCGGGCTCCTCACGCCGCCGGTCGGCATGGTGCTGTTCGTGCTGCAGAAGGTCGCCCGAATCTCGTTCGAGGCGACCGTGCAGGCGGTGCTGCCGTGGCTCGCGCCGCTGCTCGTCACGCTGGCGATCATCACCTACGTGCCGCAGACCGTCCTCTGGCTGCCGTCGATCTTCTACAAATAGCGACGTGGGCCGCATCGAGCGCGTCGAGATCCTGCAGGTCGACCTCCGTCCGAAGGTCGTCCGCACCGACGCGATCCAGTCGTTCGTCGCGCAGGAGACGCCGATCGTGCGCCTCACCTGCGACGACGGCGCGCAGGGGACCGGCTACGGCTACACGATCGGCACCGGCGGCTCGTCGGTCGTCGCGCTGCTGCGCGACCACCTGGCGCCGCTCCTGGTGGGCGAGGACGCCTCCGAGGTCGAGCGGCTCTGGAAGAGGCTCTTCTTCCACACGCACGCGACGGCGGTCGGCGCGATCACGAGCCTCGCGCTCGCCGCCGTCGACACCGCGCTGTGGGACCTGCGCTGCCGGCGCGCGGGGCTGCCGCTGTGGAGGATGGCGGGCGGCGCGCAGCGGCGGGTGCCGACCTACACGACCGAGGGCGGCTGGCTCCACCTTTCCCGCGACGAGATCGTCGAGCAGACGCTCGCGGCGCGCGAGGCGGGCTTCCTCGGCGCGAAGCTCAAGGTCGGCCGTCCGCGCGTGTCGGAGGACGTCGGCCGGCTCGAGGCCGTGCGCGCCGCGGTGGGCGACGCCTTCGAGATCATGACCGACGCGAACCAGGGCTTCACGGTGTCGGAGGCGCTGCGTCGCGCCCGGGCGTTCGCGCCGTTCGGCCTCGCGTGGCTCGAGGAGCCGCTTCCCGCCGAGGACCTCGGCGGCCACGCCGAGCTCGCCCGCGCCGCGCCGATGCCGATCGCGGTCGGCGAGTCGCTCTACTCGCTCCAGCACTTCCGCGAGTACCTCGAGCGCGACGCGTGCTCGATCGTGCAGGTCGACTGCGCGCGGATCGGCGGGATCACCCCCTGGCTCAAGGTGGCGCACCTCGCCGAGTCGTTCGGCGTCGCCGTCTGCCCGCACTTCCTGATGGAGCTGCACGTCTCGCTCGCCGCCGCCGTGCCGAACGGCGCGTGGGTCGAGTACATCCCGCAGCTCGACGACGTCACGACGTCGCGCCTGACGCTGCACGACGGCCACGCCGTTCCGCCGGACGCCCCCGGGCTCGGCATCGACTGGGATTTCGCCGCGATCGAGCGGAGGGCCGTCGCGCGCGCGACGGTCGCCGCCTGAGATCGGGCAAGGAGACAAGATGCTCACGCGCGCCTCGCTCACGATCCGCCTGCACCCCGACGACGACGTCGTCATCGCCCGCCAGCAGCTCGTCGGCGGCACGCGCCTCGTCGACGAGAACGTGACCGTCGCGGGGCTCGTGCCGCCCGCGCACAAGGTCGCGACGCGGGCGATCCGCGCCGGCGGGCCGGTCAAGCGCTACAACCAGGTCATCGGCTTCGCGTCGCGCGACATCGCGCCGGGCGAGCACGTCCACCTGCACAACCTCGCGATGGGCGCGTTCGACCGCGACTACGCGTTCGGCGCCGACGCGCGGCCGACTCGCTACGTCGACCGGCCGGCGACCTTCCGGGGCATCGTCCGGCGCGAGGGGCCCAACGCGGGCCGGGTGGCCACGCGCAACTACCTCGGCATCCTGTCCACGGTCAACTGCTCGGCGACGGTCGCCCGCGCGATCGCCGACCACGTGACGCGCTCGGGCGCGCTCGCCCGCTATCCGAACGTCGACGGCGTGGTCGCGCTGACGCACGGTTCCGGCTGCGGCATGGACACGCACGGCGAGGGCATGAAGCTCCTCCGCCGCACGCTCGCCGGCTACGCGCGGCACCCGAACTTCGCCGGCGTGCTCATCGTCGGGCTGGGCTGCGAGGCGAACCAGATCGGCTCGCTCCTGGGCGCGGAGCACCTCGACGAGGGGCCGCTCCTGCGCACCTTCAGCATCCAGGACACCGGCGGCACCGCGAAGACGGTCGCACTCGGCGTCGCGATGATCGAGGCGATGCTGCCGCACGCGAACGGCGTCGAGCGCGAGCCGGTGGCCGCGTCGAACATCGTCGTCGGGCTGCAGTGCGGCGGGTCCGACGGGTACTCGGGCATCACGGCGAACCCGGCGCTCGGCGCGGCCGTCGACGCGCTGGTGCGCCACGGCGGCACGGCGATCCTCTCGGAGACGCCCGAGATCTACGGCGCCGAGCACCTGCTCACGCGCCGCGCGGTCTCGCGCGAGGTCGGCGAGAAGCTCGTCGCCCGGATCCGGTGGTGGGAGCGCTACACCGCGCGCGAAGAGGGCGAGATGAACAACAACCCGTCGCCGGGCAACAAGGCCGGCGGGCTCACCACGATTCTCGAGAAGAGCCTGGGCGCGGTCGCGAAGGGCGGCACGACGAACCTCGTCGACGTCTACGAGTACGCGGAGCCGGTGACCGCGAAGGGCTTCGTCTACATGGACACGCCCGGCTACGACCCGGTGTCGGCGACCGGCCAGGTCGCCGGCGGCGCGAACCTGATCTGCTTCACGACCGGGCGCGGATCCGCCTACGGCTGCGCCCCGTCGCCGTCGCTCAAGATCTCGACGAACACGCCGCTGTGGGTGAGGCAGGAGGAGGACATCGACCTCAACGCCGGCGGGATCGCGGACGGCGACGCGTCGGTCGAGTCGGTCGGCGAGAAGCTGTTCGAGCTCATGCTCGCGACCTGCTCGGGCGAGCGGACGAAGAGCGAGCGGCACGGCTACGGCCAGAACGAGTTCGTGCCCTGGTACGTCGGGGCCGTGATGTGACCGCGGGCGGCGCGATCGAGCGCGCTCCCCGGGCCTGCGGCGACGCGGGCCGCACCTCCCACCTCCCGGAAGGAAGACGATGAGCAAGAAGACGACGACGAAGCGGCGCAGGCTGCGCTCCGAGGCGTGGTTCGCCCCCGGCGACCGCGACGCGCTGGTCCACCGCTCGTGGATGAAGAACCAGGGCTTCCCGCACGACCTGTTCGTCGGCAAGCCGGTGATCGGGATCTGCAACACGTGGTCCGAGGTGACGCCCTGCAACGCGCACTTCCGCGAGCTGGCCGAGCACGTGAAGGCGGGGGTCCTCGAGGCCGGCGGCTTCCCGCTCGAGTTCCCGGTGATGAGCCTGGGCGAGCCGGTGATGCGGCCGACCGCGATGCTGTTCCGCAACCAGGCGTCGATGGACGTCGAGGAGTCGATCCGCGCCAACCCGTTCGACGGCGTCGTGCTGATGATGGGCTGCGACAAGACGACGCCGGCGCTCCTGATGGGCGCGGCCTCGGTCGACCTGCCGACGATCGGCATCTCGGGCGGCCCGATGCTGAACGGCAAGTTCCGCGGCCGCGACATCGGCTCGGGAACGATGGTCTGGCAGGTGACCGAGAAGCTCAAGACCGGCGAGTTCACCGAGGAGGACATGATCGAGGTCGAGGCCTGCCAGTCGCGCTCGGCCGGTCACTGCATGACGATGGGCACCGCGTCGACGATGGCGTCGATGGTCGAGGCGCTCGGCATGGGGCTGCCGACCAACGCCGCGATCCCCGCGGTGGACTCGCGCCGCAAGGTGCTGTGCCGGCTGGTCGGCCGGCGCATCGTCGAGATGGTGCGCGAGGACCTGCGGATCTCGAAGATCCTGACCAGGCAGGCGTTCGAGAACGCCATCATGGTGAACGGCGCGATCGGCGGCTCGACGAACGCCGTCGTCCACCTGCTCGCGATCGCCGGGCGGCTCGGCGTGAAGCTCGCGCTCGACGACTGGGACCGGCTCGGCCGCGAGATCCCGTGCCTCGTGAACCTGATGCCGTCGGGCGAGTACCTGATGGAGGACTTCTATTACGCGGGCGGGCTGCCGGTCGTGATCCGCGAGCTCGGCCGGTTCATCCACCGGGACGCGCCGACCGTCAACGGCAGGACGATCTGGGAGAACTGCAAGGACGCGGTCAACTACGACACGAAGGTGATCACGCCGATCGGCAAGCCGTTCAAGCGGCAGGGCGGCATCGCGGTGCTGCGCGGCAACCTGGCGCCCGACGGCGCGGTGCTGAAGCCCTCGGCGGCGACGCCGAAGCTGATGCGCCACAAGGGGCGCGCGGTCGTGTTCCGCGACATCGAGGACCTGCACGCGCGCATCGACGACCCGAAGCTCGACGTGCGGGCCGACGACGTGCTCGTGCTGCAGAATTGCGGGCCGAAGGGCTACCCCGGATTCCCGGAGGTCGGCAACTTCGCGCTGCCGGCGAAGCTGCTGAAGCAGGGCGTCACCGACATGGTGAGGATCTCGGACGCGCGGATGTCGGGCACCGCGTACGGCACCGTCGTGCTGCACACGGCTCCCGAGGCGGCGGTGGGCGGGCCGCTCGCGCTCGTGCGGAACGGCGACACGATCGAGCTCGACGTCGCGAGGCGCAAGCTGTGGCTGCACGTCTCCGACGAAGAGCTCGCCGCGCGGCGCGCGAAGTGGAAGGCGCCGAAGCCGCATTCGGATCGCGGCTGGGTGAAGCTCTACTGCGACACCGTGCAGCAGGCCGACAAGGGCGTCGACCTCGAGTTCCTCGTCGGCGGATCGGGGGCGGGCGTGGGGAGGCCGAGTCACTGAGGCGCGGCGCGGGGCGCTGCGCGGAAGTCGGAAGTCGGGGGGCGGAAGCCGGGTGCCGACGCCCGGCGCCCGGCTCCCGGGGCCCGCGCCTTCAATCCACCTTCGCCCCGGAGCGCTTCACGATGTCCGCCCACTTGTCGCGCTCGCGCGCGAGGAACGCCGAGAACGCCGCCGGGCCGAGCACGCGCGCCTCGGCGCTCTGCTGCGCGAAGCGCTCGCGGACGTCGGGCAGCTCCATGACCGCCGCGAGATCCGCGGCGACGCGGTCGACGATCTCGGGCGGCGTGCCGGCCGGCGCGAGCACGCCGAAGAACGACAGCACCTCGAAGTCCGGGTAGCCGCTCTCGGAGAGCGTCGGCACGTCGGGCATCGCGGCGAGCCGCGCGAGCGAGGTCGTGCCGAGCACGCGCAGCTTGCCCGACTGCACGTGCGCGCTCACCTCGATCGGGGTCGCGAACATCATCGGCACCTGGCCGGACACGAGGTCGACGATCGCCGGGCCGCCGCCCTTGTAGGGCACGTGCACGATGTCGACGCCCGCGCGCAGCCTGAAGAGTTCCCCCGCGAGGTGCGGCACCGTGCCGTTGCCCGCCGACGCGAACGTGACCGTGCCCGGCTTCGCCTTCGCGATCGCGACGAGCTCGGCGGTGGTCCTCGCGGGGAACGCCGCGTTGACGACCAGGATGAACGGCGAGGTCGCGAGCAGCGAGACCGGCGCGAAGTCCTTCTGCGGGTCGTAGGGCAGCTTCGGGTAGACGACCTGCGAGATCACGAAGGGCGTGGGAGCGAACAGGAACGTGTAGCCGTCGGGCTTCGCCTTCGCGACCTCGGCGTTGCCGATCGTCGTCCCCGCGCCCGGCTTGTTCTCGACGACGACGCTCTGGCCGAGCCGGTCGGCGAGCCTCTGCGCGACGATGCGCGCGATGATGTCGGTCGCTCCGCCCGGCGCGAACGGGACGACCATGCGCACCGGATGGCTCGGGTACGGCTGCGCCCGCGCGCCGGGGGCGAGGAGCGCGAGGGCGGCGAAGGCGGCGAGGGCGAGACGTTGCGCGTGGCGGGCGATCATGCGGCCTCCTCCTGAATTGCGGCGGCGGGCCATCCGTTCCGCCGCGGGACGGGAAACGTCGGCGGACAATCTTCCCACAGGCCGGTCCGCAGGCCAAAATGACGCACCGCCGCGACCGACGCCATGGCCAACGCTCCCGACTACCTGAACCCGGCCGTCCCGCGCGGACTGAAGCGCGTCGTGTTGCCGCTGGTGGATGCGACCGAGGCGAACCTCGCGGGCTACGGCCGGCTCGTCGACGACCCGTCGGCGGTCGAGGTCGAGATCACGCGCTGGCCCGCGCAGGGGTGGCGCCCGGTCGACGAGGACTCGGGCGACGAGGGCGGCACGACCGAGGGGACGTTCCGATGCGAGTGGAAGGGCGACGTCCTCTACGGCCGCAACGAGGCGGTCGGCGGCCACTACGTGCTCGCGTACGCGTGCGAACCGGCCGACGCGCGCGAGGACCACGGCCGCGCGCCGGCGCGCCTGCTGCTGTGGCACGCCAACTACCATCCGGACGGCGGCCAGCTCTTCTTCCCGCTCGACGCGCGGCCGTTCGTCGTGCCGCTCGCGCTCCCCGGCGACGACGTGCGGCCGGAGCACTTCGTCGCGTTCCGGTTCGACGGGACGCGCGGGCTCTACCTCCACGCGAACGTCTGGCACGAGGGCGTGTTCGCCCTCGCGGGCACGCAGCGCTTCCACGACGAGCAGGGCGCGGTGCACGCGCGCGTGTCGGTCGACTTCCCGCGGGAGTTCGGCTGCCTGCTCGAGGTGCCGCTCGCGTGAGTGCGAGGCCCGCGCGTCGATCGGCCGTTGCGCGTGCCGTGCTCGCGATCGCGCTCGCGGCGATCGCGGCGGCACCCGCCGCGCAGCTGCCGGGGTTCCCCGGCGGCAAGTCCGCGCCGGCGGCGACGACGCCGGCGCCGCCGCCGGCGGCCGAGTCCGCCGCCGACGCCCGCGCGCGCCTGGAGAAGCTCGCCGCCGCCGCCCGCGCGGAACGCGACCGGACGCCGTCCGCGCCGCCGGCGGGCATCACGCCGGCCGAGGAGGACGCGCGGTACGAGGCGGTCGCGACGCTCGCGTACGCGTACGACGGGCAGCTCCGCGCGCTCGCGGAGGCCGAGCGCCTGCGGGCCGCGCGCGCCGCCGCCGAAGCCGCGGAGCGCGAGTGGGCCGGGTTCGCGGAGCCGCCGCCCTATCCGGTCGCGCGCGTCGACGCGCTGCGCGACGCGGCCGACGCCGCGCGCGCCCGCATCGCGGCGATCGAGTCGGCGGGAGCGCACGTCGACGCCGAGGCCGATCGACTGCAGGAGGCGGCGCGGCGCGCCGACGAGGAGCTGCGCCGCGCGAGGGAGGCCGCCGAGATCGCGTCGGACGGACCGCAGCGCGCGGCCACCGCGTGGCGCGCGGACGCGGCCGACTGGCAGGCGCGCAGCGTCGGGGCGCGCGCGGCGCTCGCGCGCATGGCGGCCGATGGCAAGCGGGAGGAGGCGAACGCGCGGCGCGCCGAGCTCAAGCTCCTCGACCGCCAGGTCGGGGCGGCGATGCGCTCGATGCGCTTCGACGAGAGCGACCTCGCCGCGGCGCGCAAGCGCCTCGACGAGTCGCTCGAGGCGCTGCGGCGCGAGCGCACGACGCTCCAGCGCGAGTCGGCCGAGCGCGTCCGGGAGCGCGATGCGGCGTCGCGCGAAGCGGACGCCGCGAAAACCGGGACACCGGCGGCCGAGGCGGCGCAGGCGCGGCTGCGCGCCGCCCAGGCCTGGGTCGACACGCTCGCGGTCGAGGGCGAGGCGCTCACCGGCGTCTCGACGCTCGCGAGCCTCGCGTCGCAGATGTGGGGGCACCGCTACGCGCTCTTCCACGCCACCGACGAGGAGGCGCGCCGCGCCGCGCTCGCGCGAATGCGCGAAGGCGCCGCGCAGCTCACGAGCTGGCGCGCCTACATCGACGACGCCGTGAGCGGCTCGCGCTCGCGGCTGCGCGCGGCCGAGACGGCCGCGGACGAGCCGGCGGGCGCTCCGGCGCTCGCACGCTACCGTGCCGACGCGGCGAAGGCGGCGGCGCGCGAGCTCGCCGCCTACGAGCGGATCCAGGCGCGCCACGCGGAGGCCCTGCGCGTCCTCACGCGCTGGATCGGCGACGCCGAGAAGGCGGACGCCGCCCGCGACTGGCGCGCGCGCCTCGCGGGCGCCTGGCTCGACGTCCGCGACGCGGTCCGCGCGCTCTGGAACTTCGAGCTGTTCGCGGTCGAGGACTCGTCGGTCGTCGACGGGAAGGCGGTGACGGTCGAGCGTGGCGTCACCGTGGGCAAGAGCGTCGGCGCGCTCCTGCTGTTCGTGATCGGCTACTGGCTCGCCGCGAGGCTCGTGCGGTTCGTCGAACGGCGGGCGGTCGCGGCGGGCCGCGACGCGGCGCGCGCGAAGACGATCCGGCGCTGGGCGCTCGCGGTCGTCGCGGTCGGGCTGCTGCTGCTGACGCTCAACGTCGTGCGCATCCCGATCACCGTGTTCGCGTTCCTGGGCGGCGCGCTCGCGATCGGCGTGGGCTTCGGCACGCAGACGATCATCCGCAACTTCATCAGCGGCATGATCCTGCTGATGGAGCGCCGCGTGCAGGTCGGCGACACGATCGAGATCGACGGCGTGACCGGGACGGTGACCAGCGTCGACCTGCGCTCGACGACGGTCGCGGGCGCCGACGGGCTCGAGACCATCGTCCCGAACTCGATGCTGCTCGAGCACAAGGTGACCAACTGGACGCTCACGAGCCGCTCGGTGCGGCGCAGCGTGTCGGTCGGCGTCGCGTACGGGACGCCGATGCGGCAGGCGGCCGAGCTGATCGAGGCGACCGCGAAGCGCCACGGCAACGTGCTCGCCGATCCGGCGCCGTTCGTCGTGTTCGAGGACTTCGGCGACAGCGCGCAGGTGCTCACGCTCTACTTCTGGGTCGAGCTCAGGCCGCAGGTCTCGGCGCTGCGCGTCGCGAGCGACCTGCGCTTCATGCTCGAGAAGCAGCTCGCCGAGGCGGGCATCTCGATCGCGTTCCCGCAGCGCGAGCTGCGCGTCGACACGTCGCGCGCGCTGCGCGTCGAGGTGGCGGCCGCGCCGTCCGGCAAGCCCCCCGAGGCGCCATGACCGACGAAGCCCCCGCGGCCGGGACCGGCCCGCTCCCCGTGCGCGAGGTCGGACTCGACGCGCCGTTCCGCTGGCTCGCGCTCGGGTGGCGCGACTTCGCGCGCGCCTTCGGGCCGAGCCTCCTGCACGGCGTGATCGTGGCGGTCGCGGGCCTCGCGATCGCGACGATCGCGCTGCGGGTCTGGCCGATCCTGCCCGGCGCGTTCTCCGGCTTCGTGCTCGTCGCGCCGATCCTCGCGACCGGCCTCTACGAGCTCTCGCGCCGCCTCGAGCGCGGCGAGCGGCCGAACCTCGCGCAGGCGATGGACGCGTGGATCCGCGGCACGCGCCCGCTGGTCTGGCTCGGCGTCGGCCTCGCGTTCGCGGCGACCGCCTGGGTGCTGTTCTCGTCGGTGCTGGTCGCGCTGTTCGTGCGCGAGCCGATCGTCGGGCTCGACGGCTTCCTGCGCTACGTCGTGCTGTCCGAGGGGTCGAACCTCTTCTGGATCTGGATGCTCGCGGGCGGCATCGGCGCCGCGTTCACGTTCGCGGCGACCGTGGTCTCGGTGCCGCTGCTGCTCGACCGCCGGATCGACCTGGGCTCGGCCGTGGTGACCAGCGTGCGGGCGGTGGGCGCGAACCCGCTGGCGATGGCGCTGTGGGCGACGATCATCATGGTGCTGACGGCGCTCTCGATGGCGAGCGCGATGATCGGCTTCGCGTTCTCGATCCCGGTCGTCGGGCACGCGACCTGGCACGCGTACCGCGAGACCGTGGACGCGGCGGGCGCGCCGCCGCGCGCCGAGTAGCGCCTGCCCCGGGGACGGCGCGCGATGTTCGGCTTCTCGGAGGAGCAGATCACCGAGTTCGGGATGACGTTCGGCATCGGGGCGTTCATGCTCTACATGCTGTTCATCATCTTCGACCTCGCGCGGAAGTCGAAGGCCGGAAAGCTCGGGACGTTCGTGCTCTTCTTCGTGCTCGCGTTCGGCATGATCGGTTTCGTCGCGAAGTCGATCATCGCGAGGCTCCTCGGCATCTGACCCGCGCACCGACAGCACCCCCGCGTCTCCCGGAGCATCGCCATGCCCACCGTCCGCTACCTCGTCCACGACGTCGACGCCGTCCTGCCGTTCTACGCGGCGCTCGGCTTCGCGCTCGTCGACCGCTGGGGCCCGCCGTTCGCGATCGTCGAGCGGCAGGGGCTCGCCCTGTGGATCGCCGGGCCCGGCACCTCGGCGCAACGCCCGATGCCCGACGGCGCGACGCCGGCGCCGGGCGGCTGGAACCGCATCGTGATCGAGGTCGACGACCTCGACGCGGCGATCGCGCGGCTGCGCGACGCCGGCGCGAAGTTCCGCAACGAGCCGGTCGCGGGGCCGGGCGGCCGCCAGGTGCTCGCGGAGGACCCGTCGGGCAACCCGGTCGAGCTGTTCGAGCCGACGAGCGGCTGAAGCGGCCTCGCGCGTCCGGGAGGCGCGGGCGGCGCGCCACGACGGGCGTGCCCGTACGCGAATCCACCCGTTGCGCCGTGCGTCGCGCCGACGCAACATGATGCCCCGCCCGCAGGGGCGGCCGTTCGTTCCTGAGGCCCCGCCCATGAGACACGACGCCCGTGGCATCCCGGTGTCCGGCGGCTCCGAGCGCGCACTCGCGCGCTACGAGACCGCCCTGGTTGAGCTCCAGACCTACGTCGGCGATCCCGTCGCGACGATCGACGAGGCGCTCGCCGAATCGCCCGACTTCGTCGCCGGCCACCTGATGAAGGCGCTGACGCTCGCGACGTACGCGGAGCGGCAGTTCGCGCCGGCGATCGGCCAGGCGATCGCCGCGGCGGAGGGACACGGCGGCAGCGCCAACGATCGCGAGCGCGGGCTGCTGCGCGCCGCGAGGCAGCTCGCGGCGGGCGAGTGGCACGCGGCCTGCCGTACGCTCGATTCGGTGCTCGCCGACTACCCGCGCGATGCGCTCGCGCTGCAGGTGGCCCACCTGATGGACTTCTATCGCGGCGACGCGCTGAACCTGCGCAATCGGGTCGCCAGGGTGCTCCCCCACTGGAGCCGCGACGTGCCCGGCTACTCGTACGTGCTCGGCATGTACGCGTTCGGCCTGGAGGAGATGAACCAGTACCCCGAGGCGGAGGAGGCGGCGCGGGCGGCGCTCGCGATCGAGCCGAAGGACGGCTGGGCCGTGCACGCGGCGACGCACGTGATGGAGATGCAGGGCCGCGTCGCCGAAGGCGTCGAGTGGCTGACCTCGCGCGAGCGCGACTGGGCGCCCGACAACGGCTTCGCGTTCCACAACTTCTGGCACCTGGCGCTCTTCCATCTCGACGGCGGCGACCACGCGTCCGCGCTCGCGCTCTACGACCGCTCGATCCACTCGGGGCCGGCGCCGATGCTCCTGATGCTCGTCGACGCGACGGCGCTCCTGTGGCGCCTCGTGCTCGAGGGCGCCGACGTCGGGACGCGCTTCGAGGGGGTCGCCGACGAGTGGGAGGCGAAGCTCGACGGCGAGGGAGGCTATTACGCGTTCAACGACCTGCACGCGGCGCTGGCGTTCGCCGCGACGCACCGGGACGCGGCGATGGAGCGGCTGCTCGCCCACGTCGCGCGAGCGGCCGAAGCGGGCGATGCCAACGCGGCGATGGAGCGCGAGGTGGGGGCGCCGCTGGTCCGCGCGGTGGACGCCTACGGCCGCGGTCGCTACGACGAAGCCGCGGACCTGATCGCTTCGGTGCGCGACATCGCCCACCGGTTCGGCGGCAGCCACGCGCAGCGCGACGTCCTGTCGCTGACGCTCGTCGACGCCGCGCGCCGCGCGGGCCGGGCGTCGCTCGCGAAGCACGTGCTGGCCGAGCGCCTGGTCGCCCGTCCCGGCGGCGCCTGGGGCCGCCGGCTCCTCGCGAGGATCGAGGCGACGCCGCCCGTGCCGCACTGAGGGGAGTCCCGCGCCGGGGCCGGCCGGCGTAGCATGCGGCCACGGGCGCTGCGCCCGCGACCGGCGCCCGCGCGATGGACCTCTCCCGCTTCCACGGCATCCACCCGATCCTCTACGCGTACTTCGACGCGGCCGGTCATCCGCAGCGCGCGCCGATCGCCGCGCAGGTCGAGGCGGCGATCCGCCACGGCGCGCACGGCGTCGCGGTGCTCGGGCTCGCGACCGAGACGAACAAGCTCGACGCCGCCGAACGCCGCGCGATCGTGGAGTGGACCGCCGAGGCGGTCGCGAAGCGGTTGCCGCTCGCGGTGACCGTGGCCGAGCCGTCCGTGCACGGCCAGGTCGCGTTCGTCCGCGCCGCGCGCGACGCGGGCGCCGACTGGGTGATCCTGCAGCCGCCGCCGGTGGCCGGCCTGCCCGAGATCGAGTACCTGCGCTTCTTCGGCGCCGTGGCCGACGCGTCGCCGCTGCCGGTCGCGATCCAGAACGCCGCGCAGTTCCTCGGCATCGGGCTGTCGAACGCGGGATTGAAGTCGCTCAATCGCAACCACCCGAACGTGTGCCTCCTCAAGGGCGAGGCGCCGGCCGCGGCGATCGCGCGGCTGATCGAGGAGACGGAGGGCGCCTACCGCGTGCTCAACGGCCGCGGCGGGCTCGAGCTGCCCGACTGCCTGCGCGCGGGCTGCGCGGGCATGATCCCGGCACCCGAGTGCTTCGACCTGCAGGTCGCCTGCTACGACGCGATGCGCGCCGGCCGCGAGGACGAGGCCGAGGCGCACTACCGCGCGATGCTGCCCCTCGTCACGTTCATGATGGGCTCGATCGACACGTTCGTCTGCTACGGCAAGCGCATCGTCGCGCGGAGGCTCGGCATTCCCGAAGTCCACGACCGTGCGCCTGCCCAGCGGCCCACGCCGTTCGGGACGGCGATGATGGAGCGGTTTCTCGCGAAGCTGCCGCCGCTGTGATCCGACGACGCCACGCACCACCGCGGCACCTCAGTGGGCGGTCCGAAATTCCCTGAGCATCGGGAGCGCGGCGCCCTCGTCCACGGGGGCGATCGAGAACGGACCGCCGCATACCTTGCCCTCGGACTCGGCCGCGGCGGCAGCGGCCGCCGCTGCGGCGGCCGCGCCCATGCCGAGAAGGCCGACGAGAGGGATGCCGGCGCTCACGCCGTACGTCACCTGCGCGGCGAGCGTCGCGTGCCAGTACGAGGGCCTGGGCAGGATCCGGTAGTAGCTGGTCGTCCCCGCGGCGAGGTCGACGTTCACGACGCAGCTCCCCGGCCACCCGGAGAGCCCGACGCGCAGCGCGTGTGCGCCGGTGGCCACGATGCGCACGCCATACTCGCCGATGTCGACGTCCGGCACGAGCGAAGCGCCGTCCAGTTCCACCTCGACCTTCCGCAATGCGGCAGTGGGGAAATACCAGGGGTGGGGCTCGGGCGCCATTCGGTACACGGTCACTCTCGCCTGGTCCGTCGGGATGGTCGCGGCAGCGAGCGGATCATCCGGGTAGCGTGGATAGAGCAACGGCTGTGACGCGCATCCGCCGAGCGCAACGGCGAAGATCGCAGCCGCGAGCGTCGCGGCCGGTCGGAGCAGAGTGAGGCCTGTCGGCATGGCTCGAGGGCGCCACCCCGGCGCCGGCGCGCCCGCGGCGCGCGCCGAATCGACGCAGCGCGGCGGCCGTGAGCCGGCGGGCCACGCGGGCGCTCAGGACTCCCGCGCGATCTGCCGCCGCAACTGCCTGAAGCGCTCCTGCGGATCCTTGCCGAACACGGGATCCGGCAGCGCGGGGACGCTCGAGCGGACGGCGTCCCAGTCCGCGGCGGTCAGCAGCTTGCCGGCGCGCGCGAGCACCTCGTTCTCCTCGCGCGCGAGGTGGCTCTCGTAGAACACGAGGAACGTCGCGGCGGCCGCCTCGATCTTCTCGCGCGGCACGACCTCCCCGCCCACGGCCGCCTCGACCCGGGCGAGCAGGTCCGCGCCCGCGGTCTCGATGACGCGATGCTCCTGGTGGAGCCGGTCGAGCGTCGCCTTCATCTCGGGACTGTGGCGCGCGAGGCGCGCGAACGCGACGTCCTCGCGCGGATGGTGGACGCGGTCCGCGTACTCGTGCAGGTAGCGCAGGACGTCGACCATCAGCTCGTAGTTCGGGTCGCCGCCCCCGTGGATGACGTCGATCTCCCGGCGCAGGAGGCGCAGGAGCTGGGCGAAGTAGGCGTGCTCGGTGTGCCAGGCGGCGACGGGGTCGGTCACGGCGTTGCTCCGGGGGCGTCGGGCAGCCGACGCGGGGTGGCGATGCCGCTAGTGAAAACCATCCCGCGCGATTCGGGTTGACGGCGGTCAAGGGGGCCGCGGTTGGCCGGTTCGAACTGCGTCCGGCTGAAACCGGACCCACAGGGGCGTCGAGCGGCGTGGGTGGGGTTTCAGCCCGACGTCGACTTCAGCATCCCCGCGTAGATGCCCGGCGCCGACCCGGCGATCGCGACCGCGCCCAGCGTCTTCTCGTAGAACGCCGCCGGCCCGACGCCGCCCACGATCGCGTACGCGTAGCCCTGCGCCTTCAGCGCGTGCATCGCGGCGAGCGCGAGCGCGCGGCCGAGCCCCTGTCCGCGCGCGGGCTCGAGCACCGCCGTGGGTCCGAAGAAGTCGGGCGCGATCGCGTCGTGGCACGCGAAGCCGAGCACGAGGCCGTCGCGGATCGCGACGAAGCACGCGACCGGCTGGCGCGAGAACGCGACGTCGGCCTCGGCGGCCCACGCGGGGAAGTGCGCGCGCATCCAGTCGAGCACGGCGGGCTTCTCGGGCGCGAGCGCGCGGCGCACGACGACGCCGCGCGCCGCCGCGTTCTCGATCGCCGGCTCGAGCGGCGGCAGCTCCCAGAGCTTCACGAGCATGTCGGGCATGGTCATCCCTTCCCCGGGTTGGTCACTGGCGCGGCGTCGCGCCCCCCGTTCCTGACGGGGGGTGATGGCCGGCTGGCACGGGCTGGGCGGGGTGCGGGCGCCTCAGTCACCCTCGACCGGCGCACGCGGATGCGCCCGCCCCAGCGCCGCGTCGCTCACGAACGGGTTCGTGCGGCGCTCGTCGCCGAACGTCGACATCGGGCCGTGGCCCGGCACGAACTGCACGTCGTCGCCGAGCGGCCACAGCCGTTCGGTGATCGACCGGATCAGCGTGTCGAAGTCGCCGCGCGGGAAGTCGGTGCGGCCGATCGAGCCGGCGAACAGCACGTCGCCGACGAACGCGATGCCGCGCTCGCTCGACGCGAACACGACGTGGCCGGGCGTGTGGCCGGGACAGTGCAGCACGTCGAACGCGAGCTCGCCCACCGTCACGACGTCCCCCTGGTCGAGCCAGCGGTCGGGCGTGAACGGTCGCGCATCCGGCACGCCGAAGCTCGCGCCCTGGCGGCCGAGCCCCTCGATCCAGAACGCGTCCTCGCGGTGCGGCCCCTCGATCGGCACGCCGGTGCGCTGCGCGACCTCGGCCGCGCCGCCGCAGTGGTCGACGTGGCCGTGCGTGACGAGCACCTTCTCGAGCGTCGCGCCGCTCTTCGCGACCGCGGCGAGCAGGCGGTCGACCTCGCCGCCGGGATCGACGAGCGCGGCGCGGTTCGTCCGCGTGCACACGACGAGCGAGCAGTTCTGCTGGTAGGGCGTGACCGGGAGGATCGCGAGCTTCATGCGGTGGGCGTGGCGGACGGAGCGTGCTCAGAACTTGCCGTAGGTGTTGTACGCGTCGACGGGGTCCATCCCGCCGACGAGCGCGCGGCGCATGTCGCTCTCGGTCGAGACGACTTCCTCGGTGCGCGTCACGACGTCCTCGGCGATCGCGCGCGGCACGATCACGACGCCGTCGCGGTCGGCGAGCAGGAAGTCGCCGGTCGAGATCGTCACGCCGCCGATGTCGACCGGCGCGCCGTAGGCGTCGGGAATCCAGCGCGCCACGATGTCGGACGGCGTGAGGAACGAGCACCAGACCGGGAAGCGCTGCTCGAGCACGAGCTCGGTGTCTCGCGAGCCGCCGTCGACGACGAAGCCCAGCACGCCGCGCGCGGCGAGCGTCTGCGCCGAGAGCTCGCCCATCATCGCCACCTCGTGGTTGTTCGGCTGGCAGACGACGACGTGGCCCGCGGGCGCCTTCGAGAGCAGCGTGCACCAGCCGAGCAGCGTCTCGTGGCGCGTCTTCGTGCGGTCGAGGTGCCCCGAGACGGTCCAGACGGGGCCGGCGAGCTTGAGCGAGGGGTCGAGCGGCTTGATCGCGGCGGGCAGCACGACGCGCTCGTGGCCCATCATCCGCAGCACGTCGTGCACCGCGCCCGTGTAGCAGGCGCGCAGTCGCTCGGTCAGGCTCTTCATCGTCGCTCCCGCGGTCCTCGGCCGGCGCCGATGATACCGCCCGCGCCGGCCGCGGGCCGCGCGGGTCAGAACAGCGACGCCTGGCGCCCGTCGTCGTGCGGAGGCGGCCGGAACTGGCTGCGGTCGAGCGCGGAGCGGTCGCGGCCGGTGTTGAGGCCGAGCCGCCGGCACGCGACCTCGAAGCGCTTCGCGATCAGGTCCGCGTACGCGCCGGTGCCGCGCATGCGCGCGCCGAAGCGCGAGTCGTAGTCGCGGCCGCCTCGCAGGTCGTTGACGAGGTTCATCACGTGCGCCGCGCGGTCGGGATAGTGCACGGCGAGCCAGTCGCGGAACATCGGCGCGACCTCGCGCGGCAGGCGCAGCATGATCCAGCCCGCGCTCGTCACGCCCGCCGCGGCCGCGCCCTCGAGGATCGCCTCGAGGTCGCGGTCGTTCAGCTGCGGGATCACCGGCGCGACCATCACGCCCGCCGGCACGCCCGCGTCCGAGAGTGCGCGCAGCGCCTGCAGCCGGCGCGCCGGCGCGCTCGCCCGAGGCTCCAGCCTTCGCGCGAGGTCGACATCGAGCGTGGTGACCGACAGGTAGACGCGCGCGAGCCCGGCGGCGGCCATCGGCGCGATCAGGTCGAGGTCGCGCAGGACGAGCGCGTTCTTCGTGACGATGGAGAACGGGTGCCGCGTCTCCGCGAGCACTTCGAGGATCGAGCGCGTGACCTTCCACTCGCGTTCGATCGGCTGGTAGGGATCGGTGTTGGTGCCGAGCGCGATCGGGTCGCAGACGTAGCCGGGCTTCGCGAGCTCGGCGCGCAGCAGCTTCGCCGCGTCCGGCTTCGCGTAGAGCTTCGTCTCGAAGTCGAGTCCCGGCGACAGGTCGAGGTACGCGTGCGAGGGCCGCGCGTAGCAGTAGACGCACCCGTGCTCGCAGCCCTGGTAGGGGTTGATCGACTGCGTGAACGGGATGTCCGGCGAGTCGTTGCGCGTGACGATCGTGCGCGCCGGCTGGATCGCCACGGTCGTGCGGACCTGCCGCGAGGGCGCGTCCGCGTCGGGGTCCGGGGCGGACGGCGCCCAGCCGTCGTCGACCGACTCGCGCGTCGTCGCGTGGTAGCGGTTGTGCGGGTCGAGCGTCGCGCCCCGGCCGCGCCTCGCGGCGCCCGCCGGGGCGGGACGGTGGGGGTCGCGCGCCATCGAACGATTGTACGCTCACCTGGCCCGGCGCGCCCGGCGCGGCCTTCTCCCCCGGGGAGGCCCCGATCAGGACGCGAGCGAGGCGTCCAGCGTGATCGTCGCCTTCAGCACCTTCGAGACCGGGCAGCCGGCCTTCGCGCCGTTCGCGATCTCGTGGAACTTCGCGGCGTCGATGCCCGGCACCCGCGCGCGGGTGGTCAGGTGGATCGCGGTGATCGCGAACCCGGCCTCCTGCTTCTCGAGCGTCAGCGCGGCCTGCGTGTCGATCGACTGGGGCGCATAGCCGGCGTTGCCCAGCGCGAAGGAGAGCGCCATCGAGAAGCAGCCGGCGTGCGCGACCGCGATCAGTTCCTCCGGGTTCGTGCCCTTGCCGTCGCCGAACCGCGCCTTGAACGTGAACGGGACGTCCGCGAGCGTGCCGCTCTGCGTCGTGAGCGTGCCCGAGCCGTCCTGCGCGCCTCCCTGCCAGCGTGCCGATGCCGTGCGTTGCATGCCTGCCTCCGATCGTGGCGCGGGAGCCCTTGCCCGCCGCGTTCGGATAAGATTACGCGCGGCACGACGGCCGCGGAAGCCATGACCACGCCGAAGCCCAAAACGCACGGATTCGACACGCTTTCGCTGCACGCGGGCGCGCGGCCCGACCCGGCGACCGGCGCGCGCGCCACGCCGATCTACCAGTCGGCGTCGTTCGTGTTCCCCGACAGCGACCACGCCGCCGCGCTCTTCAACATGGAGCGCGCGGGGCACGTCTACTCGCGGCTGTCGAACCCGACCTGCGCGGTCCTCGAGGAGCGCATCGCCGCGCTCGAGGGCGGCGTCGGCGCGATCGCCACCGCGAGCGGGCAGGCCGCGCTGCACCTCGCGATCGTCACGCTGATGGGCGCGGGAGCGCACATCGTCGCGTCGCGCGCGCTCTACGGCGGCTCGCACAACCTGCTCGACTACACGCTGCCGCGCTTCGGCGTGACGACGACGTTCGTCGACCCGCGCGACCTCGACGCGTGGCGCGCGGCGATCCGCCCGGAGACGCGGCTCCTCTTCGGCGAGACGCTCGGCAACCCGGGGCTCGACGTGCTCGACATTCCGCGCGTCGCCGCGCTCGCGCACGACCACGGCCTGCCGCTCCTCGTCGACTCGACGTTCACGACGCCCTGGCTCGTGCGGCCGTTCGCGCTGGGCGCCGATCTCGTGTTCCACTCGGCGACCAAGTTCCTCTCGGGCCACGGCGTCGTCATCGGCGGGCTCCTCGTCGACGGCGGCACGTTCGACTGGGAGGGCCGTGCCGCGATACCCGCGCGTCCGACGGGCCGCCCCGAGGACGCGCAGCCCCCCGGGGGGGAGCGCGCTTCGCGCGCTTCGGGGGGAACTTCCTCCGCACAGGGCAAGTTCCCGACGCTGACCGAGCCCTACGCCGGCTTCCACGACATGACGTTCTCGGAGGAGTCGACGACGGCCGCGTTCCTGCTCCGTGCCCGGCGCGAGGGCCTGCGCGACTTCGGTGCGTGCATGGCGCCGATGACCGCGTGGCAGATCCTGCAGGGGATCGAGACCCTGCCGGTGCGCATGGAGAAGCACGTCGCGAACGCGCGCCGCATCGTCGCGTTCCTGCGCGAGCACCCGATGGTCGCGTCGGTGAGCTACCCGGAGCTGCCCGACCATCCCGACCACGCGCTCGCGCGGAAGCTGCTTCCGCGCGGCTGCGGCGCGGTGTTCCCGGTCAACCTGAAGGCGACGCGCGAGCAGGGCCGGAAGTTCATCGAGACGCTCAAGCTCTTCTCGCACCTCGCGAACGTCGGCGACGCGAAATCGCTCGTCATCCACCCGGCGTCGACGACGCACTTCCGGATGTCGGCGCAGGACCTCGAGCGCGCGGGCATCACCGAGGGAACGATCCGGCTGTCGATCGGGCTCGAGGATCCCGACGACCTGGTCGAGGACCTGTCGCGCGCGCTTTACGCCGCGGGAAAGGCGTGAGCGCCATGCCCGCCGCGACGGCCTGAGCGATCGCGATGGAGCTCGACGTCGGCGGTTCGACGATCTACGCGTACACCGGCACGCGGCCGCTCGATCCCGCGCGACCGTCCGTCGTGTTCGTGCACGGCGCCGCGAACGACCACTCGGTGTGGCTGCTGCAGTCGCGCTACTTCGCGCACCACGGGCGCAACGCGCTCGCCGTCGACCTGCCGGGCCACGGGCGCAGCGCCGGGCCGGCGCTCCGCTCGGTCGAGGCGATCGCGGACTGGCTGCCGCGCGTGCTCGATGCGGCGCGTATCGCGAAGGCGTCGCTCGTCGGCCACTCGCTGGGCGCGCTCGCGGCGCTCGCATGCGCGGCGCGCCACCCGGACCGCGTCGAGCGGATCGCGCTCTGCGGCCCCGCGGTACCGATGGAGGTGAGCGAGGGGCTGCTCGCCGCCGCGAAGGCGGACGACCACGTCGCCTACGAGCTCATCAACGGGTGGTCGACCTCGCCGGGCAAGCAGATCGGCGGCAACACGGTGCCCGGGATGTGGCTGATGGGCAACGCGATCCGCCTGATGGAGCGCACGCCGAAGGGCGTGCTCCACACCGACCTCGTCGCGTGCAACGAGTGGCAGGGCGGGCTCGCGGCCGCCGCCGGGGTGCGCTGCCCGTCGCTGGTCGTGATCGGCGCTCGCGACCTGATGGCGCCGCCGCGCGCGACCAGGGCGCTGGTCGAGGCGCTGCGGGGCGCGCGCGTGGTGACGTTGCCGGACACCGGGCATGCGATGATGGCCGAACAGCCGGACGCGGTGCTGGACGCGCTGCGCGCGTTCCTCTAGCGCAGGCGGTCGAGGGAGACGCGATGGGCGAGCGCGACGAGACGTCCGCGATGCCGGGGGTGCGCACGGTGGGCGCCGGCGCGCCGTTCGGCTGGCTCGCGCGCGGCTTCGCCGACTTCCGCGCGCACCCGCTGCCGAGCCTCTTCTACGGGGTGTGCTTCGCGGCGATGGGGTGGCTGATCGCGGTCGTCTTCGAGCACGCGGCGGCCTACGTGTCGTCGCTCGCGACCGGCTTCTTCCTCGTCGGCCCGTTCCTCGCGACCGGCCTCTACGCGCTCTCGCGCCGGCGCGAGCGCGGCGAGCCCGCGTGGCTCGCGCCCACGCTCGACGCGTGGCGGGGAAACGTCGGCGCGATCGGCGTGTTCGCGATCGTGCTCGCGGTGATCCTGCTCGTGTGGGCGCGCGCCTCGCTCGTCGTGTTCGCGCTGTTCTACACGAGCGAGATGCCGTCGGTGCACGGGTTCCTCGGCCAGATCTTCAGCCTGGACAACCTCGAGTTCCTCGTCGCCTACGCCTGCGTCGGCGGCTTCTTCGCGCTGCTCGTCTTCGCGATCAGCGTCGTGTCGGTCCCGATGATGCTCGACCGGGGGACCGACGGCGTCGTCGCGGTGCTGACGAGCGCGCGGGCGTTCGCGGCGAACCTGCCGGCGATGATCGTCTGGGCGGTCACGATCGTCGTCGTGGTCGCCGCCGGCTTCGCGCTCCTGTTCGTGGGGCTCGTGGTCGCGGTGCCGCTGATCGGGCACGCGACCTGGCACGCCTACCGGGCGCTGGTGGAGCCCCCGGCGGGCTGAACCGCGGCTCGCGCTCGCGGAGGCGCGCTACGCGCGCTTCGGGGGGATCAATTGCGCCACTTGATCGAGCAGCCGATCGACGCGAACTGCTCGGCGGGCGCCGGCTTGCCGCCCGCCACCGCCCGCATCGCCTCGACCAGGTCGCGCCGGTTGCCTTCGCGCGGCGTGCGCCCTGCGTCGTCGAGCCTCCCGCGATAGACGAGCGTGAGGTCGCGGTCGTAGCCGAAGAGGTCGGGCGTGCAGACCGCGCCGTAGGCGCGCGCGACGTCCTGCGTCTCGTCGTACAGGTACGGGAAACCGAAGCCGTGGCGCCGCGCCACGACCTTCATGTTCTCGAACGAGTCCTCGGGGTAGGCGGCCGGGTCGTTGCTCATGATCGCGACCGCGCCGACGCCGACCGCCGCGAGGTCGCGCATGTCGCGCGGGATCTTGTCGATCACCGCCTTCACGTAAGGGCAATGGTTGCAGATGAACATCACGACCAGGCCGTTCGGACCGCGCACCGACTCGAGCGTGTGCCGCCTGCCGTCGGTGCCCGGCAGGTCGAACGGCGGCGCCTTCGAGCCCAGGGCGCCGGGGGGCGTGTGGAGGCTCACCATGGCTCTTCGTCTCCTTCGCGAGCGTCGTGGCAGAATCCTAGCACCCTCGAATCGAGCCGACACCGCCGTGGCCGTCACGTTCCACACCGATCCGGCCGCGTTCGCGGCGGCCGCGCGCGAGGTCGCGTCGCGCTCGCCCTGCTCGGAGGCGCTCGTCGCGATCCTGTGCGCGAACCTCGCGCGACACCCGCCCGCGGAGGGCGCGCCGCTCGTGCTCGCGACGGTCGAGTCGGACGGCGCGCGTGCGCTCGCGATCCGTCACGGGCCGAACGACCTCCTGCTCGAGCACAGCGATCCGGGGGCGGCGCGGGAGCTCGCGCACGCGCTCGCCGACCTCGGCCACGAGGTGACCGGCGTCGTCGGCGGCGAGTCGGCGTGCGCGGCCTTCGCGCAGGCGTGGCGCGAGCGCACCGGGCGCGCGGCGGTCGAGCGCATGCGGCTGCGCCACCACCGGCTCGTGGCGCTCCACGAGGTCGACATCCCGTCGGGCGCGATGCGGATCGCGGTCGAGCGCGACCGCGACTGGATCGTGGACGCGATCGACGCGTTCGTCGTCGAGGCGAAGGCGCCGCCCGCCCCCCAGGGCACCGCGCGGATGGTGCGCGAACGGCTCGCCGAGGGCCGCTACCGGCTGTGGGAGGACCCGGCGATCGTGTCGTTCCTGGGCGCGACGCTGGTCGACGGCGGATACGCGCGCATCGGCCCGGTCTACACGCCGCCGGCCTCGCGCGGGCGAGGGTACGCGACGGCGCTCGTGGCGGTGGCCTCGCTCGAGCTGCTCGAGCGCGGCGCGCAGGACGTGTTCCTGTCGACCGACGTCGCCAACCCGGTGTCGAACGCGATCTACGCGCGGGTCGGCTACCGGCCGGTGGACGAGACGGTCGGCTACGACTTCGTCGCGCCGTGACCGCGCGCCTCTACCTCGATCCGGCCGAGGTCGCGCTCGCGGCGGGCGCGTCGATCGAGCTGCCCGGGGCCGCCGCGCACCACGCGCTGCGCGTGCTGCGGCTGCGCGACGGCGAGGCGCTGACGCTGTTCGACGGGACGGGCGGCGAGTGGCGAGCGACGATCGCAGTGGCGGGCCGACGCGGCGCGTCGGTCGCTGTCGAGGCGCACGATCCGGTCGAGCGCGAGTCGCCGCTCGCGGCGACGCTCGTCGTCTCGACGCTCGCGACCGACGCGATGGACTACGCGGTGCGCAAGGCGGTCGAGCTCGGCGCCGCTGCGATCGTGCCGGTCGTCGCCGCGCGTTCGCAGGGAGCCCTGCGCGGCGACCGGCGCGTCGAGCACTGGCGCCGGATCGCGGTCGCGGCGTGCGAGCAGTGCGGGCGCAACCGCGTCCCGCCGATCGGGCTTCCGCAGCCGCTCGCGGCCTGGCTCGGGACGCGCGACGCCGCCCGCCCGGGCATCGTGCTCGCGCCGGGAGGCCACGCGCCGCTCGCCGGCATCGGCGCCGTCGACGCGATCGACGTGCTCGTCGGCCCCGAAGGCGGCCTCGACGCGGCGGAGATCGCCGCGGCGAAGCGGGCGGGGATGCGCGCGGTGACGATGGGGCCGCGCGTGATGAAGGCCGAGACCGCGTGCGTCGCGGCGCTCGCCGCGCTGCAGGCGCTGCGCGGAGACCTCGGGTAGCCATGGAGGGCGTCGGCCTGTAGGCCGACCCACGATCGCCGCCCTCCTGCGGGTCGGGCTTCAGCCCGACGCTTTCCGCTGCGATCGTCAGCGCGACGCGGAACTCGCGAGCGGCCGCGCGGGCTTCCCGGCGAGCACGAGCGCGACCGCGCCGAGCTCGTCCCACGGATCCTCGCGCCCGAGCCCCTTCGACAGCGCGTCGAGCCGCGCGAGCTCGGGGACGAGCGAGGGCGCGACGCTCTTCGGGATGCGCTGGGCGGCGCGCTCCATCGCGGCCGCGCGCCGGCCCCACACGCGCGCCTGGCGCACGGCGTTGCCGGCCGCCACGCCCTGTCCGACGAGGCCCTGCACGAGCGCGAGCGCGTGCACGTCCTCGGAGAGCTGCCAGACCGGCAGCACCGGCGACTCGCCCTCGGCGCGAAGCACGTCGAGGATGCGCAAAGCGCGCGGAGCGTCCCCCGCGAGCCAGGCCTCCGACAGCGCCGCGACGTCGTAGCGCGCGACGTCCGCGACCGCGTCGACCACCGCGTCGTGGTCGAGCGCGCCCGCCGGCAGCAGCAGCGCGAGCTTCTCGATCTCCTGGCGGGCGGCGAGCAGGTTGCCCTCGCTCGCCTCGGCGAGGAACGCGAGCGTGTCGGGCGAGGCCTTCTGCCCCTGTCGCGCGAGCCGCTGCGAGATCCAGCGCGGCAGCTCCTCGCGCGATACCGGCCAGACCGGGACCTCGACGCCCGCGCCCGCGAGCGCCGCGAACCACGCGGACGACTGCGCGGCCTTGTCGAGCTTCGGCAGCGTGACGACCGTCACGTTGTCGGGATTCGGATTCGTCGCGTACGCCTCGAGCGCCTTCGCGCCCTCGACGCCCGGCTTGCCGGTCGGGATGCGCAGGTCGACCAGGCGGCGCGAGCCGAACAGGCCGAGGTTCGCGTTGTTCGCGAGGAACGCGTCCCAGCGGAACTGGGGCTCGACGACGAACACCTCGCGCTCCTCGCAGCCGGCCCGCCGCGCCGCCGCGCGGACCGCGTCGCCGGCCTCGAGCGCGAGCAGCGGCTCGTCGCCGTGGATCACGTAGAGCGGCGCGAGCCTGCGCTCGAGGTGCGCGGCGAGCGCGTCGAGCTTGACCTGCGTCACGGCTTCTTCGCCGCCTGCAGGCGCCGCACGAGCTGGCTGACCGCGTCGGTCTGCATCTCGACGAGCAGCCGCTGCTCCTGGATCTCGCGGGCGAGCCGCTCGGTGTCGTCGTACGTGTAGGTGCGTCGGACCGTGATCTCGTCGAGCGGCAGCCAGACGTTGCCCTCGGGGTCGCGCAGCGTGAACGCTACGCGCTTGGTGAGCACGAACTCGCGCGCGCGGCCGCCCGGCGACAGCGAGAGCACCGCCTTGTCGTCGGCGATCGTCGAGATGTCGAGGATCACCTGCGCGCCGGTCGGCGCGTCCAGCACCTTCGCGTTGCCGCCGCCGGCGAGCGCGCGCTTGAGCTCGATCGTGAACGGCAGCGCCGGCGGCGCGCCGACGTAGATCGACTCGAACGTGTAGTTCGCCGTGCCGCGGAGCTGGAAGCCGCAGGAGGCGAGCGAGGCCGCGAGCGCGAGCGCGCCCAGCACCGTCGAACGGCGGGTAGGGCGCACGTTCAGATCACCACGTTCACGAGGCGCCCGGGCACGACGATCACCTTCTTCACCGCCGCGCCGCCCGCGTGCCTCGCGACGTCCTCGCTCGCGCGCGCCGCCGCCTCGATCGCCGCGCGATCGGCGGTCGCGGGCACGACGAGCTTGCCGCGCAGCTTGCCGTTGACCTGGAGCACGAGCTCGATCGCGTCCTGCGCGAGCGCGCCCTCGTCGACCTCGGGCCACGGCGCGTCGAGCAGGTCCCCCAGCTCCTCCGCGTACCCCAGGTCGCGCCACAGCGCCCAGGTGACGTGCGGCACGACCGGGTAGAGCACGCGCAGCAGGATCGAGAGGCCCTCGCGGACGACCGGCTCGGCGCCCGGCGCGTCGACCGACAGCGCATCCAGCGCGTTCAGCATCTTGTAGCCGGCGGATACGACCGTGTTGTACTGGACGCGCTCGTAGTCGTAGTTCGCCTGCCGGAGCGCGAGGTGGACCTCGCGGCGCGCCGCCTTCGCGGCCTCGCCCGCGCCGGTGCCCGCGGGCACGCGATCGGAGCCTCGCACGACGACGAGCTTGCCCTGCGCGTACGCCCACAGGCGCCTGAGGAACCGGTAGCTGCCCTCGACGCCGGTGTCCGACCACTCGAGCGTCGCCTCCGGCGGCGAGGCGAACATGACGAAGTGGCGCGCCGTGTCCGCGCCGTACCGCTCGATCAGGTCCTCGGGGTCGACGCCGTTCTTCTCCGACTTCGACATCTTCGAGACGCCGCCGTACTCGACGCCCGTGCCGTCGGCGAGCCGGCCGCCCGCGATGCGTCCGTCCTCGCCGACGATCGGCGTGACCTCGGCGGGCGGGTGGTACTCCATGCCGCCCTTGTCGTTCCGCGTGTACCAGCTGTGGTTGAGCACCATCCCCTGCGTGAGCAGGCGCGTGAACGGCTCGTCGAAGGTCACGAGCCCCATGTCGCGCATCACCTTGGTCCAGAACCGCGCGTAGAGCAGGTGCAGGATCGCGTGCTCGATGCCGCCGATGTACTGGTCCATCGGCATCCAGTGGTCGGTGCGCGCGTCGACCATCGTCTCCGCGTCCGGGCACGCGTAGCGCATGTAGTACCAGGACGAGTCGACGAACGTGTCCAGCGTGTCGGTCTCGCGGCGCGCGGGCTTCCCGCAGCACGGGCAGTCGACGGCGAGGAAGTCCTCGCGCTTCGCGAGCGGGTTGCCGCTGCCGTCGGGCACGCAGTCCTCGGGCAGCACGACCGGGAGGTCGCGCTCGGGCACCGGCACCGATCCGCAGGCGTCGCAGTGGATGATCGGGATCGGCGTGCCCCAGTAGCGCTGGCGCGAGACGCCCCAGTCGCGCAACCGGTACGTCACCTTCTTCTCGCCCAGCCCCTTCGCGGCGAGGTCGGCCGCGATCGCGTCGACGGCCGGGCCGTAGGCGAGCCCGTCGTACGGGCCGGAGTGCACGCAGCGCCCGCGCGCCTTGTCCTCGTACCACGGCTGCCAGCGCGTGTCGTCGAACGTCTCGCCGTCGACCGCGACCACCTGCCGGATCGGGAGCCCGTACTTGCGCGCGAACGCGAAGTCGCGCTCGTCGTGCGCGGGCACGCCCATCACCGCGCCGTCACCGTAGCTCATCAGCACGTAGTTGCCGACCCACACCTCGACCTCGGCACCGGTGAGCGGGTGCGTCACGTACAGCCCGGTCGGCACGCCCTCCTTCTCCATCGTCGCGACGTCGGCCTCCATCACCGAGCCGCGGCGCGCCTTCTCGACGAACTCGTGCACGCGGGGCGAGCGCTCGGCAGCGACCGTGGCGAGGGGGTGCTCGGGGGCGACGGCGACGAAGGTCACGCCCATGATGGTGTCGGCGCGCGTCGTGAACACGTAGAGCAGCCCGGCCTCGTGGGCTTCCTGAGCGGTAGCCGGCGCCCTCACCCCCGCCCCTCTCCCGGGGGGAGAGGGGGGATTCTTCCCTTCGGCATAGGGGAAGGCGAAGCGCACGCCCTGGCTCTTGCCGATCCAGTTCGCCTGCATCGTCTTCACGCGCTCGGGCCAGCCGTCCAGCCGGTCGAGCGACGCGAGGAGCTCCTCGGCGTAGTCGGTGATCTTCAGGTAGTAGCCGGGAATCTCGCGCTTCTCGACGATCGCGCCCGTGCGCCAGCCGCGCCCGTCGATCACCTGCTCGTTCGCGAGCACGGTCTGGTCGACCGGGTCCCAGTTGACGACCTGCGTCTTCCGGTAGGCGACGCCGCGCTCCAGCATCTTCAGGAACAGCCACTGGTTCCACCGGTAGTACGCGGGATCGCAGGCGGCGATCTCGCGCGACCAGTCGATCGCGAGCCCCATCGCCTGCATCTGCTTCTTCATGTAGGCGATGTTCTCGTAGGTCCACTTCGCGGGCGGCTGGCCGCTCTTCATCGCGGCGTTCTCGGCCGGCAGCCCGAACGCGTCCCAGCCCATCGGCATCAGCACGTTGTAGCCGCGCATCCGCAGGTGCCGCGCCATCACGTCGTTGATCGTGTAGTTGCGCACGTGCCCCATGTGGAGCCGCCCCGACGGGTAGGGCAGCATCGACACGCAGTAGAACTTGCCCTTCGGGTGGCGCGCGTCGTCGTCGGGCGCGCGGTAGGCGTCCTGCGCGTCCCACGCGGCGTGCGCGTCGGACTCGATCGATTTCGGGTCGTAGGTCTGCGGTTCGGAGGCCATGGCGGTCGGGTCGGGCGGGCGCCGGGCGCGCACGTCGCGCCGAAGGGGCCGATTCTAAAGGACGGCGGCGCGGGCCATCAGCCAGGAATCCCGGCGACGAGCACCCAGAGCCCGATCGCGCCGAAGATCGCCGCCGCGACGATCCGGATCGCCTTGAACGGGACGCGGTCCGCCGCGAGCTTGCCGGCGAACACGACCGGCACGTTCGCGAGCAGCATGCCCAGCGTCGTGCCCAGCACGACGGCGGGGAGCGACGCGAACTTCGCCGCGAGCATGACGGTCGCGACCTGCGTCTTGTCGCCCATCTCGGCCAGGAAGAACGCGACCACCGTCACGCCGAACACGCCCCAGCCCTTCGGGACCGTCGCCTCGTCCTCGTCGAAGGTGTCGGGCTTGAGCGCCCACAGCGCGACCGCGAAGAAGGAGGCGGCCAGCAGCCAGCGCAGGACGTCGGCCGGGACCACTCCGCGCACCCAGTTGCCGATCCAGCCGGCGAGCGCGTGGTTGGCGAGCGTCGCGACGAGGATGCCCGCGACGATCGGCCAGGGCCGCCGGAAGCGCGCGGCGAGCACGAGGGACAGGAGCTGCGTCTTGTCGCCGATCTCGCCGATCGCGACGACGCCGGTGGAGACGAGGAAGGCTTCCATGGCGGCGGGGGATCGGGCGGCGAGGACGGAAGGCGCCCGGACGGCCGCCCGATCCCTCGGTCGACGCACGGGGCCTCCGGTCTCGCCAGGCGCCGCTCGCGCGGCCGCCGGTTGCGCCATGGCGCCGGGCGAACCCCCGGCGGTCCAAGTGTGTTGACGCACCCCCCTCGCGGACGGGCGAGGGCGGCTACTCCCCGAAAGGAGCGGGGATTCTACCAAACGGGCGCCCCGGGCTGCCCGATGGGTCGCCGGGACCGGGGGGGCCGGGTGGCACAATCGCGGGAATGCGGGAACCGCCCCGGCGGTTGGCCGCTCTATCCCGGGCACGCCCCGGGGCTTCCCCCGGCCGCGCCCCGACCACGATGCCCTCGTCGCCCGACCGTCCTCGACGCGCCTCCCTTCGGATCGGCGCCGCCGCACTGGCCGCGGCGGCGCTCGCGTCGGTCGCGTGGGCGGCTCCGGTGCGCACCCCGAACGTCGAAGCGGAGCTCGTCCCGGCTACGACGGCCGCGGTGCCCGGCCAGCCGGTCACGGTCGCGCTGCGCCTCCAGCACCGGGAGGGCTGGCACACGTACTGGCGCAATCCCGGCGACTCCGGGCTCCCGACGACGATCGACTGGAAGCTCCCGCCCGGCGTGAAGGCGGGCCCGATCGACTGGCCGGCCCCGCACGCGCTGCCGGCCGGGCCGCTCGTCAACTATGGCTTCGAGGGCGAGGTGCTGCTGCCCTCGACGCTCGCGATCCCCGCCGACGCGAAGCCGGGCTCGGAGCTGGCCATCGCGGCACGCGCCGAGTGGCTGGTCTGCAAGGAGACCTGCATCCCGGAGGGGGCCGACCTCACGCTCTCGCTGCCGGTCGTGCCATCGTCGGCGGCGCACCCCAAGTGGGGCGCGCCGATCGCCTCGACGCTCGCCGCCCTGCCCAAGCCGCTCGCGGGCTGGACCGCCGAGGCGGTGGGCGAGGGCCAGCGCGTGCGGCTCGCGCTCGCGCCGCCCGCCGGGGCGCCCGACCCGGGCAAGCTGCACTTCTTCCCGTACGACGAGGGGCGCATCGAGGCCTCGGCGCCGCAGGCGCTCGCGCGCGACGGCGACCGCTACGTGCTCACGCTCCCGGTCGCCTACCAGCTCGCCCCGGAGTTCACGCGCGTCGCCGGCGTCGTGACCGCGGCGAACGGGATCGGCGGCGCGAAGGCCGCGACGCTCGACGTGCCGCTCTCCGGCAGCGTCGTCGCCGGGCCGAAGCCGGTCGACGCCGCCGCGCCCTCGCTCGCGATCCCGCCGGCCGCGCCGGCCGCGTCCATGTCGCTCGTGCTCGCGGCGCTCGCGGCCTTCCTGGGCGGCCTGATCCTCAACCTGATGCCCTGCGTGCTGCCGGTGCTGTCGATCAAGGTGCTGGGCTTCGCCGAGCACCACGACTCGCGGGCGACGATGCGCCGCGAGGGCCTCGCGTACGGCGCCGGCGTGCTCGTTACCTTCGTCGCGCTGGCGCTCGTCATGCTCGCGCTGCGCTCGGCCGGCGAGCAGCTGGGCTGGGGCTTCCAGCTCCAGTCGCCGGTGGTCGTCACGCTGCTCGCGCTGCTGTTCTTCGTCCTGGGCCTGAACCTGTCGGGTGTGTTCGAGTTCGGCCAGTTCGCGCCCGCGTCGGTGCGGAGCTGGACGTCGAAGAACCGCACGCTCGACGCGTTCGGCACCGGCGTGCTCGCCGTCGTCATCGCGTCGCCATGCACGGCGCCGTTCATGGGTGCGGCGCTCGGCTTCGCGCTCTCGCAGCCGGCGATCGAGACGATCGCGGTGTTCGTCGCGCTGGGCGTCGGCATGGCGCTCCCCTACGTGCTGCTCGCGTGGTTCCCGGCGTGGCGGCGCGCGCTGCCGAAGCCGGGCGCGTGGATGCTGCGGTTCAAGCAGCTGCTCGCATTCCCGCTCTACGCGACGGTCGCATGGCTCGCGTGGGTGCTGGGCACGCAGCTCGACGTCGACGCGGTGCTGCGCCTCGCGATCGTGCTCGTCGTGGTGGCGTTCGCGCTGTGGGCGTGGCAGGTGTCGCGGCTGGGGGCGAGGCGCGTCTGGAAGCTCCTGGCGCTCGCGGCGCTGGTCGGCGCGGTCGTCGTGGCGCGGCCCCTCGCCGCGCCGGCCATCGCCGAGCCTTCCGGCGGGAAGCCGGCGGCATCCGGCCCCTGGCAGGGCTATTCGCCCGCGAAGCTCGCCGAGCTCGCCTCGGCCGGCCCCGTGTTCGTCGACTTCACGGCCGCCTGGTGCGTCACCTGCCAGGTCAACAAGCGGCTCGTGCTGTCCGACCCGGGCCTGATGGGCGCGTTCGCCGAGCGCAGGGTCGCGCTGGTCCGGGCCGACTGGACCCGTCGCGACGCGGACATCACGCGGGCGCTCGCGGCGCTGGGCCGCAACGGCGTCCCGGTCTACGTGCTGTACCGGCCCGGCCGGGAACCTTTGCTGCTGCCCGAGGTTCTGACGACGCGGATCGTGATGGACGCGCTGGCGACGCTGTGACCGGCGCGTCGCCCCCCGTGCCCTGGAGACGACCATGTTGAGGACGCTGGCTTTTCGGGCTCTCCTTCCCTTCGCCGCCGCGCTGGGCGCGACGGTGGCCTCGATCGCGAGCGCGTCGGCGCCCGGTGCCCAGGCCCCGGACTTCGCGGTCGCCGACGCGGCCGGGAAGCCGGTGAAGCTCGCCGACTACCGCGGCAAGTTCGTCGTCCTCGAGTGGACGAACCCCGAGTGCCCGTTCGTGCGCAAGCACTACGATTCGAAGAACATGCAGGGACTGCAGGCCCTGTGGGGCGCGCAGGACGTCGTGTGGCTGTCGATCAACTCGACGCGCGAGGGCCACTACGAGCACAAGTCCGGCGCCGAGATGCGGGCGTGGATGGAGGCGCAGGGCGGCTCGCCCAAGGCCGTGCTGATCGACGGCAGGAGCGAGGTCGGGCGCGCGTACGCGGCGAAGACGACGCCGCACATGTTCGTGATCGACCCCGCCGGCAAGGTCGTCTACGCCGGCGCGATCGACGACCGGCGCAGCGCCAACCCGGCCGACGCGAAGGCCGCGAAGAACTTCGTGACCGCCGCTCTGACCGAGGCGAAGGCCGGGAAGCCCGTGACCGTCGCGAGCACCACGCCCTACGGCTGCAGCGTCAAGTATTGAGGGTCAGGCCCCGATTTCGGGACACCGGGACGGGCCGCGTTGAACTTCGGCTGACGGCCGAAGTCACAGACAGTGAACCTTGAAGGGCGCGGCGCGATCACCGCCGCGTGGGTGAGGCAACAGGGCCGGGAGACCGGCCCTTTGCTTTGGGGGGGAACGCATCGCCGAGGCGCGTCCGCGCGCGACGCTCCGCCGGGCGCATCAACGCGCGCCGGCCACCGGCTTCGCGTCGACCCCCGGCGCCCACCACCCCCCGCCCATCGCCTGGAACAGCGCCGCCGTGTCGGCGAGTCGCGCCGCAGCCGCCTGCGAGCGCTCGAGCGACGCCTGCAGCCTCTGCCGCTCGGCCTCGAGCAGGTCGGCCTGGCTCACGCCGCCCAGCCGGTAGCGCTCGCGCGTGATCGCGTACGCGCGCTCCGTCTCCCTCGCCTGCTCCGAGCGCGCGGCGAGCGCGTGCGCGTCCTGCTCGAGCGCGCGCAGCGCGTCGGCGACGTTGGCGACGCCGGTCAGCACCGATTCGCGGTAGGCGGCGAGGGCCTCGTCGAACACGGCGACCGCCTCGCGCTGCCGCGCCTTGAGCTCGGGCTGGCGGAGAAGCGGCTGGACGAGCGCGACGCCGATGTTCCACACGTTGAGTCCGTTGCCGAACACGTCCTCGATGCGCGTGCGGTCCGACGAGAGGCCGCCGGAGAGCGTGAGGCGCGGGTAGAGGTTCGCCTCGGCGACGCCGATGCCCGCGCTCGCGCGTCGAAGCATCGCCTCGCTCGCGCGGATGTCGGGGCGGCGGCGCACGAGCTCGGCCGGCACCGCGAGCGGGACGTCGCGCGGCAGCGAGAGGTCGGCGAGCGTGATCTCGGGCAGCGACGCGTCGCCCGGCGTCGCGCCGGTGTAGACGGCGAGCGCGTGCATCGTCCGCGCGAGGTCGCGCTCGAGCGGCGGGATCGTCGCGCCCGTCTGCGCGACGAGCGCGCGCTGGTTGGCGACCTCGACCGCGGGCACCGCGCCCGCCGCGTAGCGGCGCTCCGCGATCGCGAGCAGCGCCGACTGCGTCGCGAGGATCGCGCGCGCCGAGGCGACCTGGTCGCGGAGCTGCGCCGAGCGGATCGCCGCGGTGACCACGTTCGCGGTGAGTGCGAGCCGCGCCGCGTCGAGCTCGTGGCGCCGGGCCTCGACGACGGCGTCGAGCGACTCGAGCTCGCGGCGCGCGCCGCCGAACGCGTCGATCGTGTAGGAGACGGACAGCCCGATGCCGTAGAGCGTGAACGGCCCGGTCTTCGGCGCCTCCGGGAATCCCATCGTGGCCGGGTCGATCTGGTTGCGCGACAGCCCGAGCGTGCCGTCGATGGCCGGAAGCTGGACCGACGACGTCCGCGCGCCCAGGTCCTCCTGCGCCTGCGCGAGGCGCGCGCGCGCCTGCGGCAGCGTCGGGCTCGCGTCGAGCGCGGCGCGCACCAGCGCGTCGAGCTTCGGCGACGCGTAGAGCATCCACCAGTCGGCCGGGAGGTCGCGCCTATCGGTGAACCGCTGCGCGACGCCGTCGGCGGCGACCGTCGACGCCGGCTGCGCGCCGGCCGTGTAGCGGCCGGCATCCGGCGGATCCGGCGCGCGGAAGTCCGGTCCCATCGTGCAGGCGGCGGCGAGGCACGCGCCCGCGAGCGGCGCGGCGCGCTTGAGGATCATCGGGGCGAGGCGGGTCACGGCGGCCTCCGTCAGTCGAGCGTGCGGCGATAGAACCTGAGCGCGATGCCCATCACGATCAGCGTGAACAGCAGCATCGGCCACAGCGACGGCCACAGGTCGGGCCAGTCGTTGCCCTTGAGCAGGATGCCGCGCACGACGCGGTTGAAGTGCGTGAGCGGCAGGATCGATCCCAGCCACTGCGCCCATCCGGGCATCCCGCGGAACGGGAACATGAAGCCGGACAGGAGCATGTTCGGCAGGAAGTAGAAGAACGTGAGCTGCATCGCCTGCAGCTGGTTCGCGGCGAGCGACGACACCGTGATGCCGACGGTCAGGTTCGCGGCGATGAACAGCAGCGCCGACAGGTAGAGCGCGGTCAGGCTGCCGAGGAACGGGACGCCGAACACGACGCGCGCCGCGAGCAGGATGATCGACGCCTGCACGAGCCCGATCGCCACGTAGGGCACGATCTTGCCGGTCATCACCTCGAGCGGCGTCAGCGGCATCGCGAGCATGTTCTCCATCGTGCCGCGCTCGCGCTCGCGCGTGATCGCGAGGCCGGTCATCATCACCATCGTCATCGTGAGGATCACGCCCATCAGCCCGGGCACGATGTTGTACTGCGTGATCGCCTCGGGGTTGTACATCCGGTGCACGCGCACGTCGAACGGCGGCGGGCCGCTGTCGAGGCGCGCGAACGATCCGACGAGGTCGCGACGGGCGACCTGCTGGACGATGGGCGTCAGCGCCGCGAGCGCCGGGCCGGTCGCGGTCGGGTCCGACGCGTCCGCCTGCAGCAGCAGCGACGGGCGCTCGCCGCGGAGCAGCTCGCGCGTGAAGCCGGCGGGGATCGAGAGCACGAACTGCGCGCGGCCGCGCGCGAGCGCGTCGCGGCCGGCCTCTTCGTCCGGGAGCTCGGCGACGACGTCGAAGTACTCGGAGTTGCGCATGCCCGCGATCACCGAGCGCGTGAACTCCGAGGTCTCGCCGGCGATCACCGCGGTCGGCATGTGCCTCGGGTCGGAGTTGATCGCGTAGCCGAACAGCGTGAGCTGGATGATCGGGATGCCGACGATCATGCCGAACGTGATGCGGTCGCGCCGCAGCTGCAGGAACTCCTTCGTGACCATGCTCCACCAGCGCGCCACGGAGAACGCGCGCGCCCTGGCGGGCGGGGTCGCCGGCGCGGCGCTCACGCCCCGCCTCCGTTGCCGTAGTTGTCGTTCGCCTCGCGCATCATGTGGATGAAGACGTCCTCGAGCCCGGTCTCGCCGTGCATCCAGCGCCACGACGTCCCCGCGGTCGCCGCCTTCAGCGTCGCCTCGATCGCCTGCGCGTCGCGGCCGGTGACGTGCAACGAGGCGCCGAACGAGGTCGCCTGCTCGACGCCGGGCGCGCCCCGCAGCCGGTCGACGAGCGCGCCGACGCCCGCCCCCTCGACGGCGTAGGTGACGAGTCGCCGGCTCGCGACGATCTCGGCGGCCGTGCCTTTCGCGAGCAGGCGTCCGTACGCGATGTAGGCGAGCTTGTGGCAGCGTTCGGCCTCGTCCATGTAGTGCGTCGAGACGAGCACCGAGACGCCCTCGGCGGCGAGCCGGTGCAGCTCTTCCCAGAATTCGCGGCGCGCGTTCGGGTCGACGCCCGCGGTCGGCTCGTCGAGGAGCAGCAGGCGCGGGCGGTGCAGCATGCAGGCGGCGAGCGCGAGGCGCTGCTTCCATCCGCCCGAGAGCGCGCCGGTGAGCTGGCGCTGGCGCGTCGCGAGGCCGAGGTCGTCGAGCGCGCGGTCGACCGCCGCCCTGCGGCCGGGCATGTCGTAGACGCGCGCGACGAAGTCCAGGTTCTCGCGGATCGTGAGGTCGTCCCAGAACGAGAAGCGCTGCGTCATGTAGCCGACGTTGCGCTTGATCGCGGCGCTCTCGGTCACGATGTCGTAGCCGAGGCAGGTGCCGCTCCCGGCATCGGGAGTGAGCAGCCCGCACATCATCCGGATCGACGTCGTCTTGCCGCTGCCGTTGGGTCCGAGGAAGCCGAAGATCTCGCCGCGCCCCACCTTGAGCGCGAGGTCGACCACGACACGCTTGTCGCCGAAGCTCTTGTCGAGCCCCCGCACGTCGATCACCGGATCGGCGGCCACGACGGCGTTCACTCGAGCCTCACGCTCACCGGCTGGCCGGGCCGCAGCTTCGCGGCGTCGTCGGCGGACGGGCGCGCCTCGACCATGAACACGAGCTTCGCGCGCGTCTCGTTGCTGAAGATGACCGGCGGCGTGTACTCGGCCTCGGTCGACACGAAGGACACCGTGACCGGGATGTCCGCGCTGCAGCCGTCGCAGCGCACGGACGCCCGGCGGCCCGGCGCGATGCCGCCGACCGCCGCCTGCGGCACGAAGAAGCGCACCTTGACGTTGGCGGGAGGCAGCATCCGCACGATCGGGTTGCCGGCGGCGACCCATTCGCCTTCGCGGTACAGCGTGTCCTGCACGAGCCCGCCGAGCGTCGACGCGATCGACTTCTGGTCGAGGCGCCACTGCGCCTGCTCGAGCGCCGCGCGGGCCGCGGCGACCTGCGCCGCCTGGGCCCGGACCTGCGCCGCGCGCCCCGGCAGCTCGCCCACGGCGACCTCGCTCTCGAGCTGCTTCACGCGCGCGAGGTCGGCGTCGTGCGCCGCGCGGCTGTCGTCGAGCTGCTGCTTCGCGATGCCGCCGATCGCGAACTGCGCCTCGTCGCGCGCGAGGCGCGTGGCCGACTTCCCCTCGTCCGCTCGCGCCTGCGCGAGCTGCGCGCGCGTGACGTCGAGTTCCTGGGGCCGCTTGCCGACGTTGAGGTCGGCGAGCTGCGCCTCCGCCGCGCGCAGCTGCTCGGCGGCCTGGCGCTGCGCGGCCGCCTCGCTCTCGGCCTCCAGCGCGAAGAGCGGCACGCCCGCGGCGATCGTGTCGCCGCGCCGCACCGACAGCCGGTCGAGGCGGCCCGCGATCGGCGAGGCGACGTTCACGAACTCGCCCTCGACGTAGCCCTGGTGGCCGGGCGGCGCGCCCTCGCCGCAGGCGGCGAGCGCGAGAGCGGCGAGCGCCGCCGCATGCGCCGCGCGCGCACGCGACGCGCGGGCGGGGGGAAAGCGGATCATCGCGGTCTCCTCGGCCCCGACCCGGCGGGACGCACGTGTGCGGCGAGGCCGGACGCGAGCAGGGTCGTGGCGTGTCGTTGCAGGTCGTCGAGCGTGATGCGGTCGGCGCCGGGCATCCTGCGCCAGACCGCCTGCGTCGCGAGCGGGAACAACGTGAGTCCCATGATCGAGACGAAGACGACGCGCGGCTCGATGCCCGGCGCGATCTCGCCGCGCCGCTGCGCGGCGGCCAGGAGGTCGCCGACGCCCCCGATCGACGCGGCGGGAAGCCGGCGCAGCGCGCGCTCGCGGAGCAGCCCGCCCTCGGACGCGATCTCGCGGATCCAGATCGGCGGCATCCAGGGCATCAGCCGCGCGGCCTCGAAGATGCGCGCGACGAGCGCGGGCAGCATCGCCAGCGCCTGCCCCGGCCGCGGGGCGGCCGTCGCGGGCGGCGCCGCGAACACGTGGTCGACGAAGCGCGACATGCGCTCGTCGACGACGGCGTCGATGAGCTTCGCGCGCCCTCGGAAGTAGTAGTGGATCATCGCCGGCGTCACGCCCGCGCGCGTCGCAATGTCGCCGGCGGTCGTCGCGGCGACGCCGCGTTCGGCGAACAGCGCGACCGCGGCGTCGAGCAGCGCCTCGCGCGCGTCGCGGTCGTCGCGCTGCACGGGACGGCCACGCGGACGGCGCGGATCGGGCTTCGGGGGGCGCGCGGCGGGCGTCGGCTTCACGGCGCGCATATTAATTCATCGATTAATTAAATACAAGGCCCCGCCGGCGCGGCGTGCGCGGCGACGAACCGGCCGGGGGGCGTGCCGCCGGCCCGGTAGAATGGCGGCATGTCGCTCCAAACCTGGCTCGCCTTCTTCGCCGCGTCCTGGCTCATCAGCCTGTCGCCGGGCGCGGGCGCGATCTCGTGCATGGCCGCCGGCATGCGCTACGGCTACGCGCGCGCGTACTGGAACATCCTCGGCCTGCAGCTCGGCCTGCTCTTCGTCCTCGCGATCGTCGCGCTGGGGCTGGGCGCGATCATCGCGGCGTCGACGACGCTGTTCACGGCCATCAAGTGGCTGGGGGCGGCGTACCTCGTCTACCTGGGCGTCCAGCAGTGGCGCGCGCCCGCCTCGCCGGTGTCGTCGGACGATCCCGGCGACGACTCGCACGGGTCGCCGAAGCGGCTCGCGCTGCGCGGCTTCCTCGTCAACGCGACGAACCCGAAGAGCATCGTGTTCATGCTCGCGGTGCTGCCGCAGTTCATCGATCCGCACGCGCCGCAGCTTCCGCAGTACCTGATCTGCGCCGGCACGCTGTTCTTCACCGACCTCGTCGTGATGAGCGGCTACACGGGTCTCGCGGCGAAGGTGCTGAAGCTCCTGCGCGAGCCTCACCACGTGCGCTGGGTCAACCGGTCGTTCGGCGGGATGTTCGTCGCCGCGGGGGCGGTGCTCGCGACGTTCCGGCGCGCCGCCTGACCCGCCTGCGCGCACTTGCGCCATGCCGTTGGTTCCGGGCGACGAACTGGTCGTCACCAGCCCGCATCAGATCGGCGACACGCTGCTCGCCACGCCCGCCATCCGCGCGTGGAAGCGCGCGCACCCGGGCGGCCGGCTGACCGTCTGCTGTCCTGACTGCGGCAGCGCCTACCAGGTGCTGCTGCACAATCCGTACGTCGACGCCCTCGTCGTCGCCGCCGGCGAGGAGGCTTCCCGGCTGCCCGGGGCGCACGTCGCGCTGGATCCCGTCGCCGCCCTCGCGGAGGCTTGGGCGACCGGCAAGCCGTTCGCACGGTGCTACGCGCGGATGCTAGGCGTCGAGATCGACAGCCTCCGGTACGACTACACGATCACGCCGGACGAGCGCGAGGCGGGCAGGGAGACCTGCCGCGCGCTCGGCGAGCACCGTCCGGTCGTCCTCGTCGCACGGCACTCGGTCAGCTGCACGTCGAACGATCCTGCCATCCGCCGCGCGAACAAGTGCGTCGACAACGCCGGCTGGATCCGCTGCGCGGACTGGCTGGGCCGGCGCGGTTACGTCGCCGTCGCGATCGGAAGCCGCGACGAGGCCGAAGATCCGCGCTACGCGCGATGGCCCGGGCGCGTGCTCTACGGGCAGCCGCTGCGGCTCGTCGCGGCGGCCTGCGCGGCGAGCGCGGGCGTGCTCACGGTGGACAACGGCATCCGGCACCTCGCCGCCGCGGCGGGAGCGCACCTCTACACGCTGAGCGGCGCGATCCCGCTCGAGATCATCTCGTGCGTGGCCGTGCGCGAAGGCCAGCGCATCGTCGAGGAGTTCCGGGACGTGCGCGACGTCACCGACCGGACGCTCTCGCGCGGCGCGCAGCGGCTCGGCCTGTGACGCGGGCGCCGTGTCGAACCGGGGTCAGATTCGAATCCGACCCCGGTGCTCCGGCTACCCCGCGAACGCCGCCTCCATCTCGCGGCGGAACCGCACCGTCTCGTCGTTCGGATCGAACTCGACGTCGTCCCAGCGCACCGCGGCGTGCGCCGCGACCGCGCGCCTGAGCTTCACGCCGTGCGCGAGGCCCAGCGGCAGCGCGCCCAGCTTCAGCGAATCCGCCGCGGGCGCGAGCCTGCCGTAGACCGTGTAGCCGCCCTCGCCGTCGAGCGACTCGCCCGCGCGCAGGCCGCGCTTCGCGGTCGCGACGACGTCGCCGCGCCAGCCGGTCGCCGACCCGGTCGGCTCGCCGCGCAGTCCGGCTGACGCCACCGAGACGCCGAGCTCGAGTCCGATCGCGTGCGTCGGCTTGTACATCGCGCTGTAGCGCCCCGACGGGTCGGTCGGGAAGCCGTACTCGCCGAAGCAGCGGCGCACGTAGTCCTCGCCCTGGCGCGCGCCCGCTCGGAACGTGACGTAGACGCCCCAGCGCAGGTCGCGGAACACGGGACGCCCGTCGCGCTCCAGCGAGCTGATCACCTCGACCTGCCCGACGTGCTCGAGGTGACCGCCTTCGTCGCGCGGCCTGAGCACGCGGGGAAGATCGTCGACGCCGCAGGGCGGGAACGCGAGGCCGCCTCGCGCGGGTGCCAGCCCCGTCGCGTTCGCGACCGCCGCCATCTCGATCGCGCTCTTCGTGCCGTCGAGGAACGAGTTGAACATCTGCGCGTTGAAGTCGCCGGCGGCCACCTGTTCCGGCGTGAAGCCGTAGTGCGGCCACACGGTCGCGGGCGTCGACTCGTGGTAGGCGGGCAGGTACTTGGTGCCCTTGCCGGCCGCGACGACCTCGAACCCCGCCGCGCGGCACCAGTCGACGAGCTCGCAGACGAGTGCCGGCTGGTCGCCGTACGCGAGCGAGTAGACGATGCCGGCCTCTCGCGCACGCCGCGCGAGCAGCGGGCCCGCCAGCGCGTCGGCCTCGACGTTGACCATCACGACGTGCTTGCCGTGCCTGCAGCACGCGAGCGCGTGCCGGATGCCGGCCGACGGGCTGCCGGTCGCGTCGATCACGATCTCGACCTCGGGCGCGGCGATCGCCGACGGCGTGTCGTCGGTGACGCAGGTCCTGCCGGCGCGCCCGGCCTCGGCGATCGAGCGCGCCGCGTACCGGTCGGCCGGCCAGCCGACGCGCGCGAGCGACGCCTTCGCGCGGTCGGGCGCGAGGTCGGCGATCGCGACGACGTGGATGCCCGGCGTGTGCTTCGCCTGCGCGAGGTACATCGAGCCGAACTTGCCGGCGCCGATCAGCGCGACGCGGAGCGGGCGGCCGGCGGCGGCGCGTTCCTCGAGCATCCGGTGAAGGTTCATCGTTCGTTCTCCCGGGGGCGCACGTCGACGCCCGCCTCGACGAGCGCCGGCGCGAGCGCATCGAAATGCGGGACGAGCCGCGCGTGCAGCCCCACGGCGCGCGCGGCCTCGACGTTGATCCGGTTGTCGTCGACGAAGAGAGCGCGTTCCGCGGCGACGCCGAGCGCGTCCAGCACGTGCTCGAAGTAGTCGGCGTCGGGCTTGAGCCTGCCCACCATGAACGACGGGAAGTTGCGGTGGAACATCGCGGGCAGGTCCCAGTCGCGCGCGAACCGGTGCCAGTGCAGCTCGTTCGTGTTCGAGAGCGAGGCGAGCGTGTAGCGGGGCGCGAGCGAGGCGAGCAGCGCGCCGGCCCCCGGGTGCAGCGTGCGCGGCCACCACGCGAACTCGCCGAGGAAGGTCTCGGCGTCGACCGGCAGCCCGAACTCGGCGACGATGGCGTCGGCGAAGGTCTCGCGGCTCGTGCGTCCGCTCTCGTAGTCGCGCACCGCGGGAGAGCCGAGCCAGTGGCGCCAAAGCTCCCCGGTCGTGCCGAGCCCGGGGCTCCACTCGAGCATCCGCTCGACGCCGGCCAGCTCGATCATCACGCCGCCCAGGTCGAACAGGATCGCGTCGAACTCCGCCATCGCCGGCTCTCCGTCCTCAGGGCAGCGCGATCACGAGGCCGACCGGCACGAACAGCACCGACATCGCATTGCCGATCAGCACGATCGACGCGACCTTCGCCGGCTCCTGGCGGAACTGCTCGGCGACCATGAAGTTGAGCACGGCGGGCGGCAGGCAGCCGAACAGGAACAGGAGCCCGGTCTGCTGCGCGTCGAGGCCCAGCACCGGCGCCAGCAGCCCGGCGCACGCGAGGCCGGTGAGCGGGCACACGAGGCCGCCGATGACGCCGAGCCGCGCGTCGGACCAGCGGATCGCGGTCATGCGCACGCCCAGCGACAGGAGCATCAGCGGGATCATCGCGTCGCCGACGAGCTTCAGGGTCACCGTCGCGACCTCCGGCATCGGCGGGTGCACGACCGCGAAAGCGAAGCCGGCCACCGTCGACCACACCATCGGATTGCGCAGCAGGTTCCCGAACCGCGCGTGGTGATCGATGATCCAGACGCCCAGCGTGAAGTGCAGGAGGTTGCTGATCGTGAACAGCGCGACCATCGCGGTGAAGCCCGCGTCGCCGAACGCGAGCACCGCGAGCGGGAGCCCGAGGTTGCCGCAGTTGTTGAACATCATCGGCGGCACGAACGTGCGGTGGTCCTCGTGCAGGAGCTTCGCGAACGGCCACGCGAGCAGCCCCGAGCCCAGCACGATGCCGACGCTGCCCGCGATCAGCAGCCGGTTCTCCCACAGGTCGAACGACTTGGACGCGAGCGCCGAGAAGATGAGCGCCGGCGCGAGCACGTTCATCGACAGCCGGTTGACCACCGACATGTCCGGCTTCGCGCGGCGGCCCCAGAACCAGCCGAGCGCGACGACGGCGAACACCGGGAGGATGATGCCGAGGAGGCGGTCGAGCATCAGGAGTCAGGAGTCAGTTGGCAGGAGTCATTGAGGGCGCGCAACGGGCGCATCGTGGCCCAAGAACCGGAGGAGGTACGGCGGAGTCCTGCCGGGTCCACGTTTCGCCACGGTGGGCGGGGCTCCAACTGACTCCTGCCAACTGACTCCTGACTCCTGCCCCCTAGAGAATGTACTTCGCCAGGTTGTCGTCCCCCGCGATCCCCGCGAGCCGCGCGTCCACGTACGCGGCGTCGATCGCGATCGTCTCGCGGTCGTGGTGGGTCGCCGAGTACGAGATCTCCTCGAGCAGGCGCTCCATCACCGTGTAGAGCCGCCGGGCGCCGATGTTCTCCTGCTTCTCGTTCACCGCGTGCGCGATCTCGGCGATCCGGCGGATCGCGTCGGGCCGGAACTCGAGCTCGACGTTCTCGGTGCGCAGCAGCGCCTCGTACTGGCGCACGAGGCAGGCGTCGGTCGCGGTCAGGATCTGCTCGAAGTCGGCGACCGTGAGCGAGGCGAGCTCGACGCGGATCGGGAAGCGGCCCTGCAGCTCGGGGATCAGGTCCGAGGGCTTCGACAGGTGGAACGCGCCCGACGCGATGAACAGGACGTGGTCGGTGCGCACCATCCCGTACTTGGTCGACACGGTCGTGCCCTCGACGAGCGGCAGCAGGTCGCGCTGCACGCCCTGGCGCGAAACGTCGGCGCCGTGCAGGTCGGAGCGCGAGGCGATCTTGTCGATCTCGTCGAGGAACACGATGCCGTTCTGCTCGACCGAGGCGAGCGCCTTCGCCTTGATGTCGTCCTCGCTGACGAGCTTCGCGGCCTCCTCGTCGGTGAGCGCCTTCATCGCGTCGGCGACCTTCATGCGCTGGACCTTGCGGCGGCCGCCCGACATCTGCTGGAACATGCCCTGGATCTGCGCGGTGAGGTCCTCCATGCCCGGCGGCGCCATGATCTCCATCGACGGCTGCGGCGCCGCCACCTCGATCTCGACGTCCTTGTCGTCGAGCCGGCCCTCGCGCAGCATCTTGCGGAATTTCTGCCGCGTCGCGGAGTCGGCCGGCTGCATGTCGTGGAAGTTCACCTCGCGCGCCGGCGGCAGCAGCACGTCGAGGAGGCGCTCCTCGGCGGCGTCGGCCGCGCGGTCGCGCACCTTGCGCGCCTCGGCCTCCCGCGTCTGCTTGACCGCGACGTCGATCAGGTCGCGCACGATCGTGTCCACGTCGCGCCCGACGTAGCCGACCTCGGTGAACTTGGTCGCCTCGACCTTGATGAACGGGGCGTCGGCGAGGCGGGCGAGCCGGCGCGCGATCTCGGTCTTGCCCACGCCCGTGGGCCCGATCATCAGGATGTTCTTCGGCGTGATCTCGCCGCGCAGCGGGTCGGGGACCTGCTGCCGCCGCCAACGGTTGCGCAGCGCGATCGCGACCGCGCGCTTGGCGTCGTGCTGCCCGACGATGTGCTTGTCGAGCTCGGAGACGATCTCCTGCGGCGTCATCGACGACATGGGAGCGAGGGCGGTGGGGGTGGCGCGGCATCTCGAGCGAGCCGGCCGGAGCGGCGATTGTACCGTGCGCGGCGTGCGCTCCGATGGCGGCGGCGCGCCGCATCGCCTATCATGCGAGCCCATGCCCGGCCTTCCTCCGCTCGTCGCGCGCTTCGCCCTCCGAGGCGCCGGCGTCGCTCTCGCCGCGGCGCTCGCCGCCTGCCAGTCGGCCGGATCGGCGGGCCCGGACCCGGCGCCGCGGACCGTCCCGGGCGTCGAGGCGCCGCTTTCGCCCTCCAACGGCGCCGCGGGACAGGGGAGCGCGAGGCTGGTCGTCCGCGGCGACGACCTCGTGCTGCTCGTCACCGTCAACAGCATGGTGCAGGGTCCCTACCGCGTCTCGATCCACGAGCGCGGCAACTGCAGCTCGCCCAACGCGTTCTCGGCGGGCGCGCCGTGGGCGCCGGCCGGCTCGCCGCGGGCCGCGGTCGACCTGTTTCCCGAACTGCTCGTCCGCGAGACCGGCAACGCCCAGATGACGACGACGGTGCGCGGGGTGCGCGTCTCCGTCGACGCGCTCCGCGACAAGTCGATCGTCGTGTCCATGGGAACGACGGTCGACGCGCAGGTCGTGCCCGGCGTCCCGAACCGCCGCGTGCTGTGCGGCGTGCTGGGCGCGCCGCGCTCGTTCCTGGACCTCTTCCGCGACTGACCCACCCTGGCCTCCCGACGACATGGGCTTCCTCGCCGACCGCAAGATCCTGATCACCGGTGTCCTGTCCAACCGCTCGATCGCCTACGGCGTCGCGCGCGCCTGCAGGCGCGAGGGCGCGACGCTCGCGTTCACCTACGTCAACGACGACCTCAAGGACCGCGTCGTCAAGCTCGCGTCCGAGTTCGGTTCCTGCCCGGTGCTGCCCTGCGACGTCGCGCACGACGGGCAGATCGACGCGCTGTTCGACGCGCTGAAGCGCGAGTGGGGCGGGCTCGACGGGCTGCTGCACTCGATCGCCTTCGCGCCGCGCGAAGCGCTCTCCGGCGACTTCCTCGACGCGATCTCGCGCGAGGCGTTCGGGATCGCGCACGACATCTCGAGCTACAGCCTCGCGGCGCTCGCGAAGGGCGCGCGGCCGCTGATGCAGGGGCGGCCCGGCTCGGTCGTGACGCTCACCTACCTCGGGGCCGTGCGCTCGGTGCCGAACTACAACGTGATGGGACTCGCGAAGGCGAGCCTCGAGGCCAACGTGCGCTACCTCGCCGCGTGCCTCGGCCCCCAGGGCATTCGCGCGAACGGCATCTCGGCCGGCCCGATCAAGACGCTCGCCGCGGCGGGCATCGGGAACTTCTCGAAGCTGCTCTCGCGCTTCGAGGCGCGGGCGCCGCTCCACCGCGGCATCACGATCGACGAGGTGGGCAACGTCGCGGCGTTCCTGTTCTCCGACCTCGCGAGCGCGATTACCGGCGAGATCCTCTACGTCGACGGCGGCTACTCGACGGTCGCGGTCGGGGCGGGCGAGGAGAGTTGAGCGCCCGCGCGCGCCGCCGTCGATCGCGATGACGTCGCGCGTCTTCGACGCCGTGCTGATCGGCGGGGGCCACAACGGCCTCGTGTGCGCGGCCTACCTCGCGGCCGCGGGGCTCGACGTCTGCGTCTGCGAGCGGCGCGACGTCGTCGGCGGCGCCGCGGTCACCGAGGCGTTCCACCCGGGCTTCCGCAACTCGACGGCGAGCTACACGGTGAGCCTGCTCGACCCGGGAGTGATCCGCGACCTGAAGCTCGCCGAGCACGGCCTCTCGATCGTCGAGCGACCGTTCTCCAACTTCCTGCCGCTGTCCACGGACGGGGGCGATTGCCTCAAGGTCGGCGGGGGACTCGCCGCGACGCAGGCCGAGGTCGCGAAGTTCTCGCGGAGCGACGCCGAGGCGCTGCCCGCCTACTACGCGATGCTCGACCGCGTCGCCGACGTGCTGCGCGACCTCGTCCACCGGACGCCGCCCGACGTCGCGAACCCGGAGCGGCGCGACGTCGGCTCGATGCTGGAGGCGTGGCGGACGCTGCGCTCGTTCCGCGCGCTCTCGCTCGCCGAGCGCCGCGACGTCGTCGACCTGTTCACGAAGAGCGCGGGCGAGATCCTCGACCGCCGGTTCGCATCGGCGCCGATCAAGGCGGCGTTCGGCTTCGACGCGGTCGTCGGCAACTTCGCGAGCCCGTACGCGCCCGGGTCGGCGTACGTGCTGCTGCACCACGTGTTCGGCGAGGTGAACGGCAGGCGCGGCCACTGGGGCCACGCGAAGGGCGGCATGGGCGCGATCACGCAGGCGATGGCGAAGGAGTGCGTGGCGCGCGGCGTCGCGATCCGCACCGGCGCCGCGGTCGCGCGGGTGATCGTGAAGGGCGGGCGCGCGTGCGGCGCCGAGCTCGAGAGCGGCGAGGTCGTCGAGGCGAAGCGCGTGGTCGCGAACGTCAACCCGAAGCTGCTGTTCGGGAAGCTCGTCGACGCCGCGCACGTCGACGCCGACTTCCGCGCGCGGATGGAGGCCCTGCGCTGCGGATCCGGCACGTTCCGGATGAACGTCGCGCTGGCGTCGCTGCCGGATTTCGCGTGCCTGCGCGGGAGCGCCCCGGCGCCGCATCACGCGAGCGGCATCGTGATCGCGCCCTCGCTCGCCTACATGGAGCGGGCCTGGTTCGACGCGAAGACCTCGGGCTGGTCGCGCGAGCCGATCGTCGAGATGCTGATCCCCTCGGTCGTCGACGACTCGCTCGCGCCGCCGGGCATGCACGTCGCGAGCCTGTTCTGCCAGCACGTGCATCCGGACGTCGCGTCGGTGCGGCCGGGCACGACCTGGGACGACCACCGCGACGAGGTCGCCGACCTGATGATCGCGGCGGTGGACCGGATGGCGCCGGGCTTCCGCGCGAGCGTCGTCGGGCGGCGCGCGCTCACGCCGCTCGACCTCGAGCGCGAATTCGGGCTCGTCGGCGGCGACATCTTCCACGGCGCGCTCGGCCTCGACCAGCTCTACGCGACGCGGCCGGTGCTGGGCGCGGCCAACTACCGGATGCCGGTGCGCGGCCTCTACCTGTGCGGCGCGGGCGCGCACCCGGGCGGCGGCGTCACCGGCCTCCCGGGACGCAACGCCGCGCGCGAGATCCTGCGCGACGCGCGACGGCAATGATGACCGGCGGTGTCAGACACGGTGTCCGGCCCCGGGGCCGACGGCCCCCGGCAGCGCGCCGGCGGGACGCTATCTCGCCAGCTCGATGTCGCCGTCGAATGTGACGTCGATCCCGAGCCCCGGAACCTTGAGCGTCATCGTCGCCGGGAACGACTCGTTGCCGCGGACCGAACGCGCCGCGATCGCCTTGGCGACCGCGTGCTCGATCTCGCGCTGCGAGCTCACGCCGACCATCTTGAGGAATTTGCGGATCGACAGGTTGAGCGCTTCTTCGTCCACGGCCACCTCGCGGGAATGAAAACCGGGGTCAGATTCGCCTCCGACCCCGGAGGGAGATCGGGGTCGGAGGCGAATCTGACCCCGGAATACGGAATAAGTCGAAGTCCGCCGGTAAGCCGGGTTCTGTTACGGCGCCCCCGAAGGTGCGCTATGGCCGTCATTCCTCTAGGCCCGCCGTTGCCGGGGGGCTCGAGCCGCCTACCCGCGGACGACGCGAGCAGCGTCATGGTCCGCCTACTTGGCGTTGCTCCGGATGGAGGTTGCCGCGTTTCACCCGCTCCCCTACGGCTGGGAGCGACTCGTCTCTGTGGCCCTGTTCCTCGCCTTGACCGCGGCGGCGAAGCCGCGGCTGCTGCGGCCGGGCGTTACCCGGCATCCTGCTCTCTGGAGCCCGGACTTTCCTCTCCCTCCGCCCGAAGGCGGAGGCAGCGACGGTCTGGCGGACTTCGGAGGACCTAGGATACACCCCGGGCGCCGGAGTTCCCCGAGAGGCGCCAGCGCACGGTCTCGCCCGCCTTGAGCGGCACGATCGTGTCGCCGCCGAACGGGAGCTCGGCCGGGACCGTCCAGGGCTCGCGCACGAGCGTGACCGTGTCGTCGTGCGGCGGCAGTCCGTAGAACGCCGCGCCGTGCAGGCTCGCGAAGCCCTCCAGGCGGTCGAGCGCGCCTGCTTCCTCGAACGCCTCCGCGTAGAGCTCGAGCGCGAGCGGCGCCGAGTAGCAGCCCGCGCAACCGCACGCGTGCTCCTTCGTCGCGCGGGCGTGCGGCGCACTGTCGGTGCCGAGGAAGAACTTCGGGCTGCCGGAGGTCGCCGCCTCGACGAGCGCGCGCCGGTGGGACTCGCGCTTGAGGATGGGCAGGCAGTAGTAGTGGGGACGGATGCCGCCGACGAGCATCGCGTTGCGCGACCACAGCAGGTGCTGCGGCGTGATCGTCGCCGCGACGCGCGAGGGCGCCTCCGCGACGAACGCCGCCGCCTCGCGGGTCGTGACGTGCTCGAGCACGATCTTGAGGCCCGGGAAGTCGCGGACGAGCCGCGGCAGCGCGCGGTCGACGAACACGCGCTCGCGGTCGAACACGTCGACGTCCGCGTCGGTGACCTCGCCGTGCAGCGACAGCACGAGCCCGTGCTTCTCGATCGCCTCGATCGCCGGGTACGCGCGCTCGACCGAGGTGACGCCCGAGTCCGAGTTCGTCGTCGCGCCGGCCGGGTAGTACTTGACCGCGTGGATCGCGCCGGACGCCTTGGCCGCGGCGATCTCGGAGGCCGGCGTGTTGTCGGTGAGATAGAGCGTCATCAGCGGCTCGAACCGGCTTGCCGGCTTGGCGGCGGCGAGGATCCGGTCGCGGTACGCGAGCGCGGCGGCGACCGTCGTGACCGGCGGCTTGAGGTTCGGCATGACGATTGCTCGGCCGAACACGCGCGCCGTGGCGCCGACGACCGCGGCGAGCGCGTCGCCGTCGCGCAGGTGCAGGTGCCAGTCGTCGGGGCGGCGGAGCGGGAGCGTGGCGGGGGCGGGCGGCGGCGTCATCGGAAATCCTTGAATTTTCAGGATTATACGTTCAGGCCTTCAGGATCGGGGCCGTCGTCCAATTCATTGGCCCCGGGTTCGCCAGGGACGCTATAATCCGCCGTTTTCCAGCGACCCGCGGCCGGCCCGAACCGGCCGGCCGATTACGACAGGACGGAAGAACCGCATGGCAGTCAAGACCGCAACCGCCGTCAAGAAAGTCCGCGAGCTCACCGAGGAGGACGTGCTCAAGGCGCCGGAGAAGGACTACATGAACGAGGCGCAGCTCGCGTTCTTCCGGCGGCGCCTGATCGAGCTTCGCGACCAGCTGCTCCAGAACGCCGACGACACCGGCGAGCACCTGCGCGAGAACGAGATCACGACGGATCCGTCCGACCGTGCGACGCTCGAGGAGGAGTACACGCTCGAGCTCCGCACGCGCGACCGCGAGCGCAAGCTCCTGAAGAAGGTCGAGAAGTCGCTGCGAATGATCGACGACGGCAGCTACGGATACTGTGAGGAGACCGGCGAGCCGATCGGCGTGGCGCGCCTGATCGCGCGCCCGACCGCCACGCTGTCGCTCGAGGCGCAGGAGCGCCGTGAGCGCGTTCAGAAGATGTACGGGGACGACTGATTCCCCGTTGCCGCGGGTCCGTCCAGTGTCCGCCGCGCCCGTCGCGTCCTAGAATCATCCGCGCAGACTGCGCAGCCGCTCCGGCGCGCGGCGTCCTCGAGGAGTCACGATCATGAGACAGGCAATCGTTGCGGCGATCGCCGCGGCGGCGCTCGGCGGCTGCATGACCACGCCGGTCGCGACCGGCGTCGCGAAGGCGACGCTCGAGCCCACGCGCGGCAACACCGCGTCGGGCAGCGCCACGTTCACCGAGCGCGGCGGGCGCGTCTACGTCGAGGCCGACGTGACCGGGCTCGCGCCGAACCGGGAGCACGGCTTCCACGTCCACGAGAAGGGCGACTGCAGCTCGGGCGACGGCATGAGCGCGGGCGGTCACTTCAATCCCGACGGCAAGCCGCACGGCCCGCAGGACGCGCCGCACCACGCGGGCGACATGCCCAGCCTCAAGGCCGACGCGAACGGCCGCGCGAAGGCGTCGTTCGTGCTCGAGGGCGTCACGGTCACGGCCGGCCCGGCGAGCGTCGTCGGCCGAGGGCTCATCGTCCACAAGGATCCGGACGACTACCGGACGCAGCCCACCGGCAACGCGGGTGCCCGCGTCGCCTGCGCGGTTATCAAGGCGTCGTAGGCGGTTATCATCGTCGTTCTCCGGAGCCCGCCCGACCGGGCTCCGCCGGAGCCATTCCGCAAACCTCGCACGCCGGAGCCACGCGCCATGTTCACGCTTCCGCCCCTTCCGTACGCCGACAATGCCCTCGAGCCGGTGATCTCGGCGAACACGATCTCGTTCCACTACGGCAAGCACCACAAGACCTACGTCGACAACCTGAACAACCTCGTCAAGGGCACCGACCTCGAGAGCGCGACGCTCGAGAGCATCGTCAACGCGACGGCCGGCAAGGCCGACAAGGCGCCCGTCTTCAACAACGCCGCGCAGGTCTGGAACCACACTTTCTACTGGAACAGCATGAAGCCCCACGGGGGCGGCAAGCCGTCGGGCCAGCTCGCCCAGATGATCGACGCGGCGTTCGGCAACTACGACGAGTTCCGCAAGCAGTTCTCGGCGACGACGGTCTCGCAGTTCGGCTCGGGCTGGGGCTGGCTCGTCGTCGACGGCGGCGCGCTCAAGGTCGTCAAGACCGGAAACGCGGAGGTGCCGTTCACGAAGGGCCAGAAGCCGCTCCTCACGATCGACGTGTGGGAGCACGCCTACTACCTCGACCACCAGAACAAGCGGGCTGCCTACGTGGACGCCGTGATCGACAGGCTGCTGAACTGGGACTTCGCCGCCGCGAATCTCGCGAAGGCCTGAGTCCGCGCAGTCCCGCCGGACGGCCGGGCGCCCCCCGAGGGCGCCGGCCGTTCGCTTCTTCGACCCGCCCGCGCGGGATGCTCGAGCGGTCGCGGGGCCGCCGCGGGTTGTCCCGCAGCCGACGACGGGACGATAATGGCCCGAGGCGCCCCCGCATCCGGGGAGCGCCGCGACCTGCGATGGCCTTCTTCTCCAAGCCGCCGGCCAAGAAGCCGATGCCGCCCGCCCCCGAGGCGCGGCCCGTGCCGCCGCCCCCCAAGCGGCCGTCGGCGCGCGACCTCGCGTCGCAGGCGCTCGGGCGCAAGCGCGAGCCCGAGCGGCCGCCGGTCGAGCCGGTCGGCGCGGACATCACGGTGACCGGCGCGAGCCTGCTCGAGCCGTCGTCGACGATGCACCCGGCCTTCGAGGTCGTGCAGGCGAACCCGGGGCTCTGCGCGGTGCTGGAGAACGCAGCGCTGCTCTTCGCGAGCGGACAGGGCGCGCCCGCCCGCACGCTGCTGGAGCAGGGCGTCACCACCGATCACGACGCGCGCCTGTCGCCGCTCGCCTGGCTCGCGCTGTTCGACCTGTTGCAGCGCGCCGGCGACCGCAGCGCGTTCGACCAGTTCGCGCTCCAGTACGTCGTCCAGTTCGAGCGCTCGGCGCCGTCCTGGGAGGAGCGCGGCGGACCGGCTGCGGCCGCGAAGACCGGCCCTGCCGGGGGCTACGTCGCGTTCTCCGGCAAGCTCGGCGCGGCGTCGGCGACGCAGTTCGCGACGCTCAACCGCGCGGTCGAGAAGGGCGCCGCGTCGGCGCGCGTCGACCTCGCGCAGGTGAGCGGCTACGACGACGAAGGGGCGCTCCTGCTCGCGCGGGCGCTGGCGGCCGCACGGCGCAAGGCGTTCCCGCTCTCGATCCAGAAGGCCGAGAAGCTCCGCGCGATGCTCGCCGCCGCCCTCAAGCGCGGCGCGGAAGCGGGGGAAGGCGCGTGGATGCTCGCGCTCGAGCTCATGCAGTGGCAGCAGCAGCGCGAGGCCTTCGAGGACCTCGCGATCGAGTACGCGGTGGCGTTCGAGCAGTCGCCGCCCTCGTGGGAGCCGCCGCCGGCGCCCGCCGCCCCGGTGCAGGAGGCCGGCGACGCAACGGCCGCGCAGGAGGCGGCCGACCTGCCGCAGGATGTCGAGATGCTCGTGTGGACCGGCGTGATGGCGGGGACCGCGCTGCCGCAACTGACCCAGCTCGCCGAGTTCGGGCAGCGGCGCGCGATCCTTCCCGTCGACATGAGCGGCGTGGAGCGGGTGGACTTCGTGTGCGCCGGCGCGCTGCTCAACGCGATCAACCGGATCGAGGCGCAGCGCAAGTCGGTGCAGATCGTCGGCGCCACGCCGATCGTCCGTGCGCTGCTGCTGCTCATCGGAATCTCGCCGCGCCACTTCGTGAAGAAGGCACAGTAGCGCGCCGCCGGCCCCGGCCGCGCGGGCGCCCGGGCGCCGCCCCGGCGGCAGACTCCCCATGGATACCTATCACGGCACCACGATCCTGTCCGTCCGTCGCGACGGCGCGGTGGCGCTCGGCGGCGACGGCCAGGTCACGCTGGGCTCGGTCGTCGTCAAGTCCACCGCGCGCAAGGTGCGCCGCCTCTACCACGACAAGGTGCTCGCGGGCTTCGCGGGCGCGACCGCCGACGCGTTCACGCTGTTCGAGCGCTTCGAGGCCAAGCTCGAGAAGCACCAGGGCCACCTGACGCGGGCGGCCGTCGAGCTCGCGAAGGACTGGCGCTCCGACCGCGTGCTGCGGCGCCTCGAGGCGATGCTGGCGATCGCCGACGCGAGCGCCTCGCTCGTGATCACCGGGACCGGCGACGTGCTGGAGCCCGAGCACGGCATCGTCGCGATCGGCTCGGGCGGCCCCTACGCGCAGGCCGCGGCACGGGCCTTGCTGCAGCACAGCGCCCTCCCGGCGGTCGAGATCGTCAAGCAGGCGCTCACGATCGCCGGGGAGCTCTGCATCTACACCAACCAGAACCACGTGATCGAGGCGCTGTGAGCGGGAAGGCCGATCCGGACGCGGGAACCGTCGAGCGCGACGTGCTGGTCGCGGGCGCCGGGCTGCCCGGGCTGGCCGCAGCGGTGGCGCTCGCGGGCGCCGGGCTCTCGGTCGCGCTGGTCGACCGGCACCCGGTCGCGGCCCCCGAGGCCGATCCGGCGACCTGGGACGCCCGCATCTACGCGATCAGCCCGGGGAGCGCCGCCTTCCTGCGCTCGATCGGCGCGTGGCAGGCGATCCCCGACGACCGGCTCGCGCCGGTCGAGACGATGCGGATCGAGGGCGACCGCGGCGGCCGGCTGCAGTTCGACGCCTACGAGCTCTCGGAGCGGGCGCTCGCGTGGATCGTCGAGGAGCGCGCGCTGCGCGCCGCGCTGGTCGAACGCCTCGCGGAGGCCGGGGTCGACGTCCTCGCGCCGGCCGCGTTCGCGTCGCTCGCCTGGACGGCGGGGGCGGGCACGCTGGCGCTCGAGGACGGCCGCCGGGTCTCGGCCCGCCTCGTCGTGGGCGCCGACGGGCTTCGGTCCTGGGTGCGGGGCGCCGCGGGCATCGCCGCCGAGCCCCGGTCCTACGGGCAGACGGCGGTCGTCGCCAACTTCGAATGCGAGCGCGCCCACGAGGGCGCCGCGCGCCAGTGGTTCCGCCCCGACGGCGGCATCCTCGCGTGGCTGCCCCTGCCGGGGAACCGCGTCTCGATCGTCTGGTCGGCCCCCGACGCCCAGGCGGCGACGCTCGCGCGCCTCGACCCGGAGGCGCTCGCCGACCAGGTCGCGGAGGCCGGCGGACGGTCGCTCGGCCGGTTCGCGTGCCTCACGCCGGCGGCGGCGTTCCCGCTCCATTTCCTGCGGCTGCCGGCGGTCGTCGCCCACCGGCTCGCGCTGGTCGGCGACGCCGCGCACGGCGTCCACCCGCTGGCCGGCCAGGGCGTCAACCTCGGCTTCGGCGACGCCCAGGCGCTGGCGGCCGTCCAGGCGGCCCGCGGGAGCGTCGGTGACCCCGGCGCCCCGATCCTGCTGGAGCGCTACGCCCGCCGGCGGGCGGCGCCGGTGGCCGCCATGCAGGCGGTGACCGACGGGCTCGCCCGACTGTTCGGGTCGAACACGCCCGGCCTCTCGATGCTTCGCAACCTCGGCCTCACGGCCGTGTCGAATTTCCCACCCCTGAGGCAGGCGCTCGCGCAACCTGCCCTGCGCTGACGCTGTCGAACGCGTCCCGACCCCTTTCCCCCCATCCGGAGCCCCGATGTTCCCGACCCCGCTACTCGCCCGCCTCGCGCGGCCCGCCCTGCCGCTCGTCGTCGCGGCCCTCGCCGCCGGGGCCGTCTCGGCGCAGACGGCGGCGCCGGCCGCCGCCCCTGCCGCCGCGGCCCCGACCGCGGACGTCGCGGCCGTCCGCAAGACCATGCAGGAGAAGTTCCCCGGCGCCGAGATCCGCGGAATCACTCGGACCGGCTACCTGGGCGGACTCTACGAGGTGCAGTTCGACGACCGGATCGTCTACACCGACGCCAAGGTGAGCCACGTGCTCGTCGGCGCGATGTTCGACGCCAACACGAAGCAGAACCTCACCGAGGAGCGGCTGCGCAAGCTCAATCGCGTCTCGTGGGACAACCTGCCGCTCGAGCTCGCGATCAAGAAGGTCAAGGGCAAGGGCGAGCGCAAGCTCGTCGTGTTCTCGGACGCCGACTGCCCGTTCTGCCACAGGCTCGAGCAGGAGATGGCCGGGCTCGACAACGTCACGATCTACACGTTCCTGTTCCCGATCGACCAGCTGCACCCGGAAGCGGCCCAGAAGTCGAAGCAGATCTGGTGCTCGTCCGACCGCGTCAAGGCCTGGGACGAGTTCTTCGCGTCGGGCAAGCTCCCGGACAACAAGGGCGAGTGCAGCAACCCGGTCGCGGCGACGCAGGCGCTCGGACAGAAGCTGCGCATCCAGGCGACGCCGACGATGATCCTCGCCGACGGATCGGTGCTGCCCGGCGCGGTGCCGCTCGCGCGCCTCGAGGCGGCGATGAAGGAAGCCGAGGCCGACGCGAAGAAGATGGCGGCCGCGAAGAAGTAGTTGACCCCTGCGCCGGCCGCGCGCCGGACGCGACGACACGACCCCAGGAGCGAGCCCTCGCATGGCGATCATCGATTTCCTGAAGAAGCAGTTCATCGACGTCATCGAGTGGACCGACGACTCGCGCGACACGCTGTCGTGGCGGTTCCCCGACGAGGACAAGGAGATCAAGAACGGCGCGCAGCTCATCGTGCGCGAGAGCCAGCTCGCCCAGTTCGTCTACCTCGGGCAGTTCGGCGACGCGTTCGGCCCGGGCAAGCACACGCTCACGACCGACAACATCCCGGTCCTCACCAACCTCAAGAGCTGGAAGTACGCGCTCGAGAGCCCGTTCAAGGCCGACGTCTACTACGTCGTCACGCGCGTGTTCACCGGCAACAAGTGGGGGACCGCGAACCCGGTGATGATGCGCGACGCCGACTTCGGCGTCGTGCGGCTGCGTGCCTACGGCACCTACGACTTCCGGATCGTCGACGCGCCGCGATTCCTGAAGGAGGTCGCGGGCACCGACCACCACTTCCGGCTCGACGAGTTCGCCGACGTGATGCGCTCGCGCCTCGTGAGCGTGTTCTCCGACGCGCTCGCCGGCGCGAGGATCCCGGCGCTCGACGTCGCGTCGCGCTACGGCGAGCTCGGCAGCGCGCTGCTCCCGCTCATCAACCCGGTCCTCCACGACAAGTACGGTCTCGAGCTCACGTCGTTCGTCGTCGAGAACGTCTCGGTGCCGCCCGAAGTCGAGCAGGCGATCGACAAGCGCTCGTCGATGGCCGCGGTCGGCAACCTGAACGACTACGTGAAGTTCCAGATGGCGCAGGGCATGGAGAAGGGCGGCGCCGGCGCGGGCGGCATGGCCGCGGAGATGGCGGTCGGCATGGCGATGGCGCAGCAGATGATGAACCAGACCGGCGGCCTGATGGCGCAGTCGACGCCGGGCGTCAGAGCGCCCGCGGCGCCGGGGGCCTCGCCGGCGATCCCCGAGCTGATGACCCCCGCGCAGGTGGCGCAGGTGCTCGGCGTGGCCGAGTCCGACGTGGTCGCGAGCCTCGAGTCGGGCGACCTCAAGGGCAAGAAGATCGGGACGCAGTGGCGCGTGACGCGCGCCGCGGTCGGCGCGTTCCTGCACTCGTAGCGCCCGGGGCCGTGCTTCGCCGCGCCGCGCTCCTCGGCCTGGCTGCGCTCGCCGCCGCGTCGGTCGCGCCCGCCTCGCTCGCGCAGGATCCGCGCGCCTTGGTCGCGCAGGAGGCGGCGCGCGAGTGGCTCGTGTTCGCCGACCGGATGCAGGCGGACGCGGCGCGCGAAGCCGCGGGAGCGAAGTTCCGCGATGCCCTGTCCGCCGAGCGCTGGCGCGAGGCGCTCGCGCGGGTGCGCGGTCCGCTGGGCGAGGTGACGCAGCGCACGGTCCTGGCGACGAGGCTCGCGCGGACGCTTCCCGGCCAGCCCGACGGCGACTACGCGCTCGTCGCGTTCCGGACCTCGTGGACGAACAAGTCGATCGGCCGCGAGCTCGTCTCGCTCGAGTTCGAGCGCAACGCGTGGCGCGTGATCGGCTACGTGATCCAGTGATCTCGCCGCGGGACGGGCGCCGCCGGCGCGACCGGCCGGCCGGGGCGGCGACGTGACGGGCGCCGAGGCGCCGCGGGACCCCGGAGCGGAGGCGCAGGCGCTCGCGAAGTTCGCCTGTCCCGCCTGCGGCGGCGAAGCGGTGTGGAACCCGACGCGGCAGACGCTCGTGTGCCCGTTCTGCGGCACGGAGTCGCCCGCCCCGGCGGAGGTCGCAGGCGCCGCGAAGGAGCACGATCTCGCGCGAGCCCTCGCGTCATTCGACGCGGCGCACGCGGGCTGGGCGGCGGTCAAGCGGCAGGTGCGCTGCCAGAGCTGCCGGGCGATCTCGGTCCTCGATCCCGCCCGCCAGGCCCAGAACTGCGAGTTCTGCGGCTCGGCGCAGCTCGTGCCCTACGACGAGAGCGCGCCAGCGTACCGGCCGGAGAGCGTGCTGCCGTTCCGCGTTGCCGAGCCCGACGCGCGCGACCGGCTGCGCGCGTGGTTCGGCCGGCTGTGGCTCGCGCCCGGCGCGCTCAAGCGCCGAGCGCTGACCGACACGGTGCGCGGCGTCTACCTGCCCTACTGGACGTTCGACGCGCGCGTCGAGGCCGACTGGACGGCCGAGGCGGGCCACTACTACTACACGAGCGAGTCCTACTACGAGAACGGCCAGCTGCGCACGCGCCAGGTCCGGCACGTACGCTGGGAGCCCGCGGCGGGGCACGTCTCGCACTTCTTCGACGACGACCTCGTGTGCGCGTCGGTCGGGGTCCGCGCCGACCTCGTGCGGGCGATCGAGCCGTTCCCGACCGGCGAGCTCAAGGCCTACGATCCGGGCTACGTCGCGGGGTGGGTGGTCGAGCGCTACCAGATCGACCTCCAGGAGGCGGCCGGGGCCGCGCGCGACCGGATGAGGGCGAAGCTCGAGGCGATGTGCGCAGCCCGGGTGCCGGGCGACACCTACCGAAACCTCGAGGTCCGTGCGGACTGGTCGGGGCAGACCTACAAGCACATCCTCGCGCCCGTATGGCTGCTGTCCTACGATTACGGCCGGCGATCGTTCCAGTGCCTGATCAACGGGGCGACCGGCGTCGTGGCCGGCGAGTACCCGAAGAGCCCGTGGAAGATCGCGCTGATCGTCCTGGGCGTCGTCGTGCTCGTCGCGCTGTTCGGCGCGCTGTCCGGCAAATAGACGGGAGGGCGGGATGCGTTGCGTGATCGTAACCGGCGTTTCGCGCGGCCTGGGCGCCGCGCTCGCCCGCGTGCTGCTCGATCGCGAGGCGGTCGTGCTCGGCGTGGGGCGATCGTCGCCCGCGGGCCTGAAGGGCGACCGATACCGGTTCGCCGAGTGCGACCTGGCCGACGTGCCGGCCATCGACGCGGCGCTCGCACCCGCGTTCGGCGCGCTGGCGGGCCTGGGGCCGGCGTCGGTGTGCCTCGTCAACAACGCCGCGACCGTCGAGCCCGTCGGGCTCGTCGAGATGCACGACGGCGCCGGGATCGCACGCTCGCTGGCGGTGAACCTGGGCGCGCCGGTCGCGCTGTCCGCGCTCTTCCTGCGCGCGTTCGCCGACAAGGCGGTCGAGCGGCGGATCGTCAACGTCTCGTCGGGCGCCGCGCGCTCGGCGATCGCCGGCGAGAGCCTCTATTGCGCAGCGAAGGCCGGCCTCGAGATGCTGACCAGGGTGCTGGCCGCCGAAGTGCGCGATGCGACGTTCCGCGCCGTCTCGCTGCGCCCGGGCGTGATCGACACCGACATGCAGACGGTGATGCGATCGCAGGACGAGCGCACGCTGCCCGGCGTCGCGATGTTCCGCGACTTCAAGGCGAGCGGCCGGCTCGCGACGCCGGAGGACGCGGCGCTGCGCATCGCCGACCGGATCGTGCTCGGCAGCGTGAAGCACGGCGCCACCTACTCGTGGCCGGACCTCGACCGGCCGCTCCCCGACCCGGGCCTGTAGGCGTCGTCGGGGCGATCCCGCGGACGTCGGCGGCCCGCTCCGCGACGCGGGCTTCAGCCGGACGCTTCCGTCGCGAGCACGGCGACGAGCTCGGCGGGGGAGCCGACGATCGCATCGGCGCCGGCGAGCTCCTCGGCCGAGCCGTAGCCCCACAGGACGCCCACGGCGCGCGCGCCGTTCATCCGCGCGGCGCGGACGTCGTGGCTGCGGTCGCCGACCATCGTCGCGCGCGAGGCGTCGAGGCGCTCGGCCGCGGCGAGATGGGCGAGCAGCGCGACCTTGTCGTCGAGGCGGCCGGCGAGGTCGGCGCCGTAGACGCCGCGCAGGAACTCGGAGAGCCCGAACAGCTGGACGATGCGCCGCGCGTAGATCTCGGGCTTCGACGTGCACAGGTAGATCGGCCGCGACGTCGCGGCGAGCGCCGTCATCGCCTCGGGAATGCCCTCGTAGACGAGGTTCTCGCGCCAGCCCAGGTCGGCGAAGCGCTCGCGGTAGAGCGCGATCGCGCGCTCGATCGTCGCGGCGTCGTCGGTGTCGAGCAGCGCGGCGAACGAGACGCGCAGCGGCGGTCCGACGCACCGGCGCAGCGTCGCCTCGTCGGGCTCGTCCGCGCCCAGGCGCTCGAGCGCGTAGCGGATCGAGCGCGCGATGCCCAGGTAGTTGTCGGTCAGCGTGCCGTCCAGGTCGAACAGCAGCGCGCCGACCCCGCTCATGGAGCCGCCCGGATCGGCCGGATCCGGTAGTTGAGGACCGTCCGCAGCGCGCCGGTCTCCCACATCGCGCAGTAGTCGTGCGCGAGCGTGACGACGTAGATGCCGGAATCGCCGAGGCTCGCGGTGCGCGAGACCGGCAGCACGACGGAGGGGCCGTCGTGGTAGTGGAGGTTGAAGTCCACCGGCGCGAGCGACTCGAATCGCCAGTCGAGGCGATCGCCCGCGGCGAGCCTCACGCAGGCCTCGTGGATCGTGTAGGGCGACATCTCGTGCCCGTCGGCGGCCTGCGTCTCGTCCGGGCCGGGCGCCGGCGCCGCGCACGCGGCGAGCGCCGCGGCGCCGCAGAGGGCGAGCGCGAGCGGCCGTCTCACCGGCGACCGCCCTTCCGCCCGGCCTTGAGCGCGCGCCAGTCCTCCGCGAGCATCGCGTAGCGCACGTGATCGCGCCAGCGGCCCGCGATCATGATGTAGCGCCGCGAGTATCCCTCGCGCGCGAGGCCCGCTCGCTCGACCAGCGCGATCGACCGGCGGTTGCTCGGCTGCACGTTCGCCTCGACGCGGTGGAGCCGGAGCTTCGCGTACGCGTGGTCGAGCGCGAGCGCGAACGCCTCGGTCATGTAGCCGCGGCCCGCGAGCGGCGCGAATGCGTAGTAGCCGAGGTAGGCGCTGCGGAACGGCCCGTACACGACGTTGCTGAAGTTGAACACGCCGACGAGCGCGCCGTCCTCCTTGCGCACGGCGAGGAGTCCCGCATGGGTGGCCGGCGTTCCCGGCGCCGCATAGCGCTTGAGGTACGCCCGGAACTGCGCGGGCGTCGCGGGCGCCTGCACCCAGCGCCCGTGCAGGCGCCGGCTCGCCCGGACGGCGGCGAGGAACGCCGCCGCGTCCGCGGCGGTCGGGACTCGGAGGGCGACGCGCGCGGCGGGACGGGTGGGCATAATGCGAATTTTACCGTTCGCCGACCGATTTCATGTCCCGTTGGCTCGAAGGCCGCGTCGCCGCGCGAAAGGATTGGACCGACCGGCTCCATTCGATCGAGGTCGAGGCGCCCGCCCTCACGTTCGTGGCCGGGCAGTTCGCCCGGCTCGCGCTGCCGGCGCCCCCCGGCGCGAAGGAGCCGATGATCGGCCGGCCCTATTCGTTCGTGAATCCGCCCGGCGCCCCGCGGCACGAGTTCTATTTCTCGGTGGTGCCCGACGGCCCGCTCTCGCCCCGCCTCGCCGCGCTCGCGCCCGGCGACCCGGTCTGGCTCGGCGCCCAGGCGAACGGGTTCTTCTGCGTCGCCGAGGTTCCGCCCGCCGAGGCGCTCTGGTGCCTCGCGACCGGCACCGGCCTCGGGCCGTTCCTGTCCATCCTGCGCACGGCGGAGCCGTGGGAGACGTTCGGGCGCGTCGTGCTCGTGCACGCGGTGCGGCACGCCGCGGATCTCGCCTACCGCGACACGATCGCCGGCATCGCGCGCGAGCACGCGGGCGCGTTCGCGTTCGTGCCGGTCGTCAGCCGCGAGGCGCATCCGGGCGCGCTGCCCGGGCGCATCCCGGCGCTGATCGCGGACGGCCGCCTCGAGGCGCGCGCCGGCGTGCCGCTCACGGCCGACAACGCGCACGCGATGCTGTGCGGCAACCCGGCGATGGTCGACGAGGTGCAGGCAACGCTCGCGACGCGCGGGATGCGCCGGCACCGGCGGCGCGAGCCCGGGCACGTGACCGTCGAGACCTACTGGTAGCCGTTCCCGGACGCCCGCGCCCGGCGTCAATCCGCCAGGCTGCGCGTCACGATCTCGGCCACGTCCGGCGAGAGCGCCGGCGCGGCGGCGATGCGCTTCAACTCGATGCCGACCCGGCGGCGCCGCGCCTCGGGAAGCCGCTTCCAGAGCTCGAACGCCGTCGCGATGCGCGCCGCGAGCTGAGGGTTCATCGCGTCGAGCGCGAGCACCTGGTCGGCGACGAACGCGTAGCCCGAGCCGTCGGCCGCGTGGAAGCGCGGGAAGTTCGAGAGCGCGAAGGCGCCGACGAGCGCGCGCACCCGGTTCGGGTTCCTCGCGTTGAAGCCGGGGTGCGCGAGCAGCGACCGGACGCGCTGCAGCGTGCCGGGGCGGCGGCTCGTCGCCTCGAGCGCGAACCACTTGTCGAGCACGAGCGGCTCGTCGCGCCAGCGCGCCTCGAAGCGCGCGTACAGGTCGTCGCGCTCGGCGGACGCCGTGTCGGTCAGCGCGGCGAGCGCGCCGATCGAATCGGTCATGTTGTCGGCGGCCTCGAACTGCCCGACCGCGTACGCGCGACCCTCGGCGTCGCCGCGCTCGCAGAGGTAGCGCAGGCAGACGTTGGCGAGCCGCCGCCGGGCGACCTGCGCGGCGACCGGCGCATACGGGCCGGTGCGCCGCTGCGCGAGGTACGCGCGCTCGAACCGGTCGGGCAGCGCCCGCGCGAGCTCGCGCACGAGGAACGATCGTGCGTGGTCGATGCCGTCGACGTCGATCACGGGGTCGCCCGACGCCACGTACTGCGGGTTGGGCAGCGACAGCGCGAGGGCCACCAGCGCCGGGTCGCTTCTCCGGTCGTCGAGCAGCGCCGCGACCACGCGCTCGAGCGCCGGCGGCAGCGCGAGGGGCCGGTCGGCGCGCCGGTCGGCCGCGAGTGCGCGGATCGCGAGCGCCCAGGTCCGCTGCGCCGCGTCCCAGCGGCAGTACGGATCGCTGTCGTGCGCCGCGAGCAGCGCGAGCTCGTCGTCCGTGTAGTCGAACTCGACGCGGACGGGCGCCGAGTAGCCGCGCCCGAGCGAGGGCACGGGAGCGCAGGGCACGTCGACGAACGTGTACGCCCGCTCCGGCTCGTCGAGGTCGAGGACGCGCGTCGCGGCCGCCGGTCCGCCGTCGCCGGCGAGCGCGAGCTCGAGGTCGCGGCCTTCGGGTCCCAGGAGCCCCACGGCGAACGGGATGTGGAACGGCAGCTTCGTCGGCTGGCCGGGCGTCGGGTCGGTGCGCTGCGCGAGCTCGAGCGTGTAGGTGCGCGCCGCGGCGTCGTAACGGCCGCGCGCGGCGACGACCGGCGTGCCCGCCTGCGAGTACCAGCGCCGGAACCGCTCCAGGTCGACGCCCGACGCGTCCGACATCGCCTGCACGAAGTCGTCGCAGGTCACGGCCTGGCCGTCGTGGCGCTCGAAGTAGAGGTCCATGCCGCGCCGGAACCGCTCGGGGCCGAGCAGCGCGTGCTGCATGCGGATGACCTCGGCTCCCTTCTCGTAGACGGTCGCCGTGTAGAAGTTGTTGATCTCCTGGTACTCGTCGGGCCGCACCGGGTGGGCCATCGGGCCGGCGTCCTCGGGCATCTGCAGCCGGCGCAGGTTCTGGACCGCCGAGATGCGCTCGACCGCATGCGAGCCGCAGTCGCCCGAGAACTCCTGGTCGCGGAAGACCGTCAGGCCCTCCTTGAGCGAGAGCTGGAACCAGTCGCGGCAGGTGACCCGGTTGCCGGTCCAGTTGTGGAAGTACTCGTGGCCGACCACCGACTCGATCGCGCCGTAGTCGTCGTCCGTCGCGGTCTGCGGGTCGGCGAGCAGGAGCCGGCTGTTGAAGATGTTGAGGCCCTTGTTCTCCATCGCGCCGAAGTTGAAGTCGTCGGCGCAGAAGATCATGAAGCGGTCGAGGTCGTACTCGCGCCCGTAGCGTTCCTCGTCCCAGCGCATCGCGCGCTTGAGCGACTCCATCGCCCAGTGGCAGCGCGGGATGTTCGCCGGCGTCGAGTAGATCGCGAGGTGCACGCGGCGGCCCGACGCCGTCGTGAACGCGTCGTCGAGCGACTGGAGGTCGCCGGCGACGAGCGCGAACAGGTAGGACGGCTTCGGGAACGGGTCGTGCCAGGTCGCGAAGTGCCGCCCGCCGGGAAGGCCGCCCGCCGCGACCAGGTTGCCGTTCGACAGCAGCACCGGGAAGCGCGCGCGGTCGGCGCGCAGGGTGACCGTGTAGGTCGCGAGCACGTCCGGGCGGTCCGGGAAGTAGGTGATGCGGCGGAAGCCCTCGGCTTCGCACTGCGTGCAGAACACGCCCGACGAGACGTAGAGCCCCTCCAGCGCGAGGTTGCGCTCCGGCGCGATGCGGGAGCGCACGACGAGCGTTCCGGCGTCCGGCGCGCCCGGGATCGCGAGCGCGGCGGCCGTCACGATCGCCTCGGCCGACGAGAGCGCCCGGCCGTCGAGCTCGACGCGGACGTTGTCCTGCTGCTCGCCGTCGAGGACGAGCGGCGAGCGGCGGTCCTCGGGTGCGGCGGCGGGGTTGCGCCGGAACGCGAGCGTCGCCTTCACCTCGGTCGCCGCCGGGTCGAGGTCGAGCTCGAGCGCGAGGCGGTCGACGAGGAACGCAGGGGGCCGGTAGTCGAGGCGGCGCTTGATCGTCGCGGGACCGTCGCGGGGGAGCATCGGATCGGGGCGTCCGGAAGGAGGGCGTCGCGGGCGGTCAGCGGACCTCGAGCAGCTCGACGTCGAAGACGAGCGTGGCGTTGGGCGGGATGACCCCGCCGGCGCCGCGCGCCCCGTAGCCCATTTCGGCGGGAATGATCAGCGTGCGCTTGCCGCCGACCTTCATGCCCGCGACGCCCTCGTCCCACCCGCGGATCACCTGGCCCTGGCCGAGCGCGAACGAAAAGGGCTCGCGCCGGTCCAGCGAACTGTCGAACTTGGCGCCCTTTCCCTCCGGCTTCGCCGGGTCGTAGAGCCAGCCGGTGTAGTGGACGACGACCGGCCTCCCCTTGACGGCCTCGGCGCCAGCGCCTTGTTTCGTATCGATTTTCTTGAGCGTGCTCACGGTGGCATCCATCTTGCTGACTCCGGGGGGGGACGAGGGGGCGGGGCTTTGGGCGAGGGCCGCGGCCGCGAGGACGGGGGCGAGGACGCCCAGGGCGAGCGACGGCAGGAGGGTACGAGGCATGGACGGAGGTCGGTCGAAAGGGCGGCGGCCCGATGGCGGCGCGCGGCAGAGCGCGCGGGCGCGGGGGCCGACTCGCATTCGGGCCGGCCATTGTATCGGACCCTCGCCCCCGCGCTTTTGCGCGGGGGGGGGAATTCGTCTATAAATCGAGATTCGCCGGAACGCGCGGCCCGAGGACCGGGCCGCGACCTTCGCCCCGGTCCGGCACGCCGATCCCCATGTTCGAATTCCTGACAACGAGCAAGGACACGACCGACCCGCTCGTGTCGGTCAAGTCCGTGTCGGCCTGGCTCCGCCAGCTGCCCGCGCTCGACGTCATCGGCAGGCAGCAGCACGTCATGCGCGCGTTCGACGGCATGCGCCTGTCGCGCAAGCCCGTCGACCCCGCCCGGGTCCTGGCGATCCAGTACCTCGACGCTTCGCTGGGGACCGACCGCCGCCAGCTGATCAAGCAGTACGTCGAGAACGTCGAGACCGGACCGAAGCTCGCCGAGCGCCTGTGGCAGGCGATCTACGAGATGACGCAGGGCTTCATGACCGCCTACCAGGCGTCGCTCGAGGAAGGACTGTCGCAGCCGGGCAACGCGCGCTGGAAGCCGCTCGTCCCGATGCTGTTCGCGCGCCACACGCACTACGCCGGCACCGACGCGAAGCTCCGCGTGTTCCGCTACGAGCGCTGGATCCCGGCGAAGTGGGCCGAGCTCCACCGCTCGTTCCTGCGCGCCACGGAGCTCGCCGTCGAGCGCATCCCGACGACGCTCGCCGGCGCCGCGCCGAACGCGACGGCGTGGTCGATGGAGCAGGAGTACCTGTACACGCTGCTCGTCCACCAGCTCAACACCGGCAACATGACGCCCGCCGAGATCGACTGGGCCTGCTCGCAGCTGCGCGCCTGGAGCCGGCGGCTCGAGCTCGACGCGGTGCCCCGCTCGCCGGAAGGATTCTTCGTCGACATCGCCGGGCGGACCGGGCTGCAGCGGCGCACCGGCAACGATTCCGGCTCGATGCTCCGCTACCTCGACACCTCGCCGCTCGCCGACCAGATCGACCGCGCGATCGCGTCGCTGCGCCAGGCGGAAACGACCGACTTCGGGCCGGCCGCGCCGATCAACCAGCAGCGCGCCGCCATCCTCGACAAGGTGCGCCCGTCGGTGGCGCCGAACGTGCTGACCGACCTGCGGCGCGACGCCCGCATCGCCTGCAAGGTGTCGGCGCGCGTGCGCATCGGCCTGGGCCGCATCTGCCACGAGCTCGCCACGAAGGAGGCCTCCGACGCCGCGCCCGAGCCGGGAGGCGAGCAGATCGAGGTCTACGCGGTTGCCGACACGCCCCGCGCGCGGCGCCCGGCCCACGACGAGAACGACTCGCTGGTCGCGAGCCTCGCGTCGTATTCGGACCCGATGTGGCAGGTCAAGGACCGCAGCGTCGCGGGGCTGCGCATCGCCGCGTCGGGCGGCATCGGCCAGAGCCTCGCGCTCGGCGGGCTCGTCGCGGTGCGGCAGAGCGACGTGTCCGACTGGGTCCTCGGCGTCGTGCGGCGGCTCAACAAGGTCAGCGTCGAGGAGGTCGAGGCCGGCGTCTCGATCATCGCCGAGCGCTTCGTGCCGGTGACGCTCTACACGCGGCGCGAGGCGCGCGAGGACATGGGCTTCGTCGTCAACGGGATCGACGTCGGCACGATGGGTGCCCGGTTCGAGGGCATCTACCTGCCCCCGCCGTCGCGCCCCGACAAGCCGCTCTCGGTCAAGACGCTGATCGTCCCGACCTCCGAATACTCGGACGGCCGCTCGGTCGTGCTGATGACCGGCCGGTCGGTCTACACGGTCGCGCTGCGCCACCTCGTCGAGCAGCGGGCCGAGTGGAGCTGGGCGACCATCCAGATCCTCGAGAAGAAGCCCCGCGTGATGTGATCCCCCCGAAGCTCGCTGCGCGAGCCTCGCCCCGAGGGGGCGCCGCGCCCTTGGGGCGGCCCGGCGGGCGCGGGTGATCCCCCCGAAGCTCGCTGCGCGAGCCTCCCCCCGAGGGGGCGCCGCGCCCTTGGGGCGGCCCGGCGGGCGCGGGTGATCCCCCCGAAGCTCGCTGCGCGAGCCTCCCCCGAGGGGCGCCGCGCCCGGGGCGGCCCGGCGGGCGCGGGTGTCCCCGAAGCCGCTGCGCAGCCTCCCCCGAGGGGCGCCGCGCCGGGGCGGCCCGGCGGGCGCGGGTGATCCCCGAAGCTCGCTGCGCGAGCCTCCCCCGAGGGGGCGCCGCGCCCGGGCGGCCCGGCGGGCGCGGGTGATCCCCGAAGCCGCTGCGCGGCCTCCCCCGAGGGGGCGCCGCGCCCCGGGGCGGCCCGGCGGGCGCGGGTGATCCCCCCGAAGCTCGCTGCGCGAGCCTCCCCCCGAGGGGGCGCCGCGCCCCTGGGGCGGCCCGGCGGGCGCGGGTGATCCCCCCGAAGCGCGCGTTGCGCCGGCGCGGAGGTCAGTCGAGCGGCCGGAAACGCAGCGTCAGCGTGCGCGAGAACTGCTCCGCGCGCTCGGGCCGCGGGAGCGGGCTCGACTTCACGATCGCGCGCGCCACGGCGTCGTCGTAAGCCTTCACGCCGCTCGACCTGGCGAGCCGCGCGTCGAGGATCTCGCCGGTCGGCAGCTGCACGACCTCGAACACGGCCTCGGGATTGCCCGGCAGGTCGGGCGGCAGGATCACGTTGCCGCGGATCTTGGCCTGGATGCGGCGGATCCAGTCGGCCTGCGCCGCGGCGGCGGCGGCGTCGGCCTGCGCCTTCGCGCGCGCCCTGGCCTCGGCCTGCGCCCGCTCCGACGCCTCGCGCTCGGCCTCCGCGCGGATCGCCTCGGTCGCGCGCTGCTGGCGCTCGCGGGCCTCGGCGGCCCGCTGCTCGTCGGCCTTCCGCTTCTCGTCGGCGAGACGCTTCTCCTCGGCCGCCTTTCGCTCGCGCTCGCGCCTCTCGGCCTCCGCCTTCTCGCGCGCCTTGCGCTCCTCCTGCTCCTTCGCCTTGAGGGCGAGCTCGGCCTCGCGCGGGTCCGCCTTGGGCGGGGGCGGCGGGGGCGGCGGGGGCGGCTCGGCCTTCGCCTCGGCCTTGGGCGTCTCGATGCGCGGCGGCTCGGCCTTCGCCTCCGGTTCGGGAGCCTTCGTCTTCGCCGGCGGGACGTAGAGCTCGGCGGTCACCGGCTCGGGCGGGCGGCTCTGCCAGCGTACCGACCAGACGAGCACGCCGAGGAAGGCGACGTGGACGAGGATCGCGAGCACGAGCGCGAGCGTCCGCCCGGGCCGGCGGCGGCCGTTCGCGGCCTCGGGCGCGCGTCGCTCGCCTTTCATCGGGGCGCTACTGCGGACCCCGCGCGAGCAGGCCGACCTTGCGCACGCCGTTGCGCTGGAGCACGTCGAGCACCGAGAGCACGTCCTCGTAGCGCGCCGACTTGTCCGCCGCGATCACGACGCCCTGATCGGGCGCGCGCGCCTGCTTCGCGACGACGCGTGCGACGAGCTCGTCGCGCGACACCTTCACGGCCGAGGTGCCGGGCGCGCCCTGGTCGCGCAGCCACAGCGACTGGTCGTTGCGCAGCGTCACCTCGAGCGGCGCGACCGGCGCCGTGAGCTTCGCGCCCACCGACGGCAGCGCGATCTCGCCGGGCGTGATCAGCGGCGCCGTGACCATGAAGATCACGAGCAGCACCAGCATCACGTCGATGTAGGGCACGACGTTGATCTGGCTCATGCTCTTGCGGGGGCGGCGCACGGGATCAGGAGTCAGGAGTCAGGAGTCAGTTGGCAGTTGACAGTCGCGGCAGCGTTTCCGGTGGCGGCGCGTCGAGCGCCGACGAGCCCGTTCAAGTCGAGGAGTACGTTGACGCCATTTCGCCTGGCGGACCTTCCAGCTGCGCTCGATGCGCAGCCCCGGGAAACACCGGCGCCGCTGTCAACTGCCAACTGACTCCTGACTCCTGTCACCCCTGCCTCTGCAGGATGTTGCTGAACTCCTCGATGAACGTCTCGTAACGCGTGGCGAGCCGGTCGACGTCGTGCGTGTAGCGGTTGTACGCGACGACCGCCGGGATCGCGGCGAACAGGCCCATGGCGGTCGCGACGAGCGCCTCCGCGATGCCGGGCGCGACCTGCGCGAGCGTCGCCTGCGCGACGTTCGAGAGGGAGCGGAACGCGTTCATGATCCCCCACACGGTCCCGAACAGGCCGACGTAGGGCGACACCGAGCCGACGCTCGCGAGGCCCGCGAGATGCGCCTCCAGCGAGTCGATCTCGCGCTGGAACGCGGCGCGCATCGCGCGGCGCGCCGCGTCGAGCGTGAGCGTCGACGAGCTTCCCTGCCGGCGGTGCTTCGCGAATTCGCGGAAGCCCGCCGTGAAGATGTGCTCGAGACCGCCGCCGTTGCGCGACTGCGAGGCCTTCTGGTAGAGCTCGGCCAGGTCGCCGCCCTTCCAGAACTCGTCCTCGAAGCGGTCGGCGTCGCGCTTCGCGGCCGAGAGCTGGAACAGCTTCTGGAAGATCTGCCACCAGCTCCAGAGCGACAGCGCCGCGAGCAGCGCCATCACGGCCTGGACGACGATCGACGCGTTCGCGACCATCGCGACGAACGACAGGTCGGCATGCACGTTCACGTCGGCTTCTCCATCAGGCAGGCGAGCTCGCGGGGGACGCGCGCGGGCTTCCAGCCTTCGCGCGCGAGGCACGCGAGGCGGACGACGCCCTCGACGAGGACTTCGCCACCGCGCCGCACGCTCTGGCGCGCGACCATCTGCGCGCGCCCGGACGGCTCGAACGCGACGGTGGCCTCGAGCCGGTCGCCCAGCCGGGCCGCGCCCCTGAAGTCGATCTCGGCCCGCGTCACGACGAATACGACGCCGTGCGCGCGCTCGAGTTCCGCGAGGGGCACTCCATGCGCGTCGAGCCACTCGGTGCGGGCGCGCTCCATGAACCTGAGGTAGTTCGCGTAGTAGACGACGCCGGCGGCGTCGGTGTCCTCGTAGTAGACGCGGACCGGGAACGCGAAGGGTCGGCCGCGCCCGCTCATTCGCCCGGGAACAGGTCGGCGCCGGCCCCCGGCGACGGCGGCGCGAGCCCGAGCAGCCGCCACGTCTTCGCGGTCGCGACGCGGCCCCGGGGCGTTCGCTGCAGGAACCCCTGCTGGATCAGGTAGGGCTCGAGGACGTCCTCGATCGTCTCGCGCTCCTCGCCGATCGCCGCGGCGAGGCTGTCGACACCGACCGGGCCGCCGTCGAACTTCTGCACGACGGCGGCGAGCAGCTTGCGGTCCATCACGTCGAGTCCCTCTCCGTCGACGTCGAGCATCGAGAGCGCGGCGTCGGCGACCGCGCGGTCGACGCGGCCCGCGGCGCGCACCTCCGCGTAGTCGCGCACGCGGCGCAGGAGCCGGTTCGCGATGCGCGGCGTGCCCCGCGAGCGGCGCGCGATCTCGAGCGCGCCCTCGCCGTCGATCGGCACCGACATGAGCGCCGCGGACCGCACGACGATGCGCGTGAGCTCGCCGGGCGTGTAGAACTCGAGGCGCGCGACGATGCCGAACCGGTCGCGCAGCGGGTTCGTGAGCATGCCCGCGCGCGTCGTGGCGCCGACGAGCGTGAACGGCGGCAGGTCGAGCTTGACGCTGCGCGCCGCCGGCCCCTCGCCGATCATGATGTCGATCTGGAAGTCCTCGAGCGCCGGGTAGAGGATCTCCTCGACGATCGGCGAGAGCCGGTGGATCTCGTCGATGAACAGCACGTCGCGGGGCTCGAGGTTCGTGAGCAGCGCCGCGAGGTCGCCGGGCCGCTCGAGCACCGGCCCCGAGGTCTGCCGGAGGTTCACGCCGAGCTCGTGGGCGATGATGTGCGAGAGCGTCGTCTTGCCGAGCCCGGGCGGGCCGAACAGGAGGACGTGGTCGAGCGACTCCGCGCGCTTGCGCGCCGCCTCGATGAAGATCGCGAGCTGGCCGCGGATCTTCTCCTGGCCGACGTACTCGTCGAGCATGCGCGGGCGCAGCGCGCGCTCGATCGCCTCCTCGCGAGTGTCCGCCGGCTTCGGCGTCACCACGCGCTGGAAGGCGTCGCTCTCGATGGCCATCGGCGCAGTCTAAACCGACTCGCGGCCGCGCGTGCCGACCGGCGGCTCGAGGGAAGGGCGGGGACGCCGGCGCCACGACGACATCGTCAGGCCTTCGCGAGCCGCTTCAGCGCCTGCCGGATGCCGTCCGCGACCGCGATCCCGTCGGGCAGCTCCTTGACGGCGGCGACGGCCTCCTTGTCGCTGTAGCCCAGCGCGACGAGCGCGTTCAGGATGTCCGACGACGCGGGCGCGGCGCGGTGCACGCCGACGGCGGAGGCGAGGTCGGCGCCGAGCCTGTCCTTCATCTCGAGCAGGATGCGCTCGGCCGTCTTCTTGCCGATGCCCGGGATCCTGGTGAGCCGGCCGGACTCCTGCATCGTCACCGCCTGCGCGAGCTCCGCGACGGACAGCCCCGAGAGCACGGCGAGCGCGATCTTCGCGCCGATGCCGCTGATGCGCGTCAGCAGCCGGAACGCGCGGCGCTCGTTCTCGGTCAGGAAGCCGTAGAGCAGGTGCGCGTCCTCGCGAACGACGAGGTGCGTGTGGAGCGTGACCTTCGCGCCCGCTTCGGGGAGGTTGTAGAACGTGCTCATCGGCACGTCGACCTCGTAGCCGACGCCGTGCACGTCGACGAGGATCTGCGGCGGGTTCTTCTCGAGCAGGGTGCCGGTGAGGCGGCCGATCATCGTCGTGGCGTGGTCGTCGGGTGGCGCGATTATCGCACGATCGTTCGACGGCCGCGGCGCGGCGGGCGTCCGGTCGCGGTCCCGGGCCCTCGCACCCGCTAACGGGGGAGGTCCGCCAGCAGCGCGATCGCGTCGTGGATCGATTCGACGACGAGGGGGCCGAAGCGCAGCACCTCGGGCGAGGGCGGCTTCAGGTCCGGGATCACGATCGGGACCATGCCCGCGGCGATCGCGCCGAGCGCGCCGGCGTCGGAGTCCTCGAGCACGACGCAGTCCGACGGCGCGACGGCGAGCCGCGCGGCGGCCTCGACGAAGATGTCCGGCGCAGGCTTGCCCCGCGCGATCTCGTCGCCGCCGACCAGCGCGTCCAGGCGCGGGGCGAGCGCGACCTTCGAGAGCTTCGCGAGCGCGCGCTCGCGCCGCGTCGACGTCGCGACCGCGCGCGCGATCCCCTCGGCGTCGAGCCACGCGAACAGCGCATCGACGCCGGGCTTGAGCGCGAGCCCCTCGCGCTCGACGATCGCGTCGTAGGCGGCGTGCCAGCCGGACATCAGGCGGTCGGTCGGATAGGCCTCGCCGTGGTGCTCGACGATCAGCGCGCGGCAGTCCGCGAATCCGCGCCCGATCAGGCGGACCGGCAGCGCCGGGTCGAACTCGAGGCCGAGCGCGGCCGCCGCCTCGCCCCACGCCCGCGCGGCGAGAGGCTCGGTGTCGAGCAGCGTGCCGTCCATGTCGAGCACGAGCGCCGCCGGACGGCGGAGGAGTCCCCCCCGAAGCTCGCTGCGCGAGCCTCCCCCCGAGGGGGCGCCGCGCCCTTGGGACGGCCCGGCGGGCGCGGGGAGTCCCCCCCGAAGCTCGCTGCGCGAGCCTCCCCCCGAGGGGGCGCCGCGCCCTTGGGACGGCCCGGCGGGCGCGGGGAGTCCCCCCCGAAGCTCGCCGCGCGAGCCTCCCCCCGACGCGGCGCGCCGGCTCATCTCGGAAGGACGCGCAGCATCCGCCCGCCTCGCATCCTCGGCGCGCCGCGGGCGAGCGATCCCACGCCGGTCGTCGCGTGCGCGTGGCACACGGCGGCGGCGAGCGCATCCGCGGCGTCGGGCGACGGCAGGCCGGGCAGGTCGAGCAGCCGCGCGACCATCGCCTGCACCTGCGGCTTCGCGGCACGGCCCCCGCCCACGACCGCCTGCTTGATCTGGCCGGCCGTGTACTCGTGCACCGGGAGGCCGGCCAGGACGGCGGCGGCGATCGCCGCGCCGCGCGCCTGGCCGAGCGCGAGCGTCGAGGTCGGGTTGACGTTGACGAAGACCTGCTCGACGACGACCTCGGCCGGAGCGAGCTCGGCAATCACGTGCGCGAGATCGCGGACGATGACGCCGAGCCGCGCCGGCATGCCGCCGGTGCCGGTGCGGACGACGCCGCTCGCGACGTAGGCGAGGCGAGCCTGCGAGGCGTCGACGACGCCGAACCCGGTGACGCGCAGCCCCGGGTCGATGCCGAGGATCCTTCTCTGCGGAGCGCTCACGGCGCGGACCGCGTCAACCCTCGGCGAAGACGGCCGACGTGTAGACCTCCTGCACGTCGTCGAGGGACTCGAGCGCGTCGATCAGCTTCTGCATGCGCTGGGCGTCCTCGCCCGCGAGCTCGACCTCGTTCGAGGGCTTCATCACGACTTCCGCGACCTCGGGCTTCAGGCCGGCCTTCGCGAGCGCGTCCTTCACCGCGATGAAGTCGTAGGGCCCGGTGACGACCTCGATGCTGCCGTCGTCGTTCGTGATCACGTCCTCGGCGCCGGCCTCGATCGCCGCCTCCATCACCTTGTCCTCGCTCGTGCCGGGGGCGAACACGATCTGCCCGCAGTGCTTGAACAGGTACGCGACCGACCCGTCGGTGCCGAGGTTGCCCCCGTGCTTCGAGAACGCGTGGCGGACGTCGCCGGCCGTGCGCGTGCGGTTGTCGGTCATGCAGTCGACGATGACCGCCGCGCCGCTGATCCCGTAGCCCTCGTAGCGGATCTCCTCGTAGGCCACGCCGTCGAGCTGGCCCGCGCCGCGCTTGATCGCGTTGTCGATCGTGTCCTTCGGCATGTTCTGGTCGCGCGCCTTGTCGATCGCGAGGCGCAGGCGCGGGTTCGAGGACGCGTCGGGGCCGCCGAGCCGCGCGGACACGGTGATCTCCTTGATGAGGCGCGTGAAGATCTTGCCGCGCTTCGCGTCGGCGGCGGCCTTCTTGTGCTTGATGTTCGCCCACTTGCTGTGGCCGGCCATGGCGGTGCGGGAGGGTCGAAGCGGAAGGGGGAATTATAGACGGGGGCGGGGGAGGGAGGATCGTCAATGGAAAATCGAGAATGGAAAACCGGAGATGGAACGTCGAACGGCGGCAATGCGCGCCGCATGCGCCAATCTCCCTTCCCGATCCCCTTCCGCCTACAACAGTCCCTGCTGCTGCAGGAACGTCCGCAGCACCTGCAGGCGCACGGCCGCGTCGTTGATCTCGAGCATGCTCTGCTTGATCGGCAGCGGCAGCGGCAGGAGCTCGGCGAGCCGGTACCCGACCCACGAGGCGTCGGCATAGTCGCGCTCGGCCGGGAAGTTCTGCGGACCGACCCGCGTGGCGATGAGCTCGAGGAGCCGTGCGAGCGGCTCCGCCTCCGCGGGGAGCGGCACGCGCGGCTCGGCCGGCATGTCGACGACGTCGGCGACGACGAGGCGGTCGGGCCGCACGCGGTGCTCCCGCACGCGGAACCGCGTCAGTCCCTCGGTGGCGAGGTGCAGGATCCCGAGCTCGGGCATGTCCCAGCCGGTGATCGTCGCGAGCGTGCCGAGCGGCGCGAACGTCGGCGCCTCGCCGCGCGTCGCGACCTCGTCGCCCGACGTGATCATCACGACGCCGAACGGGACGCCTTCCTTCATGCAGCGCTTGGTCATCTCGACGTAGCGCTGCTCGAAGACCTTGAGCGGCAGCACGCCGCCCGGGAACAGCACGGTGCGCAGCGGGAACAGCGGGATCGTCGACGCCGCCGCGCGCCCGGACCCGAACAGGCCGCCGAGCATCAGGCCTCGTCCGCGGCGGGCGGCGCGCGCCGCTCGCCCCAGCGCGGGCCCAGGCCGTGGGCGACGCCGAGGTGGTCGAGCACGCGCGCGACGACGAAGTCGACGAGGTCGTCGACCCCCGACGGGCGGCCGTAGAATCCGGGGACCGGCGGCAGGATCGTCGCGCCGGCGCGCGCGAGCTTCAGCATGTTCTCGAGGTGGATCGCCGAGAGCGGCGTCTCGCGCGGGACGAGCACGAGCGGCCGCCGCTCCTTCAGCGCGACGTCCGCCGCGCGCTCGATCAGGTTGTCGGCCAGGCCGTTCGCGATGGCGGCGAGCGCGCCCATCGTGCACGGGCACACGGCCATCGCGTCCGCCGGCGCGGATCCGGACGCGACCGGCGCCATCCAGTCGTCGTGCCCGAACACCGAGAGTTGCCCCGGCTTCGCGCCGTAGCGCTCCGAGAACCAGCGCGCCGCCTCGCGCGGCTGCGACGGGAACACGAGGTCGCACTCCTGCTTCGCGACGATCCGGGCCGCCGGCGAGCAGACGAGCCCCACGGTCGTTCCCGCCGCCAGCAGGCCCTCGAGCAGCCTGAGCCCGTAGGGCATGCCGGAGGCGCCGGTCAGGGCGAGCGTGACGGTGCGGGGGCCGGGCATCGGGCGATGGTAGCGGATGCGGGGAACGAGCAAGCGCCGTGCCGATGCCTGGCGCCGTCCGCTGGGCGGTCGATCACGCGAGCTCGCGATGGCGCCGCAGCACCTGGTGGCGCGGCGCGAACGCGCGCGCGAGCCGCTCGACCAGATAGACGGAACGGTGGCGCCCGCCCGTGCAGCCGATCGCGACGGTCAGGTAGTTGCGGTTGTCCCGCGCGTAGTCGGGCAGCCAGCTCGCGACGAAGTGGTAGATGTCGCCGTACATGCGCTCGACCTCGGGCAGCGCCTCGAGGAACGCGACGACCCCGGGGTCCCTGCCGGTCTGCGGGGCGAGCTCGGGCTCGTAGTGCGGGTTGGCGAGGCAGCGCACGTCGAACACGAGGTCGGCGTCGAGCGGCACGCCGTGCTTGTAGCCGAAGGACTCGAACAGCAGCGTGAGCTTCGTCGCGTCGACGCTCACGAAGTCCTTGATCCAGTTGCGCAGCGCCGCCGCCGGGAGGTCGCTCGTGTCGACGACGGTGCCGAGCAGCCGCGCCTCGGCGAGCTGGCCGCGCTCGTGGTCGATCGCCTCGACCAGCGTGCGCTCCTCGCTCGAGAACGGGTGCCGGCGCCGCGTCTCGGAGAACCGCTTGACCAGGGTCTCGACCTTGGCGTCGAGGAACACGAAGCGCACGTCGAAGCCGCGCGACTTGAGCTCGCCGATCGTCGCGCCGATGCCGGGCAGCCCCGGGCCGCCCTTGGCGTCGAGCGCGATCGCGATGCGCGAGGCGCGTCCCGACCGCGCCAGGTGGTCGACCGTCGGCACCACCCACGCGACGGGCAGGTTGCCGATCGTGTCGTAGCCGGCGTCCTCGAGCGCGGCGAGCGCCACGCTCTTGCCGGAGCCGGACACGCCGCCGATGAGGACGAGGTCCATTTCAGGAATCAGGAATCAGGAATCGGAGGACAGGTATCAGCGTCGTCGGCGTTTCCGGTGGCGGCGCATCGAGCGCCGGTGTCAGCAATCAGACACACGCGACTCCGGTCGCCGCCCTCGAGCGCCGGAAACGCCTTCTACTCGACTCGACCGCGCGATCGTTCGCGCCCATCGGCGCTCCGCCTCTCGCCGCCGCTCTGATCCCTGTCCTCCGATGCCTGATTCCTGTTCAGGCCACGCCCGATCCCTGGTCGTCCATCAGCTTCTGCTGCCGCTCGATGAACTCGAGCGTGCTGTCGATGCCGCGCTGGTTCAGCACGAAGTTGCGGACCGCCGCCTCGACGAGCACCGCCAGGTTCCGGCCGGCCGCGACGGGAATCGTGACCCGCCGCACCGGCACGCCGAGCACCTCCTGGAAGTTCGCCTCGACCTTGAGCCGGTCGAGGTCGGAGAACGCCTCGTGGCTGTGGTCCTCGAGGTGGACGATCAGCTTGAGGAGCTTGCGCGGCCGCACCGCGGTCTCGCCGAAGATCGTCCGGATGTTGAGCACGCCGATGCCGCGGACCTCGAGGAAGTCGCGCAGCACCGGCGGGCAGCGGCCTTCGACGGTGTCCGGCGAGATCCGGTAGAGCTCGACGATGTCGTCGGCGACGAGCCCGTTGCCGCGCGAGATGAGCTCGAGCGCGAGCTCGCTCTTGCCGATCGCGGAGGCGCCGGTGATCAGCACGCCCATCTCGAGCACGTCGAGGAACACGCCGTGCAGCGTCGTCGACTCGGCGAGCACCCGCGACAGGTAGAGGCGGAAGACGTCGACGACGTGCGGCGAGGGCTGCGAAGAGGTCAGGAGCGGGACGTGGTGCGCATCGCAGCTCCTGGCGAGGTTCGGCGGCACTTCCTCGCCGTTCGCGACGACGATCGCGACGAGATCGCCGTCGAACAGGCGCCCGATCGCCGCGTCGAGCTCGCCGGCGGACAGCCCCCTCAGGTACGCGATCTCCGCGGCGCCCAGGAGCTGCACGCGGAACGGGTGGATGAAGTTCATGTGGCCGACCTGGCCCACCGTCGGCTTGAGCGCCGCCTCGCCGGTGAGCACGCGGTTGCCGCCGTCGCGCCCGGCGACCCAGCGCAGGCCCAGGCGCTCCTGGTTGTCGAGCACCAGCCGCTCGACGCTGACTTGGCGGAGGTGCGTGTCGGTCGCCATCGGGCCCGCGCGCGTCAGGCGACGGGCGCCCAGTCCCGGATCGCCGACCAGGCGGCGGCCGCGTCCGGCGCCGCCGCGAGGCGTTCCCGGAAGCTGCGTTCGCTGAACATCTGCGCGAGCTCCGAGAGGAGCTCGAGGTGCCGCTCGGTCGCCTGCTCGGGGACGAGCAGCACGAACACCTGGCTGACCGGGCGCCCGTCCGGCGCGTCGAACGAGATAGGCTGCGCGAGGCGGACGAACGCGCCGCGCGCGTCCTTGAGGCCGCGGATCCGGCCGTGCGGGATCGCGATGCCCTGGCCCAGGCCGGTCGAGCCCAGCTTCTCGCGCGCGGTCAGCGCGTCGACGATCGCCGCGCGCGCGATGCCGCCGCTCGCCTCGAACATGCCGGCGACGAACGCGAACAGGTCGCGCTTGCTCGCGGCGTCGACGCCGACGGCGACGTGGGAAGGGGAGAGCAGCTCGGCGATGCGGTTCATGGGCTTCGAAACGCGGTCGGCGGACCCCTGCGACGCGACGGTCCGCCGGCGCCGGCGTTCGGGCCGGCCGGCGATTCTACACGGCCGCGGCGGCCTCCACGGTCAGGGCGCCCACGCGGAGGGGTCGCGCTTGGCCGCGGCGCCCTCGTGCCGGTCGGGCTGGCGCTTCTCCTTCGCCTTCAGCACCTGGCGGTCGAGCTTGTCGGCGATCGCGTCGATCGCGGCGTACATGTCGGGCTCGACCGCCTCCGCGTGGATGTCCTTGCCCCGCATGTGCAGGTTGACCTCGACCTTCTGTCGAAGCTTGTCCACCGACAGCACGACGTTGACGTCGATCACGTGGTCGAAGTGCCGCGTGACGCGGTCGAGCTTCGCGACGACGTAGTCGCGGATCGCGGGCGTGATCTCGAGGTGGTTGCCGGTGAGGTTCAAGTTCATGCGGACTCCTTCCGGACGGCTCGTTTCGCGCGCTCGTCGCCGGGGCGGGGCGTCCCGCTAGAGCGACTTGCGCAGGTTGACGGGAGGGATCGACAGCGCCTCCCGGTACTTCGCGACGGTGCGGCGGGCGACCAGGATGCCCTGCTCGCCCAGCACCTCCGCGATCTTGCTGTCGGTCAGCGGCGCCTTCGGATCCTCGGCGCCGATCAGCTGCCGGATGAGCGCGCGGATCGCGGTGGCGGACGCCGCGCCGCCGGTGTCGGTCGCGACGTGGCTGCCGAAGAAGTACTTGAGCTCGTAGGTCCCGCGCGGCGTCAGCATGTACTTCTGCGTCGTCACGCGCGAGATCGTCGACTCGTGCAGGCTCAGCATGTCGGCGATCTCGCGCAGCACCATCGGGCGCATCGCGACCTCGCCGTGCTCGAAGAAGCGGCGCTGGCGCTCGACGATCGCCTGCGAGACCCTGAGGATCGTCTCGAACCGCTGCTGCACGTTGCGGATGAGCCACTTGGCCTCCTGCAGCTGCGCCGCGAGCTGCTGCGTCGAGGCGTCGCGGGTGCGCGCGAGGATGTCCGCGTAGATGCGGTTGACGCGCAGCTTCGGCATCGCCGCCTCGTTGAGCGAGGCGGTCCAGTGGCCGCGCACCTTGCGCACGATCACGTCGGGCACGACGTAGTTCGCCTCGGCCCTCGCGAACGCCGCGCCGGGGCGCGGGTTGAGGGTCCGGACGAGCTCGCGGACCGAACGCACCGCGGCGTCGTCGCATTGCAGGACGCGCTTGAGCTTCGTGACGTCGCGGTTGGCGAGGAGGTCGAGGTGCGACTCCACGACCTTGAGCGCCTCGGCTCGCCAGGGCGTCGCCACCGGCAGCGCCTTGAGCTGCAGAGCGAGCGACTCGCCGAGGCTGCGCGCGCCCACGCCCGCCGGCTCGAAGCTCTGCAGGTAGGCGAGCGCGATCGCGAGCTCCTCGACCTCGATGCCGAGCTCCTCGGGAAAGAGCGCCGCGATCTCCTCGAGCGTGCTGCCGAGGAACCCGTCCTCGTCGAGCGCGTCGACGAGCGCCGCGACGAGCTGCCGGTCGCGCTGCGGCAGCGACAGCATGCCGAGCTGCTCCCTCAGGTGGTCGCGCAGCGTCGAAGACGCCGCCTGCTGCGGGTAGAACTCCTCGTCGTCGTCGCCGGCGGGCGCCGAGCCCCAGTCGCCGTCTCCGCCGCCGCCTTCGTCGACGAAGTCGACCTCGCTCGATGGCACGCCGCGCTCGGCGGCGTCCGCGGCGTCGACCGGCTCGTCCGCGCGCTCGTCTTCGGCGTCGGCGACGCGGGTCCCTTCGGCCGCGTCCGCGGCGGTGCCGGCGACGCTCCCGGAGGCCTCCGCGGCGCCGGTCTCGGAAGGCGCGCCTACGCCGTCCTCGTCGTCGTCGCTCTTCTCGAGCAGCGGGTTCTCCTGCAGCATCCGCTCGACCTCGGCGTTGAGCTCGAGCGTCGAGAGCTGCAGCAAGCGGATCGACTGCTGCAGCTGCGGCGTCAGCGTGAGGTGCTGCGAGAGCTTGAGCTGGAGCGTGGGCTTCATCGGGAGGCGTGCGCCCATGCTACCGCGGCCACGAAGCGCCGTGCGCGCCCGACGGGCCGCCCCGGGGGCGCGGCCCCGCGGGGGCAGGCGGGCGGAGCGGGCTTCGGGGGAATCACAACCTGAAGTGCTCGCCGAGGTAGACCTTGCGGACCGCCTCATTATAGACAATCTCGTCGGGCGCCCCCGACGCGAGCACGCTGCCCTCGTTGATGATGTAGGCGCGGTCGCAGATCCCGAGCGTCTCGCGCACGTTGTGGTCGGTGATCAGCACGCCGATCCCGCGCTCCTTGAGGAACCCGATGATCCGCTGGATGTCGAGCACGGCGATCGGATCGACGCCGGCGAACGGCTCGTCGAGCAGGATGAAGCGCGGCCGCGTCGCGAGCGCGCGCGCGATCTCGCAGCGGCGCCGCTCGCCGCCCGACAGCGAGACCGCCGGCGCGTCGGCGAGGTGCGAGATCGACAGGTCCTCGAGCAGCGCGTCGAGGCGGTTCGCGATCGCGTCGGGGTCGCTCTCCTGCAGCTCGAGGATCGCGCGCACGTTCTCGGCGACCGTGAGCTTGCGGAAGATCGACGCCTCCTGCGGCAGGTACGAGAGGCCCCGGCGCGCCCGCTGGTGGATCGCGAGCCGCGACAGGTTCTCGCCGTCGAGCGCGATCGTGCCGCCGTCGCCGGGCACCAGCCCCACGATCATGTAGAAGCACGTGGTCTTGCCCGCGCCGTTGGGGCCGAGCAGCCCGACGACCTCGCCGCTCGCGACGTCGAGCGACACGTCGTGGACGACGGTGCGCGTCTTGTAGCGCTTGCGCAGGTGCGCCGCGGTCAGCTGGCTCACTTGGACGCGGGCTCGGCGGCGGGCTTGAGCGCGAGCGGGGCCTGCGGCTTCGGCGCGGCCCTGGCGTCGGACTTCGGGGCGGCCGCGCCCTTCGGCGCGGCCTTCTCGCCGGCGGCCGGTGTCGCGAGGGCGCCCCCGCGCGGCTGGAACGTCCCGCGCACGCGCGCGCCGGGCCCGCCCGCGGCGGCGGGCGCGTCGGGCCGCCCCTCGGCCTTGAACACCTCGGTCTTCGTGTTGTACGAGATGTAGTTGCTGCGGATCTCGTCGGTGCCGCGCTTGAGCAGCGCACGGTCGAAGAGCTCGAGGAGGTCCTGCGCGCCGTCGTACTCGATGCGCTGCGCGTAGCCTTCGTAGTACTCGTCGCTCCCGTCGCGCTTCTGGCGGAACGTCACCGGATTGCCGTACGCCGTGACCTGCATCGAATTGTCGGGGTTCTGCCGGAACGTGACACGGTCGGCGCGCACCGTGATCGTGCCCTGCGTCACGACGACGTTGCCGTCGAGCTTGCCGACCTTGGTCTCGTAGTTGAGGTCGCCGCGGTCGGCCGAGTAGTTGATCGGCTTGTCGCGGTCCCCGGTCTCCGCGCGCGCGGCCCCCGCGCACGCGAGGAGCGCGGTGAGCGCGAGCGCCGCGAGGCGTAGGAAGGCGGGATTCACGGCGTTCTCGTCGGCGCGGGCGCCGGTTGCATCGTGCCGCTGACCCCCGACTTGAGGACCGCGGTCTTCGCGAGGTTGTCGAACTCGAGGCCGACGCCCCGGATGATGCCACGCGGCTCCTCGATCGTCACCGCCTTGTCGGTCGTGAAGCGCTGCAGCCGGGTCTGCACGTGGAGCTCCTCGGTCTTCAGCGTGAAGCGCCCGCCCGGCGTCCCGTCGGCCGTGCCGCCGGGCGGCGCGTCGCGCACCGCCGTCACGTCGCCGCGGAACGTCGCGCGCTCGCGGTCGGCCGAGACGACGCCCTGCTGCGCGGTGAGGGCGAGCAGCGGGCGGCCCGGCTCGGTCAGCTCGAGCCGGGGCTCGACGAGCTCGGTGGAGAGGTCGTCCGCGTAGTGCTGGGCCCGCGCCGCCCGGATCGACTGCCGCGGCTTGCCGTCCTCGCCGAGCGTCACGGCGCGGAAGTTCTCGATGAACATGTCCGGCTCGTGCCGCGGCGTCCGCGCGCCGCCCTCCGGCGCGCGGATCTGCGCGTCGAGCCAGTAGGTGAGCGCGGCGAGCGCGGCCAGCAGCAGCACCGGCGACCAGGCGGTCAGCCGGTCGAGCAGTCGGCGGGTCGGGTCCATCGCGGGACTCGGCTCCGATCAGGCGGGCGCCGGCGACGCGGCGCCCGGCCCCCGCCGGGGCGTGCACGCGAGCGCGTTCCGGACCGCGTCGCCGCGTGCCGCGTTGCCTGGCGTGGTGGGCGCCCCCATCTCAGTCCCCGATCTCCGTGCGGCCCAGCGCCGCGAGGATCAGCTCGCAGACCTCGCGAGCCGCGCCGCGCCCGCCCTCGCGGCGCGTCACGTAATGGGCGTGGCGCTTCACGACGTCCGGCGCGTGCGGCACGCTGACCGCGAGGCCGCAGGCGCGGAGGATCGGGACGTCGGGCAGATCGTCGCCCACGTGCGCGCAGGCGGACGACGGCAGCCCGAGCGAGGCGCGCAGCCTCTCCCACGCCGGGAGCTTGTCGTCGGTCCCGCGGACCAGGTGGGCGATCCCGAGCGCGCGGGCGCGATGGGCGACCGAGGCGGACGCGCTGCCGGTGATCCACGCCACCGCGATGCCCGCCGCCTCGAGCCGCTTGAAGCCGATGCCGTCGAGCGCGTGGAACGCCTTGGTCTCGCGCCCCGCGTCGTCGACGTAGATGCGCCCGTCGGTCAGCACGCCGTCGACGTCGCACGACAGGAGCCGCACGGCCCGCGCGCGGGACGCGACCGCGGGGTCGAGCGCGCCGGGCGCGGGGGGCGTGGCTCGCGACTCGTCCATGGCGGTCAGACGACGCGGGCGCGGAAGAGGTCGTGCAGGTGCAGCGCCCCGACGAGCGTCCCGCGGCCGTCCACGACGAGCAGCTGCGAGACCTTCGGCGGGGTCTCCATCAGCTCGACGCAGTCGATCGCGAGGCGGTCGGCCGCGATCGTCCGCGGCGAGCGCGTCATCAGGTCGTCGACGCGCGCCGCCGCGACGTCGCGCACGCGCGCGACCGCCCGCCGGAGGTCGCCGTCGGTGAAGATGCCCTCGACGCGCCGGTCCGCGTCGACGACCGCCGTCATCCCCATGCCCTTGCCGCCCATCTCGACGATCGCCTCGGCGAGCGTGGCGCCGCACGCGACGATCGGCAGCGCGTCGCCGGTGCGCATGACGTCGGACACGCGCGTCAGCAGCCTTCGACCGAGCGACCCGCCCGGGTGCGAGCGCGCGAAGTCCTCGGCCGAGAACCCGCGCGCGTCGAGGAGGGCGAGCGCCAGCGCGTCGCCCAGCGCGAGCGCCGCCGTCGTGCTCGCCGTGGGCGCGAGGCCGAGCGGGCAGGCCTCCGCGTCGACCGCCGCGTCGAGGTGGACGTCGGCCGCCGAGGCGAGCGTGCTCCGCTCGCTGCCGGTGATCGCGACGATCGCGGCCCCCTGCCGCCTGACGTGCGGGGCCAGCGTCACGAGCTCGTCGGTCTCGCCCGAGTTCGAGAGCATGACGACGACGTCCTCGGGCGTGATCATCCCGAGGTCGCCGTGCTGCGCCTCGGCGGGGTGCACGAAGAACGCCGGCGTGCCGGTCGATGCCAGCGTCGCGGCGAGCTTGCGGGCGACGTGCCCCGACTTGCCCAGGCCGGAGACGACGACGCGCCCGCGGCAGCGGTAGAGCCGCTCCACCGCGTCGACGAACGAGGCGCCGAGGCGTCCCGCCAGCGCGTCGATCGCGCGCGCCTCCGTCGCCAGGACGTCGCGGGCGAGCGCGAGCGCGCGGCCGGCGACGACGCCCGGCGGGGGCGGGGAAGAGGGGGCGTTCACCGGACCAAGTATAAGGCTCGCGAACGGCGACCGGCCCGCGGCGCGCGTCCGCGCCTCCCCCGCGCGGTCCCGCGGCGTCGATCGCGCGCGGCCGTGCTACCTTCGGACGTCGCCGCGCGACCGGGCGCGCGGCCTCCCTCGTCATGCTGCACGCGCTGCCCCTCATCCTCGTGCTGCTCGCGGCGGCGGTCGTCGTCGTCGTGCTGTGCCGTCTCGTCCGCCTGCCGCCGATCCTCGGCTACCTGATCGTCGGCGCGGCCGTCGGCCCGCACGCGCTCGGCTGGGTCGCCAACGACCAGGGGACCCGCCACGTCGCCGAGTTCGGCCTCGTGTTCCTGCTCTTCTCGGTCGGGCTCGAGTTCTCCCTGCCCAAGCTCAACGCGATGCGGCGCGCGGTCTTCGGCCTCGGGCTCGCGCAGGTGGCGGTGACGACGGTCGCGGCGACGCTCGTCGTGCAGCTCGCCGGCTTCGGCTGGCAGCTCGGGCTCGTGCTGGGCGGCGCGCTCGCGATGAGCTCGACCGCGATCGTCTCGAAGATGCTCGCCGAGCGCGGCGAGCTCGGGACGCCGCACGGGCGCGACGTGATGGCCATCCTGCTGTTCCAGGACCTCGCCGTCGTCGCGTTCCTGATCGTGATCCCGTCGCTCAGCGCGGAAGGCGAGACGCTCGCGCTCGCGCTGGGCCTCGCGGCGGTCAAGGCGGCGGTCGCGCTCGCCGTCGTGCTGTACGCGGGCCAGCGCCCGATGCGGTGGTGGTTCGCGGTCGTGGCGCGCCAGCGCTCGCACGAGTTGTTCATGCTGAACCTGCTCCTGGTGTCGCTCGGGCTCGCCGCGCTCACCGAGGCCGTCGGGCTCTCGCTCGCGCTGGGCGCCTTCCTCGCCGGGATGCTGATCGCCGAGACCGAGTTCCGCTACCAGGTCGAGGAGGACATCGCGCCGTTCCGCGACGTGCTGCTCGGCCTGTTCTTCGTGACCGTCGGCATGTCGCTCGACCTCGCCGTCGTGGCGGCCAACGCCGGCTGGGTGCTTCTGCTGCTCGTCGTGCCGGTCGCGGCCAAGCTCGCGCTGGTCGTGCTCCTGTCGCGGGCGTTCGGCTCGACGCTCCCCACGGCGCTGCGCACCGGCCTCTACCTCGCGCAGGCCGGCGAGCTCGCGCTCGCGATGCTGGCGCTCGCCGTGCAGAGCCGGATCCTCGACGGCGCGATCCAGCAGACGGTGCTCGCCGCGATGGTGCTGTCGATGCTCGCCGCGCCGGTGGTGATCCAGTACGCCGAGCCGATCGTGCGGCGGTTCACCGCGAACGACTGGCTCGCGCGCGCCGCGCAGGTCACCGCGATCGCGTCGCAGGCGATGGCGCGGCAGGAGCACGTGATCGTGTGCGGCTACGGCCGCAGCGGCCAGAACCTCGCGCGCCTGCTCGACGCCGAGCACATCCCGTTCGTCGCGCTCGACAACGACCCGGACCGCGTCCGCGAGGCGTCCGGCGCGGGCGCGAGCGTCGTCTACGGCGACGCGGGCCGGCGCGAGACGCTCGCCGCGGCCGGCCTCGCGAAGGCGCGCGCGGTCGTCGTCACGTTCGCCGACGTCCCGCTCGCGCTGAAGATCCTGGACCAGGTGCACCGGCTGCGGCCCGACGTCCCGGTCGTCGTGCGCACGCTGGACGACGCCGAGCTCGACCGCCTGCTCAAGGCCGGCGCGACCGAGGTCGTGCCCGAGGTGCTCGAGGGCAGCCTGATGCTCGCGTCCCACTCGCTGCTCCTGCTCGGCGTGCCGCTCAACCGGGTGCTCGCCCGCATCCGCGCGATCCGCGAGGAGCGCTACAGCCTGTTCCGCGGCTTCTTCCGCGGCGCGACGGATGCCGCGGACGCGGCCGACAACCTGCAGCCGCGCCTGAAGTCGGTGCTCCTCACCGAGCGGGCGGCGGCGATCGGACACACGCTCGCGGAACTCGACCTCGACCGGCTCGTCGAAGTGAGCGGCGTGCGCCGCGCCGGCGTGCGGTCGGCGCGGCCCGAGCCGGACTGGCGATTCGAGCCCGGCGACGTGGTCGTGCTGCTCGGGCGGCCCGAGAACCTCGCGATCGCCGAGGCGCGCCTGCTCCACGACTGAGCCGGCCCGCCGGGCGGGCGCAACTGACCGCGGGTCATTGCTGCCGGGGTCGGAGCCCCGCTACAATCGCCGGTCCCCCCGAGAGCGAATCCCTTGACCCCGACTTCCGCGGCGCACCCCTCCGCGAGCTTCGACCGCCGGCTGACGACGGCGGTCGAGCTCGACGGCGTGACGTTCGGCTACGACCGGACGCGGCAGGTGCTGTCCGGCATCACGATGTCGATCCCGCGCGGGCAGGTCGTCGCGATCATGGGCGGCTCGGGTTGCGGCAAGACCACGATCCTGAGGCTCATCGGCGGGCAGCTCCGCCCGGGCGCGGGCCGCGTCGTCGTCGCCGGGCAATCGGTCCCCGACCTCGACCGCGACGGGCTCTACGCGCTGCGCCGCGAGGTCGGCATGCTGTTCCAGTTCGGCGCCCTGTTCACCGACCTGTCGGTGTTCGAGAACATCGCGTTCCCGCTGCGCGAGCACACGGAGCTCTCCGAGGAGCTGATTCGCGACCTCGTGCTGATGAAGCTCAACGCGGTCGGCCTGCGCGGCGCCGCGGGCCTCGCGCCGTCCGAGCTGTCGGGCGGCATGGCGCGCCGCGTCGCGCTCGCCCGCGCGATCGCGCTCGATCCGATGCTCGTCATGTACGACGAGCCGTTCGCCGGCCTCGACCCGATCTCGCTCGGCATCGTCGGGCAGCTGATCCGCAAGCTCAACGACGCGCTCGGCATCACGTCGGTGGTCGTCACGCACGACGTCTACGAGTCGCTCAAGATCGTCGACTACCTGTACTTCGTCTCCGGCGGCCGCATCGTCGCGCAGGGCACGCCCGACGAGGTGCGCGCGTCGAGCGACCCGTTCGTGCGCCAGTTCGTCGACGGCGAGGCCGACGGCCCGGTTCCGTTCCACGTCAAGGCGCCCTCGCTCGAAGAGGAGTTCTCGGTCCGTGCCGGCTAGCGCGATCGCCGACGGGCTGCGCCGGGTCGGGGCGGGAACGCGCCGTGCGGTCGGCCGGCTCGGCTTCGCCGCGCGGTTCGCCTTCGCGGTGCTCACGCACTCGCTCGAGGGCATCCGGCGCCTGAGGCTCACGCTCCGCGAGATCTATTTCTCGGGCGTCCTGTCGCTCGTCATCATCCTGGTCTCCGGCCTCTTCGTCGGCATGGTGCTCGCGCTGCAGGGCTACGACGTGCTCCAGCGCTACGGCGCCAGCGAGTCGCTCGGCGTGATGGTCGCGCTGTCGCTCCTGCGCGAGCTGGGCCCGGTCGTCGCGGGACTCCTGTTCGCGAGCCGCGCGGGCAGCGCGATCACGGCCGAGATCGGCCTCATGAAGGCGACCGAGCAGCTCTCCGCGATGGAGATGATGGCGGTCGACCCGCTCGCCCGCGTCGTCGCGCCGCGGTTCTGGGGCGGCGTCATCTCGATGCCCCTGCTCGCGGCGCTGTTCTCGACGCTGGGCGTCTACGGCGCCTACCTGGTCGGCGTCAAGCTGATCGGGCTGGACGCCGGCGCGTTCTGGGGCAACATGCAGGCGGGCGTCGACTTCAGGGAGGACGTCGTCAACGGCATCATCAAGAGCGTCGTCTTCGGCCTGATCGTGAGCCTGATCGCGGTGTTCGAGGGCTACGACGCCGCGCCGACCGCCGAGGGCGTGTCGCGCGCGACGACCCGCACCGTCGTCGAGTCCTCGCTCGCGATCCTCGCCGCCGACTTCGTGCTGACCGTGTTCATGTTCCGCGGCGTCGGCGCGGGCTGACGCCCGGTCGCGAGTCCCGGCCCGCCGATTCCCCACGACTGCCAGAATCGCACAGCGAAGGACGCCATGAATCGTTCGACCATCGACCTCTGGGTGGGCATCTTCGTCGCGCTGGGGCTGGGCGCGATCCTCTTCCTGTCGCTCAAGGTGGGCAACCTTCTCACGTCGACGCACAGCGAGGGCTACCGGATCGAGGCGGCGTTCGACAACATCGGCGGCCTCAAGGTGCGCGCGCCGGTCAAGGCGGCCGGCGTCGTCGTCGGCCGCGTCGACGCGATCCGGCTCGACCCGACGACCTACGAGGCGGTGGTGTCGATGTCGATCGAGCGCCAGTATTCGTTCAGCAAGGACACGATCGCCTCGATCCTGACCTCGGGCCTCCTGGGCGAGGTCTACGTCGGGCTCGACTCGGGCGGCGACCCGCAGATGATCGCGGCCGGCGGGCGCGTCGGGAAGACGCAGTCGGCGGTCGTGCTCGAGAAACTCATCAGCCAGTTCCTGTTCGACCGGGCGGCGCAGGGAGGAGGCGGCAAATGACGACGACGCGGCGGTGGCGGCGGACGGCCTGGGCGCTCCTCTTCGCGGCCTGCACCTCGGGGTGCGCGACCACCGGCGCCCTCGCCCCGTCGAAGGCCGATCCGTTCGAGCCGTGGAACCGCGCGATGTTCGCGATCCACGAGCCGATCGACCAGAACCTCGTCCGGCCGCTCGCGCAGGCGTGGGTCGACTACGTGCCCTCGCCGGTCCAGCACGCGGTGCGCACGTTCTTCGGCAACATCGAGGACGGCTTCTCGGCGCTGAACGGCCTCCTGCAGGGCAAGTGGGAGAAGGCCGGCAACGACCTCGGCCGCATCACCGTCAACATCTTCGGGCTCGGGCTGATCGACATCGCGAGCGACGCCGGGATCCCGAAGGGCGACGAGGACTTCGGGCAGACGTTCGGCTACTGGGGCATCCCGCAGGGTCCGTACTTCTTCGTGCCGATCTTCGGGCCGACGACGCTGCGCGACGGCACCGGGGTCGTGATCCGCTACTACCTGGGGCCGGTCACCTACGTGGTCGACGACGTGCCGCTGCGCAACGTGCTCTACTTCATCGGTGCGCTGGACCTGCGCGTGCAGGCGCTCGACGCCTCGGCGATGGTCGACCGCGCGGCGATCGACAAGTACACGTTCATCCGCCGCTCGTACCTGCAGCGGCGCGAGTACCTGGTGCACGACGGCAATCCGCCGAAGAGAGAGGACGACGACGAATGATCCGACGCTTCGATGCCGCGCGCCGCGCGGTCGTGCTGGCCGTCCTCGCGCTCGCCGCCGCGGGCCCCGCGCGCGCCCAGGAGGCGCCCGACGCGCTCGTCAAGCGCGTCTCGCAGGAGGTGATGCAGATCATCAAGACCGATCCGAAGGTGCAGGCGGGCGACCAGGCGCGCATCCGCGAGGTCGTCGAGACGAAGCTCCTGCCGTACTTCGACTTCACGCGCATGACCGCGCTCGCGATGGGCCGCAACTGGAACAAGGCGACGCCCGAGCAGCAGAAGCGGCTCGCGGACGAGTTCCGGTCGCTGCTCGTGCGCACCTACTCGGGGTCGCTCTCGCAGTACCGCAATCAGGAGATCGACTACAAGCCGCTGCGCGCCGACGCGGCGGCGACCGACGTCACGGTGCGCACCGAGGTGATCCGGCCCGGCCAGGCCGCGGTGCAGATCGACTACAGCATGGCGAAGGGCGCGGGCGGCTGGAAGGCCTACGACGTGATCGTGGGCGGCGTCTCGCTGGTCACGAACTACCGCGACGAGTTCAACGAGCAGATCCGGCAGGGCGGCGTCGACCAGCTGATCGCCTCGCTCGTCGCCCGCAACAAGGGCGGCGCCGCGAAGTGAGCGACGACGCGCCGGCGGGTGGCTTCGCCGCCGCGGACGGCGGCGCGCGCTGGACGTACTCGGGCGCGCTGACGTTCGCGAACGCGGAGGCCGTGCTCGAAGGCGCGCGCGCGCTCCCGCTGCCCTCGTCCGGTGTCGCGGACCTCTCGGGCCTCGCGCACGCCGACTCGAGCGCGCTCGCCGTCCTGCTCGCGCTCAGGCGGCGGGCGGCCGGCGAGGGCGCCTCGCTCGCCTACGCGTCCGTGCCCGGCTCGATCGTGTCGCTCGCGCGCGTCTACGGCGTCGACGCGCTCGTCGGCGTCTGACCGGGCGGTGCGCGCGGCCGTCGAGATCGCGGGGCTCGCGCGCCGCTACGGGCGCGTCCAGGCGCTCGACGCGGTCGACCTCGAGGTCGGCGAAGGCGAGTTCTTCGGCCTGCTCGGCCCCAACGGCGCCGGCAAGACGACGCTGATCTCCGTGCTCGCGGGACTCGTGCGCGCCGACGCCGGCAGCGTGCGCGTGATGGGGCACGACGTCGCCTCCGACTACCGGGCGGCGCGCCGCTCGCTCGGCGTCGTGCCGCAGGAGCTCGTGTTCGACCCGTTCTTCACGGTGCGCGAGACTCTGCGCATCCAGTCCGGCTACTTCGGGCTGCGCCGCAACGACGCGTGGATCGACGAGATCCTGCACCACCTCGACCTGACGTCGAAGGCGGACGCGAACATGCGCGCGCTGTCCGGCGGCATGAAGCGCCGCGTGCTCGTCGGCCAGGCGCTCGTCCACCGTCCTCCGGTGATCGTGCTCGACGAGCCGACGGCGGGCGTCGACGTCGAGCTGCGCCGGAGCCTCTGGCAGTTCATCCGCAAGCTCAACGCGGACGGCCACACGGTGATCCTGACGACGCACTACCTCGAGGAGGCCGAGGCGCTGTGCGGACGGATCGCGATGCTGAAGGCGGGCCGCGTCGTCGCGCTCGACACGAAGCAGGCGCTGCTGTCGCGCTACTCGGGGCTCACGGTCCGGCTCGTGGCGCGCGCCCTGCCCGGATCGTGGGAGGGGAGGCTGCTGCGGCGCACCGGCGACGTCTGGCACCTCGCGATCGAGCGCCCGTCGGAGCTCGAGTCGCTGCTCGCCGCGATGCGCGTCGCCGGCGTCGCCGTCGAGGAGCTCTCGATCGACGAGGCCGACCTGGAGCAGGTGTTCCTGCACATCATGCAGTCCGGGGCGCAGGCGCCTGCGACGGCAGCGGCGGGCGCGGGGGCCGCGTGGTGACGGCGCCGGCGCGAGCCTCCGTGGAGGCGGGCGGCGGGGCGTGGACGCTGTTCCGCAAGGAGGTGCTGCGCTTCTGGAAGGTGAGCTTCCAGACGATCGCCGCGCCGGTGCTGACCGCGCTGCTCTACCTGCTGATCTTCTCGCACGTGCTCGAGGCGCACGTCGCGGTCTTCGACGGCCGCGTGCGCTACACCGAGTTCCTCGTGCCCGGGCTCGTCATGATGTCGGTTCTGCAGAACAGCTTCGCGAACGCCTCGTCGTCGCTGATCCAGTCGAAGATCACCGGCAACCTCGTGTTCGTGCTGCTGGCGCCGCTCTCGCCGCGCGAGCTCTTCGCCGCGTACGTCGCGGGCGCGATGGTGCGCGGGATCGCCGTCGGGACGGGCGTGTTCGCCGTCACGCTGGCGTTCGCGCCGTCGCTCGCGCTGCCGGCCCACCCGCTCTGGGCGCTCGCGTTCGCGCTCCTCGGCAGCGCGATCCTGGGCACGCTGGGGCTCGTCGCCGGCATCTGGGCCGACAAGTTCGACCAGCTGGCCGCGTTCCAGAACTTCGTCGTCGTGCCGCTCACGTTCCTGTCGGGCGTGTTCTACTCGATCCACTCGCTGCCGCCGTTCTGGCAGGCGGCGTCGCACTTCAACCCGTTCTTCTACATGATCGACGGCTTCCGCTACGGCTTCTTCGGCCTCGCCGACGTCGCGCCGGCGGCGAGCCTCGCGGTGGTGTCGGCGTTCGCGCTCGTGCTCGCCGCCCTCGCGCTAGCGCTGATCGGGCGGGGCTGGAAGCTTCGGCCGTAGAATCGCCGGCTGCCATGGCCGCCCTCCGCCTCGTCCTCGCCCCGGTCCTCGCCCTCGCCGCGCTCGCGTACGCGCAGGCGGCGCCCCCGCCGTCGAGCCCGGCCTCGGTCGCCGCCGAGGCGGCGGCCCTCGAGGCCGCCGACCTGCAGGTGGCCGTCGTCCGGGTCGACGGGCGGCCGCTGTTCAAGATCGCGGGGCTCGCCTCGACGATGCCCGCGGCCCAGCGCGCGGAACGGGTCGCGTCCCGGATCGAGGAGATCGCCGCCGACCCCGCGGCCGATCCCGCGAAGCTCCGCATCGAGCCGTTCGGCGGGACGCGCCCGATCCTCTACGGCGACAGGCTGGTGGTCGTCGTGACCGGCTCCGACGCGAACCTGCTCGGCATCGACGTCGACACGGGCGCCGAGGCGTTCAAGCGGCGCATCGCCGAGGCGATCGCCGACTATCGCGCCGACCGGACGACCGAGCGGCTTCGCGCCGCGGCCGCGAAGGCCGCCGCGGCGCTGGCCGCCGCCGCGATCCTCGTCGCGCTCGCGCTGTGGCTCGCCCGCCGGGCGGACCTCGCGCTCGACCGACGCTTCCAGCACCGCATCCAGACGGTCGGCATCCAGTCGTTCCAGATCCTGCACGGCGACCAGATACGCGCCGCGCTGCACCGCCTCGTCACCCTCCTCCGCGTGCTGGCGGTGGTCGCCGTGCTGTTCGTGCTCCTCGACTACGTGCTCGCGCTGTTCCCGTGGACGCGGCGCGCGGGGCTCGAGCTGATGTCGCTCGTCGTCGACCCGCTGAGCGCGATCGGCAGCGGGATCCTCGCGCAGCTGCCCAACGTCGCGTTCCTCGTCGTGCTCGTCGTCGTCGTACGCTACCTGCTCAGGCTCATGCGCCTGTTCTTCGACGCGGTCGGCGAGGGACGGGTCACGCTGCGCGGGTTCGAGCGCGCGTGGGCGGATCCCACCTACAAGCTCACGCGCCTCGTCGTCGTCGTGTTCGCGCTGGTGGTCGCCTACCCGTACATCCCCGGATCGCAGACCGACGCGTTCAAGGGCATCTCGATCTTCCTCGGCTTCGCGTTCTCGCTCGCGTCGACGACGGCGATCGCGAACATCGTCGCCGGGTACGCGCTCATCTACCGCGGCGCCTTCAAGCCCGGCGACCGCATCCGCGCCGGCGACGTGGTCGGCATCGTGACGCGCTCGCGGCTGCAGAGCACGCACCTCAGGACCGCGAGGAACGAGGAGGTGATCGTGCCGAACGCGCAGCTGATGAGCGGCACGATCGTCAACTACAGCTCGCTCGCCGGGAAGACCGGGCTGCTCGCGTCGGTCACGGTCGGCATCGGCTACGAGACGCCGTGGCGCCAGGTCGAGGCGATGCTGCTCGCGGCCGCCGAGCGCGCCGAGGGCGTATCGCATGAGCCGGCGCCGTTCGTCTGGCACCACGCGCTCGGCGACTTCTGCGTGAGCTACGAGCTCAACGCGCACGTGCGGGACGGCTCGACGATCGAGGACGCGCGCACCTCGCTCTCGCGCGCGGTGCTCGACGTCTTCAACGAGTACGGCGTCCAGATCATGACGCCGGCGTACGAGGGCGATCCGGAATCGCCCAAGGTCGTGAAACGCGACGACTGGTTCCTGCCGCCCGCGAAGCCGCCCGGCCAGGCGCCCGAGCCGCCGCGGGGCGGCTGAGGGCGGGGAGCGCGAGCGCGGATGCGCTACCATCCGGCCTGCGTCCGACTCCGCCGCCACAGTCGCTCCCGATGCACGACACCCCCCCCGTCAATCCCGACTCGATCCGCGCCTCGCTCGTCGCGGGGCTCCCCTGCGACGTCGTGGAGGTGCGCGGCGACGGACACCACTTCGAGGCGGTGATCGTCTCGCGCGCGTTCGAGGGGCAGAGCCGCGTGCGGCGCCACCAGCTGGTCTACGCGGCGCTCGGCGACCGGATGAGGGACGAGATCCACGCGCTGTCGATGCGGACGCTCACGCCCGACGAGTGGCGCGCGGGGCAGGGGCAGTAGCATGGCCGCCCGAGGTCTGCCCGAATTCGCCACCGGCGAGACCGGAATCCGTCCGGCGGGCGCGCAGGTTCCCGCGCGACGCTTCGGCCATGGACACCCGCATCCTCGACGCCCCGGCCGCGCCGGCGCGCGCCGGCCGCGCGCCGGCTGACCGCGCCGCGCGACCCGCCGTTCCCGTGGACAAGCTCGTCATCGAAGGCGGCCGCCGGCTCCGGGGAGAGATCCCGGTGTCGGGCGCCAAGAACGCCGCGCTGCCGATCCTCTGCGCGTCGCTGCTCACGTCCGAGCCGCTGACGCTCACGCACGTGCCGCGGCTCAACGACGTGCGCACGATGCGCACGCTGCTCTCGCAGATGGGCGTGAAGATCGAGGAGCGCTCGCCGGGCGAGGTGGCGCTCGACGCCTCGCGCATCGAGTGGCCGCTCGCGCCCTACGAGCTCGTCAAGACGATGCGCGCGTCGATCCTGGTCCTGGGGCCGCTGCTCGCGCGGAGCCGCGAGGCGCGCGTCTCGCTGCCGGGCGGCTGCGCGATCGGGCTGCGGCCGGTCGACCAGCACGTCAAGGGCCTCGAGGCGATGGGCGCGGAGATCGACCTCGAGCACGGCTACATCGGCGCGCGCACGACGCGCCTGAAGGGCGTGCGCTTCGTGTTCGACGTCGTGACCGTCACCGGCACCGAGAACCTGCTGATGGCGGCGGCGCTCGCCGAGGGCACGACGGTGCTCGAGAACGCGGCGCGCGAGCCGGAGGTCGTCGACCTGGCCGAGTGCCTGACCGCGATGGGCGCGCGGATCGGCGGGGCGGGCACCGACCGGATCGTCGTCGAAGGCGTCGACCGGCTGCGCGGCGCGACGCACCGGGTCATGCCCGACCGCATCGAGACCGGCACCTTCCTTGCGGCCGTGGCCGCGACCGGCGGCAGCGCGACGCTCACCGGCGCCCGGGGGGCGACGCTCGAGGCGGTGATCGACAAGCTCGTCGAGGCGGGCGCGCGCATCGAGTCGACGGCCGACACGATCCGCGTGTCGCGCGACGGGCCGCTTTGCGCCGCGAACGTGCGCACGGCGCCGTACCCCGCGTTCCCGACCGACATGCAGGCGCAGTTCATGGCGCTCGCGACCCGCGCGGAAGGCACGTCGGTGATCACCGAGACGATCTTCGAGAACCGGATGATGCACGTGCAGGAGCTCGTGCGGCTGGGCGCCGACATCGAGGTCGAGGGCAGCACCGCGATCGTCCGCGGCGTGCCCAGGCTCACCGGCGCGAACGTGATGGCGACCGACCTGCGCGCCTCCGCGTGCCTCGTGATCGCCGGCCTCGTCGCGGACGGCGCGACGACGATCGACCGCATCTACCACCTCGACCGCGGCTACGAGCGCCTCGAGGAGAAGCTCGCCGCGCTCGGCGCGACGATCCGGCGCGTCAAGTGACCACGCCGCTCGAGGCCTCGCCGCTCGGCCGGGCGACGCCGCTGCCCGAGCGGTACGACCCCGCGCTGCTGTTCCCGGTCGACCGCGCCGACGCGCGTGCCGAGGCCGGCATCGGCACGCCGCTGCCGTTCTTGGGCCACGACGCGTGGACCGCGTGGGAGCTCGCGTGGCTCGACGCGTCGGGACGTCCGCAGGCGGCGGTCGGCCGCTTCGAGGTTCCCGCGGCCTCGCCGCGCATCGTCGAGTCGAAGTCGGTGAAGCTCTACCTCGCCTCGCTCAACCACGAGCGCCTGGAGTCGCGCGACGCGCTCGTCGCGACGATCGCGCGCGACCTCTCGCAGGCGACCGGCGCCGACGTGCGGGTCGCGCTCGCGCTGCCGCCCGCGTACGGGGGCCTCGCGCGCGAGCCGGCCGACGGCGCGTCGATCGACGCCGCGCCGCTCGCGTCGATCCCCGACGGGCCCGACCCGTCGCGCCTTTCGACCACCGCGTGGGACGGCGACGAGACGCTCCACACGTCGCTGTTCCGCTCGGTGTGCCCGGTGACCGGCCAGCCCGACTACGCGTCGGTGATCGTCCGCTACCGCGGGCCGCGCATCGACCGCGGGTCGCTGCTCGCCTACCTCGCGGGCTACCGTCGCCACCCCGGCTTCCACGAGGCCTGCGTCGAGCGGATCTTCGTCGACCTGCTCGGCGCCTGCCGGCCGAACAAGCTTGCGGTCGAGGCGCGGTTCACGCGGCGCGGCGGCGTCGACATCAACCCGTTCCGCACCAACGAGACGACCTGGCGCGCGCGCTCGGCGCCGGACGTGAGGCAGTAGCGGCGAGGCGAGATTGGCGACGGGCGGCGGGCCCCTCGGCCCCGCCCCCCTCGCCGCGATGCGGGGCGAGGGGAGAGACGCCGGAAGCACGCTTCGGCGCACGAGCCGGGCTCCCGCTTCCCACGCGGCAGCAGGGCGGCCGGCTTTGTCAAGGGAGCGCTGCGTCACGCGAGGCCGGCGCCCACTTCCGGGAACGCGGGAGATGGCCGTCGCCGTGGAACGGGCGCCTCGCCGCGCGTAGCCGATTCCATCTTGGGGGACCGCGCGAGACGGCAGCCGCCGTGGAACGAGCGCTTCGCCGCGCTTGGCCTGCTCGCTCTCCCCGCGTCGCAGGGAGAGGGCCGGGGCGCGCGACGCTCTTCCCCCCCGCAGGTTCTGCTCCCTCTCCCCGCATCGCGGGGAGAGGGCCGGGGTGAGGGGGGGTCCGGTAGAATGGCCCTTCGGCAGCGGCGCCGCCGGCAGCCGGCCCCGCCGATCCCCATGACCGCATCGCTCACGATCGCCCTCTCGAAGGGCCGCATCCTCGACGAGACGCTGCCGCTCCTCGCGGCGGCGGGCATCGTGCCGTCCGAGGATCCCGAGACCTCGCGCAAGCTGATCCTCGCCACGAGCCGGCCCGACGTCTCGCTGATGCTGGTGCGGGCGTCCGACGTGCCGACCTACGTGCAATGGGGCGCCGCCGACCTGGGCGTCGCCGGCAAGGACGTGCTGCTCGAGCACGGCGGCGACGGGCTCTACCAGCCGGTCGACCTGGGCATCGCGCGCTGCCGGATGTCGGTCGCGACGAAGCGCGGCTACGACTGGGCGGGCACGGTGCAGCGCGGCGCGCGCATCCGGGTCGCGACCAAGTACGTCGAGATCGCGCGCGAGCACTTCGCCGCGAAGGGCATGCACGTCGATCTGATCAAGCTCTACGGCTCGATGGAGCTCGCGCCGCTCTCCGGCCTCGCCGACGCGATCGTCGACCTCGTGTCCACCGGCAACACGCTGAAGGCGAACGACCTCGTCGAAGTCGAGACGATCATGCCGATCACCGCGCGGCTCGTCGTGAACCCCGCGGCGCTCAAGCTCAAGCGCGACGCGGTGAAGCCGCTCGTCGACGCGCTGGCGGGCGCCGCGGCGAGCGCGAGGGAGCGGGCGGCGTGAGCGAAGCCCGCTTCCGCCGCCTGTCCTCCGCCGCGCCGGGGTTCGACGCCGAGCTCGAGGCGCTGGTCGCGTTCGAGGCCGCGCAGGATCCCGACGTCGACGAGGCCGTCGCGCGGATCATCGCGGAGGTCCGCAAGCGGGGCGACGAGGCGCTGCTCGAGCTCACGAAGCGCTACGACCGGCTCGACGTGCCGTCGGCGGCCGCGCTCGAGATCTCGGCGGACGAGATGCGCCGCGCCTACGAGCTGTTGCCCGACGACCAGCGCGACGCGCTCGCGACCGCGGCCGCGCGGATCCGCTCGTTCCACGAGGCGCAGAAGGCGCACGGCGGCGCGTTCAAGGTGACCGAGCCCAACGGCACCGAGCTCGGCCAGCGGATCACGCCGCTCGACAGCGTCGGGCTCTACGTGCCCGGCGGCAAGGCGGCCTATCCGTCGTCGGTGCTGATGAACGCGATCCCCGCGAACGTCGCGGGCGTGCGCGAGATCGTGATGGTCGTGCCCACGCCCGGCGGCGTGCGCAGCCCGCTGGTGCTCGCCGCCGCGCACCTGGCCGGCGTCTCGCGCGCGTACACGATCGGCGGCGCGCAGGCGATCGCGGCGCTCGCCTACGGCACCGAGACGATCCCCCGCGTCGACAAGATCTGCGGCCCCGGCAACGCGTACGTTGCGGCGGCGAAGCGGCGCGTGTTCGGGACCGTCGGCATCGACATGGTCGCCGGCGTCTCGGAGATCCTCGTGATCGCCGACGCCTCGGCGCAACCCGACTGGGTCGCGATCGACCTGTTCTCGCAGGCCGAGCACGACGAGCTCGCGCAGGCGATCCTGCTCTCGCCGGACGCCGCGCTGATCGACGCGGTCGAGGCGTCGATGCGCCGCTGGCTCGCGTCGATGCCTCGCGCCGCGATCATCGAGGCGTCGTTCGCGAAGCGCGGCGCGCTCGTGCAGGTGCGCGACCTCGCGGAGGCCTGTGCGATCGCCAACCGCATCGCGCCCGAGCACCTCGAGCTCGCGGTGGCCGATCCCGACGCGCTCGTCCCCCGCATCCGGCACGCCGGGGCGATCTTCGTCGGCCACCACGCCTCCGAGGCGCTCGGCGACTATTGCGCGGGGCCCAACCACGTGCTGCCGACCGGGCGCACCGCGCGCTTCTCCTCGCCGCTCGGCGTCTACGACTTCCAGAAGCGCTCCTCGGTGCTGCGCATTTCGCCCGCCGCGGCGCGGGTGCTCGGGCCGGTCGCGGCCACGCTCGCGCACGGCGAGGGGCTGACCGCGCACGCGCGCTCCGCCGAGGTCCGCGTCGCGGACGCGGCGTCGTCGTCCCCGGAGAGGATGCGATGAACGATCCCCGCCCACGCGGAGCGCCGCGCGCGAGCGACGCGGACGTCGCGGCGAGCGTCGCGCGCACGATCCGCGACGAGATCCGGTCGACCGCCGCGTACCCGGTGCCGAAGTCGGCCGGGACGATCGAGCTGCACGCGAACGAGAATCCGTGGCCGCTGCCCGCCGAGGTCCGGGCGAAGCTCGCGGCGGCCGTGGCCGCGGTGCCGCTCAACCGCTATCCGGAAGGGGCGGGCGACGGCGTCAAGTCCGCGCTCGCCCGCGCGCTGCCGCTTCCCGAGGGCGCGGCGCTCGTGCTCGGCAACGGTTCCGACGAGCTGATCCAGGTGATCACGGCCGCGGTCGCGCGGCCGGGCGCCTGCGTGCTCGCGCCCGATCCGACGTTCGTGATGTACCGGATCTACGCGATGCAGGCGCACGTGCGCTACGCGCCGGTCCCGCTCCACGCGGACTTCTCACTCGACACGGATGCGCTCGTCGCCGCGATCGCGCGCGAGCGGCCCGCGCTCGTCTGGCTCGCGAGCCCGAACAACCCGACCGGCCGCGCGATTCCCGCGGCCGCGATCGAGCGCGTGCTCGCCGCGGCGCCGGGGCTCGTCGTCGTCGACGAGGCGTACGCGGACTTCGCCGGCGCGACGCTCCTGCCGCGCGTGCTCGAGTTCCCGAACCTCGTCGTGATGCGGACGCTCTCGAAGGTCGGCCTCGCGGGCGCACGGCTGGGCTACGCGGCCGGGCACCCGGCGTGGATCGGCGAGTTCGACAAGGTGCGCTCGCCCTACAACGTGAACGCGCTCACGCAGGCGGCGGTGCCGGTGGTGCTGGCGGCGGCCGACGTGCTCGCGGCCCAGGTCGCCCGGATCCGCGAGGAGCGCGGGCGGCTCGCGGCGGCCCTCGCGGCGCGGCCGGGGTTCGCGGTCACGCCGAGCGACGCCAACTTCCTGCTGGTCCGCGTGCCGGACGCCGGGGCGCTCGCCGCGCGATTGCGCGCCGCGGGCATCCTGGTGAAGAATCTGCACGGGGGCCACCCGCTGACCGCGAACTGCGTGCGGATCACCGTCGGCACCCCCGCCGAGAACGACGCCCTGCTCGCCGCCCTCACGCCATGAACGCGCCCGCCGCCTCCGCCGCCCGCACCGCCCGCGTCGAGCGCAACACCCGCGAGACGAAGATCGCCGTCGAGGTCGGCCTCGACGGCACGGGCCGCGCCGACCTCGACACCGGCGTCCCGTTCCTCGACCACATGCTCGACCAGGTCGCGCGCCACGGGATGATCGACCTCGCCGTCAAGGCGAAGGGCGACCTCGAGATCGACGCGCACCACACGGTCGAGGACGTCGGCATCGCGATCGGCCAGGCGGTCGCGAAGGCGCTCGGCGACAAGGCGGGGCTCGTCCGCTACGGCCACGCGTACGTGCCGCTCGACGAGGCGCTCTCGCGCGTCGTGGTCGACCTGTCCGGGCGCCCGGGGCTCGAGTTCCACGTCGCGTTCACGCGGGCGCGGATCGGCGACTTCGACGTCGACCTCGCGCACGAGTTCTTCCAGGGCTTCGTCAACCACGCGCTCGTCACGCTGCACGTCGACAACCTGCGCGGCGCCAACGCGCACCACCAGTGCGAGACGGTGTTCAAGGCGTTCGGCCGCGCGTTGCGGATGGCGGTCGCGCGCGACGCGCGCTCGGGCGGCGCGATTCCGTCGACGAAGGGAACGCTGTAGCTTCCAGGGATCAGGCATCGGAGGACAGGGATCAGACGCGATGGCGTTTCCGGTGGCGGCGCATCGAGCGCCGGCCGCCGCCCGTCTGACTCGACGCCCCACGCGCGATCGCTCGCGCCCGCCGACCTCCCGGATGTCACCCTCGCTCCGATCCCTGCCCTCTGATCCCTGATTCCTGCGATGACAATCGCCGTCGTCGACTACGGCATGGGCAACCTTCGCTCGGTGGCGAAGGCGCTCGCGCACGTCGCGCCGCAAGCGAAGGTCGTCGTGACCGGCGACGCGCAGGCGATCCGCTTGGCGTCGCACGTGGTGCTGCCCGGACAGGCGGCGATGCCCGACTGCATCCGGTGCGTCGACGCGTCCGGCCTGCGGGAGGTCGTGCTGGAGGTCGCGCGCGAGCGGCCGTTCCTCGGGATCTGCCTCGGGCTCCAGATGCTGTTCGACTGGAGCGAGGAGGGGCCGACGCCGGGGCTCGGAATCCTCGCGGGCCGCGTCGAGCGGTTCCGCGACGAGGCGATGGTCCTGCCGGGCGGGGAGCGTCTCAAGGTCCCGCACATGGGCTGGAGCCGGGTCCGCCAGGCGCGGGCGCACCCGCTCTGGAAGGGCATCGACGACGGCGAGCGGTTCTACTTCGCGCACAGCTATCACGCGGTCCCGGCCGACCCCGCGGTCGTGGCCGGCGTCACCGACTATCCCGCGCCGTTTACTTGCGCGGTAGCGCGGGCTAATATCTTCGCGACGCAGTTCCACCCGGAGAAGAGCCACCGGGCGGGGCTGCAGCTGCTCGCCAACTTCGTCGCCTGGGACGGGCGACCCTGACCCACCCGACGCAAGCCCCGCCCGCGCGCCGCCGGCCATGCTGATCATCCCCGCGATCGACATCAAGGACGGCCACTGCGTGCGCCTCAAGCAGGGCGACATGCAGGCGGTGACCGTGTTCTCCGAGGACCCGGCCGCGATGGCGCAGCACTGGCTCGAGCAGGGCGCCGAGCGCCTGCACCTCGTCGACCTCAACGGCGCGGTCGCCGGGGTCCCGAAGAACGAGCACGTGATCCGCGAGATCACGAGCGTCGTCGGCGACGAGGTCCCGGTGCAGCTGGGCGGCGGCATCCGCGACCTCGACACGATCGAGCGCTACCTCGACGACGGCATCACCTACGTCGTGATCGGGACCGCGGCGGTCAAGAACCCGGGCTTCCTGCACGACGCGTGCTACGCGTTCCCCGGCCACATCATCGTCGGCCTCGACGCGCGCGAGGGCAAGGTCGCCACCGACGGCTGGTCGAAGATGACCGGCCACGACGTGATCGATCTCGCGCGCAAGTTCGAGGACTACGGCGTCGAGGCGATCGTCTACACCGACATCGGCCGCGACGGCATGATGACCGGCATCAACCTCGAGGCGACCGTCCGGCTCGCGCGCGCGATCAAGGTGCCGGTGATCGCCTCGGGCGGGCTCGCGAGCCTCGACAACATCCGGGCGCTCTGCCAGCACGAGGCGGACGGCATCGTCGGCGCGATCGCCGGCCGCGCGATCTACGAGGGCACGCTGGACTTCAGGCAGGCGGTCGAGGCGGGGAAGGCAGGGGTCAGGTAACAGAGGACAGAGGACAGAGGACAGAGGACAGAGGACAGAGGACAGAGGCGCCTGCGATTCCGTCGGCGGCGCATCGAGCGCCGACTCGCGCTAGTCCATTCTCCCGAACGTCCCGCGCGATCGCTCGCGCCCCCGACGCCTCGCTGGCCCCGACGCCGCTGATCGTTGTCCTCTGATCCCTGATCCCTGATGCTGGCCAAACGCATCATCCCCTGCCTCGACGTTGCCGCCGGCCGCGTCGCCGATGGCGTCAACTTCGTGAACCTGCTTCAGCCTAGTGCTCGATCGCTCGCGCCCCCGGCGCCTCGCTGGCCCCGACGCCGCTGATCCCTGTCCTCTGATCCCTGATCCCTGATGCTGGCCAAACGCATCATCCCCTGCCTCGACGTCGCCGCCGGCCGCGTCGTCAAGGGCGTCAACTTCGTCAACCTGCGCGACGCGGGCGACCCGGTCGAGGTGGCGAAGCGCTACGACGCCGAGGGCGCCGACGAGCTCGCGTTCCTCGACATCCGCGCGAGCGTCGAGACGCGGGGCCTGCTCTACGGGATGATCGAGGCGGTCGCCGACCAGGTGTTCATCCCGCTCACGGTCGGCGGCGGCGTCAACACGGTGGACGACATCCGCGCGCTGCTGAACGCGGGAGCGGACAAGGTCTCGATCAACACGGCGGGCGTCAAGCGGCCGGAGCTCTTCCGCGAGGCGTCCGAGCGGTTCGGCGCGCAGTGCGTCGTCGCGGCGATCGACGCGAAGCAGTGCGGCGTCGACGAGTGGCAGGTCGTGATTCACGGCGGTCGCACGCCGACCGGCATCGACGCGGTCGAATGGGCGTCCGAGGTCGCGGCGCTGGGGGCGGGCGAGATCCTGCTCACCAGCATGGACCGCGACGGCGCGAAGACCGGCTTCGACCTCAAGCTCACGCGCGCGGTCGTGGAGGCCGTCGACGTCCCGGTGATCGCGTCGGGCGGCGTCGGGACGCTCCGGCATCTGGTCGAGGGCATCACCGAGGGCGGCGCCGACGCGGTGCTCGCCGCGTCGATCTTCCACTACGGCGAGTTCACGATCGGGCAGGCGAAGGCCGCGATGCGGGGGGCGGGGATCGAGGTGCGGTGAGGGCGGAAGTCGGGGGTCGGGAGTCGGGGGTCGAAGGGCGGGCCAGGGGCCCGACGACGCGCAGCGCATACAATGGATCCGGCACGCGTAGGGTGCCGGACCGGCCTCCCGTCCCGACCGCCGACTGCCGACTTCCGACTCCCGGGCCTTCCCTCACCCCCATGCCGTCCTTCCTCGACGCCGTCCGCTGGAACGCCGACGGCCTCGTCCCCGCGATCGCTCAGGAGGCGGGCAGCGGCCGCGTGCTCACGCTCGCGTGGATGAACCGCGAGGCGCTCGAGCGCACGGCGGCGACCGGCGAGGCGCACTACTGGTCGCGCTCGCGGCGCAAGCTGTGGCGCAAGGGGGAGAGCTCGGGCCACGTGCAGCGCGTGCGCGAGATCCGGCTCGACTGCGACGACGACGCGATCCTGATCGTCGTCGAGCAGGTGGGCGGGATCGCGTGCCACACCGGCCGCGAGCGTTGCTTCTACAAGCGCCTCGAGGGCGGCGCGTGGCGCGAGGTCGACCCGGTCCTGCGCGACCCGAAGGAGATCTATGGCGACGACTGACCGCGCGCGGGACGACGTGCTCGCGCGGCTCGCGGCGACGATCGAGTCGCGCAAGGCCGCGGACCCGGGCTCGTCCTACGTCGCGAGCCTGCTCGCGAAGGGCGGCGACGCGATCCTGAAGAAGATCGGCGAGGAGGCCACCGAGACGGTGATGGCGTCGAAGGACGGCGTCTCCGCGCGCGTGACCTCCGAAGTGGCCGACCTCTGGTTCCACTGCCTCGTGCTGCTCGCGCACCATGGCCTCTCGCCCTCGGACGTGCTCGCCGAGCTCGAGCGCCGCGAAGGGCGCTCGGGGCACGACGAGAAGGCGGCGCGGCGCTGATGCCCTCCGCCGCCCGGCGCGGCGTCCGCTACGAGCGGACGCAGTTCGGCACGGCGATGGCGGCGGCCACGGTCCTCGGCCTCGTCGTCGCGGGCTTCGTGACGACGGGCGTGTCGCGCGCGACGCTCGAGGCGGTCCCGTGGCTCCCGTGGGCGCTCTACGGCGTGCTGGCGCTCGCGTTCCTGATGTTCGGCTGGATGCGCGTCGTCGTCGACGCGCGCGCGGTCCGCGCGATCATGGGGATCGGGCTCGTCCGCAAGTCGGTCGGGGTCGCCGACATCCGGAGGGCCGACGTCGTCCGCACCCGGGTGTGGTGGGGATGGGGCGTCCACTGGACCCCGGCCGGTTGGCTATACAATGTGTCCGGGCGCCGGGCGGTCCGCCTGGAACTCGCGTCGGAGCGCCCGGTCATGATCGGCACGGGCGACCCCCGCGGCCTCCACGAGGCGATCGAGGCGGCGCGCGCCGAGGTCCCACGAACTCCCTGACCCGAATGCACGACCCGAACTGCATCTTCTGCAAGATCGTCGCCGGCGAGATCCCGGCCCGGAAGGCCCACGAGGACGGCGACGTGCTCGCGTTCCACGACATCCGGCCGCTCGCGCCGGTGCACGTGCTCGTCATCCCGAAGAAGCACATCGGGTCGATGTACGAGTGCGAGCCGGCCGACGAGCCGGTGCTGGGCAGGATGCTCGCGCTGGCGCCCTCGATCGCCCGCGCGCAGGGCGCGACCGACGGGTTCCGCCTCATCGTCAACACCGGCCGCGTGGGCCGGCAGGAAGTGCAGCACATCCACATCCACGTGATCGGCGGGCCGGACCCCCTGGGTCCGATGCTCCCCCGCAAGGATTCCTGAGGAGAAGGACATGGGCGGTCTCTCGATTTGGCACTGGCTGATCGTGCTGTTGGTCGTCGTGCTGATCTTCGGCACGAAGAAGCTGCGCAACATCGGCCAGGACCTGGGCGGTGCGGTGAAGGGCTTCAAGGAAGGGATGAAGGGCGCGAACGAGGAGGCCGACGCCGCGAAGGGCGCCTCGGCGGAGGCGCCGCCGCCGGGCAAGATCGGCGGCCAGACGATCGAGGGCGAGGTCCGCAAGGAGACCTCCGCCAAGTCCTGATCCGACGCCCGCGCGCGAGGGGCGCGCGGACGCGCGTGCGGCGCCCGCGCTGAAGGCGCGGCGGTCCCGCCATGTTCGACATCGGCTTCTCCGAAATCGTCGTCATCGCCGTCGTGGCGCTGATCGTCCTCGGTCCCGAGCGGCTGCCGAAGGCGGCGCGCACGCTGGGGCACCTGTTCGGGCGGCTGCAGCGCTACGTGAACGACGTGAAGGCCGACATCAGCCGCGAGATGGAGCTCGAGGAGCTCCGCAAGCTCCAGCAGCAGATGAAGTCGGCGGCGAGCGACCTCGAGCAGTCGATGACCTCCGCCGTCAAGGACGTCGAGACCGGCGTGCGCGACGTGGAGGCCCAGCTCAACGCCGGCGCCGCGGAGGCGCCCGCGCCGCCGCCGGTCCAGGCGGCCGAGGTCGCGCCTCCGGCGCCCGCCGCGGAGGCGCCGCCCGCGGAGCCCGCGCGGCAGCCGAGCCTGCCCGGGTTCGACAAGATCTGACCGGCCGCCATGAGCGACACCGACGCCGCCGGACCGCAGGAGACCTTCATCTCGCACCTGGTCGAGCTGCGCGACCGGCTGCTGCGCTCGATCATCGCGATCGTCGTCGTGATGCTCGCGCTGTTCCCGTGGGCGAAGGACATCTACGCGGTGCTCGCGAAGCCGCTGCTCGCGGTGCTGCCGCACGGCGCCACGATGATCGCGACCGACGTGACCGGGACCTTCCTCGTGCCGCTCAAGGTGACCGCGATGGCCGCGTTCGTCATCGCGCTGCCCTACGTGCTGTGGCAGGCGTGGGCGTTCGTCGCGCCGGGCCTCTACCAGCACGAGAAGCGGCTCGCGCTCCCGGTGATCGTCTCCTCGGTCATCTTCTTCGGCATCGGGATGGCGTTCGCCTACTTCTTCGTGTTCCCGGTCGCGTTCGGCTTCTTCGCGGGCTACGCGCCGGCCGGCGTGCAGATGATGACCGACATCGACAAGTACCTGTCGTTCGTGCTGACGATGTTCATCGCGTTCGGCCTGACCTTCGAGATGCCGGTGGTCGTGATCGTGCTCGTGCGCCTGCGCGTCGTCTCGATCGAGAAGCTCAGGGCCGCGCGCTCCTACGTGATCGTCGGCGCGTTCGTGATCGGCGCGATCTTCACGCCGCCGGACGTCGTCTCGCAGCTGATGCTCGCGATCCCGCTGTGGCTGCTCTTCGAGCTGGGACTCCTGCTCGCGCGCGTCATCGGGGCCGGCCCGACGCGCGAGGAGGCCGACGCGTAGGGAGCGGCGCCGGGGCCAGGCGCCAGGAAGCAACACCGGGGTCAGACCCCGATGAAGGCGGGGTCCGGCCCCGAGCGCGGAGGGAGGGCCCTTGCGGGTCCTCCCCGGTCATTGGACTTTCGGGCGCTTGCCCACCGTCACGTCGAGGCCCACGGGCGCGCCCTTGCGGACGACGACGAGCCTGACGGTCGAGCCGGGCTTGAGCTCCGCGATGCGCGCGAGCAGCGTCGGCGTGTCGCGCGTCGGCTTGCCGGCGATCTCGACGACGACGTCGCGCGGCGCGACCCCCGCGTTGTCGGCCGGCCCGCCGCGCTGGACGCCGCGGATCAGCACGCCGTCGGCGCGGTCGAGCGACAGCGCGCGCGCGATCTCCGCCGTGACGTCCTGCGGCTCGACGCCGAGCCAGCCGCGCGTCACCTCGCCGGTCTGGATGATCTGCTCGAGCACCGAGCGCGCGAGCGTCACCGGCACCGCGAACCCGATCCCCACCGACCCGCCCGTCTGCGAGTAGATCGCGCTGTTGATGCCGATCAGGTTGCCGTTCGCGTCGACGAGCGCGCCGCCCGAGTTGCCGGGGTTGATCGGAGCGTCGGTCTGGATGAAGTCCTCGTAGCGCGTGAGGTCGAGCGACGTGCGGCCGAGCGCCGACACGATGCCGGAGGTCACCGTGTGACCGAAGCCGTACGCATTGCCGATCGCGAGCACCGGGTCGCCGACCTCGACGTGCTCCAGCGTGCCGAACGTGATCGACGGGAGGCCGGTCGCTTCCGCCTTGAGCACGGCGAGGTCGCTCTCGGGATCGGTTCCGGTGAGGCGCGCCTTGAGGACGCGCCCGTCGGCGAGCACGAGCTGGATGTCGTCGGCGCCGGCCACGACGTGGTGGCTCGTGAGCACGTAGCCGTCGGGCGAGACGATCACGCCCGAGCCCAGCGAGTTCTGCCTGCGCTGCGGCAGCCGCTCGGCGAGCTCCGGGAACGCCTGGCGGAACGTGCTGTCGTCGAGGAGGGGGCTGCGCGGCCGGACGTCCTTGACGGTGTAGATGTTGACGACGGCCGGCGTCGCCTTGCGTGCGGCCGCGGCGAGCGCGTGCGGCGAGGCGCCCGCCACCGGCGCGGCCGGAGGCGATTCCTGCGTTAGCACGACCGGCCCCGTGCGCGCGGGGCCGCGGGAGAGCAGGTCGGGGCGCAGCGTCGCGACCACGAAGAGCGCGGCCACGCACAGCGTGCAGGCCTGCGCGAACAGCAGCCAGAAGCGTTTGAGCAAGCGGAAGGCGACCCGGCGGGAGCGGAAGGCCAGGATTATAGCCTCCCGCCGCCTGCGGCCGCCCCGGTTTCCGGGCGACGCGAGTCGCGCAACCCGATGATCCGCCGCGATTTTCCGGGCCCGGATCGGGGGGAGGCTTTCGGCGCGCCCCCCGAATCCCGTATAATCCGCAGGTTTTTCAGCGGGGCTTCCGGCCCGCCGCGATGGTCACGCGCGGCGGCGGCGTGTTCGCAGGCCGTTCCGGCCGGGCCTCCTCCGGGCATCCTCCACGCAAGGCGATCATGGCAACCGAAGCAACGGTGGACAAGGGGAAGCGTCGTTTCCTGATCGGCGCGACCGGCGTCGTGGGCGGCGTCGGCGCGGTCGCGGCGGCCGTGCCGTTCGTGATGTCGTTCTTCCCGAGCGAGCGGGCCAAGGCGGCCGGCGCACCGATCGAGGTCGACATCAGCAAGCTCGAGCCCGGCCAGAAGATCGACGTCGAGTGGCGCGGCAAGGTGTGCTGGATCGTCCAGCGCACGCCGGACATGCTCGCGTCGCTGCCCAAGCTCACCGACCGCCTCTCCGACCCGACCTCGCGCCAGGACCAGCAGCCGCCCTACGCGCGGAACGAGCACCGCTCGATCAAGCCGCCGATCTGGATCGCGGTGGGCATCTGCACGCACCTCGGCTGCTCGCCGACGTTCCGCAAGGACGTCGCGCCCGCCGACCTCGGCCCGGACTGGCTCGGCGGCTTCTTCTGCCCCTGCCACCAGTCGAAGTTCGACCTCGCCGGCCGCGTCTACAAGAGCATGCCCGCGCCTCTCAACCTCGTGGTTCCGCCGCACAAGTACCTGTCGGAGACGAAGGTGCTGATCGGCGACGACCGGGCCTGACGGACGGAATAGCCAGAGACACGCCATGCAGAAGATGCTCGCCTGGATCGACGCCCGGTTCCCGCTCACCGCGCTGTGGGAATCGCAGTGGGGCAAGTACATCGCGCCCAAGAACTTCAACTTCTGGTACTACTTCGGCTCGCTCGCCGCGTTCGTGCTCGTGATCCAGATCGTCACGGGCATCTTCCTCACGATGAACTACAAGCCCGACGCGACCAAGGCGTTCGAGTCGGTCGAGTACATCATGCGGGACGTGCAGTGGGGATGGCTGATCCGCTACATGCACTCGACGGGCGCGTCGATGTTCTTCGTCGTCGTCTACCTGCACATGTTCCGCGGGCTGATCTACGGGAGCTACCGCAAGCCGCGCGAGCTCACCTGGATCTTCGGCTGCCTGATCTACCTCGCGCTGATGGCCGAGGCGTTCTTCGGCTACCTGCTCCCGTGGGGCCAGATGTCCTACTGGGGCGCGCAGGTGATCATCAACCTGTTCAGCGCGATCCCGCTGATCGGCGAGGACCTCGCGATCTGGATCCGCGGCGACTTCACGATCTCCGACGTCACGCTGAACCGCTTCTTCGCGTTCCACGTGGCCGCGCTGCCGCTCGTGCTGCTCGGGCTCGTCGCCGCGCACCTGATGGCGCTGCACGAGACCGGCTCGAACAACCCCGACGGCGTGCAGATCAAGTACCAGCCGAAGGACCCGGCGACGGGCCTGCCGCTCGACGGCATCTACTCGCACCCGTACTACACGGTCAAGGACATCGTCGGCGTCGTCGTGTTCCTCGCGGTGTTCTCGGTGATCGTGTTCTTCATGCCCGAGGTCGGCGGCTACTTCCTCGAGGCGAACAACTTCATCCCCGCGGACCCGCTGAAGACGCCCGAGCACATCGCGCCGGTCTGGTACTTCACGCCGTACTACGCGATGCTCCGGGCGGTGCCGTCGTACTTCGGCACGCAGGTGTGGGGCGTGATCGTGATGGGCCTCGCGGTCGTGATCTTCTTCGCGCTGCCGTGGCTCGACCGCGGCGCCGTGCGCTCGATCCGCTACCGCGGGACGCTCTACAAGGCCTGGATCGCGATCTTCGTCGTGAGCTTCCTCCTCCTGGGCTACCTCGGCGTCGTGCCGGTGACCATCTGGGGGCAGTTCGGCGACAACGTGCCGATCCTCGGCGGCGTCGACCGCGCGACGGTCGTGGCCCGCATCTTCACGGCGCTGTACTTCGCCTTCTTCGTGCTGATGCCCTGGTACACCGCGATCGACAAGACCAAGCCCGAACCGACCCGGGTGACGGGATGACGGACATGAAGACCCTACTCTCGCCGCGCGCCGCCGCGGTCCTCCTCGCCGCGGCCGCGACGTTCCTCGCGGCCGGCGGCCCGGCGCACGCCTCCGGCCCCGACCTCCGGATGGAGCGCGCGCCCGTGCACCGGCTCGACGAGGCGTCGCTGCAGCGCGGCGCCCGCAACTTCGTCAACTACTGCCTGTCCTGCCACAGCGCGCGGTTCATGCGCTACAACCGGCTGACCGACCTCGGGCTCACCGAGGACCAGATCCGCGACAACCTGATCCTCGGCGACGCGAAGATCGGCGACGTGATGACGACCGCGATGCGCCCGGCCGACGCGAAGGCGTGGTTCGGCGCGCCGCCGCCCGACCTGTCGGTGATCGCGCGCGTCCGCGGCACCGACTGGCTCTACAACTACTTCCTGGGCTTCTACCGCGACCCGGGCTCCGCGACCGGCTGGAACAACCTCGTGTTCGCGAACGTCGGCATGCCGCACGTGCTGTGGGCGCTGTCGGGGACGAACCGCCTCGAGACCCGCGAGTTCGAGGACCACGAGGCCGCCGCCGCGGCCGCGATCGCCGCGAAGAGCCTCGCGCTGGTCGAGCCGATCCCCGGCGGCAAGACGGCGGTCCGCACGCTCGCGGTCGAGACGCCCGGCTCGATGTCGCCGGTCGAGTACCGCGCGTTCGTGGCCGACCTCGTCAACTACCTCGACTACATGGGCGAGCCCGCCCGCAACAAGCGCATCAGCCTCGGCATCGTCGTGCTGATGTTCCTGGGCGTCCTGTTCATCTTCGCCTACTGGCTGAAGCGCGAGTACTGGAAGGACGTGCACTAGCTGCGAGACCGGCCGGGCGGCGGAACCGCCGCCGCGGACGGAACGGGGACGCGCGCAGCGTCCCCGCCGCGCGCGGCGCGAAGACGCCGCGCACGCCCCCGCTGCAGGGAGACCCATTGCCATGATGACCCTCTATTCCGGGACGACCGACCCGTTTTCGCAGCGCTGCCGGATCGTGCTGCACGAGAAGGGGATGGACTTCCAGATCATCGACGTGGACCTCGACCACAAGCCCGAGGACCTGGCGGTGATGAACCCGTACAACCAGGTGCCGGTGCTCGTCGAGCGCGACCTCGTGCTGCACGAGGCGAACATCATCAACGAGTACATCGACGAGCGCTTCCCGCACCCGCAGCTGATGCCCGCCGACCCGGTGATGCGCGCCCGCGCGCGGCTGTTCCTCCACCGGTTCGAGAAGGAGCTCTTCTGCCACATCGACGCGCTCGAGGGCAACAACCAGAAGAACGCCGAGAAGGCGCGCAACCTGGTCCGCGACGCGCTGCTCCAGATCGCGCCGGTGTTCACGAAGCACAAGTACATGCTGGGCGACGAGTACTCGATGCTCGACGTCGCGATCACGCCGCTCCTGTGGCGGCTCGACTACTACGGCATCTCGATGCCCAAGCAGGCGGCCCCGCTGCTCAAGTACGCCGAGCGCCTGTTCTCCCGGCCGGCGTTCTCCGAGGCGCTGACGAGCGCGGAGCGGGGGATGCGCAAGTAGCAGGATTCAGTTGGCAGTTGACGGTTGGCAGTGGCAGCGGCGTCTCCCGCGGCGGCGCGTCGAGCGCCGATGGAGCTTCGGTTGTGGGTCGGGCTCCGGCGGGGGTCGGGCTTCAGTATGGGTCGGGGGTTCCGTGTGGGTCGGGCTTCAGCCCGACGTTCCTGAGGTCCCCGACAATGCCGGGCCGAAGCCGGGCCCGCGATTCCCGCCTGCGGCCGCGCCGGTCGGGCGGGCCTGGCTCCCTCCCGCTGCATCCTGTGCCCCGGCGCTCCTGTCCCCATGGACGGGCATCCGCGATTGCCACCGCGGCGCGAATCCTGCTAGCCTCCCGACCGACGCGGGGGAGGCGACCGGCGGCCCCAAGGCGGCGGCGCCACTGTCAACTGTCAACGGCCCACTGACTCCTGATGTCCGAGCAATCCGCCAAGCCGTACCTCGTCCGCGCCATCTGCGAGTGGTGCGCGGACAACGGCCTCACGCCCTACCTCGCGGTCAAGGTGAACGCGCAGACGCGCGTGCCCGCGGCGTTCGTGAAGAACGGCGAGATCGTGCTCAACGTGAGCCACGCGGCGACGCGCAAGCTCACGATCGACAACGACTGGATCCAGTTCACCGCGCGGTTCAACGGTCATTCGCAGGAGGTCGCGGTGCCGCTCGCGAACGTCGCCGGGATCTTCGCGAAGGAGACCGGCTACGGCTTCGCGTTCTCGGTGGCGCAGGACCCGGTCGCGTCGCTCGCCGCGGCGACCGCGCCGGCAACGGAAGCCGCCCCTGCGGCCGACGAGGGCGACGACGCGGAACGCAAGCCGCGCGCGCGGCCCAAGCACCTGCAGGTCGTCAAGTAAGAGGGGGCCTCCCGCAGGTCCGCCGGAGCCGCGCGGCCCCCGGGAATCGCTCGCGTCCCGCTTCGCGGCGTCGCCACGGCGCCGCCCGATAGAATGTCGTCCTGGCGCCGGCATAGCTCAGTCGGTAGAGCAGCGGTTTTGTAAACCGAAGGTCCCGGGTTCGATCCCTGGTGCCGGCACCGCCCTCGCGCAGCAGGCGCGCGGGAGCTCGACGTCAGGCGCCGCCGCGCGGCGGCTGCGTGGACTCGCGATCATAGTAGTCGACCCTCGCCTCGCCCCTGAACATCTTCCGCAAGCGCGACTCGGCCGACGTGGTCGCGACGACGCCGACCTTGCCGGCGCCAGGGCATTCGCACACTGCCGTGGTGGACATCGCCGAAAGCGACAGGTAACGCATCGTCGCCGTGTCGGTGTTGATGATCAGGTGCGCGACTTCCGCGCTGCCGGTGGGGCAGGCGATCACGTCGCGGCGCCGGATCCGGTAGCGCCGCTCGCCGAAGCGCAACTCGCCCTCGCCTTCGAGGATGGGGAACGTCTCCTCCTCCTCGCGCTGCGAATGGAACGGGTACTGCACGCTGCCCGGAGGTAGCTCGGTCGGGTTGTAGCCGAGCTTGCGGGCGTCGATGTCGGGGCTGAACCGCGCGCGGTTCGATGTGTAGTACCCGTTCTCCTTGACGTCGCCGAGGATCGCGACCGGCTTGGTTATGGAACTTCCTGGCGGTGCGTGGACATCGGCAGCCGCAAAAGCACGTCCGCGCGCGAACGTCGGACCGCGGATTCGGGCCGACACGTTACACGCACGGGGGGGAGCGGCGGGTCGACGCGAACTCCTCCGCGAAGCCCTCTGGGTTCCGGATGCTCTCAGGCGAACGCGCCCTGGGGCGCGGTCGGGTCGCGCAGCGAGATCGCCTTCCTGACCGGCTTGTCGGTGCGCCATGGATCGAAATCCCCGCAGGTCAGTCAGTCGTCCGCTCGATTCGGACGTCCGGCCCCAACTCCGAATCATCGTTTCCGCCCGCGTCGCTCGCGCCGCATGCGTGCGATTCGCGCGCGGCTGCGCCTGCTCGCTCCGCGCCGCCTCGACGCGCGCTTCGTGTCCTCGATCGCGTCGCTCACGTCGATAGGGCGGAGTCTTCCATCGCCGCCTGGTGTTGACAACTCGGTGCGTGGCCGATATTGTTCCCATGGAATGAAATCCACTCTCACTTATTGAGAGTTCCCGGAGGCGACTTGCTACCATCTTTCGTTTGCTCGACCCGGATCTTCCAGGGGCGGCCGGCTGCCGACGTGCTGTCCAGCGAGATCCAGCGCGCCGGCCTGAAGCGCGCGCTCTTCGTCACCGATCCCGGCGTGCTGAAGGCGACCCTGCCGGGCGAGCTCGAGAAGGCGCTGCCCGCCGGCTGCGTGAGCGTCGGGACGTTCTCGGACGTCATGCAGGATCCAACGGCGGCGCTCATGAATGCGCTCGGCCGGCGCTGCATCGAGGAGAAGGTCGACGTCCTCGTCGCGGTCGGCGGCGGCGCCTGCCTCGATGCGGCCAAGGCCGCGGCGCTGGTCGCGACGCACGGCGGCAGCGTCCTCGACGTCGTCGGCGAGGACAAGGTCCGCGTCGCGCCACTGCCGGTTGTCTGCATCCCGACCACCGCCGGCACTGGCAGCGAAGTCAGCTGGCACATCTCGGTGAACGACCCCGAGCGCCAGCTCAAGGTCACGGTGCGCTCGCCGCTGGCCGTCGCGATGACGGCGATCCTTGATCCTGCGATGGTCGCGACGGTACCGCGTCCCGTCATCGCATCCTCCGGCATGGACGCGCTCACGCACCTGCTGGAGGCATACGTCGGGAACGTGGGCAACTGGGACCTGACCGAGGCGCTGTGCCTGCACGCGATCGGAATGATCGGTCGCTCGCTCGTCCCATACTCGAACGCTCCGGCCGACCGCCACCACGCGCTGCAGATGCAGATTGCGGCGTGCATGGGGGGGCTGGCCCTCTCGCACAGCCGCACCGGAATCGTCCACCAGATGGCGCGGCCGCTCGGCGCGCGGTTTCACGTCCCGCACGGCCTCGCGAACGCGGTGCTTCTGCCGTGGTGCGTCGCGTTCACGCATACGTCGAACGCGAAGCGCTTCGCGCGGCTCGCCAGCGTGCTCGGCGCATGGCACGCGGGCGACGACGAGCAGCGCGCGGCGGCGCGCGTCGCCGAAGTCATCCACCGGCTGAACGCGGACCTGGACGTGCCGCGCTCGCTCGCGCCGTTCGGCGTTCGCGCCGACGCGCTCGACGACATGGCGCAGGACGCGCTGCAAGGCAAGTCGGCCGTCACCAATCCCTGCCACGCCGACAAGTCCGACGTCGTCGCGATCTACCGCCGTGCCTTGGAGGGAGCGGCGCATGTCTAAGCGCGCGATCGTGTTGCATCCGGACGACAATGTCGCGACTGCGCTCGCCGACTTCGAGGCCGGCGAGACAGTGGAAGCCAAGGGCGCGACCGTGACCGTGCGCGAGAAGGTGCCTTTCGGCCACAAGGTAGCGCTTGCCCGGATCGCCCAGGGGGCGCAGATCACAAAGTACGGCGAGCAGATCGGGCTCGCGACGTCGGATATCCCCGAGGGGAGTTGCGTGCACGTTCAGAACGTCGACAGCCAGCGCGGTCGCGGCGATCGGGCCGCGGGGGGGGCACGATGAGCGACGCGTTCCTGGGTTACGTCCGACCCGACGGCGCCGTCGGCGTCCGCAATCACGTCGCGATCCTCGCCGTGATGGACAACGTCAACGGCATCGTGCGACACCTCGCTTCGCTCGTGAAGGGCACGGTCGCGCTGCCTGTCTGGTACGGGCGCGGGCAGTTCGGCGAGGACGACACACTGTTCCGGCGAACGCAGATCGGCCTCGCCAGCAACCCGAACATCGCGGCGGTCTTCGTCGTCAGCCTCGAGAGCGTCTCCGCGGCGCGCGTCGCCGAGACGATCGCGCGCACCGGCAAGCCGGTCGCCCACATCGCCGTGCAGGACGTGGGCGGCACGATCGAGGCACTCGCGCACGGCGCGCGCGTGCTCCTCGGCATGGTGAAGGAAGCGAGCCGGGCGCCGCGCGTGGTGTGCCCGCTGTCGAAGCTCGTGCTGGGCGTTGAGTGCGGCGGCACGGATACGACGTCCGGCATCGCGTCCAACCCCGCACTCGGATTCGTGGCCGACCGCGTGGTCGCGGCCGGCGGAACGGTGTACCTGTCGGAAACCTCGGAGTGGATGGGTGCGGAGCAGGTGCTCGCCCGCCGCGCCGAGTCTCCGGCCGTCGCCGAAGCGATCTGGACGGCGACGCGTCGCATCGAAGCTGATGCGCTCTCCCGCGGCGTCGACATCCGCGGCGCGAACCCGGTACCCGACAACATCCGCGGCGGCATCACGACACTCGAGGAGAAGTCGCTCGGCGCGATCATCAAGGGCGGGACGACGCCTGTCCGCGGTGTGCTCCCCTATGCGACGCGAGGGGACCGGCCGGGCCTGCATCTCATGGACACGGCGGCGCCCGCGGCCGAGTCGATGACCGGGCTCGCGGCGGGCGGCGCGCAAGTAATCCTGTTCTCAACGGGCCAGATGAACATCATGGGCTGCACGGTGTCGCCGACTGTCAAGGTCACCGGCAACCCGCGCACCGCGTCGCGCATGCGGCACGACGTGGACGTAGACGTATCGGCGATGCTGGAAGGCGAGACCCTCGAGGCGGCCGGATCGCGACTGTTCCAGTTCACCCGCGACGTTGCCGGCGGGGCGCTCACCGCCTCCGAGATCCTCGGCAACGACGAGATCGCGATCAGCCGTCTGCAACCGACAGTGTAAGGACCGGCATGACTCCCGAGATGCTCATCGACGGCGCCTGGCGAGGCGCCGGCAACGCAAGCACGATCCCGGTTCTCGATAAGTACTCGGGCGCCGAGATCGCGCGCATTCCCGAAGCGAGCGAAAGCGACGTCAAAGACGCGGTCGATGCGGCGCAGGCCGCGTTCGAGCGGGGCGAGATGTCGCCGCACCAGCGCTATACCGTGCTCGCGCGCGCCGCCGCCCTCGTGCACGAGGACCAGAAGGCGATCGCCGAGCTGCTCGTGCGCGAGGTCGGCAAGACGATCCGCGAGGCGCGCGCCGAAGTAAACTCGGCCGCCGCCGCGCTGTTGAACGCCGCCGAGGAGGCGAAGCGCATCGACGGGGAAACGGTGCCCGTCGAGGCGAACCCGGGTTCGGAAAAGCGGTTCGCGGTCGTGATGCACACGCCCTCCGGGCCGGTCTGTGCGATCACGCCGTTCAACGCGCCGTTCAACCAGGCCGCGCACAAGATCGCGTCGGCGATCGCGGCCGGCAGCCCGGTCGTGATCAAGCCTTCCGAGCAGACGCCGCTCACAGCGTGGCGCCTCGCCCGGATACTCGTCGACGCCGGATTGCCGCGCGGCCAGCTCGGCCTCGTGTACGGACGCGGCAACCCGACCGGCGAGTCGCTGCTGCGCGACCCGCGCTTCGCACGTTTCACGTTTACGGGCTCGGCGCGGACCGGCAAGCACATCCTCGCCACCGTCGGCATCCGCCCGGTGGCGCTCGAGCTGGGATCGAACGCCCCGACGATCGTGTTTCCCGACGCCGATCTCGAGCTCGCGGCGCAGGCTTCCCGCTCGTCGGGCTATGCGATCGCGGGGCAGGTGTGCACGTCGGTGCAGCGCCTATACGTGCACGAGAGCGTGTTCGACCGGTTCTCCGACCTCTTCGTGTCGCTCGTCGCCAAGCTGAAGCTGGGCAATCCGATGGACGAAGCTACCGACGTCGGCCCGATGCTGACCGATGCGGCTGCCGAGCGCGCCGACCGCGTGCTGCGCAACGCTGTCGAGGCCGGCGCCAAGGTGCTGGTCGGCGGACGACGCGACGGCCGGCTGTTCCAGCCGACGGTGCTGACGCAGGTGAAACGACCAATGGAGGTCGTTTGCCAGGAGATCTTCGCGCCGATCGTGAGCCTGATCCCGTTCTCGAGCCGCGACGAGGTCATCCGCGAAGCGAACGACAGCGAGTTCGGACTGCAGGCCGGCATCTTCACGCGCGACCTGTCGACGGCGTTCTACGTCGCGCGTCGCCTGCGGTTTGGCGGCGTGATGGTCAACGACGCGTCGCGCTACCGCGCGCCGAACCAGCCCTACGGCGGGGTCAAGGACAGCGGGATCGGGCGCGAGGGCCCGAAGTATGCGATCCGCGAGCTGACCGATTTCAAGACAGTGGTGTTCAACCTCGAATGATCGCTCGGGCGGGGCATGCGCGCTCCCTGCTCCGTACGACGATAACGCGCAAACGAGACGGAGGAGACGGCATGAGCAGGATCGGAAAGGTCGTGCTGGCGCTCGCGCTGGCGCTTATGGGAACGACGGCGGGGGCGCAGGACGCCAGCTACCCGTCGAAGCCGGTGCGGATCCTCGTGCCGTTCTCCGCGGGCTCGCTCGTGGACATCATCGCGCGGATGTACGGCGAGAAGCTAAGCGCGAGGCTGGGCCAGCCGGTCATCGTCGAGAACCGGGTCGGCAGCGGCGGCATCGTCGCCTCCCAGGCGCTCGTCGGCGCGAATCCCGACGGCTACACGTTCCAGATGGTGTCGTCGTCGCACGCGATCAACCCGACGCTCTATCCAAAGCTGCCTTACGACACGGCGAAGGACATGTCGTGCGTCGCGCTCGTCGCGAGCTCGCCGACTGTCATCGTCGTGCGCAACGATCTCGGCGTGAAGACGGTGCGCGATTTCGTCACGCTGGCGCAGAAGAAGCCCGGGGCGATGAACTACGGCTCGGGCGGTGTCGGCACCGCCGCGCACCTCGCGGGCGAGTACTTCATGAGCCAGACCGGGACGAAGCTCGAACATATCCCGTACAAGGGCGTGCAGGAAGCGGTGACGGAGATCCTCGGGGGCCGGATCGAGCTCGCGTTTCCCCCGGTCGGCATCGCGCTACCGCAGGTGCGGGCGAACAAGGTTGTCGCGTTGGCCGTGACCGGCAGCGAGCGCTCGCCGCTGCTGCCCGACGTCCCGACGGCGCAGGAGGCGGGGCTGCCGGGATTCGAGTACGGCATCTGGTACGCGCTGGTGGCGTCGAGCAAGACCCCCAAGCCGATCATGGAGCGCGTCGCCGCCGAGATGCGCGCGGTCGCCGCGCTGCCGGAGATCCGCGACAAGCTGGTCGAGCAGGGCATCCTGCAGAAGCAGGTCGCGCTCAAAGAATGCGACCGGTTCGTCGAAGCACAGATCAAGGAACTAGGGGCGCTCGTCGTTGCCAGCGGAGCGAAGCCGAACTGAGCGGGCATCGGCGCAGGTACCGGAAAGGACCAACGGAGAAAGCGATGCAAAAGACAAACAGGTGGACCGGGCGGCCGGTCGCCGGGACCGCCGCGGCCGTTGCCGTGGCCGCGATGATGTTGATCCTGAGCGGCGGCGCGGTCGCCCAGGGAGCGGGCGGCAAGCCGCTGTTCAAGTTCCCGACCGCGACGTTCCTGGTGGATACCTACGCGACGGACTTCGTCGCAAAGGATCGCGGGATCTTCGAGAAGCACGGCCTCGACGTGACCTTCACGTTCCCGCAATCCGGCGCGACGGCAGCGCAGCTGCTGCTCGCCGGGGAGATCCGGGGCTGGAACGGACCGATGGACTTCGCGATCCTGTCGGCGGCAAAGGGCGCGGACCTGAAGATGGCGGGCATGCCGTTTCCGGCGACGACCGACTTCCTGATCGTCTCGAGCAAGGGCAACTGGCCCGCCCGGAACGCCCCCTACGAAGAGAAGATTAAGGCATTGAAGGGCAAGGTCATCGGGGTCTCCGGGATCGGCGCGGGCACGGACCGCACGCTGATCGCCGCGCTCAACGCCGTGGGGTTGACTGACCGGGACGTGACGCGCGTCGGCGTGGGCCCGAGCGCCGGCGGCCTCGGGCAGCTGCAGTCGGGACGCATCGACGCCTACATCGACTTCTCGAAGTCGGGCGTGAACCTGATCCAGTCGAAGGGCGCGGGGCACCTGTACATCGACCTGGCGCAGGACAAGGACGTGCCGAAGGCGGTAAGGGAAGCGGCATCGAACGCGCTGATCGTCGAGGGCAAGTTCGCGAAGGAAAACCCCGAGATCGTGGAACGCTACGTCGCCGCCCAGCGCGAGGCCATGGAATACATCAAGGCGAATCCCGCCGAGGCGACGAAGATCGTCGCGAGGTACGTGTTCAAGGGTGACAACGAGAACTGGATCCGGGACACGCTTGACGGCTTCGCCAACGTGATGTGGAAGAGCGGTAACCTCCAAGTCTCGCGGGCGATCTACGCCAACTGGATCGAGCTGCTCGACAAGCAGGGTCAGGAAGTGTCGAAGAGCCCAACTTCGGCCTACGACAACGTCGTGCTGCCGCTGGCTCGCGAACGTTAGTCGTGGACGGCCGAGCGACCGCCGCGCGCGGGGTCGACGTACGCGTCAGCGGCGTGCGTCACGCCTTCGCCAGCAACGGCAGCGCCGTGCGCGTGCTGTGGGACCTCGACCTCGAGATCCCGGCCGGCCAGTTCGTCGCCGTGATCGGTCCCTCGGGATGCGGCAAGACGACGATGCTAGCGATGCTCGGCGGCCTGGTGCGCCCGCGTCGCGGCAGCGTCGCGCTGGACGGTGTCAAGGTCACGCGACCGCCGCGCGAAGCGGCCTACATGCTGGCGCGCGACGCCTTGCTGCCGTGGCGGACCGCCGTGCGCAACGTCGAGCTCGGGCTCGAGGCGCGCGGCATGTCGCGGCGCGAGCGGCGCGAAGCATCCCTCGACTGGCTGAGCCGCGTGGGCCTCGGCGACTTCGCCGACTACAATGTGCTGCGCATGTCGCAGGGCATGCGCCAGCGCGTCGCCATTGCGCGCACGCTGGCGATGAACCCGCGTTGTATCCTGATGGACGAGCCGTTCGCGGCGCTCGACGCGCAGACGAGGACGATCCTGCAGCAGGAGTTCCTGAAGCTGTGGGAACGCGAGAGGCCCACGGTGATGCTGGTCACGCACGACGTCGCCGAGGCCGTACTGCTCAGCGACCGCGCCATACTGATGAGCAACCGGCCGGGACGGATAATCATGGACGTGAAGATCGATCTTCCCCGGCCGCGCGCTAGGGTCGCGCCGCTCGAAGATCCGGTGTTTCGCGCGTACTGCCGCGACCTGGAAGCGCGGCTGCGCAACGAGCTCGAGGCCGCGTCGTTCGGCGCATCGGCCGGGCATTAGCGCAACGCCTTTCGACGTGCTGCCCATCGGATGCGCCGCAATGACCGACCCCGCGCCCGTTCGACCGACCCCCGCGTCATCCGCCGAAGCGTCCGGGAAGGGCTTCGAGAAGGAAGTCGTCGACGAGCAGCTCGCGCACCAGAAGCGTGAGCGCTGGCTGTCGTGGGCGATCGGCCTCGCGTTCGCCCTCGTCTTCCTGGGCGGCTGGGAAGCAATCGCGCGCGCGAGGCTCATCGATCCGTTGTTCATCAGCGATCCGGTGAGTGTCGGCAAGGCGCTGATCGCCAATCTGGCCACCCCGTCGATCTGGAAGGACGCCTGGGCGACGGCCAGCACGGCCACCGGCGGCCTCGTCCTCGGTGCGATCGTCGGCATCCCTGCCGGCATCGCGTTCCATGCTTTCCCGGCCCTGCGCCGCGGGCTGAGCCCGTTCGTGGTCATCTTCAACAGCCTGCCGCGTCCGGCGCTGGCGCCGATCTTCATCCTCTGGTTCGGGCTCGGCGCGTACGCCAAGCTCGCGGTGTCGTTCAGCCTCGTGTTCTTCGTGATGCTGCTCAACACGTTGGCGGGGCTCGCGAAGGTCGACCCCGACATCGATCAGCTCGCCCGCTCGCTCGGCATGTCGGGCTGGCGGCGGTTCCGCCACATCGACCTCATGTCGGCGCTGCCGTCGATCATCGCCGGCCTGCGGCTCTCCGCGGTCTACTCGGTCCTCGGGGTCGTCGTGGCGGAGATCGTCGCGTCGTACCACGGCCTGGGCCAGCGGCTGACGATCGACACCAATAGCATGGCGATCGCGAGCGCCTTCTCGATCCTGTTCATCATGACGGTCGTCGCGATGGTCCTAGACTACGGCGTGTCGCTGCTCGAGCGCATCGTGCAGTGGCAGGGGGCAAACCCGCGCGAGTAGCGGCGACCGGGGCATAATGCGCGGTTCGACGCGGCCAGGCCCCGTCGCCCGCTCCCGGCCGTGGAGGGGGCGTCGCGCCGACGGCCACTTGACGACGGAGGCGACAAATCGCCGAGACACCAACCTCGCAGACCGTCAACAAGACGCTCTCGCTGCTCGACCACTTCACGTCCGGGGAGCCGGAGCGAAGCGCGACCGAGATCGCGCGCGAAGCGGACCTCCCGCTGAGCACGGCCTTCCGCCTACTCTCGACGCTCGTCCGCCTGCGCTTCCTCGACTGCAACGCGCAGACCCGCAAGTACCGCCTCGGGCTCAAGCTGCTCGAGCTGGGCTACGTCGTCTCGCAGCAGCTCGACTTGCCGCGTCTCGCGACGCCGCTGCTGCATGCCGTCGCCACGGAAGCGAGCGAGACCGCGCACCTGTCAATGCGCGACGGCGACGAGGGCGTGCTCGTCGCCAAGGCCGAGACGAGCCATAGCGTCCGGCTTCACACCGCGCTCGGCCGCCGCGTCCCGCTGCACGCCGGCGCGTCGATGAAGGTGATTCTCGCGTTCCTTCCCGATGCCGCTATCCACGACTACATCCGTCGCTCGGCGCTTCCGAAGCTCGCGCCGAACACGTTGTGCGACGCTGAGCGGCTGTGGGCTGACGTCCGCGCGATTCGACGGCGCGGCTACGCGGTAAGCTATTCGGAGCAATCGGTCGGCGCGGCCGGCGTGTCGGCACCGGTCCGCGACCACTCCGGCGACGTCGTCGCCGGGCTGACTATCTCCGGGCCCGAGCAGCGATTCACGCCCAAGGCCGTCGAGCGATTCGCCCGCATCGTCGTCCAGGCCGCCGACGCGCTTTCGTTGCAACTCGGCGCGCCGGCGACCAAGGCGGCCGGCGTCCGCACTGGCGCGCGCGGGTCCCCGCGCGCGACGACGGGCGGCCGCGAAGATCTTCCCTAGCCCAGCCGGCGCAGCGGCGCCAGCTTGACCAGCGGGAAAACGACGAGCAACACCGCACGAACAGTTGCGCCGACAGGAGCGGGGCGACGCCGCGGAGGCTCACTTCGGGGGCAACGCTGCAGACGCGATCGTCAGTCGGTGTTTGCGGCGCGAGCCTTGGGCTACTCGTAGTGTCGTTCGGCGAAACCCGCGCCGACGTGCCGAACCGACAGCAGCTTCCAGAGCGGGCTTGTGACGCGCCGTGGAAACAGCGGCTTGCCCCTGCCCAGCGTCACGGAAACGACTTGAACGAAGGCTTCGTCAAGAAGTCGGGCGTCATGGAACTGTCCGGCGAGGTCGCGCCCGCCGACGATCCAGATTTTCCTAGCGTCCGCGGCTCTGGCCATTTCGGCATGGACCAGCTTCACAGCGCCTTGGACGAAGCGGATGTCGGCGCCCGCGACCGTCGGCAGGCGACGATGCGAGAAAGTCCAAGTCGGTTGCGTGTACGGCCAGGGCGAGCAGGTCCCCTCCGCGACCCTGGCGGCGTTGCGAAGCATCCACTCGCAGGTGGACGATCCCATCGCCAGCGCATCGACTTGGGCGATGAATCCCGGATAGCTCGTGACGGCGGCGTTTCCTAGCGGAAACAGCCAGTCCAGCGAGTCGTCTTCCGTGGCGATGAACCCGTCGAGGTTCGTCGCGGTATAGGACTGGGTCCTCATCGCTGCTTCATCGGAACTCGGCGCCGGAGATGATCGACAACGCGTTGATCCAGTGCATCGCTCGCTTCAACGGGCAGTCGCAGGAGGTTGCGGTGCCCGTGTTGAGCGTCGCCGGCATCTCTGGTCGCGCAGGAATGCGCGTCGGGTCGTTCCCACGGCGCCAGGCGTCGAGGCCGCGTGCGTCTCACTGGCGGCTTGGAGTCGGCGGGCGTGCGCCCCTGGCGACGGCGTGAGCGCGCCGCCCGATAGAATGTCATCCCGTCGCCGGCATAGCTCAGTCGGTAGAGCAGCGGTTTTGTAAACCGAAGGTCCCGGGTTCGATCCCTGGTGCCGCACCCCACGCTACGCGACATCGAGCCATGCTGACGTGCTCACCGACGTTGGAAGTGCCGATATGATCGTCCTGCTGCCAATACGGATCGCGCGGCGTTTCGCACACCGCGCAGTCGCGGTTGTCGCGATACTTTGGTTCGGGCTGGTCATGAGCGCGGCGCATGCCGCGTCGATCACGTATGTCAATCTCACCCATGCGGACGCGACGACGGTCCGCGTGGCGCCGTCGGAAACGATCCGCTTCACGGTCAGTGGCATCGGTTCCAGGCCCACGCAATACGACGCGCCTCCGGCAGTTAGCGGCGGCGTCATCGAGTTCACACTGGCTTTCAACGCCGGGTGCTTCGCTACGCCCCCGGCATTCGGCTGGCGTAGCGATCTGCCTGCGCCTGCGCCCGGGGTCTACAAGGTTCGCTATTTTTTTTGACAGACGTACGACGGGGTGCCGATCGGCGATCGTTCGCTCGTTCAGAAGCGCAGGGTCATCGTCGGCGCCCGTCTCGATGCCCATGAGTGGTCCGGCGCGGGCACACTCGACCGCGCGTTTGGCAACGACGGCGTAGCCCAATTGCCGGGCGGTCCGACGAACGGTTCGGTCGTCGCGACTCAGCGCAGCGGCGCCGTGATCTTTCGCTCGACGATCGTCAACAATGTCCCGTTCGCACGGATCGACGACTCGGGGGCAGTGGACGGCGCGTTTCCACCGCCGAACGCGGTCGCTCAGCCTCCGTCGACCTACTCGTCCAGGATGGCCATCGGCGCCGACGATGCGATCTGGTTGGCGGGAATGTCGACGCCGGCGATCGGATCGGCCGACCAATTCACGATTCGCCGGTTCGGCGCGAACGGCGTCGAATTGTTGCGACTGGTCATCGAATCGGCGCGCCTGAGCGTCGCGACCGGGACGCCGGAGCAGCCGATCGTCGTTCGCGAGTCGGACCTCGTAGCGATGCCGGACGGCAGGTTCGTCGCGGCCGGCCTGGCGGGCGGTTGGGGGAGCAACTTTCTGTGCAGCGGAAACGCGTTCCTCGTTCGCTATGCAGCCGACGGTACGCTCGATGCATCGTTCGGAAACGGGGGCATCGTCAAAGCGGCGTTTCCGGGCTGCATCGCCCGCATCGCACCGGCGCGCAACGGAGGCGTTTGGCTGGTGGGCACGTTCGACATGCTCACACCCGGTGCGTTCCTGGCCAAGGTGGACGCCGTCGGCCGGCTGGACACGGCGTTCGGACAGGACGGGCTCGTGTTCGGCGCGTTCGCCAGGATCCCGCCGATCGAGCTTCAGGATGGGCGCGTTCTCGTCGGCGCGTCGGGTTTCAGCCTCGTGCGCCTGCATCCGAACGGGACCCGTGACGCGGCGTTCGGCGACCACGGTGTCCTGGTCAATCCGACGCCGTACGCGGTGGCGTTGCAGGATTTCCGGCTCGACCCGGACGGCCGCGCGCTCCTGGTCGGGGCGGCATGGGAGGGCTCGTACGGGGGCCCGATTCCCTATCGTCCGATCGTCGTGCGATTCGACGCGAACGGCTCGCTCGACGAGAGCTTCGGCGACCGCGGCGTGCTGAGAACGCAGGTCTTCACCTACGTCAACCCGTGCTTCGTTCCGATCGAAGCGATGACGTTGCTGCTCATCCCCGGCGGCCAGTGGCTCCTCGCGGCCAGCGCCAGCACCGGCACCACGACCGGCAACACCGGGCTTCACGTTATCCGCTTCCGAGGAACCGCGGACCCCGCGCGTGCGCCCGTGGTCGAGTTCCACCATGCCGGGATGGACCACCACTTCTACACGGCAAATCCCGACGAGATCGCGTTGCTGGATCGAGGCGCGGGCGGCTGGGCGAGGACCGGACTCGCATTCAACGCCTATGCCAACGCGACCGGCGATCGCGCCGATGTCTGCCGGTTCTTCAGTGCGACGTTCGCGCCGAAGAGCTCGCATCTCTTCACGGCGGACCCGATCGAATGCGAGGCCGTGAAGCATTATCCCGCCTGGACGTTCGAGGGCATCGCGTTCGGCAGCCCGCTCCCCGATGTCAATGGCAATTGCGCGGAAGGGACGCGACCGGTGTTCCGCCTCTTCAACAACGGCCAAAGTGGCGCACCCGCACACCGGCTGGTCGCGGACACGACCCTCCAGTTCGCGATGATTTCTGCCGGATGGCTGCCCGAAGGCTACGGAGACCACCGGGTGACGATGTGTTCGCCGTGGCCCTCGGTGCCCTGACCGAGCGGCGACGCCAGCGAGCGAGAACCTCGCGGGGCCGCTTGCGGTGGGCGGCCCTGCCCATTGGCTCGCGCGCCGGGCGGTGCGCTCGTCGGTCAGGGCGCCCGATCGTCGCGCTCCCTGGCGGCGAGAAGGTCGACGTCGGAGAGGCACGGCCGGCGCCGCATTCCGTTCCTGCATGGCCTCCCGTCGCCGTCGTGCCCGCCGGTGGAGGCGACGACGGGCGCCCGCGTCGGCTCAGGCGACGGTGACCTCCGCGGACAGGTACACGTCCTGGATCGCGTTGAGCAGCACCACGCCGTCCCGCATCGGCTTCTGGAAGGCCTTGCGCCCGGAGATGAGGCCCATGCCGCCGGCGCGCTTGTTGATCACCGCGGTGCGCACGGCGTCGTGGAGGTCGTTTTCGCCCGAGGCGCCGCCGGAATTGATGAGCCCCGCCCGTCCCAGGTAGCAGTTCGCCACCTGGTAGCGCGCGAGGTCGATCGGATGGTCGCTCGCGAGCTCGCTGTACATGCGCTTGTCGGACTTGCCGTACGGGCTCTCCTTCGTGTTGAGCGCGAGGTACCCGCCGTTGTTCTCCGGCAGCTTCTGCTTGACGATGTCGGCCTCGAGCGTCACGCCGAGATGGTTCGCCTGGCCCGTGAGGTCGGCCGACACGTGGTAGTCGACGTCCCGCTTGAAGGCCGGGTTGCGCAGGTAGCACCACAGCACGGTGGCCATGCCCATCTCGTGGGCGGCCTCGAAGGCCTTGCTGACCTCGACGATCTGGCGGCCGGACTCGGGCGAGCCGAAGTAGATCGTCGCCCCCACCGCCACCGCGCCCATGTCCTTCGCCTGCCTGATGCTCGCGAAGAAGATCTGGTCGTACCGGTTGGGATAGGTGAGGAACTCGTTGTGATTGAACTTGAGGACGAACGGTATCTTGTGCGCGTACCTGCGCGAGCACGCGCCGAGCACGCCCAGCGTCGACGCCACGGCGTTGCACCCGCCCTCGATCGCCAGCTTCACGATGTTCTCGGGATCGAAGTACAGGGGGTTCTTCGCGAACGAGGCGCCCGCGCTGTGCTCGATGCCCTGGTCGACGGGCAGGATGGACAGGTAGCCCGTCCCGCTCAGGCGCCCGTGGCCGAACATCTGCTGCAGGCTGCGCATCACCGCGGGCGGGCGATCGCTCGGCGACACGACGCGATCCACGAAGTCGGGGCCCGGGAGGTGCAGCAGCGTCTTCGGTATGCCCTTGCACACGTGCTGGAGCAGGCCGGCGCCCTCCGCCCCCAGCAATCCAATGATGTCGGTCATCGCGGTGTCTCCTCAACGGAAATGCATTCGTCGGAAAGGGTCTCGTCGTTGCGCGGCGGCAGCTCGCGGACGACGCGGATGCGGAGGCGCGGCGTCACGGAGACGCCGTCCTGGTCGCGCTCCCGAGGCTCGCCTGCGCGGCGGCGAGCCGCGCGACGGGCACGCGGCGCCGAGCAGGAGACGTGGTCGAGCCCGGCGTCGTCGCGCGCAGGTCGGCGCCTGTGCCGCCCGGCAGCATCCTGTGGCTGCCGTCCCCCACTTCGAGCGCGTCGACGAACCCGGGTTCGCTCATGGTCTCGGTGAAGAGTGTTGCGTGCCGCCCGGTTCGCTGCCGCGAGCCCCCGAAGGCGCCTTGCCGACGGAAGCGCGCGACAACCCCCGCTGTCCGGTCGCGTCGTCCGGCAGGGGCGGCGCGATCCGCAGGCCCGCGATCTGTCCACGGCGGGAGGTCGCGCTGGACAGGCCCGGAGGTTGGCGCGATCATGAAATCGCGCCCGCTGCCCGGAAGCCGTCTCTCGACGCACCTTAGGCCGCCATGCCGCGCGCGTGTTGATTTTCGTCAATCCCCCTCCGCGGAGCCGGCCGGCCGCGTCCGTCGACCCTCCGCGTCGCGGGAGGGTGCGGGCCCGCTGCCGCGACCGGCGTCGGGCGAGGAGCCGAATGAATCCCATCGCGCCGTAGCATTCGCCAGGCCTCCGGGGCTCGCGGATTGTTGATGGACGTCAAGTGAGCCCCCGCGGCGGGGCGTAGATTGAAAACCATAAGGAGACCAAGGACAGGTGAGGGGCGCGGTCCCTGTGAAGGAGGAGAAAGTGCTGACACGACCTGCAACGACGAAGCGTCCCGCCAACCGCAAGGCGCCGGTGGCGGTTCCCGCGCTTTCGAAGAAGAGCAAGGTTCGGGCGATGTCCGAACCCGCTGCCGTGCCGG
>JAXMFH010000005.1:0-314178 GCA_046347845.1 Burkholderiales bacterium | reverse complement strand
AGCCCCCGGTCGCCGTCGGCGGCGAAGGCATGTTCGTGACCGATGCCGAGGGCCGCCGGTACCTCGACGCCTGCGGCGGCGCCGCGGTCTCGTGCCTGGGCCACGGCCACCCGGACGTGCTCGCCGCGATCCACGCGCAGGTCGACCGCCTCGCGTACGCGCACACGAGCTTCTTCACGACCGAAGTGGCCGAGACGCTCGCCGACGAGCTCGTCCGCACCGGCCCCGCCGGCACGAGCCACGCCTATTTCGTGAGCGGCGGCTCCGAGGCGGTCGAGGCCGCGCTCAAGATGGCGCGCCAGTACTTCGTCGAGATCGGCCAGCCGCAGCGCTCGCACTTCGTCGCGCGGCGGCAGAGCTACCACGGCAACACGCTCGGCGCGCTCGCGGTCGGCGGCAACGAGTGGCGCCGGCGCGAGTTCGCCCCGCTCCTGATCGACGTCACGCACGTCGCACCCTGCTACCCGTACCGCGACTTGCACGAGGGCGAGTCCCCCGAGGCCTACGGCCGCCGGCTCGCGCGCGAGCTCGACGAGGCGATCGTGGCCGCGGGCCCGGACCGCGTGATCGCGTTCGTCGCCGAGACCGTCGGCGGCGCGACCGCGGGCGTGCTGACGCCGGTGCCCGGCTACTTCCGCGCGGTGCGCGAGGTCTGCGATCGCCACGGGGTGCTGCTCGTCCTCGACGAGGTGATGTGCGGGATGGGGCGCACCGGCACGCTGCACGCGTGCGAGCAGGAGGGCGTCGTTCCCGACCTCGTCACGATCGCGAAGGGACTGGGCGGCGGATTCCAGCCGATCGGCGCGGTGCTCGCGCAGCGGCGCATCGTCGACGCGATGTCGCGCGGCAGCGGATTCTTCCAGCACGGCCACACCTACCTCGGCCACCCGGTCGCCTGCGCCGCCGCGCTCGCCGTCCAGCGCGTGATCGCGCGCGACGGCCTGCTCGCGCGCGTGCGCTCGTCCGGCACGGCGTTCGAGGTGATGCTGCGCGCGCGCTTCGGCGGCCACCCGCACGTCGGCGACGTCCGCGGGCGGGGCCTCTTCTGGGGCCTCGAGCTCGTACGCGACCGGGCGAGCAAGGCGCCGTTCGATCCCGCCGGCCAGCTCCACGCGCGCGTCAAGCGCGAGGCGATGGCGCGCGGGCTCATGACCTACCCGATGGGCGGCACGATCGACGGGCGGCGCGGCGACCACGTCGTGCTCGCGCCGCCGTTCATCGCCGGCCACGAGCACCTGGGCGAGATCGTCGAGCGGCTCGCCCCCGCGATCGATGCCGCGATCGCGTCGCTGTAGGCCGCTCCGCGGCGCGATCGCCGGCCGATGACCGAAGCCCCGGTCCGCATCGGGCTCGTCCACGCGCTCGCGCACTCGATCGGGCCGATCGCCGCCGAGTTCGCGCGCGCGTGGCCGCAGGCGCGCCTCGTGAACCTGCTCGACGACAGCCTGTCGGCCGACCTCGCCGCGAGCCCGTCGGGCCTCGACGAGCGCATGGGCGCCCGCTTCCTCGCGCTCGCCGAGTACCTGTTCGCCACCGGCGCGGCCGGCCTCCTCTTCACCTGCTCGGCGTTCGGGCCGTGCATCGACGCGGTCGCGCGGCGCTGGCCCGGGCGGCCGGTGCTGAAGCCCAACGAGGCGATGGTCGACGAAGCGGTCGCGCTCGCGCGCGCCGGCGGGCGCCGCGTCGCGCTGGTCGCGACGTTCGCGCCGACGCTCGCGTCGATGCCCGCCGAGTTCCCTCCGGACGTCGAGGTCGTGCCGGTGATGGTCGACGGCGCGATGGCCGCGCTCGACCGCGGCGACGGCGCGGCGCACGACCGGCTCGCGGCCGAAGCGGTGGCGCGCGCGGTCACGATGCCGGTCGACGCGGTCGCGCTCGCGCAGTTCAGCCTCGCGCGCGCGTCCGAGGCCGTCGCGCGGACGACCCGGGCGCCGGTGCTGACGACCCCGGGATCGGCGGTGCGCGCGCTGCGCGCGCGGCTCGCGGCGGGTTAACCGCGCAGCGCCCCGCCTTCGCCGAACCGCAGCACCGGCCCCCCGGCCGCGTGCGCGTCCGCCTCGTCGTGCGTGACCAGCAGCAGCGGGATCGCGCGATCGAGCGCGTGCTCGAACACGAAGCGCCTCACGCTGTCGCGCAACGGCGCGTCGAGCCGGCCGAACGGCTCGTCGAGCAGGATCGCGCGCGGCTCGGCGAGCAGCGTGCGCATGAGCGCCACGCGCGCGCGCTGCCCGCCCGAGAGCGTCGCGGGATCGCGGTCCGCGAAGCCCGCGAGGTCCGCTTCCGCGAGCGCCGACGCGACGCGCTCGCGGCGCTCGCGGCGATCCCGCACGCGCTCGGCGAGCGCGAACGCGAGGTTGCCGCCGACGGTGAGGTGCGGGAACAGCAGGTCGTCCTGGAACAGGATGCCGATGCGCCGGCGCTCCGGGGGCCGCCCGGTCAGGTCCTCGCCGTCGACGACCACGCGGCCGGACGCCTCGAACGGCGGCCCCAGCGATCCGGCGACGTACGCGAGCAGCGTCGACTTGCCGCAGCCCGACGGTCCCATCAGCGTCGTGCACTGGCCGGCGGCGACCTCGAGGTCGAGGCCGTCGACGAGCGTTCGGCCGCCGACCGCGATGTGCACGCGCTCGAGCGAGAGCGCTCCATGGCTCACGAGGCGCTCCTCGCGCGCGCTGCGCGCCGCCGGCCCGGCAGCAGCACCGCGGCCGCGTAGGCGGCGAGCGGCACCGCGGCCTGCACGAGCGCCCACGCGCCGATCACGCGGCGGTCGGCACCCGATGACAGCGTGACGGCCTCGGTCGTCAGCGTCGGGACGAGGCCGTTGCCGGCGAAGAGCGTGGGCAGGTAGAGGCCGGCGCTGACCGCGAACGCGACCGCGCAGGCGATCGCGACCGGCTTCGCGAGGATCGGCAGCTTGACCGCGAAGAACACGCGCGCGGGCGACGCGCCGAGGCTCGCCGCGGCGCGCGCGTAGCGGGGATCGAGCGCGCGCCACGGATCGGCGAGCGACAGGAACAGGTAGGGGAGCGTGTAGACCACGTGCGTCCACGCCACCGCCGCGAGCGTGCCGTCGAGGCCCGCGCGCACGAGCAGCACCTGCGCGCCGAACAGGAACGCGATCTGAGGCACGAGGAGCGGCAGGTAGAGGAGCGACAGGCCGGGCGGAGGACCCTCGCGCGGGCGGCGCTGCTCGGCCTCGAGGCACGCGAGCACGAGCGCGAGCGCGACGAGCGTGGCGATCGCCCCGACGGCGATCGTGTTCCACGCGGGGCCGGCGAGCTCGCCCGCCCGCCGCGCCCATCCGCCGGCCGCGAGGCCGGCCGGAAGCGCATCGGGAAACCGCCACTGCGTCGCGATCGACCACATCGCCGTCGACGCGAGTGCCGCGCACGCGAGCGCGCCGAGCACCCCCACGATGCCGGCCGACAGCCTCGACGCCGCGGTGAGCGCCGTTCTCCGCCGCCCGCGCTCGACGATCCGCAGGCCCGCGGCGGCGACGATCCGTTCGAGTCCGAGCCACGCCGCGATCGAGGCCGCGACGACCAGCAGCACGAGCGTCGCCGCGGCCGCGCCGGGGAACCAGGACCGGACGTCGGCGTCCGCGAACCAGCGCACCGCGAGCACGGCGAGCGTGGGCGGATTGCCGGGTCCCAGCACGAGCGCGACGTCGACGACCGAGAGCGAGTAGGCGAGCACCGCGAGCACCGGCAGGCGCACCTGGCGCCACACCTGCGGCAGCACGGCGCGGATCCACGCTTCCGGCGCGCCGTACCCGAGCGACCGCGCGAGCGCGAGGTGCTCGTGCGCGCGCACCTGCCCGACCGCGGCGGCGGTCATCAGCACCAGGTAGGGAACCTCCTTGACGACGAGTCCCAGCACGAGCGCCGCGCCCGACGGGTGCCCGACGGTGGAGACGTCGGGCGGCACGTCGAAGCCGGTGAGCCAGGGGGAGAGCGCGCGCACGACCCAGCCCGACGGCGCGATCACGAACGCGAGGCCGATCGCGAACGCCGAATGCGGCGTCGCGAGGATCGGAGCGAGCCACGCCGCCGCGCGCGGGCCCCAGGACCGCCCCGACGCCCACGCGCAGAATCCCAGCGCGACGGTCGCCGAGACGAGCGTCGCGGCGAACCCGGTCGCGAGCGTGAGCTTCAGGCTCGTCGCGAAGCCGGGCCAGGCGAAGAGCTCGTGCCACGGAGCGAGCGAGAGCGCGTGTCCGCCGATCGCCGGCAGCCAGCCGAACGCCGGTGCGAGCGTTCCCGCCAGCCCGGCCGCGATCGGCAGCGCGAACGCCGCGACGGTCAGCGGCGGCGCAAGGCCGAGCGCGCCCCTCACTTCGTGTACCGCCGCTCCCACTCCGCCGCGATCCGCGTCATCCACGACGGGTGGGGCTCGAGCAGCACGGTCCCGAGCTCGGCGTTCGTCGGGAGCGCCGGGTGGCGCGGCAGCTCGTCGAACCGCCTGCGGTCCTCCGGCGGAAGCCTCGCGAGGTCGAGCACCGTGAAGTTGCCCATCTGCCTCACGTCCTGCGCCCGCGCCTGCGTCGCCGGCTCGAGCAGGAAGTTCGCGACCACCATCGCGCCCTCCTTCGCCGACGCGTTGAACGGGATCGCGACGAAGCTCGTGTTGCCGATCGTTCCCTTCGCGAACGTGAACGTCCGCACCGAGTCGGGCAGCAGGCCCGCGATCGCCGACACCGCCGCTTCCGACGGGTTGAACGAGATCATCATGTCGATCTCGCCGTCGTTCAGGAGCTGACGCTGCGCGGGGCCGTTCTCGGGGAACTGGCGGCCGCCGCGCCACAGGCTCGGCTTCAACGCGTCGTACCACGCCCACATCGGCGCGGTCGTCGCGGCGAAGCTCTCGTCGGTCGCCGGCCGCTGGAGGACCGACGGATCGGGCGCGAGCTCGTAGAGCGCCTGCTTGAGGAACGTCGCGCCGAGGAAGTTGCGGACGTTGGGATGCGTGAAGCGGCCCGGGTGCGCCTTCGCCCACGCGAGCAGCGCCGCGACCGAGCCCGGGGGCTCCGTGACGCGCCGGCTGTCGTAGACGAACACGATCTGCGCCATCCGCCAAGGCGACTCGTAGCCTTCGTTCGGGATCGTGAAGTCGACCAGGTTCGACCGCTTGCTCGCGGTGTCGACGTAGCGCCAGTTCGGCAGCCGCTCCGCGTACGGCCCGTAGAGCAGCCCCTGCTCCCTGAGCGCGAGGAAGTTCGGCCCGTTGATCCAGACGAGGTCGACGCTGCCGCCGGCCTCGCGCCCCGCCGCCTTCTCGGCCACGACGCGCTGCACGGCCTCGGCGGTGTCCTTGAGCTTCACGTGGACGACCTTGACGCCGTAGCGCTTCCCGACCTCGTCGCCGACCCAGGCGATGAACGCGTTGGTCTTCTCGTCGCCGGCCCACGCGTTCCAGTTCACGGTCTGGCCGCGGGCCTTCGCGAGCACGTCGTTCCACGACGGCGCCGGCTGCGCGGCGGCGGCGGTGGCCGCAGCGGCGAGCGTCACGGCGAACACGAGCCGGAGGACCGCGCCGGCCATGGTCATCCGGCGGGATCCGGAACGAGCGGGATGACCCGGCGCGTGCCGGCCGCGACCGGCTCGCCACGCGCGGCGCGGCGGCGAGCGCGCGCGGCCTCGAGCACGGGCCCGAGCACCTCCTCGTGGAAGCGGGCGCAGCCGATGCAAAGGTTGCGGTACGGCGCGCCCTGCGGCGTCACCGTCGCCGAGCGCTCGACGAACCTCGCCTCGCTCCAGCCGTACGCGATGCCCATCCGCTCGGGATGGCCCATCGTGATCGCCTCGTACGCCGGTTCGCCGGCGAGCGAGTCGAGGATCGCGATCAGGTCGTCCTCGAGCAGGCTCCCGATCGGCAGCCTGGTCTTGACGCAGCAAGGGTAGACGCTGCCGTCCGGCTCGACCGAGACTTCCGACCCGTTGTACGCGTGGCGCAGGAAGTTCAATCCCCCGGACCAGCGGTTGCAGAAGTTGTCGGCGAGCGTCGCGTTCGACAGGCCGTTCTCCCATGCGCGCCCGCGGGGCCAGAGCTTGCCGATCCACGAGTCGGGCGTCGCGCCGAAGAAGCCGTAGAGCGGGCCCTCCTCCTCGTGCCAGTTGCGCGTCGTCGCGGACAGTCCCGACCGGCGCATCCCGTGCCGCTCGAACAGCGCGGCCAGCCGGTCGACGAACCGGCGCTGCTTCTCCGGTCCCTCGAGGCCGACGTGGAAGTCGTCGACGCTCGCGACCGAGATCATCCAGACGCCGCGCTCGAGCAGGTCGCCGACGATCGCGTCGGTCAGGAGGTCGCCGGTCGTCTGCACGACCACGCTGACGCCGCCCTGCTGCGCGTACCTCGCCGCGATCCGCTCGATCACCGGGTAGGTGACGCGCTCGCGCACCGGGTCGAGCAGCGCCTCGCCCCCCGACAGGATGATGCGGCCCCGCTTCTCGGGGAACGATCCGTCGGGGCGCGGGTCGTCCTGGTCGAGATAGGTCATCCGCGCCGGGAAGCCGTCGACGATGCGCGGGAAGTTCCGCTCGGCCTCGCGCACGACCGCCTCGAGGCCGCCGCGCACGTAGGGCCGGAAGCGATCCTCGTAGCAGTGCCTGCACTTGCGGTGGCAGGCCCAGCACATCACGTAGTAGATCGACTCCATGCTGCGGTGTCGGCGCGGCGGGCGGAACCTTACGATCGACGCCCGCGAAATGAGGGTCAGAACATCTTTCGGCTCGATGCTGGTTCAACGTGGGAGGGCGCCGGCAAGACGAGGGGCCGACCCTCAATTCCCGCGTTTCCTCTCATTGCGTCATCCCCCGCGTCCGAGCGTCCAGTCGACGCTCGCCGGGCGGCCGGGCAGGTCGAGCGAGGCTCGCGCCGGCGGCGAGGTGGCGACGACCTTGCCCGCCCGCACGACCGCGAGCCGCGCGGCGCGCAGCCGGATCGCCTCGACCGGGTCGCGCGCCTGCAGCAGCACCAGGTCGGCGCGCGCGCCGAGCGCGATGCCGTAGCCCTCGAGTCCCAGGATCGCCGCCGGCGTCGTCGTGACCGCGTCGAAGCACGCGCGCATCGCGTCCCGGCCGGTCATCTGCGCGACGTGCAGCCCCATCGCCGCGACCTCGAGCATGTCGGCGCTGCCGAGCGGATACCACGGGTCCATCACGCAATCGTGGCCGAACGCGACCGGGATGCCGGCGGCCAGGAGCTCGGGGACGCGCGTCATGCCGCGGCGCTTCGGATACGTGTCGTGGCGCCCCTGCAGCGTGATGTTGATCAGCGGGTTCGCGATCGCGGCGAGCCCCGCCTCCCGGATCAGCGGCAGCAGCTTCGACACGTAGTAGTTGTCCATCGAGTGCATCGACGTCAGGTGCGAGCCGGCGACGCGCCCCTGCATCCCCAGCCGCTGCGTCTGGTGGGCGAGCGTCTCGACGTGCCGCGACATCGGGTCGTCGGTCTCGTCGCAGTGCATGTCCACGCGCTTGCCCAGGTCGGCCGCGAGCTCGCACAGCACGCGCACGCTCTCGGCGCCGTCGGCCATCGTGCGCTCGAAGTGCGGGATGCCGCCGACGACGTCGACCCCCATCGCCAGCGCCCGCTTCAGGTTATGGAGCGCGCCCGGCGACCGCAGGAGCCCGTCCTGCGGGAACGCGACGAGCTGCAGGTCGAGCCAGGGCTTCACGCGCTCGCGCACGTGCAGCAGCGCCTCGACGGCGAGCAGCCTCGGGTCGGAGGTGTCGACGTGCGAGCGGATCGCGAGCAGCCCTCTGCCCACGGCCCAGTCGCAGTACGCGAGCGCCCGCTCGACGATCGCCTCCTGCTTGAGCGTCGGCTTGAGCTCGCCCCACAGCGCGATGCCCTCGAGCAGCGTGCCGCTCGCGTTGACCCGCGGCAGGCCGTAGGTCAGCGTCGAGTCCATGTGGAAGTGCGCGTCGACGAACGGCGGCGAGACGAGCAGGCCGGCGGCGTCGATCGTGCGCTCGGCGGTCGCGGAGATGCGCGGGGCGAGGTTCGCGATCCGCCCGTCGGCGCACAGGATGTCGACGCCGGAGCGGCCGTCGGGCAGCGTCGCGTCGCGGATGAGCAGGCTGGACATGGCAGGCCGAACGTCGAGTCGTGCCGGGAGCGGCGGCCCTCAGTGGTAACGGTACGCGGCGTGGCACGCGACGCACTCGCGGACGAACGCGCCCTTGGCGGCGAGCACCGGGCGCAGGTCGCCGGTCGCGCCCGCCTCCTGCGCCACGACCGCGAAGCGGCTGGCCGCGCGGTGCATCCGCGTCCCGATCTCCTGCATCGACGCGGGCAGGAACGACGCGATGTGCGCGGCGCCGTGCGATTCGAGCGAGCTCATGCCGATGCGCTCCTCCGCGATGCGCGAGGCGGCGGCGAAGTCGCCTTTCGCGAGCGCCTCGTCGATCTGCTGCAAGGCGAGCAGGTGGTCGCGCATGTCGGCGATCGTGTGCGTGCGCATCGGCTCGGGAAGCGCGACGAGGTTGCGGCCGTCGCCGCCGGCGCCGGGCGCCGCGCCTTGCGCGAGCGCGAGCCCCGCGCAGGCCGCGGCGAACCCGAGCGCGAGCGCGCGAAGGATGGCGTGCCGCATCGAGGTGCCTCGCAAGGACGTCTCCGCGCGGCGGCTACTTGGTGCCGAAGATCCGGTCGCCGGCATCCCCGAGTCCCGGCAGGATGTAGGCGTGGTCGTTCAGCTCGCGGTCGATCGCCGCCGTGTAGATCGGCACGTCCGGGTGCGCCTGGCGGAACGTCGCGATGCCCTCGGGGCAGGAGACGAGGCACACGAACCGGATCGAGCGCGGGTGCGTCTCCTTGAGCCGCTCGACCGCCGCCACCGCCGAGTGGCCGGTGGCGAGCATCGGGTCGAGGACGACGGCGTCGCGCTCGCGCATGCCCGAGGGCATCTTGAAGTAGTACTCGACGGCGACCAGCGTCTTGGGGTCGCGGTAGAGGCCGATGTGGCCGACGCGCGCGCCCGGCACGACCGAGAGGAAGCCGTCCAGCAGGCCCATGCCCGCGCGCAGGATCGGGACGAACACGAGCTTCTTGCCGTCGATCAGGCGCGAGCGCATCGTCTCGAGCGGCGTCTCGATCTCGACCTCGTGCATCGGCATGTCGCGCGTGACCTCGTAGGCCATCAGCGACCCGATCTCGTTCAGCAGGCGCCGGAACGACGTGGTGCTCGTCTCCTTCTTGCGCAGCAGCGTGAGCTTGTGCTGGACGAGCGGGTGGTCGAACAGATGGGCTTCGGCGGTCATCGGAGGGCTCCTTGGGTCAGATCCCGGCGTCTCGGGGTCCGACCCCGGTTTTCGCGCGACTGTCGGCATTGTCTTTCAAATCGGGGTCAGACCCCAGTCAGGCAACACCGGGATCCGACCCCGGCGCAACCTCCGACGCCGGCGCAGCCCCGGAGGCCGACCCCGAAACCCGCTAGAACACCGTCCCGTCGCTGTCGATCGCCAGCGGCGGATCGCCGCCGCGCAGCCTCGCCGCGGTCTCGCGCCCGGCGGCCCAGGTCCCGCCTTCGAGGACGCACGCGAGCGGCAGGTCCGGACGGCGAAGCCGCGCGCGCACGTGCACCGCGAGCTCGTCGACGAGCGCGACGGTCAGCGCGCGCCACTCGACGACGACCGGGCTTCCGACCGCGTGCCGGCGCGCGGCGTCGGCCGGATCGCGCAGCGCCAGCACGCCGGTGTCGAGGAGCAGCCCGCCGTTCCGGTATTCGGGCAGCGCCGTCAGCGCATCCCGGTCGACGACACGGTGGCCCGCGCGCTCGAACGGCTCGAACAGCGAGTACGCGAGCCACTGCGAGAGCTTGTGGAACGGCACGTAGCCGGCGGACGCGCCCGTGCCGCCCGCGTGCGGGTGCGGCCACACGTCTCCGAGCGCTGCGCCGTCGAGCACGAGTCCATTCGGCCAGATCGCGCTCGTCCGCTCGAGCAGCACGGCGAGGATCTCGGCGGCGGCGACCTCCCCGCGACGCTCCAGCAGCGGAGCGAACGGCATCGACGGACGGTCGCCGACCGCCGCGGCGAGCCGCCGCAGCAGCGCGGCGCGGCCGTCGAGCCCGACGAGCGGGTTCGCGTCGCCGGCCTGGAACAGGCGCGCGAGCGCCGGACCGTCGATCGCCGCCAGCGCGCGGGCGTCGGCGCGGAACGGGTCGCCCGACAGCGACGAGAACGCGCCGGCCGCGAACGCGCGGAAGCTCGCGACCCCGAGGCCCTCGGACCGTGCGAACCGCGCGCCGGTCTCGCGCTCGGCATACGACCAGCGCGCGCCCGCCCCGGCGTCGAGCAGCACGCTCACGATCGCGAGGTCGATGCGCGCGAGCGCCGCGTCGACCGGATCGCGGCCGGCGAGCGCGCGGTCGAGCTCGGCGGCGCGATCGACGCCTCCCGCCTCGAAATGGCGCCAGCGGCTGTGGTAGGGGATCCCGAGCGCCGGATAGCGGCGGCGCGTCACGCCCGCGACGAGCTCCGCACAGTCCCCGAGCTTCGAGCGGTCGACCGAAAGGTGCGAGGTGCGCCCCGCGTCGGCCGCCGCGAGCACGCTCGCGCAGCGCGCGCGGATCGTCGCGGGATCGCGCAGGACGAAGACCTCCGGCGGCCGGCGCGCGCCGCCCTCCGCACTCGCGCGACCGGCCCGCGTGGCGGGCCCCGTCACAGTCCGCGGCCCTTCGTCGTCTTCAGGCGCTCCGCGTCGGGCTTCGCGCCCTCGGTGAAGTAGCCGGCGGCCATCTTCGCGTCGATCTCGACGCGCGCGTCCGCCGGCACGAGCTCGTCGGGAATCGGGACGCGCTCGCCCACGTCGATGCCGCCGCCGACGATCGCGTCGTACTTCATGTTGCTCATCGAGACGAGCCGGTGGATGCGCCGGATGCCGAACCAGTGCAGCACGTCGGGCATCAGCTCCTGGAAGCGCATGTCCTGCACGCCCGCGACGCACTCGGTGCGCAGGAAGTAGTTCGACGCCGAGTCGCCGCCCGCCTGCCGCTTGCGCGCGTTGTAGACGAGGAACTTCGTCACCTCGCCGAGCGCCCGCCCTTCCTTGCGGCAGTAGACGACGAGCCCCACGCCCCCGCCCTGCGCGCCGCGGATGCACTCCTCGATCGCGTGCGTCAGGTAGGGGCGGCAGGTGCAGATGTCGGAGCCGAACACGTCGGAGCCGTTGCACTCGTCGTGCACGCGCGCGGTGAGCGTCACCGACGGGTCGGCGAGCGCCGCCGGGTCGCCGAACACGTACGCGGTCTGCCCGCCGATCGGCGGCAGGAACACCTCGAGGTCGCTCCGCGTGACGAGCTCCGGGTACATGCCGCCGGTCTCCTCGAACAACACGCGGCGCAGGTCACCCTCGTCGACGCCGAAGCGCTTCGCGACGCCGGGCAGCCACCACACGGGCTCGATCGCGGCCTTCGTGACGACCGCGGAGCCGTTCGGGAGCAGGATCCGCCCGTCCGGCGCGAGCCTGCCCGCCGCCATCGCGGCGTGCACCTCGGGCATGTCGATGTGCGCCTTCGTGACCGCGATCGTCGGACGGATGTCGTAGCCGGCCGCGATCTCGTCGCGGAACACGTCGGCGACGATCGCGCCGAACGGGTCGAGCGACACGATCTTCCCGGCGTCGCCCCATTGCGGGTACGGGCCGATCGGGTCGGTCGGCGCGGTGTTCGTGAGATCGGGCCGGTGTCCGCGCATCAGTGCGCCGGCGGCGACCGCGAGCGCGCGGTAGACGCCGTAGCTCCCGCTGTGCGTGCCGATGACGTTGCGCTGGCTGCGGTTCGCCGTGCTGCCGACGACCGGGCCACGCTCCTTCGGGTCGGCGCGGCCCCAGCGGATCGGCAGCGCGCCCCACGCGCCCTCGGCCGGGTGCGAGGTGAGGCGGATGTGCTTGGCGGTGCGGGTCTCGGGGTTCATTCGGCGGCTTCCCTGAAGACGCCACACTATAGCGCGCCGCCGCACCGGCCACACCGGGGTCAGATTCGGATCCGACCCCGGTGCTGCGCGGCGGTCGGAGCCGAATCCAACCCCGCTCACCGCTCGCCCTTGCGGTACGGCTTCATCAGCGCCTGCGGGTAGCTCGCGCGCCGCGCGACCGCGACGAGCGCGAGGATCGACAGCACGTAGGGCAGCGCGAGCCACGCCTGGTAGGGCAGCCCGCCGGCGTCCGCCTGCTGCAGCCTCAGCTGCATCGCGTCGAAGAACGCGAACAGCAGCGCGCCGGCGAGCGCCTTGCCGGGCCGCCAGCTCGCGAACACGACGAGCGCGACGCAGATCCAGCCGCGGCCGTTCACCATGTTGAAGAAGAACGCGTTGAACGCCGACAGCGTGAGGAACGCGCCCGCGACGCCCATCAGCGCGCTGCCGGCGACGACCGCCCCGATGCGCACCGCCGCCACCGACAGCCCCTGCCCCTCGGCCGCGGCCGGGTTCTCGCCGACCATCCGCACGGCCAGCCCGAGCGGCGTGCGGTTCAGGATCCACGCAACGAGCGGCACGAGCGCGATCGCGAGGAGCGTGAGCGGCGTCTGCGCCGAGAGGACCGGGAGCACGAGCCAGCGCATCTCGGCGAACGGCTGGATCGTCGGCGGCGTCGAGACGTTCGGGAAGCTCACGCGGTACGCGTAGTAGGCCAAGGACGAGGCGAACATCGTGATGCCGAGGCCGGTGACGTGCTGCGACAGCGCGAGCGGCACCGTCAGCACGCCGTGCAGGAGCCCGAACGCGGCGCCGGTGGCCGCGGCGACGAGCACGCCGGTCCACAGTCCCGCGCCCGCGTGCACCGCGAGCCAGCCCGCGAACGCGCCCGCCACCATGATGCCCTCGATGCCGAGGTTGAGCACGCCGGCGCGCTCGCACAGCAGCACGCCGAGCGTGCCGAGAACGAGCGGCGTCGCGATCCGCAGCACCGCCGCCCAGAAGTCGGCGTTGATCAGCATCGCGGCGAGCGCGTCCGCCATCGGGTCAGCGCCGGCGCAGCCGATAGCGCGCCGCGAGCGTCGCCACGAGCATCGAGAGCAGCGCCGAGGCGACGATCACGTCGGCGAGGTAGGTCGGCACCGCGACCGCCCGGCTCATGCTGTCGGCGCCGACGAGCACGCCGGCGACGAACACCGCCGCCGCGACGACGCCGATCGGGTTCAGGCCGGCGAGCATCGCGATCACGATGCCCGTGTAGCCGTAGCCCGGCGACATGTCGAGCGTCACGTACCCGGTCCGTCCCGCGACCTCGATCGCGCCGGCGAGCCCCGCGACCGCGCCCGACGCCAGCGCGACGACGAGGATCGTGCGCGTCACCGGCACGCCGGCGAAGCGCGCCGCGCGCGCGTTGGCGCCGACCGCGCGCACCTCGAAGCCGAACGTCGTGTGGCGCAGCACCGCCCACGCCAACGCCGCCAGCACGAGCGCGTAGACGAGGCCGGTGTGCACGCGCGTGCGCTCGACGAGCCTCGAGAGCTGCAGCTCGTCGGCGAGCGCGACGCTCTGCGGCCAGCCCATCGCCGTCGGATCCTTCATGGGACCGTCGAGCATCATCGAGACGAACAGGAGCACGATGAAGTTGAGGAGCAGCGTCGTCACGACCTCGTCGACGCCGAACCGCGTCTTCGCGAACGCGGGCAGCGCCATCAGCAGGGCGCCCGCGAGCGCGGCGGCGGCGAGCATCGCGGGGAACAGAACGGCCGGCGGAAGGTCGAATCCGGTCCCGCCGTGCAACCCGCCGACCGCGACCGCCGCGAGCGCGCCCGCGTAGAGCTGCCCCTCGGCGCCGATGTTGTAGAGGTGCGCACGGAACGCGATCGCGGCCGCGAGGCCGGTCAGGATCAGCGGCGTCGCGCGCGTCAGCGTCTCGCTCCACGCGAAGCGCGAGCCGAACCCCCCCTCGAACACGAGCAGGTAGGTGCGCCCGACCGGGGCGCCCGCCCACGCGACGAGCAGCGCGGCGACCGCGAGCGTGAACGCGATCGCCGCGACCGGCGCGGCCACGGCCATCACGGGGGAAATCGCCGCCCTCGCCTCAAGCCGCATCGCGAGCCCCCGCGCCCGCCATCGCGAGGCCGAGCTCGGCGAGCGTCCACGCCTTGGCCGGCCGCGCCGGCGTGAGCCGGCCCGCGTGGATCACCGCGATGCGGTCGGCCAACGCGAGGATCTCGTCCAGGTCCTCCGACACGAGCAGCACCGCGGCGCCGCGCGCGCACGCGTCGAGCAGCTGCTGGTGCACCCACGCGACGGCGCCCGCGTCGAGGCCCCAGGTCGGCTGGCTCGCGACGATCAGGGCCGGCTGGTAGCCGTCGGGGCGCGACGCCCCTCCCGACAGCGCGCGCCCGAGGATCAGCTTCTGCATGTTGCCGCCCGAGAGCGCGCGCACCGGCGCGTCGATGCCGCCGCCGCGCACGTCGTAGCGATCGACGAGCATGCGCGCGTAAGAGCGCGCCTGGCGACGGCGCACGATCCCGGCGCTCGCGAACGGCTTGCGATAGCGCTCGGCGATCGCGTTCTCCCAGACCGGCAGGTCGCCGATCGTGCCGACGTCGCGGCGGTCCTCGGGGATGCGCGCGACGCCCGCGGCGATCCACGCGGCCGGATCGGCGGGCATCGGGCGACCGACGAGCGTCGCCGCCCCGCCGTCCGGCGCACGCAGCCCGCACAGCAGCTCGACGAGCGCGGCCTGGCCGTTGCCCGACACGCCCGCGATCGCGGTGATCTCGCCCGCGGCCAGCGACAGCGAGACCTCGTCCAGCCGCGCCGACGCCCGCTCGCCGCGCAGCGACACGCGGTCGAGCACGCAGACCGTGTCGCCGCGCGCGTGCGGCTTCGCGACCGGCGACGGGATCGCGCGGCCGACCATCACCTCGGCGAGCGCGGCCCTCGACGTGCTGGCCGCGGGCAGCGCCGCCACGAGCCGTCCCGCGCGCAGCACCGCGATGCGGTCGGACACGCGCAGGACCTCGTCGAGCTTGTGGCTGATGAAGATCACCGAGAGCCCCTCGGCGACCATGCCGCGCAGCGTCGCGAACAGCGCCTCGCTCTCCTGCGGCGTCAGCACCGCGGTGGGCTCGTCGAGGATGAGCACGCGCGCGTCGCGGTAGAGCGCCTTCAGGATCTCGACGCGCTGTCGCTCGCCGACGGACAGCCTCGCGACGCGGGCGGACGGATCCACGGGAAGGCCGAAGCGTCGCGCGGTCTCGACGAGGCGGGCGCGGCCCTCGCGCCGCCTCGACGCGAGCCGCCACAGCGGCTCGGTGCCCAGCATCACGTTGTCGAGCACCGACAGGTTGTCGGCGAGCGTCGAGTGCTGGTGGACCATCCCGATGCCGGCCGCGAGCGCCGCCGCCGGGTCGCCCGGCGGCAGCGGCACGCCGAACGCCTCGATCGATCCGGCGTCGGCGACGTAGTGGCCGAACAGGATCGAGACGAGCGTCGACTTGCCCGCGCCGTTCTCCCCGAGCAGCGCGAGGATCTCGCCCCGCGCGAGCGCGAGCGAGACGCCGTCGTTCGCGACGAGCGTCCCGAAGCGCTTCGTGATGCCGGCAAGCCGGAGAACCGGGTCGCTCATGGCGGAAACGCGGCCGCGGGTTCAGATTCGAATCCGACCCCGACGTTCACGACGCTCACCGGGGTCAGATTCGAATCCGACCCCGGTTCCCTACTTCGCGGTCGTCTTCGGCTCGGTCTCGACGACCTTGACGACGAACTTGCCCTCGAGGATCGCCTTCTCCTTCGCCGCGACCTTGTCCTTGATCTCCCTGGGCACCTTGGCCTCGAAGGTTCCGAGCGGAGCGAGCTCGCTGCCCTTGTGCTTCATCGTCGAGTAGGAGCCGTAGTCCTCGGCCTTGAACTTGCCTTCCTTCACCGCCTTGATCGCGCGGTCGATCGTCGGCTCCATGTTCCACAGCGCGCTCGCGACGACCGTGTCCGGGTACTGGGGCTGCGTGTTGATCACGTTGCCGATCGCGAGCTTGCCCTTCTCCTTCGCCGCGTCGGACACCCCGAAGCGCTCGGCGTAGAGTACGTCCGCGCCCTTCTCGATCATCGCGTACGCGGCCTCCTTCGCCTTGGGCGGATCGAACCAGGAGCCGATGAAGGTCACGTAGAACTGGACCTTCGGGTTGGTCTCCTTCGCGCCTTCCATGAACGCGTGCATCAACCGGTTGACCTCGGGGATCGGGTAGCCGCCGACCATGCCGATCCGGTTCGACTTCGTCATGCCGCCCGCGATCATCCCGGTCAGGTAGGCCGGCTCCTGGATGTAGTTGTCGAACACCGAGAAGTTCGGCGCCTGCGGCTTGCCGGAGCTTCCCATCAGGAACGACACCTTCGGGTAGTCCTTCGCGACCTTGCGAGCGGCGGCCTCGACGGCGAACGACTCGCCGACGACGAGCGTGTTGCCCTTCTCCGCGTACTCGCGCATCACGCGCTCGTAGTCGGCGTTCGCGACCTTCTCCGAGAACACGTACTCGATCTCGCCGCGATCCTTCGCGGCGTTCAACGCCTTGTGGATGCGGCTCACCCACTGCTGCTCGACCGGCACCGTGTAGATCGCGGCCACCTTGAGCTTGTCCTGCGCGTGCGCGGGCGCGAGGAGCGCCGCGAGCGCCACCGCCGTCGTTGCCATGAGCCAATCGCGTCGCTTGAACATTTGCTGCCGTCCCCCGAAGATCGTGGTTGCACGTGCCGCCGCGGCGGACGCCGCGGCGCGAACGTGGTTCAATGCTACCAGTCCCGTCGAAGCGCCGGGGGGCAGGGGGCCGGCGCCCCCGCGCCGTCGCACGCCCGGGTCCACGCCGATGCCGCCCCTCAAGTCCGCGCCCCTGCGCCGTCCGTCGCTCCTCGATGCCTTCCGCCGCCGCGGAGCGATGCGGTCGGGCGCGGCGGCGTGCGTGGCGGCGGCGCTCGCCGCGGCGTGCGGAGGCGGCGGATCGTCCTCGGAAGGCCCGTCGCCGCCGGCCATCGCCCAGGCCCGCCTCACCGGGGCTTCGCCCTGGGCGGACGGCTGCGACGGCGTTGCGCCCACCGGCACCGTCTATCCGGGCGCCGAGGTCGAGCCGCACGTCGCCGTCGACCCGGCCAACCCGGACCACCTGATCGCCGCGTGGCAGCAGGACCGGTGGTCGGACGGCGCCGCGCGCGGCCTCAGAACGGCTGTCTCGTTCGACGGCGGCCGCACGTGGACCGCGTCCGCGGCGACGTTCACGCGCTGCAGCGGCGGCACGCCGGCGAACGGCGGCGACTACCTGCGCGCGAGCGACCCCTGGGTGGCGATCGGCCCCTCCGGCGTCGTCTGGCAGATCGGCATCACGACCGGCGACGGCGTCTCGCCGAGCGCGAGCGCCGTGCTCGTCGCGCGCTCGCCGGACGGCGGCGCGAGCTGGGAGCCGCCGGTCACGCTGATCCGCGACCAGGGCGGCCCGTTCAACGACAAGGAATCGATGAGCGCCGATCCGACCGACGCTCGCTACGCGTACGCGATCTGGGATCGCCTCGAGGGCAACCGCGGCCCGACGGTGTTCGCGCGCACGACGGACGGCGGCGCCAGCTGGGAACCCCCGCGGATCGCGTTCGACCCCGGGCTGCTGCGGCAGACGATCAACAACCAGATCGTCGTGCTGCCGGACGGCACGCTCGTCGCCTCGTTCACCCGCCTCGACATGACGATGCTGCCTTCGGCGGTGCTGATGGCGATGCGCTCGACCGACAAGGGGGCGACGTGGTCCGACCCGGTGGTCGTCGCGCAGGTGCAGGCGCGCGGCGCGACCGACCCCGAGACCGGCGTCCCGATCCGGGACGCCGCGAACCTCGGCACGATCGCCGCGGGCCGGGACGGGAGGATCGCGATCGTCTGGCAGGACTCCCGGTTCTCGGGCGGCCAGCGCGACGGCATTGCGTACTCGCAGTCGAGCGACGGCGGGCTGACCTGGTCGACGCCGGTGCGGCTCAACCAGGCGCCGGCCGTCCAGGCGTTCCTGCCCAGCGTCCACGTCCGCGACGACGGGACGGTCGGCGTCACCTATTACGACCTGCGCAGCAACACGCCGCAGCCGTCGATCCTGGCGGACGTCTGGCTCGTGCAGTCGGCCGACGGCGTCACGTGGACCGAGACCCACGTCGCGGGCCCGACCGACTACGCGACCGCGCCGGTCGCGCGCGGATACTTCCTCGGCGACTACACCGGGCTGACGAGCTCGGGCACCACGTTCGTGCCCGTCTACGCGCTGGCGACCGGCGGCGGCGCCGACGACCGCACCGACGTGTTCGCGACGCTCGCGACGAGGATCGCGTCGGCGAAGGCGATGGGCGCAGGGAGGCCGGCCGTCGCCGGGCCGCCCACCGAGGCGATGCCGCTCACGCCCGAGCTCGAGACGGCGCTCGCCGACAGCGTGCGCCGAACGCTCGATCGGCGCCGCGAGCCCCGGCTGGACCGAGCCCCGGACGCCGCGCGCTAGCGCGCGGGGCCCGGTCTCGCGTCCCTTGTTTTCGTCGCGAATCCCGGCGGAGCGGGAACTCCGCCGGGTTCGTCGACTGGTGACCGCGCGACGGCCGATGGCCAGCCGCGCGGCGGCGATCCCGATCCCCGGTTAAGCGTGCCGCGCACGGCACGCAAGATCGCCGTCGTCGTGCCCGAAGGCACAACCTCGTTGACCGCGCTTCGCGGCCGTTCGTTCCATCGATGCCTCCGATCCCCGAACAACGCGCCGACCGCGCGGCGCGCCGACACGGGGAGCGGCGCATCGTCCTATCGCCGCTCGACGCCACTCGCGAGGAAAGCGACGAGCACGCCGACGAGCGAGAGCCGCTCGCGCTCGACCGGCGCCTCGCGCTCGGGCGCGGCGAGCCGCACCTCGAGCCCGTCGCGCCCGCGCAGGCAGACGCCTCCATCGCCTCCTCGCAGGTACGCGAGGTCGTCGCGACCGTACGGTCGTTCCGGTTCCGCCAACATTCGCTTCATTCTGGGTGCCTCTCGTTGCATCGTCATTGCAGTCGGATGCCGCGCGCCCGGAACGAGCGAGCCCGGCGCCGCGCGGCTGCCGGGCTTCGCGGACAGGCAGGCCGCGCCGTCAGCGCATCGCCTCCCGTCCGGCCGTCCGGCCGGTGTCCTTCATCGCCGGGCCGCGCGGTCGCGACGGACGGAATCCCGTCGACGTGCCGCGCCGGCCATCGGCATCACGGTGAAACGCGAAATCGTTCATGCGTCGGGCCCTCCTTCTCGTCGCCGCACGCGCGGGACGCGCGAGCGAAACCGTTCGGCCGCACCTGCGGCGGAAGACGTTCGAAGGGGGTGGTGGGCCTTCGACGGTTCCGCCGGTCCTCCGGCGGACGTCGATGCCGGGGGACTACTGCGCCGCGCCGTGGCCGGTATGGACCGGCGCGAAGACGCCACGAGCCGCGATGCGCGACGCGACGCGCCCGGCGCCGGGCGCCAGGTTCGCGGTGTCGGTAAGCATCGTGCGGTTCATGTCGGGTTCATCCATTGGCGCGAGCGCTCTCGTGCGAGCGAGGAACGGATTCTAGGGAAGCGCGCGCCGGCGCGCCAGCTTCGCGCGCGAATTTCCCGCGCCGGCGTGGCGCGATTGCAACAGTCGCCACGAACACCGTCCGGCGGGAGCCCGAGCCCGCAGGTTGCGATCCGGCGGCGCCCTTGCGGATCGAGCTCCGGTCCGACGATCGCCCTGCGTGGGCCGGGCTTCGGCCCGACGATCTTCGGCCGGCCTCAGAGCGCCAACGCCACCCGCGTCCCCTGCTCGATCGCGCGCTTCGCGTCGAGCTCCGCCGCGACGTCGGCGCCGCCGACGAGCGCCGGCTTCTTCCCGGCCGCCTCGAGCGCGGCCAGAAGCTCGCGGCGCGGCTCCTGGCCGGCGCAGATCACGATCGTGTCGACGTCGAGCACCTGCGCCTTCCCGTCGACGACGACGTGCAGCCCCGCGTCGTCGATGCGCACGTACTCCACGCCGGCGAGCATCCTGACGCCGCGCTGCTTGAGCAGCGTGCGCCGGATCCAGCCGGTCGTCTTCGCGAGGCCCTCGCCCACCTTCGACGACTTCCGTTGCAGGAGCCAGACGGCGCGCGGTGCGGCCTCGGGCACGGCCGGCTTGACGCCTCCCGGGTGCGCGTAGGTCGCGTCGATCCCCCACTGGTCGCGGAAATGGTCGAGCGCGCGACCGTCGGCGTCGAGTGCGCTCGGCACCGGTGCGACGGCACCCGCGGGCAGCGGCTCGCCGGGATGCGTGAGCAGCTCGGCGACGTCGAAGCCGATGCCGCCGGCGCCGACGATCGCCACGCGCGCACCGGCCACGCGCCGTCCCGCCACGACGTCGACGTAGCTCGCGACCTTCGGGTGGTCGATGCCCGGGATCGCGGGCGTCCGCGGAACGATGCCGGTCGCGAGCACGACCGCGTCGAAGCCCGCGAGATCGCCCGCCTCCGCCCGCCTGCCGAGCGCGACGTCCACACCGAGGCGTTCGAGGCGCGCGCGGAAGTAGCGCAGCGTCTCGGCGAACTCCTCCTTGCCCGGGATGCGCTTCGCCAGGTTGAACTGGCCGCCGATCTCGCCGGCCGCGTCGAACAGCGTCACCGCGTGGCCCCGCTCGGCCGCGGTCGTCGCGCAGGCGAGGCCGGCCGGCCCCGCCCCGACGACCGCGACGCGCTTCGGCTGCGCGGCGGGCGCGACCGCGAACTCCGCCTCCCGGCACGCGGCCGGGTTGACGAGGCACGAGGCGGTCCGGTTCTCGAAGATGTGGTCGAGGCACGCCTGGTTGCACGCGATGCACGTGTTGATCTCGTCCGCGCGGCCCGCGATCGCCTTGTTCACGAATTCGGCGTCGGCGAGGAACGGCCGCGCCATCGACACCATGTCCGCGTCGCCGCGCGCGAGCACGCTTTCCGCGACCGCCGGATCGTTGATGCGGTTGGTCGTGACGAGCGGCACGCGGACGCTGCCCTTGAGGCGCCGCGTCACCCAGGTGAACGCGGCGCGCGGCACCATCGTCGCGATCGTCGGCACGCGCGCCTCGTGCCAGCCGATGCCGGTGTTGATGATCGTCGCGCCGGCGCCCTCGACGGCCTTCGCGAGCTCGACGATCTCGTCCCAGGTGCTGCCGCCGTCGACGAGGTCGAGCATCGACAGCCGGAAGATCACGATGAAGTCCGGGCCGACCGCGTCGCGCACGGCCCGCACGGTCGTTGTCGCGAACCGGATGCGGTTCGCGTAGCTGCCGCCCCACTCGTCGTCGCGCTGGTTGGTGCGCGCGGCGACGAACTGGTTGATCAGGTAGCCCTCGGAGCCCATCACCTCGACCCCGTCGTAGCCCGCGCGGCGCGCGAGCACGGCGGTGCGCGCGAAGTCGGCGATCGTCCGGCGGACGCCCGAGGCCGACAGCGCGCGCGGCTTGAACGGCGTGATCGGCGAGCGGACCGCCGAAGGCGCGACCGAGAGCGGGTGGTAGGCATAGCGCCCGGCGTGCAGGATCTGCATCGCGATCTTCCCGCCCGCCTCGTGCACGGCCGACGTCACGGTGCGGTGCTTCGAGGCCTGCCAGGGGAACGAGAGCTGCGACGCGAACGGCGAGAGCCGGCCGGCGAGGTCGGGGGCGATGCCGCCGGTGACGATGAGCCCGGCGCCGCCTCGCGCCCGCTCCGCGTAGAAACGGGCGAGGCGCTCGAAGCCGTGCTTCTCCTCCTCGAGCCCCGTGTGCATCGATCCCATGAGGGTGCGGTTGGCGAGCGTCGTGAAGCCGAGGTCGAGCGGGGCGGCGAGGTGCGGGTAGGCGGACATGCGCGGGGAGTCGGGAGTCGGGAGTCGGGAGTCGGGAGTCGGGAGTCGGGAGTCGGGGGCTTCGTCACGGGCGCCCGGGCACCGCGAACGGCAGTCCGAGCAGTCGCACGATGCCGAGCCGCGACGGGTCGCGCTCGTCGGCGAGGCCGAACTCGATCGCGTCGCCCGCACGCGGGCGCTCGCGATAGCTGCCGAAGAGCCGGTCCCAGACGGAGAGCACCGAGCCGAAGTTGCTCATCGCCTCGTCGCGCTCGACGCTGTGGTGCGTCGAGTGCATCGCCGGCGTGACGAGGACGGCGCGCAGCGCGCGGTCGACGGCACCGGGGACGCGCACGTTGCCATGGGCGAAGTAGCCCAGCGCGACGGTCGCGACGTCGGACGCGATCACCGCCCAGACCGGCGCGCCCAGCGCCACGACGGCCGCGAGCACCGCGAGGTTGCCGGCGACGGCCTCGATCGGGTGGAAACGCAGGCCGACCGTCAGGTCGTAGTCGACGTCGCTGTGGTGGACGCGGTGCAGTCGCCACAGCACCGGCACCCGGTGCCACAGCCGGTGATTGCCGTAGCGCACCGCGTCGAGCGCGACGAGCGTCAGCGCGAAGGCGGCGGCGGGCGGGAGCGCGACGACGTTCATGAATCCCCAGCCGCGCTCGGACGCGAACCAGGCGGCGGCGCCGTTCGAGATCGGCAGCAGGAACGGCAGGATGCCGTGGTTCAGCGCCAGCAATCCCAGGTTCGCCGTCCATCGCTCGCGCAGCGGGGCCCGCGCGGGGCGTGCCGGGGCGAGCGTCTCCCAGGCGCCGACGACCGCGAACCCGCCGACGAGCGCGCCGAAGTAGAGGGAAACGACGAGGACGGACGCGTCCACGGAACCTCCGGAACGCGCGCCGGGAAGCGCGGCTTTCCGTGCGGAGCGCGCGCTACTTGCGCATCCGCCACCAGCCGATGACGAGCGCGACCACCCCGGTCACGGCGACGCCCGCGAGGCCGAGCGCCGGGACCGGCGCCGGGAGGACGGTCATCGTGGCGTGGGCGGGCGCCGCGGCGCCGGCGAGGAGCAGGAGCAGGAGCATCGAGCGATCAGGCATGGTGTCGGTCCGTGTGGGCGGTGGCGCGTCGCGCGCCGGCGCGGCCGGCCCGAGGCTCGGCGCTGCGCCTTCGTATGGAATGATAGCCGCCCGGCGGCGGCTTGGCGAGCCGCCGGCGGAAGCGAGAGCGCGCCGGTCACGACGGGGCCACGGGTCCCGCGGGCGCGAGGTTGCCCACGCGCACGCCCAGGAGCCGGATCCTCCGCTCCAGCGGCACGCGCTTCAGGCACTCGCCCGCCGCCCGGCGGATCGCCTTCGGGTCCTGCGTCGGCGCGTCGATCGTGTGGTCGCGCGTGACGGTGGCGAAGTCGTCGAAGCGGAGCTTCACGCCGATCGTGCGCCCCGCGTAGCCCTTGCGCGCGAGGTCCTCCGCGACGCGCTCGCACAGCCACGTGAACACGCGCGCGAGCTCGGCGCGGTCGCGCCTCGCCGAGAGGTCGCGCTCGAACGTCGTCTCGCGCGAGACGCTCCGCGGCTCGCTCTCGGTGACGACCGGCCGGTCGTCCCGGCCGTTGGCGGCGTCGATCATCCAGCGTGCGTAGGTCGGCCCGAACACCGACTCGAGCTTCGAGCGGTCCGCCCAGGCGAGCTCGCCGATCGTCGCGATGCCGAGACGCTCGAGCCGCGCCGCCGCCTTCGGGCCGATGCCGTTGATCCGCTTCGCCGGCAGCGGCCAGAGGACCGCGGGGATGTCCGCCTCGCGCACGATCGTGAGCCCGTCGGGCTTGTCGAGGTCCGAGGCGATCTTCGCGACGAGCTTGTTCGGCGCGACCGCGACCGAGCAGGTGAGCCCGGTCGCCTGGCGCACCGCGTCCTTGAGCGCGCGCGCGACGTCGCGCGCCCGCCACCAGCGCTCGGCGTCGTCCTCGGGCTCGCCCTCGTGCTCGGGGAGGCGCACGCCGGTGAGGTCGAGATAGATCTCGTCGATGCCGCGGTCCTCGATCACCGGCGCGATCGCGCGCACCGCCGCCTTGAACTTCCGCGACATCGTCCGGTACGCGTCGAAGTCGGCCGGCAGCAGGATCGCGTCGGGCGCGAGCTTCGCCGCCTTCATGAGCCCCATCGCCGAGCCCACGCCCAGCCTGCGCGCCGCGTAGGTCGCCGTCGTGATCACGCCGCGCCCCTTGTAGTCGGCGAGCGTCTGGTAGCGGCGCGTGACCCGCCCGGTCGCCGGGTCGACGGCTTCCTGCGGCGCGGACTGCCGCCCGCCGCCGATCACGACCGCCCGGCCGGCGAGGTCCGGATAGCGGAGGAGCTCGACCGACGCGTAGAACGCGTCCATGTCGAGGTGGGCGATGAGGCGCGGCGTGGCCACTTCCGAGGGCTCGCGCGCCGGGGGAGGCCGGCGCCGCGGGTATAATTGTGCTCCGGCCGCCCGCCTCGCCTCGAGGGGCGGCCGTCGCGTTTGTCGCGGGCGCGGCGCCCGCGGCGGGCGCGACCCCCGAGAGCCGATCCCGTGTCCACCGTCCCGTTCAAGGCCGACCTGATCCGCGACGTCGCGAAGCGACGCACGTTCGCGATCATCTCGCACCCGGACGCCGGCAAGACGACGCTCACCGAGAAGCTCCTGCTGTTCGGCGGCGCGATCCAGCTCGCCGGGACCGTGAAGGCCCGCAAGAGCGCGCGCCACGCGACCTCGGACTGGATGGAGGTCGAGAAGCAGCGCGGGATCTCGGTCACGAGCTCGGTCATGCAGTTCGAGTACGCGGGCCACGTGATCAACCTGCTCGACACGCCCGGCCACGAGGACTTCTCCGAGGACACCTACCGGGTGCTCACGGCGGTCGACGCCGCCGTGATGGTGATCGACGCCGCGAAGGGCGTCGAGGCGCAGACGATCAAGCTGCTCGAGGTGTGCCGGCTGCGCGACACGCCGATCATCACGTTCGTCAACAAGATGGACCGCGAGGTGCGCGAGCCGCTCGCGCTGCTCGAGGAGATCGAGTCGGTCCTGAAGATCGAGTGCGCGCCGGTCACCTGGCCGCTCGGCATGGGCCGCCGCTTCAAGGGCGTCTTCCACCTCGGCACCGAGCGCCTGATGCGCTTCACGCCCGGCGAGGAGCGCGTCTCCGACGCCGAGACGATCGAGGGACTCTCGAACCCGCGCCTCGACGAGCTCGCGCCCGACGACGTGCAGGCGCTGCGGCACGACGTCGACCTCGTGCGGAGCGCCAGCGCCCCGTTCTCGCTGGAGGCGTTCTTGGCCGGGCGCCAGAGCCCGGTGTTCTTCGGCTCGGGGATCAACAACTTCGGCGTGCGCGAGATCCTGCAGGCGCTCGTCGACTGGGCGCCGCCGCCGCAGCCGCGCGACGCGACGGTGCGCCGGGTCGAGCCGGCGGAGGCGCCGTTCACCGGCTTCGTGTTCAAGATCCAGGCGAACATGGATCCGCGCCACCGCGACCGGATCGCGTTCTTCCGCGTCTGCTCGGGCCGCTACGTGCCCGGCATCAAGGTCCGGCACCTGCGCGCCGGCCGCGAGATGAAGATCGGCAACGCGCTCACGTTCATGGCGAACGAGCGCGTCGCCTCCGACGACGCGGTCGCGGGCGACATCATCGGCATCCACAACCACGGAGCGCTGCAGATCGGCGACACGCTGTCCGAGTCCGGGGAGGCGCTGGCGTTCACCGGCATCCCGTACTTCGCGCCCGAGCTCTTCCGCGCGGCGCGCTCGCGCGACCCGCTCAAGGCCAAGCAGCTCGCGAAGGGGCTGCAGGAGCTGGGCGAGGAAGGCGCGATCCAGGTGTTCACGCCCGAGTCGGGCTATTCGATCCTGCTCGGGGCGGTCGGACCGCTGCAGTTCGAGATCGTCGCGCACCGGCTCGCGACCGAGTACAAGGTCGACGCGATCTACGAGACGCCGGCGATCTCGACCGCGCGCTGGCTCACGTTCCCGGACGCGGGCGTGCGGCGCGACTTCGAGCGCCAGAACGCCGCGTCGCTCGCGACCGACGTCGACGGCAACCCGGTGTTCCTCGCGACCTCGAAGTACAACCTGCAGGTGACGATCGAGCACTGGCCGCGCGTGGGCTTCCACGCGACGCGCGAGCACGGTCGCAGGATCGCGCAGGGATAGCGTCCCCCCACCCCGCTTTACAGGGACGTCCCGCCAGACGATGATCGGGCGGCCGGCCGCCCGATCGACGAGGAGGTACCCGATGCCGATGCGCTCCCCGCGCGCCCTGCGAGCCGCGACGCTCGGGCTCCTCGCTGCGTTCGCCGCGCTGCCCGGCTGCGTCTACTACCCGGCTTCCTATGGCTACGCGGTCCCCGCGAGCTTCGACCGGTCGTGGGACGCGGCGGTCGGCGCGTTCGCGGACAACGGACTCGCGATCGCCGCGCAGAACCGTGACGCCGGCACCGTCACCGGCCGTCGCGGCGGGATCGACGTGACGGCGAACGTCCGCTCGCAGTCGGACGGCAGCGTGCGCGTCGAGTTCACCGCGCGCGGCAACGTGAACGAGGATCCCGGGCTCGTCGACCGCGTGTCGGCGGCGTACGACCGGCGGATGGGACGCTGAGCGCGCGTCCGAGCCGGGCACCGCGCGCCGCCGGCCGGACTTCGGGGTCAGAGCCGCAATGATTCGACGGAAAGCGTCCCGTCCGGGCGACCCTCGGCACGGATCATTACGGCTCCGACCCCAGCGTCAGGGTCAGTGCGACATCAGCACCGGCACCGTCATCGACTCGAGCATCAGGTTCGACACCCCGCCCCAGACGAGACGCGACAGGCGCGGCCGGCTGTACCCGCCCATCACGATCAGGTCGGCGCCGAAATCCGCGGCGCGCGACAGCAGGAACTCGCCCGACGCGATGTCGGGCGCGACCATGCGGTTGACCGTCGCGTCGACGTCGTGCCGGCGCAGGAACCCTTCGACCGCCTTGTCCGACACGTAATCCTGCACCGACTCCTCGTCGCGCGGCTCCACCGCGATCGCGAGGACCGCCTTCGCGTCCTTCAGGAACGGAAGCGCGTCCGCGACGGCGCGCGCCGATTCGCGCGAGTCCTTCCACGCGATCAGGATGCGCTCGCCCAGCGTCTTGCCCGCGCCGATGTACGGAACGAACAGCACCGGTCGGCCCGAGTCCATCACGACGGCGTTCGCGAGCTCGGCCGAGAACGCCGCGTCGGGCCCCTTGCGCACCGGCTGCCCGACAACCGCGAGGTCCGAGTAGCGCGCCTGCATCACCGCCGCGTCGACCGGGTCGCCCGCGGGCGCCCGCCACTGCACCGACTTGATCCCCGCTGCGGACGCGGCCTTGCGGAAGCGGTGCTCGGCGTCCTTCTGCGCCTGCGCCACCGTCCCCATGCGCGCCTTGACGAGGTCCGCGGGCAGCAGCGCGGACTCGGTCGGCGTGAGGTCGCGCGTCGAGACGATGTACGCGCCGGTCAGCTCGGCCGGATAGTGGCGCGCGAGCCTCGTCGCGGCCTCGAGCCGAAGGTCGGTCTGGTCGGAATCGTCGACGTGGACGAAGATCGAACGGTAGGTCATCTCGGGCTCCCGCGGAACGCGACGGCGGCGCCGCCGCATCGTTGGGCGAATGTTACCCGGCCGCGGACGCGCGGAGGCTGAGCCGGATCAAGCCCGGCCGCGCCTGCCCGGGTCACGGACCGGGCGAAGGAGGCAACCGCCAGCGCCTCTAGGACCGGCGTCGTCGCCGCGCGAGCCCCAGGGCCCCCAGCAGGGCCGAGAGAAGTCCGAGCGTCCACGGTCCCAGCACCGGCACGGGGACGTTGACCGGTCGCGGGACCGAGCCTTCGGTCGCGCCGATGTCGGCGGCAGGTCCGGCGACCCGCGGGAAGCCCTCGCCACGTTGCTCGTACGCGAATCCCTCGGGGTTCGCGCCGGTGTCGATCGCGGGGCTCCCGAAGTACAGGCGGTGCGTCGGCACCGGCCCCGTCAGCGCGTGGCCCGGCGCGCCGGCGACGACGCCGCCGTTGTTCGCGAGCGGCGCGAGCTGCGGGTTCTGGCCCGTGATCGTGTCGCCCGGCAGCGTCGCCGAGGCGTCGGGCTTCTCGACCAGGTTGTTCGACCCGCCGATCGTGCAGCCGGGCCCGCTGATGCAGGCCAGGTCGTACAACGCCGCGTTGCCCCCGACGATCGTGCTCTGCAGCGCGGACGGCCCGGAGGCCTTCGCCACGGCGGCCTTCGCGCCGGCGCCGCGCCACTGCGCGGCCTTCGCACGGAGGCGATCGATCGCGATCGCCCCCTTCGCACCCGCCGACTTCGCGTTCGCGACGGCCGCCACCGGATTGGTGTTGTACTTGAACGCGACGGCCACCGTCCCCGCGTTGCCGGTGATCGTGCTGTTGGAAATCTCGGCCGAATCGGCGAAGAGGGCCGCGCCGAACGTCGGGTAGGGGTCCGGCCCGCCGGGCGACGGGAGCCGGTTGCCGGAGATCGTGCTGTTGGCGATCTCCGCCGTGTAGTACTCGGAATAGGCGACGATGCCGCCGCCCGCGTACTTGCCGGGATTCTGTCCGTTGCCGACGACGCGGTTGCCGCTGACCGTCGACGCGTAGAGCGCGATGATGTAGTTGCCGTACCCGTCGGCCTTCGCCCGCGCACCACCCTTCGCCCGCGTCAGCGACTTTGCGCCCGCCGAGGCCCTGAGCGCGGCCCGCGCCGCCGCGCGGCCTGCCGCGTCGCCGCCCCGGCCCGCGATCCCCGCCTTCGCCGCCGCCGCGGCCACCTCCGGCGTGTACTTGTTGATCTGGGTGATGCCGCCGCCGACGCCGAAGTTGTAGGTCCCCGGGGGGCCCGCCCCCGTGATCGACGACGCGTTCACGGTGTTGCCGCTCACCGTGGTGTGCACGAGTTGCGCGGACCCCACCACCATGCCGCCGCCGCCGAACAGCAGCGGCAGGCAATACTTGCTCGACGAGGCGACCGTGCAGGCACGACCGGTCACGGTGTTGCCCGAGATGGCGCTCCCGCGCACGTTCGCGTACTTCGCGAACACGCCGCCCCCCGCGATCTCGGCGGTATTGCCCGAGACCGTCGAGTACCCCAGGTTGAGATAGTTGGCGGCTACGCCACCGCCGATGCCGTCGAGAAACGAGGTATTGGTCGGATCGGGCAGCGCGGTGCAGCCGGTGACCACCGACTGGAGGAGGTGCAGCCCGAGGCCCTCGGACAGGATGCAACCGCCGGCACCCGAGGAGCGCCCGTTCGCGACCGTAAGGTCTTGTACGACCAGCACCCCGCCAGGGTTGGTCTGGTGGAACACTCGACTCGCATTGGCGCCGGAAACCGTCAGTGCCGCAGCGCCCGGTCCGTCGACCAGCAGGTAATAGCCCGTGATGCCGATCTCGGCGGCACCTTGCAGCGTGATCGTCCCCGATTGCGTCGAAAGATCGACCTTGTCGAACGAACCGAAGATGCCCCCGCTGTTGACGCAGCTGGTTCCGGCAACGCTTGCAGCGTTCATCGCCGCGACCGCCTGCCGCAGCGTGCAGGTCGCCGCCGTTCCGGCGTCGCCGCCGGTCGTGACGACGATCGTCGCCGCGTGGATGCCCGACGGCGCCGCCACGCCCGCCGCGACGAGCGCGGCGAACAGCGGCCGGACGATGAAGCGCGCGGCGCGGCCGCGCGAACTCCGGTGTGCGTGCGATGCCATCGGTGCCCCCCTGACACTGCGCCAGCCGCACCCGCTCCGGCGGGACGATCGCGCGTCGCGCGAACGCCCTGCCGCCCCTCGGGATTCCGGCCGACCGGTCGATTCTAGGCGGCAATCCCCCGCAGGCTCAAGGCGGGCCGTGCTCCCGCCGCTCGCCGCGTGGCGGCGCAACAACAGTGGTGCCGTGCAACACGCCGGACGGGTCGTCAGGCGGGCCGGAGCAGCCCCGCCGGCGCCACCGGCACCGTCCCGTCGAACCTGAGGCACCAGACGTCGTGTCCCTGCGCATCCCGACCGACCCGGTGCAGGCCCACCCGCTTCATGCGCGCGACCGCGCCGCGCCTCGAGAGCTTCGGGTTCTCGACGATCACCACGACGCCGCGCGGCACACGCGGGTGCGGATGGTGGCGGAGCAGCGCGACCGCAGCCTGGAATGCCGCGGTCGCGATCCCCGGCACGCCACGGTCCGCCGGACGGACGAACGTCCGGTAGAAATAATACGGGCCCGCGCCGCCCGGAACGTCCTGCACGTAGACGGTGTTGACCCCGGCGAGGGCGCCCGACGGATTGCGGATCGTGACCACGACTTCCTCGACGCGCCGCCGGGCCTCGTCCGGCGGCAGCACCCCAGCGGCGAGCCACATGCCGACGATCTCGTCGCGCACGCCCGGCGGGACGCGGCCGTAGACCGGTGTCAGCCTGAAGCCGCGGATCTCGATCTCGCCTGCGGAGGGGTCCGTCATCGAATGCTCGGGCTCAGGAGGACGAAGGCGCCGCCGGCGCGGCCGGCACCGCGAGCTCCACCTCCGGAAGCAGCTCGTCGGGGATCGCCCACGTCGAGTCGAGGAGCGCGTCGTGCTCCTCGAGGATCAGCGGCGCGAGGAGCCCCGGCAGCGCCTGCACCGCGAAGATCTCCTCCACGGAGGCCGAGAACCGCAGGAACGCGATCGTCTGCCCGGTCTCGACGTTGACGGCCCAGATGCCGCTCGAGCGGTCCGGATTCTGGTCGGTGAGCGGGATGTCGGTGAACGGGTTCGACGCGCGGAGCTGCGAGAGCCCGATGAACGCGATCGGCCCCGCGAAATCGAGCCCGCGCGTGAACCCCGGCACCTGCGCGACCGCCTCGACGCGGCCCGACACCGGATCGACCGTCGACAGCGCGCCGCGTCCCGACTCGAGCACCCACAGGCGGCCGCGATGCAGCCGCGGCGAGTGCGGCATCGACAGGCCACGCGCGACGATCTCGCCGGACTCGACGTCGAGCACGATGCCGCCGGTCCGCTTGTCCGCGCGCCAGCCCTCGCGCACGTTGCTCTCGCCCAGCGCGGTCAGGTAGCGCGGCTTCCCGCCGCCCATCGCGAGGCCGTTCAGGTGGCAGCGGTCCTCGGGCGCGTAGCCGGACACGAAGCGCGGCCGCCAGCGCGGCACGAAGCTGTGCTCGTTGTCGAGCGTGCAGAGGCACGAGAACAGCGTGTTCACGTACCAGCACTCGTCGCGCGCGAACGCCATCTCGTGGATGTCGACGTGCCCGGTCACGTGAACGTTGCGCAGCAGGTAGACCGCGTCGTTCGCGTTCGGCGGGTCGAGGCGCGATGCCACCGCGGGCACGTTCCGGTACTCGTGGACGCTGCGGTGCGCGCCGACGAAGATCCGGTTCTCGTCCGCGGCGAGTCCCATGGGCCGCGGCAGCGCGAGGAAGTGCGTGTTGATCGCGGACGGCTGCGGGCGCATCAGGATGACGCGCCCGGCCTGGAACGTCGTGACGATGAGCGAGCAGCGCAGCTCGCGCAGGAGCGCCGGGAAGTTCGTCGTGTGGACGCTCGAGAACGCCTCGGGCGCGGGGGTCGCGGTGTCGGTCACGTGGGTTGCCGCGCGAGGAGCGCCGGGGCATTGTACGGATTTTCGACCTCGCCATGACGCCGAACCGCCCACGCGCCGCCGGTATCGCGGCCGCCGCGCTCGCGCTCGTCGCGGGCTGCGCCGCGCCGCCGCCGGTTCCCGACGCCGCGGCGGTCTCGACGCCCGACATCGCCTGCGCCGCGGTGATCGACGCGTTCGACGAAGAGGTGTCGCGCGCCGGCGTCGCCGACGCGGGCTACGCGCGCGTGGCCGGCTTCCGGGCGCTGCGCGTCGACCGGCTCGTCGCGAGCTACGCGCGCGAGCCGATGGACGCCGAGCGCTTCGGCGGCCTCGTCGCCGCGATGCGCGCGCTCGACCGCGACGCGCGAGCCGTCGAGCTCGCGAACCTGCCGCCCGACGCACGCGCCCGGCTCGACGCCCGTTCGCTCGCGGTGCCGGGCGTGGATCCGGGAGGCGCGCGCCTCGCCGACCGCGTCGACGACTGCGCGGAGCGCGTGCTCGCGCGCGACCTCACGGCCCCGCACGCGCGCGTCTGGCTGATCGCGGCCGCGAACGTCCCCGACGACTACCGCGACGCGAGGCGCGCGCTCGGCCTCTATCCGGTCACCGGCTTCGCGCTCGCCGCGGGCGTGCGGCTCTACGAGCGCGAGACGCTCGAGGCGTTCGCACGCCCCCTGCCTCCCCCGCACGGAACGCCCACCCGCTACCGTCCGGCCGACGCGAGCGCGCTGTCGCCCGCGTCGATCCGCACGACCGTCGCGTCGATGATCGCGGCCGAGCCGCTGCCGCCGCTGCCGCGCGTCGAACCGACGGCGCTCGACGCGCTCCTCGTCGCGTACGCGCCGGTCTACGAGATCGACACCGCGTCTCGGGCCGACCGTCCCGGGCGCCCGACCCGGCGCGCCGACGGCGCGCCGGACGTCGACGCGGGGAAGCCCGTCGTCTACACGCGCCTCGCGTGGACGCGCTTCGACGGCGCGCTGCTGCCGCAGCTCGTCTACACGGTCTGGTTCGCGGAGCGTCCGCCGGCGCGGGTCCTCGACCCGCTCGCCGGGCGGCTCGACGGCCTGGTCTGGCGCATCACGCTCGACCGCGACGGCGCGCCCCTCCTGTTCGACACGATCCACCCCTGCGGCTGCTACCACCAGTTCGTCCCGACCGCGCGCCTCGTCGCCAAGCCGCCCGAGCCGGGCGTCGAGGAGGGCGCGCTGGTGGTGCAGACGCTGCCCGAGCTCGCGACCGGCGCGCGCGTGCGGCTCTCGATCGCGTCGGGCACCCACTACCTGCAGCGCGTCGAGCCGCTCGCGCCGGGCGCCGGGTTACCCGCCGGCGCGGAAGACTACCGTTTCGAGCGCGAGGCGGCGCTGCGCACGCTGCCGCTCGCGGGCGGCGGCACCGCGAGTCTCTACGGCCCCGACGGCATCGTCGGGGGCACCGAGCGGCCCGAGCGATACGCGCTGTGGATCTCGGGCATCGAGAGCCCGGGCGCGATGCGCCAGTGGGGGCGCCACGCGACGGCGTTCGTCGGCCGCCGCCATTTCGACGACGCGTTCCTGGTCGACCGGTACTTCGCGCGCGCGCCGAAGTGATCCGGGCGGGGGAACCCCGGCGTGGCCGTGCGGTCCCTGGTCGAACAGGCGAGTGTTGCGTGAGCCGTCCCTCCTCCCCCGATCCCCGCAAGCGTCGCACGCTGGCGACCCTCGCGGGCGTCGCGGCCGGGGCGGCGCTGCCTGCGCGCGCCGCCCCGGCGGCGGACGCGGCCGGCGTTCGCACGCGCGCGATCCCGTCGACCGGCGAGCGCGTCCCCGTCGTCGGCCTGGGCACCTGGATCACGTTCGACGTCGGCGACTCGCCGGGCTCGCGGTCGACGCTGCTGCCCGTGATGCGGGGTTTCGTCGCTGCCGGCGGGACCGTGATCGACTCGTCGCCGATGTACGGCTCGTCGGAAGAGGTCGTCGGCGGGCTGCTCGAGGCGCTGAGCCGTCCGCGCGTGTTCTCGGCGACGAAGATCTGGACGCCCGGACGCTGGGCCGGCGCGCAGCAGGTCGAGCGGTCGCTGAAGCTGTGGGGCCTCGAGCGCTTCGACCTCGTCCAGGTCCACAACCTGCTCGACTGGCGCACGCACCTGCCCACGCTCGCGGCGCTGAAGCGCGAGGGTCGCATCCGCTACCTCGGCGTGACGACGTCGCACGGACGCCGGCACGACGAGCTCGAGCGCGCGATGCGCGAGGTCGCGCTCGACTTCGTGCAGTTCACCTACAGCGTCGCCGATCGCGACGCCGAGCGGCGGCTCCTGCCGCTCGCGCGCGACCGCGGGGCCGCCGTGATCGCGAACCGCCCGTTCGACGGCGGCGGCCTGTTCGAGCGCGTCCGCGGCCGCCCGCTCCCCGCGTGGGCGGCCGAGGCCGACTGCGCGAACTGGGCGCAGCTGTTCCTCAAGTTCATCGTGTCGCACCCGGACGTGACCTGCGCGATCCCCGCCACGTCGAACGCGGCGCACCTCGCCGAGAACGTCGGCGCGCTGCGCGGGCGGCTGCCGGACGAGGCGATCCGCGCCCGGATCGTCGCGGCGGTCCGATAGACGCCGGGTCCTAGCCGCGCGCGGTGAACGCCGCGACCTCCGCCCGCGTCGGGCTGCCCGCGCGGCCGCCGTGGCGCGTGCACTTAATCGCGGCGGCGAGCGTCGCGAAGCGGGCGGCCGACGCGACGTCGCGCCCCTCGGCGATCGCGAGCGCGTAGGCGCCGTGGAAGACGTCGCCCGCGCCCAGCGTGTCGACCGCCTCGACCTCCGGCGCGGGCACGTGCAGCGGACCGTCGTTCGTGAGCCACCACGACCCCGCCTCGCCGCAGGTAACGGCGCAGGCCCGCGCCGGCCCCTGCGCGCGCATCGCGTGCCACGCGCGCTCGAGTGCCGCGAGGCGCGCCTTCTCGCCCGCACGCGCAGGGAGCGTGGCCCAGCACGCGAGTCCGTGCTCGGAGAACACGACGTGGTCCGCGAGGCGGAGGAGACCGTCGATGTCGCTGCCTTCGGCGACGTCCGCGTCGAGCACGCGCGGGACGCCCGCTTCGCGCGCGGCGCCGAACAGCGCGCGCGCCCCCGCGGGCCAGCGCACGTCGGCGAGCGTCGCGCCGGCGCCGCGCACCGCGTCGAGCGGCAGCCACGTCGCGTCGTCGGGAACGTCGCCGTGGTAGGAGACGATCAGCCGCTCGCCCCGGGCGTCGACGACGATCGCCGACTGCGACGACCGGCATCCCGGAAACCGCCTGAGCCCGCGCGCGTCGACGCCCCACGCCGCGAGCTCGTCCGCCATCGCCGCTCCCGCCGCGTCGTCGCCCGCGCGACCCCAGAACGCGACGCGCCCGCCGAGGCGGGCGATCGCGCACGCCGCGTTCGCGGCCATGCCGCCGCCCACCTCCCGGTAGGCGCTCGCGCGCACCTTCGTCGGCGACGCGGGAATCGCGTCGACCGAGTAGACGCGGTCGAGCGCCGCGTGGCCGAGGCAGAGGACGTCGAGGGGGGTCAGAGCCGCAAACTTTCGTTTCGAGACGGTGGACAGAACGCGTTCTTCAGCGAAATATTACGGCTCCGACCCCGAGTGACGCCATGGCAGAAACGACACCGATCGAGATCGTCCACAACGCCGACGCCCGCCGCTTCGAGGCGGTGGTCGACGGCGCGCTCGCGCGCTGCGACTACCGCCGCGTCGGCAACGTGCTGCAGATCCATCATACCGAGGTGCCGGCCGCGCTCGAAGGCCGCGGCATCGCGGGCAGGCTCGTCGCCGCGACGCTCGAGCACGCGAAGGCGCAGGGGCTGCGCGTCGCGCCCTACTGCTCGTACGTGCGCTCGTACATGCGCCGCCATCCGGAGACGCAGGCGCTGCTCGCGCCCGGCCAGAGCGTCTGACCCTCGGGTTGCGGGGTCAGCGCCGTAATATTTCGTGTCGACACGGTGAAACGAATCTGATCCGCAGCGAAATATTACGGCTCTGACCCCGCCGACCCATCCGCCGCGCGCTCGGCGAGGAAGTCGACGAACGCGCGCACCTTCGCCGAGAGGTGGCGGCGCGACGGGTAGGCCGCGTGGATCGGGATCGCGGGCGCGGTGAAGTCCGCGAGGATCGGCACGAGCCGCCCGCTCGCGATATCCGGCGCGACGATGAAGTCGGGCTCGAGCGCGATCCCGGCCCCCTCGGCGGCGAGCGCGACCAGCATCCGCCCGTTGTTCGCGTGGATCGGCCCGCCGACGCGCACGGCGCGCTCGGTCCCGTCCGGCGCGGCGAAGCGCCACTGGTGGCGGACCGGCGCGTACTCGTAGGTGAGGCACGCGTGCCGCGCGAGCTCGTCGGGCGCGCGCGGCGTGCCGTGCGCCGCCAGGTAGCCCGGCGACGCGCAGCAGACGAGGGCGCTCGAGCCGATGCGCCGCGCGACCAGGAACTGGCTGCGGATCGCACCGATGCGCACCGCGAGGTCGATGCCCTCGTCGACGAGGTCGACGGTCCGGTCGGAGAGCTCGACGTCGACGCGCACCTCGCGATGCCGCTCGACGAAGTCCGCGATCGCGGGTGCGAGCACGCGCACGCCGTAGGTGATCGGGCAGGTGAGCTTGAGCGTGCCCCGCGGCGTCGCGCCGCCCTGGCCCGCGCTCTGCTCGGCCTCCTCGAGGTCGGCGAGCAGCTGCACGCAGCGCTCGTGGAACACGGTCCCCGCCTCGGTGAGCGAGAGCCGGCGCGTCGTTCGGTTCAGGAGGCGCGCGTCGAGATGGGCCTCGAGTTCGGCGACCTGGCGGGAGACGGCCGATACGGACGCGTCGAGCCGGTCCGCCGCCCGGGCGAAGCTTCCGGTCTCGACGACGGTGACGAAGGCCTTGATGGATTGGAACCGGTCCATCGGATCATTATTGCATAAATCGCAACAATCTATCCATCTATGTCCCATTTATCCCGAACTCCGCAACCACCAGAATTCGATCACCGCGGCACTCCGCCGCCTCCACCGAACAGGGACCCGATCATGAACGACCGTCGCATCGATCTCGCCGCGCTCGTGCTGCGGCTCACGCTGGGCACGATGTTCGTCGCCCACGGCCTCCTCAAGCTCGTCGTCTTCACGCCGGCGGGCACCGCGAAGTTCTTCGAATCGCTCGGGCTGCCCGCCCCGCTCGCGTACCTGACGATCGCCGCCGAGGTGCTGGGCGGCGTCGCGCTCCTCGTCGGCTACCGCACGCGCCTCGTCGCCTCGGCCCTCGTCCCGATCCTGCTGGGCGCCGCCTGGGCGCACGCGGGCAACGGCTGGGTGTTCAGCGCGCCCAACGGCGGCTGGGAATACCCGATCTTCATGGTGTTCACGTCGATCGCCGCGGCGATCCTGGGCGACGGCCGCTACGCGATCTCGTCCGCGCGGCCCGCGTCGCGCCTCGCGACCGCCTGAGCGCCGCTGCGCGATACTGAATGCCGCGCTCGTCCTCCCGCCGCGCGCCGGCGGGACGACGAGGCCCGGAAGCATTGCCTACACGAACCACGGAGAATCCATGAAGCTCTACTACGCGCCGGGCGCCTGCTCGCTCGCCCCGCACATCGCGCTGGCCGAGGCCGGCCTGCCCGCCGACATCGTCCGCGTCGACCTCAAGTCGCACACGCTGCCCGACGGCACCGACTACCACGCGGTCAACCCGAAAGGCTACGTGCCGGTGCTCGAGCTCGACGACGGCACGAAGTTCACCGAGGTCGCGGTGCTGCTGCAGATCATCGCCGACCGCAAGCCGGGCGCGCTCGCGCCCGAGGTCGCGACGATGGAGCGCTACCGGCTGAACGAGTGGCTCAACTTCATCGCGACGGAGATCCACAAGGGCTACAACGCGCTGTGGCACCCGGAGCTCGGCGAGGCCGCGGTCGCCGCCGCCACCGCCACGCTGAAGAAGCGCTACGCGGTGATCGAGACCCAGCTCGGCAAGGGGCCGTACCTGACCGGCGAGGCGTTCACGATCGCCGATGCGTACCTGTTCACGGTCACGAACTGGAGCGGCTTCCTGAAGCTCGACCTCTCGGGCTTCCCGAACCTCCAGGCGTTCATGAAGCGCGTCGCCGCCCGGCCGGGCGTCGTCGCCGCGATGAAGGCCGAGCGCCTGATCAAGTAGCCGCGCAGACGGATCGCCGGGGCCCCGCGGGCTCCGGCGTTTCCAGGAACACGCCATGCCGACGCTGCCCACCCTCTTCCTCTCGCACGGCTCGCCGATGCGCGCCGTCGAACCCGGTGAGCCCGGGGCCGCGTGGTCGGCCATCGCCCGCACGCTGCCCCGGCCGCGCGCGGTGCTGATGGTGTCGGCGCACTGGGAGACCAGCGTGCCGATGGTGACCGCCAACGCGAAGCCGGAGACGATCCACGACTTCGGCGGATTCCCCGAAGCCCTCTACCGCATCCGCTATCCGGCGCCGGGCGCCCCCGACGTCGCCGCGCGCGTCGTCGACCTGCTCAAGGCCTCCGGCATCACCGCGGGACAGGACGGCTGCCGCGGCATCGACCACGGCGCGTGGGTGCCGATGCTGCACATGTACCCGGACCACGACGTGCCGGTCGTCCAGCTCGCCGTGCAGCCGGGACGCGACACCGCGCACCACCTGTCGGTGGGCCGCGCGCTCGAGCCGATCACGCGCGAGGGCGTGCTCGTCGTCGGATCGGGCCACGTCACGCACAACCTGCGGGACTGGATGACCACGCACGGCCAGAGCGCGCCGCTGGCCTACGCGGCCTCGTTCGCGGGCTGGCTCGCGGACACGCTGGCGCGCCGCGACGACGACGAGCTCCTCGCCTATCGCGAGCGCGGCCCGGGTGCCGCGCGCGCGCATCCGTCGGAGGAGCACTTCCTGCCGATCTACGTCGCGTGGGGCGCGGCGGGCCGCGACGCGACGGCCGCGCGCGTGTACGCCGGCTACGACGGCGCGGCGCTCGCGATGGACGCCTACGCATTCGCGGCGCCTGACGCGATTCGCGTCGCGCCGCTCGCGCGAGCCGGCGCCTCCGCGTCCGCGTAGGCGCCGCCCGGTCCTCCGGCGGCCGAGGGCCCCCGCCGGCCATCTGCTAGCATTTCGGCGACGAATCCTCCGAGCGAGCGCCATGGCCACCCCGAACGACCGCCCCGACGACATCCAGATGGACGTTGCCTCGCTCTGCCGCGAGGAGATCTACACGGACCGCCGCTTCGGCACGATCCGCGCGCTCGTGCCCGTCGACGCGCAGGGTCGGTCGGATCCGAAGCGATCGACCGTCTACCAGGGCGAGGCGCAGATCATGACGCAGGTCGGCGCGCTGCCGATCAGCTTCGAGATCGACGCGACGACGCTCGCGGAGGCGGTCGCAGGCTACGGCGCGGCGGCGAAGGCCGCGCTCGACCGCACGATGAAGGAGCTGGCCGAGATGCGCCGCCAGGCCGCGACCGGCCTCGTGATCCCGCAGGCCGGCGGAGGCGGGCTCGGTGGCATGGGAGGGCTGGGCGGATTGCCGGGCGGCGGGCTTCCCGGCGGCGGGAAGATCCAGCTGCCCTGATCGAGCGGTCAGCGCGCCGCGGCGGCGGGCAGCAGCGCCGGCACGGCGGCCGCGGCGACGCGCGAGCGCGGAGCCGGTTTCCCGGCCGCGGGGGCGAGCGCGGCGGCGCTGCCGCGCGCGGGCACGCCGAACATCTCGGCGATGGCCTCGCGGTACTGCGGGGCGCCGACCCACGACGTGTTGTAGTGTCCGCCGCCCTCGACGAGGACGAGCTTCTTCGGGTCGCGCGCGGCCGCGTAGAGCGCCTCGGAGAAGCGGTGCGGGACGAGCCGGTCGCCGGTGCCGTGCACGAGCAGCACGGGCGCGGGCACCCTGGCGATCCTGTCGATCGTGTCGAAGCGCTGCGTCACGAGCCAGTCGATCGGCAGCCACGACGGCGCGAGCGCCTTCGCCATCTCGGGCAGCGACGTGAACCCGCCCTCGAGGATCAGGCCGGCGACGCCGTCGCGCGCCGCCCCGCCGACGGCGAGCTCGGTCGCGACGGCCGTCCCGAGCGAATGGCCGTACACGTAGCGCTTCGACGCGTCCGGCTCGCGCGCGACGAGCCAGCGCCAGGCGACCGCCGCGTCGTCGTAGACGCCTTCCTCGGACGGCATCTCGCCGTCGCTCTTGCCGAAGCCGCGGTAGTCGATCGCGACGACCGAGAAGCCGAAGCTCCGCAGGTTCTCGATGCGGCGCAGGTGCCCGGTCAGGTTCCACCGCACGCCGTGCAGGTAGAGGAGCGTCGGCGCCCCGGCCTCGTCGCTCGGCCAGTACCAGGCGTGCAGGCGCTCGGCGCCCGGGGCGTCGGAGACCGGCAGGTAGAACTCGCGGACGCCGGCGGGGAGCCCGGAGAACCAGCCGGACGCCTCGCGGACCGGCCGGAACGTGAGCTCGCGCTCCTGCGTCACCAGCGCGGCGCAGCCCGCCCCCAGCAGCACCGCGAGGGCGAGGAGCACGGCGCCGAAGCGGCGCCCGGGACGGAAGCGGGAAGGCATGGAGCCGGTCAGAGCGCGTTTCGCCGTGCGAAGTTCCACGGCCGGCGGGTAGCATAGCGCGCCGCCCGGCGCTGCCGGGACGCCCGTCCGCCGAAGGCCGATCCCGTGACCAACGCCGCCATCCTCGCCGCCTCGGCGCTGCTCCTGTTCGCCTACCTGCTCGACATCCTCGGGCGGCGCTACCGCCTGCCCTCGGTCGTGCTGCTGATCGCGACCGGGCTCGCGCTGCGCTACGCGCTCGACCGCCTGGGAATCGTGTTCGAGGGCGTCGACGCGTTCGTGCCGATCGTCGGGACGCTGGGCCTCATCCTGATCGTGCTCGAGGGCGCGCTCGACCTCGAGGTGAGCGCCGGGCGCGGGCCGATGATCGTCAAGGCCGCGGCTTCGGCCGCGGCCGGCGTCCTGATCTGCACGCTCGCGTTCGCGGCGCTGTTCCACTACGCGCTCGGCTTCGCGCCGTACGCGGCGGCGCTCGCCGCGGTGCCGCTCGCCGTGATCTCGTCGGCGGTCGCCATCCCCAGCGCGACCGGGCTCGCGGAGGCGCCGCGCGAGTTCGTCATCTACGAGAGCTCGCTCTCGGACATCGTCGGCGTGCTCGTGTTCTACGCCGCGCTCGCCTCCGAAGGCAGCGCCGCCGCGTTCGCGCTCGACCTCGTGGGCGGCGGCGCGCTGTCGGTCGCCGTCGCGCTCGCCGCGTCGCTCGGCCTCTACGCGATCGTGAACAAGGCGGAGGGGCACGTGCGCTTCCTCCCGATGCTCGGCGGGCTCGTCTGCCTCTACGCGGTCGGCAAGGCGCTGCACCTGTCGCCGCTCGTGTTCGTGCTGGTCGCGGGGCTCGTGATCGGCAACCCGCACCTCCTCGACCGGTGGCCGCGCCTGAAGCGCCTGCACGCCCCCGACTACGACCGGACGGTGCGCGAGTTCAAGGGGATCGTCGCCGAGCTCACGTTCGCGACGAAGTCGCTGTTCTTCCTGCTGCTCGGCTACTGGACCGACGTCGCGGCGCTGCTCGAGCCGATGGCCTGGGGCGTCGCCGCGGCCTGCGTCGGCTTCGTCTACGCGTCGCGGCGAGGGCTGCTGCGCGCGCTGCGCGTCGGCGACGCCGCCTCGCTGACCTGGATCGCGCCGCGCGGGCTCATCACGGTGCTGCTCTTCGTCACCGCCGAGCAGTCCGGCGCGCTCGGCGACTTCCCGTTCGGCGCGCTGATGCTGACCGTGATCGCCACCGCGTCGCTCGTCGCGCTCGCGCACCACGACCGGGACGAGCGCCGGACCGCGCTCTCGACCTCGGCGATCGACGGCACGCACGCCCTTCCGGCGGCTCGCGCGGCCGCGAGCCGCGCCGACGACCCGCCCGCGGGCTGAATCCGGCTCAGTCGCTCACGCAGCGGAGCCGCGCCGGCGCGACGGAGGCCCTCAGCGCGCGGCACGCACGCGCGCAGTCGCGGCACTCGCGCGCGATGGAATCGCCGAGGGCGTCGCGATCGAAGGCGATCGCGCAGCCCTCGGCGAGCGCCTCGGCGAGCGCGAGCGCGGCGGTCGCGTAGGGGCTCGAGCGCGCGAGCATGCCCGCGGTCGCGCCGAACACCTCGACGCCGTCCATCGCGAGCCGCGCCCGGTCGTCGACGCCCTCCGCCTGCCCGGTCGCCGCCAGCATCCGGCGAGCGCACGCGTCGGCGGCGCGCCGGCAGGCTTCGATCGCCGCCGCGTGCAGCGACGCCGCGTCGTCGGCGCGTGCGCGCGCCTCTTCGAGCGTGAGCATCCACCCTCCTCCGTGTTCGCGCCGCGCTCGCGCCGCGGCGATCCGGAGCATGTTCGCCGGCCGCGCAGCACGCGGACATCGGCGGTGCGGCCGCCCTCGCGTCGTCGCCGGTCCGACACACGGGCGATGGTGTCGGACGCTCCCCGACGCGCGCTTGCGCGCCGCGCCGATGGCGACCGTCGCGGATCTGACCGAGGATCGGCGGACCGGTCGTCACGGCCGGACTCGTCACGTCCACGCGCGGGCGAGCGGCGGCACGGGGCGCGCTCCTCCCCGAGGAGCGGAACCCGCGTCCCCGACGCACGCGCACCCCCTCTCCTTCCTGGCTCGCCCCCCGGGCCAGGAGGGTGCCCGTCGTCACGGGCTTCACGGGCAAGGCATCTTGCCCGTTCTTTTTTGCGGAAGGCGGCGCGCGCGATCGACGTCGGTGCCGTCCGACAACCGGATCAGCGTTCTGCCGGTCGCGCGCAGCGGGGCCGCGCCGTAGCGTTCGTCGGTCTGCGGCAGCGCCGCCCGCGTTCGGCGCCCGCCGCACAGGTCTCCTCGTCCTCCGCGATCGAAGCCCGGCCGCGCCCCGGCGTCGGCCGAACGGCCGAAGGCGCCGCGATCGTCCGCGGCGGAGGATGCACGTATCGCTCGCGGCTCCGGAGGGGGTGCCCTCCCTCCCCTGGGCGGCTCCTTCCGGGGTCCGCGGGCGTACCACGAGGAGACTGCGATGGGCCATCCACTCGATCGCGGGACGATATCGTCCGAACGCGACTACGCCGCCGCGCTCGACGAGCTCGACCGGCTGATGCTGTGCGACCCGGACACGCCGTCCGGCCGGCGGTTCGACGAGCTCGTCGCGCTGATCGAAGCCTGGGAGCTCGCGCACGATCCGACGCCGGTCCGGCCTCCCGGCGGCGGGTGAGCAGAGCCCGGGCCCGGCCGCGACCCGCGCCGCGGTCCGTCGCGAATGCGGCCGGATGGCCGCGCGCGCCCGGCTGGTCTAGCATGGCGTCGGCGATTCCCCGCGACCGGCCGAATGAGAGAGCGCCCGCCCCCGCCGACAGCACCGCGACCACCGTCCTCCCCGGCACCGCGACACGCGACACCGCGACGCGGCTCGACCGGCCGAAGCCCACGCCCGCGCGCCGCCGCCGCTGGCGCGGCTGCATGGTCGGAGGCGCGGTCGGCGACGCGCTCGGCGCGGCGGTCGAGTTCAAGTCGCTCGACGAGATCCGCTCGGAGCTCGGCCCCGGCGGCGTGCACGGCTACCTGCCCGCGTTCGGCCGCTACGGCGCGATCACCGACGACACGCAGATGTCGATGTTCACGGCCGAAGGCCTGCTGCGCGCCTACGCGTGCAGCGCCCTGACCGGATCGGCGGACGTCCCGTCGGTGGTCGGTCACGCTTACCTGCGCTGGCTCCACACGCAGCGCGAATCCGCCGCGATCGTGCCGGCGCTCGACGGCTGGCTCGTGCGCGAGAAGGCGCTCTTCGCGTCGCGCGTCCCCGGCGCCACCGTCATCGACGCGCTCCGCGCCCGGACGTCGTTCGGCGAGCGCCCGCGCAACACGAGCAAGGGCTGCGGCGGCGCGATGCGCGTCGCGCCGGTGGGACTGTGGTGCGCCAGGCTGGACGAAGGGATGTCGCCCGAAAGGATCGCGAAGCACGCGTTCGAGCTCGGCGCCGACACGGCCGCGCTGACCCACGGTCACCCGACCGGCCAGCTCGCCGCCGGCTTCGTCGCCGCGCTCGTCGCGCTCCTCGCGCTCGAGCTCCCGCTGAACGACGCGCTCGGACGGGCGACGGCGATCCTCGTTCGCCGGCCGGGTCACGCGGAAACGATGGCCGCGCTCGAGCACGCGCGCAAGCTCGCGGCTGCCGGCGAGCCCCGCGCCGAGCTGGTCGCGCGCCTGGGCGAGGGATGGGTCGCCGAGGAGGCGGTCGCGATCGCGGTCTACTGCACGCTCGCCGCCGCCGACTTCGACGCTGGCGTGCGGCTCGCGGTCAACCACGACGGCGACAGCGACTCCACCGGCGCGATCGCCGGCAACCTGCTCGGGACGCTCCACGGGATCGAGTCGATCCCGACGCGCTTCACCAACGGCCTCGAGCTCGTCGAGGTCCTCGCGGCGCTCGCCGACGACCTCGCCACGTTCCCCGCGTGGCCGATCGGCCAGTTCCAGCCCGCGACCGACGCGTCGGCCTGGTGGCTCGATCGCTACCCGCCGCACTGACCCGCGCGAACCGCGCGGCGCGGTCGCCGTCCGCCGTCCGGTCGTCGTATGATCGGCCGCACGTCCCGCGCGTCGCGATCGCCTGCACGATGACCTCCCGCCACGCATCGCCCGGTCACCGCCTGCCCGGCCTCGCGGCGCTCGCGCTCGCCTGCGTGGTCGCGGGCGTCGCGCAGGCCGCCGGCGACGCCGGGCCCGCCGGACGCGCCTATCTCGACCTTCGCGCGGCTGCGGCGAAGGCGACGAGCCCGGACGCGGTGCTGCCCTACCTGTCGGCCAACTACCGGCGTGTCGTCGCCAACCTGCCGCCCGCCGAGCGGGACGACTGGTTCCAGCGCTTCCGCCGCATCCCGCCGTCCCCGGTCACGATCCAGGCCCAGGCCGTGGCGGGCGACCGCGGCGCGCTCGGCGCCGTCGCTCGCGACGCGTCGCACGTCAAGTGGTCGGGGCGCATCGAGATGGTCCGCGAAGGCGGCGCCTGGAAGCTCGCCGACGAGACCTGGTCGACCGAGCCGCGGTGAGGTCGCGGCCGGCCCCGCGCGCTGCCGCCGGATCCTCCGGCTGAAGCCGGCGGCCCGCATCGACCGGGAGGGATGCACGATGGCCGACGACGTCGCGAAGTGGCTCTACCGGCTCCCGGCCAACTACACGTGGACCTCGCCGTTCCGGCACGACGCGGACTACGCGTTCGCGGACGACGGCGGCCGCATCCGGCTCGTGCTCGAGCGCAACGGCGCGATCACGGTGACGCGCGGCTACGCGTGGAACGGCTGCAGCCCGAAGTTCCGGGTGCTCGACCTCCTCGTCGGCACGCCGGAGGGCGTGGTCAACGCCCGCACCGGCCAGCGCAAGACCTACTTCGCCTCGCTCGTGCACGACGCGCTCTACCAGTTCCTCGGCGACGGCCTTCCGCTCGCGCGGAAGCAGGCGGACCTCGTCTTCCTGTTCCTGATGCGCGAATCGGGCTTCCGCCTCGCGCCGGTCTACTGGCTGTTCGTGCGGGCGTTCGGCGGGCTCGTTCACCTCGCCACGCGGCGCGCCCGCGGATGGCGCGGAGCGGTGATGCGCATCGACGCGGAGGCCCCGCCGCCCGCGGCGGCGGCAGCGTCCACCCCCGCGGGGCCGGCCGGCGTGACGCGCGGGATGTCGGCGGCGCTGTACGCTTACGCCTCCCGGCCGCCCGCCGCCCCCGCCATGCGCCTCGTCTCGCTCGACCACCTGGTCCTCACCGTCGCCGACGTCGACGCGACGATCGCGTTCTACGTGCGCACGCTCGGAATGCAGGAAGTGACCTTCGGCGCCGGCCGCAAGGCGCTCGCGTACGGGAACCAGAAGATCAACCTGCACGCGGCGGGACGCGAGTTCGCGCCGCACGCGGCGGCCCCCACGCGCGGCTCGGCCGACCTCTGTTTCCTGACCGACGTCCCGCTCGACCGGGTGATCGAGCACCTGGGCGCGTGCGGCGTCGCGATCGAGGAGGGTCCCGTGATGCGCACCGGCGCGACCGGACCGATCCGCTCGGTCTACCTGCGCGACCCGGACGGCAACCTGATCGAGGTCAGCAACCCGGCCGCCGGGTGAGCGCTCCGCGGCGGGCGTTGCCGCCGACGCGTTCGTCGCGGCCGCGCCGGCGGCGCCGCAGCGGCCTAATGGAGGCGCTCGCGCGTTTTCCGGCCGGAATCGGGCGGACCGCGCCGCGACCCGCGCTCGCGGGCCGCGCTCGCGCGCCGGCGGTCGTGCCAGTAGCGGTAGATGAGCACCGCGGCGAGCGGCAGCTCGTCGACGAGCGAGGCGCGCTTCTCCTTGTCGTCGATCCACTCGGCGAACTCGGGATCCTGGTCGCCGAACGCGAGCGCCTCGATCGGGAAGATCCAGTCGCGGGCCTCGCGCGAGTCGTAGAGCGGCTGCCAGTCGTCGTCGCGCAGCTTGACGCCGGCCATGTAGCCCTCGCACCAGGCGGTGGCCTCGCCCGGCCCCTTCTCGGCCTTCCCGCGCTCGTCGGCGAGGTAGAGCAGCGGCTTGAAGCGCGTCGGCGATTCCTCGAGCGTGCGCTGCAGGCCGACCAGGTGCCGGAGCATGAGCCCCATCACGCGCTGCGCCTGCTCGGAGGAGCCGTACGCGGGCGTGGCGGCGCGGCCGCCCTCGCTCCAGACGCCCGGGATCCACTCGGAGGGCTGGATGACCGCGGGCCCGCTCACGATCGCGCACAGGTAGCCGTCGAGCATCTCGAGGTCCATGCAGTCCTGCGGGACGGCGTCCGAGGCGAGGAACGCCTCGAGCTCGTCGAGCTCGGCGTCGGTCAGCGGTTCGTCGAGGGCGCGGTCGGGCGTGCGTTCGGCCATGGGGCGACTTTTCGGCGGCGAAGAACCCGCTATGATCGCCCGCCGGGCCGCGGAACGCAATCCGGGGCGCCCCTCGCCGGGGCCGTCGCGCCGGCGTGCTACGCTTCGGGCCGCCGACGACGCGACGACCGATGCCGCCGAAGATCAAGACCCAGGCCTTCCTCGCGACGCTCCCGCTGTTCAAGGAGCTCGCGCCGGCCGAGCTCGACCGCCTCGCGGCGGGCACCGCCGAGCTGCACGTGCCGCGCGGGGAGATCCTGTTCAACAAGGGCGACCCGACGACCGGCTTCTATCTCGTGATCTACGGGCAGGTGAAGCTGTCGTTCGTGACCCCGTCCGGGCAGGAGAAGGTCGTCGAGATCATCGGGCCGGGCAACTCGTTCGGCGAGGCGCTCATGTTCATGGAGAAGCCCTACATCGTGATGGCGCAGACGCTCGCCGACACGATGCTGCTCCACGTCTCGAAGGAAGCCGTCTTCGACGAGCTCGCGCGCGAGCCGGCGTTCGCGAAGAAGATGCTGGCGGGCCTCGCGCGCCGGCTGCACTCGCTCATCTCCGACGTCGAGAGCTACTCGCTCCAGTCCGGGACGCAGCGCGTGATCGGCTACCTGCTGCGGCAGGACGACGCGGCGGCCGCCGACAGCGGCGCCGCGAAGCTCACGCTCCCGGTGTCGAAGGCCATCGTCGCCTCGCGCCTCAACCTGACGCCCGAGCACTTCTCGCGGATCCTGCACGACCTGCAGTCGCTCGGCCTCATCGACGTCGACGGGCGCGACGTGCACATCGTCGACATCGCGCGGCTGCGCGCGTACACCGGCTAGTGGCTGGTCCCCGCCTCGCGGGTGATCTTGTTCCAGACGTTGTACTTGCCGACCGGCTTCGACGCGGGCAGGCGCTTCACTTCCTTCAGCGTCGCCGCGTCGTAGACGACGATCGCGCCGTCGTTCTCCCAGACGCTCGCGAGCGCGTACTTGCCGTAGCGGTCGAACTCGATGTGCGCGGCGGTCTTGCCGGGCGAGGGCGTCACCTCGCCGGCCACGGCGAGCGTGCGCTTGTCGATCACCTGCAGCGTGTCCTTGCGCGCGCCCATCATCGAGTCGATCCACGCGTAGGGCGTCGCGTCGTGGCTGCGCATGAAGAAGCCCGGGCCGTTCGTCGCGATCTGCTTCACCGGCTTCCACGTCTTCATGTCGATCACGCTGACGACGCCTTCCTTGAGGTTCGGCGTCGCCATCACGCGCCGGCCCCCGTAGTCGAACGTGATGCCCGACCCCAGGTGCGGCATGCCGGGGAGGTCGAGGTCGGCGATCTTGCGGCGCACGTCGAGCTGGACGACCTGGCCCTTGCCCGCCTCGCGCGACGCCCCCATCACCTCGCTGTAGTCCTGCGTGAAGAAGAAGTCGTCGAGCGTGTCCGCGAGGATCGTGCGGCGCGCGTTCAGGAACGCCGGCAGGAACGCGCCCTCGCGGTACTGGAAATCGTGGATGACGCCGATCGGGATGTCGGGCGCCTTCGGGTCGTAGCTCACCTCCCAGACCTCGGGGATGTCCTTGAGCGCGACGACGAAGCTCCTGCGCGGCGTCGCGTCGTAGACCGCGGAGACGCGCGAGGTCGTCTTGCCCTCGCGGTCGACGGCCGGCATCACCTTGACGAGCTGGAGGTCCGCGTCGAGCACGACGACCGAGTGCGGCAGGTAGTTGCCCACCATCACGTACTTGCCGTCGCCCGAGACCGCGGCGTTGCGCGTGTTGAGGCCCGCGCGCACCTCGGCGACCATCGCGAGGTTCCAGAGGTCGTACTTGCTGATCCAGCCGTCGCGCGACGCGAAGTAGACGAAGCGGCCGTCGGGCGAGAACTTGGGGCCCCCGTGCAGCGCGTAGCGCGTCGGGAAGCGCGCGAGGCGCTCGAAGCGGTCGCCGTCCAGGACCGACGCGTGGTGGTCGCCCGCCTCGACGACGACGAACAGGTTCAGCGGGTCCGCCGTGAACGACGGCTTGTCCGGCAGCGAGTCGCGTGTGCGGTGCACGACGCGCGAGGCGCGGATGTCGGCCTCGGTCCACACCGGCTTCGTGGCGGGCGGCGAGTAGATGTACGCGACCAGCGCGTCGATCTCGGCCTTCGAGAGCGCCGGCGAGAACGCGGCCATCTGCGTCGCCGGCCGGCCTTTCGCGATCGTCTCCGCGGCGGCGGGCTTGCGCAGCCGCTCAAGGCTCTCGGGCAGGAGCGCCGGCCCCATCAGGCCGAAGCGGTCGGGCCCGTGGCAGGCCGCGCAGTGCGTCGCGTAGAGAGAGCGCGCGTCGATCGCGGCGGCGGGCGCGGCCGGGGACGCCGCCGACTGCGCGGCCGCGGCGCCCGCGAACGCCACGACCAGCACCGCGATCGCGAGATAGACGGCCCACCCGATCGCGCAGCGCCAGCGCGAGAGCCGCGCGAGCGCGCCGCCGCGCGCGGCGCCCGCCGCGCATCCGCACGCGGAAGGCCCGGCACCGGCGGACCGCGCGTTGCTCACGACCGCACCGTGCCCGACTCGGCGGCGGGGGCGCGGTCCGGCGCCGCCTGCGACGGCGTCGCGTCGGCGCGCCGCACGCGGACGTAAGGCTTGGCGACGAGGCGCTCGCCGCCGCCCTCGATGCCCAGCTCGTCGTCGTCCAGATAGCAGCCGGGATCCTCGGCCCACGCGTCCTTCGCGATCTGCCACGCGCGCACGCGCGTGTTGCCGCCGCACACGTCGAAGTACGCGCAGCGCGCGCAGCGGCCCTTGACCGGGCGGGGGCTCGACTTCAGCCCGGCCATCAGCGGGTCGGAGGTGTCGCGCCAGATCGCGGAGAACGGGCGCGACTTGACGTTGCCGAGCGTGTAGTCCCACCAGAACGTGTCCGGGTGGACGTTGCCCAGGTTGTCGATGTTCGCGATGTTGACGCCCGAGCTGTTGCCGCCCCACTGCGCGAGCTTCGCGCGGAGGTGCGCCTCGCGGTCCGGGAAGCGCTCGCGCACCCAGCGAAGCAGGTAGACGCCGTCGGCGTCGTTGTTGCCGGTCACGAACTCGCGCTTCCTGCCGGCCTCGATCGCGCGCCACGCGGCGTCGAGCACCCGGTCCATCGCGTCGCGGGTCGTGCGGAACACCGCGTCGGTCTTGCGGTTGACGTTGCCGCGCCCGCCGTAGTTGAGGTGCGACAGGTAGAACTTGTCGATGTCCTCGGTCTCCATGAGCTCGAGGAGCGCGGGCAGGTCGTGGGCGTTGTCCTGCGTGAGCGTGAACCGGATGCCGACCTTGAGGCCCGCGTCGCGGCAGCGGCGCACCGCGGCGAGCGACGCGGCGTACGCGCCCGGCTTGCGGCGGAACCGGTCGTGCGTCGCCTCGATGCCGTCGAGGCTGATGCCCACGTAGTCGTAGCCGATCGCCGCGACCTTCGGCAGCATGGCGTCGTCGATCAGCGTGCCGTTCGTCGACAGCCCGACGTAGAAGCCCATCGCCTTCGCGCGCGCCGAGATCGCGAAGACGTCGCGATGGAGCAGCGGCTCGCCGCCCGACAGGATCAGCACCGGCACGCCGAACGCCTTCAGGTCGTCCATCGTCCGGTAGATCTCCGGCGTCGAGAGCTCCCCGGGGAAGTCGACGTCGGCCGAGATCGAATAGCAGTGCTGGCAGGCGAGGTTGCAGCGCCGGATCAGGTTCCAGATGACGACCGGACCCGGCGGATGCCGCTTCGGGCCGACCGGCGTCGGGTGCCGCACTTCCTCGAGGTACTGCGTCACGCGGAACATCGCGTCGCTCCGTGGGCGCCCGGCGATCCGGGCTCGTCAGCCTGCCATTATCCGCGGCTTTCGCGGACGCACCTTGATCTCGTACGGATTACGCGAAGCGCAGCCCGGACTTCTTCAAGACCCTGGTGCTGTAGAGGACATCGCGGGCGCGCACCGCGTCGCCCAGCAGCGCGGCGATCTCGCGGACCTGCGCCTCGCACTGTGCGCGGTCGCGGCCGTGCACCATCGCGAACAGGTTGTACCGCCACGCCGGCAGGCGCCTCGGCCGCCGGTAGCAGTGGGAGACGCCGGGCAGCGCGCCGATCCGCGCGCCGAGCTCGTCGACGCGGTCGTCGTCGACGTCCCAGACGCTCATGCCGTTCGCGGTCCAGCCGAGCCGGTAGTGGTTGGGCACGACGCCGATCCGCCGGATCGCGCCGGACGCGAGCATCGCGCGCATCCGCTCCATCACGACCTCGGGCGCGACGCCGATCGCCTCGGCGACCGCGTGGTAGGGCCGCGGCACGCGCGGCAGCCCCGCCTGCGTCGCGCGCACGATCGCGGCGTCCACGGCGGCGGGATCGCGCGGCGAGTTCACGCCGAGAGCCTCAGCTCGACGAAGTACTCGCGCTCCTTCGGGAACGCGAGCACCGGGAGGCCCGTCGCGGCCTCGATGCGGCGGATCGCGTCGTCGACGCCCCGGGCGTCGCGGTCGCGACGACGAACCACATGTTGAGCGCGTGCTCGCGCGCGTAGTTGTGCGCGACCTCGGGGAACGCGTTGACGATGCCCGCGACCCGGTCGTAGTCCGCCGCGGGCACCGACATCGCCGCCAGCGTGAACGCGCCGCCCATCCGCGCCGCGTCGAACAGCGGTCCGAAGCGCGTGAGCGTCCCGTCGGCGAGCATCCGGTCGATGCGCGCGATGAGATCCTCCTCGCCGATGCCCAGCGCCTCCGCCGCCGCGGCGAACGGCCGCTCGCAGATCGGGAACTCGCCCTGCAGCGCATTCACGATCGCGCGGTCGACCGGGTCGAGCGCGGCCGTCATCGGGCGAGGGCCGCGGGAACCCCGCCGACCGGCACGGCGGCGGCGTGCCCGCGCCTGGGCACGTAGCGCGCGCCACGCTGCTTGAACGCGGCGAGCGAGAACAGCACGTCGTGCGCGTGGCGGTCGAGCCCCAGCGCGGCCGCGATCGCGTCGCGCCGCGCGACGACCGCGGCGCGGTCGCGCCCGTGGATCATCGCGTAGAGGTTGTAGCGCCAGCCGTCGGCACGGCGCCGCCGGTACGCGAGCGTCACCGCCGACTCGCGCGCGAGCGCGGCGCCCAGGGCATCGGCGTCGCCGTCGGGCACGTCCCACACGCACATCGCATTCGCCGAGTAGCCGAGCGGCCGGTGGCGCACGACGAGCCCGAAGCGCGAGATCACGCCGCGGTTCAGCCACTCGGCCAGCCGCACCGTCAGGAACGGCTCGGTGACGCCGGCGCGGCGCGCGAGCTCGGCATACGGGCGCGGCTCGGCGGCAAGCCCTTCCTCGAGCGCCGCGACGATGCGGCGGTCGCGCTCGTTCAGCGGGAGCGGCGCGACCGGCGGGGCCACGCGCCGCACCGGCGGGACGTGCGTGCCGGTCGCGTGCACGTCGAAGCCGAGGTCGATCCAGTAGTCGCGCACGAGCGGCAGGCGGATCACCGCGAGGCCGGACTCGCGCTCGATCGCGGCGAGCGCGGCGTCTAGGTGCGCGGCGTCCGGCGCGGTCGCGACGAACCACAGGTTGTACGCGTGCTCGCGCTCGTAGTTGTGGTTGACCTCCTCGTGCGCCGAGACCAGGCGCGCGACCTCGGCGAGGCGCTCCGGCGGTACGGCGATCGCCGCGAGCGTCGAGGCGCCGACGACGTTCGGCCGGAACACCGCGCCGACCCGGCTCACGACGCCGTCGGCAAGCCGGCGCGCAACCGCCGCGATCACGTCGCGCTCGGTCGAGCCCAGCGCCGACGCGATCGCCGCGTAGGGCCGCGGGACGAGCGGGAAGCCGCGCTGCCAGCCGTCGACCAGGCGCTGCTCGAGCGCGTCCAGCGGGGCGATCGACGCGCGGTGGGTCACCGGGCAACCTCCCCCCGGAGGGGGACGCGCCGTCGGGGCGGCCCGTCGGGCGCGGACGCGCGGCGCTCGGGGCGCTCGCCGCCGGCGGTCTTCGCGCGAAGGAGGGGCGAGGCCGTGCGGCGCTCGGCAGGACCTCCCCCAGGCTTGCCGCTGACGCGGCTTCGCGCACCCCCTCCTGAAGGAGGGGGCGAGCGCCTTCGGACGGCCGTGCGGCGCTCGGCAGGACCTCCCCCAGGCTTGCCGCTGGCGCGGCTTCGCGCACCCCCTCCTGAAGGAGGGGGCGAGCGCCTTCGGACGGCCGTGCGGCGCTCGGCAGTACGCCTCCCCCAGGCTTGCCGCTGACGCGGCTTCGCGCACCCCCTCCTGAAGGAGGGGGCGAGCGCCTTCGGACGGCCGTGCGGCGCTCACGTCAGGGGGCGAGCGCCGTGGACGGCCGTGCGGCGCTGCGCGCGGCGCGCGACGTGAAGAAGATCCCCGACGGCGCGTCGGAGGCGAGGGTCGCGACGGTCTTGAGCGAGTCGGTGTCGACGACGACGACGCGATTGTCGTCGCGCGACGAGATCCAGACCTCCTCGCCGCGCGGCGTGAACTCCATGTGCAGCACCGCGCGCCCGGGCTCGAGCGTGGCGGTCACGGTGCGAGACTCGGCGTCGATCACCTGCACGCGCCCGTTGTCGGGGAACGCGAAGTTCACCCAGACCTGGCGGGCGTCGGGGCGCGCGATCACGAACACCGGCTGGCCCGCGACCTTCACGCGCGCGACCTCGCGCCAGTCGCGCGTGTCGACGACGAGCACCTCGTGGCGGCCGATCGCCGGGAGCCAGGCGTACCCGGCGGCGATCGCCCAGCCGCGCAGGTGCGGCATCTTGTAGACGGGCAGCTTCTCCTCGCCCTTGCCGTAGTCCGGCAGCACGCGCTTCGCGCCGCGCTCGGGGTGCCACAGGTCGAGCAGCGCGAGCCCGTCCTCGCCGAACAGACCCGCGAGGTACCAGCGGCCGTCGGGCGTGACGAGCCCGTCGTAGGGCTGCTTGCCGATGTCGCGGAAGCGCTCGACCTTCGGCGCGCGCGGATCCTTCGCGTCGATCACCCAGATCTCGCCGGCGTCGAACAGGCTCGCGACGAAGCGCCGGCCCGGCGCGTCGGCGAGCCCGACGACCTTCGAGGGCTTGCCGTCCGGGCCCGCTGCCGCGGGAATGTCCGCGAGGAGCTCGAGCGTGCCGGCGTCGAACAGCTTCACGCCGCCGGGCGTGTAGTTCTGCGCGGCGATGACGCGGCCGTCCTGGCTCACGGCGCCGCCGATCGAGTTTCCGGCCTGGATCACGCGCTTCGCGATCTTCCGCTCGAGCAGGTCGACCTTGGTGAGCCCGCCGTCGCGGCCGAACACGTACGCGTAACGACCGTCGCGCGAGTAGACGACGGAGGCGTGCGAGAGGTCGCCCAGGCCTTCGACGGTGCCGAGCACGGAGCGCGCGGTCGTGTCGACGATCTGGACGCGCCCGGCAGCGCGCTCGATCACCACGCCCAGGTCGCCGGTGCCGCGCAGCTCCGCGGCGAAAGCCGCGAGCGCGAGCGGGGCGATCAGGAAGCCGGACGCCCACGCGAGCGCGCGGCGGACGGCAGGACTAGCGAGCGGCGACATCGGTTGCCCCATCGATCATCCGGGCAACCAGCCAGTGAGCCTCTGCCTCGGACAGGAAGGGCCGCCAGGGCGGCATCGCGGTTCCGGTTCGGCCGTAGTAGATCGTCGCGGCCAGGCTTTCCGCCGGTTTCGTTCTCAACGCCTCCGGCGTGAGCGCGGGACCGAGACCGCCGGTCAGGCGCATGCCGTGGCAGGAACCGCAGTCTTGCTTGAGCAGCACGAGCAGCTCGCGCTGCCGTGCCGGATCGGGATCGGCGACGCTGGCGGACCGCGCCGCCGGCGCGGGCGCGCTCCCCGCCGCGCCGGAGAGCGGCACGGCGGCGGCCGCCGCGGCGAGCGCGACGGCGAGCATCAGGGGACGGGCGGCCTCCACGTCGATCCTCCTCGATGGCCTCCATGATCCGGGCGCGGCGCCTGCCCGGCATTGACGCATCTCAAGCGGGCCCCGCGCGAGGGCCAGGGCGGCATCTTCGCCCGGATCGGCGCCAAGGAAAAGCGAAGGGGCGGCCCCGCGGCCGCCCCCTCATCACCGACCCGGGCGGGTCAGTAGACGTCGTGCTGCGTGTTGTAGACGTTGAACTTGCCGGTCGGCGTGATCAGCTTCGGGTTCCGGATCACCTTCTTGAGCTTGAGCGTCTTGTCGTCGACGACGACCAGCGCCGACTCCTGGTTCTTCGCGCTCCACACCGAGAACCACACCTCGTCGCCCGCCTTGTTGAACTCGGGCTGCACGACGCGCTTGGCGCCCTCGCCCACGCCCGACCACTCGGCGATCGGAAGCACCTTGTAGCCCGCCTTCAGGTTCGTCGTGTCGTAGACGGCCACCGTGCTCGAGATCTTCGGGTCCGGGTTGAGCGGCGTGTCGACGTAGAGGTTCTTCGACTTCGGGTGGGTCTTGATGAACAGGTTGCCGCCCCCCTGCCCGTCGATCGTCTCGCACACCTTCCACGCGTACTTCGGGTGCTTGACGGGATCGGTGCCGATCAGCGAGATCTTCTCGCTGCCGAGGTGCCCGGTCGCCCAGACCGGCCCGCAGGTCGGGTGCACGAAGTTCGCGCCGCGACCCGGGTGCGGGATCTTGTCGACCTCGACGATCGCCGTGCGCTTGCCTTCCTTCGTGTCGACGACCGCGATCTTGTTCGACTGGTTCGCGGCCATGAGCACGTAGCGGTGCGTCGAGTCGTAGCCGCCGTCGTGCAGGAACTGCGCGGTCGGGATCTCGGTGACGTTGAGGTTGTCGAGGTCCTTGTAGTTGACGAGCAGGACCTTGCCCGTCTCCTTGACGTTGACGACGAACTCGGGCTTGAAGTGCGAGCCCACGATCGCCGCGACGCGCGGCTCCGGGTGGTACTCCTGCGTGCCGACCGTCATGCCGCGGGTCGAGACGATCTTGAGCGGCTCGAGCGTGTCGCCCTTCATGATCACGAACTGCGGCGGCCAGTAGCTGCCCGCGATCGCGTACTTGTCCTCCCAGCCCTTCGCCTTCGAGGTCTCGACCGACCGCGCCTCGAGGCCCGTGCGGATCTCCGCGACGGTGTCGGGCTTCTCCATCCACAGGTCGATCATGTTGATCTTCGCGTCGCGGCCGATCACGAACAGGTAGCGTGCCGGAGGCCGACATCCGCGAGATGTGGACCGCGTAGCCGGTCTTGACGACGTTGATGATCTCCTTGCTGTCGCCGTCGATCAGCGCGACCTCGCCGGTGTCGCGCAGCGTCACCGAGAAGAGGTTGTCGAGGTTGTAGCTGTTCATCTTCTTCTTCGGACGCTCGCCCGGAGGCACGACGACCTTCCAGGTCGCCTTCATCTCCTTCAGGCCGAACTCGGGCGGCTGCGGCGGCGTCTGCTGGACGTAGCGCGCCATCAGGTCGACCTCGGCGTCCGAGAGTTCGCCCGACGTGCCCCAGTTCGGCATGCCGGCGGGCGACCCGTACTTGATGAACACCTTCAGGTACTCGGTGCCCTTGTCGATCGTGAGGTCCGGCGTCAGCGGCTTGCCGGTCGCGCCCTTGCGCAGCACGCCGTGGCAGCCCGCGCAGCGCTCGAAGTAGATCTGGCGCGCCTTGTCGAACTCGGCCTTCGACATCGGCGGCGCCTTCGGGTTGATGTCCTGGTACATCTCGACGCCGGCGAGCGGCGAGCTGCCCGCCTGGTAGGCCGTCTCGGGCGCGGTGATCTCCTTGTGCTGGGGCTGCGGCCCTGCCGGCGGCGCCGCCTGCTGCGCCTGGGCGCCTGCGGCGGCGAGGCCCATCGCCGCGGCCGTGATCAAGGAGCGGAGCGTCCCGCCGTTTCTCGCAATCATGAGTGCCTCGTGAAATCGTCGCCGCGGCGGGCATGCCTCCGGATCGAGGGCCGCGTCGGGCAGTCTCCCCTCGCCCCCCGGCCGAACCTTGATGCCAGTCAATCGTTTCGCGGCGTCCGGTCAAATACGGGTGAAAAAGCCAAGAATCGACGCTGTCGACGCAGTGGACGGGCCCTTCGGGATTCGCGCGTCCCGGCCGCGGTGGCCGCCCGCCGGCGCGTTGCCGCAACGACGGTCCGGGAACCGGGCGCCCGGGCTCCCGGACGCCCGCCTCGCGCGACGCCGGGGATTCCGCTTGACCCTGATCAATTCGCGGTCTTTGCCGCGGTTCCATCATGTGCGTGATGTATTCGTGCCATTTCGCGCAACCATGAACATCACCGGCATCGTCGTCTACTCGAAGCCCGACCGCTGCGCAGCGGTTCGCGAGGCGCTGAAGTCCCTCCCCGGCGTCGAGGTGCACGGCGTCTCGCCCGAGGGGCGCATGGTGGTGACGGTCGAGCACGCCGACGACCGCGCCGCCGGCGAGGCCCTCGACGCCATCGCGAAGACCGACGGCGTCCTGTCCACCGCGCTCGTCTACCACCACGACGAAGCGCTGAACGAAGAAACCGAGCATCGCTGACGAGGAGAGCGAGCATGTCCATCAGCCGACGCGAGTTCATCAGGAACAGCGCCATCGCCGCGACCGCCACGGCCGCGGGCGTCGTCGTCCCCGGCGTCCAGGAGGCGCTGGCGCAGGCGCAGCCCGACGACGGCATCAAGTGGGACAAGGGCGTCTGCCGCTACTGCGGCACCGGCTGCGGCGTGCTGGTCGGCGTGCGCGACGGCCGCGTCGTCGCGACGCAGGGCGACCCGGACGCGCCGGTGAACAAGGGGCTGAACTGCATCAAGGGCTACTTCCTCGCCAAGATCCAGTACGGGAAGGACCGGCTGACGACGCCGATGCTGCGCATGAAAGGCGGCAAGTACGACAAGAACGGCGAGTTCACGCCGATCACCTGGAAGCAGGCGTTCGACGTGATGGAGGAGAAGTGCAAGGCGACGCTGAAGGCCAAGGGGCCGACGGCGGTCGGCATGTTCGGGTCGGGCCAGTGGACGGTGTGGGAAGGCTACGCGGCGAACAAGCTCTTCAAGGCGGGCTTCCGCTCCAACAACGTCGACCCGAACGCGCGCCACTGCATGGCCTCGGCCGTGATGGGCTTCATGCGCACGTTCGCGGCCGACGAGCCGATGGGCTGCTACGACGACGCCGAGCACGCCGACGCGTTCGTGCTGTGGGGCTCGAACATGGCCGAGATGCACCCGATCCTGTGGTCGCGCATCACCGACCGGCGCCTCAACGCGAAGCACGTCAAGATCTTCGTGCTGTCCACCTACGGCCACCGCTCGAGCGAGCTGGCCGACGTCGAGATCATCTTCAGGCCGCAGACCGATCTCGCGATCATGAACTACATCTGCAACCACATCATCCAGAGCGGCGCGGTCAACCAGGACTTCGTGACGAAGCACGTCGCGTTCCGCAAGGGCGTGACCGACATCGGCTACGGGCTGCGCCCGAACCACCCGCTCGAGGTCTCCGCCGGCAACAACGGCTACCCGGGCGCCGACGGCAAGCCGAAGGGCGACCCGGGCGCGAACTCGCCGATGACCTTCGACGAGTTCAAGGCGTTCGTCGCCGAGTACACCCTCGACCGGGTGAGCGAGCTCTCCGGCGTGCCGAAGGACAAGCTCGAGGCGCTCGCGAAGGCCTACGCCGACCCGAAGACCAAAGTCACGTCGTACTGGACGATGGGCTTCAACCAGCACACGCGCGGGACCTGGGTCAACAACCAGATCTACAACTGCCACCTGCTGGTCGGCAAGATCTCCGAGCCGGGCAACAGCCCGTTCTCGCTCACCGGCCAGCCGTCGGCCTGCGGGACCGCGCGCGAGGTCGGCACGTTCGCGCACCGGCTGCCCGCCGACATGCTGCTCGCCAATCCCGACCACCGGAAGGTCGCCGAGAAGATCTGGCAGCTGCCGGAGGGGACGATCGTCGGACAGGTCGGCTACCACGCCGTCCTGCAGGACCGGATGCTGAAGGACGGCAAGCTCAACTTCTACTGGACGACGACGACCAACAACATGCAGGCGGGGCCGAACATCAACGGCGAGCGCTGGCCGGGCTTCCGCAACCCCGAGAACTTCGTCGTCGTCTCCGACGCGTACCCGACGGTCACCGCGCTCGCGGCGGACCTGATCCTCCCCTCGGCGATGTGGACCGAGAAGGAAGGCGCGTTCGGCAACGCCGAGCGGCGCGGCCAGTTCTGGCGCCAGCAGGTGAAGCCGCCGGGCGAGGCGAAGTCGGACCTGTGGCAGTACCTCGAGTTCGCGAAGCGCTTCAAGGTCGAGGAGGTGTGGCCCGAGGAGCTCCTCGCGAAGGCGCCGCAGTACCGCGGCAAGACCCTCTACGAGGTGCTGTTCGCGAACGGCAGCGTCAACCGGTTCCCGGTCTCCGAGCTCGAGCGGGTCAACTACAAGGGCTACGCGAACGACGAGTCGAAGGAGTGCGGCTTCTACGTGCAGAAGGGGCTCTTCGAGGAGTACCGGCAGTTCGGCCTGGGCAAGGGCAAGGACCTGGGCGAGTTCGACCACTACCACAAGGTGCGGGGCCTGCGCTGGCCGGTCGTCGACGGCAAGGAGACGCTGTGGCGCTACCGCGAGGGCTACGACCCGTACGTGAAGAAGGGCGAGGACGTCCGCTTCTACGGCCGCCCGGACGGCAAGGCGTGGGTCTTCGCGCTGCCCTACCAGCCCGCGGCCGAATCGCCGGACGCCGAGTACGACCTGTGGCTTTGCACGGGCCGCGTGCTCGAGCACTGGCACACCGGCACGATGACGCGGCGCGTCCCCGAGCTCTACCGCGCGTTCCCCGAGGCCTGGGTGTTCATGAACCCCGAGGACGCGAAGAAGCGCGGGCTGCAGCGTGGCGACACGGTGAAGATCGCGAGCCGGCGCGGCGAGATGACCACCCGCGTCGAGACCCGCGGCCGCAACAGGATGCCGCCGGGCGTCGTGTTCGTCCCCTTCTTCGACGAGGGCCGGCTCGTGAACAAGCTCACGCTCGACGCGACCTGCCCGATCTCGAAGGAGACCGACTTCAAGAAATGCGCGGTGAAGATCGCGAAGGCGTGACGCGAGCCGCGTGATCGCGACCGACCCGGGCCGGGGCGCGCGAGCGTCCCCGGACGGGGATCGAGATGAGCGAGCAGGACAAGCCCTCCCCCGAAAGCGCCGCCCGCCGCCAGTTCATGCTGGACGCGGCGAAGATGGCGTGCGGCGTCGGCCTCGCGGCCGGCGGGCTCGCGCTCTACGCGAAGCAGGCGAAGGCGCTGCCTCCCGGCGCGCTGCGCCCGCCGGGCGCGCTCGCCGAGGGCGACTTCCAGGGCGCGTGCATCCGCTGCGGGATGTGCGTGCGCGACTGTCCCTACAATATCCTGTCGCTCGCGACGCCCGAGGAGCGGGTCGCCACCGGGACGCCGTACTTCGTCGCCCGCAGCCTGCCCTGCGAGATGTGCGAGGACCTCCCGTGCGTCAAGGCGTGCCCGACCGGCGCGCTCGATCACGCGCTGACCGACGTCGCGAAGGCGCGCATGGGCCTCGCGGTGCTGATCGACCAGGAGAGCTGCCTCAACTGGCTCGGCATGCGCTGCGACGTCTGCTACCGCGTGTGCCCGCTGATCGACAAGGCGATCACGCTCGAGCCGCAGCACAACCCGCGCACCGGCCGGCACACGATGTTCATCCCGGTCGTGCACTCGGACGCGTGCACCGGTTGCGGCAAGTGCGAGAAGGCCTGCGTGCTCGAGGCCTCGGCGATCAAGGTGCTGCCCGCCGCGCTCGCGAAGGGCGAGATCGGCGCGCACTACCGGCTCGGCTGGAAGGAGAAGGAGCGCTCGGGCGAGAGCCTCGTCGCCCCGGATGCCGAGCACAGGTACAACCTGCCCGAAGGCTACCGGTACGAACTCGGGGGCCGCGGCCTCGTCCGCGACGAGCCCGAGCTCGCGACGCTGCCGGCGCGCGCCGAAGGGGGCGAAGTGATGGCCGCCGTGGCGCGTCCGGGCGCCGAGGCCGCGGCCGTCAAGGGATGGCTGGCGAGCCGCAAGTGGCTGCTCGCGCGGCGCGCCTCGCAGCTCGGCATCCTCGCGCTGTTCCTGCTGGGGCCGCTCGCCGGCATCTGGATCGTCAAGGGCAACCTGTCGTTCAGCTACACGCTGGGCGTGCTGCCGCTCGCCGATCCGTACGTGCTGCTGCAATCGGCGCTCGCCGGACACGCGCCCGAGCGCAAGGCCCTCGTCGGCGCGGCGATCGTGCTCGCGCTCTATTTCCTGGTCGGCGGACGCGCCTACTGCGCGTGGGTGTGCCCGGTCAACCTGGTCACCGACCTCGCGCACTGGCTGCGCCGCCGGCTCGGCATCACGAAGTCGGTGCGCATCGCGCGGAGCGTCCGCTACTGGCTGCTCGGCGCGACGCTCGTGCTGGCGGGCGCGACCGGCACGATCGCGTGGGAGCTCGTGAACCCGGTCTCGATGTTCCACCGCGGCGTGATCTTCGGCGTCGGCGCCGCCTGGGCGATCGTGCTCGCGGTGTTCCTGTTCGATCTCCTGTTCGCCGACCGCGGCTGGTGCGGCCACGTGTGCCCGGTCGGCGCCTTCTACAGCGTGCTCGCGCTGAAGAGCCCGGTCCGCGTGACCGCGGCGCGGCGCGCGCACTGCAACGACTGCATGGACTGCTACGCGGTGTGCCCGGAGATGCAGGTGATCAAGCCTGCGCTGAAGGGCGCGTCGCGCGGCGCGGGCCCCGTCATCCTGTCGCCCAACTGCACGAACTGCGGGCGCTGCATCGACGTGTGCTCGAAGTCGGTTTTCCGTTTCGGATGGCGGTACGACGGACGCGAGGAAGCGCCCGCCCCGGCGGCGCCGGGCGCCGGCGCGGCGGCGGCCGGCGCGAACCGCTCGTGAATGAGGCTTGAGCGAGGAGGACGACGATGAAGAGGACCTTGACGGCCGCGGTGGCGGCCCTGGCGGCCGGCAGCCTCGTGCTCGCGGCCTGCGTGTCGGCGCCGGCCGGGCCGGAAGGGGCGGCCGCCGCGGGGCGCCCGTGCCGGTGGCGAGCCTCCGGGGCACCGACGCCTCGGCGCCGGACCAGGCGCCGGACGTGCACGAGCAGCTCGGCAAGAAGCCCGGATCGCAGGACAAGGTCGCGCGCACCTTCGTCGGCCAGCCGCCGGTGATCCCGCACGCGACCGAGAACTTCGACGAGGTGACGCTGCAGGACAACCAGTGCCTCGAGTGCCACGGCGCGCAGAACTACGTGAAGAAGGGCGCGCCGAAGATCTCGGACACCCATTTCGTGAGCGCGACCGGGCAGAAGCTCGCCGACACCGACAACCGCCGGCACGCCTGCCAGCTCTGCCACGTTCCGCAGTTCGACGCGAAGCCGCTCGTCGAGAACCAGTTCGTCGGCGCGCAGCCGGCGAAGCCCTAGCGCGACACGCTTCGGCGGCCGCGCGCCCTCGCGCGGACGCCGGCCGATCGGCGGCGCGAGCGCGATCGGGGGCGCCTCGCGCTGCGCGCGGCGAGCCCGTGCGGAGCCACGAATCCGCCGGACGTCGTGCGCGTCACTGCCCGTCCGGCGGCTGCCAGAGCTCGACCTTGTTCCCTTCGGGGTCCATCACCCATCCGAACTTGCCGAAGTCGGATTCGTCGACCTTCTCGAGCACCTCGCAGCCCTCGACGCGAAGCGCCTCCAGCAACGCGTGCAGGTCGGCGACGCGGTAGTTGACCATGAACGGCGCCCGGCTCGGCGCGAAATAGTCCCCGTCCGCGGCCCCGATCGACCAGACGGTCGTGCCGCCCGCCGGCCTGCCGTCGTCGTCGGTCCAGCGGAACGCCGTGCCGCCCCAGTCCTGCACGTCGATGCCGAGATGGCGCCGGTACCAGGCCTGCAGCGCGGCCGGGTCCCTCGCCTGGAAGAAGATCCCTCCGATGCCCGTCACTCGCTTCATCGCGACCCCCGTTCGTCGTGATGCACCGACACCAGCGCCCCGTGCGGCACGCGTTCCGAAGCGGGCGGGCCGCGCCCGCTCAGGCCGGATTGTGCGCGAGCCCCGGCTCGAACACCACCTCCCGCCCGAGGCCGTCCGGGTCGGCGAAGAAGACCGCGCGGTTGCCCGGCTTGCAGTCGTACGTGGCGGGCGGATCGAGGACCGTCGCGCCCGCCGAGCGAACGAGCTCGTGCACCGCGTCGACCTCGCCGCGACTGCCGGCGTGGAACGCCGGGCGGTGGAGGCCGGGCGCGTGGCGATCATGCGGCACCTCGCGACGCGCCGCGTGCAGGCCGAGGCTGAACGTCGCCTCGCCTTCCGCGCGCGTCCAGTTCGGGACCTCGCCCGCGTACTCGGTCGAGCGAACGAACCCCGGATGCGTGAGCAGCGTGTCGCAGAACGCGACCGAACGCTCCAGGTCGGACACCGCGAGGTCGACGTGGTTGGGGAACCCGCGAGCCGGGCGCCCGGGTATCAGGATTCCCCCGCGCGCGCGCCGCGCATCGCGGCCGCGATCGCCTCGAGGCCGCGCTCGCTCAGCGCCTCGGCCGCGCCGAGTCGGTCGCGCTCGTCCTTGTTCTGCCCGAGCTTCCACTTGCCGACGATCGCGGTGATCTCGACCTCGATGCCCACGATCGCGCCCAGCATCCGGTCGAGGTAATCGGCGGGCGCGTCGCCCATCCGCCACGGCGTCGCCGATCCGGTTCGCGCCTCGTGGACGCGCGTGAGCCGCGCGACGACGCCGCGCACGAACCTCTCGTCGTCGCGGATCGCGAGCCGTCCGTGGACGTGCACGACGCGGTAGTTCCAGGTCGGGACCTGGCGGTGCGCCTCGTGCTTGCTCGGATACCAGTTGGGCGAGACGTACGCGTCCTCGGCGCGGAAGATGACCAGCGCCTCGTCGCCGTCCTTCGCTTCGCGCCAGAGGGGGTTCGCGCGGGCGACGTGAGCGAGGAGCCGTCCGTATGCGCCCGCCGCGGGCTCGAGCAGGAACGGCAGGTGGTTGGCGTCGAGACCGTTCGGCCCGTGAACGACGAGGGCGCCGAACGGGTGCTCGTCGACGAAGCGGTGGAGCTCGTCGAGCCGCGTCTCTTCGAAGTGGCCGGGCAGGTACATGCGGGGTCCTCGCGTCGCCGCCGGCGCCGGCAAGCCGACCGGCCCCACCGCGGGTCTCGCGAGTCTATCGCGCCGTCACGGGGATGCGGGGTTTCGCGACCGAGCGAGCTCGTGCCGGCGGGCGCGATCGCCGCTCCCGGTCGCGCGAACGACGACGGGGGCGCGAGGCCCCCGTCGGTGCGGACGTCGCGGGGCGGAAGCCCCGCGCGATCAACGCGTCACTGCTTGGCGGCGGTGATGTCGGCCTTCGCGTCGATGCCGAGCGTGTAGCCGAGCGAGACGTGGTGGAAGCGGCCCGCGGCCCAGTCGTCGTGGATCGCGAAGCCGAAGTTGTAGGTCTTGCCCGGGGCGAGCGCGATGTCGCCCTTGCCGCCGGCGAGCTTGCGCGTGAACACGACGGTCCACGTGTCGCCGTCCTTCTTGCCGTCGGCGGTCACGAGCGCGGTGCCGCCCTCCATCACGCGCGACTCGGCGACGTAGCCGTCGGCCGGCTTGCCCTTCATCTTCCACTGGACGATGTCGTAGTACTTGCCGCTGTCGACGCTCGCGCCCGCGACGTACTTGGTCTTCTTGTCGTCCTTCGCGCCGGGCATCGTGCGCGAGTCCTCGTGGCAGGTGGCCCAGCAGCCGGCGAGGTTCGCCATCTCGATCTTGTTGTCCTCGAGCATGAACGCGAGCTTGACCTGGTTGTCGGCGTCCATCTTCGCGCCGCCGGAGGCCGGCGGCTGCTTCCACTGGAACCGCACGTAGAGGTTGGTGCCGTCGTTCGCGGCCTGCACCGAGACCGGGATCGAGCCGGCCTTGCCCTTGGGCGGCGTCGGCTCGAGCTTCTGGCCGCTCACCATCTTCTTGCCCATGTCGGCGGCCTCGTCGTTGTGGCACGACGCGCAGGTCTCGCCCTTCTTGAGGGCGCGCGCGCCGCCGTGCTCGCTGCCCTTCATGATCCATTCCATCGGCGAGGCGCCCGGGTAGAACACGGTGATCTGCTTCGCCGGCACCTTGCTCCAGTCCGGCGCCGCCGCGTGCGCCGCGCCCGCGGCGGCGAGCGCCACGCCGATCGCGACGCCGAGAAATGTCTGCTTGCCCATCGTCATGCTCCCGTTGTTGTCCCGTTCGTCCTTCGCCGGGGTCAGCCTTCGTCCGCCTCGGTCATGCCCTGAGGCTTGTGGTGCGCGATGCCCTTGTGGCAGTCGATGCAGGTCTGCTTGTCGCGCTGGCCGAGCTCGTGCGCCTTCTTGGCGCGCGGCTTCTGCACCTCGGTGTTCATGCTCTGGAAGCCGTGGCAGTTGCGGCACTCGCGCGAGTCCGCGGCCTTCATGCGCGCCCACTCGTTCCGCGCGAGCTCGAGGCGCTTCGCCTCGAACTTCTCCTTCGTGTCGATCGTGCCCATCACCTTGCCGTACAGTTCCTTCGTGGCCTGGACCTTGCGGATCATCTTGTGGGTCCAGTCCTTCGGAACGTGGCAATCGGCGCACACCGCGCGCACGCCGGTGCGGTTCGAGTAGTGGATCGTCTCCTTGTACTCGGCGTACACGTTGTCGCGCATCTCGTGGCAGGAGATGCAGAACTGCTCGGTGTTGGTGGCCTCGACGACGGTGTTGAAGCCGCCCCAGAAGATGACCCCCGATGCGAAGCCGACGGCCAGCAGCGTGAGCACCGTGATCGTGCCGCTCGGCCGGCGCAGCCACCTCCAGAGGCGCGACAGCGCGCCTCCGCCGTTCGTTGCCTCGTCGTTGCCTGCCATCGTCGTTCCTCGTCGTATCGCGGCATCGGGCGCGCCGGTCCGCTCCGCCCCGCGTGGGGCGAACGGCCTTCGGCCGCCCGCGTTGATATTCGTTGTCCGGGATGGCGGGGGCGACCTTCGCGCCCCCGCGTCCGGCGATGCAGCCTGCTGCTTCTTCTTAGTAGATGTCGTGCTGCGTGTTGTAGACGTTGAACTTGCCCGTCGGCGTGATCATCTTCGGGTCGGTGATGACCTTCTTGACCGCCAGCGTCTTGTCGTCATAGACGACGATCGCCGACTGGTCGGTCTTGCCGCCCCACAGCGAGATCCATACCTCGGTTCCGTCCGCGCTGTACTCGGGGTGGACGGCGCGCCGGATCGACTTGGTCGCCGGGAGGCCCGAGTCCTTCGCCACGTTGATCACCTTCTTGGGCGTCGACAGGTCGGCCATGTCCCAGACGGCGACCGACTCGGCGATCTCGCGCTCGGGGTTCTGCGGCGCGTCGGCCCACAGGTGCTTCGACTTCGGGTGGGTCTTGACGAACAGGTTGCCCGCGCCGATGTGCTTGACCTCCTGCACGACCTTCCAGTTGTTGTCCTTGTACTTGGCGTCGGCGGGCTTGTCGGACGGCGTGCTGATCAGCGTGATGACCGAGTCGCCCAGGTGGCCCGTCGCCCAGACCGGACCGTACTGCGGGTGCTTGAAGTTCGCGCCCCGCCCCGGGTGCGGGATCTTCTTCGTGTCGATCAGCGCCGCGAGCTTGCCGGTCTTCGTGTCGACCGCCGCGATCTTGTTCGAGGCGTTCGCCGCGACGAGGAAGTAGCGCTTCGACGCGTCCCAGCCGCCGTCGTGCAGGAACTTCGCCGACCCGATCGTCGTGACCTTCAGGTTCTTGATGTCCGAGTAGTCGACGAGCAGGATCTGGCCGGTCTCCTTGATGTTGACGACCCACTCGGGCTTGGTCTCGGACGACACGATCGACGCGACGCGCGGCTCGGGGTGGTACTCGCCGTCGACCGTCATGCCGCGGGTCGAGACGATCTTGATCGGCTTGAGCGTCTCGCCCTCCATAATCACGTACTGCGGCGGCCAGTAGCTGCCCGCGATCGCGTACTTGTCCTCGAAGCCCTTGAACTTGGACGTGTCGACCGAACGGGCGTCGAAGCCCACCTTCACCTCGGCGACGACCGCGGGCTTCTCCATCCACAGGTCGATCAGCGACAGGCGGCCGTCGCGCCCGATCACGTACACGTAGCGGCCCGACTTGGACAGGCGCGAGATGTGCACCGCGTAGCCGGTCTTGACGATGCTGCGGATCTCCTTCGTGTCGCCGTCGATCAGCGCGACTTCGCCCGTATCCCGAAGCGTCACGGAGAACATGTTCTTCAGGTTGAAGTTGTTCATCTGCTTCTTCGGACGCTGGTCGACCGGTACGATGACCTTCCACGTTCCCGTCATGTCGGCCATGCTGAACTCGGGCGGCGTGTCGGGCGTCTCCTGGATGTAGCGCGCCATCAGCGAGATCTCGTCCTTCGACAGGATGTCGTCGAAGTTCACCATCCCGCCTTCGGTGCCGTACGAGATGATCTTCTCGAGCCGCGCGGTGCCGAGGTTCTTCGTGCCGCCTTCCTGCGTGGTGCCGTCGGGCAGCTTCTTCGTCCAGTGCGGCTCGAGGTTCTTGCCGGTCGCGCCCTTGCGCAGCACGCCGTGGCAGCCCGCGCAGCGCTCGAAGTAGATCTTCTTCGCGGCGTCCTTCTCGGCCGCGGTCAGCGCCGCGGCCGCGGGCGCGGCCTGGGTCGCCGCCGCCGGGGCGGCCTGCTGCCCGTACGCCTGGGAAATCGCCAGCGGCAGCGCGGCGACGACCGCCGCGCCCATCAACCACCGATTGCGCTTGCTCATCTTCTTCTCCCTCGTGGAAGCCCGCAGGATGTACGGGAATCTATCTCGTCGGTGAGGCAATTCTCTTTGACTGCCGCTCCCGCACCTTGACGCTTATCAAGGGGCCGTCGGATGCCCGCCCCTAGACTGCCGGCATCTGATCTGGCGCAGGCGCCGCGACCGCGGGGCCGGGCCGAATCCGGGGGCATCGATGCTCGCGAGGGCGAACGAACCAGGCCGGGCGCGCGGGGAGTCGGCGTGCGCGCCCGTGTCGCGAAAGGCCGATCCGCCGGCGAGCCTGGCGGCGGCGCGGCAGCGCGCGCGGCGCGCCGGGCACGCCCGCGGGCATCGTGCATCTGGTCGGCGCGGGTCCCGGCGATCCCGATCTCCTGACGCTCAAGGCCGCGCGGCTGCTCGGCGAGGCGGACGCCTGCGTCTACGACCACCTGGTGGGCGGCGGCGTGCTCGCGCTGCTCGGACCCGGCGCCGAGCGCATCTACGTCGGCAAGGAGCGCTCGAACCACACGCTGCCGCAGCACGAGATCAATGCGCTCCTGGTCGCGCTCGCGCGCGCCGGACGGCGCGTCGTGCGGCTGAAGGGCGGCGACCCGTTCGTGTTCGGCCGCGGGGGCGAGGAAGCGCAGGCGCTCGCCGCGGCGGGCGTCGCCTACGAGATCGTGCCCGGGATCACCGCCGCGTGCGGCATCGCGGCCGCGACGCGCATTCCGCTCACGCACCGCGACTGCGCGCACGCCCTCACCTTCGTCACCGGCCACCTGCGCGACGGCACGATGAGCCTCGACTGGGCATCGCTCGCGCGGCCCGGCCAGACCGTCGTCGTCTACATGGGGCTCGCGGGGCTGCCGGAGCTCGCCCGCCAGCTCGTCGCGCACGGGCTCCCGGCCTCGACGCCCGCCGCCGTGATCCAGGACGGGACGCTGCCGACCCAGCGCGCCGTGCGCGGGACCCTCGCGACGCTGCCGGCGCTCGCCGCCGGAGCGGGACTCGCGCCGCCGACGCTCGTGATCGTCGGCGAAGTGGTATCGCTCGCGGACACGCTCGCCTCGATCGCGCCCGCGGCCGCGGCGCGCTCGCGGCCGACTAGGGCCGGTCAACGCTGCCGGGACGCGCGCGGTGCCGCGCCGGTCGGCGCGGCGTCAGGCCGCGGCGGCGACCGGCTCGCGGGCGGCCTCGAGCAGGCAGCCGAGCTGCTGGACGATCGGCGCGGGCACCGCCTGCGAGCCGGCCAGCGCCTCGCCGATCCACTCGGCCGTCGCCTGCGCGTCGCTGCCGTCCGGCAGCGCGGGGACCGCCTCGATCGCGCCCTCCTCGGCCTCGGTGCAGCGCGCGAGCTCGCCGCGCAGGAAGAGCTCGATCCGCGGGCAGCGCTTCGGATTCGCGAACGGCTCGCCCTCGGTGCCGCGGAGCAGCATCGCGTCGGCGGCCGTCGCCGCGAGCACCTCGCGCATGCGGTCGAGGTAGTCCGGGTGCGAGACCGACACGACGCGCACTGCGGCGCCCCCGAACGGGTCGAGGAGCTTGACGACGTTGTGCGCCGACGAGCGCACGCCGAGTCGCTCGCGCGTCGCGAGCAGCCGGGCGAGACCCGGCGACAGCACCGAGGTCGGCAGGTAGGCGACGCCCGAGCGCCTGAGGCGCGCCTCGGCGTCGATGACGGTCGGCGACGGCGGCACGCCGAGCTCGTTCAGGATGCGGGCGCTCGTGACGCGGCCGTAGCTCGCGTCGTCGGGCGCGTCGTCGTCGCCGCCTCCCGCGTCGAGCGACCCGGCGCCCGCGAGGCCGTGCACGAGCACGGGGACCCCGTAGCGGGCGAGCAGCAGCGCGACGAGCGGCGTGAGGTTCGGCCCCCGGCGCGCGCCGTTGTAGCTCGCGAGCACGACCGGGCGCGGCCGGTCGCCCGGCGCCGCGACGCGCGCGGCGCGGGCCTCGAGCGCATCGAGGAAGCCCAGCGACTCCGCGAGCGACTCGCCCTTGATCCGCATCGCGACGAGGATCGCGCCGAGCTCGAGCTCGGGCACCTCGCCGTCGAGCATCGCCGCGAACATCGCGTGCGCGCGGGCGCGGTCGAGGTCGCGCGCCCCGTGGGCGCCGCGCCCGATCTCCCGGATCAGCGGGATGCAGTCGATCGTCATCGTCCCGACGCCCCTGGCGACGACGCGGTCATTCGCGCGCCCAGATCGTGATTTCGTAGTTCGACTCGGTGCCGGGCTCGATGCGCCACTCGTAGTGGTTCGCCTGCAGGATCCGGAACAGCGGCTTCGGCTCGCAGTCGATCACGAGCTTGAGCGTGTCGCCCGGCCCGAAGTCGCCGATCGTCTCGATCACGCGCTCGAGCGGCTCCGGCGGCTGCATGCCGCGCACGTCCAGCACGACGTGACGGTGCTTCATGGCGATCACCGACAGGGAAGCTGCGGCGTGCGCGCTCATCGTGGCATTTGAGCGACCCGGCGGCGGGCGCCGCCTTGATGCCGGTCAAGCCGCCTTCGTCACGCCGCGCGGAGCGCGTGGACGAGGTGGAGCGAGAGCGCGAACAGGATCACCGCGCCCGCCTGGTGCGCTGCGGCGAGCGGCAGCGGCACGACGAGGAGCAGCGTCGCGATGCCGAGCGCGACCTGGATCGCCAGCATCGCGAGCAGGAGGTTCGCGCCGGCGCGCGCGCGCGGCGTCACGCCGGCGTTCCGGACCTTCCACCAGAGGACGGGCACGAGGAAGGCGAGGAGCCACGCGCCGAGCCGGTGGTCGAACTGCACGGTCGCCATGTTCCAGAAGAAGTTCCGCCACCACGGCTCGATCATCATGATCTCGGGCGGCACGAGCGCGCCGTTCATCAGCGGGAACGTGTTGTAGGCGAACCCGGCGCGGATGCCGGCGACGAAGCCTCCGGTCAGCACCATCGCGAACACGAGCAGCGCGATTCCCGACGCCCAGCGGCGCGCCGAGCGCGCCCGCTCCCCGCCGCGCGCCCCGCCCGGCGGAACAGCAGCGACATCGCGACCCACAGCATCGCGCCGAAGATCAGGAACGCGAGCGCGAGGTGCGCGGTGAGCCGGAACTGCGAGACGCGCGGGTCGTCGACGAGGCCGCTCTTGACCATGTACCAGCCCATCGCCCCCTGCAGTCCGCCCAGCACGAAGATGCCGGCGAGCGGCCAGCCGTAACCCGCGGGGATGCGGCGGCGCAGCAGGAACCAGAGGAACGGGACGAGGAACGCGAAGCCGATCAGCCGGCCGAGCAGCCGGTGGTAGTACTCCCACCAGAAGATGCCCTTGAACTCGTCGAGCGACATCCCCTCGTTGACGAGCTTGTACTCGGGCGTGAGCTTGTACTTCTCGAACGTCGCCTGCCACTCGGCCTCGTCGAGCGGGGGCAGCGTCCCGACGATGGGCTGCCACTCGACGATCGACAGGCCCGAGTGGGTCAGCCGCGTGACCCCGCCCACGACGACCATCGCGAACACGAGCGCGCAGCAGGCGAGGAGCCACGCGGCGATCGCCCGGTCGGAGGACCGGGCGCGGGACGCGGGGGCGGCGAAGGCGGCGGCGGCTCGGTTCACGGCGCGATCTTACCGCAGCGCAGCGCGAACGATTTGACCCGGGTTTGACCGCCCGCGGCCGATCCCTGACCAATTCTTGACGGGTATCAATTTCGCCTCCCCCGCCCCGCCGCGAGAATCCACCGCATCGCCGAACGTGTCCGCGTCCGCGGGCCGTCGCGGCCGTTGGTCCACCAGGGAGGCCCCACCATGAACACCGCGCCAGACCGTCCGCTCGACGTCGACGAGGAGCCCGTTCCCGCGATGCAGCAGATCCTCGACAACCCGTTCCTGCTGCTGTTCATCGGCGTCGCGATGCCGACCGTGCTCTACATCGTGTGGGGCGTCATGGAGATCATCGGCATCCCGGTGGCCAAGTAGCCCCGGACCGCGAGACACGAGGAGATTGCCCCGATGAGCGCACTCACCCCCGCAAGGCGTCTGGTGGAAGCAGCCGCTGGACCGCGTCGAGGGCACCTGGATCGCGATCGCGTTCGCATGGTGCCTGATCATGTTCTTCATGATGCCGTATTGGCACGTGTACGGTAAGCAGAACCTGTCGAACGAGGCCTACCGGACGACGCCCGAGATGTTCCAGGCGAAGGCGCAGGCGATGGTCGACAAGTACAAGGTCCGCGAGGAGACCGACCTCAAGATCCCGGTGGTCGCGCCGCCGGCGGGCAGCGACGTCTACCTGATCGCGCGGCTGTGGCAGTGGTGGCCGATGATCGAGCTCGAGGAGGGCAAGACCTACCGGCTGCACCTCGCGTCGATGGACTGGCTGCACGGGTTCTCGCTGCAGCCCGAGAACATCAACGTCGAGGTCCACCCGGGCTACGAGCACGTGATGACGATCACGCCGACCAAGGCGGGCACCTACTCGATCATCTGCAACGAGTACTGCGGCATCAACCATCACACGATGGCGAGCCGCCTGTACGTCGTCAAGGCCAAGTAAGGGGACGATGATGGCCGTCAACCGCCTGTTCCGCACCTGCCCGTCCACCGGGCTCGTCTACCACAAGCCGGCCGAGGCGCTGATCCGCTGGAACGCCGTCGCCGGGGTCGTCTCGCTGCTCGTCGGCGGCATCCTCGCGCTGCTCGTCACGCTGACGCGCTGGCCCGCGGTGCACCTGCTGCCGCCGGACTGGTTCTACCTGGTGCTCACCGCGCACGGGCTCAACATGCTCGTGTTCTGGATCATCTTCTTCGAGATCGCGGTCCTCTACTTCGCCGCCAGCGTGCTGCTCAAGTGCCGGCTCGCGACGCCGGGGATGGCGTGGGCCGGGTTCTGGCTGATGATCCTCGGCGCCATCATCAACAACGTCGCCGTGTTCCGCGGCGACTCGTCGGTGATGTTCACGTCGTACGCGCCGATGGGGGCCCACCCGACGTTCTACCTGGGCCTCATCCTGTTCGCGGTCGGCGCGCTCGTCGCCTGCTTCGTGTTCTTCGGGACGCTCGTCGTCGCGAAGGCCGAGAAGACCTACAACGGCTCGTTGCCGCTCGTCACGTTCGGCGCGGTGACCGCCGCGATCATCGCGGTGTTCACGATCGCGTCGGGCGCGATCATCCTGATCCCGACGTTCCTGTGGTCGCTCGGCCTCATCGACCACATCGACTCGCTGATGTACCGGACCGTCTGGTGGGGCTTCGGACACAGCTCGCAGCAGATCAACGTGTCGGCGCACGTCTCGGTCTGGTACGCGATCGCCGGCGTCGTGTTCGGCGCGAAGCCGATGTCCGAGAAGGTGTCGCGCACCGCGTTCTTCCTCTACATCTGCTTCCTGCAGCTCGCGAGCGCGCACCACCTGCTCGCCGACCCGGGACTCACGTCGAACTGGAAGATCTTCAACACCAGCTACGCGATGTACCTCGCGGTGCTGGCGTCGATGGTCCACGGTCTGACCGTGCCGGGCGCGATCGAAGTCGCGCAGCGCGAGAAGGGCTACAACCGCGGCCTGTTCGAGTGGCTGCGCAAGGCGCCCTGGTCGAACCCGAGCTTCTCGGCGATGTTCATCTCGCTCATCGGCTTCGGCTTCCTCGGCGGCATCTCGGGCGTGATGATGGGCACCGAGCAGCTCAACCTCATCATCCACAACACGATCTACGTGCCGGGCCACTTCCACGCGACGGTCGTCATCGGCACCACGCTCGCGTTCATGGGCCTCACGTACTTCCTGATCCCGACGCTGTTCCGCCGCGAGCTGATGTTCCCCGGGATGGCGAAGTGGCAGCCGTACCTGTTCGGGCTCGGGATGTGCTCGTTCTCGCTGTTCATGATGGGCGCCGGGACGCTCGGCGTGCCGCGCCGGCACTGGGACATGACGTTCGCCGGCAACGCGCTCGGGCACGAGTTCCCCGGCACCGCGTACCTGATGATGGGCATCATGGCGATCAGCGGCCTCGCGGCGATCGTGGGCGGGATCATGTACCTGCTCATCACCGTGGGCAGCGTGTTCCTCGGCAAGAAGATCGAGACCCCGGACTTCAAGCACGTCGCGGCGAAGGACGGCGTGGCGCCGAAGCCCGCGCCGCAGCCGGCGGTCGCGGTCGCGGGACACGGATCGATCGGGGCGGCCGGGTTCGTGGCTCCGGGGACGTTCGTGCTGGCGTTCGTGTTCCTGATCTCGTTCGTCCTGTACTACTTCGTGAACTGGAAGTACCTGTCCACCGTGTGGCCGTTGGGCTGACGGCGGTCAGGGTCTAGCGAATCGCAGCGGGCGGCAGGGGACGGCGCGACGCGCCTCCGGAGCGCCGCCCCCTCCGTCCGACTGCGACCGCTCGCCTCCGATCCCGCGAAGGAGCCCGCGATGAATCCCGACTCCGCTCCCGCCGCCGCTGCGCGCGCCCCGCGCGCAGCGACCGGATGGCGCCTCGTGTTCGACCTCTTCAAGCTGCGCATCGGCATCGCGATCGGCGCCACCGCGCTCGCGGGCGTGGCGATCGCGCCGGGCGCCATCGACGCCTGGCGCGCGGTCGCCGTCGTGCTGGCCGTCACGCTCGCGTCGGCCGCGGCCGGCGCGTTCAACCAGTACGTCGAACGCGACCTCGACCGCTCGATGCGGCGCACGCGGAACCGCGCGTTCGTCACCGGCCGCCTGAAGGCCGGCCCCGCGTGGCCGCTCACGATCGGCGCCGTCTTCGCGGCCGGCGTCGGGCTCGCCTGGGTTGCCGCCAATCCGGTCGCGGCGCTGCACACGGCGCTCGGCGCGTTCACGTACGGCGTCGTCTACACGGTCTGGCTCAAGCGCCGCACCGCCTGGAACATCGTGATCGGCGGCGCCGCGGGCAGCTTCGCCGTGCTCGCCGGGGCGGCCGCGGTCGACGGCGGCATCCCCGACGCGACGACGCTCGCCTTCGCGGTCGTGCTGTTCCTGTGGACGCCGCCGCACTTCTGGAGCCTCGCGATCGCCTACCGCGACGACTACGCGACGGCGCGCGTGCCGATGCTGCCGGTGGTCGTCGGCGACGCCGCCGCCGCGCGCGCGGTGTTCTGGGGCGCGGCGATGCTCGTCGCCGCGTCGATCGTGCCGGCGTTCCTCGGCCTGTCGTGGCTCTACGCGACGTCCGCCGTGGCCGGCGGCGCGCTCCTTTTGCTGCGGACCGCGCAGCTCGCGCTCGAGCCCACGCGCGCCCGCGCGCTGGCGAGCTTCCACGCCTCGCTCGTGCAGCTCTCGCTCCTGATCCTCGCGGCCGGGGTCGAGCCCCTGCTCCGTGCCTGATCCCGCCCCCGATCCGAAGCACCTCAACCGGCTCCTGCTCGCGGCGCTGATCGGGCTCGTCCTGCTCGTCGCGTGGAACCTCGCATTCGGCCAGGCGCTTCCGGCCGGCGCGAAGCTCGACCCGCGCGAGGCCGTCGCGCGGAGCCAGGAGGCGATCGGCCGCCAGGTCGGCGACCACGCCCTCACCGCGAGCGACGGCCGCGCGATCCGGCTTTCCGACTTCCGCGGCAAGCCGCTCGTGGTCTCGTTCGTCTACACGGGCTGCTTCCAGGTGTGCCCGACGACGACGAAGTTCCTCGGCGAGGCGGTCGGCGCTGCACGCAAGGCGGTCGGCGAAGACAGCTTCGACGTCCTCACGATCGGCTTCAACCTGCCGTTCGACTCGCCGACCGCGATGCGGGAGTTCGCGCTCAAGCAGGGGCTGGGCGACGCCCATTGGACGTTCGCGACCCCGTCGCCGGACACGCTCGATGCCCTCGCGCGCGAGATGGGATTCCAGTGGGTGCCGACGGCGGCCGGCTTCGACCACCTGACGCAGGCGACCCTCCTCGACCGCGAGGGGCGCGTGTTCCGGCAGGTCTACGGCGACAGCTTCGAGCTGCCGATGTTCGTGGCGCCGCTGCGCGAGCTCGTCCTGGGCGACCCCGCGCCGAAGAACGACGTCGCCGGCTGGATCGAGCGGGTACGGGTGCTGTGCACGGTCTACGACCCGCGCGCCGGCCGCTACCGCCTCAACTACGGGCTCTTCATCGAGCTCTTCACCGGCTCGACGATCGTCGTCGCGACGCTCTGGTACCTGATCGCCGCCTCCCGCCGCCGGCGCGGCACGCCCGGCGACGGCACGCGTCCCGCCTGACGGTGCGTCGGCAGCCGGGGCCCTCGCGCCGGCAGCATCGCCGGGCCCTAATCTGGATCAATTCCGGCGCCGCGGGATCGGCGCATCATCATTTGAGGATGTAACCGATTCGACCCCCGGCCCGGGCGCATTGCCTCCGTCCGCGGCCGGGCTTTTTTGGGCGCGCGATCCGGCGACAATGAGCGGGTCGATCCGCGCCGCCCCTCCCGATGCTCCGAATCGTCCACCACGCCGGCCAGTCCGTCTTCCTCGCGGTCGAGAAGCTGTTCAACCGCGCGTTCGGCGAGGCGTCGAACCCGTTCTACTACCTGGGCGCGATCAGCTACTACCTGCTGTGGATCGTCGTCGCGAGCGGGCTCTACCTCTACGCGTTCTTCTCGACCGGCGTCTCCGAGGCCTACCAGTCGGTCGAGGCGATCACGCACCACCAGCGCTGGGTGGGCGGCATCCTGCGCAGCCTGCACCGCTACGCGTCCGACGGGATGATCCTCACGATGCTGCTGCACGTCGTGAGGCATTTCGTGTTCGACCACTACCGGGCGTTCCGCTGGTTCTCGTGGGTGTCGGGCGTCGTGCTGCTGTGGCTCGTCTACATGTCGGGCGTCAACGGCTACATGCTGCCCTGGGACCGGCTCGCGCAGTTCGTCGTCGTCGCGACCGCCGAGTGGCTCGACTGGCTGCCGATCTTCAACGGCACGCTGATCCGCAACTTCATCACGCCCGGCGCGGTCAACGACCGGCTGTTCTCGCTGCTCTCGTTCATCCACATCGGGTTCCCGCTCGCCGTGCTCGCGCTGCTGTGGGTCCACACGCAGCGCGTCCCGGGCGCGAAGACCAATCCGCCGAAGTCGATCGCGATCCCGCTCACGGTCGCGCTCGTCGTGCTCTCGATCGTGAAGCCCGCCGTGTCGATGGGGCCCGCCGATCTCGCGAGCGCCCCCGTCGAGCTCGCGTTCGACTGGTACTACCTGCCCGCGCTCGCGCTGCTGTACTCGTGGGGCCCGACGCTGCTCTGGGTCATCGTCGGAGGCGGCACCCTGTTCATGCTGGCGCTGCCTTGGCTCCCGCCGAAGCGCGGCTCGAAGGTCGTCCGGCACCTCGCGGTGCGCCCCGACAACCGGATCGTCCCGGCGCGGCCCGGCGAGACGATCCTCGAGGCGGTGCTGCGCGAGAGCATCAAGATGCCCTACGACTGCCGCAACGGCGGCTGCGGCCAGTGCAAGTGCACGGTGCTCTACGGCGAGGTCGAGCTCGGTCCCTACCAGGCCTCGGTGCTCTCGGACGAGGAGCGGGCCGCCGGCAAGGTGCTCGCGTGCATCGCGGTGCCGAAGACCGACCTCGAGGTCGAGTACGTGCCGATCGAGCTGCCCGGCGGACTCAGGCCGAAGCTGTGGCACGCGAAGGTCGCGTCGATGGCGAAGGCCGCCGAGGACGTCATGATCGTGCACCTCGCCGTCGAGGGCGAGGAGCCGCTGCTCTACTACGCGGGCCAGTACATCAACGTCCTGCTGCCGGACGGCGCGAAGCGCAGCTTCTCGTTCGCGACCGCGCCGGGCGCGGGGCCCACGGTCGAGCTGCAGATCCGGCGCGTGCCGGGCGGGCGCTACACGACGCAGGTGTTCGAGCAGATGAAGGTCGGCGACACCGTCGAGTTCGAGGGGCCGCTGGGCTCGTTCTTCCTGCGCGAGGACTCGGCGAAGCCGATCCTGTTCGTCGCCGGCGCGACCGGCTTCGCGCCGGTCAAGAGCATGGTCGAGCACGCGTTCGCGACCGGGCTCAAGCGCAGGATGGTGCTCTACTGGGGCACGCGGACGCTCCGCGACATGTACGCGCGCGAGCTGTGCGAGCGGTGGGCGAAGGAGCATCCGGAGACCTTCACGTTCGTGCCGGTGCTGTCGGAGCCGAAGCCGGAGGACCACTGGACCGGCCGCACCGGGCTCGTGCACGAGGCGATCCTCGCCGACTTCCCGACGCTCGCGGGCCATCAGGTCTACGCGTGCGGCTCGGTGGCGATGGTGGAGGCCGCGCACCCGGCGTTCCGCGCGCGCGGCATGGATCCGAACGACTGCTTCTCCGACGCGTTCCGGCTCTCGCCGCACCTCGCGCGCGAGACGCCGCAGGAAGAGCTCGTGAAGCTCGGAGGGGCCTGAGCGATGGGCGCGCATCCGGTCAACAAGGTCGTGAGCTACGCCGGGCAGGCGCTCGGCTACGCGGCGTTCATCGCGGCGCTCGGGTATTTCTCGACGCGGCCGCCGTACCGCCACCTGCCGCCCGACACCGCGCTCGTCAAGGTCTCGCTGCAGCACGCGGGCCAGCGCAAGGAGGCCTGCCGCGAGCGCTCGCCCGAGGAGCTCGCGAAGCTCGCGCCGAACATGCGCGTCGCGAGCGTGTGCCCGCGCGAGCGCGTGCCGGTCTCGGTGCAGATCGAGCTCGACGGGAAGACGATCGTCGACGTCTCGGTCCCGCCGTCGGGGCTCGCGAAGGACCTGAGCTCGACGCTCTACCGGCGCGTGAACGTCCCCGCCGGCGAGCACCGCGTCGTCGCGAAGCTGGGCGACACGCCGGCCGGCGGATTCAACCACGTCAAGGAAGCGACGGTCTCGCTCGAGCCCGGCGCGATCCTGCTGCTCGACTTCGACGCGAAGGAAGGCGGCTGGATCTTCCGCTCCTGAGGAGCCCCGGTGTCAGGCACGGTGTCCGGCACCGGAGTTGCCGTCACCGCGGCGCCGGGGCGCGCCAGTCGCGGAACACGTCGACGTCGAAGCCGTCCGGGTAGTAGAGGTAGCCCGGCGCGTGCCCCGGCGTGTCGGTGACGCCGTACTGCCAGACGATCTTCTTCGTCGCCCGGTCGACGACGATCACCCGGTGGCGCAGGTCGTCCGCGATCAGGATGTCGCCGGTGTCGGGCAGCTCGCGCGCGAGCGACGGGTGGTCGAGCATCGCCTCGCCCTTCTCGACGTAGTACTCCCAGGTCACCTTCTTCGTCGCCGGGTCGAAGATCACGACGCGTCCCGGCTTCGCGAAGTCCGCGACGATCACCTGCTTTCCGTCGACGGTCGGGAACGCGTCGGATGGATACCGGATGCGCGGCGCGGGCATGTCCCAGACGACCTTGCCCTCGCGCGTGATCCGGGTGATCCACGCGCCGCGAATCTCGGTGATCAGGATGTCGCCGTTGGCCATCGGCGTCGCGCCGTTGGGCGATCCCAGGTATTGAGGCGGCTTGTGGTAGCAGTGCGAGCGCCCGGTCTTGCCGAACTGCCGGACGATCGTCGAGGTCGCCGGATCGATGATCACGATCCGGCAGTTGCGGATGTCGGCGGCGAGGAACGTGCCGTCGTCGAGCAGGTGCGCGTCGTCCGGATAGTTGAACTGGCCGGGGCCCGTCCCGCCCTTCTCGGGCGTCCCGTAGGTCCACGCGAGCTCGCGCTTCTCGTAGTCGACGATGTGGACGTCGTAGTTGTCCTCCTCGGAGACCGCGAGCCGCCTGCCGTCGGGCGAGAAGTTGACGTCCTCGTTGCCGCTGTAGATCGTCAGGTTCGGCGTCGGGAACTCCCACACGATGCGCTTGTCGGGCGCGATCTCGATCAGCCGGTTGTTGCGCCGGTCCGCGATCACGATCGGGTAGGGCAGCGGCTTGCCCCACGAGGCGACCGGCGACTGGCGGTGGCCGCTGACCGGCGGGATCGGCGGCAGCGGAACGCCGCTCGAGACGACGCCGGCGCCCTTCGGATCGTCGATGCCTCCGGTGAGCGCGACGTCGGGCGCGATGCGCGGCGCTTTCGCCGCCGGCTTGTCCGCCGCGCCCGCGACGGCGGCGAAGGCGGCGGAGCAGGCGAGCATCAGGAGGAGGCTCGCGCGTCGCGCGCGAGCGCCGTACACGGTCGGGTCCATCGTCGGTGCTCCCGGACGGGGGAAACGCAGACCGACGATCTGTACCGCAATTCGCGCCCCGGCGCCCGCCGCGTCGCGGCGCGGTTGATCTCGATCAACCGCGCTTCCGGCCGTCTTAACGCCGGTCAAAGCCTCCGCCCTCGCCGGCTGCCTTACACTAGCCCCATGCCGGAGGCGCCATCCACCGTCCCGGGACCGGGCGGCGCGAGCGCGCGCGCGCGCGAGCCCGTCCGTTCGCTCGTCCGTGCGCTGTTCGACCGCGTCGACACGCTCTTCGACGCGGCGTTCGGTGCGCGCGCGAATCCCTGGCGCCTGCTCGGGGCGCTGGCCTGGTACCTGTTCTGGGTCGTCGCGCTGACCGGCATCTACGTCTACGCGGCGTTCGACACGAGCGCCGCGGGAGCGTATCCGTCGGTCGAGCGGATCACCGCGAACGCCTGGCCGCTCTCCGGGCTCGCGCGGAGCCTGCACCGCTACGCGTCCGACGCGTTCATCCTGCTGACCGTCCTCCATCTCGCGCGCGAGTGGGCGCACCGGCGCTACGCGCACGTCCAGCGGTTCGCGTGGCTCACCGGCGTCGCGCTGCTGCTGTTCGTGTGGCTCTCGGGCATCGGCGGCTTCTGGCTCGTCTGGGACCGGCTCGCGCAGTTCTCGATCGTCGCGACGACCGAGTGGCTCGACGCGCTGCCGCTGTTCTCCGAGCCGCTCGCCGCCAACTTCGACGCGGACGCGCGGATCGGCGACCGCTTCTTCTCGCTCCTGATCTTCCTGCACATCGGCATCCCGCTCGCCACGCTCGCGGTCATGTGGGTGCACGTGCAGCGGCTGCAGCGTCCGGCGACGCAGCCGCCGCGCGTGCTCGCTTGGGGCACGCTCGCCGCCCTCGCGCTGCTCTCGCTCGCGCGCCCGGTCGCGAGCGACGCGCCCGCCGCGCTCGACCGGGAGCCGATCCGCCTCGCGATCGACTGGTTCTACTTCGCGCCCCACGTGATCCAGTACGCGTGGTCGCCGCTCGCGCTGTGGGCGGTCGTGGGCGTCGCCACGGCGGTGCTGGTCGCGCTGCCCTACCTCTCGCGCGCCGCGCGCGAGCCGCGCAGGAAGGCGGCGGTCGTCCAGCTCGCGAACTGCAACGGGTGCCGCCGCTGCTTCGCCGACTGCCCGTACAACGCGATCGAGATGGTGAAGCGCACCGACGGACGCCCGCACCCGTTCCAGGCGAGCGTGATCGCGGACCTGTGCGCGGGCTGCGGCATCTGCGCGGGCGCCTGCCCGTCGTCGACGCCGTTCCGCTCGGTCGCCGAGCTCGTGACCGGCATCGACCTGCCGCAGAAGCCGGTGGGGGCGGCGCGCGCGACGCTCGAGCGCGAGCTCGCGCGCGTGACCGCGTCTGCCCGTGCCGGTTCGGCGTCCACGCCGCGCATCCTCGTGGTCGGTTGCGACGAGTCGATCGACGTGGTGGGATTGCGCTCGCCGGACACCGCGGCGCTGTCGCTCCTGTGCGCGGCGCAGCTCCCGCCGTCGTTCGTCGAGTACGCGCTCCGCAGCGGCGCCGACGGCGTGCTCGTCACCGGCTGCCGCGAGGGCGACTGCGTCTGGCGGCTGGGGCAGGAGTGGACCGAGGAGCGCTTCGCCGGTGCGCGCGCGCCGAAGCTCCGTGCCGCGGTCCCGGTCGAGCGCGTGCGCATCGCGTGGGCCGGCCGGCAGGACGCCGGGCGGCTCGCCGCGGCGATCGCGGCGTTCCGCGCCGACCTGGTCGCGCTCCCGCCCGAGACCCGCGCTAAACTCGTGCCGCCCAAGCGCGAACGCCGGGCCGACAGCCCGGCCTGACTTCCTCGACGATGAAAGCCGACGTCACCGCGGCCCCGTCCGCCGAAGCGCCGGTCGCGCGGCTCGCGATCGACGTCGCGTTCGGCCGCTACGCGCTCGCCGTCCCGCGCGACGGCCGCGCGAGGCTCGCGATCGGCTGGCTCGCGCTCGGCGTGTCGGCGCTCGCCGCGTCCGGACTCCTCGCCGTGTTCCTCGCGCTCGCGCGCACGCCCGGCGTCAACCGCTTCCTCCCCGCCGGCGACTTCTTCCGCACGGTGCTCGTCGCGCACGTCGACCTGTCCGTGCTCGTCTGGTTCGTGTCGTTCGCCGGCGCGATCTGGAGCCTGAACAGCACGACCCGCGCGCTGGCGCTCGGACGCGCCGCGCTCGCGCTCGCCGTGCTGGGCTCGGCGGCGATCGCCGTCGCGCCGTTCGTCGACCCGACCCTGCCGATCATGGCGAACTACATCCCGGTCATCGACGGGCCGGTGTTCAAGGGCGGGCTCGCGGTGTTCGGCCTGGGCGCGGCGCTCGCGGTCGTGCGCGGGCTCTTCGCGTCGCCGTTGGTCGGCGTGAGGCTGGACGGCGCGGGCACGCTGCGCTTCGGCGTCAACGCCGCGGTGGTCGCGGGCGCGGTCGCGCTGATCGCGTTCGCGTGGTCGCTTCTCGCGGTGCCCCGCGACCTGGAGGCGCGCGCCTGGTACGAGCTCGCGTTCTGGGGCGGCGGCCACGTGCTCCAGTTCGCGTGGACGCTGATGCTGCTGGTCGCGTGGCTGCTGCTCGCCGACGCGTCGGGCGTGCGCGTGCCGATCTCGCCGCGCGTCGTCGCGCTGCTGTTCGGCATCCAGCTCGTCGCGGTGTTCGCGACGACGCTGGTCTACCTCGCGTACGACGTGACGTCGGTCGAGCACCACCGGCTGCAGACCTGGCTCATGCGCCTGGGCGGCGCGCTCGCGATTCCCGTCGTCGCGCTCGCCGTCGTCCTGGGGCTCGTCCGGCGCTCGCGAGCCGGACCGGTCCCCGCGCAGGCGAAGCCGCTGCTCGCGGCGCTCGTCGTCTCGCTCGTGCTGTTCTGCACCGGCGGCGCGATCGGCTTCCTGATCGAGGGCAGCAACGTCAGGATCCCCGCGCACTACCACGGCGCGATCGTCGGCGTGACGATCGCGATGATGGGCCTCGCCTACTGGCTGCTTCCGCGGCTCGGTGCCGCCGCGCCGCGCGTGAAGCTCGCCGTGTGGCAGTCGGTGCTCTACGGCATCGGCCAGCTGATGCACATCTCGGGGCTGCTGTGGTCGGGCGGCTACGGCGTGCAGCGCAAGGTCGCCGGCGGCGAGCAGGTGCTGCGCTCGGGGAGCGAGATCGCCGGGATGGGCCTGATGGGCGCAGGCGGGCTCGTCGCGGTCATCGGCGGCGTGCTGTTCGTGGTCGTCGTCGTGCTCGCCGTGCGCGAGCGCCCGCGCGGCGCCGCGGCGGCCCCGTCCCATGGATAGCCGGCGCCTCGCGGGGCGCCTCGCGTTCGCCGCGGCGGCGCTCGTGTTCATGGTCGTCGTCGCGAGCGCGTGGCTGCGCCACTCGCAGGCGGGCCTGGGCTGCGCCGACTGGCCGGCGTGCTACGCGGCGATCGTCGATACGACGCAGACGCCGCTGCCGGGCACCGTGCTCGCGCGGCTCGTTCACCGCCTCGCCGCCTCCGGCGCGCTCGTGCTCGTCGGCATCCTCGTGTTCCTCGCGCTCCGGCCGGCGTCGGAGTACGCGGCCGAGCGCAGGCTCGCGTGGCTCGCGCTCGCGATCGCGCTCGCGCTCGCGGCGCTCGGCATCTGGACGCCGGGCGCCCGCGTGCCGGCCGTCGCGATCGGCAACCTCGTCGGCGGATTCGCGCTCTTCGCTTCGCTCGCGGCGCTCTCGGCGAGGTTGCGCTCGCCGGCGGCGGCGGGCTCGACGCTCGCGAAGGTCGCGCTCGCCGTCGTCTTCGTGCACCTCGCCGTCGGCGGCATGATCGGCGCGCAGTTCGCGGTCACCGGCTGTCCGCCGACCCTCGCGTGCCCATCGGCGGACTTCGGCACGCTCGCCGGATCCGGGATCCTCGACCCGCTGCGCCCGCTGTCCATCGTAGACGGGCACGTGCGGGCACCCGTCGGCGCGGGGCGCTCGTCGCGCTGCACCGGCTCGCGTCGATCGCGGTCGTCGTGCTCGCGCTGGCGGCCGCCTGGACGATGCGGGCGGACGGTGCTCGCGCCTCGACGATCGCCGCCTGCGCGCTCGGTGCGTTCGCGATGGGCGTCGTCGCGACGCTCCACCAGCCGGCGCTCGTAGGCACCGTCATGCACAACGCGCTCGCCGCGCTGCTCGTCGCGTCGCTGGCGGGCGCGGCGGTCGCGAAGCGATAGCGCTTCAGGAAGAAGGCGTAGGGCCGAGGCCCGATCCACACGAGGGGAAGTCACCGCGATTGACCGCGCAGCGCGGTGCGGGTAGCTTGGCGCGCTTCGCCGCCATCGCCCTCGAACCCCACGGAGCGCCGCCATGTCCGCACGCACCCCCGAAGAGCTGTGCAGCCAGTTCACGCAACGCTTCTCGGCCGGCGACCTCGACGCGCTGGTCGCGCTCTACGAGCCCGACGCGGTGCTGCTGCCCCAGCCGGGCCACGTCGCGCGCGGGCACGCGGCGATCCGCGAGTCGCTCGCGGCGTTCCTCGCGATGCGCGGGACGTTCCGGATGACGCCGCCGAAGGTCGTCCACGCGGACGGCGTCGCGCTGATGGTCGCGGACTGGACGCTGGAGGCGAAGGCGCCCGACGGCAGCCCGATCCATCTCGCCGGGCAGACGAGCGACGTGGCGCGGCGCCAGCCGGACGGCCGCTGGCTCTACGCGATCGACAGCCCGTTCGGGGCGGGCGGCGTCGCCTGAAGAGCGACGACCGGGGTCAGATTCGAATCTGACCCCGGTGGTCTCGGTAACCGGCGGTCAGTCTCGTACCCCGACGCCCGCGGCGCGCGTGCGCAGCCGCGCGAGCATCCCCTCGCCGATCTCGACGATGCCCGCGGCAAGTTCGAGGCATGGCGCATCCGACCTTCGAAAAGCGAGCATTCGGCTTGCTGGCCAGCAATCACGCAAACGTCACTACTGGTTGATGGCCCCGGTCGCACATAGCTTTCGTGTCGCGTTGTATCGGTATCCGGACGGGCAGATGGGTTGCTGGATCTTCACGCACAGGTTGGGGGTCGACGGTTGGCTGGTGTAGCCGCTTGGACAGCTCAGGGGAGAATACCGGATGCAGTACCCGGTACTTGGTTGGAACGAGTACTCGGCAGGACAGGAAGGTGCGAATCCCCCGGTGATCTGGCCCGTCGGAAGGCACCATTTTCTCTTGGCGTTCAGCGAATGCCCGGCGGGACAGACATTAGGCGCAATCTTCGTTCTGCACTTTTGCCACACGTGATCAAAGACTGACCCGGCAGGACACCTCGCCGTAGTGGAATGCGTGCATTCGCCGAGGGAGCGGTCGAAGGTGAACGGCGCCGGGCAGCTGGGCACAACCGTATCGGCATGCGCAGGAGGGGGCAGCCCGAGCATTCCGACCGACAAGCTCGCAAGGGAGCAGACCAGTGAAATGGACTTGCCGCCGAGGTCGGGAATCAGTCGCATTGTCGGTGCCGCCCTGGCTTCGAGAGCCGAAAGGAAGTTTCCTTCATCCGGGATTCTTCGGATACCGTGGCTGCGATTGACCCCACCCCAAAAAATTATGCCACGGACAACCGCGCAAGTTCGGGACCGGCCGGGCAACCGACCGGCATTCGTGAGCGAATTCCTCGGGGGTCAGGTTGCCGAGGGGGCTGTGCGGTCGGGCGCCGCCGGAGTCGCGACCGCCGAAAGCGCCGCCGTCAGGACGAGTGCGGAGGCAACGCGATTCAGTTGCGTCATCCTGTCGCAGGAGCGCCGCGAGTCGGAGTGGACGGTGTGAGGGGCGGCGCTCCGGACGGCGGCCGCACGGCGGAAGCTCGCACAGCGTCTTCGCGATGACGCGCGCCAAATTCCCTTACCCGCGCACCTCGACGCCGGGCACCCGCTCTCGCAGCCGCGCGAGCAACGCCTCGCCGATCCGCGCGCCGCGCGGCGCCGCCGCGACCAGCGCCTCGTTCGCGCAGCCGGTCGGCCGGAACGGCTGCAGCACCCAGCGCCGCACGCCCAGCGACGCCAGCTCGTCGGCGAGGTCGACGAGCGCGTCGTCGGGCGACAGTGCCGGGTGCACGGTCGTGCGGATCTCGTGGTCGACGCCCGACGCGACAACGTGTCGCACGCTCGCGCGCGCCGCCTCGCCGCTGCCCGCGACCCCGGTGACCCGCTCGTAGCCGCGCGGCGACGCCTTCACGTCGAGGCCGATCCAGTCGACGTCGCCGAGCACCTCGTCGAGCCGGCGCGGATACGCGCCACCCGTGTGCAGGCCGACCTCGAACCCGAGCCGCGCGACCTCGCGCATCGCGGGACCGAGCGCCGCCTGGGCGGTCGGCTCGCCGCCGGAGAACACGACCGCGTCGAGGAGCCCGCGGCGGCCGTCGAGCCACGCGAGCGTCGACGCGAAACCGCGCGACTCGGGACCCGCCGCCGGCTGCAGGTGCGGGTTGTGGCAGTAGCCGCAGCGCCACGGGCAACCCTGCAGGAACAGGACCGCCGCGAGCCGGCCGGGCCAGTCGGTCGTCGAGAACGGCGTGACGCCGCCGATGCGCAGCGCGCCGCGCTCTCCCGGCACGGCGCGGCCCGCGCCCGCGGCCGCGCCGACCGGACTCACAGGTGGCGCTGCGCGCAGGCCTCGCGGAAGAACCGGCGCTCGGCGTGCTCGCCCTTCTTGCCGATGTTGAACGACGCGACGGGCCGGTGGTAGCCCATCACGCGCGTCCACACCTCGCAGCGCTGCCGCTCGTCGTCGGTGAGCGCGATCGCCGCTTCGGCGAGGTGTCGGGCTTCGGTCATGTCGTTCATCGCGTTCGTCTCCTGTCCGGGTTCGCCGGTCTCTCCGGCTTTCTGTCGTCGCCGCCGGCCGCGCCTACGCGGCGAGCCTGCGGCGCTTCTCCTCGAGGCGCTCGTCGTCGCACTTCGGGCAGTACTCGTGCTCGCCCGCGAGGTAGCCGTGCGACGGGCAGATCGAGAACGTCGGCGTCACCGTGATGTACGGCAGGCCGAAGCGCTCGAGCGAGCGGCGCACCAGCGCCTTGCACGCCGCGGGCGAGCTGACGCGCTCGTTCATGTAGAGGTGCAGCACGGTGCCGCCCGTGTACTTGCTCTGCAGCTCCTCCTGCATCGAGCGCCTCGAACGGGTCGTCGGTGTAGCCGACCGGCAGCTGCGAGCTGTTCGTGTAGTACGGCGTCTCGGGCGTGCCCGCCTGCAGGATGTCCGGCCAGCGCTTGCGGTCCTCCTTCGCGAACCGGTAGGTCGTCCCCTCGGCGGGCGTCGCCTCGAGGTTGTACATGTGCCCGGTCTCCTCCTGGAAGCCGCGGATGCGCATGCGCACGTGGTCGAGCAGCCGCACCGCGAACGCGTGGCCCTCGGGCGTCGTGATGTCGTGCGCGTCGTGCGTGAAGTTGCGGATCATCTCGTTGATCCCGTTCACGCCGATCGTCGAGAAGTGGTTGCGCAGCGTGCCGAGGTAGCGCTTCGTGTAGGGAAAGAGCCCCTGGTCAATCAGGCGCTGGATCACCTTGCGCTTGACCTCGAGGCTGTCGCGCGCCCAGCCGAGCAGCTCGTCCAGCCGCGCGTAGAGCCCGATCTCGTCGCGGGCGTGCACGTAGCCCAGCCGCGCGCAGTTGATCGTGACCACGCCGAGCGACCCCGTCTGCTCCGCGCTGCCGAAGAGCCCGTTGCCGCGCTTCAGGAGCTCGGTCAGGTCGAGCTGCAGCCGGCAGCACATCGACCGGATCATGTTGGGCTTCAGCTCCGAGTTCACGAAGTTCTGGAAGTACGGCAGCCCGTACTTGGCCGTCATCGCGAACAGCGCCTCGCAGTTCGGGTGGTCCCAGTCGAAGTCGGGCGTGACGTTGTAGGTCGGGATCGGGAACGTGAACACGCGCCCCTTCGCGTCGCCTTCGGTCATCACTTCGATGTAGGCGCGGTTGATCATGTCCATCTCGGCCTGGAGCTCGCCGTAGGTGAACGGCATCTCGCGGCCGGCGATCACCGGCACCTGCTCGCGCAGGTCCTCGGGGCAGGTCCAGTCGAACGTCAGGTTCGTGAACGGCGTCTGCGTGCCCCAGCGCGACGGGACGTTCAGGTTGTAGATGAGCTCCTGGATGCACTGCTTGACCGCGTCGAAGCTCATGCCGTCGGCGCGGATGTAGGGCGCCATGTAGGTGTCGAACGAGCTGAACGCCTGCGCGCCGGCCCACTCGTTCTGCAGCGTGCCGAGGAAATTGACGATCTGCCCCACCGCGCTCGACATGTGCTTCGCCGGTCCCGCCTCGACCTTGCCGGGGACGCCGTTCAACCCCTCGAACAGCAGGCGGCGCAGCGACCAGCCGGCGCAGTAGCCGGCGAGCATGTCGAGGTCGTGGATGTGGACGTCGCCCTCGCGGTGGGCGCGACCGATCTCGGGCGAATAGACGTGCGAGAGCCAGTAGTTCGCGACGACCTTGCCCGAGACGTTGAGGATGAGACCGCCGAGCGAATAGCCCTGGTTCGCGTTCGCGTTGACGCGCCAGTCCTTCTGCTCGAGGTACTCGTCGATCGACGCGGCGACGTCGACGAGCGTCTTCTTCTGGTCGCGCAGCCGCGCGTGGCGCTCGCGGTGGACGATGTACGCGCGCGCCGTGTCGAACCAGCCGGCCTCCGCGAGCGTGTGCTCGACGACGTCCTGGATCGCCTCGATGCCCGGGTCGCCCCGCGTGTCGCGCAGCGCGAGGGCGAGCCCCACCGCGTCCGCGAGCCGCCCCGCCTCGACCTTGCCGAACTCGCCGGTCGCGGCGCCCGCCCGCTCGATCGCCGAGGCGATCTTCGCGAGCTCGAACGGCGCGCGCCGGCCGTCGCGCTTGATCACCGCGCCCGGAAGCGTCAGGCCGCTGCCTGCGGGCGCCTGCTGCGAGGTCGTCTCCTCCATCGTCTCCTCCCTATTGCGGCGCAACACGCGCCCGCGCCGCCGACCACAACATCTTGGGGTGGACGGGGAGCCTAGCCGCGAGGGATTGGGGGTCGCAACGACCGCAAGAGGCGAGTCCCGGATTTCTTGACCCGGGTCAAGAAAACGACGGCCGGGTGTCGCATCCCGCTTGATCCGGCTCGCGAACCGGCTGCGAGGCCCTTCAGTAGAATGCGGCAATGCGTCATCGAACCGGCCGCCGCCCCGCCGCCTGGCTCGCGCTCACCGCGATGCTGGCCGCGCTCGCCCTGCCGGCGCACGCCATGCCCGCGCGCGCAGCGTCCGCGAGCCCCGGCGGAGACCTCTGCGTCGGCGGCAAGGCCGTGCCGGCGTCGCCGTTTCGAGCGCACGTCGCGCACGCGTGCGACGCGTGTTGCGGCTCGACCGCGTCGGCGCCGCCGCGGGCGGTGCCGATGCGCCGGTCGTCGCGGCCGTTCCCGTCCGGATCGGCGTCGGCGACACCGCCCCCTCGTGGCGCCCGACGTCAGGGTCGCCCCCGCGCGCGGTCCGCCGGCGTAGGTCCGCTTCGTCCCGCGGCGGCACCGCCGCCGCTCCCGCCGGCCGCGCGCCGGCGTTCGCCGCCTCGTCGCGGCCCCCACGAACCAGGATCGGAACCGACATGAACGTCGCTCGCACGCTCTTCCTCGCCGCCGCGCTCGCCGCGGCGCCCGCCGCCCTCGCCCAGGTCGCCGTCTCGGATGCCTGGGTGCGCGGCACCGTCGCCGGCCAGAAGGCCACCGGCGCCTTCATGCAGCTCAAGGCCGATGCCGACGTCTCGCTCGTCGGCGCGTCGTCGCCGGTCGCCGGCATCGTCGAGATCCACGAGATGAAGATGGACGCCGGCGTGATGAGGATGTCGGCGATCTCCGCGCTGCCGCTGCCCGCCGGCAAGGCGGTCGAGCTCAAGCCGGGCGGCTACCACGTGATGCTGATGGCGCTGAAGGCGCCGCTCAAGGAAGGCGACACGGTGCCGGTGACGCTCACGTTCAAGGACAAGGACGGGAAGGCGTCGACCTGCTCGTCAACGCGCCGGTGAAGGCGCTGACGGCGGCCCCCTGCCGCCGCCGCGCACGGCAAGCACTGAGCGGGGCGCGCCCCCGCGCCTCACTCGCCGGTGATGCCTGCGCGCTCGGCGACCGCCGACCAGCGCGCGCGCTCCTCGACGAGGAGGCGTCCGAAGGCCGCGGGCGTCGACGTCGCGGGGACGATGCCCTGCGCCTCGAGTGCCGCCGCGAAGCCGGGCGCGGCGGCGATCCTCGCGAGCTCCCGATTCAGCCGGTCGATCACCGCCGCCGGTGTTCCCTTCGGCGCCAGGACGCCGTACCAGAGGTCGAGGTTGCCGACGTCGAGCCCCGATTCGGCGAGCGTCGGCACCTGCGGAAGCTGCGGCAGCCGCTTCGGGCTCCCGGTCGCGAGGGCGAGGACCGTGCCCGACTGGACGTGCGGCAGCGCCACGCCCACCGGGACGAACATCGCGTCGACGCGCCCGGCCAGGATGTCGTTGACCGCCGCCCCGGAGGTCTTGAACGGGACGTGGAGCATCGTCACGTTCGCCTTCTGCAGGATCAGCTCGGTGGCGACGTGGTGCGCGGTTCCCACGCCGGGCGTCGCGTAGGTGAGCCGGCCCGGCGCCGCCGCGGCCGCCGCGAGCAGGTCGCCGAGCGTCCGCGAGGACGCCGTCGCCGGGACGACGAGCACGTACGACGACCAGGCGACGATCGAGATCGGCGCGAAGTCCGCGATCGGATCGTAGCGGACGTTCTTGTGGAGGCTGCGGCCCATCGCGAACGAAAGCGACTGCACGAGCAGCGTGTGGCCGTCGGGCGCCGCGCGCGCCACGTTCTCGGAGCCGATCGTGCCGGCGGCTCCGGGCACGTTCTCGACGACCCCGGCTGTCCGAGCGCGGCCGGCAGCCGCGCCGCGAACTGGCGCGCGAGTATGTCGACGCCGGTGCCGGGGCCGTAGGGAACCACCAGCCTGATCGGCTGGGTGGGCCAGGCGAGCGCGCACGCGCTCGCGACCGCGGCGCACGCGGCGACGGCGACCCGCGCGACCCGGCCGGACCGGCGTCGGAGCGATGCCCCGGCCCCGATGAATGACGTGCTTTCATGGATCCCCCCTCCGCGAAGGCACGCGCGCATCGTAGCGCGTCCCCGGCGACGTGTCGCGTCCGGGCGCGTCCTTTGCGATGATGTCGAGACGGAGGTCGCGCCTCGCTCGCGGCCGGCGACTCGATGAATGCGTCCGTCCCTGGGCCCGGCGTCTGGCTCGGCCTCGCGCTCCTCGCCGCCTACGGCGCGTGGCTGTGGGCGTTCTTCTCGCGCGTGCGGCCGCGCGCGATGGCGGCGCTCGGGCGGCGCCTCGCGGTCGAGGTCCGCGAATCGTCCGATCCGCTCGACGCGGGCACCTACGACGTCGAGGACGAGGGCGCGGCGCTGCGCAAACGCGCCGCCGTGTACGCGGCGGACCTCGCGCTGCTCCTCCTCGGCACCGTGGGCGTCGCCGCGCTGGTCTTCGTGCCGGCGTTCCTCGTGGCGGAGAGCGGCGCGCTGCTCGGGCTCGAGGGCCGGCTCACCGGCCGCAGCGTGGCGATGAGCGCCCCGGCGTCCGCGACGATGGCGTCGGGGAAGGCGACGCTCGCCGTCGAGGTCGCCAACACCGGGCGCGAGGCGCTGCGCGCGTGCCGCGCGACGACCGACGGCTACACCGCGCGCAACGGGTACCTGCACGGCAGCTCGGCGTGGTTCGACCTCGCCCCGGGCGAGCGCCGCTCGGCGACGGTTCCGCTCGACGCCGTCCGGCCGCCGGCGGGCGAGCACCGTTTCCGCGTGAAGGTCGAGTGCGCGAACGAGCGGCTGGCGGTCGCCGAGGCCACGTTGGTCGCGCGATGAGCGCCGAAGCCCCGGGGCGCCGCGGCATCCTCCTCGCGTTGGCCTCGGCGGCGCTGTTCGGGACGAGCACGCCCGTCGCGAAGGCGCTGCTCGGCACGATGCCTCCGCTCGCGCTCGCGGGCCTCCTCTACGCGGGAGCGGGACTGGGGCTCGCGGCGGTGCTCCTGATCCGGCGCCTCGTTTCCCGCGACCCGGCGCCGATCGCCTGGCCGAAGCGAGCGGACGCCGCGTGGCTCGCGGCGGCCATCGCGCTCGGCGGCGTGGCGGGACCGATCGCGCTGATGTCGGGGCTCGTGACGACGACGGCCTCGGCCGCGTCGCTGCTCCTCAATCTCGAGGCCGTGTTCACGGCGCTCCTCGCGTGGTTCCTCTTCCGCGAGAACGTCGACCGCCGCGTGGCGCTCGGGATGCTGGCGATCGTCGCAGGCGGGGTCGTGCTGGCGTCGGCGCCGGCGGGACCGGAGGGCGTCTCGGCCGGAACCTGGCTCGTGGCGCTCGCGTGCCTGTGCTGGGCGCTCGACAACAACCTGACGCGCCGCGCGTCCGGCAGCGACGCGGTCGCGATCGCGATGCTGAAGGGGCTCGTCGCGGGCGCCGTGACCCTGCTGCTCGCCCGCGCGCAGGGCGCGTCGCTTCCCCGGTCGCGCTGACGGTCGCCGCCGCCGCGGTCGGGTTCCTGGGCTACGGCGTGAGCCTCGCGCTGTTCGTGCTGGCGCTCCGCGACCTCGGCACCGCGCGCACCGGCGCCTATTATTCGGTCGCGCCGTTCTTCGGCGCGATGCTGGCGGTGGCGGTGCTTTCCGAGCCCGTCACCTGGCAGCTCGCCGTCGCGGGAGCGCTGATGGCGGCCGGCGTGTGGCTGCACGTGACCGAGCGGCACTCGCACCGGCACGCGCACGCGTGGCTCGAGCACGAGCATCCGCACGTGCACGACGAGCACCACCGGCACGCGCACGCGTTCGCCTGGGAGGGCCGCGAACCGCACTCGCATCCGCACGTGCACGATCCGCTCGTGCACTCGCATCCGCACTATCCGGACCTGCACCACCGGCATCCGCACTGATGCCGGCGGCGCAATGAGGGTCGGACCCTCGTTCCCGGGTGGGCGCGCCGAAAGGCGCGCGGAGCGCGCTACTTGCGCAGAGCGTCGATCCCCTCCGCGACGCCCGCGAGCGTCAGCGGGAACATCTTCGGCCCCAGCGCGCGCGCACGATCTGCGTCGAGCGCGTGTACTCCCACGCGCGCGGCGGCTCGGGGTTGAGCCAGATGCGGTGCCGGAAGTGCTCGAACAGCCGCGTGAGCCACGCGAGGCCGGGCTCGTCGTTGTTGTACTCGACGCTGCCGCCGACCTCGAGGAGCTCGTAGGGGCTCATCGCGGCGTCCCCCACGATCACCACGCGCCAGTCGGGGCCGTAGGTGCGGATGAGCTCGAGCGTCGAGATTCGCTCGGAACGCCGTCGCGCGTTGTCGCGCCAGACGTGGTCGTAGACGCAGTTGTGGAAGTAGAAGTGCTCGAGGTGCCGGAACTCGCTCTTCGCGGCCGAGAAGAGCTGCTCGCACACCTCGACGTGCGGGTCCATCGAGCCGCCGACGTCGAGGAACAGCAGCACCTTGACGCGGTTGCGCCGCTCGGGCCGGAGCTTGAGGTCGAGCCAGCCCGCGTTGCGCGCCGTGCCCTCGATCGTGCCGTCGAGGTCGAGCTCCTCGGGCACGCCCTCGCGCGCGAACTTGCGCAGCCGCCGCAGCGCGACCTTGAGGTTGCGCGTGTTGAGCTCGACGCTGCCGTCGAGGTTCGCGAAGTCGCGCGCGTCCCACACCTTCACCGCGCTGCGCGCGCCGCCCTCCGCCTGCCCGATCCGGATGCCCTCCGGGTTGTAGCCGTACGCGCCGAACGGGCTCGTGCCGCCGGTGCCGATCCACTTCTTGCCGCCCGCGTGGCGCTCGCGCTGCTCGGCGAGCCGCTGCCTGAACGTCTCCATCAGCTTGTCGAGTCCGCCCAGCGCCTCGATGCGCCGCCGGTCCTCCTCGGACAGCGTGCGCATGAATTCCTTCTTCAGCCACTCCTCGGGGATGTTCGCGCGGATGTCGAAGATCGCGTCGACGCCCTTGAAGTAGCTGCCGAACGCGAGGTCGAAGCGGTCGAAGTGCTGCTCGTCCTTGACGAGCGTCGCGCGGGAGAGCGCGTAGAAGTCGTCGATCGAGAGCGACACGACGCGCGCCTCGAGCGCCTCGAGCAGCGTCAGGAACTCGCGCGTGGACACCGGCAGCCTGAACGACTTCAGGTGCAGGAAGAAGTCGACCAGCATCGCGGGAAGCGCGTCAGGCGAGGGCGAGCCCGAGCGCGACGAGCGCCGGGGTCGCGAGGTTCACGATCACGTTGCGCCCCATCGCCGGCAGCAGCGCCTTCGGGTCGTCGGCGTGGCGCAGCGCGTCGCGCGCCGCGGGGATCGCGAGCGGAAGCGTGGCAAGTCCCAGCAGGCACGGCCACGGCAGCGCCCGCACGAGCACGCCGACGACGATCGACAGGTACGCGAGCCCGTAGAGCGCGACGAACGCGCGCGCGGCCCGCGGCCGCCCCCACGCGATCGGCAGGTGCCTCCGGCCCACTCCCCGATCGGCCTCGACGTCGGGGAACTGGTTGAGGAGCAGCAGCGCGCTCACGAGGAAGAACGGCACGAGCGCCGCGACGCCGGCCGCCGTGTCGTAGCGCCCGGCGACCGCGATGTGCGTCCCCACCACCATCAGCGGGCCGAAGCCCAGCCCCGGCGCGACGAGGCACGCGTAGGGATGGTGCGTGATGAAGCTCGTGTACGCGACGATCAGGATCACGCCCGCGAGGCCGAGCGGCAGCAGCACGGCGCCGCGCGCCGAGACGAGCCACAGCCCGATCGCCACGGCGATCGCGAGCGACAGGACCGCGACGGCGAGCGCGAGCGGCGCGGCCGACGGATCGGCGGGCAGCGCGCCGCTCCCGCCCGAGAACGGCGTGCGCTCGGTGCGCAGGTCGAGGCCGCTCCTGAAGTCGAGGTACTCGTTGAACGCGTTGACGCTCACGTGCGCCGCGAGGGCGGCGGCGAACGCGAGCGCGGCGAAGGGCCAGGCGACGCGGCCCTCCGCGTGCCAGGCGCTCGCCACGCCGAGCGCGACGCAGACGAGCGCGAGCGCGAGGAACGGGACGCGCATCGGTCCGAACAGGGCTCGGGCGGTGCTCATCGTGAGCTCCTGGATTCGCGTGGGATCGGGAAGGTCAACGCGGCCGGTCGAGCTGGAACGCGAGGTGCTTCTTCACCGCGGGCCACTCGCCGTCGATGATGCTGAACACGACGGTGTCGCGCTTCGCGCCGTCCGTGCCGAGCTGGTGATTCCGCAGCACCCCGTCCTGCTTGGCGCCGAGCCGCGCGATCGCGGCGCGGCTCGCCTGGTTGAACCAGTGCGTGCGGAACTCGACCGCGATGCAGCCGAGCTTCTCGAACGCGTGCGTCAGCAGCAGGAGCTTGCACTCGGTGTTCACGGGGGTGCGCTGCGCGCGCCTCGCGTACCAGGTGTGGCCGATCTCGAGGCGCCGGTTCGCGACGTCGACGTTGAAGTAGCGCGTGCTGCCGACGACGGCGCCCGTCGCGTCGCGCACGACGAACGGCATCGCGTCGTAGCGCTCGCGCATGTCGAGCGCCGCGGCGACGTACCCGCCCATCCGTTCCGGCGGGGCGACCCCGTGTACCAGAGCCGCCAGAGCTCGCCGTCGCTCGCGGCCTCGGCGAGCGGCGCGACGTGCGAGGCGTCGAGCGGCTCCAGCGTCGCGTGCCGCCCGACCAGCGTGACCGGTTCGATGAATCTCGCCATCGTCAACGTCCCCGGCGTCCGGTTCCGACCAGGCGCCCCGCCCCGCATTCGGGCTTCGTCGGGCCGAAGCCCGACTCACCGCCTCCCCTACCGCCCGGTCCGCGCCATGAACGCCACGCGCTCGAACAGGTGGACGTCCTGCTCGTTCTTGAGCAGCGCGCCGTGCAGCGGCGGGATGAACACCTTGCGGTCGCCGCTCTTGAGCGCCTCGGGCGGGATGTCCTCCGCGAGCAGGAGCTTGAGCCAGTCGAGGAGCTCCGAGGTCGACGGCTTCTTCTTGAGCCCCGGCACGTCGCGCAGGTTGAAGAACACCTCGAGCGCCTCGGCGAGCAGCGACTTCTTCAGTCCCGGGAAGTGGACGTCGACGATCCGCGTCATCGTCTCCTTGTCCGGGAACCGGATGTAGTGGAAGAAGCAGCGGCGCAGGAACGCGTCGGGCAGCTCCTTCTCGTTGTTCGACGTGATCACGACGAGCGGCCGGTGTCGCGCGGCGACGGTGCGGTGCAGCTCGTAGACGTGGAACTCCATCCGGTCGAGCTCGCGCAGCAGGTCGTTCGGGAACTCGATGTCGGCCTTGTCGATCTCGTCGATCAGCACGATGGCGGGCGTCTCGCTCTCGAACGCCTCCCACAGCACGCCCTTCTTCACGTAGTTCGCGATGTCCGCGACCTTCGACTCGCCGAGCTGCGAGTCGCGCAGGCGCGACACCGCGTCGTACTCGTAGAGGCCCTGCTGGGCCTTGGTCGTCGACTTGACGTGCCACTGGTAGAGCGGCCGCCCGAGGCTCCGCGCGACCTCCTCGGCGAGCATCGTCTTGCCGGTCCCGGGCTCGCCCTTGACCAGCAGCGGGCGCTCGAGCGCGAGCGCGGCGTTCACCGCGAGCTTGAGGTCGTCGGTGGCGACGTAGGTGTCGGTGCCTTCGAAGCGCATGGCGCAATGGTAGCCGAATCAGCGGATCGCCGCCTCCAGGAGCCACAGCGCGCCCATCCCGGTCGCGAGCGTCTTGAGCGTGCTCCGGGTGAAGTACGCGACGACCGCCGCGGCGACCGCCGCCGGGATGCGCGGGTTGACGCCTCCGATCGTCCCGGCCCACGACGGCGCGAGCACCATCGGCAGCACGAGCGCGGTCAGCATCGCGGCGGGGACGAACCTCAACGCGCGCGCCAGCAGCGGCGGCATCTCGCGGTTCGCGAAGAACGCGATGAACGACACCCGCGACAGGTAGTTGAGCGCGCCGACCGCGACGATCACGACCCAGAGCTTCAGCGCGCCTTCCATCGCTCCCTCGAGAGGTCGACCGCCGTCCCCGCGACGATGCCGATCAGGCCCGCGGCGATCAGGTTGAGGCGCATCGGGAGGCCCGCGAGCGCGAGCACCGCGACGCCCGCCACGGCCGCGGCCACGACGGAGGACAGGCTGCGGAGCAGCGGCGCGACGAGCGCGATGAAGCACAGCGGCACCGCGAAGTCGAGCGACCACGACGGCGGGATCGACGCGCCGGCGAAGTACCCGATCATGTTGGTCGCCACCCAGTTCGACCACACCGCGATGCCGCTGCCGAGGAAGTGGACGCCCGCGGCGCGCGTGTCCTCGGACGCGTCGAACTTGCGGATCGCGGCGGCGAACGCCTGGTCGGTGAGCAGGAACGCGAGCCCCCGCTGCCAGGGGACCGGGAGCCGCCGCATGTACGGCGCCATCGCGGCGCTGTACATCAGGAAGCGCAGGCCCAGCACGAAGCAGGTGAGCACGATGATCGCGACCGGGACATTCGCCGCGTAGAGCTGCACGGCGAGGATCTGCGCGGCCCCCGAGAAGATGAAGAGCGCCATGCCCAGCGCGGCGAGCCAATCCGCCCCGGCCGCGGCGGCGCCGACGCCGCAGACGACGCCGAACGGCACCAGCCCGACGCAGGCCGGCAGCATCTCGACGAAGCCCGCGCGGAAGTCCTTCGAGGCGATCAGGTGGCGCATCGGGGGCCTGCGTTCCGGGGGCGAAACGAGAAGGGGAGGCGGCGCCTCCCCTCGGGAACGCCGATTCTACGCGAGCCGGGCGCCGAAGTCGCCGATCAGCCCCTTTGCCGGCGGCGACTCGGTTGCTCAGGCCGGCTGCGGACGCCGCTGCGCCCACGTCCCGGTGCAGGACGAGTGCGGCATCGAGGGCATCGTGTTCCTCAGGAAAGCGACCGTGGCCCCGAGCCTGCCGAACGTCGGGAAAGCGACGATATCCGGCGGCGCCTCCAGGGCGTCCGCGCGCTGGAGCACGATCGTCCTGTGAACCGTGGCCTCCCCGCCAACGTTGCACCGACACTCGCGCTGTAGCACCATTCAGAGCCACAAGCTGCGGGCCCGGCTGCCAACGTTCGCACACGCGTCGCTTCCTCGCAGTGGGGCGGGGGCATCGACAATACTTGCTCCCATGGGAATACCGTTCGGCCGAACCCGGCCTCTGCTCCTCGACGAGGCGGCGCGCTTTCGCGACCTTTCCGCGCCTCCCGACATGGGAGAGGCCCGAAACTCGGCGCGGACGTTCGCGGGGAGGACCCACGCCCGGCTTCACTCCTTCGAACCGCCTCTCTCCGGCGCCGCTATCCGCGAGCGCATCCCCCTGATGATGCCGTCGCTCCCGACGGCGGACGAGCTGCTCCCGTACCTGCGCCGCATCGACGCGAACCGCTGGTACTCGAACTTCGGGCCGCTCGTGGGCGAGCTCGAGGCGCGCGTCGCGGCGTCGTTCGCGGGCGCGGGCGACTGCCGCGTCGTGAGCGTGTCGAGCTGCACGGCGGGGATCGAGCTCGCGCTGCGCGCGCTCGCGCTCCCGCCGGGCGCGCCGATCCTCGTGCCCGCGCTCACGTTCATCGCGACCGCCTCCGCGGTGCGCTGCGCGGGGCTCGCGCCGGTCGTCGCCGACGTCGATCCGCACTCGTGGCTGCTGACGCCCGAGATCGCGCGGGCCGCGGTGCGTTCGATCGGCGCGCGCGCGGTCATCCCGGTCACCACGTTCGGCGCCGGGCAGGACGGCGAGGCGTGGTCGGCGTTCGCGCGCGACACCGGCGTGCCGGTGATCGTCGACGCCGCGGCGGGCTACGGCAACCAGCGCGACCCGGACCGACCTGCGCGGTGTTCAGCCTGCACGCGACCAAGCCGCTCGCCGCCGGCGAAGGCGGCTTCGTCGTCACGCGGGACGCGCACCTCGCGCACGACATCCGGCGCCTGTCGAACTTCGGCATCAACCTCGACCGCCCCGCCGACGGACCGATCGGCAGCGCGGTCGCGACCGGCACCAACGCCAAGCTCTCCGAATATCACGCCGCGGTCGCGCTCGCGAGCCTCGACCGGTGGCCGGCGACCGCCGCCGCGCGCAACGCCCTCTACGCGCGCGCGGTGCGCGCCGCGCAGGCGGCCTGCGGCGGGCGCCTGGCGCTGCAGGCGACGGCCGAGGGCACGGTGCGCAGCGTGTGCCCGTACCTGTTCCCCGACGGCGGCGCGCGCGACCGCGCCGAGGCCGCCTGCCGCGCGCGCGGCATCGGGACGCGGCGCTGGTACCTCCCGACGATCGACCGCCAGCCGGCCTTCGGCCACGTCGCGCACCTGCCGACGCCGGTCGCCGACGCGATCGGCGAGCGGCTGCTCGGCGTGCCGTTCTACCCGGGACTCGGAGAGGACGCCCTCGACGAGATCGCGGCGGCGCTCTCCGCGGCGTTCGGCTGATAAGCTTGCGGGCCTCGACACGACCGCGCGATCCCGATGACGACGCCCGCCACTCCCGACATCCGCTACGAGTTCGACGCGAAGCGCGAGCGGGTCACGCTCGGCGTCGGCGGCTCGTCGCTCTCGCTCTCGGCCGTCGAGCTCGAGCGGCTCGCGCAGTTCCTCGGCGTGCTGCGGTCCTCGATGTCGCCGCCGGTGGCGCAGGACGTCCCGGACGAGACCCCGTATCCGCACTTCGACGCGCCGCGCATCGTCGTGCAGCCGACGAAGGACGGGCTGCGCGCGGCGCTGGGCGTGCGCACGACCGGATTCGGCTGGATCGCGATCCTGCTCGACCGCTCGCAGGCCGCGGGGCTGGGCAGCCACCTGAGCTCGCTCGCCTCGACGATGAGCGTGCGCGCGGATTGAGCGCGGGACGCGCCGCGCCGTCCGTGATCCGGCTGGGCTCGCGCGACGCCGTCGTCGAGATCGCGCCGTCGGTGGGCGGCGCGATCGCGTCGTTCGCGCTCGCGGGCGCCGACGTCCTGAGGCCCACGTCCGCCGCGGCGCTCGCCGAAGGCGACGTGCGGTCGTTCGCGTGCTACCCGCTCGTCCCCTACTCGAACCGCATCGCCGGCGCGCGCCTCGCCTTCGACGGGCGCGAGCACGCGCTCGCGCGGAACTTCGGCGACTCGCCCCACGCGATCCACGGCATCGGCTGGCAGCGGGCGTGGGCGGTCGCGGGGTCCGCGGCAACGCACGCGCAGATCGCGCTCGAGCACGCGGCGCGGGGCGGCGATGCCGCGGCGTGGCCGTGGCCGTTCCGCGCGACACAGACGTTCACGCTGTCGGCCTCCGCGCACGGCGCGACGCTCCACGTACGCCTCGCAATCGAGAACACCGGCGAGCGCGCGTTCCCGTTCGGGCTCGGATGGCACCCGTTCTTCCCGAAGACGCCCGACACGACGCTCGCGTTCGAGGCGGCCCACGTCTGGGAGAACGACCCGACGCAGATCCCGGTGGGTCGCGTGCCGGTGCCCGCCGCCTGGCGTTTCGATGCGGCGCGCCCGCTGGGCGAGGTCGCGCTCGATCACGTGTTCGAGCCCGCGACCGGCACGGCGACGATCGCGTGGCCCTCGGCGGGCCTCGCGGTCGCCATCGACGCCGACCGCGCCCTCGACCGGCGCGTCGTCTACGTGCCGCCGGGCCGCGACTTCCTCGCCTTCGAGCCGGCGAGCCACATGACCGACGCGTTCAACCGCGCGGCGCGCGGGAGCGCGGCACCGGCACGCGGATCCTGCCTCCCGGCGCATCGTTCTCCTGTACGATGCGGCTCGTCGCGAGCGCGGACCGCTGACCGGATTCCCCGACATGCCCGACTCCCCGTTCCGCTGCGTGCTGGACCTCCGGGCGAAGCTCGGGGAGAGCCCGGTGTGGTCGGTCGGCGAGCAGGCGCTCTGGTTCGTCGACATCCACGGGCCGGCGATCCACCGCCACGATCCGGCGACGGGCGCGCACGACGTCTTCCCGATGCACGCGTCGGTCGGCTGCCTCGGCCTGCGCGTCGCCGGCGGGCTCGTCGTCGCGCTGCGCGACGGCCTCTGGCTCGCAGACGCGAACGGCCGCCTCGAGCGGAAGGTCGCCGAGGCGCCGTACGACCCGGCGTGGCACCGGTTCAACGACGGCCGCGTCGACCCGCAGGGGCGCTTCTGGGTCGGCTCGATGAACGAGCGGCGCGACGCCGCCAGCGCCGCGCTCTACCGGCTCGACGCCGACCACTCGCTCCACCGCGTCGTCGACGGCATCACGGTGAGCAACGGCCTCGCGTGGAGCCCCGACGGGCGCACGATGTACCACGCCGACACGCCCGCGCTCACGGTGCGCGCGTTCGACTTCGACGCGTCCACCGGCACGCCCTCGCGGATGCGCACGTTCGTCCGCTGGGAGCGCGAGACCGATCGCCCCGACGGCGCAGCGGTCGACAGCGCCGGCCACTACTGGGTCGCGCACTTCCGCGGCGGCCGCGTCGTCGAGATCGACGCGTCGGGGCGGGTCGTGCGCGAGATCCCGTTCCCGGCGATGTGCCCGACGATGTGCGCGTTCGGCGGGCCCGACCTCAAGACGCTCTACGTGACCAGCGCCCGCCACGAGCGCCCGGACGACGAGCTCGCGCGCTTCCCTCAATCGGGCGGCGTCTTCGCGATGCGCGTCGACGTTCCCGGGCTTCCCGAGCCGCGCTACGCGGGCTGACGCCGCCATGGTCGATCCCCACGCCTTCCTGACGCTCGACGCGCCGAACAGCCTCGGCTCGACCGCGGGCGGCGCGTCGTTCGCCACGTCGACCGGCGACGTGCTCGAGGTGTCGTGCTACGGCCCGGGCGTCTTCCGCCTTCGTGCCGGGCCCAACACGCGGCCCGACTACGGCCTCGTGACGGCGCGCGCGAAGCCCTGCGCGGTCGAGCAGACCGGCGCCGACACGTGGACGTTCGCGTCGGGCGACGCGACGCTGGAGCTCGCCGGCTCGCCCCTTTCGTTCCGCCTGTACTGGAAAGGCCGGCCCGTCTCCGGCTCGATCACGGACCGCCACGTCGCCGGCCACACGCGGCTGCCCCCGTTCGGCCGCGTGCGCGCCTCGCCGCGCTGGATCGCCTCGCTCGCGCTCGCGTCGGGCGAGCCGGTCTACGGGCTCGGCGAGAAGTTCGGCCCGCTCGACAAGCGCGGCCAGCTCGTGCATTCGCAGGTCGAGGACTGCCTCGGCGTCAACACCGGCTGCTCGTACCGGAACACGCCGTTCGCCTGGAGCCCCGGGACCGGACATGGCGCCTGGGGCCTCTTCGTCAACACGCCCGCGCGCGTGACGCACGGCGTCGGGCACCCCGACTGGTCGCACCGCAGCTACGCGGTCGTCGTCGAGGACGAGGCGCTCGACCTGTTCCTGTTCGCGGCGGCCGCGCCGGCCGGCATCGTCGACCAGTACACGCAGCTCACCGGGCGCGCCCCGGCGGTTCCGCGCTGGAGCCTGGGGCTCTGGATCTCGCGCATGTTCTACCGGACGCCGGAGGAGGTCGTCGCGGCGGCAGCGAAGATGCGCGCCCGCAAGCTCCCCTGCGACGCGGTCGCGCTCGACGGGCGCACCGCGTGGAAGGCCGATACGCGCTTCAACTTCGAGTGGGATCCCGAGCGGTTCCCCGACCCGCGCGCCACGATCGCGGCGATCCGGGCGCACCGGCTGCGCGTGTGCGTAGGGGTGGATCCGTGCGTCTCGGTGCGCGATCCGCTGTTCGCGGAGCTCGCGCAGCGCCACTACCTGCTCACGAACGAACTGGGCGACCCCTACGTCCACCACCGGGACGCCGACCCGGCGACGAGCCGCGCCGACGACGTGCCGGCCCCGCTGCCCGATTCGGGGATCGTGGACTTCACGAACCCCGCGGCCTACGCGTGGTGGCGCGACCAGCACAAGAAGCTGATCGACGACGGCGTCGACGCGTTCGAGGCGGGATTCGGCGAGCAGGTGCCCTTCGACGCGGTCGCCTTCAACGGCGACCACGGCGCACGCCTCCACAACGTCTACCCGCAGCTCTTCAACCAGTGCGTCCACGACGCGATCGCGCGCTACCAGCCGAAGGACGCCGGGCCCGCGATCGTCCCGAGCCGCGCCGGGTGGTCGGCGAGCCAGCGCCACCCGGCCGGCTGGGTCGGCACCCCGCAGAGCGACTGGGAGGGCCTCGCCGCCTCGATCCGCGGCGGACTGTCGCTCGGCATGAGCGGCAATCCGTACCACGGCTCGGCGATCGGCGGCTTCTACGGCGCCGACCACCCCGACCCGGAGCTCTACGTGCGTTGGCTGCAGTCGGCGGTGTTCGCCTCGCAGATGCGGCTCCACGGCATCGGCGAGCGCGAGCCGTGGGCGTTCGGGCCCGAGGTCGAGGCGATCGCCCGCAAGTGGCTCGCGTTCCGCTACCGGCTGATTCCCTACCTCGAGCGCGTCGTCGTGCAGGCGACGCGCACCGGCCTGCCGGTGATGCGCGCGATGCCGCTCGCGTTTCCCGGCAATGCCCTCGTGCGAAGCTTCGAGACCCAGTTCCTCTGCGGCGAGGCGCTGCTCGTCGCCCCGGTCGTCGCGCCCGGCGGCGAGGTCGAGGTCGCGCTGCCGCCCGGCGGCTGGTACGACCTCAACACGCGCGTCCGCTACGCCGGGCGCCAGGTGCTCCGCTACCGCGCGCCGCTCGACCAGTTCCCGGTGTTCGGGCGCGAAGGCCACGCGCTGCCGCTGGGCCGCGCGGTGCAGCACACCGGCGAGATCGACGCCGCGAGCCCGCTCGAGCAGCTCTGGCTCTTCGGCGAGCCCGCGAACTCGCTCGACGGCTTCACGCAGGCGCGCATCGAGGCCGACGGCGAGGGCGGGTTCACGCTGCGCGCCGCGCCCGGCCTCGAGGTCGTCCGCTTCGGCGAGCAGGCGCCGGCATGACGGGTCCCGGCGGTCCCGCGATCGCGATCACCTCCGGCGAGCCGGCGGGCATCGGCCCGGAGCTCTGCGCGATGCTCGCGATGCGGCACGCGCGGAGCCGTACGCGGCCCGACTCGTGCTGCTCGGCGACCGCGACGTGCTCGCCGCGCGCGCCGCGCGCATCGGCCTCGCGCCGAAGTACGCCGACTACGATCCCGCGTCCTACGCGCCCTCCGGCGGCGTCGTCGAGGTCTGGCACCAGCCGCTCGCCGCACCGCCGGTGCCGGGCCATCCCGACCCGACCAACGGCGCCTCCGTGCTCTCGATGCTGCGGCAGGCCTGCGACGCGTGCGCGCAGGGCGCGTTCGCCGCGCTCGCCACCGCGCCGGTGCAGAAGAGCGCGATCCTCGACGCCGGGCTGCCGTTCACCGGGCACACCGAGTTCTTCGCCGAGCGCACCGGCACGCCGCGCGTCGTGATGATGCTCGTCGGGGGGCGACGGACGCGCCGCTGCGCGTCGCGCTCGTCACGACCCACCTGCCGCTCGCCGCGGTGCCCTCGGCGATCACGCGCGGCGCGGTGTCGGAGACGCTCGCGATCGTCGACGCCGAGCTGAGGCGCCGCTTCGGGATCGGCGCGCCGCGCATCGCCGTCTGCGGCCTCAACCCGCACGCGGGCGAGGGCGGCCACCTCGGCCGCGAGGAGGTCGATACGATCGCGCCGGCGATCGCGGACGCGCGCGCGTCCGGCATCGACGCGCACGGACCGCTGCCGGCGGACACGGTGTTCGTGCCGTCGCACGCGCGAGGCTACGACGCGATCGTCGCGATGTACCACGACCAGGGGCTGCCGGTGCTCAAGGCCGCGAGCTTCGGCCACGGCGTCAACGTCACGCTCGGGCTGCCGTTCCCGCGCACCTCCGTCGACCACGGCACCGCGCTCGACCTCGCGTCCGACGCCGCGCGCGCGAAGCGCGCGGACGACGGCAGCCTGCACGCCGCGGTCGAGCTCGCGATCGCGCTCGCCGCCGGCGCGGCGTCGTAACGCGGGCGGCCGCGCATGCCGCGCCCGCCCGGACGGACGGTGGACGGCCACGTCGCGCGCAAGCGCTTCGGCCAGAACTTCCTCGCCGACCCGCACTACGTCGCGCGCATCGCCGAGGCGGTGGCGCCGCGGCCGGGCGAGACCGTCGTCGAGATCGGCCCGGGGCTCGGCGCGCTCACCGCGGAGCTCGTCGCGCGCGCCGGCCGCGTCGTCGCGATCGAGATCGACCGCGACCTCGCCGCGCGCCTCGTCGAGCGCTTCCCGCCGCACGCGCTCGAGCTCGTCGTCGGCGACGCGCTCGCGTTCGACTTCCGCACGCTCGGCCGGAACCTGCGCGTCGTCGGCAACCTGCCCTACAACATCAGCTCGCCGCTCCTCTTCCACCTGGCCGACCAGGCGGATGCGCTGCACGACCTCACGGTCATGCTGCAGAAGGAGGTGGTCGCGCGCATGACCGCCGAGCCGTCGACGCCCGAATACGGCCGGCTCACCGTGATGCTGCAGGCGACGTTCGCGATCGAGCGCCTGTTCACGGTGCCGCCGGGCGCGTTCCGGCCGGCGCCCGCGGTCGACTCCGCCGTCGCCCGCCTCGTCCCGCTCGGCTCCGCCGCGCCGCTCATCGCGGACCGCGCGCGGTTCGCGCGCGTCGTCACCGCGGCGTTCGGGCAGCGCCGCAAGACGCTGCGCAACGCGCTCGCGGACGTCGTTTCGCCCGCGGCGTTCGCGGTCGCGGCGATCGATCCGCAGCGCAGAGGCGAGACGCTGTCGGTCGAGGAGTTCGTGACGCTCGCGAACGCCTCGTCCGCGGAGGGCTGAAGCGCGACCCGGAGCGAGCTCGCCGCCCCGCCCGCGTACGCAAGTATGCGGATGCCGGCGCCTTGACGCCCGCGCGACGCGGCTCCTAGGATGGCCGCCCAGGGTCGAGCGCCGCATGCGGCCCGTCTACGTTTTCCCGGGGGAAGCCATGGGCTCCCCGACCCTGCGTCGTTCCCGTCGACGTTTTCGCCCCGCCCGCGCGTTCGCGCCGCGGGGCCCCACAGGAGGCGAACATGGCCAGCAAGCAGTACAAGAAGCTCGGTTGCCTGGATGTCGATCCGCACGGCGGCTGCGCGTTCGAGGTGCGCGCCGAGACCGAGGACGAGGTGATGCGGCTCGCCGCGGACCACGCGAAGCACGCGCACAACATGTCCAACCCGTCGGCCGACGTCGTGAAGAAGATCCGCGGCGCGATCAAGACGGTTTCGGTGTCGGTCTAGCGGCGTCGCTGTCCCTCGTGGGTCGGGCTTCCGCCCGACGCCTTTCGAGGCGTTGCAGCGCCTGTCGAATCGTCGCGACCCCGTCGGCCTGAAGGCCGGCCCGCGGACCCCTCCCCGTGGGTCGGGCTTCGGACCGACGTTCTTCGAGGTGCTGCGGCGCTTCGCGCGCTGCTCAACGCTCCTCGGCGCGACCCCATCCGCGGTCCGGCCTGCGCGCCGGCGCGACGATCCTGACGGTCTTCTGACGCGACGTCTCGCCGCGGACGATCGCGACCCGCCGCTGCGGCACCCCGAACGCCTCGGCGAGGAACCGCACGAGCTCCGCGTTCGCCTTGCCGTCGACCGGCGGCGCCGCGAGCCTCACCTTGAGCGCGTCGCCGTGCGCGCCCTCCGCCTGCGTGCGCTTCGCCCCCGGCTGCACGTGCAGCGCGAGCACGACCGCGCCGTCCTCCTCGCGCAGCCAGGGGGCGGGCGCGGAGGGCGGCGCGGCCTTCGCGCCGGCGGCCATCAGCGCAGGAGGCCGATCACCGCGCCCTCGAGCCAGCGCACCGGGATCATCAGCAGGAGCTGCAGGATCACGATCAGCACGAGCGGCGTCAGGTCGAGCGTCCCGCCGATCGGGGGATCACGCGGCGCAGCGGGCGCAGGAACGGGAACGTGAGCGCATTGAGCAGCCCGGAGAGCGGACCGTCGGGCGCGACCCACGACAGCACCGCCTGCAGGATCACGACCGCGATCGCGAGCCACAGGATCGCCTTGACGAGCTGGACCGCCGCCGAAGCGAGGACGAACAGCGCCGCGCCCGCCGTGAGTCCCGCGAACCCGGAGGAGAAGATCACAAGCATCGCGAGGATCCACGCGACCTCCGCGAGATAGGCGGCGGCGAGCGACGCCCAGTCGTAGCCGCCGGCGCCCGGGATCACGCGGCGCAGCGGCTTCACCGCCCAGTCGGTCAGCGCGATCACCGCCTGCCCGGCGGGATTGCGGAACGGCGCGCGCATCGCCTGCATCAGGAAGCGCACGAGGAAGCCGTAGATGAAGAGCCCGAAGAACACCTCGAGCACGAACGAGATCGCCTGTTGCGCCATGCCGCGGCTCCGCTCAGCCGTCCCTGCCGAGGAGATCGCCCATCTCGGCGGCGCGCTTCGTGGCCGCGTCGACGGCCGACGCGATCGCCTCGCGGACGCGCGCCGCCTCGAGCGCCGCGATGCCGCGCTCGGTCGTCCCGCCCTTCGAGGTGACGCGCGCGCGGAGCGTGGCGCAGTCCTCGTCGCTCGAGGCGGCGAGCTTCACCGCGCCGTCGAACGTCGCGTAGGCGAGCCTGCGCGCATCGCGCGCGTCGAAACCGTGCGCGCGGGCGGCCGCCTCCAATGCCTCGATGAAGTAGAACACGTACGCGACGCCCGACGCCGAGATGCCGGTCACCGCGTCGAGCGCCTCCTCGTGGTCGACCGGCACGACCTCGCCGCACGCCTCGAGGATCGCGACCGCGGACGCGCGGCCCGCCGCGTCGACCGAAGGCGACGACCAGACGCCCGCGATCCCCGCGCCGACGAGCGACGGCGTGTCGGGCATCGCGCGAACGATGCGCGGGTAGCCGCCCAGCCAGCGCGAGATGTCGCGGCTGCGCGTGCCGGCCGCGATCGACAGCACGACCGGCACGCGCGCGACGTGCGGGGCGAGCGCCGTGCAGGCCTCGCGCATCTGCTGCGGCTTGACCGCGAGGACGACGATCGCGGCGCCGGCGACCGCGTCCGCCGACGCCGACGCGTGGGTGCGCACGCCGGGCATCGCGGCTTCGAGCTTCGCGCGCTGCGCGTCGACCGGGTCGACGATCGCGATCTCGCGCGCGGCGCGCCCGCGCGCGACGAGGCCGCCGGCGATCGCGGAGGCCATGTTGCCGCCGCCGATGAAGAGGATGCTCATGGATGGTGGCAGAAGGGGATGGAGGATTGAGGATGGAGGATGGAGGATGGAGATCGGGGATCGGAGATCGGAGATCGGAGATCGGGGATCGGGGATCGGAGATAGGGGATCGGAGATCGGAGATAGGGGATCGGAGATAGGGGATCGGAGATCGGAGAGGGGAGATCGGAGATCGGAGATCGGAGATCGGAGATCGGAGATCGGAGTGGGGAGACGGAAAATGGAGGAGGGACAACTCAACCGGGCCCTGTTCGCGCACGCGGGGAGCGGGATCCGCCGAGGCGGCGCGACGCGCCTTCCCTATCTCCCATCTCCTATCTCCTATCGCCCATCTCCCGGCTCCCGTCTCCTGATTCCCGCTCTCCTTCCCCTTTCCTCGTCCTCTCGCCGAAGAGCGCCGTCCCGAGCCGCACCTCGGTCGCACCCTCGAGGATCGCCGATTCGAGGTCGGCCGTCATGCCCATCGACAGCACGCCGACGTCGAGCCCCGCCGCGCGCGCTTCCGCCAGGCATCGCGCGAGCGTCGCGAACTGGGCGCGCTGCCGGGCGAGGTCGGGCGTCGGCTCGGCGATGCCCATGAATCCGGCGAGCTTCAGGCGCGGCAGCGGCGCGACCGCGCGCGCGAGCGCGACCGCCTCGGCCGGCGCGACGCCGCTCTTCGACGCCTCGCCGCTGATGTTCACCTGCACGAGGACCTCGAGCGGGAGCCGGTCCGCGGGCCGCGCCGCCGACAGGCGCTCGGCGATCTTCAGCCGGTCCACCGACTCCACCGCGTCGAACACCTCGGCCGCGAGCGCCGTCTTGTTGCTCTGGAGCGGACCGATCAGCCGCCATTCGATGCCGGCGAGGTCGGCGAGCTCGGCCCGCTTCCCCGCCGCTTCCTGCACGTAGTTCTCCCCGAACGCCCGCTGCCCCAGCCCCCACGCCTCGCGGACCGCTCCCGCCGGCCGGGTCTTCGAAACCGCGAGGAGGCGGACCGCGGAAGGGTTCCGGCCGGCCGCCTTCGCCGCCCTCGCGATGCGCTCCCGCGCGGCTTGCCACGCCTTCTCGTCGAGGCTCATAATCGAATGACGTTGGCATCGCGCCGGTCGGCGGCACGGATCCTGCTTGCCCCGGAAGGCTTCGGGCGGCGGCGCCGGACGATCGCGGCGCCGCGGTGCCGGCGATTATAGGGCCCCTGCATGGACATCACCGAGCTCCTCGCCTTCGCGGTCAAGAACAAGGCGTCCGACCTGCACCTGTCGTCGGGGCTGCCGCCGATGATCCGCGTCCACGGCGACATCCGGCGCATCAACCTGCCGCCGATGGAGCACGACGACGTGCACGCCATGGTGTACGACATCATGAGCGACGCGCAGCGGAAGACCTACGAGGAAGTCCTCGAGTGCGACTTCAGCTTCGCGGTGCCCAACCTCGCGCGCTTCCGCGTCAACGCGTTCAACCAGCAGCGCGGCGCCGCGGCGGCGTTCCGGACGATTCCCTCGAAGGTGCTGTCGCTCGAGGAGCTCAACACGCCGAAGATCTTCGCCGAGCTGACGACGCGCCCGCGCGGGCTGATCCTCGTCACCGGCCCCACCGGGTCGGGCAAGTCGACCACGCTCGCGGCGATGGTCAACCACGTGAACGAGAACGAGTACGGGCACATCCTCACGATCGAGGACCCGATCGAGTTCCTGCACGAGTCGAAGAAGTGCCTGATCAACCAGCGCGAGGTCGGGCCGCACACGCTGTCGTTCGCGAACGCGCTGCGCAGCGCGCTGCGCGAGGATCCCGACTACATCCTGGTCGGCGAGATGCGCGACCTCGAGACGATCCGCCTCGCGCTCACCGCCGCCGAGACCGGCCACCTGGTCTTCGCGACGCTGCACACGAGCTCCGCCGCGAAGACCGTCGACCGCATCATCGACGTGTTCCCGGCGGCCGAGAAGGACATGGTCCGCGCGATGCTGTCCGAGTCGATCGTCGCGGTGATCTCGCAGACGCTGCTCAAGACCAAGGACGGCCAGGGCCGCGTCGCCGCGCACGAGATCATGGTCGGGTCGCCTGCGATCCGCAACCTGATCCGCGAGAACAAGGTCGCGCAGATGTACTCGGCGATCCAGACCTCGCAGGCGGCCGGCATGCAGACGCTCGACCAGTGCCTGGTCGAGCTCGTCCGTCGCAACCAGGTCTCCGCCGCCGAGGCGCGCACGCGCGCCGTGAACAAGGACCTCTTCGGCGGCTGACCCGCCCCGGGACGCAACGATGGAACGCGAACGCGCCACCAAGTTCATCCACGAGCTCCTCGAGCTGCTCGTCCGGCAGAAGGGCTCCGACCTCTTCATCACGGCCGAATTCCCGCCGGCGCTCAAGGTCGACGGCAAGATCACGCCGGTCTCGAAGTCGTCGCTCACGCCGCAGCACACGATCGAGCTCGTGCGCAGCGTGATGAACGACAAGCAGGCCGCCGAGTTCGAGTCGACGAAGGAGTGCAACTTCGCGATCGCCCCGCCCGGGGTCGGCCGCTTCCGCGTCAACGCGTTCGTGCAGCAGGGGCGCGTCGGCATGGTGCTGCGCACGATCAACACGACGATCCCGAAGTTCGAGGACCTGGGGCTTCCGCCGGTCCTGCGCGACGTGATCATGAGCAAGCGCGGCATCATGCTGTTCGTCGGCGCGACCGGCTGCGGCAAGTCGACGTCGATGGCGGCGCTGCTCGGCTACCGCAACGACAACAGCTACGGCCACATCATCACGATCGAGGACCCGATCGAGTTCGTCCACCAGCACGCGAACTGCATCGTCACGCAGCGCGAGGTCGGCGTCGACACCGAGGGCTGGCAGATCGCGCTCAAGAACTCGCTGCGGCAGGCGCCCGACGTCATCCTGATCGGCGAGATCCGCGACCGCGAGACGATGGACTACGCGATCGCGTTCGCCGAGACCGGCCACCTGTGCCTCGCGACGCTGCACGCGAACAGCACGAACCAGGCGCTCGACCGCATCATCAACTTCTTCCCCGAGGAGCGGCGCTCGCAGCTCCTGATGGACCTCTCGCTCAACGTGCGCGCGTTCGTCGCGCAGCGCCTGATCCCGCGCCGCGACGGCAAGGGCCGCGTGCCGGCGGTCGAGGTGATGCTCAACTCGCCGCTCATCTCCGACCTGATCTTCAAGGGCGACGTGTCGGGCATCAAGGACATCATGAAGCGCTCGCGCGAGCTCGGCATGCAGACCTTCGACCAGTCGCTGTTCGACCTCTACGAGGCGGGCCTCATCAGCTACGAGGACGCGCTGCGCAACGCCGACTCGCTGAACGACCTGCGCCTCACGATCAAGCTCGAGGGCAAGGAGGCGAAGAACCGCAACGTCTTCTCGGGCCTGGGCAACCTCGACATCGTGCCGGAGACCTCGACGCCGGCGTCGGGGACGGTGTTCAAGTAGTCAGGAGCCAGTTGGCAGTTGGCAGTTGGCAGTAGCGCCGGCGTTGCTGGTGGCGGCGGATTGACCGCCGTTGCCGGGTGCGTGTCGACGTCGACGCGGATCCGCGCTCGATGCGCGGCCGCGGGAGACTCCACCGACACTGTCAACTGACTCCTGTCACTTGGCCGTGCACATGATGACCGCGTCGGGTCCGTAACCCTCTGCGATCCACCCCGCCGCCACCATCGTGTCCCGCACCACCCGGTCCGTCACGTACCGATGGTTCGAGTACGACGGCTTCAACACCCGGTAGACCGGCATCAGCCCCTCGCCGCACGTCCCGGTCGCCTTGTCCGGCAGCACGATCCAGTACGCCTCCCGAGTTTCCAATTGCCATTCGGGAAAGTTCGCCACCACCGCATCGCATTCGACCGGGTCGGCCGTGTAGAAGTGCGACGTGAACACGCTCGCGAAGAACCGGCACACCGGCACCGCTCCCGCCGGCGCCGCCGACCGCGACGGCCACGCGATGAAGCCACCGACCTCGCGCGTCCAGCCCGAGAACACCCCCGCGTCCAGGCCATCGATCTCCGCCTGGTCGATCGTGTTGAAGTAGTTTCGGTAGCCGTCGTGAAAGTACTCGACCACGACCACCGGATTTCCCGCGGGCACGCCCTCCACGCGAATGACCGTGAAGAACTGCACGTGGGCACGATCAGCCGCATCCGGATGAATACCGGCGTTCGCTTTCGCCCCGACGAGAAATGCCGATGGTGGCTCGTTCGGAATGGGCGGCGAGAGCGTCAAATCACCGAGTCCGTTCGAATAGCCGAATACTGCGCCGCTGCTTCCACACAACGAATCGTACGCATTGACGTGAAATCTGAAGAAACCAAACTCGTCGGCATTCACGGCGCAGGGATAGTCCGACGGTAAGTCGGGGTTGGCCCCTTGAGTCGCTTGAATGTGGACGGCAATGCCGGGAAGGGGCTGGTCTTGCGCTGATAGGATCTTCACCGAAAAAGGCTGGCCCTTGGAGGGAAACGGGCCAACGACGATCTGCCGGTCACCCGCGAGCTTGACCAAGCGCCCGAACTCGGCGGCGCCCGCCGATCCGATCGCCGCGAAGGCCATCATCGTGGCCATCACCATCCGGAAAGCTGCTCTCGCCCAGGTTGGCATGATGCGCTCGCTCAGTTGGGCACGACCCAGCCCAACGACGTCTGGTAGAGGTTATAGCCGAGGCTGTTCGCCAGCGCGACCTTGGACGAAGGCACGAGAATGTACGAGTCCGCCGTCGGATGGTAGATCTGGTAGAGCTGTTCCAAACTTCCCAGATTCGACGGTGCGACGTACCCCTCCACGCCGTCGTACTTGTAGCACTGCCCCGGCCCGTTGCCCGTGAGCTGGTTTCGCGTCGTCTTGTTTGTCGTGTACGTATGAATGACAGGAATCGGCTTGCCCGGAACCGGCATCAGATTCCCGCATTCATCGCGCCCGTTGCCGACGTCCTGAAGCTTGCTCAGGCGGTAGAGAGGCTTGAGCGTCGTCTGATTCACCTTGAGCTTCGTATAGACCTTGAAATACGCGCGCGGCTGCACTGCGGAGTCGGGGAAGGCAGCGTAGCCCGAGACCACGGAGGCGTTCGGGTCGGGAACGTAATACACGGGGGTCGTCGATGCGTTGAGCGTCGGCAGCATCGTGCCGGCGATGGCAGCGCGCGCCATCTGGGGCGCGACGGTCGTGAACCGGTTCCAGGACCCGCTTGTCGTGACCATTGCGAACGCGGGCCATGTCGAGCCATTCGAGATGGCCTGGTTTACGGCAGCCAGCAGGCTCGGCATTTTGTAGTAGCCCGAGCCCGCGCCCGAAGGCTTCGGCACGTTCGCGCCCGTGTTCTTCAGCAACGAGATCGTCGCGTCGGCCGTAAGCAGAGGATTGACCGAGCGGACAATGGCGAGCGCCGCCGTGACGTGCGGCGCGGCCATCGAAGTTCCGGTGCACTCGTCGTAGCCCGAAAGGCCGTTGACGTCGTTGCACGGAATGGCTGGGTTGTACGTCGCGTTCGTATAGAAGGTCGAAACGACGCGCGCCCCGGGAGCCACGAAGTCGACCTTTCCCAGATTCGAACCTGCCTCGGGGTCGCCGGTCCCGGTATACCAGACGCTACCCGTGTGCGTCGTGGCAGCTGCAGCGACGACGGCAGGCTCGCTCGCCGGAAAGTCGACCTTGGTCGGCCAGTCCTGGTTGCCGGTCGACGCGACGAAGATCATTTCGCGCCGGTGGGCCAGCGCGATGGCGTCGCAGAACGCATCCTGGCCGGAGGTCAGTTCCGAACAGAAATTGCGTGGATACAAGTAGTACTCTTTCCCTCCGCTCAGATTGGCCAACTGCGAGCCGCGAATAATGGCGTGATTCAGGCCATTTATGAACAGCGTTACGGAGTACTGGGGATCGTCGGCCTGTAGTGTCTTCGCAACGATGAGCGAACAGTTCCAACAGACGCCTCCGACGCCGATGGTGTTGTTCGCGGTCGCCCCGATGATTCCTGCGACATGGGTGCCGTGTCCCCTATAGGCATTTGGGCAATTCGTCCCTAGACCACCGCTCTCGTCCGTTTCGACGGCGCTGCCATAGCAGGGCGCGGCGTAGAACGCCTGCGAGAAGTGAGGGCGGAAGTTCTCCTGCAGGTCGGGGTGCGCGCGCTCGATCCCGGTGTCGATCACGGTGACATACCCGAACCCCGTCGCCTTGTCCCAGCCGCTCTGCGCCGTCGGATTCGTGTACGGGCTCATCGCGCCGATCGCCTCCGGCCCCCATTGGTACCCGCCCGGAATCTGGCCCGACCCGGTTGTCGCCACGTAGTAGTCGTTCAGCCGCGCGTGAAGGTGCATCGCGCTGTTGGGGCGGAACGACCGCACCGCCCCGTCGGCCGACATCCTGGCCTCCGCGGCGAGCCGCGTTCCGACGTCCGCGTAATGGAGGACGACGTACTCCTGCAGGTGAAGCTCCGGGTGATCCGGATCTTCGGCGCGCAGAGCCTCCAGGTAGTCGGCCGGGAACCGGTGCCGGATCAGCCACGTGGCCGACGCCGGAGACCCGATCCGCGTGTAGGTCGACCAGTCCGTCCCGGTGAGCGCCGCATCCCGGCCCGATGCGACTTCCGACACCACGTCGACCGCGTCCTCCGGGTAGATCGGGTCGGTGGCGTTGCGCTCGAACTTGACGATGAGGCTCGTCGTCTGGACGTCCACCGCAAACTCAGCGGCGACTGCCCCCCTGCCAGAACCATGCCAAAGATCAACGCGAACACGGCGACGATTCTCACGACCCGCCTCCTGCAGGAATCGACTCGCAACGGACCTGTCCCGTTGTCGTGAACAAGATCCTAGGCCGGTCCATTCAGCGCCGCCCAGCGCAAAGCTGCACGAGTCCACGATTCCATGATGCGAATCAAGTCGACGGCTTGTGCACCAAGGCAAGCGTCGGACAAGCGATGACGTGATCCGATATCACAAACGGCGTCGATGCTGGCGCGACGAATCGGGCGTGGCTGTCGTTCTTTGATCGACCCAATCCTCGCATCGGCGGTCAAACCGCCGCCACCGGAAACGCCGGCACCACTGTCAACTGCCAACCGACTCCTGCCTACTGAATCCCCAGGAACCGCGACACCCGGATCGGCGTGTCCTCCTGCTGCATCTCCTGCGCCCGCGCCTGGATCGCCCGGTCGGCCATCGTCATGCGGGCGCGCAGCCGGACGTACTCGGCCCACGACTCGACGATGTAGCGCTCGACGAACCGCCCCTCGGTGGCGAGGTCGCGGAAGACGCGCCAGCTCGTCGCGCCGTTGCGCCGCCGCGTGGGCGCGACGCGCCGGATCGCCTCGACGAACGCCTCGCGGTTCTCCGGCGCGATCTGGTACTCGATCTGGATCAGCACCGGGCCGTCGTCGGGGCCGGGCTCCGCGTCGATCTCGAGCTCGGGCGGCGTCGTGCCGGGCGTCACGTCGGCCTCGCTCCCCATCCGCACGCGCGCGCCGCGCATCGAGAGCACGAGCGCGAGCAGGAGCGCCGACGAGACGCCGAGGGCGATGCGCGTGTCCGTCGCCGCCGCGAGCGCGCCCCACGCGGGGCTGCCGATCGCGAGGCACGCCTGCACCGCGACGAGGTTCATCGCGACCGCCCGCGCGCGCACCCACGCCGGCACCGAGCTCTGCGTGCCCGTCGACAGGCTCGCGTGGACGGTCACCCAGGCGGCGCCCGAGCAGAACGTGCCGGCGGCGGCGAGCGCGACGTGCCCGGACGCCGCGATCAGGAGGTTCGCGAGCGCCCAGAGGATCGCCGCGGTCCGCACGACGCGGTTGAGCGAGCGCGTCCTGAGCTGGCGCGGTATCGAGACGGCGCCGATCACCGCGCCGACGCCGAACATCGCGAACAGGAAGCCGTATCCGCCCGCGCCGAGCTTGAGCTGGTCGCGCGCGATCACCGGCAGCAGCGCCCAGAGCGCGCTCGCGCAGGCGGTGAACGAGAGCGTGCGCAGGATGAACGCGCGGAGCGTGGGCGAGTGGCGCGCGTAGCGGAGCCCGGTCTGGACGCCGGACAGCACGCGCTCGGGAATGCCCGGCAGCGCGGGCGCGCGGTGCCTCAGCCGCCGCACCGCCACGATCATCGCCCCGAAGCACGCCGCGCTCACGAGGAGCGCGCTGCCGGTGCCGATGACCGCGGTGAGCGCGCCGGCGAGCGCGGGGCCGATCGCGCGCGCGACGTTGAAGGCGACCGCGTTGAGCGAGACCGCCTGCGGCAGCTCCTCGCGCGCGACCAGGTCGTTGACGGTCGCGTTCTGGGCGGGCTGGTAGAAGGCGAACCCGGCGCCGACCGCGAACGTCAGCGCGAGCAGCGTGCCGGGGCCCGCCCACTCGGTGAGCTCCGTCGCGCCCAGGATCGCGGTGGCCGCGAGCAGGACGACCTGCGTCCAGAAGATCATCGTGCGGCGGTCGACGATGTCCGCCATCGCGCCCGCGAGGAGGCCGAACAGGAGCGCGGGCGCGGTGCTCGCGGTCTGCACGAGCGCGACCATCACGGCCGACGGCGTCAGCGTCGCCATCAGCCACGCGGCGACCGTCGTCTGCATCGTGTAGCCGAGCGCCGCGCCGATCGCCCCGACGTAGAACACGCGGTAGGGCGCGTGCCTCAGCGGCGAGCCGGCGAGGAACTCGCGCGCGAGGGCGACCAGCGGGGCGGCCATGCGCCGAGTCTAGCCGACCGGGGCCGCAGGCGAACGGCCGGCCCGGCACGCGACGCCGACCCGAGGCGGGAGGCAAGCCGCGGACGGCTCCGCGCCCCGTCGTACAATGGTCCGCTCGCCCCGAACCGCCGTCCCATGTCCGCCCCCGAGACCGCCACCCCGCACCCGACCGCCCTCACGCTCCACCAGGCCTCGCGCGTGCTCGAGATCACCTACGCCGACGGGCGCACGTTCCGGCTGCCCTACGAGTTCCTGCGCGTCTACTCGCCGTCCGCCGAGGTGCGCGGCCACGGCCCCGGCCAGGAGACGCTGCAGGTCGGCAAGCGCGAGGTCGGCATCTCGACCGTCGAATCGGTCGGCCACTACGCGATCCGGCCCACGTTCACCGACGGCCACGACAGCGGCATCTACTCGTGGGAGTACCTGTACGACCTCGGCGACCGGCACGACGACCTGTGGCAGCGCTACCTCGACCGGCTCGCACAGGCCGGCGCGTCGCGCGACGCCAAGGCGTGAGGGCGCGATGCCCAAGACCCTCGCGATCGGGCTCGGAACGCTGTGCGTCGTCGCGGCGGTGCTGCTGTTCGCGTCGGGCTACGTCGCGGCGGCCGTCGTCGCGGTCGTCGCCGGCGTCGTGTTCGACCTCCTGTTCGTGAAGGCGCTGCGCGACGAGCGCACCTCGCCCGGCAATGAACCCGGATCGCGCATCGACCCGCGCCCCGGCGATCGAAGGGCCGCCCCGAGGTCGCCGTGCCCCCTCGGGGGGGCGCGCGCAGCGCGTCTCGGGGTCCCCTTCCCGCCGTCCCAAGGGCGCGGCGCCCCCTCCTCGAGGAGGGGGTGTGCGACGCCGCGTCAGCGGCTAGCCTGGGGGAGGATCCTCAATGACGGATCCGGTCGATTTCGGGTACGAGCGCGTCGCGCCCGAGGAGAAGACGCGGCGCGTGCGCGGCGTCTTCGAGTCGGTCGCGGGCAAGTACGACCTGATGAACGACCTGATGTCGGCGGGCCTGCACCGGCTCTGGAAGCGCTACGCGGTCGGCGTCGCCGCGGTGCGCGAGGGCGCGCGCGTGCTCGACCTCGCGGGCGGCACCGGCGACCTCGCGAGGCTGTTCGCGAAGGCGGCCGGCGCGACCGGCCGCGTCGTGCTCACCGACATCAACCACGCGATGCTCGCGGAAGGCCGCGACAAGCTCATCGACCTGGGCGCCCCGCTTCCGGTCGTCCAGTGCGACGCCGAGGCGCTGCCGTTCCCCGACCGCTCGTTCGACGTCGTGTCGATCGGGTTCGGGCTTCGCAACGTCACGCGCAAGGAGAACGCGCTCGCCGAGATGCGCCGGGTGCTCGTGCCCGGCGGCGCAGCGCTCGTGCTCGAGTTCTCGAAGGTCGCCCCGCCGCTGGCGCCCGCCTACGACTGGTACTCGTTCAACGTGCTCCCGAAGCTCGGCAGACTGGTCGCCGGCGACGAAGCGAGCTATCGTTACCTCGCCGAGTCGATCCGGATGCACCCGGACCAGGAAACGCTGAAGGCGATGATGGAACGGGCCGGCTTCGACGCGGTCGAATACCACAACCTCACCGCGGGCGTGGTCGCCCTGCACGTCGGGCGCGTCTACTGATCCGCGGGAGCGAACGTCGCGCCGCCGTCGAGCGGCGCTCCTCGTCCACCCAGAGCCGTCCGGAGTCGAACGTGAAGCTCCTCGTCACCACCGCCGTCGCCACCGCCTTCCTCGCGCTGTCCGCGTCCCTGCCCGCCGACGCCGCCCGCATCGGCGGCGGCAAGAGCCTGGGCGTTCAGCGCCAGAGCATCGCCCCCGCCAAGCCCGCCGCACCCGCGCAGGGAAGCGCGACGCAGGCTGCGCCCGCGACGCCGCCCGGCGCGGGTCCGGCCAGCAATCCGGTGATGCCGGCGCCGGCGGGCGCGACGGCCGCCGCGAAGCCCGCGGCCCCGGCCGCCGCGCCGGCCCCAAGCGGCGCGTCGCGCTGGCTCGGGCCGGTCGCGGGTCTCGCCGCGGGGCTGGGTCTCGCCGCGCTCGCGTCGCACCTGGGCTTCTCGGAAGAGCTCGCAAGCGTGCTCCTGATCGCGCTGCTCGCGTTCGCGGTGATCGTCGCCGTGCGCCTCGCGATGTCGCGGCGCGGGAGCGCCCGTACGTCGATGCCCTATGCGGGCGCCGGCGCGGGGCTCGGCACGACGCCCGGCGGCTACGAAACGCAGGCGCCCCCGCCCTCCTCGTTCGAGCCGGTGTTCGGCGGCGCGCAGAACGCGGCGTGCAAGCCGCGTAACGTTCCGGCCGGATTCGACGCGGCGGGGTTCGCCCGCGAGGCGCGCAAGCAGTTCCTCGCGGTGCAGGCCGCGCACGACCGGCACGACGTGAAGGCGCTCGCCGACGTGATGACGCCCGAGCTCCACCGCGAGATCGTCCGCGAGATGGACGCGAGCGGCGCGGCGCGCCCGACCGAGATCGTCGACGTCGATGCCGAGGTCGTCGACGTCGCGACCGAAGGCGACCGCCACTGGGTGAGCGTCCGCTTCGCGGGCACCGCGCGCGAGGGGGCGTGCTCGAACCTTTCGACGAGGTGTGGAACCTCGTGAAGCCCGTGGACGGCAGCTCCGGCTGGCTGATCGCGGGCATCCAGCAGCAGGTGATGCCCTCCTGACCCGGCGGCGCCCGTGGCGACGTCGCCCGCCTCGCTCGCAGCCTCGCTCGTCAACCGCGCGCTCTCGGGCGAGGGCTGGGCGCTCGCGAAGCTGGCCGCGCACGCCGGGCGGATCTTCACGCTCGAGTCGGGCCCGTTCGCCGCGTCGTTCGCGATCGACGGAGACGGAACGCTGGCCGCGGCCCCCGCGGGAGCGGCCCCCGCGCTGACGCTCACCGTTTCGCCGCTCGCGCTGCCCGCCCTCGCGGCCGAGCCTTCGCGCTGGCCGTCGCTCGTCCGGCGCGACGGCGACGCGGCGCTCGCGTCCGCCCTCGAGGAGTTGGCGCTCACGTTCCCGTGGTTCGTCGAGCGCGCGTTCGGCGCCGTGCTGGGACCCGCCGTCGGACAGAAGGTCGCCGACGCGGGCCGTGCGCTGCTCTCGCTCCCCGGCGACCTCTCGCGCCGCGCCGCCGGCGGCCTCGGCGACTTCGCCGGCGAGTCGGATCTCGTGGCGTCGCGCGGCGAGCTCGAGGCGCTCGCCCGGGGCGCTTCCGAGGTCGAGGACCGCTTGCGCGCGCTCGACGAGCGCGTCGCCCGGCTCGAGTCCGGCGTTGAACAAGGTGGCCGCGAGCAGGTAACGTAGCGGTCCCCGCGGGTCCGCCGCTCGCCGCGGGCCCGCGCGATGAAGAACGTCACCACGCTCGCGAAGTTCAGCCGGCCGCGCCTCTACGCGGTCGTCAAGCGCGAGCGCCTGTTCCGCGCGCTCGACGAGGCGCGCGCCCACCCGATCATCTTCATCGCCGGGCCTCCGGGCGCGGGCAAGTCGACGCTGGTCGCGAGCTGGCTCGAGGCGCGCCGCGCGCCCGGGCTGTGGTTCCAGGCGGACATCGGCGACAGCGACCCCGCGACGTTCTTCCACTACCTGTCGGCGGCGGCCGCGACGCTGGGCGCGCGCGGCGCGCGCAAGGCGGGATCGCTGCCGCGGTGGAATCCCGGCTACGCGAACGAGCTCGCCGCGTTCACGCGGCGGTTCCTGCGCGAGTTCTTCGCGCTTTTCCCCGCCGGGTCGGTGTTCGTCGTCGACAACTTCCACGAGGCCGCCGGCACGCCCGAGTGGCGGCAGGCGTTCATCGACGGGCTCGCCGAGCTGCCCGCGGGCCTCAACATCGTCTTCCTCTCCCGCGTCGATCCGCCGCCGGAGATGAGCCGGTTCCTCGCGTCGCAGGCGATGGTGCAGCTGGGCTGGGAGGCGCTCCGCTTCGACGCCGGCGAGGCGGCGGCCGTCGTCGGCCGCGTCGGCGAGACCCCGGAGATCGTCGAGGCGATCCATCGCGCGAGCGGCGGCTGGGCCGCCGGACTCGTGCTGATGCGCGAACACCTCGCCCGGCTCACGGCGGCGGACGCGGGCGCGCTGCGCGACTCGGCCTCGCTCGACGACAGCCGCGAGTCGGTGTTCGCCTACTTCACCGGCGAGATCTTCGCGCGCGCGCGCCCCGAGAACCGGCGCGCCCTCATGCTGGTCGCGCTGCTGCCGTCGTTCACCGCCGAGGACGCCGAGGCCCTCTCGGGCAACGCCGACGCGCCGCGCCTCCTCGAGCACCTGTACCGCCGCCACCTGTTCGTCGACCGGCGGCGCGCGGGCGAGCGCACCGTCTACCACTTCCACGCGCTGTTCCGCGAGTTCCTGCTCGCCGAGGGCCGCACGCGCCTCGCCGCGGACGAGCGTCGCGTCGCGCTCGAGCGCGCGGCCGCGATGGTGCTCGAGCGCGGCGACGTCGACGCCGCGGCGGCGCTCTACCGGTCGGCGGGCGCGTGGCGCGAGCTCGCCTCGCTCGCACGCGACGCTTCGATGCAGCTGATCGGCGAGGGCCGGCACGAGACGCTGCGCGAGTGGATCGACTCGCTGCCGCCCGAGGTCCGCGACGCCGAGCCCGCGCTCGTCTACGCGCTCGGTCTCACGCACGTCTACGGCGAGCCCTCGCGCGCGAAGGCGCTGCTCGCGCGCGCCCACCACGCGTTCGCGGCCGCGGGCGACACCCGGCACGCGATGCTCGCCGCCGCCGCGTCGATCGACTGCCACTACCACGAGTGGGCCGACTTCGCGCCGCTCGACCGCTGGATCGCGGTGCTCGAGCGGGGGCTCGCCGCGGACGGCGTGCTCCTGTCGCCGGCCGAGGAGCTCCGCGTGCGCGCGAGCCTCCTGCTCGCGCTCCTGTTCCGACAGCCCACGCACCCGGAGCTGATGACGCACGCGCAGGCGCTCGCGGCGCTCCTCTCCGGCCGCGAGATCGCCTCCGCGCCGGTCAACGTGAGGATGTCGGCCGCGTCGGTGCTCTTCAACTTCTACAACTGGGCGACGAAGGGCGAGTCGGCCAGTGCGCTGATCTCGCTCGCGCTGCCCTGGCTCGACGACCCGCAGGCGACGCCGCTCAACCGCGTCTGGTTCCTCGTGCACCTCGCGTTCCACGAGCAGATCACGCGCCAGTACGCGAAGGCGCGCAGGCGCATGGCGGAAGCCGAGGCGATCGCGCGCGAGCACGGGCTGACGTCGATCCTGTTCGAGATCTACCACGCGGACGTGAGCGCCGCGTCCGCCGCGCGCGACGTCGCCGGCACGCACGCGGCGCTCGAGCGCCTGCGCTCGGTGCTCGACCCCGCGCGCCGCATGGACGTCGCGTACTTCCGGCACCAGGAGGCCGCGTACCTGCTGCTGTCGGGCCGGCCCGCCGAGGCGGCCGACGCGTCGCTCGAGGCGGTCGAGATCGGGCGCGAGGCCGGGATGCCGGCGATGCAGCTCCCGCACCTGATCGTGCTGGGCGCGCACGCGCTGCTGGCGGCCGGGCGCCACGAGGAGGCGCTCAACCGCTACGAGGAGGCGATCGCGGCCGCCGCGCCGGTCGACAAGCGCACGTTCACCTACCACCGCGACTTCGCGCGCGCGCTGTTCGCGCTCTCGCGGGGCAACGAGGCGGGAGCGGTCGCGATCCTCGCGAACCTGTTCGCCGCGTGCCGCGAGGCGAAGTTCCACGGCTTCATGCGGCAGCCGCCGGAGCTGGTCGCCCGCCTCGTCGCGCTGGCGCTCGCCCACGGCGTCGAGGCCGAGTACGCGCGCGCGCTCGCACGGACGCGCAAGCTCGCGCCACCGTCGCCCGACTTCGCCGACTGGCCGTGGCCGCTCGCGATCCGGACCTTCGGCGCGTTCGAGCTCAAACGCCACGGCGAACCGGTCGTCTCGCGCGGCAAGGCCCAGAAGAAGCCTCTCGAGCTCCTGAAGGCGCTCGTCGCGCACGGCGCCCGCCGTGTCGACGCCGCGATGCTGACCTCGCTGCTGTGGCCGGAGGCCGAGGGCGACGACGCGAAGACTTCGTTCGACAGCACGCTCTACCGGCTGCGCAAGCTCGTCGACGTCGACGGCGCGATCCAGCTGTCCGAGGGCAAGCTCTCGCTCGACGCCGGCAGCGTGTGGGTCGACGCGCTCGCGCTCGAGGCGCTGCTCGACGCCGAGCCGGCGGACGTCGAGCGCGCGCTCGCGCTGGCCCGCGGCGACTTCCTCGCCGACGAGGCCGCCCTGCCCTGGGCCGCGCGCGCGCGCGACCGGCTGAAGTCGAAGCTCCTGCGCGCGGTGCTCGCCGAAGCGGAGCGGCGCGAGTCGCGCGGCGACCACGCGGCGGCCCGCCCGCTGTACGAGGCGGCGCTCGAGCGCGACAACCTCGCCGAGGCGGTCTACCGCCGCCTCATGGTCTGCCAGCGCGAGATGGGCGACGCCGCCGGCGCGATGCTGACCTACCGGCGGTGCCGCGAGCTGCTCTCGATCGTGCTCGGCCGGGCGCCCGCGCCCGAAACCGAGGCGGTCCGCCGGACGCTCGCCGGCGCCTGACCCCTGCGGCCCGTCGGACAGGACGGGGGCGCGCGGGCCCCGTCAGTCCGCGGTCAGCGATCCGTCAGTCCGCTGCCAGCGCCTCCGAAGCGATCGCGCTGCGGCGCAGCTCGCCCCCGGCTCGCCTCGAACGCACTCGTTTTTTGCTCGCTTAATCAATTGGTTATCCGCTCACCACGCCCCGGCGCCCGGCGAGCGACTCGTGGTCGCCCATCGGTGAGCGATCGGCAAGCTGCTGCGCCGCACCATGCGCTCCGTCGAACGCGAAGACCCGATTCCGAGGACCGCCATGAACAGCTACGTCGAAGCCCATCCCGAGATCCACCTGCCGCCGGTGAGGTCCCCGGCGACCGCCCCGAGCTGGTCGTCGCTCGCCTGGACGCCGTTCACCGTGCGCCACGCGCCGGACGCCGCGGAGCCGGCGGCCGCGGTTGCGCTGGCGGTGCACCGCGCCCGCGAGGTGCTCGCGCGCCGGCTGGGCCGGAGGATTCCGGTACGCGTGCTCGTGGTCGACGGTCCCGCGGACGGCTCGCGGTCGCTGCGCCCCGAGGCGACGCTCTGGATGCCCGCGCAGCCGTCGCCCGGCTGGCCGGAGCTCGCGCGGATGCTCGACGACCGGCTGCCTTCGCGCTCGCGGCTGCTCCTGCGCCGGACGATGGGGCGCGCCGCCGGCCCGCTCGACCTCTCGCCGGTCGCCCACACGTTCGCGATCGACGAATACGCCTGCGCGCTCGCACAGGCGGCCGGCTCGGCGTTCCCGCGCCGCTGGATCGCGAACGCGTTCGGCGCCTACGCCCGCGTCGTGACGCTCGCCGAGGCCGACCCGGACGCGCTCGCCGCGCAGGCCTACCTGGCCGAGACCGTGGGCGCGGCGCTGCCGCCCTCTTACGCGCTCGCGGACCCGGACGTGCGCGAGGTCGTCGGGCGCATCGAGGCGACGCGCGACGCGGTCCACGCGCACGCGCGCCGCGGCGCCGGACCGCTCGCCCGCTTCCTGCGCGTCTTCCCGGCCGGCATGGCGCCGCGGACCGACCGCGAGCTCGCGCGCCTGGTGCTGCGCGAGCTGGGCGACGCCGCGTTCCTGCCGACGGTCGAGGCGCTCGCCGCCTGACCATCACGACATGAGCTGCCGCATGCAGAAGGCCCTGCCGATGAGAAACGATTCCGGGCGGTTCGCCGCCGACCTGTTCTACATGCTGCTGGTCGTCGCCATCACGGCGTCGGGCATCGCGACCGCGATGACGGTGCTCGACCTGCAGCTGGCCGACGTGATCGCGCTCGCGATGACGTCGAAGGCCTGAAGACCCACCCACCCTGGAGGCTCCCATGACCCCGAAACACCGCATCGCCCTCGCCGCGACGGTCGCCGCCGTCGCCCTGCTGGGCGCGCTCGGCTACGTCGTACCCCCCGTTCTGGCGGTCACGGCGCAGGCCGCCGCCAGGCCGGCGGCGGACACAATCGCGCGCGGCCGCTACCTGATCCGCACGAGCGGCTGCAACGACTGCCACACGGCGGGATTCGCGATGAGCGACGGCAAGGTCCCCGAGAAGGACTGGCTCACCGGCGACGCGCTGGGCTGGCAGGGACCCTGGGGGACGACCTACGCGCCGAACCTGCGCCTCTACTTCCGGACGCTCGACGAGGACAGCTGGGTCAAGGTCGCGAAGGCGCGCGAGTTCCGCCCGCCGATGCCGGGGCCCTCGCTCCGCGCGATGACCGACGACGACCTCCGCGCGATCTACCGGTACGCGCGCGCGCTGGGGCCGGCGGGCGGCGCCGCCCCCGCCTACGCGCCGCCGGGCCAGAAGGTCGCCGGGCCGGTCGTCGTCTTCCCCGCGCCGCCGAAGTGAGCCGGTGCCCGGCGACCGCAGGACGCACGCGATGAACGCGCAACGGCGTCGCGACCCTCCCGGCCGGCCGGCGGCCCCTGCGGCGACCGGTCGGCCGGATCCCCTCGCACCTGCATCGGACGCGGCCCCGGACTCCGCGAAGGCGCCCGACGCCGCCGCGCCCGCAGCGGCGCGCTCGAGCCCGCGCAAGCGGCGGCCGAAGTTCGTCTTCTAGCGCCCGGGGCTCCGTGCCCCGGGTTCCCCGTCTCGCGACGGCGCCCACCCGGCGCCGGCCCGTCCTGAGCCGGCCGAACCGCCGGCTCGGGACGGGCGCGCGAGCCCGCCGCGGACCCTCCCGTAGAATCGCGGGATGCGCGTCCTGCGCCTCGCCCGCATCGTCCACGTCGCGCTCAAGCACGGCCTCGACGAGTTGCTGCTCGGCCACGAGCGCGTGCAGGGGCTGCGGCCGTTCGTCAACCGCGTCCTGTTCTGGCGCGACCTCTCGCGTCCGCGCGCCGAGCGCCTGCGCCTCGCGCTCGAGGACCTGGGGCCGATCTTCGTCAAGTTCGGCCAGATGCTCTCGACGCGGCGCGACATCCTGCCGCCCGACATCGCCGACGAGCTCGCGAAGCTGCAGGACCGCGTCCCGCCGTTCCCGTCGGAGCAGGTGATCGCGACGCTGGAGCGCGTCTACCGCAGGCCGGTGGACCAGGTGTTCGCGTCGTTCTCCCGCGAGCCGGTCGCGAGCGCGTCGGTCGCGCAGGTGCACTTCGCCGAGCTGCCGGCGACGGACGGCGGCGCGCCGACGCCGGTCGCCGTCAAGGTGCTGCGCCCCGCGATCTCGGGCGTGATCGAGAAGGACCTCGCGCTCATGCAGGCCGCGGCGATGCTCGTCGAGCGGCTGTGGTCCGACGGCAAGCGGCTCAAGCCCCGCGCCGTCGTCGCCGAGTTCGAGAAGACGCTGCGCGACGAGCTCGACCTCACGCGCGAGGCGGCGAACGGGTCGCTGCTGCGGCGCAACTTCCGGCACTCGCCGCTCCTGCTCGTCCCCGAGGTCTACTGGGACTACACCGAGCCCGAGGTGCTCGTGATGGAGCGCATGTCGGGCATCCCGATCGGCCGCATCGACGAGCTCAGGGCCGCCGGCATCGACTTGAAACGCCTGTCGCGCGCCGGCGTCGAGATCTTCTTCACGCAGGTGTTCCGCGACGGCTTCTTCCACGCGGACATGCACCCGGGCAACATCTTCGTCGCGACCGACCCGGCGAACCACGGCAAGTACGTGGCGCTCGACTTCGGGATCGTCGGCACGCTGGCGGAACCCGACAAGCGCTACCTCGCGGTCAACTTCCTCGCGTTCTTCCGCCGCGACTACCACCGCGTCGCGACCGCGCACGTCGAGTCCGGCTGGGTGCCCGCCGGCACGCGCGTGGACGAGCTCGAAGCCGAGATCCGCGTCGTCTGCGAGCCGATCTTCGACCGGCCGCTCGCGCAGATCTCGCTCGGCAAGGTGCTCCTGCAGCTGTTCCGCGCCTCGCGCCGGTTCAACGTCGAGATCCAGCCGCAGCTCGCGCTCCTGCAGAAGACGCTGCTCGCCATCGAGGGGCTCGGTCGGCAGCTCGACCCCGACCTGGACCTCTGGACGACGGCCATGCCGTTCCTCGAGCGCTGGATGGACGACCAGATCGGTCCGCGCGCGCTCGCGCGGCGTCTCGAGACCGAAGCCCCCTACCTGATCGCGGCGCTCCCGGAGCTGCCGCGCCTCATCCACCAGCGGCTGCTCGCGCCGCCCGCGGCCTCCGACGTCGCGTTGAAGGAGCTCGCGGCCGCCCAGCGCGCGCGCAACCGCTGGCTCGCGATCGCCGCGGCGCTGCTCGCGCTCGTCGCGGTGGAGCTCGCGGTGCGGTAGCGATGGGGTCTGATCCCGGCTTCATCGGGGTCTGACCCCGGTGTTCCCGGACCTCGACTACCGCGGGCGAGCCGTCTTCTCGATGCGATAGACCTCGGCCGCTCCGGCCTCGGCCGGGCGGCGGGCCGCCCCGATGCCGGCGAGCGGCGCACGGCGCAGGAACGTGTTCGCCTGGCCCATGACCAGCCGCACGAGGTCCTCGAGCGCCGGTTCCTCGATCGCCGCGGCCGGAAACTCGAGCGCGACCGACTCGAAGCGGTCGACGTTGCGCATCGTGACCTCGACGGTCTGGCGGCGATAGTCGGGGACGAAGCGGACCATCGCGACGACCGCCGGCTCGACCGTGAAGACGCCGAACCGCTGGACGCCCTCGACCTCGGTCCGGTACTGGAAGCGCAGCTGGCACGCGTTCAACCGGCCCTCGACGCCGTTCACCGCGGCGGCCGGCACGCGGACGACGGCCGGCCGCTCGCCGGTGAGCCGGTAGAACAGCTCGATCTGTTCGATCACGTCGTGACCCGCCACCGGCTTGCGGCGGAACGACAGGAAGCCGTTCTCGAACCTCGGCGAGGTGATCGTGACGACGTCGCCCGCCCGGAACTCGTGCGCGACGGCCGGCTTGATCACCTCGAGGTGGGCGACCGCCTCGTCGAGCCACTTGAACGCCCGCCAGAGGCGCCGGTCGATCTCGACGATCGACTCTTCGACCGGACGCCGCGCGGCATCCCCCTGCCCGCGGACGGCATCGGACTGGGCGCGCAGCGTCTCGAGGAGCGATCCGGAGGGCTTGTTCGTCGACATCGGCGCGAAGGTAGCACAGGGCGGGAGCGCCCGCCTTCGGCCGAACGGACGGCTGGCGGCCCGGGGCTCCCCTGACCCGGCAGCGACTCCATGCAAGGGGCGTGCCGCGCCGCCCGGCGCCGATGCCGCACTGCGGGAATGCCTTACAATCCGCGCAGCCGGCGCACGTCCGTCGCCGAAGGAGGATCGCGCCCGTGGCGCTGCTCGAAGTCCAGGGTGTCACGCGCCGGTTCGGCGACTTCACCGCCGTCGACGGCGTCAGCCTGTCGATCGAGGCGGGCGAGTTCTTCACGCTGCTCGGTCCCTCGGGCTGCGGCAAGACGACGCTCCTCCGGATGATCGCGGGCTTCGACCTGCCGGACGCCGGCCGCATCGTGCTCGACGGGAAGGACCTGGCCGCGAGCCCGCCCGAGCGGCGCCCGGTCCGCACGGTGTTCCAGAGCTACGCGCTCTTCCCGCACATGACGGTCGAGGGGAACATCGCGTTCCCGCTCCAGATGGCGAAGGTGCCGGCCGCCGAGATGCCCGCGAAGGTCGCCGAAGCGCTCGAGGACGTGCGGCTCACCGGCTTCGGCAGGCGCATGCCGCACGAGCTGTCCGGCGGCCAGCGCCAGCGCGTCGCGATCGCGCGCGCGCTCGTGACGCACCCGCGCGTGCTGCTGCTGGACGAGCCGCTCGCCGCGCTCGACGCGAAGCTGCGCGAGGAGATGCAGATCGAGCTCATCAACCTGCAGAAGGAGGTGGGCATCACGTTCGTCTACGTGACGCACGACCAGACCGAGGCGCTCGCGCTCTCGCACCGGATCGCGGTGATGAACCGCGGGCGCGTCGAGCAGCTCGACGAGCCGTCGCGCATCTACGGGCTGCCCGCCACGCGCTTCGTCGCGGACTTCATCGGCCACTGCAACCTGCTCGGCGGCCCGGTCGTGTCGAACGCGGACGGCGTCGTGACGCTCGACGTCGCCGGCATCGGCCGCGTGCGCGCCGCGGCGCAGTCGTCGATCGCGCCCGGCGCCCGCGGGACCGTGGCCCTCCGCCCCGAGAAGATCGGGATCGCCGCGGCGGCCCCCGCCGGCACGCCGGACAACCACGTCCGGGGCACCGTCGCCGACCTCCTCTACATGGGCGACGTCACCGTCTACAAGGTCGAGACGCCGGGCGGCGCGCGCATCGAGGCGCTGCTCGCGAACTCTCAGAGCGGGCGCACCAAGTTCTTCGAGGTGGGCGACGCCGTCGAGACGAGCTGGGCGATCGACGCCGGCCACTTCATCGCGGAGTGACGCCGACGGCCATGGGCGCGCACCGGGAATCCCGCTGGGGCAAGTGGGCGGTCGCCGGGCCCCCGCTCGCCTACCTGCTCGTCTTCTTCGCGATCCCGACGCTCATCATGGTCGCGGCGTCGTTCCGCACGCCCGGCGAGTTCGGCGGCCTCGCGCCGCTCGTGGGCGAGGACGGCCGGCTCGACCTGAACGTCGAGAGCTACGTCCGGCTCGCCGAGGACGTCGTCTACCTCGAGGTGTTCCTCAAGTCGGTCGTCTACGCGCTCGTGACGACGATCGCCTGCCTCGTGCTCGCCTACCCGCTCGCGGCGCTGATCGCGCAGAGCCCGAAGAAGTACCGGGACTTCATGCTGCTGCTCGTGATCCTGCCGTTCTGGAGCAACTTCCTGATCCGCGTCTACGCGTGGATGATCATCCTCGGGCCCAACGCGGCGCTCGCGAAGTCCGTCAACGGCGTGCTCGCCGCGTTCGGCGCCGAGCCGGTACCGCTCCTGTTCAGCTCGTTCGCGGTGCTCGTCTGCCTCGTCTACGTGCACCTGCCGTTCATGGTGCTGCCGCTCTACGCGAACCTCGAGAAGCACGACCGCTCGCTCCTCGACGCGGCGCAGGACCTCGGCGCGAACGCGTGGCAGCGGTTCTGGCGCATCACGTTCCCGCTGTCGCTGCCGGGTGTCTACGCGGGCGCGGCGCTCGTGTTCATCCCGGCGCTCGGGATCTTCGCGATCCCCGACATCCTGGGCGGTCCGAACGACAGCCTGATCGGCAACCTGATCAAGCAGCAGTTCCTCGAGACGCGCGACTGGCCGTTCGGCAGCGTGCTCTCGATCGTGCTGACGGTCGCCGCGCTCGCGCTCGCCGGGCTGGCCGCGTGGGTCGGGCGGCGCGGGGCCGGAGGGGGAACCGCCCGTGCGTAGCCGCCGGATCGCGCTGTGGGCCGCGGCGCTCGTCGCGTACGCGTTCCTCTACGTGCCGCTCGCGATCGTCGTCGTCTACTCGTTCAACGACTCGCGGCTCAACGCCGAGTGGGTGGGGTTCACGCTCGACTGGTACCGCAGGCTCGCGGAGAACGAGGAGATGATCGCCGCCGCCGGCAACTCGCTGGCGATCGCGCTGGTGGCGAGCCTCGTGTCGACGGTCCTCGGCACGATGGCCGGGGTCGCGATGCACCGCTACCGGATGGTGGTCCTGCCGATCCTGGTGCTGACGCCGATCGCGATCCCCGAGATCCTGATGGGCGTGGCGCTGCTGATCTTCTTCGTGATGCTGAACTTCACGCTGGGGCTCGTGTCGGTCGCGCTCGCGCACATCGCGTTCTGCATCGGGTTCGTGGCGATCGTCGTGCGCGCGCGGCTCGCGGGCATGGACGAGAGCCTGATCGAGGCGGCCCGCGACTGCGGCGCGACGCCGTGGCAGGCGTTCGCCCGCGTCACGCTCCCGCTGATCATGCCCGGCGTCGTCGCGGGGGCGCTGATGGCGTTCACGCTGTCGATCGACGACTTCGTGATCACCTTCTTCACGGCGGGCGCCGGCACCGTCACGCTCCCGCTCCAGATCTATTCGATGATCAAGATCGCGGTGACCCCCGAGGTCAACGCCGTGTCGACGCTGCTGATGCTGCTGACGCTCGTGCTGATCGTCGTCGCGTCGCGGATTTCCCCCAGCCTGCTCCGGAACCCCTAGGAGATCCCATGGACAAGCGCTCGTTCGCCGTCTCGCTCGCCGCCGTCGCGGCCCTCGCCACGCTGGCGCTCCCCGCGGCCGCGGCCGACAACAAGCTCCACCTGTTCAACTGGAACAACTACATCGCGCCCGAGACGGTCAAGCGCTTCGAGGCCGAGTGCAAGTGCGAGGTCGTGCAGACCTACTACTCGGACAACGAGGAGCTGCTCGCGAAGCTCGCCGCCGGCGCGAAGGGCTACGACGTCATGGTGCCGACCGGCAACACGGTCGAGGCGCTGATCAAGGGCGGGCAGCTGCAGCCGCTCGACAAGTCGAAGCTGCCCAACATGAAGAACGTCGATCCCGCCTACCTCGACACGGCGTTCGACCCGGGCAACCGGTACTCGGTGCCCTACGCGATGTCGACGACGATCATCGGCTACAACGACGTCAAGATGAAGGAGCTGGGGCTGCCGACGAACACGTGGGCGGTGATCTTCGACCCGAAGCTCCTCGAGAAGGTCAAGGGCCGCGTCACCGTGCTCGACAGCCAGGCCGAGCTCTTCGCCGCCGCGCTGATCTACCTCGGCTACTCGGCGAACGACACCGACGAGAAGCACTGGCGCGCGGCCGCCGACCTCATCAAGAAGGCGAAGCCGTACTGGGCGGCGTTCAACGCCTCCTCGTACATCAAGGAGCTCACCGTCGGCAACATCTGGCTCGTGCACGGCTACTCGAACGACATCTTCCAGGCGAACCAGGACGCGCAGGCGGCGGGCCGGCCGTTCCGCATCCTGCAGGGCATGCCGAAGGAGGGAGCGGTGCTCGCGGTCGACAGCATGGTGATCCACAAGAGCGCGCCGCGCCCCGACCTCGCGCACCTGTTCATCAACTTCATGCTCGACGGCCGCAACTCCGCCGACCTCACGAACCTGATCGGGTCGGGCAACCCGAACCTCGCCGCAGCGCAGTACATCAAGCCGGAGCTGAAGGCGCTGCCGGCGGTGTTCCCGCCGAAGGACGTCGCCGCGAGGCTCGTGCAGCTGAAGGAGATCACGGCCGCCCAGCGCCGGCTGCGCAACCGGCTCTGGACCGAGATCAAGGCGGCGCGCTAGTCGGGAATCGGGTGAAACCACCCCGGGGTCAGATTTGAATCTGACCCCGGTTCTGCGGGCGTGGGAGACTCGCCTCCGGTGTGCGATGATTTCCGCATGCCGGCCCCCCCGCCGATCACGGTCGAACGCCTGTCGCCCGCGACGCGCGGCGACTACCTCGCGTTCTTCGACCACGAGCGCGGAGCCGCCTTCTCCGACAACGCGGCGTGGGCGCGCTGCTACTGCCAGTTCTACCGGGTCCCGCGCGCGCTCGACTGGAAGGCGTTCACCGCGGAGGCGAACCGCGTGGCCGCAGCGGCGGCAATAGCGTGCGGCGAGGCGGAAGGCTACCTCGCGAAGGCAGGCGGCGAAACCGTGGGCTGGATGCACGCGGTGCCACGGCACAAGCTGCCGCACTGCTTCGAGCGCATGGGTATCCCGCCGCCGCCGATCGACGTCGCCCCGCACGACGCGGCGGTGATCGTCTGCTTCGTGGTCGCTCCCGCGTGGCGCCGTCGCGGGGTCGCCGCCGCGCTGCTCGACGCGGGACTCGCCGACCTCGCCGCACGCGGCATCGCGCTCGTCGACGCGTTCCCGTTCAAGGCCGGCGCGAGCACCGTCGCGACCGACCACTACCACGGCCCCGCATCGCTCTTCGCCGCGCGCGGGTTCCGACCCGTCGCCGACCACGCGGACCTGACGGTCGTGCGCAAGCACCTCGCGCCCGCGGCGCGCGGGCCGACCGCGCCGTGACCGGACCGGCGAACCGGCCTCCCGCCGCGACCGGCGGCGCCGCGACGCCGGCGGCGCGCGGCGCACGCGACCAGCCCTCCCGCCTGCCGCACGTCCTCGCGCTGCTGTACGCGCTCGCGATCGTCTACGCGAGCCTGCAGCCGTTCGGCGACTGGATCGCGCCGCCGGCCGACGCGCCGTTCTGGCTCTTCTCGCCGGGACGCGCGCGGTGGCCCCGCTTCGACGTCGCCGCCAACGTCCTCGCCTACCTGCCGCTCGGCGCGTTCGTGGCGCTGATCCCGCGGCGGGCCGTCCCCGCGATCCGCGTGGCCCTGGGCGCCGTCGCCGGGTTCGCGCTGTCGTTCGCGATGGAGTCGCTGCAGGCGTGGATGCCGCCGCGCGACGCGAACGTCCTCGACCTCGTGTCCAACACCATGGGTGCGCTCGCCGGCGCGGCGATCGCCGCGGCGATCGCGCGGCGCCCGGACGCGCGCGCGAAGCTGTCGGCGTGGCGCCGCGGGCTGTTCCTGCCCGGCACGCTGGGAGACGTCGGCCTCGCGCTCGTCGCGCTGTGGCTCGTGGCGCAGCTCAATCCGGCGATCCCGCTGTTCGCGATCACGTTCGACCCGGCCGCCGACCGCGTGCTGTCCGGCGCGGCGCCCGCCGCCGATTCCGCCGTCACCGTGATCGAGGCCGCCGCCAGCGCGTTCCAGCTCCTGGGCGTCGGCCTCTTCGTCGCGCTGCTCGTGCGCCACGGCCGGCACGTCGGCGCCGCCGTGCTTCTCCTCGTCGGCACCGCGCTGCTGCTCAAGGGCATCGCGGCGATCCTGCTGCTCAAGCCGGCCGCCTGGGAAGGCTGGCTGCGGCCGGGCGTCTCCACCGGCGTCGCGGCCGGCGCGCTCGCGCTCCTCGCCGCGATCACGCTGCCCCGGCCCGCGAGGGTGACGCTGTGCGGCATCGCGCTGCTGTCCTCCCTGTTCACGCCGCTGCTCGCGTCCGACCTCCTGTTCACGCGCGCGCCGCTCACGCTCTTCAACTGGCGCTACGGCCACCTGCTCAACTTCAACGGCGTCACGCACACGGTCCTGCTCCTGTGGCCGTTCGCGGCGGCGGGCTGGCTCTTCGCCCTCGCCGGCCGGCCCGGCTGGGGCGCGCCGCCCGATTCGCTAGAATGACCGGCTTCCCTCTCCCAGGACGCCCATGAGCTACTTCCAGCGTCACGTGTTCTTCTGCTGCAACCAGCGCGAGGCGCCCGAGAAGTGCTGCGCGAACGCCGGCGCCGCCGAGCTGCAGAAGTACGCGAAGGACCGCGTCAAGGCGCTGGGCCTCGCGGGTCCCGGCAAGGTGCGCGTCAACAAGGCGGGCTGCCTCGACCGCTGCGAGGAGGGGCCGGTGATCGTCGTCTACCCCGAGGCGGTCTGGTACACGTACGTCGATCGCGACGACATCGACGAGATCGTCGACCGGCACGTCGCCAAGGGCGAGGTCGTCGAGAGGCTGCGCATTTGACGCAATCCGCGCCCGGCTTCGCCGCGTCGATCGAGCGGACCGTCATCGAGGGGCCGGCGGGACCGCTCGAGGTCGTCTGCAACCCGCCTTCGGTCGCCCGCCGCGGCATCGCGCTCGTCGCGCACCCGCACCCGCTGCAGGGCGGCTCGCTCGACAACAAGGTGGCGCAGACGCTCGCGAAGGCGTTCTTCGCGCTCGACTACGTCGCGGTGCGGTTCAACTTCCGCGGCGTGGGCGCGTCGCAGGGATCGTTCGACGAGGGCGCGGGCGAGACCGAGGACGCGCTGACCGCCCTGGCGTACGCCCGCGCGCACTACGGCGCGCACCTGCCGGTCGCGCTCGCCGGCTTCTCGTTCGGCTCCTACGTTCAGACGCGCGTGGCGAAGCGATTCGCGGCCGAGCGGCTCGTGCTCGTCGGGCCGGCGGTCAAGCGGTTCGCGGTCGATTCGGTGCCCGCCGACACGATCGTCGTGCACGGGGAGCACGACGAGATCGTGCCGCTCTCCGACGTGCTCGACTGGGCGCGGCCGCAGGCGCTGCCGGTCGTCGTGTTCCCCGGGTGCTCGCACTTCTTCCACGGCCGGTTGACGCAGCTGCGCGATACCGTGGTCGGCATGTGGCACCGCGGCCACGCGCGGAGCGACTGATGGACGCCGCCGTCGAGCGGGCGCTGCCCGGCCGCGCCCGCGGCGCGCGGGAGCGCGTGCTCGCGGTGTCGGGACTCGTCAAGCGCTACGGCGGCCAGGAGGTCGTGCGCGGCCTGTCCTTCGAGATCCTGCGCGGCGAGTGCTTCGGCCTGCTCGGCCCCAACGGCGCGGGCAAGACGACGACGCTGCGCTGTTGCCTCGGGCTGGTCGAGCCGGACGCCGGCACGATCGACCTCGTCGGCGAGCCGGTGCCGAAGTCGGCGCGCCAGGCGCGCATGCGCGTGGGCGTCGTGCCGCAGATGGACAACCTCGACCCGGATTTCACGGTCACCGAGAACCTCCTCGTCTACGGCCGCTACTTCGGGATCGACCGTGCGACGCTCGACGCGCGCATCCCGAAGCTCCTCGACCTCGCGGGGCTCGCGGCGAAGGCGCGCGCGCCGATCCGGACGCTGTCCGGCGGCATGAAGCGCCGCCTCACGCTCGCGCGGGCGCTCGTCAACGACCCGGACCTCCTGATCCTCGACGAGCCGACGACCGGGCTCGATCCGCAGGCGCGCCACCTGATCTGGGACGGGCTGCGCCAGCTCGTCGCGCAGGGGAAGACGATCCTGCTGACGACGCACTTCATGGACGAGGCCGAGCGACTGGCGACGCGCCTCGCCGTGATCGACCACGGGCGGATGATCGCGTGCGACGCGCCGCGCGCGCTCATCGCCGAGCACGTCGAGCCCGAGGTCGTCGAGGTCTACGGGGACGAGGCGCGCGCCTGGGCGCAGGCGCGGGGCCGGAGCCTCTCGAAGCGCCTCGAGATCGCCGGCGAGACGGCGTTCTGCTACGCGATGGACGCGAAGCCGCTGCTCGCCGACCTCGCGTCGCGCGCGGGCGTGCAGTACCTGCACCGGCCGGCGAACCTCGAGGACCTGTTCATCAAGCTCACCGGGCGCGAGCTTCGCGACTGAAGATGGCCGCGATCCCCGCGAGGCTCGTCGCCTTCCCCGAGCTCTCGGCGCGCTTCGTGCCGGTGTGGCGGCGCAACATGCTCGTGTGGCGCAAGCTCGCGCTCGCGAGCGTTCTCGGCAACATCGCCGACCCGCTGCTCTACATGGTCGCGCTGGGCTACGGGCTCGGATCGATGGTGGGCGAGGTGGGCGGCATGCCCTACGTCGCGTTCATCGGCACCGGCATGGTCTGCCAGAGCGCGATGTTCACCGCGAGCTTCGAGGCGATGTACTCGGCGTTCTCGCGGATGCACGTGCAGCGGACCTGGGAGGGCATCATCAACGCGCCGATCGCGCTCGACGACGTCGTTCTCGCCGAATGGGCGTGGTGCGCGACGAAGGCGGTCATGTCGACGGCGGCGATCCTCGTCGTGATCCTCTCGCTGGGGTTCGGCCGCACCTGGCTTGCGCTGTGGATCCTGCCGCTCGGCTTCCTGGTGGGGCTCGTGTTCGGCGCGTTCGGGCTCGTGATGAACGCGCTCGCCCGGAACTACGACTTCTTCACGTTCTTCTTCACGCTCGTGATCACGCCGATGCTGCTGCTCTCGGGCGTCTACTTCCCGGTGGACAGGATGCCGGACGGGCTCGCGGCGGTGTCGGGCGTCCTGCCGCTCAAGCACGCGATCGACCTCGCGCGCCCGCTGATGCTGGGCCGCGTTCCCGACGGCGTGCCGCTGCACGTCGCCGTGCTCGTCGCCTACGCCTGCGCCGCCTACTACCTGGCGGTCGTGCTCACGCGCCGCCGGCTGCTCCGATGAACGACAGGCGCCGCCAACCGCGCGCACCGGGGTCAGATTCAAATCTGACCCCGGTGTTGCGCGAGAACAGGGGACGTCGATGCTGACCGTCAAGTCGCTGCACATCATCTTCATGGTGACCTGGTACGCGGGGCTCTTCTACCTGCCGCGGCTCTTCGTCTACCACGCGATGTGCCCGCCCGACGACCGCGCCGGCATCGAGCGCTTCAAGACGATGGAGCGCAAGCTCTACGTCGGCATCATGACGCCGGGCATGGTGCTGACGGTCGTCTTCGGCCTGTGGCTCTGGCTGGGGTACGGGATCACCGGCGGCTGGATGCACGCGAAGTTCGCGCTCGTCCTCGTGCTCGTCGCCTACCATTTCTACCTCGGCCGGCTGGTGAAGGCGTTCCGCGAGGACCGCAACGCGCACGGGCACGTCTTCTACCGCTGGATCAACGAGATCCCGGCGCTGCCGATCCTCGTCGCCGTCGTGTTCCTCGTCGTCATGAAGCCGTTCTAGCCCGGTGGAGCGTTTCTTCGCCCCCTGCCCGCGCGGCCTCGAGTCCGCGCTCGCCGGCGAGCTCGCGCGACTCGGCGCGGGCGCGATCGCACCGGCGGAGGGCGGCGTCGGCTTCGAAGGTGCGCTCGACCTCGCCTACGCGGCCAACCTCGAGTCGCGGCTCGCGAGCCGCGTCCTCTGGAAGGTCGGCGGCGGGACGTACCGCGACGAGCGCGAGCTCAATGCGCTCGCGCGCGCGATCGCCTGGCCGAAGCACTTCCGCGCCGACCGCACGATACGCGTCGACGTCGCCGCGACGCGCTCGCCGCTGAAGAGCCTCGAGTTCGCGACGCTGACCGTCAAGGACGCGGTGTGCGACCGCTTCCGCGACGAGCAGGGCAAGCGGCCCTCGGTCGACAAGCGTGCCCCCGACGTGCGCGTCCACGCGTACCTCGCCGCTCGCGAGGCGACGTTCTACCTCGACACGTCCGGCGAGCCGCTCTTCAAGCGCGGCTGGCGGCGCGACACCGAGGAAGCGCCGCTGCGCGAGAACCTCGCGGCGGGCCTCATCGCGCTCTCGGGCTGGCAGCCGGGCACCGCGTTCCTCGATCCGATGTGCGGCAGCGGCACGATCGCGATCGAGGCCGCGTCGATCGCCGCCGACCGCGCGCCCGGCCTCGCGCGCACGTTCGGCTTCCAGAAGCTCGCCTGGTTCGACGGGCCGGCGTGGCAGCGCCTGAAGCAGAAGGCGCGCGACCGCGTGAAGCCCGCGCCGGCCTCGCCCGCCGTGTTCGCGAGCGACCGGCTCGCCGCGGCCGTCGCGAAGACCCGGGCGAACGCCGCGCTGGCGCAGGTCGACGCCTTCCTCGCGATCGAGCAGGCCGACGCGCTCCTGCGCCCCGCGCCCGCGCCCGCCGGCGTGCTGGTCGCGAACCCGCCCTACGGCCTCCGGCTCGAGGACAAGGCGCGTGTCGCGGCGATGTATCCGAAGCTCGGCGACGCGCTGAAGGCGCGCTACGCCGGCTGGACCGCGTGGCTCTTCTCGGGCGACACCGACCTGCCGAAGAAGATCGGCCTCAAGGCCGAGCGCCGCATCCCGCTGTGGAACGGCGCGATCGAGTGCCGGCTCTACGGCTACCGGATCGTGAGCGGGAAGCTCGAGCCTCAGGACCGCCCTTCGTAGCCTGCGGGCGCGCGCCGCTCGTCCGCCGGCCGTTGCGCGCCGGCGGGCCGTTGGTAGGATGGCGCCTCTCGGGGGACACGTCGACGGCATCCTTCGCCATCGGGGAGGTCGGATGCGCTACCTGGTCGTCGTCGAGCGGGGCCGCATCGGCTGGGGCGCGCACGTCCCGGACGTCCCCGGCTGCGTCGCCGCCGCCGACAGTCGCGACGAAGTCATCGAGCTGATCCACGACGCGCTCGACCGGCACCTGCGCGGCCTGCGCGCGGAGGGCCTGCCGATCCCGCCGGCGAGCGCCTCGGCGGAGATCGTCAGCGTCGATCACTGACGGGCGCCCCGCGCGCCCGCGGTAGAATGCGCGGATCGTCCCGATCCGCCCGCGAGTCCGCCATGGGAATGCTGCCCGCCCGCCACTACGTGTCCGAGCACACGAAGTTCATCGACGAGATCCTCGCGCAGAAGCCCGAGCTCGACGACGACCGGAAGAAGGGCCGCGCGCTCTGGTGGGACAAGTCGCCGCGCGACCTCGACGCGCGCCGCGAGATGGACGAGGGCAAGGTGCCGCAGAAGCCCTACGTCTACTTCAGCAACCGCTGACCCCGGGCGCCGGTGCCCGGCTGGCGCATCCGCCGCGCCTTTCCCGTCGACGCGCCCGCGATCTGGGCGATCCACACGCGCGCGATCCGCGAGACCGCGATCTCGCACTATCCGCCCGAGGCGGTCGCCGCCTGGTCGGCGCGCATGACCCCGGAGAGCTACCTCGAGCCGATCGAGACGCGCGTCGTCCTGGTCGCCGAGGCCGACGACGGCCGCATCGCGGGCTACGCGCAGCTCAATCCGCGCGAAGGGATCGTGCAGGCCTGCTACGTCGATCCCGATTTCGGGGGCCGGGGCGTCGGCCGCGCGCTGATGACGGCGATCGAGGACGAGGCGCGAGCGCGCGGCCGCTCGGCGCTCCTGCTCGACGCGTCGCTCAACGCGATCGCGTTCTACCGGTCGCTCGGCTGGCATGAGGAGGCGCGCGCGCACCACGAGCTCGCACCCGGCGCGTTCCTCGACTGCGCGATCATGACCAAGAAGATCGCCTGACCGTCACGGTCGGCCGCGCCCTTCGCCTACAATCCGGGGCCGCCGGTCGATTTCCGCGAAACCGGAGCCGCGCGCTGCTGTCCATCCGGGGCGCGCCCGGCCCCGCCCGCGCCCGGTCCCGATTCGAGCCGAAGATGCCCCACCGCCCCCTCCCCGACCATCAACGCGGCCGCGTTCCCGTCGCGCTCGTCGCGATCCTCGGCATCGTGCTCGCGCTGGCCGGCGTCGAGTTCTTCGCGCTGTGGAAGTACGGCCGCGTCAACGCGCCGCCCGCTCCCGTCGCGACGGCCCCCGCCCCGGGTGCGCCGCCCGCCGCCGCGCCGGTCGAGCTGCCGAAGCCCGAGGGCTGGCTCGACTCGCCCGCGAGCGAGAGCATCCTCGGCACGAAGCTCTCGCTTTCCGGCTGGGCGCTCGCGAAGGACGGCATCGACCGGGTCGAAGTCCGCGTCGGCGACCGCGTGCACCGGGCGCGCTTCGGCCTGCCGCGCGAGGACGTCGCGAAGGAGAAGCCCGGCTTCCCCGACAACCCGAACGGCGGCTTCACGTTCGAGGGCGACTTCGCGGACCTCCCGCCGATGCGCCACGACGTGACGGTCGTCGCCGTTGCGAAGAGCGGCCGCGAGTCGGTGCTCGCGCGCCGCAGCCTGATCCCGCCCGCGGCGATGACGCAGTGGAAGGCGCTGCTCGACGAGCGGCCGGCGCTCGCGAAGCAGCCGTTCTCGTTCCTGATGATGACCTCGGGCGTGGGCATCGGCGGCGCCCACGAGATCGAGTCGCAGTACGCGGGCTACGTCTCGCGCACGCAGAAGGTCGGGATGGCGGTGCCGATCCTCTACATGCGCACGACGAAGGGCCGGGCGCACGACTGGACCTTCGATCCCGCCTTCGACGTCAAGGGCCCGAAGTGCGCCAACCACGCGGTCGCCGAGGACTCGCTCGCGAACGTGATGCGCTTCGCCGTCGAGAAGCGCGTGCCGGTCCAGTTCATCCTGAACGGCGGCATCTGGGGCGACGCGTCGTGCGAGGCGCCGGACTGGGACCTGACCGACCACCTCGAGCAGGACAGGGCGAACGTCCAGTGGGACGAGAAGAACGAGGTCTACCCCGACGACTTCCTGAAGGGCCACGCGGGCTCGACCGAATCGCCGCAGCTCGCGCGGAGCCTCACCTACAACGTCTACGCGAGGCAGGTGCGCGACTACAAGCGCCGGAACCTGAAGGCCGCGGCAACGCTCGTCGCGAAGTTCGCGCGCGAGCACCCGGACCTGTTCATCGGCGTCGTGCTCGACTCCGACACCTACATGAACCCGTTCTTCCGCGGCCAGAAGACGATGGACTACAACCCCGGCATGCTGAGGCAGTTCCGCGACTGGCTGCGCGGGACGGGGCCGTACGCGGGCAAGGGCGAGGACGGCGCGCCCGACCTCCGCGCGTACCGGCGCGAGACCGTCTATTCGCTCGACGACGTCAACCGGATCGCGCGACAGGGGTGGACGTCGTGGGACCAGGTCGATCCGCCGCGGGAATTCCCCGGCTCGTTCATCACGCCCGAGGTGCCGCCCGGCAAGATGCGCATCTGGGACGATCCGTGGTGGCACCTGTGGGAGGAGTTCCGCAAGCACGTCGTCGACCTGCACTACGACGAGCTGTCGACGTGGGTGCGCGAGTCCGGGATTCCGCCGGACCGCATCTTCTCCGCGCAGGGCTTCATCCGCCCGGACCCGGGGCGCAACCCGTTCGCGGTGCGGCTCGACAGCCACGGCCAGAACTACGACTCGTCGGGCGTCTCGGTCGAGGGCTCGATTCCGCGCGACGGCCACCTGGGCGCCGTGATCTACGGCGAGGCCGCGCGCAACGACCTCCCGATGGAGGTGCCCTGGTCGATGATGGCGACGTTCGCGCGCATGGACGAGGGCTGGGGCGTCGTCGAGTTCAACTCGACCGACCTCAAGCTCCCGAAGCAGAAGCCGCCCTACGCGTGGACCTACGGGTCGCTGCGCGACATGTACAACTACAGCGCGCGCGAGATCTCGGTGATGGCGTGGAACGGATCGAACGGCCTGTTCGAGGACCACCCCGACTACCTGCCGTACACGGCGTGGCGCAACACGCCCGGCGAGGACGCGATGCGCGACTTCCTCGTCTCGCACGCCGACCTGCCGTTCGGCGCGAAGCTCTGGACGTTCGGCACGTCGCGGCTCGCCTCGGACGACGGGTGGACCACGTCGCGCGGCACGCTGACCGCGGGGCGCAGCCACCTCGCGGTCGCGCCGGACGGCGGCGTCGTCGAGCTCGTGTCGCCGCCCGACCAGGTGATCCGGCCGAAGCGCATCGACCTCGCGCTCGTGCGCGCGTGGTCCAGTCCGAGGCCGTCGGCGATCGCCGTGCACGCGCGCACCGCGCCGGACGCGCCGTGGCGCGAGGTCGGCCGGTCGAGCGCTTCGGAGCGCGTGAAGCTCGCGTGGCCCGCCGACTGGCGCGACGCGATCGTCACGCAGGTGAAGTTCGAGCTCGAGTATCCGCCCGGCACGGCGGCCGCGCGCGTCGACCGCCTGCTGCTCTACCCGGCCGCCGACGCCTACCGCGGCGGGATCCGCGGGCACTGAGCGCGGCGCTCCGATCCGCGCGCGACCGCGCGCGCGCCGATCGACCCGGTCCCGCGCCGTTCAGCGCTCGTCCGCCTTGATCTCGACGTAGGCGCGGTCCCGCGTCTGCCGGACGAACTCGGCGAACTGCTCGTCCGCCTTGCGCTGGCGCAGCGCCAGGCGCGCCTGCTCGCGCTGGCGGTCCTTCGAGACGTCCTGGTCGCGGCGCTCGATCACCTCGATGAGGTGCCATCCGAACGGCGAGCGCACCGGCTGCGAGAGCTCGCCGGGCTTGAGCTGGTCCATCGCCACCTGGAAGTCCGGAACGAGGTCGCCGGCGCTCACCCAGCCCAGGTCGCCGCCCTTCGCGGACGACGCGTCCTCCGAGTTGAGTCGCGCCTGGTCCTCGAACTTCGCGCCGCCCTCGATGCGCTCGCGGACGCGGTCGATCTTCGCCTTCGCCTCGACGTCGGACGTGAGCTCGTTCACCTTGATCAGGATGTGCCGCACGTGCGTCTGCTGCACGACCGACGGCTGGTTGCGGCCGCGCTCGTCGACGAGCTTCACGATGTGGAAGCCCGCCGGGCTGCGCAGCACCGGCGACACGTCGCCCTTCTTCATCGTGCGCACCGCGTCGACGAACACCGTCGGCATCCGCGCCTGCGTGCGCCAGCCGAGGTTGCCGCCCTGCTGCGCGTCGGGCGCGTCCGAGTAGGTCGCCGCGACCTGCGCGAAGTTCTCGCCGGCCTTCACCTTCGCGAGCACCTCCTCGGCGCGCGCGCGGCGCTGCTCGATCTGCTCGGGCGAGCTCTGCTCGGGCACGCGCACGAGGATGTGCGCGAGCTGGTACTCGTTCTCGCCGCCCGCCTGCACGTTCACCGTCGCGAGGTACTGGTCGACCTCCGCCTCGGACACGAACACCTTGCTGTCGATCTCGCGCTCGCGCAGCCGCTGGATCGTGATCTCGCGCCGGATGTCCTCGCGGTACTTCGCGTACGGGATGCCCTCGCGGTCGAGCGCCTTGCGGAAGTCGTCGGGCGAGAGCTTGTTCTCCTGCGCGATCCGCAGGATCGTGCGCTCGACGGTCGTGTCGTCGACGCGGATGCCGGTCTCCTTCGCGTACTGCATCAGCGCGCGCTCGGTGATGAGCCGGTCGAGCACCTGCCGGTCGAGCACGTCGGGCGCGGGCGGCTGCAGGCGCGACTCGCGCAGCTGCTGGACGAGCATGCGCTTCTGCTCGTTCATCTCGAACAGCGTCAGCGCCTCGTTGTTGACGACCGCGACGACGCGGTCGAGCGTGACCGGCGCGCTCGGGGTCGTCGGGGCGGGCGCGCGCGCGCCCGGCGGCGGCGGACGCACGCCCGGCGGCACCTGGGGCTGGGCGAACGCCGCCGCCGCGAGCGCCGCGGCGAGGGCGCAGGCCGTCGTGACGGCAAGTCGGCGGATCATCGTCATCGGGTCCTCAGAACTCGGGCAGCGGGTCGCCGCTGCGGTCGCGCTGCCTCAACAACGGGTCGTTGGCGGACACGTAGCCGGGCAGGCTGCGCCGGAGCAGGTCGAGCGGGCTCGGTCCGACGCGCGCCAGTCCGTTGAGCTCCAGCTGGATGAAGAACGACGTGTTGGTCTGGTCGACCGTCGTCGCGAGCCGGTGCAGCACCGCCCTCAGCGACCAGCAGTCGCCATTGTACTCGACGCCCGCGAGCGCCTCCAGGACCTTGCTGTCGACGAGCGAGTAGTTGTAGCGGCCGAGCAGCGTCCACTGCGGGTTGACCGGCCACTGCGCCGCGACGTCGATCTGCTTGATCTCCGAGAACTCGCCGTTCGGGTTCGCGAACTGCCGCGTGAACCGGTAGCTGACCGCCACCGCGCGGCCGGGCGAGGGCGTGTAGCGCGCCGCCACGTTGAACCGCTCGTTCTGCCCGAGGTCGAGATTCTGCTCGACCAGCCCCGCGACCGCCCACGCGTCCGTGATGCGCCCCTCGACGGCGAGCAGGATGTCCGAGCTCGACGCCGAGCGCGGCAGCTCGTTCAGCGTCACGCGCTGGGCCGCGAAGTAGAAGCGCTGCGCCAGCGCGACGCGCAGCCGCTCGGCGCCGGTCCCCGGCTGCAGCAGCCGCGACGCGACGCCGAGCGTGAGCTGGTTCGCGTCCCCGATCCGGTCGTTGCCGAGGTAGCGGTTCTCGGTGAAGAGCTGGCCGAAGTTGTAGTCGTCGAGCGCCGAGTCGAACACCGGCAGGTCGTTCTGCGCGCGATAGGGGATGTAGACGTAGTACGCGCGCGGCTCCAGCGTGTGGATGAACGTCGTGTCGAAGATCGTCCAGTCGCGCTCGAACACGAGGCCCGCGTCGAGGCTCGTGATCGGGATCGCGAGGCTCGGATGGTTGTCGTCGCCGTAGCTGCGGTCGAGGTCGTAGCGCCGCAGGTGCACGCCGGTCTTCGCGGTGAAGAACCACCCCGGCGTGCCGCGCTTCCACGCGACCTGCGGGTAGAGCACGAGGCGCGAGCCCTGCACGAGGATGTCCGACCGGTAGCGCGCGTACTCGCCGAACCCCGAGAACGTGAGCCCCGCCCAGTCGGTCTCGGCGAGGTTCCCGAGCAACTGCGGCTCGCGGAAGTACGGCGGGATGATCGGCGCGTTCGGGTCCTGCAGCGTCTGGAACGTCTGCACGCGCGCGATCAGGCTCCACGGCCCGTTGACGTAGCTCACGCCGGCCTCGCGCGGCAGCGTCGTCTGCGACGTGATCGCGATGCGGTCGGCGAGGTCCGCGAAGTACTTGTCGTCGGACACCTTGTTCAGGTCGAGGAAGGCCCCGAGCCCCGGCACGCCGAGCTGCTGCTGGTGTCGCCAGACGAGCGCGTAGCGCGTCTCGCCGGTCTGGCGGTCGTCGGGCAGGACCTGCACGTCCGCCTCGCCGCCGTTCTGCCAGGCGTCGCTGCCCAGCAGGTAGCGGAACTGGGCGCCGAGCTGCAGCCCGCGCTTGCTCATCACGCGCGGCGTCACCGTCAGGTCGTAGTTCGGCGCGAGGTTGAAGTAGTAGGGCACCGCGAGCTCGAGCCCGCGCGCGCCCGACGAGCCCGCGGTCGGGACGAGGAAGCCGCTCTTGCGTTCGTTGTTGAGCGGGAAGTCGATCCAGGGCGAGTAGAAGATCGGCGCGCCGAAGAAGCGCACGGTCGCGTCGCGCGCGGTGCCGACCTGGCGGTCGGTGTCGAGATCGAGCTCGCGCGTCTCGAGGTACCAGTCCTCGCGCGGCGCCACGCAGGTCGTGTAGCGGCCGTCGGCGACGTCGTAGCGGTCCGGGCCGGCGAACACGATCTTGGACGCGTCGCCGCGCGCGCCGATGTCGCCGACCTGGAACTTCGGATCGACGAACACGCCGGTCTGCGTCGGGCGGTGGAAGACGACCTCGGGACCGGCGATCCAGTCGTTGCCCTTGCGCAGCACGACGTTGCCGCTCGCGCGGACCTCGTCGCGCACGAGGTCGTAGAGGATCTTCTCGGCGAGCACCGTCTCGCTGCGCGTGCGCAGCTCGACCCGGCCCTCGGCGGTCACCTCCTTCTCGGAGACGCCCTCGAGCCGGTCGGCGCGCAGGAACACGACGCCGCGCTCGCCCTCCTCCCCGGCGCCGGGACCGGGGCGCGGCGCGGCGCCCGTCGTGCCGCGCCCCCCGCCCGGCTCTGCGTCGCGGCCGCGCCGGGGACGAGCACCGCGCCCTGGGCCGGCGCGGCGCCGGGCGCCGCCGGCTTCGGCGGCGGCGCGGCCGGCGCGATCTCGCGCGCGGGCTTGAGCACGAGCGGCGGCTCGGCCGGTTCCGTCGCCCCCTGCGCGCGCGCGGGCGCGGCGAGCGTCGCGGCGAGCGTCGCGGCGACGGCGGCCGCCACGGCGCGCGGCACGGTCCGGCGGGGCAGGTCCAAGGGGGAACGAATGACGCGGTTTGCTAGAATGGCTCATTCTACCGAAGCCGCTCGCGAACCCTCGCGCATTCGCCCGGCGCTCGCGGCGGCCTCCCCCGCGCAGCCCCCGCCGCGGCAAGGCCCCGGACACCGCGCCCGATGACCTCCGCCGACCGCCTCGCGCAACTCGAGTCCTGGCTCGCGGCCGTCCTCCCGGGCGCCGCGCACACGCTCGCCCCGGCGTCGTCCGACGCGAGCTTCCGGCGCTATTTCCGCGTGACGCTCGAGCGCGAGGCGCACGGCGCGCGCACGCTGATCGCGATGGACGCGCCGCCGCCGATGGAGGACTGCCGTCCCTACGTGCGCGTCGCGAAGCTGCTCGTCGAGGCCGGCGTGAACGCACCCCGGGTGATCGCACAGGACCTCGACCGCGGGTTCCTGCTCCTCACCGATCTCGGGGCGAGGACCTATCTCGACGCGCTCGACGATTCGACCGCGCACGCGCTCTACCTCGACGCGATCGACGCGCTCGTGCGCTGGCAGGCGGCCTCGCGCGAGGGCGAGCTGCCCCCCTACGACGAGCCGCTGCTGCGCCGCGAGCTCGACCTCTTCCCCGACTGGTACCTCGCGAAACACCTCGGCGTCGCGGTCGACGCGCGCCGGCGCGAGACGCTCGAGCGCGTCTTCGCGCTCGTGCTCGCGAACAACCTCGCGCAGCCGCGCGTCTACGTGCACCGCGACTACCACTCGCGCAACCTGATGGTGTCCGACCCCAACCCCGGCGTGCTCGACTTCCAGGACGCGGTGTTCGGCCCGATCACCTACGACCTCGTGTCGCTGCTGCGCGACGCGTACGTCGCGTGGGACGAGGAGCGGCAGATCGACTGGGCGGTGCGCTACTGGGAGCGCGCGCGCAAGGCGCGGCTGCCGGTCGACGCGGACTTCGGCGCGTTCTGGCGCGACTTCGAGTGGATGGGCGTGCAGCGGCAGCTCAAGGTGCTCGGCATCTTCGCGCGCCTCTCGCACCGCGACGGCAAGGACGGCTACCTCGCCGACATGCCGCGCGTGATGGCCTACCTGCGCGGGGCGTGCCGGCGCTACTCGGCGCTCGACCCGCTGCTCGCGCTCCTCGACGCGATCGAGGGCCGCACGACCACGGCCGGCTACACGTTTTGACGAGCGCGCGCGCCACGGCGATGATCCTCGCCGCCGGACGCGGCGAGCGCATGCGCCCGCTCACCGACGCGCGCCCCAAGCCGCTCCTCGTGGTGGCCGGCAAGCCGCTCGTCGTCCGCCTGATCGAGGCGCTCGCGCGCGCGGGCCACCGCGAGATCGCGATCAACGCCTCGTGGCTCGCCGGCAGCCTCGTCGACGCGCTCGGCGACGGGCGTGCGCTCGGCGTCCGGCTGCACTGGTCGATCGAGCCGGAGCCGCTCGAGACGGCCGGCGGCATCGCGACCGCGCGCGGGCTCCTCGCCGACGGCCCGGTGCTGATCGTCTCCGGCGACCTCTGGACGGCCTACGACTACGCCGCGCTCGACCGTGCGCGCCCGTTCGTCGCCGCGAGCCGCGGGCGCGCGGCTCACCTCGTGATGGTCCCCAATCCTCCCTATCACGAGCAGGGGGATTTCGCGCTCGCGACCGGGCCCGCGGACGGCCGCGCGGGCGTGCGCGTCCTGCCCCGCCAGTCGCCCCCCTTGCCCGGCGGCCCCGCGAACCTCACTTACGGCAACATCGGCCTCTACGACGCGTCGCTGTTCGACGGGCTGCCGCGCGGCGCGAAGCTCAAGCTCGCGCCGCTGCTCGTCGACTGGATCGCGCGCGGCCTCGTTACGGGCGAGTATTATTCGGGCCCTTGGGCCAACGTCGGCACCCCCGACGACCTGGCCCGACTCGAGGCGTCGCTCGCGAACCGCGGGTGACGCCGGCCTCGCCAGGCGCCCCGACCGGGCGCGACTCCGAAGGAAGCCGCATGAACGACAATCCGCTGCTCGACTTCTCGGGCCTTCCGCGTTTCGCCTCGATCCGCCCCGCCCACGTCGCGCCCGCGGTCGACCGCCTGCTCGCCGACGCGCGCGCGACCGTCGAGCGCGTCGGAGAGGACGCCCGCGCGCCGTCGTGGGAGACCGTCGCCGAGCCGATCGCCGACGCTCTCGACCGCCTGCACCGCGCGTGGGGCGCGGTGCGCCACCTGAACGCGGTCGCCAACACGCCGGAGCTGCGCGACGCGTACAACGGCAACCTGCCGAAGATCACGTCGTTCTACACCGACCTCGGCCAGGACGAGCGCCTGTATGCGAAGTACCGCGCGCTCGCCGCGTCGCCGGCGTTCGCGTCGCTCGACGCCGCCCGGCGCCGCGTGATCGAGCACGAGCTGCGCGACTTCCGGCTCTCGGGTGCCGAGCTCCCGCCGGACGGGAAGGCGCGCTTCAAGGCGATCCAGGAGGAGCTCGCGTCGCTCTCCGCCGCCTTCGACGACCACGTCCTCGACGCGACGAACGCCTACGCGCTCCACGTGACCGACGAGGCGCGCCTCGCCGGCCTTCCGCCCGACGTCGTCGCCGAGGCGCGCGAAGGCGCGAAGGCCGACGGCCGCGACGGCTGGAAGCTCACGATCCGGATGCCCTGCTTCCTGCCGGTGATGAAGTACGCGCACGACCGGTCGCTGCGGGCCGAGCTCCATCGCGCGCAGGTGACGCGCGCCTCGGACCTCGGCGCGAATCCCGCGTGGGACAACGGGCCGCTCGTCGAGCGCGTGCTGGCGCTCAGGCTCGAGGCGGCGAGGCTCCTGGGCTACCGCGACTTCGCCGAGGTCTCGCTGGTGCCGAAGATGGCGCGCAGCACCGCGGAGGTGCTCGGGTTCCTGCGCGACCTCGCGAAGCGCGCGAAGCCCTACGCCGAGCGCGACTACGCGGAGCTCGCCGCGTTCGCGCGCGACGAGCTCGGCATCGCGAAGCTCGAGCCCTGGGACGTCGCCTACGCGACCGAGAAGCTCCAGAACGCGCGCTACGCGTTCTCCGACGAGCTCGTGCGGCAGTACTTCCCCGAGGACAAGGTGCTCTCGGGACTCTTCCGCGTCGTCGAGACGATCTACGGCGTGCGCATCCGCGAGTCGAAGGCCGAGACCTGGCACCCGAGCGTGCGCTTCTTCGACATCGCCGACCGCGCGGGCACCACGATCGCGCAGTTCTACTTCGACAACTACGCGCGCGAGCACAAGCAGGGCGGTGCGTGGATGGACGACGCGATCAACCGGCGCCGGACGTCGTCGGGGACGCAGATCCCCGTCGCGTACCTGACGTGCAACCTTCCGGCGCCGGTCGGCGGCAAGCCCGCGCTGTTCACGCACGACGACGTGATCACCGTGTTCCACGAGTTCGGCCACGGCCTCCACCACATGCTCACGCAGGTCGAGGTGTCGGGGGTCTCGGGCATCGAGGGCGTCGAGTGGGACGCGGTCGAGCTCCCGAGCCAGTTCATGGAGAACTTCTGCTGGGAATGGGACGTGCTCGAGCACATGACCGCGCACGTCGACACCGGGGAGCCGCTGCCGCGCGAGCTCTACGACCGGATGATCGCGGCGAAGAACTTCCAGAGCGGGCTCGCGACCATGCGGCAGCTCGAGTTCGGCCTGTTCGACATGCTGGTGCACAGCGAGTACGTGCCGGGCGGCGGCGGTCGCTACGCGTCGCCGCAGGCGGCGCTCGACGCGGTCCGCGCCGAGGTCCGCGTGATCCCCGTCGCGCCCTACGACCGGTTCATGCAGGGGTTCTCGCACATCTTCGCGGGCGGCTACGCGGCCGGCTACTACAGCTACAAGTGGGCCGAGGTGCTCTCCGCCGACGCCTACAGCCTGTTCGAGGAGCTCGGCGTCCTGTCGCCCGAGGCCGGGCGCCGGTTCCGGGACGAGGTTCTCGCACAGGGCGGCAGCCGGCCGGCGCTCGAGTCGTTCGTCGCCTTCCGGGGCCGGGAGCCCCAACTCGACGCGCTTCTGCGGCATAATGGGATGACAACGTCATTGGCCTGAGGGGGTTCCATGGCCCGCGTCCCGACCCGCAACCGCCCCGCCCGCGCCGGCATCGCCGGCGCGATCGCGCTCGTGCTGGCCGCGGGCGCGCTCGCGCAGCAGCCTGCCGGCAACCAGGTCTACCGCTACGAGGACGCGCAGGGGCGCATCGTCTACTCGGACCGGCCGCCGCCGCCGGACGCCAAGAAGACGGAGGCCAAGCGCGTGGGGGCGAACTACATCGAGACCGATGCGGCGCCGCTCGCGACGCAGCAGGCGGCCGAGCGGTTCCCGGTGACGCTCTACACGTTCGGCTGCGGCGAGGTGTGCCAGAGCGCGGAGGCGCTGCTCAACCGCCGAGGCGTCCCGTTCACGTCGGTCAACGTCGAGGAGCCCGCGAACGCCGCGCGTCTGCAGGCGCTCACCGGCGAGATGACCGCGCCGGTGCTGCAGGTCGGCGACAAGCTCGTCGCGAAGGGCTACAACGAGGCGCGCTGGACCACGATGCTCGACGAGGCCGGCTACCCGAAGGCCCCGCCGCCCCGCCGCACCGCACCGGGCGGCGCCCGTGCGCCCGAGCCGCCGCCGCGCGCCGAGGCGCAGACCGCTTCGCCCGCCCCCAAGGGCGGCGGCTATCCGGCGCAGTAACGGTTCCCGAGGGTCAGACCCTCGTTCCGGGGCATTCGCGGAGACCGAACTCGGATGCGACGAGGGTCTGAGCCTCGTTTCCGGCGCGCTCACCGCGCCGGCCGCCCGCCTCTCGGATAGTCCTTCGCGCTTCCCGCGTACGCCGGCCGCGGCATCGACGTCACGAACGCCGCGAGGTCCCACGCGTCCTGCTCGTCGAGCGACCCGCCGCGGCCGAGCGGCATCTTGGTCCGGATGAACGCGGCCGCGACGCTCGGACGCGCCAGGCCGGCGCCGTCGTTGAACGACTGCGGCCCCCAGACCGGCGGCATCACGTAGCCGCCATCGGCCGACTTGAGCCCCCCGCCGTCCTGCCCGTGGCAGGCCGCGCAGCGCTGCGCGTAGAGCTGGGCGCCGCGGCCCGCGTCGGGCGCGCGCGCGGGCGCGGCGATCGCCGCGAATCCTCGGCCCTCGACGCTCGATCCGGTCGGCACGCCCGCCGACAGCCACGCGACGTAGGCGAGGATCGCACGCATCGGATCGCCGTCGACCGCGATCGGCCGGCCGTTCATCGAGCGCACGAAGCAGTCGTTGACGCGGTCGGCGAGCGTCTCGACGCGGCCGCTCCGCGCGAAGTACTCGGGGAACACGCCCCAGAGGCCGACGAACGGCGCCGCGTTCGCGACGGTGCCGCCGTTCAGGTGGCACGACGCGCAGTTGAGCGCGTTGCCCACGTTGTCGGGCAGCGCCGCCTTCGTCGCGTTGACGATCGACAGCCCCTGACGCACCGCCTCGCCCAGCGGCCCGTCGGGCATCGTCTGCGGCGGCGGCACCACGAGCGGGACCGGGCGTGCGGGTCCGTCCGCGGCGGCCGCCGCGCCCGCGAGCGCCATCGCCAGGATGCCGAGCCGCACCGACCGCTTCATCGCCATCGCTCCCCCGGGCCGTCGTCGTGATGGGCGCCGATTCTACCCCCGGGGCCCGCGAGGTCGCCGGGCGCGCCCGCCGCGCGCCGCCGACGGTATGCTCTCGCTTTCGCCGGCCGGACGCGCGTCGATGAAGCTCGCCACCTGGAACGTCAACTCGCTCAACGTGCGGCTGCCGCGGCTGCTCGCGTGGCTCGACGCGCAGAAGCCGGACGTCGTGTGCCTGCAGGAAACCAAGCAGGAGGACGCGAAGTTCCCGGCGAAGGAGCTGGAGGCGGCTGGCTACGCGTCGCACGCCTACGGCCAGAAGACCTATAACGGCGTCGCGATCCTCGTGCGCGCGGGGCTTGCCGCCGGCGACGTCGTCCGCGGGCTGCCGGGCTTCCCCGACGAGCAGAAGCGCGTGATCGCGGCCACCGTCGACGGCGTGCGCGTCGTCTGCGCGTACGTGCCCAACGGTCAGGAAGTCGGCTGCGACAAGTACGACTACAAGCTCGCCTGGTGCGAGGCCGCGACGCGGTTCCTGAAGGACGCGCTCGCGCACCACCGCGACCTGGCGTTCGCGGGCGACATGAACATCGCGCCCGAGCCGCGCGACGTGCACGACCCGGCGCTGTGGGAAGGGCAGGTGCTGTTCTCGCCACCCGAGCGCGACGTGTTCGCGGGCTGGATCGGGCTCGGGCTCAAGGACAGCTTCCGGCTGTTCGAGCAGCCGCCGAAGACGTACTCGTGGTGGGACTACCGCCAGCTCGCGTTCCCGAAGAACCACGGGCTGCGCATCGACCACATCCTCGTTTCCGGGCACCTTGCGCAGCGATGCACGTCGTGCACGATCGACCGCAACGCGCGCAAGGGCGAGAAGCCGTCCGACCACGCGCCGGTCGTGGCGGAGTTCGGGAAGCGATGAGCGCCGCGCACGCGAGCGTGGCGCGGCTGCCCTCGACCGCCGCCTTCGGCGCCCTCGCCGGCGTCGTGCTGTTCTTCCTCGTCTTCGATCCGCGCCTCCTCGATCCTGGCTACTGGATCTGGCTGATGGAAGGCGACCCGGCCGCGCAGTACCTCGGCTGGCGACACTTCCGCGCGGAACCGTGGCACTGGCCGCCGGGGGTGATCCGCGGCTACGGGCTCGAGATCGGCAGCGGAATCGTCTTCACCGATTCGATCCCGATCGCCGCGCTCGCCGCGAAGCTCCTCTCGCCGTTCCTGCCCGAGCCGTTCCAGTACTTCGGGCTGTGGGCGCTCCTGTGCTTCGCGCTGCAGGGCTTCTTCGGCGGAATGCTCGCGGACCTCGCCTCGGAGCGGCGGCTCGAGCGCTACGCGATCACGCTGCTCTTCACCGCGAGCCTGCCCGTGATGGACCGCGCGATCGGCCACTTCGCGCTGATGTCGCACTGGCTCGTGCTGTGGGGGCTGTGGCTCGCGCTGCGACCGAACCGCGAGCTCTCGACCGGGCCGTGGGTCGCGGTCACGTGCATCGCGTCGCTCGTGCACGCGTACCTGCTCTACCTCGTGCTCGCGCTGTGGGTCGCCGACGTGCTGCGGCGCCGGCACTTCGATCCGCAGCCGCGCCCGTCGTTCGGCGACTGGCTGCGGCACGTGATCGTCGTGTCGCTCGCGCTCGTCGCGACGATGGCGCTCGCCGGCTACTTCCTGCTGCCCGGCCACGCGGTGTCCGGCGGCGCGCAGTATTACGGCAAGTACGCGACGAACCTCAACGCGTTCTGGAACCCCGGCTGGGGCTCGCGCTTCCTGCCGGGGCTCGCGGTGATGAAGGGCGCCGAGCTCGAGGGGCACGCGTACCTGGGGCTCGGCATGCTCGTGCTGCTGCCGATCGCGCTGCTGTCGATGATCGCGCCGGGATCCGCGCGGCCCAACCTCAGGCCGTACGTCCCGCTGATCGCGATCGGCGCGTTCCTGTGGATGCTCGCGGTGTCGCACCAGGTCGCGTGGGGCGACCGCGTCGTGCTCGAGGTCCCGCTGCGCGGCAAGCTGCTCGACACGGTCGCGACGCTGCGCGCGTCGGGGCGGCTCGCGTGGGTCGCGCTCTACGGGCTCTGGTTCGCGGCGGTCGCGATCGTCGCCGCGCGGTTCGCGCCGCGCGCCGCGACGGTCCTGATCGTCGGCGCGGTCGCGCTGCAGCTCGTCGACGTTTCCCCGCGTTACGAGGCGATGCGCGGCTATTTCGCCGACCGCTTCTTCGCGCAGCCGGCGAAGCGCGCGAGCCCGCTCGTCTCGCCGTTCTGGCCGGAGGCGGCGAAGCACTACCGGACGATCCGCATGGCGCCGGTCGCGAACATGGCGCGCGGCTGGGAGTGGCTCTCGCTCTACGCGGTCGACCACGGCATGGCGATCAACACCGGGCAGTTCGCGCGGCTGTCGTTCCCGCGCGTGGACGCCGCGAACGCCGCGATCACGCGCACGTTGAAGGACGGCCCGCTCGATCGCTCGACGCTCTACCTCTTGTGGTCGCGCGACGCGAAGTTCGACTGGACGATCGGCCCCGACGACGGGGTCGGCGTATTCGACGGCTACTTCGTCGTCGCGCCCGGCTGGTTCTCCGAGCCGCGCGGTTCGATCGCGCCCGAGTACCTGGTGCGCGGGCCGAGGCAGGGCATCGCCCCGTGAACCGGGGTCAGATTCGAATCTGACCCCGGTTCACGCGGTTCACGCTACCGCTCGCCCTTCCGGAGCTCCTCCTCCATCCCGAGCTCCTGGATCTTGCGCGTGAGCGTGTTGCGGCCCCAGCCGAGCCACTGCGCCGCGTCCATCCGGTGGCCGCCGGTGTGCGCGAGCGCGCGCCGGATCAGCGTCATCTCGAACTCGCGCTCGAGCCGGTCGCCGACCGCCTTCTCGCCGCGCCCGAGCGCGGCGGCGAGCTCGCGGTCGAGCGCCTGCTGCCAGGTCGCCTCGCCCGGACGCACGCCCGGCACCGGCGCCGGCTCGCGCACCTCGGGCGGCAGGTCGACCGCCTCGATGCGCTGCCCGGGCGCCATCACGGTGAGCCAGTGGCAGACGTTCTCGAGCTGGCGCACGTTGCCGGGAAACGCGAAGCCCTGCAGCACCTTGAGCGCGTCCTCGGAGAGCACCTTGGGCTCGACGGCGAGCTCGCGCGCGCTCTTCTGCATGAAGTGGCGCGCGAGCGGCGGGATGTCCTCGGGACGCTCGCGCAGCGGCGGCAGCCGCAGCCGAACGACGTTCAACCGGTGCAGCAGGTCCTCGCGGAAGAGCCCCTGCCGCACGCGCTCCTCGAGGTTCTGGTGCGTCGCCGCGATCACGCGCACGTTCGCGCGCATCGGCGCGTGCCCGCCGACCCGGTAGTACTCGCCGTCGGACAGCACGCGCAGCAGGCGCACCTGCAGGTCGGCCGGCATGTCGCCGATCTCGTCGAGGAACAGCGTCCCGCCCTCCGCCTGCTCGAAGCGGCCGCGCCGCACGCCCTGCGCGCCCGTGAACGCGCCGCGCTCGTGGCCGAAGAGCTCGCTCTCGAGCAGGTCCTTCGGGATCGCGGCCGTGTTGATCGCGATGAACGGCCCCGCGGCGCGCGGGCTGTGGCGGTGGAGCGCGCGCGCGACGAGCTCCTTCCCGGTGCCCGACTCGCCGGTGATGAGCACCGTCGCGTTCGACTGCGACAGCCGTCCGATCGCGCGGAACACCTCCTGCATGGCCGGCGCCTGGCCGAGGATCTCGGCGGGCTCCGCCGCCGCCGGCGTCGCGGGGGCCGCGACCGGCGTCTCGGAGGTCGCGCGCCGGATCAGCGCGAGCGCGTGGTCGACATCGAAGGGCTTCGGCAGGTACTCGAACGCGCCGCCCTGGAACGCCTGCACCGCGCTGTCGAGGTCCGAGTACGCGGTCATCACGATGACCGGGATGTCCGGGTAGCGCTCCTTCACCTTCGCGAGCAGCGAGATGCCCGACTCGCCCGGCATCCGGATGTCGGAGACGAGCACCTGCGGCTGCCGCACCGCGAGCGCCTGCAGCACCTCGTAGGCGGACGAGAACGTCTTGTGCGGGATGCCCTCGCGCGCGAGCGCCTTCTCGAGCACCCAGCGGATCGAGCGGTCGTCGTCGACGATCCACACTTCGCGGGTCGCGTCGCCGCTGCGGGACGGCTCGTAGTCGTAGGCGTGCATCGGGAGCGTTCCTCGCTTCAATGGTTGCCGCGCGGGTCGAGCGGCAGCAGGATCGTGAACACCGTGCGCCCGGGGCGGCTCTCGCAGTCGATCGTCCCGCCGTGCTGCGCGACGTAGGTCTGCGCGATCGTGAGCCCGAGCCCGCTGCCGCCCTCGCGGCCGGACACGAGCGGGAAGAAGATCCGCTCGCGCAGCTCGTCGGGGATCCCCGGGCCGTTGTCCTCGATCGCGATCGCGACCGCGAGCCGGTGGAACTTCCTGCCGAGCATCGCGTTCCGCGCGACGCGCGTCGAGATCACGATGCGCGGCTCGGCCGTCGTCCCCGCGAGCGACTGCGCCGCGTTGCGCACGACGTTGAGCGCGGCCTGCGTGAGCTGCTCGGGGTCGGCGTCGATCTCGGGGAGCGAGATGTCGAAGTCGCACGCGACCGGGATCTGCGGGAACTCCGCCTGCACGACGCCCTTCACGCGCACGAGCACCTCGTGCACGTTGAGCGGCCGGAACTGCGGCAGCCGGTGCGGCGTGAGCAGCCGGTTCACGAGCGACTGCAGGCGGTCGGCCTCGCCGATGATCACCTGCGTGTACTCGATGAGCTGCGGGTCGTCGAGCTCGCGCTCGAGCAGCTGCGCCGCGCCGCGGATGCCGCCCAGCGGGTTCTTGATCTCGTGCGCGAGGCTGCGGATCAGCTCGCGGTTCGCCTGCTGCTGCTCGTTCAGGCGCTGCTCGCGCGCCATCTTGATCTGCTGGTCGATGTGGCGGAACTCGAGGATCGCGCCGCCCTCGTCCCCGTCGGCCGGCGAGGCGGTGCACGACAGGTGCAGCGCCGGCTTGCCCGGGACGCCGAGCTCGAGCTCCTGCTCGGTGTAGGACGCGCCGCTCGCCACCGCCTTCGCGACCGCCGCCTCGAGCGCCGGGCAGGCGCCGAAGAGGTCCCGGGGCCGCCGCCTCACGAGATTCTTGCGCGAGAGCTCGAACAGGTTCTCGGCCGCCGGGTTCGCCCACTGCACGCGTCCGTCGCCGCCCAGCATCAGCACGGCGGTCGCGAGCAGCTCGAGCCCGGCGCACGACGAGGGAACCGTCGGCTCGAGGAAGGGAATCCGGATCACGGCGCGAGCTCCCGCACCGCGAGCGCCCGCGCGTTCGCTCGCAGGCCGAGATCCGGCGACGGGCGCGCCCCGTCGGCGCGCGAATGCGCGAGGGCTAGCGCGACCCGAGCTCGCGCTTCAGCGCCTCGACGTTGCGCTCGTGCAGCTGCACCGTCTGGCGCAGTCGCGCGACGCGGTCCGCGTACTTCTGCGCGTCGGCCTTCTCCTCGGGCAGCGGCGGCGGCGTGCCGTCGGCCCAGGCGCGCTTCGCCTCGGCGAGGAGCTTCTCCTCGCTCGCGAGCTCGTCCTGCAGCACCTTGCGGCGCAGGTCGTCGCGCGACTTCTGCGTGCCCGCGTCGATCCTCGGGAAGGTCGCCGGCGACGAGGAGGACGCGGGGCGCGCGGACGAGGGGGCCTTCGCGGCGGGGGCCGCGTCCGCCGCGCCCTCCGGAACGTCGAAGAACGCCTGCACGCCGCTCCCCTGCGTGCACTTGTAGAGCGCGGTGCCGGGGATGCGCACCGGCTTGTCGGTGCATCCCATCTCCTTCGCCTTCTGCGCGAGCGTCGCCGCGAGCGCGCCCGCGGCCGCGCACCCGAGGAAGGCAGCGGTGCACCATCGGAAGGCTCGCGTCGGTCGGTTCGATGGGAGGGGCATCGCGTCGCAGTGTATCGGAGGGGCGCCGGACGAAGAAAGGGGCGGGCCGCCGCCGGCCCGCCCCCGTCGTCATGTCCCCAACGCCTGCGACGCGGCGGCGGTTTACAGCGAGTAGTACATGTCGTACTCGACCGGGTGCGTGGTCATCCGGAAGCGCGTGACCTCCTCCATCTTGAGCTCGATGAACGCGTCGATCATGTCGTTCGTGAACACGCCGCCCTTCGTGAGGAACGCGCGGTCCTTGTCGAGGTGGGCGAGCGCCTCGTCGAGCGACGCGCACGGGTGCGGCACCTTCGCCGCTTCCTCGGGCTCGAGGTCGTAGAGGTTCTTGTCCATCGGGTCGCCCGGGTGGATCTTGTTCTGCACGCCGTCGAGGCCCGCCATCAGCATCGCGGAGAACGCGAGATACGGGTTCGCGGTCGGATCGGGGAAGCGCACCTCGATCCGGCGCCCCTTCGGGTTCGACACGTACGGGACGCGGATCGCGGCCGAGCGGTTGCGCGCCGAATAGGCGAGGTTGATCGGCGCCTCGAAGCCCGGGACGAGTCGCTTGTACGAGTTCGTGCCCGGGTTCGTGATCGCGTTCAGCGCCTTCGCGTGCTTGATGATCCCGCCGATGTAGTAGAGCGCGAACTCGGAGAGCCCCGCGTAGCCGTCGCCGGCGAACAGGTTCTTGCCGCCCTTCCAGACCGACTGGTGGCAGTGCATGCCCGAGCCGTTGTCGCCGACGATCGGCTTCGGCATGAACGTCGCGGTCTTGCCGTAGGCGTGCGCCGTGTTGTGGACCGCGTACTTGAGCACCTGCAGCCAGTCGGCGCGCTGCACGAGCGGCGCGAAGCGCGTGCCGATCTCGCACTGGCCGGCGTTCGCCACCTCGTGGTGGTGGACCTCGACCGGGACGCCCATCTGCTCGAGCGCGAGGCACATCGCCGAGCGGATGTCCTGCAGCGAGTCGACCGGCGGGACGGGGAAGTAGCCGCCCTTGACGCCCGGGCGGTGGCCCATGTTGCCGCCGTCGAAGCGCTCGGCGGTCGACCACGCGGCCTCCGACGAGAACACCTTGCAGTAGCTGCCCGACATGTCGACCGACCACTCGACCGAGTCGAAGATGAAGAACTCGGGCTCGGGGCCGAAGTAGCAGACGTCGCCGACGCCGGTCGACTTGAGGTAGGCCTCGGCGCGCTTCGCGAGCGAGCGCGGATCGCGCTCATAGCCCTTGCCGTCCGAGGGCTCGACGACGTCGCAGGTGATGTTGAGCGTCGTCTCGTCCATGAACGGGTCGATGTAGGCGGTCGCCGGGTCCGGCATCAGCAGCATGTCGGACGCCTCGATCCCCTTCCATCCGGCGATCGACGAGCCGTCGAACGCGTGCCCGTCCTCGAACTTGGCGTTGTCGAACATCTTCGACGGCACCGAGACGTGCTGCTCCTTGCCGCGCGTGTCGGTGAAGCGGAGGTCGACGAACTTGACCTCCTTTTCCTGGATCGTCTTGAGCACATCGGCGGCGGTGGCCATGGAGTTCTCCTGTGGGGGACGCGAGGGTTCGCGATGAGGTTGCGTTGCGTTGCGGAATCGCCGGGAACCGATTTAGCGATAACCATGCCATGCATCTGGCGTGGACAAGTCATTGACGGAAAAACGTTTTTTTGCAGGAACCTTCGAAGGCCCGAAAACGGCGCCCCAAAAAAGAGCGGCCAGACGGCCAATGTGCACCTTTTCAGCGCACATGATCAAGTACTTGGGGCATCTTGGATGCCGCATCGCAAAAAACCGGCGGGCCGCTGCCCCAGATCGGGCAGGCCCCCAAAGCGGCCGACGGAAGGGCGGAGTTCAAGCCATTGTTTCGACGATTCTTCCGCTCCGCCACACCGCCCGCCCTGCCGGGAATCGTCCTGACGAACGACGCACCATCAAGGTGCGTCTGCTCACGGATAAAACAGATAGAGGCGGTAGCCGGCCTGGCTGGTCGCGCTCGCGTCGATGAAGAGCTTGAACGTCGCTTCGCCATGCGCGGCCAGGCCGCGAGCGAGATCGGCCGTGCCACCCGCGTAATCGGCGGGCGCGAACGCCCGTCGCACGACGGGCTGGTCCTGCGCGTCGGTGAGCGTGAGCTCGAGGTGCGGAAACGCGATCGCGTAGTTCGCCCGGTTGCGAACCGTCGCGGTCAGGATCAGGAGCCCCTTGTGCGCGGCGTCGGCCTGCAGGTCGGACGCCTCGATCGCGAGCGCGGCGACGTCGCGCAGCGGACGGATCGCGCAGCCGGCGGTCGCGCACATCGCGTCGAGCCCTCCGCGCGTGGCCGGGAAGTGCGCGGCGATCGCGTCGCGGAAGTGCCAGATCGCCTGGGCCACGAGCAGCAGCGCGAGCACCAGCGCACCCGCGCCGGCCCAGGCCGACCGCGTGCGCTGGCGCGGCTTGTCCCACGCGAACCGGTTCTCCCAGTCGACGTCCGCCGGCGGCAGAGGGACGGTCGCGGATGCGGACGGCGCGGGCGACACCGTCGCGCGCGGCGGCGGCTCGTCCGCGGGCTTGAGCGCGCGCGCCGGGCGCAGCGTGACGGTCGGCGGACCCTGGTCCAGGTCGACGTCCGGTGCGCCAGGCTGCGGCGCCAGCGACACGAGCGCGGCCGTCCCGTCGAACACGGTGCGGCAATGCCCGCAGCGGACCTGCCCGCCCTTGAGCGCGAGTTGCTGCGGCGTGACGCGGAAGATCGTCTTGCAGCCGGGACAGCGCGTGTATCGTTCTTCGGCCATCTGGTGTTGGTGTTATCCCCCCGAAGCGCGCTCCGCGCGCCTCCCCCCGAGGGGGCGCGGCGGGCTTGGGGCGGCCCGGCGCCCGCCGATCATCCCCCCGAAGCGCGCTCCGCGCGCCTCCCCCCGAGGGGGCGCGGCGGACGCCCGCCGCTCATCCGTCTGCGCGGCGCGTCCCCGCGACCAGCACCCACCCGTCGAGCCGGCGCCAGACGGCGAGTGTAAACCAGCGCGCGTAGGCGGCGGCCACCTCGTCGGCCTGCGCGTCGAGGATGCCGGAGAGCGCGATGCGTCCGCCCGGCTTCGTGCGCGCGGCGAGCGCGGGCGCGAGCAGGACGAGCGGGCCGGCCAGGATGTTCGCGACGACGATGTCGCTCTCGCCTCCGCGGAGGCGATCGGGCGGCACGAAGCGCGCCTCCACGGCGTTCGCCCGAGCGTTCGCGGCGCTCGCCGCGAGCGCGTGCGGATCGATGTCGGTGCCGACGACGCTCCCGGCGCCGAGCTTCGCCGCGGCGATCGCGAGGATGCCCGAGCCGCACCCGTAGTCGAGCACCGACTCGCCGCCCGAGACCGCCTCGCGCAGCCACTCGAGGCACAGCCGCGTGGTCGGATGCGACCCGGTCCCGAATGCGAGGCCGGGGTCGAGCTCGAGCACGATCGCGTCGCGCTGCGGCGGCTCGCACCAGGACGGCACGATCCAGAAGCCTTCGCCGATCGCGATCGGACCGAACTGCGACTGCGTGGCGCGCACCCAGTCCCGGTCGGCCACCTCGCGCGTCTCGTGGGCGGGCATCGGCGCGCCGATCGCCCGCGCCGCGCCGGCGAGCACGCGCGCCGCATCGGCGCCCTCGGGCAGCAGCGCGTCGATGCGCGAGACGCGCCACAGCCCCTGCGGAGCGACGCCGGGCTCGCCGTAGAGCGGCGCCTCGTCGGGCGTGCCGGCGGCAGGGTCGGAAACGTCGACCGAGAGCGCGCCCGCCTCGATCAGCGCGTCGGACCAGCGCTCCGCGCTCGCGGCGTCGGTGTCGAAGCGGACGGAGACGAACGGCACGATGCGCCGGAGGCGGTGGCGGTTGAGCGCTGTGCGTTCCGCGTCGAGCGGCCGTCATCGGGATCATCGCCGCCCCCTGCCCCGACCCCGGCGGCGCCCGCGGGACGATCGGCGCCCGGGGCTCGCGGGTCGCTACGCCTTGCGCTGCGCCAGCCGCTCCTCGAGGTAGTGGATCGACGTGCCCCCGCGCACGAACTTCTCGTCGATCATGAGCTCCTGGTGCAGGGGGATGTTCGTCCGGATGCCCTCGACCACCATCTCGGAGAGCGCGATGCGCATGCGCGCGATCGCCTGGTCGCGCGTGTCGCCGTAGGCGATCACCTTGCCCACCATCGAGTCGTAGTAGGGCGGCACGACGTAGTTCTGGTAGACGTGCGAGTCGACGCGGATGCCGGGGCCTCCGGGCGCGTGGTAGCTCGTGATGCGCCCCGGCGAGGGCACGAACGTGTACGGGTCCTCGGCGTTGATCCGGCACTCGATCGCGTGGCCCTTGCGGACGATGTCGCGCTGGCGGAACGCGAGCTTGTGGCCGGCCGCGATCCGGATCTGCTGCTGCACGATGTCGATGCCGGTCGTCGCCTCGGTCACCGGGTGCTCGACCTGCACCCGGGTGTTCATCTCGATGAAGTAGAACTCGTCGTCCTGGTAGAGGAACTCGAACGTGCCGGCCCCGCGGTAGCCGATCTTGCGGCACGCCTCGGCGCAGCGGTCGCCGATGCGCACCAGGAGGCGCGGCGGGATGCCCGGCGCGGGCGCCTCCTCGATGATCTTCTGGTGGCGGCGCTGCATCGAGCAGTCGCGTTCGCCCAGCCACACGGCGTTCTTGTGCTCGTCCGCGAGCACCTGGATCTCGATGTGTCGCGGGGTGGTCAGGAACTTCTCCATGTAGACGGTCGGGTTGCCGAACGCCGCCTGCGCCTCGCCGCGCGTGAGCGTCACCGCGGACAGGAGCGCCGCCTCGGTGTGCACGACGCGCATGCCGCGGCCCCCGCCGCCGCCCGCCGCCTTGATGATCACCGGGTAGCCGACCGCACGCGCGATCTTCACGACCTCCTTCGGGTCGTCGGGCAGCGCGCCGTCCGAGCCGGGGACGCAGGGCACGCCGGCCTTGGTCATCGCGACCTTCGCGCTGACCTTGTCGCCCATCAGCCGGATCGTGTCGGCGCGCGGGCCGATGAACACGAAGCCCGAGCGCTCGACCTTCTCGGCGAAGTCGGCGTTCTCCGAGAGGAACCCGTAGCCCGGGTGGATCGCCTGCGCGTCGGTCACCTCCGCGGCCGAGATGATCGCCGGGATGTTGAGGTAGCTGTGCGACGAGGGCGCCGGGCCGATGCACACCGATTCGTCGGCGAGCCGCACGTACTTGGCGTCGCGGTCGGCCTCCGAGTGGACGACGACCGTCTTGATGCCGAGCTCGCGGCACGCGCGCTGCACGCGCAGCGCGATCTCGCCGCGGTTCGCGATCAGGATCTTGTCGAACAGCTTGTCCGGCTTGGCGGTGGGAGGCACGGCGGAAACGGGGGCGTCGGGGGACGGCAGTCGGGAGTCGGGAGTCGGGAGCCGGAAGCGGAGGACCGGACCGCGGGCCGCGGCGGAGCGGGAGGAGCGCAGGTCCCCGGCGGCCGCCCGCGCGCCGCGCGACGGACTTACGCGATCACGAAGAGCGGCTGCCCGAACTCGACCGGCTGCCCGTTCTCGACGAGGATCGCCTTCACGACGCCGGCACGGTCGGACTCGATCTCGTTCATGAGCTTCATCGCCTCGATGATGCAGAGCGCGTCGCCCTCCTTCACCGTGTCGCCGATCTCCACGAAGGGCTTCGCGCCGGGCGACCCCGCCCGGTAGAACGTGCCGACCATCGGGCTCTTGACCAAGTGACCTTCGGGCGCGTGCGAGGCGGGCGCCTCGGCGTTCGGCACCGCGCCGGCGGGGGCGGCGGGCGCGTGCACGACCGGCGCCGGTGCAGCGGGAGCGACTGCGGGCAGGTAGGCGGGGCTGCCATGCGGAAGCGCCCGCGTGATGCGAACGCGCTCCTCCCCTTCCTGGATCTCGAGCTCGGCGATGCCCGAGGTCTCGACCAGGTCGATCAGCGTCTTCAGCTTGCGGAGGTCCATGACGGTCCTGCCGAGCGGTCGCTGCCGAGAGGCTCGCGGAACAGGACTCGACGAGCCTGCCGCTGCCCGGGCACCGCTTCCGGTCGTATGAAAGGCGCGAAGCTTGCCGCAGTTGCCGGCGAGTTGTCCAGTCTTGACGGCACGATGCTGGCTGTCCGTCTGCGGAAGCCGGCTGCGCGGGGACGCGCAATCCGGCGATCCGGGGTGGCCCCCGCCGACACGCGTTTGCCGCACGTGCTGCCGGATCCCCGGTCCGCCGAGATCGGGAGGTTAGTCGGATTTATTCGATGAAGGCGTCTCGATCACAACAATTGACCGACAATTCCCGTCAATTGCCCTTCCTTCAGCGGCCCGAGCTGCGTGTGGGCGACCCGACCTTCCCGGTCCACCACCACGGTGAACGGAAGCGCCATCAGCGAGTTGCCGAGCGTCTTCGAGAGCTCCATCGCCCCGTAGCCCCCGATCAGCGCCGGGTAGTTGAGGCCGATGTCCTGGGCGAATTGACTCACTTTGTCGGCCTGATCGACGGCGATGCCGACGAATTGGAGACCTTCGGAACCGCGGTCCCGCTGCAGCCGCACGAACATCGGCATCTCCTCGCGGCAGGGCGCGCACCAGGTGGCCCAGAAGTTTACGACCAGCACCTTGCCCTTCCACTGGGACAGGGCCTGCTCGCGACCTTCGACGTCGGGCAGCGCGATGCCGAGGAGCGGGGCGGCGCTCTGTCCAGTGGTGGACGGGCCGAACAGCGTGGTGCGCGCGAGCCAGACCCCCGCCGCGAGGGCGAGGATCGCGGCGGCGGCGATGAGCCAACGGGACTGCTTGATGGTCAAGGGACGGGGCCCGGTAATGCAGTGAGCGCTCGCTCCTGCGGATCAGTTGAAGTACGACTTCTTCGGGGGGCTCGCCTCGACCGGGGCGGTCGGCCCCGCACCGGCCGCCGGGAGCGGCAGCGCGAGCCGCTGCTGCTGCGGCGGGTAGCAGACGCCGGCGTCGGCGCATCCCTGGGACTCGACGGTGAGCGCGACGGTCCCGCCCGGCTGCCCCGCCGCGAGCGGGAGCCGGATGACGACGGGACCGCGGTAGGTCGACACGCGCCCGAAGAACTCGTCCTCGATCACCTTGCCCGGCGGCAGCGCCGGCGTGCCGGGCCCGGCGGCGGCGGGCTCGACCGCGAATTTCAGCTTGTCGCGGTAGAGGTAGTAGCCGTCCGCGACGTCGAACCGGATCTCGAGGTTCTTCGCGTCGAGCGCTCGCGCCGAGAGGCGGAACGCCTCGTCCGCCGGAAGCAGCTTCGGGCCCGCCGCCCCGGCCGGGCCGGCCGCCGCCGCGGCCAGCGCCGCGCAGGCGGCGAGCCTCGCGAGCGCGCCCACGGCGCGATCACGCCGGGCGGGTCTCGGCGTCGATCCAGGCGAGGTAATCGGGGAGCGCATCGACGATGGGGACCGCGACGATCTCGGGAAGTTCGTAGGGATGGCGCGCGCGGATCGCGCGCTCGAGGTCGGCCCACGCCGCGGCCCGGGTCTTGATCGCGACCGGAACCTCCGTCGCCGTTTCGAGCCGCCCGCGCCAGTGATAGAGTGACTCGACGGGCGCGCCGATCTGCACGCAGGCGGCGAGCCGCGCCTCGACGAGCTCGCGGGCCAGCCGCCTCGCGCTGTCGCCGTCGGGCAGGCTCGTCAGCACCAGGATCGCCGCGGCCGCCAAGGAGCCCCCATGCGTTTCGTCGCCGCAGCGATTGTACTGGCTTTCCCGATCCTCGATCTCCTCGCGACCGCGCGGTTCGCGCGGTGGACCGGCGTCCCGGTATGGGCGTGGGTCGCCGGCGGCCTCGTCGCCGGCGTCGCGCTCCTGCGCAGCGAGGGCCTCGCGTTCCGCGCGCGCATGGTGGCGGCGATGCACGGCGACGTGCCGGTCCTGAGGGGCTTGCTCGACAGCGGGCGCAAGGTGCTCGCCGCGTTCCTGTTCATGCTGCCGGGCGTCGTGAGCGACCTCTTCGGCCTGGGTCTCCTGATGCTCCCGATCAACGTCGGGCGCGGCCTGCGCCCGGGATCCGCCTCCGCATTGCGCGGCGGTGCGATCGAGGGCGACTGGCGGCGGGTGGAGTAGCTCGCGCTGCGGCCTCCTTGTTGCGACGGCGCCGAGCGGAAGGACCGCGGGTCGGCCGCCCGCGGCGATCGCAAGCGCGCGCCGTCGATCCCCGCTGCGCGGGGCCCCTCGCCGACGCAGCGACGCCGCGGCCTCATTGAACCGGCGCCGCGATGCGACGCGTCGCGGGTCGGCCGCCCGCGGCGATCGCAAGCGCGCGTCGTCGATCCCCGCTGCGCGGGGCCCCTCGCCGACGCAGCGACGCCGCTACTTCATGCGGTCGAGGATCGTGGGGTGCGCCTTCGCGGCGCGCAGGTTCGCCCACAGCATCATCGCCGCGCCCGCCGCGATCATCGGCACCGACAGCCACTGCCCCATCGTGAGCCCGAGCGCGAGGAAGCCCAGGAACGCGTCGGGCTCGCGCGCGTATTCCGCGACGAACCGCATCGCGCCGTAGCCCAGCAGGAACGCGCCGGAGACCGCGCCCATCGGGCGGGCGCGGCCCGCGTACGCCCACAGGATCACGAACAGCAGCACGCCCTCGAGCGCGAACTCGTAGAGCTGCGACGGGTGCCGCGCGAGCGCGTCGACCTGCGGGAAGACCATGCCCCACGAGGCGCCCGTCGGCCGCCCCCACAGCTCGCCGTTGATGAAGTTGCCGAGCCGCCCCGCCGCGAGCCCGAGCGGCACGAGCGGCGCGACGAAGTCGGTGACGTCGAGCCAGCGGCGGCCGCGCCTTCGCGCGTAGATCCACAGCGCGACGAGCACGCCGAGCATCCCGCCGTGGAAGCTCATTCCCCCCTGCCAGACCGCGAACACCTCGAGCGGGTGCTCGAGGTAGTAAAGCGGCTTGTAGAAGAGCACGTAGCCCAGGCGGCCCCCGAGGATCACGCCGAACACGCCGTAGAACAGCATGTCGTCGACGTCGGTCGCGCGCCAGCCGGTCAGCATCGCGCGACGCGCCCGCAGCCGCCCCAGCACGACGAACAGCACGAACGCGACGACGTACATGAGCCCGTACCAGCGGATCGCCAGGGGTCCGAGGTGGATCGCGACCGGGTCGAATTGGGGATGGACGAGGATCATCGCGGGGGTCGGGGGCGGTCGACGGCCGAGGCGGCGCGCGCCTCGGCGACGAACGCGCGCGTGAGCGGCGAGTCGTCGGAGGCGCGCCAGGCGAGCCCGATCTCGACCTGCGGGCCGCGCTCCGCCAGCGGCCGGTATACCACACCGTCGCGGCGCAGGTGCTCGAGCGAGGCGGGGACGAGCGAGACGCCCATGCCGCCGGCGACCAGGCTCACGATCGTCTGCATCTGGATCGCCTCCTGCCCGATCGTGGGCGAGAAGCCCGCACGGCGGCACAGCGCGACGATCGCCTCGTGGAGGTCGGGCGCGACCTCGCGCGGGAACAGGATGAACGGCTCGCCGGCGATCGAGCGCAGCGGCACGCGCGCGGGCCAGCGCCGGCGCGCCGGCAGCGCCGCGATCAGCGGCTCGCGATGGAGCGGCGCGTAGGCGAGGGACGGGTCGAGCGCGCCCGGGATCAGGAAGCCGACGTCGAGCTCGCCCGACGCGAGCGCGGCCGGCTGGACGTCGGACGTCGCCTCGCGCAGCGCGAGGCGGACGCCGGGCCGCCGCGCGCGGAACGCCGGCACGATCGTCGGCAGCACGTTGTAGGCGGCGGTGCTCACGAACCCGATCGACAGCGTGCCGGCCGCGCCCGCGGCGTACGCCCTCGCCCCCTCGCGGAACGCCTCCGCGTCGCGCAAGAGCCGCCGGGCCTCCGGCAGGAGCGCCGCCCCTGCGCGCGTCAGCCGCACGCCGCGCGTCCCGCGCTCGAAGAGCGTCGCGCCGAGCTCCGCCTCGAGCGCGCGGACCGCGCGCGACAGCGGCGGCTGCGCGATGTGGAGCGCGAGCGCGGCGCGCCCGAAGTTCTGCGCGTCGGCGACCGCGACGAAGTAGCGGAGGTGGCGGAGCTCCATCGCGAGGGTCGGCGGATCGTCGCCGAATCATACCTTTCAGGTATGGATTTGTCCTGATTATGTATTGGACGGTATGGCGGCGCGAGGGCACACTCCGGGCTCCGTGCGCCGATTCGCCCGGCCCCGCCCGTGACCCGCCCCGCGCCGACCTCCCGCAGCGCCGCCTACGGCGCCCTCGTGCTCACCGCGGCGCTGTGGGGCAGCAGCGCGGTCGTCGCGCGCGGCCTGCTCGACGCGATGTCGCCGGTCGCCCTCGCGGCGTGGCGCTGGGCGTTCGTGCTCGCCGCGCTCGTCCCGTTCGTCTGGCGCGAGCGCGCGGCGATCGTTCGGGAGCTCGTCCGGAATCCGCGCGCGCTCGCCCCGTACGCGATCGTCGGCTTCGCGCCGCAGACGCTCCTCACCTACGCCGGCCTCGAGGGCTCGTCGGCCATCAACCTCGCCCTGTTCAACTCGGCGATCCCGGTGCTGATCGTCGCGATCGCCGCCGTCGCGCACCGCCGGCGCCCGCGCCTCCTCGAGTCGGCCGGCCTCGCGCTCTCGCTCGCCGGCGTCGTCGCGATCGTCGCGCGCGGCCGGTGGAGCACGCTCGCCTCGCTCTCGGTGAACCCGCACGACCTCGCGATCCTCGTGGCGATGGGCGTGTGGGCCGGGTACACGGTGATGCTCGCCGCGCGGGCGCCGACGCTGTCGTTCCACGCGTTCATGTTCGCCGCCGGCGCGCTGGGGCTCGCGATGATCGCGCCGTTCGTCGCGTCGGAGGCGCTGCACGCGGGTTTCGCGTGGCCCGCGCCCGCCGCGCTCGCCGCGACCGCCTACCTCGCGCTCCTCCCGACCCTGGTCGCGATGCTGCTGTTCGCCCGGGGCATCGAGCGCGTGGGGCCGGTCCAGGCCGGCCTGTTCACCCACCTCGTGCCGGTGTTCGCCGCGCTGCTCGCGACGATCGCCCTCGACGAGCGTCTGCAGGCGTACCACGCGGTGGGATTCGCGCTCGTCGCCGGCGGCGCGGTGCTCGGCTGCCTCAGGCCCGAGCGCGAGCCGGCCGCGGCGCGGCTCGCCGTCGCGACGAGCGGCGTCCCCGCTCCGCCCGAGCGCCGCGGCTGACGCGGCCCGCGCGGGCGTAGAATCGCCGCCGCCCCTCGAATTCCGACTTCCCTCCGAACGGACCCGACGCCATGTCGCTCAATCGACGCTCCCGCCTCATCACCCAGGGCATCGCCCGCTCGCCCAACCGCGCGATGCTCCGCGCCGTCGGCTTCGGCGACGGCGACTTCGAGAAGCCCATCGTCGGCGTCGCGAACGGCCACTCGACGATGAACCCGTGCAACGCCGGCATCCAGCCGCTCGTCGATCGCGCGATGGACGCGCTCAAGGCGGCGGGCGCGATGCCGCAGGTGTTCGGCGTGCCGACCGTCACCGACGGCATCGGCATGGGCACCGAGGGGATGAAGTACTCGCTCGTCTCGCGCGAGGTGATCGCCGACGCGATCGAGACCTCGGTGAACGGCCAGTGCATGGACGGCGTGCTCGTCGTCGGCGGCTGCGACAAGAACATGCCGGCCGGCGCGATGGCGATGGCGCGCATGAACGTGCCCGGCATCTACGTCTACGCCGGCACGATCAAGCCCGGCCACTGGAAGGGCCAGACGCTCACGATCGTCTCGCCGTTCGAGGCGGTCGGCGCGTACACGGCCGGCAAGATGAGCCGGGAGGACTACGAGGGCATCGAGCGCAACGCCTGCCCGACGGTCGGCGCGTGCGGCGGCATGTACACGGCGAACACGATGAGCTCGTCGTTCGAGGCGCTCGGCATCAGCCTGCTCGGCAGCTCGCAGCTCGCCTCGCCCGACCCCGAGAAGGCCGACTCGGCGGCCGAGAGCGCGAAGGTGCTCGTCGAGGCGATCCGGCGCGATATCAAGCCGCGCGACATCATCACGCGCCGCTCGATCGAGAACGCGATCGCGCTCGTGATGGCCACCGGGGGGTCGACCAACGCCGTGCTGCACTACCTCGCGATCGCCGCCGCGGCCGGCGTCGAGTGGACGATCGACGACTTCGAGCGCGTGCGCAGGCGCGTGCCGGTGCTCTGCGACCTGAAACCGTCGGGGCGCTTCGTCGCGACCGACTTCCGCGACGCGGGCGGCGTGCCTCAGGTGCTCAAGATGCTGCTCGAGCACGGCCTGCTGCACGGCGACTGCCTGACGGTCACCGGGCGCACGATCGGCGAGGAGCTCGGGCGCGTGCCCTCCGAGCCGCGCCGCGACCAGGAAGTGATCCGGCCGTGGAGCGACCCGATGTACGCGCAGGGCCACCTCGCGATCCTCAAGGGCAACCTCGCGCCCGAGGGCTGCGTCGCCAAGATCACGGGCCTCAAGAACCCGTCGATCACCGGACCCGCGCGCGTGTTCGACTCCGAGCCGCAGTGCATGGAGGCGATCCTGGCGAAGAAGATCCTTCCGGGCGACGTCGTCGTGATCCGCTACGAAGGCCCGAAGGGCGGCCCCGGCATGCAGGAGATGCTCGCGCCGACCTCGGCGCTGATCGGCCAGGGGCTCGGCGAATCGGTCGGGCTGATCACCGACGGGCGATTCTCCGGCGGCACCTGGGGGATGGTCGTCGGCCACGTCGCGCCGGAGGCGCAGGCCGGCGGCGCGATCGCGCTCGTCCGGGAGGGAGATTCGATCACGATCGACGCGCACCGGCTGCTGATCCAGCTCAACGTCGACGATGCCGAGCTCGCCCGCCGGCGCGCGAACTGGAAGGCCCCGCCGCCCCGCTACACGAAGGGCCTGCTCGCCAAGTACACGAAGCTCGTGTCGCCGGCGAGCCTGGGCGCGATCACCGACGGTGGCTGAGGCGGTCGGCGGCTCCGTGCGGATGCGCGCGCTCGCCGCGCTCGTCGCGATCGCGGCCGGCGCGTCGGCCGGCGCCGCAACGGCCACGGCGGTACCGCTCGTCAACCCCGGCTTCGAGTCGAACCGGCCCGGGGCGGAAGGCGCGCCCGAGGGCTGGACCGCGATCCAGCACGCGGGCGAGGCGTCGTACGACTTCGCGCTCGACAGCGGCCGGAAGAAGAGCGGCACGCAGAGCATGCGCATCAAGCGCATCGGGCCAGAGCCGTACGGCACCGTGATGCAGGTGATCGACGCGGTGCCGCTCGCCGGGAAGACCGTGCGGCTCTCGGCCTGGATGCGCACCGAGGACATCCCCGCGTCCGCGCGCGGCGCGGGCCTCGTCCTCACCGCGATGCGCGGCTCGTCGATCCTCGCCTGGGAATTCATGAAGCGCGACCGGCTGCGCGGCACGTCCGACTGGCAGCGCGTGTCGATCGAGCTCGCGCTGCCGGCGCGCACCACGCGCCTCGAGGCGGGCGCGACGCTCGAGGGCGCGGGCACCGCCTGGGTCGACGATTTCGAGCTCGAGATCGTCGAGCGTTGACGCGCGCCGGGGGCGCGGCGCGGTCAGCGCGGCGCCCGTCCGCGCGGCGGCGGCGCCGTCGAGCCGCGGACGACGAGCCGGGGATCGAGCCGGATCAGCTCGCCGACCGGCGCCGGATCCGAGATCGACGCGAGCACGAGCCGCGCGGCCTCGGCGCCGATCCGCTCGTGCGCGATCGCGACCGTCGTGAGCGGCGGGTCGAAGCGATCGCAGAACGCCATGTCGTTGAAGCCGGTCACCGAGACCTCGCGCGGGCACGCGAGCCCGCGCCGCCCGAGCTCGTCGTAGACGCCCAGCGCGAGCAGGTCGTTCGCGGCGACGATCGCGGTGAGGCCCGGATGGCGGTCGAGCAGCCGGCGCGCGGCGAGCGCGCCCGACGCGATGTCGTAGCGCGCCGCGGCGACGGCCGGCGCCCCGCGCAGCCCGGCCTCGCGCATCGCGGCGACGAATCCCGCGCGACGATCGCGACCGGTGGACAGCGACGCGGGCCCGCCGACGTGGCCGATCCTCCGGTGACCGAGCCCGACCAGGTGCGCCACCGCCTGCGCGGCACCGGCCGCGTCGTCGGTGACGACGGCCGACAGCCGCCCGTCGCGCGGCCGGCGGTTCACCATCACCGCCGGCAGGCCGAGCCTGCCGCACCGCTCCGCGACGTCGTCGACCCAGCGCGCCGAGGCGACGACGACGCCGTCGACGCGACGCGCCGCCAGTTCCTCGAGCACCGCGCGCTCGCGCTCCGGCAGGTTGTCGGTGTTCGCGACGATCGTCGTGTAGCCGTGCGGCACGAGCACCCGCTCGATGCCGCGCAGGATCGGCGGGAACACCGGGTTCGCGATGTCGGGGACGATCACGCCGATCGTCGCGGTGCGCCGCGTGCGGAGCCCCGCCGCGACCGCGTCGGGCGCGTAGCCCAGCCTGCGAACCACCTCGTCGACGCGCCGCGCCACCGCCTCGCTCACGAGCCCCCGCGTGCGCGGCTTGAGCACGCGCGACACCGTCGACGGGTGCACGCCGGCCGCGGCGGCGACGTCGCGTAGCGTGGGGCGGCGGGCGGGCATCGGGGGCGGCGGCGGCGATCGGTCGGACGCCAGTCTTGCGCGAATCCGCCGGATGGTCTAGTTTCGCTGCAATCGATTGCAGCCACGAGCGGCCCGCCGGCGGCCGCCGGCCGGAGGAATCCCGCGATGAGCAAGGCCAAGCGCCCGGAACCGAAGCGCGTCCGGCCCGACGACGTCGACCCGCACCACGACTGGTCGCGGCCGCTGCAGGCGCCCGGCCGCACGCAGGTCGACTTCGAGGAGCGCGTCGACTTCCGGCGCCTGCACGACTACCGGCTCGCGCGCACGCGCGCCGCGCTCGCGCACAGCGGGCTGGGCGCGCTCCTGTGCTTCGACCAGCACAACATCCGCTACACGACGAGCACGGTGATCGGCGAGTGGGCGCGGGACAAGCTCACCCGCTATTCGCTCCTGACCGGCAACGGCGACCCGTACATCTGGGACTTCGGGTCGGCCGCGAAGCACCACCGGCTGCACGCGCCCTGGCTGCACCACGACCACTGCCGGGCCGGGCTCCTCGGCCTCCGCGGCGCCACGGGCGCCGACATCATGCTGTTCCGCGAGGCCGCGCGCGAGATCCGCGCGATCCTCGACGAGGAGGGCGTCGGCGACATGCCGCTCGGACTCGACGTCTGCGAGCCGCCGCTCCTGTTCGAGCTGCAGAAGCTCGGCATCGAGGTGCGCGACGGCCAGCAGGTGATGCTCGCCGCGCGCGAGGTCAAGAACATCGACGAGCTGACGCTCCTCAACATGGCGGCGGCGATGGTGGACGGCGTCTACCAGGACATCGCCGAGGCGCTGAAGCCGGGCGTGCGCGAATCCGAGATCGTCGCGCTCGCGACCGCGCGCCTCTACGAGATGGGGTCGGACTGCGTCGAGGCGATCAACTCGATCTCCGGCGAACGCTGCTCGCCGCACCCGCACAACTTCACCGACCGGCTGATCCGCCCGGGCGACCAGGCCTTCTTCGACGTGATCCAGTCGTTCATGGGCTACCGCACCTGCTACTACCGGACGTTCAACGTCGGTCGCGCGACGCCCGCGCAGCGCACCGCCTACCAGAAGGCGCGCGAGTGGATGGACAAGGCGATCGCGTGCCTCAGGCCCGGCGTCTCGAGCGACGAGGTCGCGCGCGCGCTCCCGACCGCGCAGGACATCGGCTTCCCGTCCGAGATGGAGGCGTTCGGCCTCAACTTCTGCCACGGGCTGGGACTCGGGCTGCACGAGCGTCCGCTGGTGTCGCGGCTCACGTCGCTCGACGAGCCGATCGAGCTCAAGGCGGGCATGGTGTTCGCCGTCGAGACCTACTGCCCGGCCACCGACGGCATCTCGGCGGCGCGCATCGAGGAGGAGGTGATCCTGACGCCGTCAGGCGCGAAGGTCATCTCGCTGTACCCGGCCGAAGAGCTGCCGATCGCCAACCCCTACTGAGGACACGACGTGACGAGCGAGACGGACACGACGCGCCCCGGCGCGCACCGCCTGGGCTGGATCGGCATCGGGCGCATGGGCTACCCGATGGCGCAGCGGCTCGCGAAGGCCGGCTGCGACATCGCCGTCTGGAACCGCACCCGGTCGAAGGCCGAGCCGCTCGCCGCCGCCGGCGCGACGATCGCCGACTCGGTCGAGGCGCTCGCCGACCGCGACATCGTCTTCACGATGGTGTCGACGTCCGCCGACCTCGAGGCGGTCGTCTCCGGCCCCCACGGCCTGCTCGCGCGGCCCGGACGCGCGCCGAAGGTGCTGATCGACTGCTCGACCGTGTCGACCGAGTCGAGCGCGAAGGTCCGCGCCGCGATGGAGCGCGCGGGGGGCGCGATGCTCGCGGCGCCGGTGTCGGGGAACGCGAAGGTCGTGAAGGCGGGCCGGCTCTCGATCGTCGCGTCCGGGCCCGCCGACGCGTACGCGCTCGCGCGCCCCTACCTCGAGGCGGTCGGGCAGGGCGTCTCGTACGTGGGCGAGGGCGAGCTCGCGCGCACCGTCAAGATCTGCCACAACGTGCTGCTCGGCATCGTCGCGCAGTCGCTCGCCGAGATCACCGTGCTCGCCGAGCGGGCGGGCGTGCCGCGCCACGCGTTCCTCGACTTCATCAACAAGAGCGTGATGGGCTCGATGTTCACGCGCTACAAGACGCCGGCGATCGTCAACCTCGACTTCACGACGACCTTCACGCCCGTGCTCCTCAAGAAGGACCTCGACCTCGGCCTCGCCGCGGCGCGCGAGCTCGGCGTGCCGATGCCGCTGACGGCCGCCACGCGCGAGCTCGTGCAGGCGGTCGTCGGCGCGGGCTACGCGGACGAGGACTTCATGCGCCTCCTGACGCTCGAGGCGCGCGGCGCGGGGATGGCGCTCGCGCCGGAGAACGTCGCCGTCGCCGACGGCCTGAGCTGAGCGCCCGTCAACGCCCCCACGAAACCGGGAGACCTCCATGCGCGCCCCACGGATCCTCGTCGCCTGCCTCGCCGCCCTCGCCGCGCTCGCCACCCCGGCGGTCGCGCAGCCGTGGCCGTCGAAGCCGGTCAAGATCATCGTGCCCTTCACGCCGGGCAGCGCGACCGACATCATCGCGCGCACGCTCGGCGAGCGGCTGCAGCCGGTCCTCGGCCAGCCGGTCGTCGTCGAGAACCGGCCGGGGGCGGGCGGCACCATCGGCGCCGGGCTGGTCGCGCAGGCGGCCCCCGACGGCTACACGCTGCTCGTGCAGTCGTCCGGCCACACGGTCAATCCGCACATCTACACGTCGCTGCCCTACGACACGCTGCGCGACTTCGCGGGCGTCACGCCGCTCGTGCAGCTGCCCAACGTGCTGATCGTCGCGCCGTCGAAGGGTTACAGGTCCGTCGCCGAGCTCGTCGCCGCGGCGAAGGCGAAGCCGGGGGCGCTCAACTACGCCTCGGCCGGCACCGGCAGCGCCACGCACATGAACTCGGAGAAGTTCCGCGCGGCCGCCGGCATCGACGCGGTGCACGTGCCGATGAAGGGCACGCCCGAGGCGATCACCGAGACGATCTCGGGACGGGTCGACTGGTTCTTCGCGCCGCTCGTGTCGGCCGCTCCGATGATCAAGGACGGCAAGGCCGTCGCGCTGGGCGTCGGCACGTCGAAGCGCTCGGCGCTCCTGCCCGACGTGCCGACGACCGTCGAGGCCGGCGTGCCCGGCTCCGACTACACGTTCTGGATCGGCCTCCTCGCCCCCGCGAGGACGCCGCGAGAGATCGTCGACCGGCTCCACGGCGACGTCGTCAGGATCATGGCGTCGCCCGAGATGAAGGAGCGCCTCGCGAGCCTCGGCGCCGAGGCGTGGACGCTCGCGCCCGCGGCGTTCGACGACTACATCCGGCAGGAGCTCGCGGCGAACGCGTCGATCGTGAAGGCGGCGGGGATCAAGCCCAACTGACCCTCGGCATCACGACGCGGGGCGCGCCCGGGTCGCCCGCGCGCACCCGATGCCTCGCCGCTACCTGAGGCGGGCCATCGCGCGCTCCCACGGGCCGGGCTCGACGTACCTGTCGATCGGCGGCGCGACGCCGTCGTTGAGCCCGGTGAACTCCGCGCGTATCGCGAGCACGGCGCGCAGGCCCTCGACGTCGAGCTTCGCGTCGGGCGAGAGCCCGAACTTCGGGTCGACCAGCGCCTCGTAGCTCTTCGCCGCGAGGTCGGGCGGGATCTTGAGCCGCTCGGCGAGCAGCGCGATCGCCGCGGCGCGGTTCGCGGGATCGGTCGCCCACCGCTGCGCCTCCACGTAGCCCGCGATGTACCGCTCGACGAGGGGGCCGTGGTCGCGGACCCACTGTCGCATCCCGAACGCGCTGCTCCCCTGGTAGGGCCCGATCAGGTCGACGACCCGCCCCATGCTCCGCTTCCCCTGCGCCGCGGCCTCGAACGAGTAAGGCGGGTTCAGCGTCGACGCCGCGTTCTCGCGCGATTCCGCCATCGCCTTCACGCGCTGGAACGTGCCGCCGGCGACCTTCACCTGGTAGTCGCCGGGCGAGAGGCCCGCGCCCTTCAGCACCTTCATCGCCTGCAGCGCGTACGCGGTGTTCGGCGCATCGACGATGAGCGTGCGTCCGCGCATGTCGGCGAGCGTCGCGACGTCCGGCTGCACGTAGAGCTCGTTCATGCCGCTGTCGCAGCCCATCACGATGACGACGTCGCGCTTCGCGACCTCGACCATCGAGACCGCGTTGTCGGCCGCCGCGTGCGCGAGGTCGAACGCGCCGGCCGCGAGCCCGTCGCGGAGCTCCGTCGAGTTCTGCGTGAACTGCAGGTCGACCGCCACGCCGTGCTTCGCGAAGGTCCCGCGCTCGAGCCCCGCCCACAGTGCGAGGTTCTGCGCCCCCGGAAACACCTTGACGCGCAGCGGCTCCGGCGCCTGCGCGAGCGCCACGCCGGCGAACGCCCACGCGGCGATCGCGATGGCCCGAACGATCCTCATCCGCCCTCCCGTTCCGCCCCGACCGGGCGCGGGTCCCAGCATCCGGCAAACCGGCGTACCCTGCAAGCACCGGCGCGCTATCATGGCCCCGCAACCTCGCGAGGACACGACGATGAACGCCCCCTTCGATCCGGCGCGCCGGCGGCTCCTCGCCGCGGCTGCGGCCGTCCCGGTCGCCGGCCTCGTCGCCGCGTGCGCCGGGACGCCGGGCGCGGTCGACGGTCCGCCCGCGCCCGCGCCCGTGCTGAAGCCCGGCGATCGCTGGTTCTACAGCGGCCGGGACGGCTTCCGCGACCCGCTCGTCTGGGACGAGACGCGCGAGGTCGTCCGCGTCGAGCCGGGCCTCATCGACGTGAGCTGCGTCCGGCGGGGACCGCGCATCGACGCGTCGCGCTCCGAGCGCTGGACCTCGCCGGGAGACCTCCTGGTCGGCGCGGTCTTCGACTTCGAGACGCGGCGCTTCACGAGGCCGCTGCCGCGCTGGCGGTACCCGCTGGCGCCGGGCGACGTGTGGAGCCTGTTCGCCGACAACGTCAACGAGCCCTCCGGCCGCCCGGGGACGATCAACTACCACGCGCGCGTCGGCGGCTGGCGATCGATCGCGACGCCCGCGGGCACGTTCGATGCGGTCGGCGTGCGCGTGATGATCCGCCTCGACGACGAGGAGTTCTGGCGCACGGCGACCGAGTGCAACCATCTCCTCTGGTACGCGCCCGACGTCGGCAACACGGTGCGCGAGGAGCGCGAGGCCCAGTACTTCGACAAGGGCGACGCGCTCTCGCGCGTGCCGCACCGCAGCCAGCACGCGGTGATCGAGCTGACGTCGTTCCGGCGCGCCTAGGCGCGCTCCGTGCCCCGCGGCTTCCCGCGCTTCGAGGAAGCGCGGGCGCCCCGCCCGGCCTGGCGCGAGGCCGGCGACGCCGCGGCCCGCAGCGCGGCGCCCAGCGCGGAGCGCACCCACGGCGCCATCGCCTGCGCGCTGTCGAGCGCCTCGTCGGGCGCCCGGAGGTAGCTCATCGCCTGCCGCCTGCCGTCCTTCGTCGCGTACTCGAACGGCGGCAGGCCGAGCGACGCGAACTCGGCGCGGTTCGCGTCGTCCGCGCGCAGGTAGAGCACGTCGTCGTCGACGATCGCGACGAACAGGCCGTCCACGTAGAGCCCGTGGCCGCCGAACATCGCGCGCGCCGAGACCGCGCGGCCGCCTGCCCGCATCAGCTCGCGCAGGTGGTCGAGGAACGCCGCCGAGTTGGCCATCGCCGCGGCGGTCAGCCGCGAAGCCCCAGGCGCTGCCAGATCGTCGTCGTGAGCGACGCCTGGTTCAGCGTGTAGAAGTGCAGGCCCGGTGCGCCCCGGGCGACGAGCTTCGCGCACAGGTCGGTCACGACGTCGAGCCCGAACGCGCGGATCGACGCGGTGTCGTCGCCGTAGCCCTCGAGGCGGCGGCGGATCCAGCGCGGAATCTCGGCCCCGCAGGCGTCGGAGAAGCGCGCGAGCTTCGACGCGCTCGCGATCGGCATGACGCCCGGCACGATCGGCACGCGCACGCCGATCGCGTCGCAGTCGTCGACGAACCGGAAGTACGCGTCGGGGTTGTAGAAGTACTGGGTGATCGCCGAGTTCGCGCCCGCGTCGACCTTGCGCTTGAAGTTCGCGAGGTCCTGCTGCGGCGAGTCCGCCTGCGGGTGCATCTCCGGGTACGCGGCGACGTCGACGTGGAACCAGTCGCCGGTCTCCTCGCGGATGAACGCGACCAGCTCGTTCGCGTGGCGGAACTCGCCCGCGTCGACCGTGCCCGACGGGAGGTCGCCCCGCAGCGCCACGAGGTGACGGATCCCGTGCGCGCGGTACCGCGCGAGCACCTCGGCGAGGTCCGCCCTCGTCGAGCCGACGCACGAGATGTGCGGCGCGGCCGCGACGCCCTCGGCGCGGATCTCGAGGACGGTCTCGAGCGTGCCTTCGCGCGTCGAGCCGCCGGCGCCGAACGTGACCGAGCAGAACGCGGGCTCGAGCTGGGCGAGCTGGCGGCGCGCCGCGCGCAGCTTCTCGACGCCCTCGGGCGTCCGCGGCGGGAAGAACTCGAGGCTGTAGACGCCGGAAGCCAATGGTGTCCCGTCAGCGCGCGCCGGGTGCCGGCGGCTCCGAGGGCCGCGGCCCCGGCAGCACGATCGCGCCGATCGCCCAGCTGATCAGGCTGTAGACGATCGCGCCGAAGAACCCCGGCCAGAAACCCGACACCCGGAAGCCCTCGAGGAAGGATCCCACCCACCAGAACAGGAGGCCGTTGATCACGAAGATGAACAGCCCGAGCGTGAGGATCGTCGCCGGGAGCGTGAGCAGGATCGCGAGCGGCCGGATCAGCGCGTTGACGAGGCCGAGCACGAGCGCGGCCAATAGCGCCGCGCCCATCGAGTCGACGCTCACCCACGGGAACACGTAGGGCAGCACGAACAGCGCGAGCGCGTTGACGAGCCAGGCGACGAGGATGCGCATCGGCGTACTCCGGTTCAGGCGGCGCGGCCGCCGGCGCAGGGCTTGAGCACCGCGTGCAGCGTCGCGTGCACCGGCGCGGCGAGGCCCGCCTCGCGCGCCATCCGCGCGACGCCGCCGGAGAGCCAGGGCACCTCGAGCCGGAACCCGGCCTCGAGGTCGTTCTGCATCGACGAGCGCATCGCGGCAGGCAGGCCGTCGGCGAACGCGAGCTGCTTCGCGACGAAGTCGTCGGGCAGCGCGACGCCGCGCGCGCGTCCCACCGCCCACGCCTCGCGCATCGCGGCCTCGAGCGTGGCGCGCAAATCCGGGTCGCTCCGCACGACGCCGATCGGCGCGCGCGCCGCCGCCGTGATCCCGGAGAACGACGCGAGGAACACGAACTTCTCCCAGAGCGCGAGCCGGATGTCGGGCGCGTGCTCGACCTCGACGCCCGCGGCCCGGCAGGCTTCGGCGAACGCGGCGGCGCGGCCGACCGGGCCGCCCGGGAACGCGCCCACGCGCAACCGCGCCATCGTCCCCGTGTGCGCGATCACGCCAGGCTCGCGGATCGTGGCGGCGATGTAGGCGACGCCGCCCAGCACGTGCGAGGGACCCAGCGCGGCGGCGACCCAGTCCGCGCTCTCGACGCCGTTCTGGAACGGGATCACGACGCCGCCGTTCGCGACGACGCGCGCGAGCTTGGGCGCCGTCGCCTCGACGTCCCACAGCTTCACGCACAGCATCGCGACGTCGACCGGCGGCAGCGACGCGACGTCGTCGGTCGCAGCGCAGCGCACCGTGGCGGCGCCGAGCGCGCTCTCGATCGCGAGGCCGCGCTCGCGGATCGCGGCCAGGTGGCGGCCGCGCGCCACGAACGTGACCTCGTGTCCGCCCTGGGCGAGCCGAGCGCCGAAGTAGCCGCCGACGCCGCCGGCCCCGATCACCGCGATCTTCATCGTCGTCCTCCCATGGCGCTCCTCATCCGCGGTCGCGGATCGCGAGCGCCTTCAGCTCCGGCGCGTGCCGGAGGCGTTCCGTCCCGTCCCTCGGGCTGCAGGCCGCCCCCCGGGTCCCCTGCCGCACGCGCCACCGCCCCGAACGCCGTCGTCGGCGCGTTGAGCGGCGCGCGCCTCGTGCGCCGCTCCAGCGCGGTGACGGCGGCGATCGCACCGTTGCGGCCGCCCCCGGTCCTCAATACCGGTACGTCTCCGGCTTGTAGGGCCCGCGCCGGTCCACCCCGATGTAGCGCGCCTGCTTGTCGCTGAGCTCGGTGAGCTTCGCGCCGAGCTTCGTGAGCTGCAGCCGCGCGACCTTCTCGTCGAGATGCTTGGGCAGCACGTAGACGCCGACCGGGTAGCGGCCGTCGCGCGCCTTCGCGCTCGTCCACAGCTCGATCTGCGCCATCACCTGATTCGCGAACGACGAGCTCATCACGTACGACGGGTGCCCGGTCGCGCAGCCCAGGTTCACGAGGCGCCCCTCGGCGAGCAGGATGATCCGCTTGCCGTCCGGGAAGATCACGTGGTCGACCTGCGGCTTGATGTTCTCCCAGCGGCAGCCCTTGAGCCCGGCCACGTCGATCTCGTTGTCGAAGTGGCCGATGTTGCACACGATCGCGTTGTTCTTCATGCGCTTCATGTGCTCGAGCGTGATCACGTCGATGTTGCCGGTCGCGGTCACGAAGATGTCGGCCTTGTCGCAGGCGTCGTCCATCGTGACGACGCGGTAGCCCTCCATCGCCGCCTGCAGCGCGCAGATCGGGTCGACCTCGGTGATCCACACCTGCGCCGAGAGCGACCGCAAGGCCTGGGCGCTGCCCTTGCCGACGTCGCCGTAGCCCGCGACGACCGCGACCTTGCCGGCGACCATCACGTCGGTCGCGCGCTTGATGCCGTCGACGAGCGACTCGCGGCAGCCGTAGAGGTTGTCGAACTTCGACTTGGTGACCGAGTCGTTGACGTTGATCGCCGGGAAGCCGAGCCGCTTCTCCTTCGCCATCTGGTAGAGCCGCTTGACGCCGGTCGTCGTCTCCTCGGTCACGCCCCTGATCGACGCCTTGCAGCGCGAGTAGAACGTCGGGTCGGCCGCGAGCTTCGCCCGGATCGCCGCGAAGAGCGCGCGCTCCTCGTCGCCGGTCGGGTGCGCGATGCAGGACGGGTCGCTCTCCGCCTGCGTGCCCAGGTGCACGAGCAGCGTCGCGTCGCCGCCGTCGTCGAGGATCATGTTCGGGACCCCGCCGTCGCTCCACTCGAAGATCCGGTGCGTGTACGCCCAGTACTCGTCGAGCGTCTCGCCCTTGACCGCGAACACCGGCGTGCCGCGCGCGGCGATCGCGGCGGCCGCGTGGTCCTGCGTCGAGTAGATGTTGCACGACGCCCAGCGGACCTCGGCGCCGAGCGCCTGCAGCGTCTCGATCAGCACGGCGGTCTGGATCGTCATGTGCAGCGAGCCCGCGATGCGGGCGCCGCGCAGCGGCTGCTCGGGGGCGAACTCCTCGCGGATCGCCATGAGGCCGGGCATCTCGGTCTCGGCGATCGCGATCTCCTTGCGGCCCCAGTCGGCCAGCGAGAGGTCGGCGACGTGGAAGTCCTTCACGCCGGGATGGGTCGGTGCGTTCATGCGTCACTCCTCGTCGGGTGACCTCGCGGAACGGCCGGGGATTCGCACGCCCGCCGCCCGCGAGGATCACGGGTCAACGAGCGCCGTTGGAACGGGAAGGCTCCGAGCCTGGTCGGCGGCCTTTGACGGCGGGCCGATTGCAGCGCTCCTCGGAGGGGGCGAATTGTACCCCAGGCGGGCGGGACGCTGGACGGGGGGACGGCCCCTCACCCCCGCCCTCTCCCCGCATCGCGGGGAGAGGGCGGGGGTGAGGGGCGAGCCCGGTCGGAATCGCGCCGAGGCGAGTCCCGTCGCCGACCTCAGCCTTCGGCCTTCTTCCGCGCCGGCGGCGGCGGGGGCACCGCCATCCGCGCCATCAGCGCGGCGGAGAGCGTCGACTCGCGCTTGTAGAAGCCCTCGGTGTGGAAGGTCTCCGCGAGCCTGAAGAGCTCGTAGTCGAGGTGGTGGCCGATCTCGTGCACCAGCGTGCGCAGGAACGAGCGGAAGGCGACGACCTGCTGGCGCTGCGCGGTGCGCATCCAGACCGTGACGCGCGCCGGCGTGCGTCCCTCCTCGGGCTCGTAGAGGCCGTGCAGCTCGCCGTAGTCCGACGAGGGCCGCCGCGCCAGCACCCGGACGCGGATCGGCGGGACGCGGTAGCCGGCGGTGAGCGCATCGGTGAGCCGCTGGCAGGCGCCCTCGCACGCGGCGCGGTCGTCGGCAACGAGCGCGGCGGCGATCGCGTCGACCTCCGCGCCCGCCGCGAAGCCCTGGGGCAGGTCGAGGCGCTCGATCGCGTCGCTCGCGCGGTAGACGCGCTTGCGGGCGGGCGACAGGCGGTCGTAGTAGGCGAAGGGCATGGGGGCGGGAGGAGGGGGACGGGCGCAGGGGAGAGATCGAAAATCGAAAAGGGAGAACCGCGAAGAGGAGCGGCGGTCGGCCGGCGTCGCCGCGCATCGGAATCAACGGCCCGCGCTCGACTGCCCATCGCCCCTCTATCGGTTTTCCATTCTCCGCCCGTCGCCGCTCGTCTCCCCCGCCTCCCCAAACGACAAGGGCCGCGCGAGGCGGCCCTTCGTCGGTCGCGGCGCGCCCGCGTCAGCTCTTCTTGATCTTCTCGAGCATCTTGAACGTGCCCTTCGGCGCGCCGACGAACATGCGCTTGAAGGTCTTGGGCAGGCAGCGGCGCTCGAGCGTGTTGCGGCGGGTGCGCTTGATATCGGCCATCGTCTCTCTCCGGATCGGGTCGGGCGCCGGGGGGCGGCCGCCAAAAGAGGTTGATTTTAAAGCAGGTTGGCCCGGATCGCCAGCCCTTGGGGCGCCGAGGTCGTACGTCGGCCTCGCGGTCCGCGGCCGGGGGTCCTGCCCGGGCTGCGCGCTCGGCCCGCGATCGCCGAGGGCCCGCCGAGACGGACCCTCCGCCGGACCCGAACGCGCCGCCCGGACACGCCGGTCGAGTGACGCCGGCGTGACGCTGCCGCCGGTAGCGTCGGACTCGCGGAAGTCGAACCTTCGAAGGGAGACAGGCGATGGCGAGCGCGGGTGGAGACCTCGGGGAGGGACGGACAACGCTTCCGGCCGATGCCGGAGGCGCGCGCCGTCCTGCGGCCGGATCGGAGCGGCGTCGGTTCGGCACGGTCGTCGCGGACGCCGTGATCGCGGTTTCGATGCTCGCCGCGGGCGCGACGGCCGAGGCGGCGCCGTCGTTCGGGCCGGCAGCGAGTTACGGGGCGGGGGGCTGGTCGCGATGGGCCCTCGCCGACGACTTCAATGGCGACGGGAAGACGGATCTGGCGGTGGCCAATGGCGGGAACAACACCGTCTCGGTTCTGCTGGGCGCGGGCAACGGGTCGTTCGCAACGGCGGTGGGTTACGGCACGGGAAGCCATCCGACGGCGGTCTGGTCCGGCGACCTCAGCGGCGACGGCAAGAAGGACCTGGTGGTCGCGAACTGCAGCAGCAACGACGTCTCGATCCTGCTGGGGGCGGGCGACGGAACGTTCGCGGCGGCGGTGAACTACGCGGCCGGGACGTGTCCGTGGTCGGTCGCGGTCACCGACATCGACGAAGACGGGAAGTGGGACCTCGTGGTCGCCAACAACGGCAGCAACAACGTGTCGATCCTGCCGGGCGTGGGCGACGGGACGTTCGGCGCGGCGGTGAACCACGGGGCGGGAACGGGACCGTGGTCGGTCGTCATCGGCGATTTCAACGGGGACGGCAATGCCGACCTGGCCGTCGCCAACGGCGGCAGCAACAACGTCTCGATCCTGCTGGGCGGAGGCGACGGCTCGTTCGCGCCGGCGGTGAACTACGGCGCGGGCAGCGCGCCGGCGTCGGTCACGATCGGCGACTTCAACGGCGACGGCGTCCAGGACCTGGCGGTCGCGAACCAGCTCGGCAACGACGTTTCGATCCTGCCGGGGATCGGCGACGGCACGTTCGCGGCCGCGGTGAACTACGCTGCAGGCGCAGGCGCGTACTCGGTCGCGGTCAGCGATGTCGATGGCGACGGGAAACTCGACCTCGTGGTCGCGAACAACGGCAGCGACACCGTCGCCATTCTGCGCGGCGCGGGCAACGGGACGTTCGCCGCGCCGGTGAACTACGGAGCCGGAAGCTCGCCTGCCTCGGTCGCCGTCGGCGACTTCGACGGCGACGGCAACGACGACATCGCCGTTTCGCACAGCGAAGGCGACGACGTCTCGATCCTGCTGAACCGGAGCGGAGTGACGAGCCCCCTCGCCGCGACGCCCGTCCCGGCGCTCGACCCGACGACGCTCGCCCTGCTGGCGCTGATGCTGGGCGCGCTCGCGGTGCCCGCGATGCGTTCGAACCGCAGCCGTCAGGCGCCGGCGATCCACCCCTCGACCGGATCGACGCCGCGCGGAATCCCGTAGCCCTGCGCGGCCCGCGCCGCGCCCCACGCGGCCTGCACCGCGCACGCGATCGCGTCGAGGGTATCGCCGGTGGCATCCTCGACGGCGGCCTCGGCGAGCGCCCGCGGAAGCGCCGCCCGGACGCGCAGCCGGTGCGCGCCCGAGACGAGCGCGCGCAGGAGCCCGACGCGGGCGTCGCGCTGCGCCGGCGACTGCTTGCCCGGCGCGTCGTTCTTGTACGAGGGCGCGCGCCGCTCGCCGCGAGCTTCAGCGATCGCGCGCATCACGAGCCCCGGGTACGCCTCGAGCGCGACGCGCGAAGGATCGCCGCGCGCGATGCCGGGCAGGTCGACGCCGGCCGCCGCGAGCCGCGGCGCGCCCTCGTGCAGCATCCAGCCCACCGGCGGGTTGACGAGCTTCATCGACGGGTGCGCGCCGGCGGCGAGCTCGGTCGCGCGGTGCGCGTACCGGCGACCCGCCGGCCGGTCCGCGCGGAAGCGCGCGAACGTCCGCCCCACCGTCGCGCGATCGAGCGCCGCGTAGTGCGCGATCGACGCGCGCCACGCCCGCGGCGTGCGCTCGCCCGCCCCCGGCCAGCCGAGCGCGTCGACGAGCTCGCGCGGCAGGCCGAACGGGAAGTCGAACGCGCCGACCCATGGCCCCGGCGTGGCGAGCAGCGCTTCGAAGGACGGCCAGTCCGCGAGGCGGTCGACGCGATCGACGACGACGCTCCCGCCGTCGAGCGTGCCGCGCGCGGCGGTGATCGCCTTGCGCGGCGACGGCGCGCTCGTGAAGTCGACGCCGACGATGCGCATCCGACGGAAGCGGGCGAACCGGGGAAAGGGGGACTGAACCTATTTCCAGCGCGGCGCGGCGCGCCGGTACTGGGGCGGCACGGCGACCGTCGCGCCGAGCGCCTTCGCGGCGTGCCAGGGCCAGCGCGGATCCGACAGCATGCCGCGCGCGAGCGCGACGAGGTCCGCGTCGCCGTTCGCGACGATCGCATCGGCCTGAGCGGGCTCGGTGATGAGGCCGACCACGATCGTCGGCACGCGGGTCGCCTCGCGGATCGCGCGCGCGAACGGCACGTGCAGGCCGGGCTTCGACTCGATCCGTTGCGCCGGCGAGAGTCCCGCGCTCGACACGTCGACGAAGTCGCAGCCGCGCGCGGCGAGCTCGCGCGCGAGCGCGATCGTGTCCTCGAGCGTCCAGCCGCCTTCGACCCAGTCGGTGGCGGAGACGCGCACGCCGACCGGCCGGCCCGCCGGGAACGCCTCGCGCACCGCGTCGAACACCTCGAGCGGGAAGCGCATGCGGCGCTCGCGCGTGCCGCCCCAGGCGTCGTCGCGCAGGTTGGAGAGCGGCGACAGGAACTCGTGGAGCAGGTAGCCGTGCGCGAGGTGCACCTCGATCGCGTCGACGCCGGCGCGCGCGGCGCGGCGCGCGGCGTTCGCGAACGCGTCGCGGATCGCGGCGAGCCCCGCCGCGTCGAGCGCGCGGGGCGCGGGATGGCCGGCGTCGAACGCGACGGCCGAAGGCGCGCTCGTCGTCCACGCCCGCTCGCCCGCCAGCGGCGCCCCGCCCTCCCAGGGGACCGCCGACGACCCCTTGCGGCCCGCGTGCGCGAGCTGCACCGCGACCGGCATCGGCGGCGCGAGGCGCCGCGCACGCGCGAGCACGTCGGCGAACGCGCGCTCGCACGCGTCGTCGTAGAGCCCGAGGCAGCCGTGCGAGATGCGCCCGTCCCGCGTCACGGCCGTCGCCTCGACGACGAAGAGCGCGGCGCCCGACTGCAGCATCTGCGCCCAGTGCGCGAGGTGCCAGTCGCCCGCGCGCCCCCCGTCCGCCGAGTACTGGCACATCGGCGAGACGACGATGCGGTTCGCGAGCTCGAGCTCCCGCAGCGCGAACCGGTCGAAGAGCGCCACGATCGGCTAGCCTCGCCCGCCGCGCCCGTCGAGGACGCGCGCGCGGAAGCGCTCGAATCCCTCGTCGCGGTCGGTGTAGCCGGCCGCGATGCGCGCGGCGACGCGCGCCTCCTCGGCCGCGACGAACGCGGCGATCCCGTCGCGCTGGTAGGGCTCGAGGTTGCGGTCGGCGGCGAGCAGGATGCGCGCGGCGAGCGCGGCGTCGACCGCGTCGAGGTCGGCGAGGTAGAGCTTCGCGCCGTCGGGGACGTGCCGCAGCAGGAGGGCGAGCGCGTCGTCGGCGGCGGGCGATCCGATCACCACCGCGTCCGGCCATCGCGACCGGGGCGCGCCCGGCGCCCAGGCGGCCGCGAGGTAGTGGTCGGGCGTGCGCTCGACCGACGACGAGCCCTCGCGCCGCGCGGCCTCGACGACGCGCACGCAGGCGCCGATCCAGGTGTCGTCGCCGCAGCGCACGGACAGACGGTGCGCGGGCCTCGGCCCGTCGCTGTCGCGCTTCGCGCCCATCCCGGGACGACCGCCGCGTGCCGCAGAGGAGCGGCGCCCGGCGATCAGGGCACCGCGATCTCGAACCGCACCGTCCGCGCGGGCGGCGCGCCCGTCTCCCAGGACCGGTACGCGAGCTCGATGCTGGAGGTGCCCGGCTGCACGGTTCGGAAACGGAACGTCGCGTACGCTCCCGCCCCGCCGCGCGGGACGCCGGCGGCGCCCTCGGGCTGGTAGTCGGGGAGCCCGACCTGCACGACCGACGCGCCCGCGAGGCGGGTCAGCTCCCAGCGATAGGTCGGCTTCTGGTCGGACTCGAGATGGACGGCGAGCGTGTCGCCGCGCTTCACCGCCTCGCTGCGCCCGTCGATCGAGGCGTCGGTGTTGCGCACGATCGGGGCGAGGTTCCAGAAGTCGGACGTTGGGCTCGTCTGGCATCCGGCGAGCGCCAGCACGGCACATCCGAGGGTGAGAGCACGAAGCGGATTCATCGGACCTCCACGAGGTGCGCCGCGAGCCGGCGCGCACCGGAAACCTATTCTCGGCCGAGCGCCCCGGCGACTCAAGCGGCGCGGCCCGCGGCCGCCCCGCCGGCGCCTCAGCGCACGACGAACTCGAACTTCGCGGTGCGTTCCGCCGCCGACACCGGCTCGTCGTCGCGCCGGTAGTCGAAGGTCACCGTCGCGCTGCCGGGCGCGACGGCGTCGAAGTCGAACATCCAGTTGCCCGGCTCCCTCAACGCGTAGACGTGCTTCGTCGTGAACCACGGGTTGCCGTGGGGCCGGATCGCCTCGCCGGACACCGCCGTGATGTGCCAGCGCCGCTTGGAGATCTTCTCGGCCTCGAGCTTCACGTGCACGCGCGCCCCGGGCTTCAGCTCGACGAGGGCATCCTGCTCGTCGAGCGACACGATCGACGGGCCGGCGATCGTGCGGCGCGGCGGCTCGGCCGGGGCCGACGCGCAGCCGGCCAGCGCCACCGCGACGGCGAGGACGGCCGGGAGCCGCACGGCGGCCTCCCTCAGATCCCCGCGGCGCTGCGCAGCGCCTCGGCGCGGTCGGTGCGCTCCCACGTGAATTCCGGCTCGTCGCGGCCGAAGTGACCGTAGGCGGCGGTCTTGCGGTAGATCGGGCGCAGGAGGTCGAGCATCCGGATGATGCCCTTCGGGCGCAGGTCGAACTCGTGCTCGACGATCTTGCCGATCTTCTCGTCGGGAATGCGTCCGGTGCCCGCCGTGTAGACGGTCACGTTCATCGGCTTCGCGACGCCGATCGCGTACGCGAGCTGCACCTCGCACTGCTTCGCGAGACCGGCGGCCACGATGTTCTTCGCGACGTAGCGCGCCGCGTACGCCGCCGAGCGGTCGACCTTCGACGGATCCTTGCCCGAGAACGCGCCGCCCCCGTGCGGCGCCGAGCCGCCGTACGTGTCGACGATGATCTTGCGGCCCGTGAGGCCGGAGTCGCCGTGCGGCCCGCCGATCTCGAAGCGGCCGGTCGGGTTGACCAGGAAACGCGTGTTCGCGAGCATCTCGCGCGGCAGCACCGGCTTGACGATCTCCTCGATCACCGACTCGGCGAGCTCGGCCTGCCGCTCGTTCATGCTCGGGTGGTGCTGCGTCGACAGCACGACCGTGTCGATCGCGACCGGGTGCCCGTTGTGGTAGCGGACGGTGACCTGGGACTTCGCGTCGGGTCGGAGGAACGGCAGCCGGCCGTCGCGGCGCACCTCGCTCTGCCGCTGGACCAGCCGGTGCGCGTAGTAGATCGGGAACGGCATCAGCGCCGGCGTCTCGTCGCAGGCGTAGCCGAACATCATCCCCTGGTCGCCGGCGCCCTGGTTCAGGTAGTCGTCGGAGGCCTGGTCGACGCCGCGCTTGATGTCGGGCGACTGCTTGCCGTAGCAGACCATGACCGAGCAGCCGTCGGCGTCGAAGCGCAGCGAGGGGTCGTTGTAGCCGATGTGCCGGATCGTCTCGCGCGCGACGTTGCCGAAGTCGACGATCGCCTTCGTCGTGATCTCGCCGGCCATGACGACGAGGCCGGTCGACACCAGCGTCTCCGCGGCCACGCGGGCCGTGGGGTCTTGCTCTAGAATCGCGTCGAGCACCGCGTCGGAGATCTGGTCCGCGACCTTGTCCGGATGACCTTCCGACACCGACTCCGACGTGAACAGGAAATCGCTCATGGCCCCTCTCGTGGATGGCGGCCGCCCCGGCCGGGCGGGCCCGCGGCAAAGCGGCTTGCGGCAAAGCTCGCGATTCTAGCAAAGTCGCGGACGCCGCCCGCCGGCGCCCCCGTCGCGACCCCATGACCGCCATCGTCGTCCAGGCCGATGCCGACGCGATCGAGCGCGCCGCCGACGCGCTCCGCGCCGGCGCGCTCGTCGCGTTCCCGACCGAGACCGTCTACGGGCTCGGCGCCGATGCGTCGAACCCCGTCGCGGTCCGCGCCGTGTTCGAGGCGAAAGGCCGCCCGGCCGATCACCCGCTGATCGTCCACCTGCCCGACGCCGGGCACCTCGACGCCTGGGCGCGCGAGGTGCCTGCCGGGGCCCGGGCGCTCGCCCGCGCGTTCTGGCCCGGGCCGCTGACCCTGATCCTGCCGCGCGCGCCCCTCGCCGGCGACGCGGTGACCGGCGGGCAGGACACCGTCGGCCTGCGCGTGCCCGCGCATCCGGTCGCGCGCGCGCTGCTCGCCGCGTTCGCGCGCCGCGGCGGCCGCGGCGTCGCCGCGCCGTCCGCGAATCGCTACGGCCACGTATCGCCGACGACGGCCGCGCACGTCGCCGAGGACCTGGGCGACCGCGTCGCGATGATCCTCGACGGCGGACCCTGCGAGGTGGGCATCGAGAGCACGATCGTCGCGTTCGCCGGCGACCGCCCGATCCTGATGCGGCCGGGCGGGATCGGCCTCGACGCGCTCGTGCGCGTGCTGGGGCACGTGCCGGAAGCCGCCCGGGCCGGCGCGCCGCGCGCGCCGGGCACGCACGCTTCGCACTACGCGCCGAGGACCGCGGCATTCCTCGTCGACGCGGCGCTGCTGCCCGTCGAGGTGGAGCGGCTCACGGAGCGCGACGAGGTCGTCGCCGTGCTCGCGCGGCGCGTGCACCGGCCACCCGGCTTCGACGGGCCATGGATCGCCGCGCCGGCCGACGCGGACGGCTACGCGCGCGAGCTCTACGCGAACCTGCGTGCGCTCGACGCCTCCGGCGCCGACGCGATCCTGATCGAGGCCCCGCCGGCCGGCGCGACGTGGCTGGCGGTCGCCGACCGGCTCGCGCGCGCCACCCACCGCGGGTAGCCGCCGCGACCCCCGGCATGGCGGCGAGCACCGCGACCCGACAAGGCGCCGTCCGATGACCGCGCGACCGCTCCGCGTCGTCGTCGCGCCCGACTCGTTCAAGGGATCGCTCGACGCGCCCGCCGCGGCCGCCGCCATCGCCTCCGGCGTCCTGCGCGCCATGCCCGGTGCCGTCACGGTCCCGCGTCCGATGGCCGACGGCGGCGAGGGCACGCTCGACGCGGTGCTGCGCGCGTCCGGCGAGCGCGCGACCCGGGGCGAGATCGAGGTCGAGGGAGCGAGCGGGGCGCCGGTCCGCGCCGGTTACGGCATCGTCGATCGCGACGGCGCGCCCGCCGCGGTCCTCGAGTGCGCGCAAGTCGTCGCGATCACCGACGCCGCCGGGATGTCGATCCCGGTCGAGGCGCGAACGACGTCAGGATTGGGACGGCAGATGCGCGCGCTGCTCGACCGCGGCGTGCGCCGCTTCACAATCGGGCTGGGCGGCAGCAGCACCAACGACGGCGGCGCGGGTCTCCTCGTCGCGCTGGGCCTGCGCCTCGTCGACGCGGGCGGCCGCGACGTCGCGCCCACGCCGGAGGGTCTCGCGCGCCTCGCGCGCGCCGACGCTTCCGCGCTCGACGCACGCCTTCGGGAGTGCGCGATCACCATCATGTCGGACGTCGACAACCCGCTCGCCGGCGAGCGCGGCGCGACCGCGATCTTCGGGCCGCAGAAGGGTGTCGCGCCCGACCGGATCGCGACGATCGACGCGACGCTCGCGCGGTACGCCGCGATCGTCGAGGCCGCGATCGGGACCCGCGCGTCGGAGCGTCCCGGCGCAGGCGCGGCGGGCGGGCTGGGCTACGCGCTGATGCTCGCCGGAGGCGAGATGCGCTCGGGCGCCCAGGTGGTCGCCGACCTCGTCGGCCTCGATGCCGCGCTCGAAGGCGCCGACTGGGCGATCACCGGCGAGGGACGCAGCGACGCGCAGACGCTGCTGTCGAAGGGGCCGTGCATCGTGGCCGATCGCGCCCGCGCGCGCGGCGTGCCCGCGACGCTGCTGTCCGGCGCGCTCGACGTCGCTGCGCTGTCCGCACTCCACGCGCGCTTCGACGGCGGCTGCTTCGCGCTGCCCGGCGGTCCGGCCACGCTCGAGTCGTGCGTGCGCGACGCGGCCGCGCTGCTCTCCGAGCGCGCGGAAGCGCTCGCGCGGCTGTTCGTCGCGGCACGAAGGACGTCGGGCTGACGCCGGGCCACAGGGACGGCCGCCGCCGTCGCGTCAGCGCTCGACGATCGTCGCGCCGCCCAGCGCGGCGAAGTGCCGCACCGGCTGCCCGAGGAGCGGATCGTCCTCGACGAGCGCAGCGAGCCGCGCCGGATCGATCCTGAGCACGCGCGCCATCGCGGGCGGGTCCATCGCGACGACGCGCGCGGTGGACAGCGCCGCCACGCGATCGGCCTGCAGGGCGTTCGCGAAGAACGCGGCGCTGTGGCCGACGCCGACGAGCCGCCCTTCGATGCGCACGCCGCGCGACCGCAACAGTCCGAGCACGCACGCGTGGTGGGCGAGGAACTGCGAGAGTCCCGCCTGCTCCGCGGCGCGCGACGGCTCGTGGCCGAGCGAGTCCTCGACGATCGTCAGCGACGCGAGCCCGCCCCCGTCGAGGCTCGCGAGGAGCTCCGCGTCGATCGCGAGCACGTCCCGCGCGCCGAGCGTCGTGCCGGCGGCGCGGAGGACTGCGGCGCCGCCCTCGACGGTCACCCACGGCGTGCCGGCACCTCCGTAGCCGACGCGCCCGGCCAGGCGCGCGTGCAGCTCGCGCACGCGCGGCTCGAACGGGACCGCGTTCCTCGACGCGACGTCGATCCACGCGCGGAGCGCCGACGCGTCGTCGTCGACCAGGTCGGCGATGCCGTCGCGCGCGCGCGCCGCCGCGCCGAACACCTCCTCCACCGCACTCGCGTCGTCGGCCGCGATCTCGTTCCGCCCGCGCGCCGCCTCGATGACCGCCGGGCCCGAGAGCCCGTAGCGCACGCCCGGCAGCAGCGCGAGCCGGTCGCACGCGGCGGCGAGCACCGACGCGCCGCCGAACACGTCGCCCGCGGCGATGGCGAGCACCGGGACGCCGGCCGCGCGCGCGTCGACGAGCGCACGCAGCGCACGCGCGAGCGCGAGCTCGGCGGCGTTCGCTTCGTGCAGACGAACGCCGCCCGACGCCATCGCCAGCACGACCGCCGCGGGCCGCTCGTCCCGCGCCTGCACGAAGAGCGAGGCGAGCGCGCGGCCGTGGTTCGCGCCGACCGCGCCGCGCAGGAAGCGCTCGTCCTGCGCGGCGACGAAGGCGCGCCGCCCGCCGATCGACGCGGCGCCGGTGACGATGCCGTCGTCGTCGCGCGCGTCGATCCCGAAGCGCGCGAGGTCCGCGCTGGCGCCCGCCGCGGCGTCGACCTCGAGCGAGCCCGGATCGGCGAGCGCGGCGAGCCGCTCGCGCGGCGCGAGTCGGGCGATCGGGGCGGTCATCGGCCGGCGCTGTCGTATAGTTCGGTTCGGGTCGCCGGCCGGCGCCGTGGCTCGCACTGACGCACGCGCCGGCCGTCACGGAACGTAGCATGCGCGGCGCGAAGCCGGCGCGCAACGAGGATGGACGCCAACCTCTATACGCTGTTCGACGAGCACGTCGCGGATCCCGCGGCGCCCTGTCTCGTCGTCCCCAACGGGCCCGTCGTCCACTACGGCGAGCTCGCGGCGCTCTCGGCGCGGATCGCGCACGCGCTCGTCGACGCGGGCTGCCGCCCGGGCGACCGCGTCGCCGTGCAGACCGAGAAGCACTGGACGGTCGTGCCGCTCTACCTCGCGGCGCTACGCGCGGGCCTCGTCTACCTGCCGCTCAACACCGGCTACCAGCGCGCCGAGCTCGACTACTTCTTCGGCGACGCGGAGCCGCGCGTCGTCGTGTGCGGCAGCGAGCGGCTGGGCGTGGTCGCGGCGACCGCGCGCGACGCGACCGTGCTCACGCTCGACGCGACCGGCGGCGAGCTCCTCGACCGCGCCGAAGGGAAGTCCGAGCTCTTCGACACGGTCGCGCGCGCGCCCGACGACCTCGCCGCGATCCTGTACACGTCGGGCACGACCGGGCGGTCGAAGGGCGCGATGCTGACCCACCGCAACCTCGCGTCGAACGCGCTCGCGCTGGTCGAGGCCTGGGGCTTCACGCGCGGCGACGTGCTCCTGCACGCGCTGCCGGTCTACCACGTGCACGGGCTCTTCGTCGCGATCCACTGCGTGCTGCTGTCGGGCAGCCGGATGCTGTGGCTGCCGAAGTTCGACGTCCACGAGGTGTTGGCGCTGCTGCCGAGGGCGACCGTCATGATGGGCGTGCCCACGTTCTACACGCGGCTGCTCGCGGAGCCTTCGTTCGGGCGCGCGCACACCGAGGGCGTTCGGCTGTTCGTCTCCGGCTCGGCGCCGCTGCTGCCGGAGACGTTCCGCGAGTTCGAGGAGCGCACCGGCGAGCGCATCCTCGAGCGCTACGGCATGACCGAGACCGGGATGAACACGTCCAATCCGCTCGACGGGCCGCGGATCGGCGGCACCGTCGGACCGCCGCTGCCGGGCGTGTCGGTGCGCATCGTGGGCGACGACGGCGCCCCTTGCGCGCCGGGCACGATCGGTGCGATCCAGGTCAGGGGGCCGAACGTGCTGAAGGGCTACTGGAAGCTGCCCGAGAAGACGCGCGAGGAGTTCACGGGCGACGGGTGGTTCAGGACCGGCGACATGGGCGAGTGGACGCCCGAGGGCTACTTGCGGATCGTCGGGCGCGCGAAAGACCTGATCATCACAGGCGGGCTCAATGTCTATCCGAAGGAGATCGAGGAGCGCATCGACGCGATGGACGGCGTCGTGGAGAGCGCCGTGATAGGCGTCCCGCACCCCGACTTCGGCGAGGCGGTGACCGCCGTCGTCGTCGCGAAGCCCGGCCACGCGCTCACGGAAAGCGCGATCGTCGCGGCGCTCAAGGCGGAGATCGCGGGCTTCAAGGTGCCCAAGCGCGTGTTCTTCGCCGCCGACCTGCCGCGCAACTCGATGGGCAAGGTGATGAAGGCCGAGTTGAGGCAGCGATTCGCGCGCTGAGCCCGCAACCCGTGCCGTGCGCGAGGCGGTGCCGCGCTCCCGTAACCCGGATGGAGCGGCGCCGGGCGGCGCCGCTCATCCCGTTACGGGCCGCGCGAGGGGGATCCGCGTTCGTCGTCGCGTCGTCGTCAGGCGCGCGAGGGCAGCCTCCCGCGCAGCGCGCCGTCGCGCAGTCCGAAGTGGTGCCAGAACGCCGTCGCCACGTGCAGCCCGACGAGGCCCGTGAGCGCCCGGGCGAGCCGCTCGTGCACCCGTTCGAGCGCCTTGCCGAGGTCCGCGTCCTTCGCGACCAGGTCGCGCGCGCTCCAGGCGAAGAACGCCACGTCGTGGCCCTTCGCGTCGACCATCGCGTAGCCGACGACCGGCACCGCGATCATCGGCACGCAGAGCGCGCCGTGCGCCGCCTTCGCGAGCTTGCGCTGCCGGACCGCGCCCTCGGGCGAAGGTCCCCGGTGCGACAGGTTCCACGCGATCCGCGCGAGCACGAGCAGGACCGCGACGATCCCGATCGTCTCGTGGCCGTCGAACGCGAGGCGCTTCAGCGCGGTTCCCCGCGGCAGGCCCTCGAGCATCAGGCCCCCCGCAATCGGCACCGCGATCAGCGCGAACATCGTCCCGTGGAGGGCGCGGGCGATCGCGCCGCAGCGGTCCTGCGGCGGCAGGTCGGTCATGCGGGTTCCTTCGGCGGGCGGTCCAATCGCCCCGTTCGATCGCCCGCGACGCGGCCGGTTCGTCCGCCGGCTCGACGCCTGTCGAGGAATACGCACCCTCCGCGCCGTGCCGCGCCTTCGGCGATAATGCGGGCATGACGACGACGCCCGCGACCATGCGCCACGTCGCGATGCGCGAGCCGGGTCCGCCCGACGTGCTCGCGCTCGCCGAGGGGCCCGTGCCGGTTCCCGGCGCGGGCGACGTGCTGATCCGCGTCCGCTACGCGGGCGTCAACCGGCCCGACTGCATCCAGCGATCGGGCAACTATCCGCCGCCGCCGGGAGCGTCGCCGATCATCGGGCTCGAGGTCGCCGGCACCGTCGCGGCGGTCGGTGCGGCCGCGACCGGCTGGCGCGTCGGCGACGAGGTGTGCGCGCTGACGCCCGGGGGCGGCTATGCCGAGTACTGCGTCGCGCCCGCCGGGCACTGCCTGCCGCCGCCGAAGGGACTGTCGCTCCTCGAGGCCGCGAGCCTGCCCGAGAACGCGTTCACGGTCTGGCACAACGTGTTCGAGCGCGGGCGGCTCGCCGCGGGCGAGACGATCCTGATCCACGGCGGCACCAGCGGCATCGGTTACACGGCGATCCAGTACGCGAAGGCGTTCGGCGCGAAGGTGATCACCACGGTCGGCAGCGACGAGAAGGCGGCGTTCTGCAAGGGTCTCGGCGCCGACCACGCGATCAACTACCGGACCGCCGACTTCGCCGCCGAGGTCGCGACGATCACGGGCAAGCGCGGCGTCGAGCTCGTGCTCGACATGGTGGGGGGCGACTACATCGCGAAGAACCTGCGCTGCCTCGCGGTCGAGGGCAGACTCGTGATCATCGCGTTCCTGCACGGCAGCCGCGCCGAGGTCGACTGGATGCCGATCATGCTGAAGCGGCTCACGGTGACCGGCTCGACGATGCGCGCGAGCCCGGTCGAGCGCAAGGTCGCGATCGCGAACGCGCTGCGCGGGCGCGTGTGGCCGCTCTACGAGTCCGGCCGCGCGAAGGCGGTGATCCACCGCGTGTTCCCGCTGGCGGACGCCGCGGCGGCGCACGCGCTCATGGAGAGCTCGCAGCACGTCGGCAAGATCATGCTCGACGTGGGCTGACCCCCCGCCGGCGTGCGGCACCGCGCAAATGACCCGGCGTGCCGCGATTGACAGGCGCCGACGTGTTGACCTAGCTTACGCGCACGCCGGCGGACGGCCGGCGCACCCGCGCCCCGGCACCGCCGAGACCTCGAAGATCCCGGCGCGACGCGATCGCGTCGCCGCACGGGACGGCGGCCCACGGGTTTCCCTCTGGAGGAGGAAGGCATGAAGACGAAATCGCGAGTTCCGCTGCTGGCCGCGCTCGCCGCGTTGTGCATCGCGGGGACGTCGGCCGCCGCGCCGGTCGTGCTCCGCGCGTCGCACCAGTTCCCGGGAGGCAAGGGCGACGCGCGCGACGAGATGGTGCAGATCATCGCGCGCGAGGCGAAGGCCGCGGGCGTCGACCTCGAGGTGCAGGTCTACCCGGGCGCGTCGCTCTTCAAGCCCAACGAGCAATGGAACGCGCTCGTCAACGGCCAGCTCGACATCTCGTCGTTCCCGCTCGACTACGCGAGCGGCAAGGAGCCCGCGTTCAGCGCGACGCTGATGCCCGGCCTCGTGCGGAGCCACGAGCGCGCGCGCCGGCTCAACGACTCGCCGTTCATGAAGGAGATCCGCGCGAAGGTCGAGAAGGCCGGCGTGATCGTGCTGGCCGACGCGTGGCTCGCGGGCGCCGTGGCCTCGAAGAAGGGCTGCATCCGCAAGCCCGCCGACATCAAGGGCGTGAAGATCCGCTCCGCGGGCCCGACGTTCGCGGCGATGTGGCAGGAGGCCGGCGCCTCGATCGTCTCGATCCCGTCCAACGAGGTCTACAACGCGCTGCAGACCGGCGTCATCGAGGCGACCGACACGAGCACCGGCAGCTTCGTGTCGTTCCGGATCTACGAGCAGGTCAAGTGCATCTCCGCGCCGGGCGACAACGCGCTGTGGTTCATGTACGAGCCGGTGCTGATGTCGAAGAAGAGCTTCGATCGCCTGACCAGGCCGCAGCAGGAGGCGCTGCTCGCGGCGGGCCGCAAGTCGCAGGCGTACTTCGAGAAGGAGGCGAAGGGCCTCGACGACGAGATGGTCAAGGTGTTCAGGCAGCACAACGTAGAGGTCGTCACGCTCACCCCGGCCGAGTACGACACGTGGATCGACGTCGCGCGCAGGAGCTCGTACGTCCAGTTCGCCAAGGAAGTGCCCGACGGGCAGAAGCTGGTCGACGCGGCGCTCGCGGTCAAGTGACCCCGTGACCGGCCGTCCCCCGGCGGCGGCGGAGCCGTCCTCCGACGCGGCGGCGCCGTCCGCGCTCGCGCGGGTCACGCGCGTGGTGCGGGCGATCTCGCGGCTCGCCGGGGTCGTCGCGGCCGGGCTGATCGTCGCGGCGGTGGTCGTCGTCTGCCAGATGGTGTTCGCGCGCTACGCGCTCGGGCGCAGCACGGTCTGGCAGACCGACTTCACGATCTACTGCCTGATCGCGGCGACCTTCGTCGGCAGCCCCTACGTGCTCCTGACGCGCGGCCACGTCAACGTCGACGTGCTGCCGCAGCACCTCGGTCCCGAGGGGCGGTTCCGGCTCGCGCTGTTCGCGCAGCTCGTCACCGTCGCCTTCGCCGTGACGCTCGCCGTGCTCGCGTTCCTGTTCTGGAAGGAGGCGTTCGACAAGCGCTGGCTGTCCGACACGATGTGGCGCGCGCGGCTGTGGATCCCCTACTCCTCGATGCCGATCGGGCTCGGGCTGCTCGCGCTCCAGGCGATCGTCGACTTCGCCAACCTCGCCGTGCGGCGCGACGCCCCGTTCGGCATCGGGGAAGCCCGGCGATGAGTCCTGCGCTCCAGGGCGGGATCGTCCTCGTCGCGACGCTGGCGATGCTCCTGTCGGGCGCGCCGGTCGCATTCGCGCTCGGCGCGGTGTCGATCGTGTTCGTCGTGCTGTTCCAGGGCTTCGGGGCGCTGCACGTCGTCGCGGAGACGTTCTACGCGGGCCTGTCCGACTTCACGCTCGTGTCGATCCCGATGTTCGTGATGATGGGCGCCGCGATCGGGTCCTCGCCCGCGGGCAAGGACCTCTACGAGGCGCTCGACCGCTGGCTCTACCGCCTCCCCGGCGGGCTCGCGATCTCCAACCTCGGCGCCTGCGGGCTGTTCGCCGCGCTGACCGGATCGTCGCCCGCGTGCTGCGCGGCCATCGGCAAGATGGGCATCCCGGAGATGCGCAGGCGCGGCTATCCCGACGACGTCGCCACCGGATCGATCTGCGCCGGCGGCACGCTCGGGATCCTGATCCCGCCGTCGATCACGTTCATCCTCTACGGCATCGCGACCGAGACGTCGATCGGGCGGCTCTTCCTCGCCGGCGTGTTCCCCGGCCTGCTGCTGCTCGGGCTGTTCATCGCCTGGACGCTCTTCATCATCTGGAAGCGCGGCTTCCGGTCGCACGCGCCCGACTTCCGCTACACCTGGCGCCAGAAGTTCGAGGCGGTGCCGAAGATCGCGCCGTTCCTCCTGATCATCGCGGGCGTCATGTACGTGCTCTACGGCGGCGTGGCGACGCCGTCGGAGGCGGCCGGCGTCGGCGCGGCGCTGTGCGTCGTGCTCGCCGTCGCGATCTACCGGATGTGGAGGCCCGAGCGCTGGTGGCAGATCCTGCGCGACACGACGCGCGAGTCGGTGATGATCCTGATGATCATCGCCGCGGCCGTGCTGTTCGGCTACATGCTGACCTCGCTCTACCTCACGCAGACGCTCGCGCAGGCGATCGCCGACGCGCACCCGAACCGCTGGGTGCTGATGGGGATGATCAACCTGTTCCTGCTGGTGTGCGGCTTCTTCATCCCGCCGGCCGCGATCATCCTGATGACGAGCCCGATCCTGTTCCCGATCGTCAAGGCCGCGGGCTTCGACCCGGTGTGGTTCGGCGTGATCCTGACGATCAACATGGAGATCGGCCTGATCCACCCGCCGGTCGGCCTCAACATCTACATCGTCAACGCGATCGCGCCCGACGTGCCGGTGCAGCGCGTCATGTGGGGCACGCTGCCCTACGTCGGCTGCATGATCCTCGCGATCGTCATCCTCTGCGTGTTCCCCGGCATCGCGACCTGGCTGCCGGACACGCTGATGGGACCGGCGCGCTGAGCCGCGCCGCGCGTCCCCCAGAGCCGTCCCCCGGGCGGCCTCCTCGACCTGTCCGCGTGAAGTGCAGCGTCGCGTGTCGGCCGCCTGCGGGGATCACAGGCGCGCGTCGTCGATCCCCGGCGCAAGCGCCGGGGCCCCTCGCCGACGCAGTGACCCCGCGGCCTCCTCGACCTGTCCGTGTGAAGTGCGACGTCGAGCGTCGGCCGCCCGCGCCGTCGCAAGCGCGCGTCGTCGATCCCCGCCTTCGGCGGAGCGATCGGCGAGGCGGAGCAGGGGCCCCGCGCTCGCGCGGGGATGCGACCCGAGACGAGCGCAGGGCCGGCGAACGCGACGTTGCGTGCCGGCAGGACCGGTCATCGCCGGCCCCTCGCCGACGCAGCGACCCCGCGGCCTCCTCGACCTGTCCGTGTGAAGTGCGACGTCGAGCGTCGGCCGCCCGCGCCGTCGCAAGCGCGCGTCGTCGATCCCCGCCTTCGGCGGAGCGATCGGCGAGGCGGAGCAGGGGCCCCGCGCTCGCGCGGGGATGCGACCCGAGACGAGCGCAGGGCCGGCGAACGCGACGTTGCGTGCCGGCAGGACCGGTCATCGCCGGCCCCTCGCCGACGCAGCGACCCCGGCGGCCTCCTCGACCTGTCCGTGTGAAGTGCGACGTCGAGCGTCGGCCGCCCGCGCCGTCGCAAGCGCGCGTCGTCGAGCGGCGCCCCTCGCCGACGCGACCCCGCGGCCTCCTTGACCTGTCCGTGTGAAGTGCGACGTCGAGCGTCGGCCGCCCGCGCCGTCGCAAGCGCGCGTCGTCGATCCCCGCCTTCGGCGGGGCCCCTCGCCGACGCAGCGACCCCGGCGGCCTCCTTGACCTGTCCGTGTGAAGTGCGACGTCGAGCGTCGGCCGCCCGCGCCGTCGCAAGCGCGCGTCGTCGATCCCCGGCGCAAGCGCCGGGGCCCCTCGCCGACGCAGCGACGGCGCTACTCCAGAAAGTCGCAATGCTTCTCGACGTAGGCGGCGAGGTCGAGCGAGTGCTGGCGCACGAGCCGCTCGGCGAGCTCCGTGTCGCGCTTCTCGAGCGCCTCGATGATGCGCATGTGGTCGACGATCGACCGCGCGGCGCGGTCGGCCTGCGAGATCGTCATCCGCCGGATCGCGCGCACGTGGATGAACAGGTTCTCGAGCGTCTGCCCCATCAGGTTCGAGCCGGAGAGCCGGATGATCGCCTGGTGGAACGCGATGTTCGCGTCCGAGTACTCGTTGATGTGGTCGGACGGCGCCGACGTGCGGAACTCGTCGAACATCCTGCGCAGCCCCGCGATCTCCTCGTCGGACGCGTTCATCGTCGCGAGGCGCGCGGCCATGCTCTCGATCGCCGCCCACATCTCGATCATCTCGACGATCTGGCGCCTGGTCTTGCGCACGATGAAGATGCCGCGGCGCGGCACCGTGCGCAGCAGCCCCTCCTGCTCGAGCAGCGTCATCGCCTCGCGGATCGGCGTGCGCGAGACGCCGAGCGACACCGCGAGCTGGCGCTCGTCGATGCGCACGTCGCCCGAGTGCGAGTAGATGTCGGCCTCGACGATCGCCTGCTTGAGCGCGGCGTAGGCCCGGTCGCGCAGGCTCGCGCTCCCCGAGATGGGCTCGAGCCGCAGCGGGATCTTCGTGGCGGTGGCCGCGCCGTTCGCCATCGTGCCTTACCCCCTCCTCGGGACGGCGGCCGTACGCCCTCGACCGGCTCGTCGGTCCGCCGGCGTTCGCCGCGCGCCGTGGCGGCGCGCTCGTCGAAGCCGGGTATCTTATATATCAGAAGCCCGCGCGCCGGCATCCCCCCGTTTGGGGAGTACCCGGTGCCAAGCCAGGCACCTGTCCTTGCGACGCGAGGACCCTCGCGGCGCTGGCGCGCCCGGCCAAGTGCCCATCCAGCCTCGTGTGGCGTGTCGCGGTGCCGCAAGGCCTCCGCGAGCCGATTCGCCGTGTTCCGCCGGACGATCACCGTCGATCCGCGATTTGCCGCGCCGCACCATAGGTTTCCGCACAGAGGCGCCGGAATTGGCGTTGACACCGGTCTGATATATCAAATACCTTATCTCGAAATCACAAGACCGCTGCCCGGAAGCGCACGCAGCGGCATTCCTTGGAGGAGCCTCGGGACATGCGCCGGGTCACGCAGTCGGATTCCCTGATTCCCTCCGGCCGCCCGGTAGAAGCGCCGGTCTCCCGTCCCCGGGTTCCGTACGCCGCGCCAGGCGCGATCCGAGGCGCCGTCCCGCGCGCCGTCGGGCACGTCGTCGCGCCCGACACGAACTGATCGCCGGCAGGCGTGGCGCCGGCGCAGCGTTCGCCGGCGACACCGCGCCGCCGGGACGACCCTACGCACCGGAGGAACGCATGGACCAAGCGACGAAGGCCGCCCCGAACGCCATGCCGGCCGCGGTCGGCGACGCCGCGAAGGCCGCGAGCGGCGCGGCCGAGGAGATCGACGGCTTCCAGCTCGTCATCGACGCGCTGAAGCTCAACGGGCTCGACACGATCTTCGGCCTGCCCGGCATCCCGATCACCGACCTCGCGCGGCGCATGCAGGCCAACGGCCTGCGCGTGATCTCGTTCCGCCACGAGCAGAACGCGGGCTACGCCGCGTCGATCGCCGGCTTCATGACCGGCAAGCCGGGCGTCTGCCTCACCGTCTCCGCCCCCGGCTTCCTGAACGGCCTCACGGCGCTCGCCCACGCGACGACCAACTGCTTCCCGATGATCCTGATCAGCGGCTCCTCGGAGCGCGAGATCGTCGACCTGCAGCAGGGCGACTACGAGGAGATGGACCAGCTCGCGATCGCGCGGCCCCACGCGAAGGCCGCGTTCCGCGTGCTTCACGTCGAGGACATCGGCGTGGGCATCGCGCGGGCGATCCGCGCGGCGGTCTCGGGCCGCCCGGGGGGCGTCTACCTCGACCTGCCCGCCAAGCTGTTCCCGCAGTCGATGGAACGGGAGGCCGGGAAGCGGTCGCTGATCAAGGTCGTCGACCCGGCGCCGCGCCAGATTCCGGCGCAAGACGCCGTGAAGCGCGCCGTCGACCTGCTCAGGAGCGCGAAGCGCCCGCTCGTCATCCTCGGCAAGGGCGCCGCCTACGCGCAGGCCGACGACGAGATCCGCGCGCTCGTCGAGCGCACCGGCATCCCGTACCTGCCGATGGCGATGGCGAAGGGCCTCTTGCCCGACACGCACGAGCAGTGCGCGTCGGCGGCGCGCTCCTACGTGCTGCCCGAGGCCGACGTCGTGATGGTGATCGGCGCGCGGCTCAACTGGCTGCTCTCGCACGGCAAGGGCAAGACCTGGGGCGGCGCGACGCCGAAGTCCTGGGGCGGCCAGAAGTTCGTGCAGATCGACATCTCGCCGCAGGAGGCCGACAGCAACGTGCGCATCGACGCGCCGGTCGTCGGCGACATCGGCTCCTGCGTGTCGGCGATGCTCGCCGCGCTGGGGACCGGATTCCCGAAGCCGCCCGCCGAGTGGCTCGGCGCGATCGCCGAGCGCAAGACGAAGAACGTGGCGAAGATGGCCGAGTCGCTCGCGAAGAGCCCGGTGCCGATGAATTACCACAGCGCGCTCAACGTGGTGCGCGACATCGTCCGGGCGAACCCCGACGCGTTCCTCGTCAACGAGGGCGCGAACGCGCTCGACCACACGCGCGCGATCGTCGACATGTTCAAGCCGCGCAAGCGTCTCGACGTGGGCACCTGGGGCATCATGGGCATCGGGATGGGCTACTCGATCGCGGCCGCGGCCGTGGGCGGGCAGCAGGTGATCGCGGTCGAGGGCGACAGCGCGTTCGGCTTCTCCGGCATGGAGGTCGAGACGATCTGCCGCTACGACCTGCCGGTATGCGTCGTGATCCTCAACAACAACGGCGTCTACCGCGGCGACGAGGTGAACCCGACCGGCGGGCGCGACCCGTCGCCCCTCGTGTTCGTCAAGGGCGCGCGCTACGAGAAGCTGATGGAGGCCTTCGGCGGCGTGGGCGTGCTCGCGACGACGCCCGCGGAGCTGCGCGCCGCGATGGAGGAGGCGATCCGCTCGCGCAGGCCCACGCTCGTCAACGCGGTGATCGACGAGAAGGCGGGCACCGAGAGCGGGCGCATCACGGCCCTCAATCCGGCCGCGAAGAAGAAGGCGTGACGGCGCTCCCGCGCCGGCACGGGGTAACCGGAATCGCAGGCATCGCACAGGGGAAGACATGGGCAAGGCATTGGACGGCGTGAAGATCCTCGATTTCACGCACGTGCAGTCGGGACCGACCTGCACGCAGCTCCTGGCGTGGTTCGGCGCCGACGTGATCAAGGTGGAGCGCGCGGGCGAAGGGGACATCACGCGCGGGCAGCTGCGCGACATCCCCGACGTGGACAGCCTCTACTTCACGATGCTGAACCACAACAAGCGCTCGATCACCGTCGACGCCAAGAAGCCGAAGGGCAAGGCGATCATCGAATCGCTGATCCGCCACTGCGACGTGCTGGTCGAGAACTTCGCGCCCGGCGCGCTCGACCGGATGGGGTTCACCTGGGAGCGGATCCAGGAGCTCAACCCGCGGATGATCGTCGCGTCGGTCAAGGGCTTCGGCCCCGGGCCGTACGAGGACTGCAAGGTCTACGAGAACGTCGCGCAGTGCGCGGGCGGCGCCGCCTCGACCACCGGCTTCGACGACGGCCCGCCGCTCGTCACCGGCGCGCAGATCGGCGACTCGGGCACCGGGCTGCACCTCGCGCTCGGCATCGTGTGCGCGCTCTACCAGCGCAAGACGACCGGGCGCGGCCAGAAGGTGCTGGCCGCGATGCAGGACGGCGTGCTCAACCTGTGCCGCGTGAAGCTCCGCGACCAGCAGCGCCTGGACCGGACCCACGTGATGGAGGAGTACCCGCAGTACCCGAACGGCAGGTTCGGCGACGCGGTGCCGCGCGCCGGCAACGCGTCGGGCGGGGGGCAGCCCGGCTGGATCCTCAAGTGCAAGGGCTGGGAGACCGACCCGAACGCGTACATCTACTTCATCACGCAGGCGCCGGTCTGGAAGGACATCTGCGAGGTGATCGGCCGGCCCGAATGGCTGACCGACCCGCGCTACGCGACGCCCAAGGCGCGACTGCCGCACCTGATGGAGATCTTCGGCGAGATCGAGAAGTGGACGATGACCAAGACCAAGTTCGAGGCGATGGACATCCTCAACAAGCACGACATCCCGTGCGGACCGATCCTGTCGATGAAGGAGATCGCCGAGGAGCCGTCGCTCCGCGCGACCGGGACGGTCGTCGAGGTCGACCACCCGACGCGCGGCAAGTACCTGACCGTCGGCAACCCGATCAAGATGTCCGACAGCCCGACCGAGGTCAAGCGCTCGCCGCTCCTGGGCGAGCACACCGACGAGGTGATGGCGGAACTGGGCTACGGCTCGGCCGAGATCGCCGCGCTGCGCGACGAAGGCATCATCTGACCCGGCCCACCGACCGACGCGAGAGGCAGACATGGCGAACAACAAGACCGCAGTGCGGAAGGTGCTCGACGCCGCGAAGGCGGAGGGCCGGACGTCGCTGACCGCCCCCGAGGGCAAGAAGGTCTGCGACGCGTACGGGATCCCGGTCCCGAAGGAGGGGCTCGCGAAGACCGCGGCCGAGGCGGCGAAGCTCGCGACGGCGATGGGCTACCCGGTCGTGATGAAGGTCGTCTCGCCGCAGATCCTGCACAAGACCGAGGCCGGCGGCGTGATCGTCGGCGTGAAGAACGCGGCGGACGCGCGCAAGGCCTACGCGACGATCGTCGCGAACGCGAGGAAGTACGACCGCAAGGCGGAGATCCTGGGCGTCCAGGTCCAGCAGATGGTGGGCGGCGGGCAGGAGGTCATCATCGGCGCGGTCTCCGATCCGTCGTTCGGCAAGCTCGTCGCGTTCGGCCTGGGCGGCGTGCTGGTCGAGGTGATGAAGGACGTCACGTTCCGGCTCGCGCCGGCGACCAAGGACGACGCGCTGTCGATGCTCGACGGCATCGCGGCGGCCGAGGTCCTGAAGGGCGTGCGCGGCAGCGAGCCGGTCAACCGCAACGCGCTCGCGACGGTGATCCGCAACGTGTCGCAGCTCGTCGCGGACTTCCCCGAGATCGCCGAGATGGACCTGAACCCGGTGTTCGCGTCGAAGAAGGGCGCGGTCGCCGCCGACGTCCGGATCGTGTGCGACTGGAACCCGCCCGCGCCGCGGTTCCGCCCGAAGCACGACGACATCGTGCGGGACATGAACCGGATCATGAAGCCCGACGCGGTCGCCGTGATCGGCGCCTCGGGCGAGGCCGGCAAGATCGGCAACTCGGTGATGAAGAATCTGATCAACGGCGGCTACCAGGGGAAGATCTACCCGATCAACCCGTCGGCCGACGAGATCATGGGGCTCAAGGCCTACAAGAGCGTCAAGGACGTGCCGGGGCCGATCGACGTCGCGGTGTTCGCGATTCCCGCGAAGTTCGTCGCGCAGGCGCTGACCGAGGTCGGCGAGAAGAAGATCCCGGGCGCGGTGCTCATCCCCTCCGGCTTCGCCGAGACCGGCAACGTCGAGGGCCAGAAGGAGATCCAGGCGATCGGCCGCAAGTACGGCGTGCGCCTGATGGGACCGAACATCTACGGCTTCTACTACACGTGGAAGAACCTCTGCGCGACGTTCTGCACCGCCTACGACGTCAAGGGCCACGCGGCGCTGTCGTCGCAGTCCGGCGGCATCGGGATGGCGATCATCGGCTTCTCGCGCTCGGCGAAGATGGGCGTCTCGGCGATCGTGGGGCTGGGCAACAAGTCCGACATCGACGAGGACGACCTGCTCACGTTCTTCGAGCAGGACGACAACACGCACATCATCGCGCAGCACTGCGAGGACCTGAAGGACGGGCGCGCGTTCGCCGAGGTCGCGAGGCGCGTGTCGAAGAAGAAGCCGGTCGTCGTGCTGAAGGCCGGGCGCACCAGCATGGGCGCGCGCGCCGCGAGCTCGCACACCGGCGCGCTGGCCGGCAACGACCGGATCTACGACGACGTGCTGCGGCAGTCCGGCGTGATCCGCGCGAAGGCGCTGCGCGAGATGCTCGAGTACGCGCGCGCGATCCCCGTGCTGCCGACGCCCAAGGGCGAGAACGTCGTGATCATCACCGGCGCCGGCGGCTCCGGCGTGCTGCTGTCCGACGCCTGCGTCGACAACGGCCTGAAGCTCATGGCGATGCCCCCGGACCTCGACGCGGCGTTCCGCAAGTTCATCCCGCCGTTCGGCGCGGCCGGCAATCCGGTCGACATCACCGGCGGCGAGCCCCCGAAGACCTACCAGAACACGATCCGGCTCGGCCTCGAGGACCCGCGCATCCACTCGCTGATCCTCGGCTACTGGCACACGATCGTGACGCCGCCGATGGTGTTCGCGAAGCTGGTCGTCGAGGTCGTCGAGGAGATGAAGGCGAAGGGCGTCCACAAGCCGATCGTCGTCTCGCTGGCGGGCGACGTCGAGGTCGAGGAGGCCGCCGAGCACCTGTTCGACCACGGCATCCCGGCCTACCCGTACTCGACCGAGATGCCGGTGATGGTGCTCGGCGCGAAGTACAAGTGGGCCCGGGGGGCGGGCCTGATCTGAAGAGGCGAAAAAAAAAGGACTTCGCCGGAGCACCGCGATGCGTTAACGTGAAGCCCAGCCCGCCCGACGCGGACCGCGTGCCGAAGAGCCCGCGCGGGCGGCCGACTCGCAACCCCTAGGAGGAAGGATGAAACGCAACGTCTTTCGCAAGGCCGCGATCGCGGCCGCGCTCGCCGCGGGCGTCATCGCGGCGCCGGTCCCCGCGCTCGCCGCGTGGGAGCCCACCAAGCCGGTCGAGTTCGTCGTCCCCGCCGGGACCGGCGGCGGCGCCGACCAGATGGCGCGGTTCCTCCAGGGCGTCGTCGCCAAGCACAACCTGATGAAGCAGCCGATGGTCGTCGTCAACAAGTCGGGCGGCGCCGGCGCGGAGGGCTTCCTCGACGTCAAGAACGCGAAGGGCGACCCGCACAAGATCATCATCACGCTGTCGAACCTGTTCACGACGCCGCTCGCGACCGGGGTTCCGTTCAACTGGAAGGACCTCACGCCGGTCGCGATGCTCGCGCTCGACGAGTTCGTGCTCTGGGTGAACGCCGAGTCGCCCTACAAGACGACGGCCGACTACGTGAACGCGCTCAAGGCGGGCAACCCCGGCCAGTACAAGATGGCGGGCACCGGCTCGAAGCAGGAGGACCAGATCATCACGGTCGCGATCGAGAAGGCCGAGGGCAAGAAGATGACCTACGTGCCGTTCAAGGGCGGCGGCGACGTCGCCGTGCAGCTCGTGGGCAAGCACGTCGACTCGACGGTCAACAACCCGATCGAGGCGATCGCCCACTGGCGCTCGGGCGCGCTGCGGCCGCTGTGCGTGTTCGACAGCAAGCCGATGCCCTATCCCGCGAAGGTCACGGCGTCGATGTCGTGGCAGGACATCCCGACCTGCAAGTCGCAGGGGCTCGACGTCGAGTACGTGATGCTGCGCGGCATCTTCATGCCGCCGGGCGTGACGCAGGAGCAGGTCGACTTCTACGTCGACCTGTTCAAGAAGGTGCGCGAGCTGCCCGAGTGGAAGAAGTACACGGAGGACGCGGCGTTCAACACGACCTTCATGACCGGCAAGGACTACGTGGACTGGGTCGGCAAGGCGGAAGCCACGCACCGCCAGCTGATGCAGGAAGCCGGCTTCCTGGCGAAGTGAGATGAGCGACGAGAACCGGGGGGAGGCCGCCGCCGCGGGCGGCGGCCTGTCGACGCGGGCGGTCGAGCTCGTCGTCGCGCTGCTCATCTGCCTGGGCGGCGTGATCACGATCTACGACAGCCTGCGCATCGGCGCGAAGTGGGCGAGCGACGGCCCCGAGGCGGGCTACTTCCCGTTCCTCGTCGGCCTGTCGCTGCTGCTCGCCGGCCTGTGGATCGTCGCGAACGTGCTCTTCCGCTGGAAGAAGCTCGCCGGCTCGACCTTCGTCGAGTTCGAGCGGCTGAAGCCGGTGCTGACGATGCTGCTGCCGACGATCGCGTACGTGGTGCTGATCAGGCTGGTCGGCCTCTACGTCGCCTCGGCGGTCTTCATCGGCGCGTTCATGATCTGGAAGGGACGCTACGGCTGGCCGGCGACGCTTGCCGTCGCGCTGGGCGTTCCGGTCGCGCTGTTCCTGCTGTTCGAGATCTGGTTCCTCGTCCCGCTCCCGAAGGGGCCGGTCGAGCACCTGCTGGGCTACTGACGATCCGATGACGAGCGGGCGTTCCCCGCACGGGCCGCAGGTCGGTCGCCGGCGCCGGACGACGATCCCGCCGCCGCGGGGCGGCGCCGCGGCGAGCGGCGAGCGCGTCATCCCTTATTGAGGCGAAGCCCTTGGAAGACCTCGGCAACCTGATGCAGGGCTTCGCGGTCGCCCTGTCCTGGAAGAACCTGCTGTTCATGATGATCGGCATCCTGCTCGGGGTGCTGATCGGGGTGCTTCCCGGGCTCGGCGGCGCGAACGGCGTGGCGATCCTGCTGCCGCTCACGTTCACGATGCCGCCGACCTCGGCGATCATCATGCTCTCGTGCATCTACTGGGGCGCGCTGTTCGGCGGGGCGATCACGTCGATCCTGTTCAACATTCCCGGCGAGCCCTGGTCGGTGGCCACCACGTTCGACGGCTACCCGATGGCCCAGCAGGGGCGCGCCGGCGAGGCGATGACCGCCGCGTTCACCTCGTCGTTCGTCGGCGCGTTCGTGGCGGTGCTCGTCATCACGTTCCTCGCGCCGCTGGTCGCGAAGTTCGCGCTCAAGTTCGGACCGCCCGAGTACTTCTCGGTGCAGTTCCTCACGTTCTGCAGCTTCATCGGGATGAGCCGCGAGCCGCCCGCCAAGACGATCGCCGCGATGATGATCGGGTTCGCGCTCGCGGCCGTCGGCCTCGACACGGTCACCGGCCAGCTCCGGATGACGTTCGGCCACACCGAGCTGCTGCAGGGCTTCGACTTCCTGATCGCGGTGATCGGGCTCTTCGGCCTGGGCGAGATCCTCCTCACGATGGAGGAGGGCCTCGCGTTCAAGGGCACGAAGGGCAAGATCGACGTCAAGGTCGTGCTGCACACGTGGAAGCAGCTGCCGCGCTACTGGATGACCTCGCTCCGCGCGTGCCTGATCGGCTGCTGGATGGGCATCACGCCGGGCGGCGCGACGCCGGCCTCGTTCATGAGCTACGGGATGGCGCGGCGGATGTCGAAGGACCGCGACACGTTCGGCAACGGCAACGTCGAAGGCGTCGTCGCGCCGGAGACCGCGGCGCACGCGGCGGGAACCAGCGCGCTCCTCCCGATGCTCACGCTCGGCATCCCCGGCTCGCCGACCGCGGCGGTGCTGCTCGGCGGCCTGCTCATCTGGGGCCTGCAGCCCGGGCCGCTCCTCTTCGTCGAGAAGAAGGAGTTCGTCTGGGGGCTCATCGCGAGCATGTACCTCGGCAACATCGCGGGCCTGCTGATCGTGCTCACGACGGTGCCGTGGTGGGCCGCGATCCTGCGCGTCCCGTTCTCGATCATCGCGCCGGTGATCGTCGTGATCTGCGCGGTGGGCGCGTACACGGTCCACAACAACATGTTCGACGTCGTGATGATGGTCGTGTTCGGCGTCGTCGGCTACTTCTTCAAGAAGCTGCGCTACCCGCTCGCGCCGCTGGTCCTCGCGCTCGTGCTGGGCGACATGGCGGAGACGAGCTTCCGGCAGGCGATGCTGCTGTCGGGCGGCAGCGTCGCGATCTTCTGGTCGAACGGACTGGTCGGCTCGATCATGACGCTGGCGCTGGGGCTCCTGCTGTGGCCGCTCTTCTCGGCCGGCCTGGACGCGTGGCGCAAGCGCCTGCGCGCGGCCGAGCGCAGGGGCGACGACCGGCCGGCCGCGTCAGGCGCCGGCAAGTCCTGAAGGATGCGCGCCGCGCCGCCGTTCCGACCATGACCCGCTCCGCCGTCGTCGACACCTCGCGCCTGTCGGCGCGGCGCGGCGCGCGCTCGACGCCGAAGGGCCGCGTCGTCGATCCCGCCGCGCTCGCGGAAGTGCGCTCGCTCCTGGGCGACGCGCCGCGGCGCGCGGACCTCCTGATCGAGTTCCTGCACCGGATCCAGGACGCGCACGGCTGCCTCGCGGCGCCGCACCTGGTCGCGCTCGCGCAGGAGCTCAAGCTCGCGCCGACCGAGGTCTACGAAGTCGCGACGTTCTACCACCACTTCGACGTCGTGAAGGAGGGCGAGGCGCGCCCGCCCGCGGTGACGGTGCGCGTGTGCGAGACGCTCTCGTGCCGCCTGGCCGGCGCCCCGGCGCTTCACGCGGCGCTCGAGCGGCTGGGACTCGCGGACGTCCGGATCGTCGCCGCGCCCTGCGTCGGCCGCTGCGACCGCGCGCCGGTCGCCGTCGTCGGGCAGAACCCCATCGACCACGCCACGGCGGACGGCGTCGCCGCCGCCGCGCGCGCGCGGCACACGAAGGCGCCGCCGACGAGCGCGATCGACTACGCCGCCTACCGGCGCGACGGCGGCTACCGGACGCTCGTCGACTGCGTGTCCGGGCGCCGCACCGCCGACGCCGTGATCGCCGAGCTCGAGGGCTCGTCGCTGCGCGGGCTGGGCGGCGCCGGCTTCCCGGCCGGCCGCAAGTGGAAGATCGTGCGCGCCGAGCCCGCGCCGCGCCTGATGGCGGTCAACGTCGACGAGGGCGAGCCGGGCACGTTCAAGGACCGCCACTACCTCGAGCGCGACCCGCACCGCTTCCTCGAGGGGATGCTGATCGCCGCGTGGGCGGTCGGCGTCGACGCCGTCTACGTCTACCTGCGCGACGAGTACGCGGCGTGCCGCGCGCTGCTCGAGCGCGAGATCGCCGCGCTCGTCCGCGACCCGCCCTGCGCGCTGCCGCCCGTTTACCTGCGGCGAGGCGCCGGCGCGTACATCTGCGGCGAGGAGTCCGCGATGATCGAGTCGATCGAGGGAAAGCGCGGCATGCCGAGGCTGCGGCCGCCCTACGTCGCGCAGGTCGGGCTGTTCGGACGCCCGACGCTCGAGCACAACATGGAGACGCTCTACTGGGTGCGCGACATCCTCGAGAGGGGCGCCGCGTGGTTCGCGGGCCACGGCCGCCGCGGTCGCAAGGGGCTGCGCTCGTTCTCGGTGTCGGGCCGCGTGAAGAAGCCCGGCGTCCACCTCGCGCCGGCCGGCATCACGGTGCGCGAGCTGATCGACGAGCACTGCGGCGGCATGCTCGACGGCCACGAGCTCTACGCGTACCTGCCCGGCGGCGCGTCCGGCGGCATCCTGCCCGCGTCGCTCGCCGACGTGCCGCTCGACTTCGACACGCTGCAGCCGCACGGCGCGTTCATCGGCTCCGCCGCGGTGATCGTGCTCTCGCAGCACGACCGCGCGCGCGATGCCGCGCTCAACCTGATGCGTTTCTTCGCCGACGAGTCCTGCGGACAGTGCACGCCCTGCCGCGTCGGCACCGCCAAGGCCGCGATGTTGATGGAGGGGCCGCGCTGGGACACCGCGCTCCTCGGCGAGCTCTCGCAGGCGATGGCCGACGCGTCGATCTGCGGACTCGGGCAGGCCGCGCCCAACCCGCTCGCGTGCGTGATCAAGTACTTCCCGCAGGAGCTCGAGACGTGAGCGGCATGGGGATGCGCGGCCCTCACCCCCGCCCCTCTCCCGTCACCGGGAGTGGGGAGACTCGCGATCACGCTCCTGACGGCGCGTAATGGAGACGATGTGAACGCTCCGCCCGACACCGCGGTCGCCGCGAAGACGATCGCGTTCAGGCTGAACGGCACCGAGGTGACCGCCGCGCCCGGCGAGTCGATCCTCGAGGTGGCCGACCGGCTCGGCGTGCCGGTGCCGCGGCTGTGTCACAGGCCGGGGCTGCGCCCGGACGGCAACTGCCGCTCGTGCGTGGTCGAGATCAAGGGCGAGCGGGTGCTCGCGCCCTCGTGCTGCCGCGCCCCCGCGCCGGGCATGGAGGTCGCGACCGACAGCCCGCGCGCCGCGCACGCGCAGAAGCTCGTCGTCGAGCTGCTCGTCGCCGACGTGCCCGACCGCGTCTACAAGCCCGACTCGGAGCTCGAGCGCTGGCGCCGGCACCTCGGCATCGGCAAGCCGCGGTTCCCCGCGCGCGAGCAGCCGGCAGCGGACCTCTCGCACCCGGCGATGGCGGTCAACCTCGACGCGTGCATCCAGTGCACGCGCTGCGTGCGCGCGTGCCGCGAGGCGCAGGTCAACGACGTGATCGGCTACGCGCACCGCGCCTCGCGTTCGGCGATCGTGTTCGACCTCGACGACCCGATGGGCGAGTCCTCGTGCGTCGCCTGCGGCGAGTGCGTGCAGGCGTGCCCGACCGGCGCGCTCGCGCCCGCGAACGACGCCTACCTCGCGCCGGTCGACCGGAAGGTCGCCTCGGTGTGCCCGTATTGCGGCGTCGGCTGCCAGATCACCTACCACGTCCACGACAACGCGATCGTGCGCGTCGAGGGCCGCGACGGCCCGGCGAACCGCGAGCGGCTCTGCGTCAAGGGGCGGTTCGGCTTCGACTACGTGTCGCACCCGCACCGGCTCACGAAGCCGCTGATCCGCCGCGCGGGCGTGCCGAAGGACCCGCACGCGAGTCTCGACCCGGCGAACCCGCTCGCGGCGTTCCGCGAGGCGAGCTGGGAGGAGGCGATGGCGCTCGCCGGCGGCACGCTGAAGCGCCTGCGCGACACGCACGGTCCCGGCGCGCTCGCGGGCTTCGGGTCGGCGAAGGGCAGCAACGAGGAGGCGTACCTGTTCCAGAAGCTCGTGCGGACCGGCTTCGGCTCGAACAACGTCGACCACTGCACGCGGCTGTGCCACGCCTCCAGCGTCGCCGCGCTGCTCGAGGGCATCGGCTCGGGCGCGGTGTCGAACCCGGTGATGGACGTGATGCAGGCCGACGTCGTGCTGCTGATCGGCGCGAACCCGGTCGTCAACCACCCGGTCGCCGCGACCTGGATCAAGAACGCCGTGAAGCGCGGGACGCGGCTCGTCCTCGCCGACCCGCGCCGCTCCGAGCTCGCGCGCCACGCCTGGCACTACCTGCAGTTCAAGCCCGACACCGACGTCGCGCTGCTCAACGCGATGATGCACGTGATCGTGGCCGAGGGGCTCGTCGACCGCGCCTTCGTCGCCGACCGCACGAGCGGCTACGACGAGATCGCGAAGAACGTCGCCGCGTTCAGTCCCGAGGCGATGGAGGGCGTGTGCGGCATCCCGGCCGCGACGATCCGCGAGGTCGCGCGCGCGTTCGCGACCTCGCGCGCGTCGATGATCCTCTGGGGGATGGGCGTCTCGCAGCACGTGCACGGCACCGACAACGCGCGCTGCCTGATCGCGCTCGCGATGCTGACCGGCCAGGTCGGGCGCCCGGGCACGGGCCTCCACCCGCTGCGCGGCCAGAACAACGTGCAGGGCGCCTCCGACGCGGGGCTGATCCCGATGATGTATCCGGACTACCGGCGCGTCGACAACGCCGCGGCACGCCCGCTGTTCGAGGAGCTGTGGGGCAAGTCGCTCGACGCGAAGCCCGGCCTCACCGTCGTCGAGATCGTGAACGCCGCCTACGCGGGCACGATCAGGGGCATGTACGTGATGGGCGAGAACCCCGCGATGTCCGACCCGGAGGCCGCGCACGCGCGAGAGGCGCTCGCGAAGCTCGAGATGCTGGTCGTGCAGGACATCTTCCTCACCGAGACCTGCTACCTCGCCGACGTCGTGCTGCCGGCGTCGGCGTTCCCCGAGAAGACCGGCACGTTCACGAACACCGACCGGACCGTGCAGCTCGGGCGGCAGGCGCTCGACCCGCCGGGCGAGGCGCGCCAGGACCTCGCGATCATCGTCGACATGGCGCGCCGGCTCGGGCTCGACTGGCGTTACTCGCATCCGCGCGAGGTGTTCGACGAGATGCGCAAGGCGATGCCGTCGATCGCGGGCATCACCTGGGAGCGCCTCGAGCGCGAGCACGCGGTGACCTACCCGTGCGAGCACGAGGGCGACCCCGGCACGCCGGTCGTGTTCACCGAGCGCTTCCCGACGGCGAGCGGCAGGGCGCGGCTCGTGCCGGCGGGCCTGATCCGCGCGGCCGAGCAGCCCGACCGCGACTACCCGTGGGTGCTGATCACCGGCCGGCAGCTCGAGCACTGGCACACCGGCAGCATGACGCGCCGCGCCGGCGTGCTCGACGCGATCGAGCCCGCGCCCGTCGCGTCGGTGCATCCCGCGGACCTGGCCGAGCTCGGCGTCGCGCCCGGCGGTACGATCACCGTGGCGTCGCGTCGCGGCGAGGTCGCGCTGCACGCGCGCGCCGACGACGGCACGCCGCGCGGCGCGGTGTTCCTGCCTTTCTGCTACCACGAGGCCGCGGCGAACCTGCTCACGAACCCGGCGCTCGACCCGTTCGGCAAGATCCCGGAGTTCAAGTACTGCGCGGTGCGCGTCACCGCGGGCGGGACGCTGGCGACACCGTTCGGCTACCACGGCGCCGGGGCCTGAGGCCCCGTGCCGCGCACCGCGTCGCGCTTCCCGCCGTGGCGCCGGCTTCAGCCGCCCGCCGCGCGCCAGGCCATGTAGCAGCCGAGCGCGAACATCAGCACCGCGAAGACGCGCTTCAGGCGCACGACGTCCCACGAGTGCGCGACGCGCGCGCCGAGCGGCGCGGACAGCATGCTCGCCGCGACGAACGCGGCGAGCGCGGGCAGGTAGACGTAGCCGACCGAGTGCGGCGGCAGTCCGGTCCTGCCCAGGCCGGCGTACACGAATCCGACCGTCGCGGCGAGCGCGATCGGCAGGCCGAGCGCCGCCGAGGTCGCGACGGCCGTGTGCATCCGCACGTTGCAGCGGACCATGAACGGCACCGACAGGAACGCGCCGCCCGCGCCGACGACGCCGGACAGCAATCCGATCCCGGCGCCCACGCCGAAGAGCCCTGCCGCGCCGGGGAGCTCGCGCGAGGGCTTCGGCGGCGCGTTGCGGACCATCCGGAACGCCGTGAACCACATGAACAGCGTGAACACGGCGGCCATCGTGCGCGCGGGCAGCGCGCTCGCGATCTGCGGGCCGACGAGCGAGCCGGCGACGAGCCCCGGCGCCATCGACCGCACGATCGACCAGTCGACCGCGCCGCGCGCGTGGTGGGCGCGCGCCGACGAGATCGACGTGAACGTGATCGTCGCGACCGCGGTGCCGATCGCGAGCGGCAGCACGTGCTCGAGCGCGAAGCCCTCGCGAGTGAACAGCGCGACGAGCACCGGGACGATCGTCATGCCGCCGCCGATGCCGAGCAAGCCGGCGAGGAAGCCGACCAGCGCGCCGAGCGCGAGGTAGATCGCGATCAGCGCCGGCGCCAACTCAGGCCTTCCGCCGCGCGAGCTTCAGCACGGCCTTCCACTCGTCCCCGGTCACCGGCGTGATCGAGAGCCGGTTGCCGCGCTTCAGGATCACCATGTCCTCGAGTCCCTTCGCGGCGCGCAGCTCCGCGAGCGGCACGAGGCGCGTCTTCTCGACGAGCGTCACGTCGACGTTGACCCAGCGCGGCGCCTCGCGCGTCGACTTCGGGTCGAAGTAGTCGCTCTTCGGGTCGAACTGCGTCTCGTCCGGGTGCGCGGGCGCGGACACGCGCACGATCCCCGCGACGCCCGGCTCCGGGCAACTCGAGTGGTAGAACAGCGCGAGGTCGCCGACCTCCATGGCGTCGCGCATGTAGTTGCGCGCCTGGTAGTTGCGCACGCCGAACCACGAGGTCGTGCGGCGCGGCGCGCGCGCGAGGTCGTCGATCGAGAACTCGTCGGGCTCGGACTTCATCAGCCAGTGGCGCATGGCCGGCGGACGGGAGAGCTGAGAGGGGAGATCGAGAGGGGAAACGGGGAACGGCGCCCGAAGGCGCCGTTCCGCTCGAGGGTCCCCGCCTGTGCCGTCAGGCCGCTTTCCTGAACCTGAGTTCAGGGTGGCCGCCTGCCGGAGCCATCAGGCGCTTCCGCGTGGGATGCGCACACCGGCTCGCTTCAGGGCGTCGGCAGCCTCGCCAATGGGCATTGGTTCAAGGAATGACCGGCCAGTCTCGAACACCGCAGGGATTTCGCGCGTGCGTCGCAGCCTTCCGCCGCGCCGCCCGACATTCAGATCAGCTTCTCCTGGCCCGCCATCAACTGGTCGATCGCGGATTCCATCGCTCCGATTCTACGCCGCGCCCGCGAGTCGTCAATCGGCGCGCGCTCCGGCGACGCCGGCTCGGCGGCCTTCGGCGCCGCGCGCGCGCGGAGGAGCTCGTTCGCGAGGTTCAACGCCGCCATCACGGCGATGCGGTCGATCGCGGCGACCTTGCCCGCGTCGCGGATCTCGCGCATCCGCGCGTCGAGCAGCGCGACCGCCTGCATGAGCTCGGCGCGCTCGGACTCCCGGCACGCGACCTTGTAGTCGCGCCCGAGGATCGCGACGTCGAGCTGCAGCGGCTTCTCGGCGGGGGCACGTGAAGTCATGTCCGAGCGTCCCCCAGGGCCGCCGTTCGCGCGTCTTCGCTCATTCGCTCACTCTGCCGGCAGCTTCCCCATCACGGCGTCGAGGCGCGCGGCGGCCGAGCGCATCCGCTCGTCGAGCGCGCGCTCGCGCGCCTGCGCGTCGCCGAGCTTCCGGCGCAGGTCCTCGTTCGCCGCGCGCAGCGCCCGGGTGTGCGCCATCAGCGCGGCGAGCTTCTGCTCGAGCCGTGCGAGCTCTTCTTCCATCAGCCTATGGTGAGGGCATCCCGCCGCATCGTCAACCGCGGCGGCCGGGCGGTCAGCCGGCCCCCGGGGCGGCGCCGGTGTCGAGCGCCTCGTAGCGGATCTCGACGACCTCGAGCTCGTCGGCGCCGGAGGGCGTGCGCAGCGTGACGACGTCGCCCTCGCGCGCGCGCGTCAGCGCCCGCGCGACCGGCGAGATCCACGAGACGTAGCCGCGCGCCGTGTCGGTCTCGTCGATGCCGACGATGCTGATCGTGCGGCGCTCGCCCCGCCTCGTCGCATACTCGACGGTCGCGCCGAAGAACACCTGGTCGACGCCGTCGCGGGCCCGCGCCTCGGGGTCGACGACCTCGGCCGCGTCGAGGCGCTTGACGAGGAAGCGGATGCGCCGGTCGATCTCGCGCAGGCGCTTCTTGCCGTAAAGGTAGTCGCCGTTCTCCGAGCGGTCGCCGTTCGACGCCGCCCACGCGACCGTCGCGACGAGCGCGGGCCGCTCCGTCGCGACGAGGCGGTCGAGCTCCGACTTGAGCCGCGCGAAGCCGCCCGGCGTCATGTAGTTGCGCGTGCCGGCGGGCAGCGGGGGCGCCGCCTCGACGTCGTCGTCGTCCGCGTCCGCCGCGTCGTTCTCGCGCGTGAAGGCCTTGTTCATCCGGGAGTCCCGGCAAGTCGCAGGGGCGCCGGGGGCGGTATTTTACTCCTTCCGCCCAGCGAGGCGCGACGCGTCCGCGCGCCGCGCGCGGGCGATGGCCGCGCAGAGCTGCGCCACGCCGTCGGCGAACCGCGGCCCCGGCCGGTGCAGGAGGTCGGCGTCGACGACCGCGAGGCCCGCGTCGTGCGCGGCGGGAAGCTCGGGCCAGCGGCGCCAGTCGTCGAGCCAGCGCGGGCGCACCGCGCCCTCGGTGCCCGCGACGACGACGTCGGGGCGCTGCGCGAGCACCTCCTCGACGCCGACCACGGGCGCGGCCACCGGCACGGTCGCGAACACGTTCTCGCCGCCGCACAGCGCGATCGCCTGCGTGATCGTGTGGCCCGCGCCGATCGTGTAGAGCGGCGAGCCGGAGACCTGGTAGAACACGCGCACCGGCGGCCCCTTCGGCGCCGCCGCGGCGAGCGACGCGAGGCGCGCCCGGAACGCCTTCGCGGCGCGGCCGGCCGCATCCCGCGTGCCCGCGAGCGCGCCGAGACGCTCGATGTCGGCGGCGATGCCGTCGATCGTGCGCGGCGACGTCGTGTAGACCGCTACGCCGCGTCCCGCGAGCAGCGCGAGCTGCCCGGGCGGCGTCCACGGCCACGCGACGACCAGGTCGGGCGAGAGCGCGAGGATGCGCTCGACGTCGATCGCGTTCGCGTCGCCGACGACCGGCAGCGCACGCGCCCCGGGCGGCGCGTCGGTGCGCGCGCTCACGCCGACGAGGCGGTCGCCCGCGCCCGCGGCGGCCACGAGCTCCGCCGCGTGAGGGGCGAGCGTCACGATGCGGCGCGCGGGCGCCTTCAGCTCGACCGCCGCGCCGGTGTCGTCGGCGACGCGCACCGCGAGCGCCGGCGTGGCGGCCGCGGCGACGAGCGCCAGTGCCGACACGAACGCGGCGCGGCGGATCACATCGCCCATCGCAGCCCCCCGAAGACCTGCGCGCCGCCGGTCGCGTAGTCGGCGGCGAGCTCGTAGTCGCGGCCGAGCACGTTGTCGCCGCGCACGAACAGCGTGACGCCGCGTCCCGCGGCCCACTCCGCGTACAGGTTGACGACCGCATAGCCGGCCATGACGCGCGTATTGGCGGCGTCGTCGTAGCGCTTCGACGAAGCCGAGACCTCGGCCAGGAGGAGCACCTGGCCGACGCGGCGCGACGCCGAGATCGTGCCGAAGGCGCGCGCGCGCCGCGGCAGCAGGTTGCCGGTCGCGTCGTCGGTCGGCGACTGCAGGTCGAGCGAGCCCTTGATCGTCGTATCCTCGATCGTCGCGTCGGCGGTGAGCGTGACTCCCTTGAGCGTCGCGCGGTCGACGTTCTGCGGCGCGCACACGTAGTCCGCGTCGCACATGAACACGATGAGGGAATCCACCCGGTTGACCCAGCCCACGGCGCGCGCTTCGATGCGCGCGCCGCCGGCGGTGCCGCTCCACGCGAGGCTCGCCTCGACGCTGCGCGAGGTCTCCACGCCGAGGTCCGGGTTCGAGTACCCGGGGTAGTAGAGGTCGTTGAACGTCGGTGCCTTGTACGCGGTCCCGCCGCTCGCCGTGACGCGCCAGCCGGGCGCGAACCGCCAGCCCCACGCGACCGTCCCGGTCGTGCGCGCGCCGAACTGCGACGACTCGTCGTGCCGCAGGTTCGCCTGCAGCGCCTGCGGCCCGCTCACGAGCCGGTAGACCGCGATCAGCGAGTTCGTGTCGCGCGAGGTGACCGCGAAGCCGGCGTCGTCGTTCAGCCGCTCCTCGCGCCGCTCGTAGGCGAGCGAGAGGTCGCCGGCGGGCAGGAGCAGGTCGTGCTGCCAGCGGTACTGCGTGTCGCGCGTCCGGTACTCGAAGTCGCCGTACGCGGTGCTCGACGTCGAGTCGTCGCCGGTCTGTCCGCCGACGAGCGTCCAGCTCCACTCGGGCGTGAGGCGGTTGCGGCTCTCGACCTGCCACGCGTCGAGCACGGTGATCGTGCGATCGTCGTGGCCCGGCCCGCCGTCGAACCGGTTGTCGAGCCGGTTGCGGAACCCCGACGCCCCGATCGTCTGGCCCTTCGCCCACTCGTAGCTCGCCGACGCCGTGACGTTCGCGGCCTCGTAGCCGTCGCGGTCGGGGTTCCACGAGAAGTTCGCCGGGTTGGCGATCGCGTTGAAGCCGTCGCTGCGCCGCCCGCCCGCCTGCAGCGCGTAGCGCGCGCCGCCGGCGCTCCCCGACACGCCGGCCGCGCCGACGAGCGTCGCGTGCGTGCCGTAGCCCGCGTTCGCGTTCGCCGAGAACGCGCTCCCGCCGCGCCGCGTGAAGATCTGGATCACGCCGCCGATCGCGTCGGCACCGTAGAGCGACGACGCCGGGCCGCGCAGGATCTCGATCCGGTCGACCTGGTCGAGCGGGATCGCCTCGAACGACGCGGCGCCCACGCTGGACGAGCCGATCCGCAGCCCGTCGAGCAGCACGACGGTCTGTCCGCGATTCGCCCCGCGGATGAACACGCCGGTGGTCGCGCCGGGGCCGCCGTTCTGCACGATCTCGAGGCCGGGCTGGCGCGAGAGCAGCGCGGCGAGGCTGTCGGCGCCGCTCCGCGCGATCTCGTCGGCGTCGATCACGGTCACGTCGGCGACGAGATCCGCGATCGACTGCGGCGCGCGGGCCGCCGTGACGACGACCGGATCGAGCGTCGCCGCCTTGATCGCCGGCGGCGGGGACGGGACCTGGGCGCTCGCGGCGAAGGGGGCGAGCGCGGCGAGCGCGAGCCGGGCGGCGCGGCGCGGCGCATGGCGTGGGGAAACGGAGCGAAGCATGGACGGCCTTCCGCGGGTGGCCGGGCTTCCCCGCCCGGCCATGGTGACGGACCTGCGGAGCGGCAAGGCTTCGACGCGGAAGCAGGTGCGCGGGAGGCGGCACGGAGCGACCGCGCCGACGCCTTCCCGCGCCGCGCTCGAGGGCCGCTCGCCGGCGTCCCGAGGGCGCGCCGACGGCGGTCGCAGGCCGGTCTCCGGGCTTGCCATGCGGGCCCTCCGCCTTCCCGCCGCGGTTCGCGGCAGTGGCGAGTGGAGGGCCCTCGAGGGCTCACCGTTGCGGGGGCAGCCGCGGAATCCGCGCCGGCGAAGAAACGCCGCCGGCAGCGTCACCGCGTTCCCGTTTCACCCGCCGCGGAGACTTCCGCGGCGGACACCTGCAAGCGTGATGGTACCCCAAACGGCCGCCGTCGGGCCCCTGCTATACTCGCCGCCCTTCCGGATCCCACGGCGCCCCCCGGCTATCCCCGGCCCCGGCGCCGCCGCGACGTGACGCGCAAGGTCTACATCCGCACGTTCGGATGCCAGATGAACGAGTACGACTCGGACCGCATGGCCGACGTGCTCGCCGCCTCCGAGGGCCTCGCGCCCACCGACCGTCCCGAGGACGCCGACGTCATCCTGTTCAACACCTGCTCGGTGCGCGAGAAGGCGCAGGAGCGCGTGTTCCACGACCTCGGGCGCGTCCGCGCGATCAAGGCCGCCCGGCCCGACGTGATCATCGGCGTCGGCGGCTGCGTCGCGTCGCAGGAGGGCGGGGCGATCGTGAAGCGCGCGCCCTACGTCGACGTCGTGTTCGGGCCCCAGACGCTGCACCGGCTGCCCGACCTGATCCGCGCGCGCCGCGCCACAGGCCGCCCGCAGGTCGACACGAGCTTCCCCGAGATCGAGAAGTTCGACCACCTGCCGCCGCCGCGCGTCGAGGGCGCCTCCGCGTTCGTGTCGATCATGGAGGGCTGCAGCAAGTACTGCACGTTCTGCGTCGTGCCCTACACGCGCGGCGAGGAGGTGTCGCGCCCGCTGCCCGACGTGCTCACCGAGGTCGCGGACCTCGCGCTCTCGGGCGTGAAGGAGCTGACGCTGCTCGGCCAGAACGTCAACGCCTACCGCGGCGCGATGGAGGGGACCGACGAGATCGCCGACTTCGCGACGCTCATCGAGCACGTGGCCGAGGTGCCGGGCATCGAGCGCCTCCGCTACACGACCTCGCACCCGAAGGAGATGACGCCGCGCCTCGTCGACGTCTACCGGACCGTCGACAAGCTCGTCTCGCAGCTGCACCTGCCGGTGCAGTCGGGCTCCGACCGGATCCTCGCGGCGATGAAGCGCGGCTACACGGCGCTCGAGTACAAGTCGATCGTGCGCAAGCTCCGGGCCGCGCGGCCCGGCCTGTCGCTGTCGTCGGACTTCATCGTCGGGTTCCCGGGCGAGACCGACGAGGACTTCGAGCGCACGATGAAGCTCGTCGACGACGTGCGCTTCGACGGCTCGTTCATCTTCCTCTACTCGCCGCGGCCGGGCACGCCGGCGGCCGAGCTGTCCGGCCAGGTGCCGCGCGAGGTCGCGCAGGCGCGGCTCGAGCGGCTGCAGGCCGCGATCGACGCGCAGTACCGCGAGGCGTCCGCCGCGATGACCGGCACGCGCCAGCGCGTGCTGGTCACCGGCCCGTCGGTCAAGGACGCGGGGGAGCTCTCCGCGCGCACCGACAACAACCGCGTCGTCAACTTCCCGGGCGACGCCTCGCTCGTCGGCCGCTACGTCGACGTCGTCGTGACCGCCGCGCTGCCGCACTCGCTGCGCGGCGAGCTGGCGGCCTGACGCCCCCTCATCGCAACACGAGGCTTCCATGACGTCCCCCCTTCGCCATCGCTCGCTCGTGCTCGTCCTCGCCGGGCTCGCCACCGCAGGCTGCGCCACTGCGACCCAGGGTCCGGCGTCGGCCGAGGCGGTCCCGGCGGCCGCGGCCCCGGCGGTCGCGCAGCCCGCTGCCGCGAACGGCGCCGCGCGTCCCGGCGCCGGGCGCCCGGGCGCCGGACCGGCGACCGCGGCGGGCACGGGCGGCGCCGCGCCGGCCGGTGCACCGCCCCAGCCGCCCGCGCGGCCCTTCGCCGACGTGATCAAGGACGCGAAGGAGACGAAGGGCCTGTTCACCGTCTGGCAGAAGGACGAGAAGGCGTGGATCGAGATCGCGCCCGACCAGTTCGACCGGCCGATGTTCTTCTCGGTCAACCTGGCGACCGGCATCGGCGAGAACCTGCTGTTCGGCGGCATGATGGGCCGGTCGCACATCGCGGAGCTGCGCAAGGTCGGCGGCACCGTGCAGCTCGTCGCGCGCAACGAGCACTACTTCGCGCAGCCGAAGACGCCCGAGGCGACCGCGGTCGCCGAGGCGTTCTCCGACAGCCTGCTCGCGTCCGCGCCGGTCGCCTCGCAGCCGCATCCCGAGCGCAGGAGCGTGCTCGTCGAGCTGAACGCGCTGCTGTTCGCCGACATCCCGGGCGCCTACGCGCTGCTCGACCGCGCGTACCGGCAGCCCTATGCGTTCGACGCGCGCAACAGCTCGATCCTGCGCGCCCGCAGCTCCCCCGACGCGCTCGGCGTGCTGGTCAACGCGCACTACTCGGTGCAGAGGATCGTCCAGCCCCCGCCCGTCGCGGCGCCGGGATCGCCGGTCCCGAGCGTGCCGAGGACGCTGCCCGATCCGCGGAGCCTCTTCCTCGGCTACCAGTACAACCTGACGAAGCTCCCCGACGAGCCGATGCGCCCGCGCCTCGCCGACGCGCGCGTCGGCTACTTCACGGTCTCGCGCTTCGACTACTCGGACAACCGGTCGCTGACGCCGCGGGTCAGCTACGTGCGGCGCTGGCGGCTCGAGAAGAAGGATCCCTCGGCCGAGCTCTCCGAGCCGAAGCAGCCGATCGTGTTCTGGATCGACCGCAACGTTCCGCTGCGCTACCGCGACACGATCGTCGAGGGCGTGCTCGAGTGGAACAAGGCGTTCGAGCGCATCGGCTTCAAGGACGCGGTGCAGGCGCGGATCCAGCCCGACGACGCCGACTTCGACACGCTCGACGCACGTCACGCGTCGATCCGGTGGATGACCTCGGCCCGCCCGATCTTCGGCGGCATCGGCCCCTCGCAGACGGACCCGCGCACCGGCGAGATCCTCGACGCGGACATCGGCATCGACCCGTCGCGGCTGCGCTTCGCGCGCTACCGGCTGGCCGACGCATCCCAGCCGTCGAAGGCGGCGCCATTCGCGCCGCTCGGCTTCCCGCAGGGCGACGCCGAGCAGTGCCTGATCGAGGACTTCATCGCCGAGGACCGCGGCTTCGCCGCCGACCTGCTGGCCGCGCGCGGCGTCGTCGCGCCCGACAGCCCGGAGGCCGAGGCGTTCGTCCGCTCGGACCTCAAGGAGGTCACGATGCACGAGGTCGGCCACGCGCTCGGCCTCACGCACAACTTCCGCGCGTCGACCGTCTACACGCAGGCGCAGCTGAACGACCTCGAGTTCACGCGGAAGAACGGCGTGACGGGCTCGGTGATGGAGTACACGCCGATCAACCTCGCGCTGCGCGGCGAGCCGCAGGGCACGCTGTCGATGACCACGCTCGGTCCCTACGACTACTGGGCGATCGAGTACGCGTACCGGCCCCTCCCGCCCGAGCGCGAGGCCGAGGAGCTCGCGAGGATCGCCGGGCGCAGCAACGAGCCGCTCCTCGCCTACGCGTACGACGACGAGTCGAACCTCGCGATCGACCCGGACGCGACGCCCGGCGACCTCGGGAGCGACCCGCTGGGCTACGCGGCGCGCCGCATCGAGCTCGCGAAGGAGCTGTGGGAGCGCTGGGAGGCCCGTCCGCTCGCGCCCGGCGAGAGCTACGCGGCGCTCCGGCGCAACATCTCGCGCGGCGTCAACCAGATGCGCGAGAGCGGCCTGCTCGCGGCACGCTACATCGGCGGCACGAGCGTGCTGCGCGACGCGGCCGGGTCCGGCCGCACGCCGCTCAACCCGGTCGCGATGGCGAAGCAGCGCGACGCGCTCAAGCTGATCGAGACCGGCGTGTTCGCGGCCGACAGCTTCCGGTTCAAGCCGGAGTTCCTCCGCAGCCTGTCGGTCGACTTCCTCGACCGCGGCGACACCTTCGACGTCGGGCTCGCGCCCGGGACGTTCGACTATTCGCTGCCGACGCAGGTGCTCGCCGCACACAAGGCGGTGCTCGACCGCGTGATGAGCGACGCGGTCGCGCAGCGGCTGCTCGACGCCGAGGGCAAGGTCGACCGGCCCGGCGAGGCGCTGCAGCTCGCCGAGGTCTACGCGTCGCTGCACCGGGCGATCTGGAGCGAGCTCAAGGCGGGCGGCGACATCCCGCTGATCCGGCGCAACCTGCAGCGAGAGTACGCGGCCCGGCTGGCGAACGCGCTGGTCAGGCCCTCGCCGACGATGCCCGCCGACGCGAAGGCGCTGATGCGCGCCGACGCGAAGGCGCTGCGCGCGGAGATCGCGGCGGCCGCGGCGAAGCCGGGACTGTCGCCGGCGGCCGCCGCGCATCTCGCCGAGACGCTGTCCACGCTCGACGAGGCGCTCAAGGCGCCGCTCGTCCGTTCGGGCGTCTGACCGGGAGCCGCCGGTGGCCGCCCGCAAGCCGCCCTCGTCGCTGACGCTCGCGCCGCTCGACAACCGCGCGCTCGCGAACCTGTGCGGGCCGCTCGACGCGAACCTGCGGCAGATCGAGGCCGCCTGCGACGTCGCGATCACGCACCGCGGCGGGACGTTCACGATCGCCGGCGAGCCCGCCCAGGCCGCCCGCGCCCGCGCCGCGCTCGAGCGGTTCTACGCGGCGGCAGAGAAGCCGCTGTCGGTCGACGACATCCAGTTGGGCCTGGTCGAGATCGCGACGCGGGGCGCGCACGCCCCCGCGCCGGCCGGCGACGACGAAACGCCGGCGCTGCGCACGCGTCGCGCCGACCTGCACGGCCGCACGCCCAACCAGTCCGCGTATCTCGCGGCGATCGGCTCGCACGACATCACGTTCGGCATCGGGCCCGCGGGCACCGGCAAGACCTACCTCGCGGTCGCCTGCGCGGTCGACGCGCTCGAGCGCGACTCGGTCAAGCGCCTCGTGCTCGTGCGGCCGGCGGTCGAGGCCGGCGAGCGGCTGGGCTTCCTGCCCGGCGACCTCGCGCAGAAGGTCGACCCGTACCTGCGCCCGCTCTACGACGCGCTCTACGACCTGATGGGCTTCGACAAGGTGCAGAAGCTCTTCGAGCGCCAGACGATCGAGATCGCGCCGCTCGCCTACATGCGCGGCCGCACGCTCAACCACAGCTTCATCATCCTCGACGAGGCGCAGAACACGACGCCCGAGCAGATGAAGATGTTCCTCACGCGCATCGGCTTCGGCACGCGCGCGGTCATCACCGGCGACGTCACGCAGATCGACCTCGCGCGCGGCACCAAGAGCGGCCTGATCGAGGCCGACCGCGTGCTGAAGGGCGTGCGCGGCATCGCGTTCTGCCGGTTCACGAGCGCCGACGTCGTGCGCCACCCGCTCGTGCAGAAGATCATCGATGCGTACGAGCGCGACGCGTCGTGAGCCGCCGGGCCGGGCGGCCAGGGCCCGCGCGCGCGCGCCGGGGCTTGCGCTCGCCGTCCAGTACGCGGTCGCGCGGACGGGGCTCCCGTCCGCGGCGTCGCTCAAGCGCTGGGCGTCGGTCGCGCTCGAGCGCGACGTCGCCGCGACGCTGCGGTTCGTGGGCCTCGCCGAAGGGCGGACGCTCAACTCGGCCTACCGAGGCAAGGACTACGCGACGAACGTGCTGACGTTCGTGTACGATGACGCCGTCCCGCTCGCGGGGGACATCGTGCTGTGCGCGCCGGTGCTGAGGCGCGAGGCACGCGAAGGCGGGCGGACGCTCCGCGCGCACTGCGCGCACCTCGTCGTGCACGGGATGCTGCACCTGCAGGGCCACGACCACGCGACGCCGCGCGAAGCGGCGCGGATGGAGGCGCGCGAGACCGCGCTCCTCGCCGCGCTCGGGTTCGCCGACCCCTACGCGCCGCGCCACCCCGAACCGGCGCGCCGCCCGGCCGTCCGGAGGCCCAACGGCGGCAAGCGCGCGGCCGGTTCGTCATGACGCCCGCCGATCCCGACGGCCGCGACGAGCCCCGCCCGTCGCTCCTCGAGCGCCTCTCCGCGTTCCTGACGCGCGAGCCCGAGGACCGCGGCGAGCTGCTCGACCTGCTGCGCGGCGCGTTCGAGCGGCGCCTCCTCGACGCCGACGCGCTCTCGATGATCGAGGGCGTGCTGCAGGTCTCCGAGATGACGGTGCGCGACGTGATGATCCCGCGCTCGCAGATGGACTGCGTGTCGATCGACGACGAGCCCGAGGCGTTCATCCCGCTCGTGCTCGAGACGCGCCACTCGCGCTTCCCGGTGATCGGCGAGAGCAAGGACGACGTCGTCGGCATCCTGCTCGCGAAGGAGCTGCTCAACTACTACCGGAACCCCGGGTCGTTCAGCCTGCGCGACACGCTGCGGCCCGCCGTGTTCATCCCCGAGTCGAAGCGCCTCAACGTCCTGCTGCGCGAGTTCCGCACCAACCGCAACCACATCGCGATCGTCGTCGACGAGTACGGCGGCGTGTCGGGCTTAGTCACGATCGAGGACGTGCTCGAGCAGATCGTCGGCGACATCGAGGACGAGTACGACTTCGACGAGACCGAGGACAACATCATCGCCGAGGGCGGCGGCCGCTTCCGCGTGAAGGCGCAGACCGAGGTCGGCGACTTCAACTCGCGCTTCGGCAGCCGGCTCTCCGACGAGACGGTCGACACGGTCGGCGGGCTCGTCGTGCACGCGTTCGGGAGGCTCCCCAAGCGCGGCGAGACCGTGACGATCGGCGACTGGCGCTTCCGCATCGTCCGCGCCGACAGCCGCCGCATCCACACGCTGCAGGCCGAGAGGATCGTGCCGGCCGCGGAGGCGCGCCCCGCCCCCTGACGCGCCGGCCCGGGCGCGCCGCGCGTCGAACGTTCGCCGCGCCCGTCGACGGTGTCACCGCCCGTGCATCGATTCCTCTTCGCCGTCCTCGCCGGCGTGCTGACCGTCGCCGCCTTCGCGCCCTTCGGCGTCGCGCTGCTGCCGGTCGCGACGCTCGCCGCGCTGTTCCTGCTCTGGCGCGACGCCGCGACGCCGAGGCGGGCGGCGTGGCTGGGCTTCGCGTTCGGCGCGGGCCTCTTCGGCGCGGGCGTGCCGTGGATCGGCATCGCGCTCGTGAGCTTCGGCGGCATGCCGCTGCCGGTCGCGGTCGTCGGCATGGCGGGCTTCTGCGCGTACTTGGCGCTGTTCCCCGCGCTCGCGGGCTGGGCGGTCGCGCGCGCGACGCCCGCCGGATCGGCGTGGCGCCTCGCGGCGGCGGCCGGCGCGTGGACGCTCGCCGAGTGGCTGCGCGGCTTCGTGCTGACCGGCTTCCCGTGGCTCGCGGTCGGCCACGCGCAGCTGCCGGGGAGCTTGCTCGCCGGGTTCGCGCCGCTGGGCGGCGTGTTCCTGGTCTCGCTCGCGGTCGCGATCGCGGCGGCGCTGGTCGCGCACGCGATCGAAGCGCTGGCCCAGAACGCGCCGCGGCAGGTCGCGGCCGGCGCGATCGGTGCCGTCGCGCTGTTCGTCGCGGGCGCCGCGCTCGACGCGGTCGAATGGACGACGGCACGCCCCTCGCCGGTCGCCGTGACGCTCGTCCAGGGCAACATCCCGCAGGAGCAGAAGTTCGACCCCGAGCTCAAGCAACGCGCGTTCCGGATCTACGCGGAGCTCGTCGCCGCGAGCCGCGGGAAGCTCGTCGTGCTGCCGGAGAGCGCGTTCCCCGTGTTCGCCGACGACGTGCCGCAGGAGACGGTCGCGGCGCTCGCGCGCACGATGCGCGAGCGCGGCGGCGACGTGCTCGTCGGCGTGTTCATCGCGCGCCCGCCGGAGCCGGGCGGCACGGAACCGCGACTGCACAACAGCGTCGTGTCGCTCGGGGTGTCCGAGACGCAGGTCTACCGCAAGCGCCACCTCGTGCCGTTCGGCGAGACGATTCCCGCGAAACCGCTCGTCGGCTGGCTGATCAACCGCGTGCTCGCGATCCCGCTCTCCGACCAGACGCCGGGTCCCGACGACCAGCCGCCGCTGGCGGTGGCCGGCGAGAAGGTCGCCGTCAACATCTGCTACGAGGACGCGTTCGGCGCGGAGCTCGCGCGCTGGTCGCGCGACGCGACGCTGCTCGTCAACGTGACCAACGACGCGTGGTACGGCCGCTCGATCGGGCCGTGGCAGCACGACCAGATCGCGGCGATGCGCGCGAAGGAGACGGGGCGGCCGATGTTGCGCGCGACCAACACCGGCATCACGAGCGTGATCGACGCCGACGGCAGCGAGCGCGTGCGGCTGCCGTGGTTCCGGCGCGGGCTCCTGGAGACGCTCGTGACCGGCCGCACCGGCGAGACGCCGTTCATGCGGTGGGGCAACGCCGCGGCCGCGCTGGCCGCGGCCGCGCTGCTCGCCGTAGCGTTCGCGCTCGGCCGCCGATCGGCGAAGTCGTCGGGCTGAAGCCCGGCCCACGGGAGCCGAGCGCCCGCAGAATTCCGCCGCCCGGCGCCGCGCTCCCGCGTTCCGTCGCAATCCTCCACCACCGGTCGCGCGCGACTGGCGCGGCCGGCCCGCCGACCCCACAATCGGCGCCTTCCGTTTCCGGAGCCCCGTCCGATGGCCGCCACGCTCGAGATCGCCGGACTGACCAAGACCTACGCCAACGGCGTGCGCGCGCTCGACGGCGTGACGCTGTCGATCCCGGCCGGCATGTTCGGGCTGCTCGGTCCCAACGGCGCCGGGAAGTCGACGCTGATGCGCACGCTCGCGACGCTGCAGGATGCGGATGCCGGCACCGCCCGGCTCGGCGACCTCGACGTGCTGCGCGACAAGGACGGCGTGCGCCGGATCCTCGGTTACCTGCCGCAGGACTTCGGCGTCTACCCGAAGGTGTCCGCCGCCGAGATGCTCGACCACCTGGCGCGGCTCAAGGGGATCTCCGGGCGCGGCGTGCGCCGCGACACCGTCGACGCGCTGCTGAAGCAGGTCAACCTGTGGGACGTGCGCCGCAAGGCGCTGGGCGGGTACTCGGGCGGCATGCGGCAGCGCTTCGGGATCGCGCAGGCGCTGCTATGCAACCCGCGGCTCGTGATCGTCGACGAGCCGACCGCGGGCCTCGACCCGGAGGAGCGCGTGCGCTTCCACAACCTCCTGGCCGAGATCGGCGAGAGCGTGATCGTGATCCTGTCGACGCACATCGTCTCCGACGTCTCGGATCTCTGCGCGCGCATGGCGATCCTGCACCGCGGCCGCGTGCTCGTCGCCGGCGAGCCCGCCGCGCTCGTCCGCGCGATCGAGGGGCGCGTCTGGGAGAAGGCGATCACGCGCGGCGAGCTCGACGCGGCGCGCGCCGCGCACCCGGTGATCTCGACGCGGCTGCTGGCCGGCCGCACGCTCGTCCACGTGATCGGCGCGTCCGCGCCGGGACCCGGCTTCGCGCCGGTCGAGGCGACGCTCGAGGACGTCTACTTCGCCGCCATCGCCGGGCGCCACCCCGACGCGCCCGCGCCCGCCGCCGAGCGGGAAGCCGCCTGATGGACGCGTTCCTCGCGATCGCGGGGTTCGAGGCCCGGACGCGCCTGAAGCGCCTGTCGACCTGGGCCTACTTCGCGGTCTTCTTCGCTCTGTCGATGCTGTGGATCGCCGCGGCCGGCGGCGCGATCGAAGGCGCGATCATCTCGTTCGGCAGCGGCAAGGTCTGGATCAACTCGCCCTACGCGATCGCGCAGACCGTCGTGTTCCTCGGCATGGTCGCGCTGACCGTCATCGGCGCGGTCATGGGGCGCGCGATCCAGCAGGACGCCGAGCACCGGACCGAGGCGTTCTTCCACACCGCGCCGATCGGCAGGCTCGCCTACCTCGGCGGCCGGTTCGCCGGCGCGGTCGTCGTGCTCGTCGCGATCCTCTCGTCGATCGCGCTCGGCAGCCTCGCCGGCCTCGCGCTCCCCGGCATCGACCCCGACCGCGTCGGCCCGGTGCGCCTCGCGCCGTACCTGATTCCCTACCTCACGATCCTGCTGCCCAACGTCGTCGTGCTGGGCGGGATCTTCTTCTGCCTCGCCGCGCTCACGCGCCGGATGCTGCCGGTCTACGTCGGCAGCGTCGTGCTGCTCGTCGGCTACCTGGCCGCGAACGGGCTGATCCGCAAGCTGGAGAACAAGACGCTGGCGTCGATGATCGACCCGTTCGGCAGCGTCGCGATGTCGCGCCTCACCGAATACTGGTCGATCGCCGAGCGCAACGAGTGGCTCGTGCCGTTCGAGGGGCTGCTCGCCGCGAACCGCGCGCTGTGGCTCGCGCTCGCGGCGGTCGTCCTCGCCTGGACGTTCCGGCGCTACCGGTTCTCGCAGCCGCGGGAGGGCGGCCGTCGCCGTGTCGACGACGCGGCGGACGACGCGCGGGCGCCGCCGCTGCGCGCGCCGGCGGTGACGCCCGCGCCGGTCGCCCCGTGGCGGCTGCTGCCGCGCCTGAGCTGGCTCCACTTCCGCGAGACGGTCAAGAGCGTGTACTTCGGCGTGATCGCGCTCGCCGGCGTGCTGTTCTTCGTGACGACGAGCACGACGGCCGGCAGCGTCTTCGGCACGCCGACCTGGCCGGTCACCTGGCAGATGCTCGAGCTCGTCTCCGGCACCTTCGGCATCTTCATGGTCGCGATCGTCACCTTCTACGCGGGCGAGCTCGCGTGGCGCGAGCGCGACGCCCGCCTCGAGCAGATCCACGACGCGCTGCCGATCCCGACCTGGCTTCCGTTCGCCGCCAAGCTCGTCGCGCTGATGCTCGTGCCCGTCGTGCTGCAGGCGGTGCTGACGCTCGCCGGCATCGGCGTCCAGACCGCGAAGGGCTACACGCACTACGAGCCCGCGCTCTACCTGAAGGCGCTCTTCGGCGTCGAGCTCGTCGACTACTGGCTCGTGTGCGTGCTCGCGCTGGCGGTGCACTCGGTCGTGAACCAGAAGTACGTCGGCCACTTCCTGATGATCGTCTACTTCGTGGCGATCAGCACGATGGACCTCGTGGGCCTGCAGCACGTCCTCTACAAGTTCGGCTACACCGGCGGCTACGTGCTGTCGGACATGAACGGGTTCGGCCCCTACCCGCTCCGGTTCCGCTCGCTGCAGGCCGCCTGGGGCGCGGCCGCGGTGCTGCTCGCGATCGCGGGCTACCTCGCGTGGGTGCGCGGCACGACGACGGACCTGCGCGGGAGGCTCGCGATCGCCGCGCGCCGGTTCACGCGGCCGGTCGCCGCGCTCGCCGGCGTGGCCGCGGTCGCGACGCTCGGCGCGGGCGGCTGGGTGTTCTGGAACACGAACGTGCTGAATCCCTACCTCACGACCCACGACCTCGAACGGCGCCAGGCCGAGTACGAGAAGCGCTACAAGGCGCACGAGGCCGAGCCGCAGCCGAAGATCGCGACGGTGAAGCTCGCCGTCGACCTCTACCCGTCGGAGCAGCGCGTCCGCATGCGCGGCACCTACGGCCTCGAGAACCGGTCCGGCAAGCCGGTCGAGGTCGTGCACCTCAATTTCCTGGCCGGCGAGGCGCTGCGCGTGCACGAGCTCGCGCTCGGCGTTCCCGCGACGCTCGAGGTCGACGACATGGCGATCGGCGTGCGGCGCTACCGGCTCGCCTCGCCGCTGCCGCCCGGCGCGACCACCGAGCTCGCGTTCGACCTCGAGGTCGCGCAGCGCGGCTTCCACAACGCGGGCGCGTACACCGACGTCGTCGACAACGGCAGCTTCGTCAACGGCCGGTCCGTGCTCCCGATCCTCGGCTACCAGGACCAGGGCGAGCTCGCGACCGACCGCGACCGCAGGAAGTTCGGGCTCGCGCCGAAGGAACGGATGCGCGCGCGCGACGATCCCGAGGGCCGGATGCGCAACGGGATCGCGAGCGACGCCGACTTCGTGACCTTCGAGGCGGTCGTCTCGACCGAGGAGGGCCAGCTCGCGATCGCGCCGGGCTACCTCGAGCGCGAGTGGACCGAAGGCGGCCGGCGCCACTTCGCCTACCGGATGGACGCGCCGATCCTCGACTTCTACGCGTTCCAGTCGGGCCGCTACGCGGTGCGGCGCGACCGGTGGAACGACGTTGCGATCGAGGTGTGGCACCACCCGGGGCACGAGTACAACCTCGACCGGATGATCGCGGCGACGAAGGACGGCCTCGACTACTTCACGGCGGCGTTCGGGCCCTACCAGCACCGGCAGTTCCGGATCGTCGAGTTCCCGCGCTACCGGACCTTCGCGCAGTCGTTCCCGAACACGATTCCCTACTCGGAGGGGATCGGCTTCATCGCGCGCGTGCGCGACGACGATCCCGAGGACGTCGACTATCCGTACTACGTGACCGCGCACGAGCTCGCGCACCAGTGGTGGGCGCACCAGGTGATCGGCGCCGACGTGCAGGGAGAGACGATGCTGGTCGAGTCGCTCGCGCAGTACTCGGCGCTGATGGTGATGAAGAAGAAATACGGCGAAGCGCGGATGCAGCGGTTCCTCCGCTACGAGCTCGAGCGCTACCTGATCGGGCGCAGCACCGAGCAGAAGAAGGAGCTGCCGCTCGCGCGCGTCGAGAACCAGGACTACGTCCACTACCGCAAGGGCAGCCTCGTCATGTACGCGCTGCAGGACTACCTCGGCGAGGCCACGCTCAACCGGGCGATCCGCGCGTTCCGCGACGAGTGGGCGTTCAAGGGGCCGCCGTACCCGACGACGCTGGACTTCCTGAAGCACGTGCGCGCGGTGACGCCGCCGCCCCTGCAGGGCACGATCGACGACCTGTTCGAGTCGATCGTCCTCTGGGACAATCGCGCGGCCTCGGCGACCGCGAAGCGGCTGCCCGACGGCCGCTACGAGGTGGCCGTCGACGTCGTCGCGAAGAAGCGCCGCGCCGACGAGCTCGGCCGCGAGAGCGACGCGCCGGTCGACGACTGGATCGACGTCGGCGTGCTGGACGACGAGGGCGCCCCGCTCGCGCTCGCGAAGCGCCGGATCGACCGGGAGGCCTCGACGCACGCGTTCGTCGTCGACCGCAGGCCCGCACGCGCCGGGATCGACCCGTTCAACAAGCTGATCGACCGCAAGCCGAAGGACAACACGGTCGCCGTGACGATCGAGCCGTCCGGCTGACGGCCGGCCCGCAGGCGCCTACTTCTCCTCGAGGTAGTCGTCGTCGACGTTGACGTCCCAGAGGTTCGCCTTGTCGGTGCGCCCGGACGCGATGTTGTCGACCGCGGCCTTCGCGGTGAGCATCGAGTGGTCCTGGTTGTTGTAGCGGTGCATGCCGTTGCGGCCGACCAGGAACAGGTTCGGGATCGCGTCGAGCCACTCGCGCACGACGCCGAACTGCTCGTAGGCGCCCACGTAGGCCGGGTACGCCTTCGGCACGCGGACGACGACGCCGTCGAGCACGTCGGCCGCGTAGACGATGCCGATCTGCTGGAGCTCGCGCTTCGCGAGCGCGAGCAGCCCCGCGTCGGAGAGCGACCACAGGTCGTCGCCCTCCGCGCAGAAGTACTCGAGGCCCAGCCACACGGTCGACGGGTCCGGGACGAGGCCCGGGCTCCAGTTGTTGAACACCTGCAGCCGGCCGATCCTCACGTCCGGCTCCTGGATGTAGATCCAGTTGTCGGGCGGCATCGCGCCTTCGCGGCCGCCCGCGCCGCCCTCGGCGATCGCCGTCCTTCGGGCGACGAGGCCCACGACGATGAAATCCCGGTAGGGCAGGCGTCGCGCGACCTCGCGCACCTCGGGCGGCGCCGGCGGATCGAGGCACTCGACGAGGTCCTTCACCGGCATCGACGAGATCGCGTAGTCGCAGCGGATCGTCTCGATCGCGTCGGCGTCGCCGACGCTCACGTCGACCGCGACGACGCGGCCGCCCGAGAGCTCGATGCGCTCGACGCGGCGGTTCATCGCGACGGTGCCGCCGCGCTCGCGCACCTGCCGCGCCACCTCCTCCCAGAGCTGGCCGGGGCCGAACTTCGGATAGAGGAAGCGCTCGATCAGGCTCGTGTGCGCGGTCTTCGGCGCGAGACCGACGGCCCGGCTCGCGGCGTGCACGAGCGCGCGCGTGAGCGACAGCCCCTTGATGCGCTGGGCGCCCCACGCCGCGCTGATGCCGGTGCACGGGACGCCCCACACCTTCTCGGTGTAAGACTTGAAGAAGGTCTCGTAGAGCTGCCGGCCGAACCGGTTGATCAGGAAGTCCTCGAGATTGCGCTCGGGGCGGCGCGGGAACGCCTGCGCCGCGAGGTAGCTCAGGCCCGCCCCGATCGAGCGGAGCACGCCGAGGTTGACGATCGTCCGGACGTCGAGCCGGATCGGGTAGTCGAAGAAGCGGCGGCGATGGTAGATCCGCGAGAGCCGGTTGCGCACGAGCAGCAGGCGATCCGGGTCGGCCGCGGCGCCGGCGCTCGCGGCGGGCATCTCGAGCTCGCGGTGGCGCGCGCGGTAGGCGAGGCGGATGCGCTCGCCCTCGCCCGACGCCGCCGGGTCGACGGGGAGGATCTCCTGCCACCAGTCCATCACCCAGTCCGAGCGCGAGAAGAAGCGGTGGCCGCCCAGGTCCATCCGGTAGCCGCGGAAGTTCACGGTGCGCGAAAGCCCGCCCACGGCGTCGGTCGCCTCGACGACGATCGGCGTCACCGGCGTGTGGCGCAGGAGCTCGAGCGCCGCGGTGAGGCCCGCGGGGCCCGCGCCGACGACGACGGCAATCTGGGGAGGAGAGGCCATGGGATCACGCGACGTCGCGCAGTATATCGGCGGCGGCCGGTGCGGCACCGGCCGGGTCCGCGCGGCCGACGGCGCGTGACGCGCGCCGGACGGCGGTGGTAGGCTCGCGCGGCAGCGCCGACCCTCGCTCCCCCGCCCGCTTGAGCACCGCCAGCGCCCCGAACGCCTCGCCGCCGCGCTCCGCCGGGGTCCGCATCGCGGCCCTGTTCGCGGCTTCGCTCGCGATCGCGCTCGCGGTCGCGATCACCTTCAAGGCGGGGCCGCAGCTCGTCGGCGATCCCCCGTCGATCGACGTGCCGGCGAGCGCGATGAGCGCGACGAAGGGCCGCGGGCGCGTCGATGGCGACGTCCTGGTGCTCGAGGCGCTCGACGCCAACGGCGTCGGGCTGATCGTCGCATCCACGCCGGCGTTCGCCGCGGACGAGTACACGCGGCTGACCTGGCACCTCGCCAGGGAAGCCCCCGGCGGCCTCGAATTCGCGCTGGTGTGGCGCACGCGCGGTGAGCGGGGTCGGATGCGCACGGCGCCGATCGAGTGGACGCGGGGGCCGGTCACGATCGACCTCGCACGCCAGCGCGACTGGGCCGGAACGATCGAGGGCGTGGCGCTGGCCGTGCGCGGCCCGCTGAGCGCGCCGCTCGCGATCGCCGGGCTCTCGGCGCGCTCGAACGCCTGGGACGTCACGCTCGGCGACGCGCTGCGGCAGTGGTTCGCCTGGCCGCGCGCCGGCGGACGCGCGGCGGTCGTCCAGTTCGAGGACGAGAGCCGCCACGTCGTGCCGATGCTCCCGGTGGTCGCGCTCGCCGTCGCGCTCGGGGCAGCCTATCTCGCGTTCCGCGCACGCCGGCGGCGCGAGCCGGTCGCGCCGGCCGCGGTCGCCGCGCTCTTCCTGGCGGGATGGCTGCTGCTCGACCTGCGCTGGCAGGGCATCCTGTGGGGCCATCACCAGGCGGCGCTCGCGCAGTTCGCGGGCAAGACGATCGACGAGAAGCGCGCGTCCGACCTGGACGCGCCGATCTTCGACCTCGCGCGCCGCGTGCGCGATGCGCCGCATCCGGAGGACGGGCGCATCCTCGTGCTCTCCGACAACGAGCACCTGCGGACGCGCGTCGGCTGGTTCCTGTACCCGCGCAACGTGTTCTACGACTCGCGCCCGCCTCGCCAGGCCGCGCCGCCGGCACCCGACCAGCTCCGCCCGGGCGACCAGGTGCTCCTGCTGCTCTACGGTCCGATCCGCTGGGATCCCGACCGCCGGAATCTCGTCTGGACCGACGGTCGCACCCGTACGGCGCGCGAGATCCTCTCCGACGGACCGGCCTTCGCGCTCGTCGAGGTCGACGGTGGTTGAGGCGATCGGCGCGCTCGCGAGCGTCGCGCTCCCCTGGATCGCCGGCACCTGGGCGGTCCGCGCCCTGTGGCGGCGTTCACCCGAGGATCCCGGGATCCTCGCGATCGGCTACGGCTACCTGGTCGGAATGTTCGCGGCGACCCTGGCGATGCGCGCGTACTCGCTCGCGGGCCTCCGCTGGAGCCTGCCGCTCCTCGCCGGCACGATCGTCGCGGCGGGCGCGATCGCCTGGTGGCTCGCGCGCAAGCCCGGCGCGTCGGGCGGGCCGTCGCCGTGGCTGCGCGGGATGCCGGCGGCCGAGCCGCCGCTGTTGCGCGCGCTGTTCTGGGCGGCGCTCGCCCTCGTCGCGATCCGGCTCGCCGGTCTGGCGCTCGAAGCGCTCGTCGCGCCGATGCGCGGCTACGACCCCTGGGCGCACTGGGCGACCAAGGCGCGCGTCTGGTTCGAGCACGGTCGGATGATGCCGTTCGTGCCGCCCGAGACCTGGCTCGCGCGGGGCGATCCGGCGCTCTACACCGACGCGAATCCGGGCCATCCGGCCGCGATCCCGCTCATGCAGGCGTGGACCGCCACCTTCCTCGCCGCCTGGAACGATTCGCTCGTCTCGGCCCCGTGGATCGCGTTGTCGATCGCGTTGCCGCTGGCGTTCTACGGGCAGGCGAGGCGCGCAGGTGCGCGTGCGCCGGTGGCGATGACGGCCGCGTGGCTCGTGATGTCGCTGCCGGTGCTCGGCCGGCACGTCGCGATCGCCGGGGCGGCCGACCTCTTCCTGGCGGCGACCTACGGCATGGCCGCCATGGCGCTGTGGCGCTGGTCGGCGACGCGCGAGGCGCCGATGGGCTGGCTCGCGCTCGTGACGGCGCTCTCCGGCCTCGCGATGAAGAACGAGGGCTTCCTCTGGATGGCGACCCTCGTTCCCGGCGCCGTGACGGCGCTCCACCGCCGCGCGGGCTTCGCCCTGGCGGGCATCGCCGTGCTCGCGTTCGCGGGCTATCTCGCGTTCGGTCCTGCGCGCCTGCCGCTGATGGGCTACGTTCTGCTCTCGCGGCCGGTCGACGTGCTTCCGTACGTGATCCCCCAGGTGTTCGCGTACGACAACTGGCACCTCGCGGCCTACGCGCTCGTCGCGGTCGTCGCCTGGCACTGGCGCATCCTGCTCTCGCAGCGGCTCGCGCCGCTCACGATGACGGTCGCCGCCGCGGCCGCGCTGGTGGTCGTCGTCTACTTCTTCACGTCCGCGGCGGGCGGGGTCGCGGACGAGACGCTCGTCAACCGCTTCCTGCTGCACGCAGCGCCGGCGCTCGCCTACTACGTGCTCGTCGTGCTCCTCGAAGGCCGCGGGCGGTCGGGCGACCAGCCGAGCCGGCAGGCGACGTAGGCGGCCGACGCGTAGAGGTACGCGAACTGGTGGAACAGGATCGCGCCCAGCGCGAACGGGAGGCCGTTCGTGCGCACGAACAGCGCGAACAGGTGCGCGTTGGCGGCGATCGCCGCGACGACGAGCGCGAGCACGAGCAGGAACGAGCCCTTGCCCGCGAGCGTGGCGAGGAGCGCGAGCGCCAAGCCCCACGCGAGCAGCGCGCGCAGCCGCTCGCGGAAGCTCACGTTGAGCGTCGCGCGCGTCCGGCGCTCGCGCATCAGCCGCGTCCACGGGGCGGCCCGCTGGACGATGTCGGTGCGGAGCAGGTTCGCGAAATGCCAGGCCTTCAGGTGCTGGCCCTGGAGCTCCGGCTCGATCAGGATCGCGTGGCCCCGCTCGCGCAGGCGGACGCCGAGGTCGATGTCCTCGATCGAGGGCAGCGGGTAGCGCTCGGCGTCGAATCCGCCGACGCTCCAGAAGGCATCGGCGCGAACCGCCCCGCAGCCGGCCCAGAACGTCTCGGCGGCGCGCTCGGCGCGAACGTGGTGGTGCCGGTGCGCGAGGTTCTTGTACTGGGAGAGGAAGTTCGTCGCGGCCGGGAACTCGTCGTAGGTGCCGAACACCGCCGCCGCGCCGGTGCGGGCGAGCGCGTCCGCCAGCACCCGCGCGGCGTCCGCGTGGACGACGACGTCCGCGTCGACGAACCAGAGCACGTCGCCCTTCGCGATCTCCGCGCCGCGGTTGCGCGCGCCGCCGGGCCCGAGCCGCCCGCCCGAGGGCACGACGCGCGCGCCCGCCTGGGCGGCGATCCACGCCGACGCGTCGGTCGAGCCGTCGTCGACGACGATCAGCTCGGCGATCTCGCCGTCGACGGCGAACGTCGCCAGCGGCGCGAGGCTTCGCGCGAGCACCGCCTCGCCGTTGTAGACGGGGACGATGACGCTGATCGCGGCCCCCCCCGAACGCGCGCCCGCGCTCACTGGCGCCCCGCGAGCGTGCGCAGCGCGCCGCGCAGCGCGAGCCACGCGCGCGAACGCCGTCCGTCCGGGCGGGCGCGGGTCGCGGCGCCGCGCAGGAAGTGGGCGTCGATGCGCGGCAGGCGGTGGCGGTCGTCCGCCTCTCGCAGGGGCGCGAGGCGCGTCGTGAACGCCGCGGCGTAGCGGGCGGCCGCGACCCCGCGCGACGCCGCGTCGCAGCGCCCGTACGGATACGCGAAGTAGCGCGGACGCCGGCCGACGCGACGCTCGATCGCCTCGTCGGCGCGCGCGCATTCGTCGTCGATGCGGGCGGCGTCGAGCCCGCGCAGGTCGGGATGCCCGTGCGTGTGCGCTTCGACGAAGACGCCGTGCCGCGCGAGGCGCAGCACGTCGTCCCAGTCGAGGGGCGCGTACGGCGGCATGCGCGCCCCGGGCGCGAGATCGCCGTCCACCCAGCCGGTGCAGAGGAACAGGTGCGCCGGCGCTCCCGCGAGCGCGGGCAGCGCCGCGGTCGCGACGCTGCGGCACCCGTCGTCGAACGCGAGCGCGACGCCCGGTCCCGCGCCGGGCGCGAGCAGCGTGTCCAGGTCGACGACCGGGAGCCCTCGTCGCGCGAGCGAGCGCAGCAGGTCGTCGAACGCCGCGACCGGATACGCGAGCGGTCCCGGCGCGTCGCCTACGTGGTGGAAAGTAATCACCGCGCGCATGCGGCATCCTACTGCACGGCGCCGGACGGCGACGACGCCGTGGCAGGGACCCTCGGCGCCGGGTGCGCGAGGCTCGAGGCGACGAGGTCGAGATAGTCGGCGACGTGGCGCGCCTCGTTGTAGCGGCCGAGGTACGCCGCGCGCGCCCGCGCGCCGAGGGCGGCGCGCCACGCGGGATCCGCGTCGAGGCGGCGCGCCGTCTCGACGACGCCGTCGAGGTCCGCGCACACGACGCCCGCGCCCGCGTCGCGCACGATCTCGCCGCAGCCGCCCGCCTCGAGCGCGATGACCGGCGTCCCGTGGGCGAACGACTCGACCGTCACGAGCCCGAAGCTCTCCGGCCCGATGGACGGGACGATCGTCGCGACCGCCCCGGCGTAGAGTCCCGCCAGCGTGTCCCGGTCGACGGGCCAGACGAAGCGCACGTTGGCCGCGTGCGAGAATTCGGCCGCCAGGCTCGCCCTCAGGACGCCGTCGCCGACCACCGTGAGCTCGAGCCCCGGCGTCGATGCGAACCGCTCGACGAGCGGCCGCACGCCCTTTGAAGGCGTGAGCCTGCCGACGTAGAGGAAGCGGCGTCCCGGCGCCGGGGCTGCCGCGACGCCCTCGAAGCGCGAGAACAGCGGAAGGACCTCGATCGGACGGTCGATGCCGCCTTCGCGGTGGCGCCGCGCCGACCAGCGGCTCGGCGCGAGCAGGACGTCGACGTTGGCGAGGGCGCGCGGGATCGCGCTCCCGTAGCGCCAGAGCTGCGGGGGCCGGCGCGAGCGCACCGTGCAGGTGAGGCACGTCGGCCGGTCGCACGCGCGCCCGCGGTTCTTCCACAGCACGTGGGTCGGGCACACGAGCCAGTGGTCGTGCAGCGTCATGAGCTTCGCGCGCGCGCGCCCCATGCCGAGCACCGCGGGCCCGCCGACGAGCGAGACGTTGTGGTAGTGGACGACGTCGTGGCCGCGGTCGAGGACCGAGGCGAGGTCCGCGCGTCCCGGTCCGGGCGTTCCGGTCTGGTGCGCGAGGAGCGAGGCGAGGCGCGGGAAGCGCGTCGCGATCCGGTGGACCGCGACCCCTTCGTCGGAGTCGCCGCGCCGCGTCGGCGTCGCCACGCGCCCGCCGCAGGCGACGAACGCGTCGTCCGAGCACACGACGTCGACCTCGTGACCCGCCCGCACCAGCGCGCGCGCGAGCGCCTGCACGTAGATCGCGTCGCCGCCGAAGTGGTGCGGCGGGTAGAACGTCGTGACCATGCAAAAGCGCATCGCGTACGTTTCCGGGCACGACGGGAAGGCGGGGCGCGAGCGGGCGTCCGCCTCGCGAGGCTATGATGCCAGACCGAGGCCGCCGGCCCGTGGGCGCCGCGCGCCGTCGTCCGCCCGTCGCCGGAGGATCGAACGATCGACCTGCTGCTGCCGTTCGCCGAGTACGCCGTCCTCGCGCTCGCGGCCGTCCTCGCGTTGCGGCTCGCGACGAAGCCGCCGCTGCGGCGCGACGCGGCGGCGCACCCGGCGCTCGCCGCGGCGCTGGCGGGCGCGCTCTTCCTCGGCGCGGCGCTGCTCCTCTGGGCGACCGCGGCCTGGCCGCTCGTGCGGCACCTCGCCGCGGCGCTCGCCCTCGCGACCCTGCTCGCGCTCGCCTGGCGCGCACGGCCCGCCTACGGCGCGCGCCGGGGCTGGCCGCCCGGCTCGCTCGGCCTCGGCGAGTCGCTCGACGCGATCGACGACCGGCGCTATTACCGCGACCGCGCCGCCCGGTACGGGCCGATCTTCAAGACGAGCCAGTTCGGCCGGCCGGTCGCGTGCGTCGTCGGCCACGACCGCGCGCGCCGCATCCTCGTCGAGCACGCCGACGCGCTCGCGCCCGCGACGCTTCCCTACAACCGGCTCCTGACGAAGGGCGTGCTCCGCTACATGAGCGGCGCCGACCATCGCGAGGAGGCGCCGGTGTTCCGCGCGGCGTTCGCGAGGATGGACGTCGCCGGCGCCGAGGCCTCGCTGCGGGCGTCGCTCCGCCGCGAGCTCGCGCGGCTCTCGGAGGCGTCGCTGCGCGACGACGGCGGCGCGTACGCGCGCGAGGCCTTCGAGCGCTGGATCGTCGGCGCGATCGCCCGCCTGTTCCTCGGCATCGAGCCCGACGACGGGCGCGTCGCCGCGATCGCCCGCGAGCTGCCCCGGCTCGCGTTCCACCGCACCGGCGGTCCGCGCTGGCGCCGCGAGCTCCTGGCGGGCGTCGCGGCGATCGCGGCGATCGTGCGCGGGATCCACCGGGACGCCGAGGCGGGCTCGCCGCGCGTCGCGCCCGGCTCGGCGCTCGCCGTGCTCGCCGCATCCGAGCCCCATGCGCTCGACGAGCCCGCGCGCATCGAGAACTTCGTGATGGTCTTCAAGATCGCGACGGGCGACCTCACGGGGCTCCTCGACTGGATCTTCGAGTTCCTCGGCGGGGCGCCGCAGTGGCGCGAGGAGGTGCGCGCGAACGGCCGGACCGCGGGCGTGCCCCGACTTGCGCCGCCGGTCGACCCGGCGACCGCGGCCGTCATGGAGACGCTGCGGCTCGAGCAGAGCGAGTTCCTCTACCGGCGCGTCGCGAAGACCTTCGAGCTCGAGGGGCTCACGATCCCGGCCGGCTGGATCCTGCGCCTGTGCGTCAACGAGTCGCATCGCGATCCCGCCGTGTTCGAGGATCCCGACCGGTTCGATCCGGGCCGTTTCCGCCGCCGTGCGTACGGACGCAGCGAGTACTCGCCGTTCGGCGGCCACACGCACGGCTGCATGGGCGCGCACCTCGCGCATTTCCTCGGCCGCCTCTTCGTCGAGGAGCTCGCGATCGGCTACGACTGGACCGTGGTCCGCGACGGGCCCTGCGAGCGGGGGAGCCGCCACCGCGACCACTGGCGGCCGAGCCCCGCGAAGCGCGTCGCGATGCGGCCCCTTGCGGACGCGGCCGCGCCGCCCGCGCCCGTCGGGGACGCGGTCTGATCGGTCCGCCGCGCCCGTTTCCGGTCGCCGTCGGGTGCACGCCCCTGCCGGTAGAATGGCGGGTTCGATCAAGGCCCGTCCGGCGCCCGCGCGCCGGCCACCCCGCCGATGCTCACGTTCCAGCAAGTGATCCTGCGCCTCCAGGAGTACTGGGGCTCCCGCGGATGCGCGCTCCTGCAGCCCTACGACATGGAGGTGGGCGCCGGCACCTCGCACACGGCGACCTTCCTGCGCGCGCTCGGCCCCGAGCCGTGGCGCGCCGCGTACGTGCAGCCCTCGCGCCGGCCGAAGGACGGCCGCTACGGCGAGAACCCGAACCGGCTGTTCCAGCACCACCAGTTCCAGGTCGTGCTGAAGCCCGCGCCCGCGGACATCCTCGACCTCTACCTCGGATCGCTCGGGGCGCTCGGGTTCGACCTGAAGGCGAACGACGTTCGCTTCGTCGAGGACGACTGGGAGAACCCGACGCTGGGCGCCTGGGGGCTCGGCTGGGAGGTGTGGCTGAACGGCATGGAGATCACGCAGTTCACCTATTTCCAGCAGGTCGGCAGCCTCGACTGCAACCCGATCACCGGCGAGATCACCTACGGCCTCGAGCGCATGTCGATGTACCTGCAGGACGTCGAGTCGGTGTTCGACCTCGCCTACACCGACACGATGCGCTACGGCGACGTGTTCCTGCAGAACGAGGTCGAGCAGTCGCGCTACGCGCTCGACGAGGCCGACCCGGCGAAGCTCTTCGAGCAGTTCGGCATGTTCGAGGGCGAGGCGAAGCGCCTGCTCGCCACGAAGCTGCCGCTGCCGGGCTACGAGATGATCCTCAAGGCGGCGCACACGTTCAACCTGCTCGACGCGCGCGGCGCGATCTCGGTCACCGAGCGCGCCGGCTACATCGGACGCATCCGGGCGCTGTCGAGGCTCGTCGCGACCGCCTACGTCGAGTCGCGCGAGGCGGCCGGCTACCCGATGCTCGCCGATCGCGAGCGGGCGAGCCTGCCCGCGCAATACGCGAAGGTGGCGGCATGAGCCCCGCCGGACCGATCCGGGACGCCCGTCCTCTCGCCGGGAAGCGGGTGCGCGACGGCGCGCGAGCGGCAGGCCCGGGGGAGGTTGCCCGGTGAGCACGGACAGCACGCTGCTCGTCGAGCTCCACACCGAGGAGCTCCCGCCCAAGGCGCTGCGGCGGCTCTCCGAGGCGTTCGCCGAGACGCTGGCGCGCGGCCTTGGCACGGTCGGGTTCCTCGCGCCCTCGTCGACGGCGACGCCGTATGCGACGCCGAGGCGGCTAGCGGTATCGGTGACGCACGTGCTCGGCCGCTCGCCGGACCAGCCGTTCAAGCAGAAGGTGCTGCCGGTGGCGGTGGCATTCGGCGCCGACGGCAGGCCCACCGCGGCGCTCCGGAAGAAGCTCGCCTCGCTGGGCCTTCCGGAATCGGCCGTCGCGACGATGACGCGCGAGCCCGACGGCAAGGCCGAGTCGCTCTTCCACACGGGGGTGAAGCCGGGCATGCCGCTCGCCGAGGGTCTGCAGGCCGCCCTCGAAGTCGCGATCGCCGGGCTCCCGATCCCGAAGGTGATGAGCTACTCGCCGCCGGGCGCCTACTGGAACGTCGAGAAGTTCGTGCGCCCCGCGCACCGCCTCGTCGCGCTGCACGGCGCGGACGTCGTCCCGGTCGAAGCCCTGGGCCTCTCGGCCGGCCGCACGACCGGCGGCCACCGCTTCCTCGGCCGTCGGGACGTCGACATCGCGACCGCCGACGCGTACGCGCCCGCGCTCGAAGCCGAGGGCAAGGTGATCCCCTCGTTCGACGCGCGGCGCGCGGCGATCGAGGCCGGGCTCGCGAAGGCCGCGCAGGGCGACGTTCCGATCGCGCCCGACGCGCTGCTCGACGAGGTCGCCTCGCTCGTCGAGTGGCCGGTCGTCTACGCGGGCACGTTCGACCCCGCGTTCCTCGCGGTGCCGCAGGAGTGCCTGATCCTGACGATGCAGCAGAACCAGAAGTACTTCGCGCTGACCGACGGCGAGGGCCGGATGCGCGCGCGGTTCCTGCTCGTCTCGAACCTCGCCACCGAGGACCCGGCGGCGATCGTCGCCGGGAACGAGCGGGTGCTGCGCGCCCGTCTCGCCGACGCGCGGTTCTTCTACGACCAGGACCGCCGCCAGCGCCTCGACGCGCGGCTGCCGAAGCTCGCGTCGGTCGTCTACCACCACAAGCTGGGCTCGCAGGGCGAGCGCGTGCTGCGCCTCGCCGCGATCGCGAAGGCGATCGCGCCCGCGGTGGGCGCGGACCCGGTGGCCGCGGAGCGCGCGGCGATGCTCGCGAAGGCGGACCTCGTCACGGACATGGTGGGCGAGTTCCCCGAGCTGCAGGGCACGATGGGCCGCTACTACGCGCGGCACGACGGCGAGCTGCCCGAGGTCGCCGACGCGATCGCCCAGCACTACTGGCCGCGCTACGCGGGCGACGCGCTGCCCGAGGGGCCGGTGGCGCAGGCGGTGGCGCTCGCGGACAAGCTCGAGGCGCTCGCGGGGCTCTTCGGCGTGAACCAGACGCCGACCGGCGACAAGGACCCGTTCGGCCTGCGCCGCGCCGCGCTCGGCGTCGTGCGCATCCTCGTCGAGAAGAAGCCCGCGCTGCCGCTCGCCGACGCGATCGGGGTGGCGTTCGCGGCGTTCCGCGGCGTCGCCGCCGTGAAGCCCGCGGTCGCCGAGCTCGAGGCGTTCGTGCTCGACCGGCTGCGCGGCTACCTGCGCGAGCTCGGCGGCACGGCGAACCAGGTCGAGGCGCTGATCGCCCGGTCCCCCGCCACGCTCGCGTCGCTCCCCGAGCGGCTCGCCGCCGTGCAGGCGTTCGAGGCGCTCCCGGAGGCGGCCGCGCTCGCCGCCGCGAACAAGCGCATCGTCAACATCCTCCGGAAGTCCGGCACCGAGGCCGCGGCCGCGGTCGATCGCTCGCTGCTCGCGGAAGGCGCCGAGCACGACCTGTACCTCGCGTTCCAGGCGCTCGATCCGGCGGTGACCGCGAGCTGCGACGCGGGCGACTACGCGTCCGCGCTGAAGGCGCTCGCGACCGCGAAGCCGGTCGTCGACCGCTACTTCGACGACGTGATGGTGATGGCCGACGATCCGGCCGTGCGGGCGAACCGCCTCGCGCTCCTGTCGGGCGTCGCCGCGACGATGAACCGGGTCGCCGACATCTCCAGGCTGTAGGCGCGGCCCGGCCGTCCGCGGCGCCCCGGGGGCGCGCGGCGCTCGCCGCGCCCCCCGATTTCTCGCTACAGTTACGCCCGTGGTCCAGTTCGCCAACGAAACCGTCGCCCAGACGCGCGCCGCGCGGCTCATCATCCTCGACCGCGACGGCGTCATCAACCACGACAGCGACCTCTTCATCAAGTCGCCCGACGAGTGGCGGCCGATCCCCGGCAGCCTCGAGGCGATCGCGCGGCTCTCGCACGCGGGCTACCGCGTGGTCGTCTGCACGAACCAGTCGGGCATCGGCCGCGGGCTGTTCGACATGGCGACGCTCAACGCGATCCACAACCGGATGCACCGCGCGCTCGCGCTGGCCGGCGGCCGCATCGACGCGGTGTTCTTCTGCCCGCACACGGCCGACGCGAAGTGCGAGTGCCGCAAGCCGCAGCCCGCGATGCTGCTCGAGGCCGCCCGGCGCTTCGGCGCCGACCTCGCCACGGTGCCGTGCATCGGCGACAGCCTGCGCGACCTTCAGGCCGCGGAGGCGGCGGGCGGCCAGCCGATGCTGGTGCTGACCGGCAAGGGCGAGAAGACGCTCCGCGAAGGCGGCTTCCCGGCGAGCACCGCGATCTTCCCGGACCTCGCGTTCGCCGCGTCGGCGCTGCTCGCGCGCGACTAGGCCCGCCGCCCATGTCGACGGTCCGCTCGCTCCTGTTCCTCGCGTTCCAGGCGCTGGTCACCCCGATCTACGCGGCGGTGATGCTCGCGACGTTCTGGCTGCCGCGCGTGCCGCGCTACCGGATCGCCGCGCACTGGTGCCGCACCGTCGCCCGCGGCGCCCGCTGGATCTGCGGCATCCGCTGGCGCGTCGAGGGGCTCGAGAACCTCCCGTCGACGCCGCACATCGTGATGGCGAAGCACAGCTCGACCTGGGAGACGCTGACGCTGGGCATCTACCTGCCGCCGCTCGCGTTCGTCGCGAAGAAGGAGCTGCTCAAGGTCCCGTTCTTCGGCTGGGGCTTCGCGCTCGCCTCGCCGATCACGATCGACCGGAAGGCCGGCCGCGACGCGATGGAGCAGATCGCCGAGCAGGGGCGCGAGCGCTTCGCGCAGGGCTTCTGGATCGTCGTCTACCCGGAGGGCACGCGCATCCGCGCCGGGACGCGCGCCAAGTACAAGACCGGCGGCGCGCGGCTCGCGATCGAGATGGGCGTGCCGATCCTGCCGGTCGCGCACAACGCGGGCTGGCTGTGGCCGAAGGGCATCCTCGGCAAGCGGCCGGGCGAGATCACGATGGTGTTCGGCAAGCCGATCCCGTCAACAGGCCGGCATCCGGGCGAGCTCACCGCCGAGATCGAGCGATGGATCGAGGGCGAGGTCGCGAGGCTGGGCGCGCCGGCCTGACCGGCCGCCCCGGACGGCCCGGCGACCGCGCGTCGTCGGCGCGGCGCATCGAGCTCGCCGGCGAGGCCGTCGACTACCGGCTCGTCCGCGCCCGCCGCCGGACGATCGGCATGGCGGTCGACCTGGACGGCCTCACGGTCCGCGCCCCGCGCTGGGTGACGCTGCGCGAGATCGAGGAGGCGCTCACCGAGCGCGCTGCCTGGATCGTGCGCACGCTCGCCGAATGGCGGTCGCGGCGGCGCGACGTGCTGCCTCGCGAGTGGCGCACCGGCGCGCCGATCCTGTACCTGGGCGACGAGCTCAGGCTGGCAGTGTTCCCGTCGCGGTCGGCGAACGTGCGCGCCGACCTGTTCGACCTCACGGTGCTCCACCCGTCCGCGCACGACGAGCGCGCCGTGGCCGACACCGTCGCCCGGTGGCTGCGCGACCAGGCGGCGCAGCGCCTGCTGCCGCGCGTCGAGGGGTACGCACGACGGATCACCGACGCCGTTCCGCCGGTGCGGCTGTCGAACGCGCGCAGCGAGTGGGGCAGCTGCAACCACAAGGGCGAGATCCGCCTCAACTGGCGGCTGATCCAGCTGCCGCCGTCGCTCGCCGACTACGTCGTCGCGCACGAGGTCGCGCACCTGGTCGAGCTCAACCACTCGCGGCGGTTCTGGGCGCTCGTCGAGGCGCTGATGCCGGGTCACGAGGCGCACCGGCGGGCGCTCGAGGAGTGGACGGCGCTGCTGGCCGCGTGAGGAAGGCGATGGAGGGAGACAGGGGGTCGCGCAAGCTGCATTCGCCTTGACCTTGCGACGCGGTCTCCGGCGTGCCGCCCCGCGAGGCGGCACCGCCCGCCCATCTCCTATCTCCCATCTCCTGTCTCCGCCTTCAGGTTCCCCAGCTCCACCGCCAGCCCCGCCTGCTCGCGCAGGATCGTCGCGAGCGACGCGCCCAGCTCGCCGCCGCCGCGCGTGTCGCGCCAGCGCCCCTCCTCCGAACGGAAGTGGTAGCCGCCGCGGCGCGCCGCGACCCAGATCTCGCGGTTCGGCGCGTGGCGGTTGACGATCACCTTGCTGCCGTCCTCGCAGGCGATCTCGAGGATGCCGTCGACGAGGCTCCAGTCGACGTCGACGTCGGAGTCCCCGAGCGCTCGATCGATCGCAGCGCCGATCGCGGCGAGCGTGGCGTCGGCGGCGGCGAGGAAGTCGGATTCGGCGGTCACGGGAGGCGGCGGGAGGCGCGAGACGTGCGTGCTACCATCGCCGCCGATGTTACGTGATTTCCGACGCGCCTCGCGCACGACGCGCCGCTTCGCGGCGCCGATCGCGATGATCGTCGCCGCCGCGATCGCCGGCTGCGGCATCAAGGGCCCGCTCAAGCGTCCCGACGCCGCCCCCGCGCCGAGCGCCGCCGCACCGGCGCCCGCTGCGCCCGCGCCCGCACCGCCGGCGGCCGACGCGGACGCCCCCCCGCAGAAGACGCGATGAGCGAGGGTCCGCGGTCCCCGGGCGCCCGCCCGCCGTTCGAGCTTCGCGGCGGCGAACTGTGCGCCGAAGGCGTCCCGCTCTCGGCCATCGCCGAGCGCCACGGCACCCCGTGCTACGTCTACTCGCGCGCCGCGCTGGAGGGCGCGTGGCGGGCGCTCGACGGCGCGCTCGCCGGCCTGCCGCACCTCGTCTGCTACGCGGCGAAGGCGAACGCGAACCTCGCGGTGCTCGACGTGTTCGCACGGCTGGGCAGCGGCTTCGACATCGTCTCCGGCGGCGAGCTCGCCCGCGTCCTCGCGGCGGGCGGCGACCCCGGCAAGACGGTGTTCTCCGGCGTCGGCAAGTCCGCCGCCGAGATGCGCCAGGCGCTCGACGCCGGGATCCTCTGCTTCAACGTCGAATCCGCCGCCGAGCTCGAGCGGCTGGACGCGGTCGCCCGCGAGCGCGGGCGCGTCGCGCCGGTGAGCTTCCGCGTGAACCCGGACGTCGACCCGAAGACGCACCCGTACATCTCGACCGGCCTCAAGGAGAACAAGTTCGGCATCGCGTACGACGACGCGCTGCCGCTCTACCGGCAGGCGCGAAGGATGCGGGGGATCGCGGTGCGCGGCATCGACATCCACATCGGTTCGCAGATCACCGACCTCGCGCCCTACCGCGAGGCGGCGCGCAAGGTGCTCGACCTCGCCGACCGGCTCGCGGGCGAGGGCCTCCACCTCGAGCACGTCGACTTGGGCGGCGGGCTCGGCATCCGCTACCGCGACGAGACGCCCCTCCCGGTCGCGGGCTACGCCGCGATGCTGCGCGAGCTCTTCGCCGGCCGCCGCGAGAAGCTCCTGATCGAGCCGGGCCGGTGGCTCGTCGCGGAGGCGGGCGTGCTGGTCACGCGGGTCGAGTACCTGAAGCCGGGCCCCGCGAAGCACTTCGCGATCGTCGACGCGGCGATGAACGACCTGCTGCGCCCGGCGCTCTACGACGCGTGGCACGCCGTCGAACCGGTGCGGCCGCGCCCGGGCCCGCCGATGCACTGGGAGATCGTGGGCCCGGTCTGCGAGAGCGCGGATTTCCTCGCGCGCGGGCGGGATCTCGACCTCGCGGCGGGCGACCTGCTCGCGGTTCGCGCCGCCGGCGCGTACGCGATGGCGATGAGCTCGAACTACAACGCCCGTCCGCGGGCGGCCGAGGTGATGGTCGACGGCGAGCGTGCGCACCTCGTGCGCCGGCGCGAGACCGTGGCCGATCTGTACGCCGCCGAAGCGACGCTGCCCCGCTGAATTCGCTCTCGAGCACCCGGCGCGCGTGTGCGAATACGCAACAATCGCGCGCCGGCGACTTTTCCGTCCGCCTCGAATCTTGCAAATCGTTGAAACTTGGCTAGAATGCAGGCAGCAGGTGCCAAGGGTTTTGTCAAGGGGTCCGTGAATCGGACGACGCCTGCGAAGAAGCACCACATAACATCCAGCAACTCAGACAGGAGAAGACGATGTTGGCTGACATGATGTCGATGATGGCGCCGGCGGCTGCGGCCCCCGCGCCGAAGAAACGCAAGGCGACGAAGCGCAAGGCCGCGAAGAAGGCCGCCCCGAAGCGCAAGGCCGCCAAGAAGGCGACCAAGAAGAAGGCCGCCAAGAAGACCACGAAGCGCAAGGCCGCGAAGAAGGCGACCAAGAAGAAGGCCGCCCCGAAGCGCAAGGCCCGCAAGGCCACCAAGCGCAAGGCCGCCAAGAAGAAGTAAGCGCGAGCGGCCATAGGTCCGCCGCAAGCGTGCAGCGGACGGTAAACGGGCGACGCGGAGGCGTCGCCCGTTTCGTTTGAGGGCGCCGGCGAGGCCCGGCGATCAGCGCCGCGGGGTGCGCGCCATCGCCGCGCTGCGGCCGGCCGACGAGGTCCCGCCCTGCGCGCGGGCGGCCGGCGGGAGGGTCCCCGACGCGCGCTTCGGCGCCGCCTGCGGCTTCTTCGGGCGCTTGCCGCCGGTGACGACGTCGGAGGTCACGCGCAGCCGCTGGCCCACCTTGAGGGCGTTCTGCGTCATGCCGTTCCAGCGCTTCAGGTCGTCGGCGGAAACGCCGTAGCGCCGCGCGATCACCGAGATCGTCTCGCCGTGCCTGACCGTGTGGTAGAAGGTCCGGCCCGCCGGCACCGTCGTGAACACCGTGTTCACCACCGACTCGGCCGTCGCGTCGGAGGGCTGCTGCGCCGGGACGAGCAGCGCGTGGCCGGCCGGCAGCGTCGCGCGCGTCCCCAGCCCGTTCACCGCGCGCAGCGTCTCGACCGGAAGGCCGAACTTCGTCGCCACCTGGGCGACGGTCTCCCCCGGCTTCACCCGGTAGGCCTGCCAGGTCACGAGCGGCTGCTCGGTGAGATCGAGCTTGGCGGCGAACATCTCGGCCTTGTCGATCGGCAGCAGGATCGTCTGCTCGTCGGCGCCCGCGATCACCGGGCGGTTGTGCTGCGGATTGAGCGTCAGGAACTCGTCGATCGACAGCTCGGCCAGGTCCGCCGCCACCTTGACGTCCATCGTGCGCGTCGTCTTGACGACGGTGAAGTACGGCGAGTCCGGGATGTCGGCGAGCACCAGGCCGTACTTCTCCGGATCGCGCACGATGTTCTTGACCGCCTGCAGCTTCGGCACGTAGTTGCGGGTCTCGGCGGGCATCGGCAGCGACGCGTAGTCGGTCGGCTTGCCCCGGGCGCGGTTCTTCGCGATCGCGCGCGCGACGTTGCCCTCGCCCCAGTTGTAGCCGGCGAGCGCGAGCTGCCAGTCGTCGAAGTCGCCGTAGAGCTTCTGCAGGTAGTCGAGCGCCGACTCGGTCGCCGCGACGACGTCGCGCCTCGAGTCGAGCCAGAACGTCTGCGCGAGCCCGTAGTGCTTCCCGGTCGACGGCATGAACTGCCAGATGCCGGCGGCCCGCGCCACGGACATCGCGTTCGGGTTCATCGCGCTCTCGATCATCGGCAGGAGCGCGAGGTCGAGCGGCATCCTGCGGTCGTCGAGCTCGGCGACGATGTGGTAGAGGTAGCGGCGGCTGCGGTCGACGATGCGCGCGACGTAGTCGGGGCGGTCCGCGTAGTACTGCTCCCACTTCGCGACGAGCGGGTCGTCGACGAGGTCGGGGATCTCGTAGCCCTTGACGATGCGCGCCCACAGGCTCGACGCGGGGGCCGGCAGCGGCTCGAGCTCGGCGCCCGCGGCGGCGGGGAACGGATTGGCGGCGTGGGGCGCAGGCGCGGGAGCCTTCGCGACGGCGGGCGCCGGACGGGGGGGCGGCAGGAGCGGCGGCAGCGCCTCGTTCGGCCGCTCGGCCGGGGTGGCGCACCCGCCGATCGCGATGCCGATGAGTGCGGCAGCCAGTCCTCGTCGCAACGTCCTCTCCGCCGAAGCCGATGGGCGCCGGACCGCCGTCGACGAGCGCGGGGGTACCGGCGTGCCCGCGATGGTAGGCGGCGGGTCGGGCCGCTGCAACCCGACGGCGTCCGACATCAGAACGCGTTCTTCCAGTCGCGCAGCGCGCCGAAGACCGCGGCGCCGCCCTCGAGCCTCCGGCCCGCGCGCGCCTCGGCGACGGCGCGGACCGCGGCCTCTCCGGCACGCAGGAACGGATTGGTCGCGAGCTCCTCCGCGATCGTCGACGGCACGGTCGGCAGGCCGCGGTCGCGCTTCGCCCGCTCGCGGGCGGTGCGTTCGGCGATCGCCGGGTTCGCGGGCTCGACCGCGGCCGCGAACCGGAGGTTCGCGAGCGTGTACTCGTGCGCGCAGTACACGCGCGTCTCGCCGGGGAGCGCGGCGAGCGCCGAGAGCGACGCCCACATCTGGTCGGCGGTGCCCTCGAACAGGCGGCCGCAGCCCGCGGCGAACAGCGTGTCGCCGCAGAACACGACCGGCGTACCCCAGCCGGCGCCGCGCCCGACGTAGGCGACGTGGCCGGCCGTGTGTCCCGGGACGTCGAGCACCTCGAGCGGCAGGCCCAATCCGGGCACCTCGAAGCGGTCGCCTCCGCCCACCGCGAGCGTGCGCGCCGGGATCGCCTCGCGCGCGGGGCCGATCACCGGCACCGGATGCGTGCGGACGAGGTCCGCGATGCCGCCCGTGTGGTCGGGGTGGTGGTGCGTGACGAGGATCGCGCAGAGCGACGCGCGCTCGCGCTCGAGCCAGGCCGCGACCGGCTCGTCGTCGCCGGGGTCGACGACCGCGGCGCGGTCGCCCGCGCGGATCGCCCACACGTAGTTGTCGCTGAACGCGGGCAACGGGATAATCGCCGGCATGGACGCATCTTCGGAGGGCGCGCCGGGCCTGTCAACGACGCTCGCCGAGTGGTTCGCGACGCCGCTCGGGCGCTACCTCGCCGAGCGCGAGCAGGCGTACTTCGACCAGACCGTCGCCGACATCTTCGGTTACTACGCGCTCCAGATCGGGCTGCCCGAGCAGCCGGCGCTCGCGCAGTGCCGGATCCCGTCGCGGTGGACGCTCGACTACGATCCCCCGGCCGAGCTCCTCGCCGACCCGCACGCGCTGCCGTTCGGCGAGAACGCGGTCGACCTCGTCGTGATGCAGCACGCGCTCGAGTTCACCGACGATCCCCACCTGATGCTGCGCGAGGCCTACCGCGTGCTGCGGCCCGAGGGGCAGATCATCGTCGCGGGCTTCAACCCGTTCTCGCTGTGGGGCGCGAGGCGGTACTTCGGTCGCGAGCAGGCGCCGCCCTGGAACGGCGGGTTCATCGGGCTGTGGCGCCTCAAGGACTGGCTCTCGCTGCTCGGCTTCGACGTGATCGGCGGACGCCTCGACGCGTACGTGCCGCCGTTCTCGAGCGAGCGGTGGCTCAAGCGGTCCGCGTTCTTCGACAAGGCGGGCGACCGCTGGTGGCCGATCGCGGGCGGCGTCTACTTCCTGCGCGCGACGAAGAAGGTCGCCGGGATGCGCGTGATCGCTCCGGCGTGGCAGCGGCGCGAGCGCCGCAAGAAGGCGCTGGCGCCGGCCGCGCGAGCCAAGGAAGGCCTGACGGCCGCGGGACGGCACGGCGAGTGAGGACGACCGGCGGCGACTCGCGGCCGGTCGCATTCCCGTTCCCGGGCGAACGGCCACCCGTGGGGGAGGCTACGCAGTGAGCACGGTGGTGGTCTACACGGACGGGGCCTGCAAGGGGAACCCCGGCCCCGGCGGCTGGGGAGCGCTGCTCCGCGCGGGCGGCCGCGAGAAGGAGCTCTTCGGCGGCGAGCCCGCGACGACGAACAACCGGATGGAGCTCACCGCCGTGATCCGCGCGCTCGAGGCGCTGAAGGCGCCCTCCGACGTCGAGATCCACACCGACTCGCAGTACGTGAAGAACGGAATCGAGACCTGGATCCACGGCTGGAAGCGCAACGGCTGGAAGACCGCCGACCGCAAGCCCGTGAAGAACGCCGAGCTCTGGCGCGAGCTCGATGCGCTCGCGAGCCGTCACCGCATCCGGTGGCACTGGGTGCGCGGCCACGCGGACAGCGAGGGCAACCACCGCGCGGACGCGCTCGCGAACCGCGGCGTCCCGCCGCGCTGATCCTCCGCCGCCGCCGGTTCGCGCAGCCCGGCTCCGGGGGCCCGCCTCCCGCCGGCCCCGGCTATTTCCGGATGAACTCGCCGGTCTCGCAGTCGACGCGCCGGAACGGATAGGTCACCTTGTCGTCGCGCCCCTTCACCTGGCCCGCGACTTCGATGTAGAGCCAGCCGCCCCCTGCGCGCCGGTACACGAGCGTCGACGGGAAGTCGGCGCCGCCGCGCTTGAACGTGTAGATCTCGTCGTTCCCGTCGCGCGCGCCCTGCACGAGCTTGAACGCCGACTCGGGCTTCCCCGGCGATCCCGACACGTAGTAGATGCCGTCCGCCTTGGGCTCGAGGCGCAGGTACTCGAAGCTGATCGTGCGCTCTGGCAGGGCGGTGCGGCTCACGCCGACCATCAGGTTGCCGCGCGGCGGGTGCCAGAACTCGCGGAACTCGCGCTTGTTGACCTCGCCCTTCCAGCAGCCCGCGAGCCACGCCATCATCGCGAGCGGTCCGGTGGCCGCGGGCTCGGCCGCCGCGTCCTTCGCTCCGCCCTTCCCCTCGTCCTTCGCCGCGGCCTTCGGCGCCTCCTTCGGCGCCTCCTTGGCGGCGTCGCTCGCCGCCGGCGCGGCGTCCTTCGCGGCGGGAGCGGCATCCTTCGCTTCCGCCGCGGGCGCGGGCGCGGGCTTCGCCTCCGGCGCGGCAGGGGCCTGCGCGTACGCCGCGAGAGGGACGAGCAGCGCGGCGGCCAGCAGGCGCGCGGCGTGGCGGGTGCGATCGAGGGTCATGGTCATTGCATCCGCGCGAGCGGAAGGTTCAGGAGGAGGTTCTGGGGCTTGAGCTTGAGGCGGCGGCGCTCGTCGAACGCCATCGCGAGGTAGACCGGACGCCCCGCGATCGCGGGCCGCATGTCGGCCGGATTCGCGAACGCCAGCTCGAAGAGCGCGACGAGCCGTCCCAGTCGCGCTTCGTCGACGTCGACGCGATTGTACAGGTCGTTCAGGATCGACGACGCCTCGGCGTCCAGCCCGACGTGCCACACCCAGCGGTCGTCGTCGATGCGGCGCTGGGGGGCGATCCTCACCTCGGCGCCGAGGAAGTGCCGCACCCAGCGCCCGAGCACTCGGCAGAGCGCGTCGAGCGCCGGCTCCCCCCGGTTGAGGCTGACGGAGAGGTCGTGGCGCTCGTCGCGCCGCCAGTACTCGTCCGCGTTGTCGCGCGTCATCACGTCGAGGTCGATCGATCGGACCGGGGTCCGGTTCGACGCGAGCAGCTCGCCCAAGTTCCCGAAGCCGCCGGTCGTCGCGTAGAGCTCCACCGTGGCCTCGTCGGCCGCCATGACCGCACCGCCCTCGAGCACCGCGATGGTCTGGGGCCGGAACAGCATCTCCGCCGCCCGGGCCTCGAACGGGTCCGCGCGGTCGCCGAGGACGTGGCGCAGCAGGACCTGCGTGAGCTCGTGCACGAACGTCGGCGGCACGTCGACGCCCTCGCCCTGGAAGAGGCGCAGGTACGCGCCCTCGAGCGACGGCGCCGCCGCGAGGCGGTCGCGGTAGCGCAGCCAGATCCGGAAGTTCTCGCGGGCGTCCTCGTCGCGGATCGCCGCGAGCTCGCGCTCGGCCACCGCGCGCCTCGGCGAGGCCACCAGCGCGTCGTGCAGCGCGAGCTCGGCGTCGCACGACTCGGGCACCGGCGCGAGCTCCGGGCGCAGCAGGTAGCCGCGCAGGAACGCGTCGGTGACCGTGAGGCGGCCGTCCGCGCCGACCGTCAGGTGCCGGTAGCCGCAGCCCGGCCAGAAGTCGTGCGGCGCCGCGCCCGCGGGATCGCCCATGCCGACCGGGAGCCGCCGCCGCGCGGGCTCAGCCGCCCAGCAGCGCCTTCTTGAGGTCCGCCTGCACCGGGCTGTCGCCCAGCCAGATCTTGAGCAGCGCCTGGTTGAACGCCTCGCCCGGAATCGTGCCCTTCGCCGCGCCGTTGACCGCCACCTTCGTGCCGCCGTCGACGAAGTCGAGCGTCACGACCTCCTTCTCCCTGACCTGGCCGAGCGACTTGCCGATCGCGCTCAACTGGTCGATGCCGGCCTTGGCCGCGGCGAGCTCGGCGGCCGTCGTGTTCGCCTTGATGCCGTCCACGAGCGCCTCGACGAACTCCTCCGCCGACACGTCCCGCATCAGCGTGAGCTGGACCCGGCGCGGCGCCTTCTCCAGCACCGCCGCCAGGCTGCCGGCCTTCGCCGGAACGTACAGTCCCGCGACGTAGACCTTGAAGAACACCTTCGTGCGCAGGCCCGCGCCGTTCAGCACGAGCTCCTGCCCGCCCACGCTCGCCTTGTCGTCGATCCGTACGCCGGCCACCTCGACGGCCGCCGCCGCCGCGCTCCAGGCGAGCGCCACCGCCGCCACCCACGTCGTCATCGCGCGCATCGCGTATCCCTCCCTCGGTTCACACCCGCTCGAAGATGCCCGCGGCCCCCATGCCGGTGCCCACGCACATCGTGACCATGCCGTAGCGGCCGCCGCGGCGCCCCAATCCGTGCACGATCGTCGCCGTACGAATCGCGCCGGTCGCCCCCAGCGGGTGCCCGAGCGCGATCGCGCCGCCCAGCGGGTTGACCTTCGCGGCATCGAGGCCCAGATCGCGCACGACCGCGAGGCTCTGCGCCGCGAACGCCTCGTTGAGCTCGATCCAGTCGAGGTCCTGCTGCTTCAGGCCCGCCGTCTTCAGCGCCTTCGGGATCGCCGCGATCGGGCCCACGCCCATGACCTCGGGCGCGACGCCGGCCACGGCGAATGCCGCGAAGCGCGCGAGCGGCTTCAGGCCGTGGACCCGGATCGCCTCCTCGGACGCGACGATCACCGCCCCGGCGCCGTCGGACATCTGCGAGCTGTTGCCGGCCGTGACCGACCCCTTCGCCGCGAAGACGGGCCTGAGCTTCGCGAGACCCTCGGCGGTCGTGTCGGCGCGCGGACCTTCGTCGCGCGAGACCGTCTTCTCGCGCACCGCGACGCGCGAGGCCGCCGCGTCCGGCACGTGCTCCCGGACGACGGTCGGCGCGATCTCCGCGTCGAACTCTCCCGCGGCCTGGGCCGCGAGCGCGCGCCGGTGGGACTCGAGGGCGAACGCGTCCTGGTCCTCGCGCGACACCTTCCAGCGCTCGGCGACCTTCTCGGCCGTGAGTCCCATGCCGTAGGCGATCCCGACGTTCTCGTCGCGCGCGAACACCTCGGCGTTGAGCGAGAGCCGCCCCAGCATCGGGATCATGCTCATGCTCTCGGTGCCGGCGGCGATCATCAGGTCCGCCTCGCCGGTCCGGATGCGGTCCGCCGCGATCGACACGGCATTGAGGCCCGACGAGCAGAAGCGGTTGACCGTCATGCCCGCGACCGTGTTCGGCAGCCCGGCGAGCAGGAGGCCGATCCGCGCGACGTTCATCCCCTGCTCGTACTCGGGCATCGCGCAGCCGACGATCACGTCGTCGACGGCCGCGGGGTCGAGCGCGCTCGCGCGGGCGAGAACGCTCGAGAGCGCGTGCGCGAGCAGCGAATCGGGCCGCGTCGTGCGGAACGCGCCGCGCGGCGCCTTGCCGACGGGCGTGCGCGCGGCGGCGACGATGTAGGCGTCCTTCAGCGTTCGGCTCATCGTTGTCCTAGTTCCTGAGCGGCTTGCCGGTCGCGAGCGTGTGCGCGATGCGGGCCTGCGTGCGCGGGTCCTGCGCGAGCGCCATGAACTCGGCGCGCTCGAGGTCGATCAGCCAGCGCTCGTCGACCGTCGAGCCCGCGTCCACGTCGCCGCCGCACAGCACGCGCGCGATGCGCAGCGCCACCTCGAAGTCGTAGCCGGTGATGAACCCGCCCTCGCGCATGTTGACGAGCATCATCTCGAGCGTCGCGATGCCGGTCCGGCCCGCCACCGGGACGCCGACGGGCGGCAGCGGCGGACGGTAGCCGGCGTCGGCGAGGGCGCGCGCCTGCCCGATGGCGACGTGCAGGATCTCGTGCGGGTGCATGACGACGACGTCCGACGGCCTGAGGAAGCCGAGCGACCGCGCCTCGAGCGCGCTCTTCGCGACCGTCGCCGTCGCGATCGTCTGGAACGCGGCGCGCAGGAACGGGAACTGGTCGGCCTGGCCGCCGGTCGGTCCCTGCTTCACGGCCTCGGCCGCGCGAACCGCGAACTCCTTGGTGCCGCCGCCGCCCGGGAGCAGGCCGACGCCGGCCTCGACGAGCCCGATGTACGACTCGAACGCGGCGACCGCGCGGTCGCAGTGCATGATGAACTCGCAGGAGCCGCCGAGCGCCATCCCGCGCACGGCCGCGACCGTGGGCACGAGGCTGTAGCGGAGCCTGAGCGAGGTCTGCTGGAACTTGGCGACCACCGCCTCGACCAGGTTCCAGCGGCCCGCCTGGACCGCGGGCGCGAGCGTCGCGAGGTTCGCGCCGAACGAGAACGGCTCCTTCGTCTGCCAGATCACGAGCCCGGCGAAGCCGCGCTCCGCTTCGTCGAGCGCCCGCAGCATCCCGTCGAGCACGTCCTCGCCGATCGTGTTCTGCTTGCTCCTGAACGACGCGATCGCGACGTCGCGGTCGAGGTGCCACAGGCGCAGCGCGTCGGTCTCGAAGATCGTCGTGCCGCGGTCGAAGCGCTCGCCGAGCACCGGATCCGGATAGCGCTGGCGCCGGTAGACGGGCAGCGGCGAGCGCGGCACGAACGCGTCCTCCGCAGCCGAGTATGCGCCGCCGTCCGAGTGGACGCCCTTCGCGGCGCTCACCTTGCCGCCGCGCACCCACGCCGGCAGCGGCACGTCGGCGAGCGCCTTCTTCGCGGCGATGTCCTCGGCGATCCAGCCGGCCACCTCGGACCAGCCGGCGGCCTGCCAGGTCTCGAACGGCCCCATCTGCCAGCCGAACCCCCAGCGGATCGCGAGGTCGACGTCGCGCGCGTTGTCCGCGATCGACGCGAGCTGGTGCGCGCAGTAGTGGAACACGTCGCGGAAGATCGCCCACAGGAACTGCGCCTGCGGGTGCGCGTGGGCGCGCAGCCTGCCGAGCTTCTCGCCGGGATGCGCGATGGCGAGGATCGCCCCGACCTCGGGGTCGACGGCGGCGGCGCTCGTCCGGTAGTCGCCGGCCGCCGGATCGAGCACCTGGATGTCCCGGCCCTGCTTGCGGTAGAAGCCCGCCTTCGCCTTCTGGCCGAGCGCCCCCTTCGCGACGAGCGCCGCGAGCACCGCGGGCACCTCGAAGTGCGGCCGCCACGGATCGTCCGGCAGCGTGTCGCGCATCGTGCCGATCACGTGCGCGGTCGTGTCGAGGCCGACGACGTCGACCGTGCGGAACGTCGCGCTCTTCGCGCGGCCGATCGCCGGCCCGGTGAGCGCGTCGACGACGTCGAAGCCGAGCCCGTAGCGCTCGGTGTGCAGCATCGTCGCGATCACCGAGAACACGCCGATGCGGTTCGCGACGAAGTTCGGCGTGTCCTTCGCGCGGACCACGCCCTTGCCGAGCGCCGTCGTCAGGAACGCCTCGAGCGCGTCGAGCATCGCGCCGTCGGACGTGGGCGCGGCGACGAGCTCGCACAGGGGCATGTAGCGCGGCGGGTTGAAGAAGTGGATCCCGCAGAAGCGCGGCCGCACGTCGGCGGGCACGGCGTCGGCGAGCGCCGCGAGCGAGAGACCCGAGGTGTTCGACGCGAGGATCGCGTGCGGCGCGAGGTGCGGCGCGACCTTCGCGTAGAGGTCGCGCTTCCAGTCGAGCCGCTCGGCGATCGCCTCGATCACGAGGTCGCAGCCGGAGAGGAGCGCGAGGTCCGCGCCGTAGTGCGCGGGCACGATCTGCGCCGCGAGGTCCTTCGTCCCCAGCGGCGCGGGCTCGAGCCTCGAGAGCCCGTCGACGCCCTTGCGGACGATGCCGTAGGGATCGCCCTCCTTCGCCGGCAGGTCGAAGAGGACGGCCGGGACGCCTGCGTTGACGAGGTGCGCCGCGATCTGGGCGCCCATGACGCCGGCGCCGAGGACCGCGGCGCGGCGAACGAGGAGACGGTCAGCCAAGGTCGGTGTTCCGGAGAGGCCGGCGCCCGGGGCCGGCTTCGGGCGGAGCCCGGGGAGCCCGGGATCGTCCGCCGTGCGAGTGGGAAAGCGCGGGCCGGCGCGAAGGCCGGCCCGCGGTCGTGCCGTCAGAACGTGTAGGTGCCCTGCAGCGAGAAGATCACGACGTTGCTGTCGTACTTGCCGCTGATCAGGCCGTTCGCCGTCGGGTTCCCGGCGTTCTGGTTGATCGGCGCGTCGTCGACGAAGATGTAGGTGAAGCCCGCGTCGAACTTCAGGTTGTTCGAGTACTTGTACTGGGCGCCGGCCGAGAACCACCAGCGGTCGTCGTCGGGCAGGCGCGGCGTCCGGTCGGTGCTGTTGACCGGCGACTGGTCCCACGCGATGCCGCCACGGAACATCCAGCGGTCGGTGTACCGGTAGTTCGCGCCGACCGCGAGGCGCCACGCGTCGTCGAAGTTCTCGGGCGTGCTGCCGAGCACGTTGCCGTTGCTGCGGACGAACTTGAGCTCCTTGATCGACGACCAGCCGGTCCACTGCGCGTCGGCCATCACGTCCCAGCGGTCATTCACCTGGTAGAACAGCGAGACGTTCGCGATCGCCGGCAGCTTCACGTCGGCCGTGACGCCGCTGTTGTACAGCGCGGTGCTGTTGAGCCCGGCGGTGATCGCGTCGACGGCCGGCTGCAGCGGCGGCGCGACGGTCACCGTCGGGTTCGTGAAGCTCGCGGTGCCGTCGACCTTGTACTTGATCTCCGAGCGGTACGCGGCGCCGATGCGCGCGTTCTTGTTGAGGTCGACCAGGATGCCGATGTTCCAGCCCCACGCGTCGTCGTCGCCGTCGATGGACAGCTTCGAGTCGTACCCGGGCGTCGAAGCGATGATCTGCGGAACGATCGCGGCGGGGATCAGGCCGCCCGCGGCGGCGGCCTGCGCGCCCTGCGCGATCGCCGCCGAGTAGTTCACCATGTTCGTGAACGTCGCGTCGATCTTCTGCCAGTTCGCGCCCACGCCGATCGCGATGTTGTCGGTCGGCTTGAACGAGATCGCCGGGTTGACGTTCATCGTCTTGATGTCGGACTTCACCGCCTGGTAGCGGCCGAGCCAGGTGTCGTCGTACTCGGTGACGAGCCCGAACGGCGCGTTGATGCCCAGACCGAACACCCACTGCTTGTTGATCGGCACCGCGATGTACAGGTTCGGGACGACGTTCAGGCTGCCCGCGTCGCCGCCCGTGCCGCCCAGCGGCTGGTTGAACGCGGGTTGCGAGGAGCTGTCCTGGAACTTCATCGACGGCGTGATGAAGTGCACGGCCGCCGCGCCTTCGATCGACATGCGCTTCGACAGCGACGCGGGGTTCGACCACATCGTGCTGACATCCTCGGTGCCCGCGGCACCTGCCGCGAACGCGTTGCCGAGGCCGCTGCCGCTGTTCTCCTGCAGCGCGAAACCCGCGCCGTAGGCCTGGCCCGCGGCGAGCGCGCACGCCGCGGCGACCGCGGCGGCGATCCGGCGGGGACGGAAATCCTGGGGGGTCATGATCGTTCCTCTCCTCTCTGACGGGGTGTCTCGCGACGTCTTCTTCGGGTTGGGGGACTGCCTGCGGCGCCCCGCCGCCTCTCGGGCGCGGCGCCGTGTTTGCTCGTCCATCGGTCAGTATACGCGGGGGTCGTACCCTCGAATATTGCGGTGCGTCAAGCCGGCGGCAGCGGCCGGGGGCGCCCGTCCGTGCCGACCGCGACGTAGGTGAGCCTCGCCTCGGTCACCTTGACCGTGACGACGTCGTCGGGGTTGCGCTGCGCGTACACCTCGACCGCGACCGTCACCGACGTCCGGCCGGTGCGCGCGATCTCGCCGTAGAACGTCACGACGTCGCCGACCGACACCGGCTGCTTGAACGTGAACTCGTTGACCGCGACCGTGGCGACGCGCCCGCGCGCCCGACGGGCCGCGACGATGCCGCCGGCGATGTCGACCTGCGACATGATCCAGCCGCCGAAGATGTCGCCGTGCTGGTTGACGTCGGCCGGCATCGGCACGACGCGCAGCACGGGCTCGCGCCTGGGCAGCGTCGACATCGTCCGCGCCCTACGCCGCCGCCTGTTCCTTGCGCGCCAGGTCGCGGAGCTCGCGGCGCAGGATCTTGCCGACGTTCGACTTCGGCAGCTCGCCGCGGAACACGACCTCGCGCGGGCACTTGTAGCCGGTCAGGTGGTCGCGGCAGAACTTCATCACGTCCTCGGCGGTGACCGAGTCGTCCTTCTTGACCACGTAGAGGCGCACCGCCTCGCCGGACTTCTTGTCCGGCACGCCGACCGCCGCGCACTCGAGCACGCCCGGATGCCCGGCGACCACCCCCTCGATCTCGTTCGGGTAGACGTTGAAGCCGGAGACCAGGATCATGTCCTTCTTGCGGTCGACGATGCGCACGAAGCCCTTCTCGTCCATCACGCCGATGTCGCCGCTCATGAAGTAGCCGTCGGCGGTCATCACCTTCGCCGTCTCGTCGGGCCGGTTCCAGTAGCCCGCCATCACCTGCGGCCCGCGGATGCAGATCTCGCCCGGCGAGCCCAGCGGCACGTCCTTGCCCGCGTCGTCGCGCAGCGCGATCTCGGTCGACGAGATCGGCAGGCCGATCGAGCCGTTGTAGTCGGGGATGTTGAACGGGTTGATCGTCGCGGCCGGCGAGGTCTCCGTGAGCCCGTAGGCCTCGACCAGCGTCACGCCGGTGACCGCCTTCCACTTCCTCGCGACGGCCTCCTGCACCGCCATCCCGCCGCCCAGCACGATTCGCAGCGACTTGAACCGCAGCAGCGCGAACTTCGGATTGTTCACCAGCGCGTTGAAGAGCGTGTTGACGCCGGTGATCGCCGTGAACGGGTACTTGCGCAGCGTCTTCACGAACCCGGGGATGTCGCGGGGGTTCGGGATCAGCACGTTCTCCGCGCCCAGCGTCATGTACACGAGGCAGTTCGCGGTGAGCGAGAAGATGTGGTAGAGCGGCAGCGGCGTGATGATGATCTCGCGGCGGTTCGCGTCGAGCGCCGGCCTCACCCAGGCGCGCGCCTGCAGGACGTTCGCTACGATGTTCCGGTGCAGCAGCATCGCGCCCTTCGCGACGCCGGTCGTCCCGCCCGTGTACTGCAGGAACGCGATGTCGTCGTGGGTGAGCGGGACGCGGGCGAGCGTGCGCCGGCGTCCTTCCGCGAGCGCGTCGGACACGTGGATCGCGTTCGGGATCGACCACGGCTTGACCATCTTCTTGACGCGCCGCACGACGAAGTTGACGACCAGGCCCTTGACGCCCATCAGCTCGCCCATCGACGTCACGACGACGTGGCGGACCTTCGTCTTCGCGATGACCTCGGCGAGCGTGGAGGCGAAGTTCTCGAGGACGACGATCACCTCGGCGCCCGAGTCCGCGAGCTGGTGCTCGAGCTCGCGCGCCGTGTAGAGCGGGTTCACGTTGACGACGGTCCCGCCGGCGCGCAGCGTCCCGAACAGGCACACCGGGTACTGCAGGATGTTGGGCATCATCAGCGCGACGCGCGTGCCCTTGCCCCCGCCGATGCCCTGCAGCCACGCGCCGAAGGCGGCCGACAGCGTGTCGAGCTCGGTGAACGTGATCGACTTGCCCATGCACGTGAACGCCGGCCGGGACGCGTACTTCGAGACGCTCTCCTCGAAGATGTCGCGCAGCGACTCGTATTCGTTGACGTCGATCTCCGCCGGCACGCCGGGCGGGTAGTGCTTGAGCCAGATCTTCTCCACTTCCATCCTCCGAGGGGCGGACATTCCGGTCGGGCGCCGTTGGGTCGCCGGGCGGCGCGCCCCCGGGGAAACCCCAGGTAGCGCGAGCCGCACGATCCTACACCGGAACCCCGGGGCCCCGGCCTCGACGGCTAACGGCCGTCAGCGGCTCGCCGCGTAGTGCAGCGGCCCTCCGCGGAACGGCGCGAAGCCGGTGCCGAAGATCGCGCCGGCGTCGACGAGGTCGGCGTCCGCGACGATGCCTTGGGCGAGCGCGGCCTTCGCCTCGTCCACGTAGGGCCCGACCAGCCGTTCGGCGAGCCCGGCCGGTGGCGTGCCCGCCGCGGCCTTGACCGGCTTGCCGGACTCCCAGCGATAGAACCCGCGCCCCGATTTCTTCCCGAGCTCGCCCGCCTCGACGCGCTTCATGAGCTCGCGCGGCGGCTCCGCGTTCGCGCCGAGCAGCCTGCCGACCGCGACGCAGATGTCGAGGCCGACCGTGTCGGCCAGCTCGATCGGCCCCATCGGCATGCCGAACGCGAGCGCCGCCTCGTCGACGGTCTCCGGCGCGATGCCCTCGTCGACCGCGCGCATCGCCGCCATCAGGTAGGGCGCGAGCACGCGATTGACGAGGAAGCCGGGCGCGCTCTTCACCGGCAGCGGGAGCCTGTCGATCTGGCGGACGAACGCGGCGGCGGGAGCGACGAGCGACGCGCGCGTGGTGGCGCCGACGACGACCTCGACGAGCATCATCCGCGCGACCGGGTTGAAGAAGTGCAGGCCGACGAGGCGCGACGGGTCCGCGAGCGCGGACGCGATCTCCTCGAGCGGGATCGACGACGTGTTGGTCGCGAGGATCGCGTCGGGCTTCGCGCGCTTCTCGACCGCGGCGAACAGCGACCGCTTCGCCTCGACGTTCTCGAAGATCGCCTCGATGACGACGTCGGCCTTCGCGACGCCGTCGCCGGCGACGTCCGGTATCAGCCGGTCGGCCGCGTCGCGCACGCGGCGCGGATCCTTGAGGCGTTCGCCGAACAGCTTCGCGGCGCGCGCCATCGCCGGCGCGAGGCGCTCGGCGCTCTGGTCCTGCAGCGTGACGGTGAGCCCGCGCAGCGCGCACCACGCGGCGATGTCGCCGCCCATCGTGCCCGCGCCGACGACGTGGACGCGAGAGAACGCCGCCTCGCCTTCCTTGCCGAGCGCCTTGAGGCGCTCCTGCAGCTGGAACACCCGGATCAGATTGCGCGTCGTCGGCGAGCGCACGAGCGAGACGATGCTCGCGGGGTCCGAGCGCGCGGGCGCGAGCGCGTTGCCGTCGTGGCGCTTCCACAGCTCGAGGATCGCGTAGGGCGCCGGGTAGTGCTCGCGGCGCGCGCGCTTCGCGACCTGCTTCTCCGCCTGCGCGGCGATCAGGCGCCGCGCGACCGGGTTCAGCGTGACGGCTAGCGCCGCGGGCAGCTTGCGGGGCTCGGGCAGCGCCTTCAGCACGCCGCGAACCGTGTTCTCCATGATGCGCGCGGGCACCGCCTCGTCGACGATGCCGAGCTTGCGTGCCTTGCGCGCGTCGACCGTCTTGCCGGTCAGCAACAGGTCGAGCGCCGCCGGTCCGCCGGTGAGACGCGGCAGCCGCTTGATGCCGCCCCACCCGGGGACGATGCCCAGCATCACCTCGGGCAGGCCCATCCTCGTGCCCGGCTCGTCCACGGCGACGCGGTAGCGGCACGCGAGCGCGAGCTCGAGCCCGCCACCCAGGCAGAAGCCGCGCACGAGCGCCAGCGTCGGATAGGGGACCGAGGCGAGCCGCTCGAACGTGTCCCACCCGCGTCGCACCAGCGCGATCGCGCCCTCCTCGGTGGCGATCTCGCCGAACTCGCCCACGTCGGCGCCGGCGATGAACCCGTTCGGCTTGCCCGACCGGACGACGAGCGCGCGCGGCTTGTCGCGCTCGAGCAGGTCGAGCGCGCCGTTCAGCTCGGCGAGCACCTCGGCCGACAGCGTGTTCGTGCTGGCGCCCTCCCGGTCGAGCACGAGCGTCGCGAGGCCGTCGGCCCCGCGCTCGAGCCGCCAGTGGCGGAAGGCCGGCCGCGCGCTGCCGGCGGGCCGGATGATCGTCGCTTCGTCCCGCGCGTTCATTGCGCCCCCCGTTCCACGAGCATCGCGCCGCCCAGGCCGCCGCCGATGCAGATCGCGGCCATGCCGCGCTTGCCGCCCGTCCGCTCGAGCCGCTCGAGCACGTGCAGCACGATGCGCGCGCCGGACGCGCCGACCGGATGGCCGAGCGCGATCGCGCCGCCGTCCGCGTTGAGCTTCGCCGGGTCGATCGCGCCGAGCGCGGCCGGCAGCCCCAGCTCGTTGCGGCAGTACTCGTCGCTCTCCCACGCGCGCTGGCACGCGAGCACCTGCGCGGCGAACGCCTCGTTGATCTCCCACGCGTCGAGGTCGTTCGGGTTCAGGTCGTGGCGCTTCAGGATCGGCGTCGCCGCGTGGACGGGCCCGAGGCCCATCTGGGCGGGATCGAGCCCGGCCCACTCGGTATCGACGATGCGGCCGCGCGGCGTGAGGCCGTGCTTCTCGACCGCGCGCTCGGACGCCACGACGAGCCAGGCGCCGCCGTCGGTGACCTGCGAGCTGTTGCCCGCCGTCACGTTGCCGTACTTGCGGTCGAAGAACGGCTTCAGCTTCGCGAGGTTCGCGGGCGTCGAGTCTTCGCGCACGCCGTCGTCGGCCGCGTGGAGCTTGCCCGACCGGTCGTAGAGCGGAACGAGCTCGCGCGCGAAGTGCCCGTCGCGCTGCGCCGCCAGCACCCGCCGGTGGCTCTCCGCCGCGTAGGCGTCCATCTCCTCGCGCGTGATGCCGAAGCGGAACGCGAGGTTCTCCGCGGTCTGGCCCATCAGGAGGCCCACGATCGGGTCGGTGAGCCCCTTCATGAGCCCGATGATCGGCGCGAGGAAGTGCGGCCGGAACTTCGCGAGGAGCGCGGCGCGCTCGCCGACCGACTTCGCGGCGTACCAGTGCGCGAGCCACAGCACCATCGCGTCCGAGAACAGCAGCGGCGCGCGCGACAGCGCGTCGACGCCGCCGGCCAGCACGAGGTTCGAGCGGCCGGCGCGGATCTGCGCGATCGCCGAGTCGATCGCCTGCATGCCGGACGCGCAGTTGCGCATCACCGTCCACGCGGGCACCTTCTGGCCACAGCCCATGCGCAGCGCGGCGACGCGGCCGATGTTGACCTCGTCGGGCGCGGGCGCCGCGCAGCCGAGGATCACCTCGTCCAAGTCGGTCGGCGCGAACGGCTGGCGCACGAGCAGCGCGCGACCCGCCGCGACGGCGAGGTCGGAGGCCGCGAACGGCCCCGGGCGGTTGCGCGCCTTGAGGAACGGCGTGCGGGCGCCGTCGACGATGTAGACCGGTTCCTGGCTCATCACGGGCTCCCTGTCAGGCCGCGGCCTTGTGGACGCGGGCCGGCGTCGGCGACGCGGTCGCGCTCGCGGGCTCGCCGGGCAGCGACACCCGCAGCAGGCTCGTGCCGAGGTCGGGCGCGAAGTCGTCGACGCGGATCACCTGCGCGACGAGCGCGCGCTGCTCGACGAGCACGCGGCCTTCGGACGCATCGATCACGCCCGCGGCGGTCGCGCGCGCGACGAGGGCCTCGATGCCCTCGCCCGGCGCCATCGCGAGGACGAGCCTGCCGGCCTTCGCGGCCGCCTTGAGCTTCGCCTCGATCGGCTCCGCGGCCACCGTCGCGGCGAGGGCGCGCTCGATCTGCGCGCCCGGGTCGTCTTCCGCCGTCGCGAGGAAGATCGGCATCGTCAGCCGGTCGCGCGTCGCGGAAGGCTCGATCAGCAGCTTCGCGACCTCGTGGCCCAGCCGGTCGGACGGCACGACGTACGGGCGGCCGAGCGGGAACACGATGCGCCGGACGACGGCCGCGACCAGACGGTTCGGGAAATTCGAGATGACGCCCTCGAGCGCGTTCTGGGCCTTGAACATCGCGTCCCAGATCGCCCAGTGCGCGAGCGGCGCGTCGGCGGCCTGCCGGCCCTCCCGCTCGTAGCGCACCAGCGTCGCCGAGCACAGGTAGAGCGCCGACAGCACGTCGCCCAGCCGCGCCGAGAGCTTCTCCTTCCGCTTGAGCGCGCCGCCGAGGACCCCCATCGACACGTCCGACAGGAACGCGAGCGCCGCCGAGAAGCGCGTCAGCTGCTGGTAGTAGCGCCGCATCTCGGGCGCGACGCCGCCGGGCACGCGGACGAAGTGCGAGCCGGTGAGCCCGGTCACGAGCGAGCGCGCCAGGTTCGAGACGACGAAGCCGACGTGGCCGAACAGCGCCTCGTCGAACGCGGCCGACGCCTTCGCGGGGTCGCTCTCGCGCGCCGCCTCGATCTCCTTCAGCACGTACGGGTGGCAGCGGATCGCGCCCTGCCCGTAGATGATGAGGCTGCGCGTCAGGATGTTCGCCCCCTCGACCGTGATCGAGACCGGGATCTGCATGTAGGCGGCGCCGAGGAAGTTCGACGGGCCCATGCAGATGCCCTTGCCGCCGACGACGTCCATCCCGTCGTTGATGACCTGGCGGTTGCGCTCGGTCAGGTGGAACTTCGCGATGCCCGAGAGCACCGCCGGCTTCTCGCCCAGGTCGACCGCCGCGGCGGTCAGCACGCGCGTCGCGTCCATCATGTAGAGGTTGCCGCCCATCCGGGCGAGCGCCTCCTCGATGCCCTCGAACTTGCCGATCGCGGTCTTGAACTGCGTCCGCACGCGGGCGTAGCCGCCGGTCGTGCGCACGGCGAGCTTCGACGCGCCGGTGTTCGACGACGGCAGCGAGATCCCGCGCCCGGCGGCCAGGCACTCCATCAGCATGCGCCAGCCGCGGCCCAGCATCGGCTGCCCGCCGATCACCCACTCCATCGGGATGAACACGCCGTCGCCCTGCGTCGGCCCGTTGTGGAACACGCAGTTGAGCGGCATGTGGCGCCGCCCGATGCGCACGCCCGGGTGCGAGGTCGGGATCAGCGCGCAGGTGATGCCGAGGTCCTCGCGGTCGCCCAGCAGGCGGTCCGGATCGTGCGCGCGGAACGCGAGGCCGAGCAGCGTCGCGACCGGGCCGAGCGTGATGTAGCGCTTGTCCCAGGTGACCTTGAGCCCGAGCACGCGCTTGCCGTTGTGCTCGCCCCAGCAGACGACGCCGTAGTCGGGGATCGACGCCGCGTCGGAGCCGGCGTTCGGGTTCGTGAGGGCGAAGCACGGGATCTCGAGGCCCTTCGCGAGCCGCGGCAGGTAGTGGCGCTTCTGCTCGTCGGTGCCGTAGTGCAGCAGGAGCTCGCCCGGTCCCAGCGAGTTCGGCACCAGCACCGAGACCGCGACCGAGCCGGAGCGCGTCGAGAGCTTCGTGACGACCTGCGAGTGCGCGTATGCCGAGAAGCCCAGCCCGCCGTACTCCTTCGGGATGATCATCCCGAGGAAGCCCTTGTCCTTGATGTACTGCCACACCGCCGGCGGCATGTCCTTGTAGACGTTGGTGGTCTCCCAGTCGGTGACCATCGCGCACAGCTCGTCGACCTCGCGGTCGAGGAAGCGCTGCTCTTCCTCGGTGAGCTTCGGCGCGGGCAGCGACAGGAGCTTCTTCCAGTCGGGCCTGCCGGAGAAGAGCTCGCCGTCCCACCAGACCGTCCCGGCCTCGATCGCCTCGCGCTCGGTCTGCGACATCGACGGCATCACCTTGCGGAAGCCCGCGAGGAGCGCGTCGCTGATGAGCGCGCGGCGCAGCCGCGGGACAACGAGCGGGATCCCGACGAGCACCGCGGCCGCGGTGAGCGCGAGGTTGAGCCACGGCGGCAGGAGCCCCGCCGCCCACGAGGCGCCGAGGAACACCGCGACCGTCGCGGCCCACGCGGCACCGGGCGCCCGCACGTAGGCGAGCGCGAGCAGCGCGACGAGGAGGAGGAGGATCCAAAGGGTCGTCAGCATCGGGGTCTCCGGCGTTCGATGACGGTGGGCTCGCGGGTCATCGCCGCGCCGAGGGGTCGAGCGCGCCGTCGATCTCGCGCATCACCTCGGAGAGGTCGGGCAGCGGCGCCTTGAGCCCCGCGAGCAGGAACGGCGCGAGCCGCCGAAGCAGGATCTCGTCGTTCGTCGTCTCGGTCGGGTTGAGCTCGGCGATCAGCTTGAGCACGTCGGTGCCCGCCAGCGTGTAAGACAGCGCGCCCATGATGAAGTGCAGCCGCCACGACAGTTCCTTCTTGGGCAGGTGCGGCAGCGCGCGGCCGAACGCCGCCTTGAAGCGCGCGATCATCTGCGCGTACTGGTCGGACAGGAAGTGGCGGATGAACGGCGCGGGATCCGCGTAAGCGCGGCCGAGCAGTCGCAGGAAGTCCTTGCCGCCGCGCTCGGGGTCGCGCGCGAGCTCGAGCGCGGGCACGAACAGCGCGACGATGATCCGCTCGCACGACAGCGGCGCCGCCGCCGCATCGCGCTCGAAGCGGTCGAGCAGCGCGAGCCGCCGCTGGTTCATCGGGTCGAGGCGGCGCGTGAGCACCGCCTGGAACAGCTCTTCCTTGCTGCCGAAGTGGTAATTGACGGCCGCGAGGTTCACCGCCGCCGCCGCGGTGATCGCGCGGAGGCTCGTCGCCTCGAAGCCGTGCTCCATGAACAGCGCCTCGGCCGCGTCCAGGATCCGGTCCTTCGTCGCGGCCGGCACGCGGCCGTCGTTCAGGGTCACCACCGATCCGCTCATGCGCACATTCCTCCGGGCGCTGCCGCTCGACCGCTGCAACGGGCTCCCGCGGCCGGCACCATCGTCGATGCCGTCGAGGGGCGTAAGGGAGGCCGCTGGGGGCGACCTCGTTCAAACGATTGTTTGAAGCCTATGTATGTTCGACCCCTCGGTCAAGCTGCAGTGCAACATCGCCAAAACCAGTCGTCCCGATTCTGAGTATGTGAGCACACACTCTTTAGCAACCCTCTGAATCGACATGGTCTTCCCGGACTTGGCGCCGGACCCCGGTTCAGGCACATTCCGGGGGATGCGCGGCGATGCCCGGTTCCCGCCCTCCCTTGGCCTCGCCGAAGCGTCACCCCCGGACGCCGGCCGCCCTTTCCGGCGCCCGCCCGTGCCCTCCGCCCGGGACCGCCGGGTCGGCCTCGCGTGGGGGTTCGTCGGGGTCGCCGCGTTCAGCGTGACGCTGCCGGCGACGCGCGCGGCGGTCGCCCACCTCGATCCCGTGTTCGTGGGGTTGGGCCGCGCCGTGGTGGCGGCGCTGCTCGCCGGCTGCGTGCTCGCCTGGACGCGCAGCCCGTGGCCCACGCGCCGGCAGTGGCGCGACCTCGCGGTCGTCGCCTTCGGCGTCGTCGTCGGGTTCCCACTGCTCTCCGCCTACGCGATGCGGCAGGTGCCCGCGTCCCACGGCGCCGTGCTGACCGGGCTGCTGCCGCTCGCGACCGCGGCCGCGGCGGCGTGGCTCGCTCACGAGCGGCCCGGGGCGCGGTTCTGGTTCTGGGCGGCGTTCGGCAGCCTCGTCGTGGCCGCCTACGCGCTGTGGCGGGGCGGCGGCGCGCCGCACTTCGCCGACCTGCTCCTCGTCGGGGCGGTCGCGGCGGCGGCGATCGGCTACGCGAAGGGCGCTACCCTCTCGCGCACGCTCGCCGGCTGGCAGGTCATCTCGTGGGCGCTCGTGCTGTCCGCGCCGTTCCTCGTCGTGCCGACCTGGCTCGCGGCGGACGCGCGCACCGCGGCCGCCCCGTGGACCGCGTGGGCCGGCTTCGCCTACGTCGCCGCCGTCTCGATGTACCTCGGCTTCTTCGCGTGGTACCGCGGGCTCGCGCAGGGCGGCATCGCGGCGGTCGGGCAGGTGCAGCTGCTGCAGCCGTTCCTCACGATCGTCGCGTCCGCGCTGCTGCTGGGCGAGGCGCTCGACCCGCTGACGTTCGTCGCGGCGGGGCTCGTCATCGTCTCGATCGCGCTCGGCCGGCGCGGCTAGCGAGACGCGCGTGCGGCGCGCTTCGGGGGATCACCCCTCCGCGACCTGGGACTCGTACGCGCGCTCGATGCGGTCCCGGTACTGCGCGAGCAGCATCGGGCGTTTGAGCTTGAGCGTCGGCGTGAGCATCCCGTTCTCGACGCTCCAGGCCTCGCGCGTGGCGACGACGCGCCGCACGCGCATCCAGCGCGGAAAAGCCTTCAGCTGCTCGTTCGCGCGCTTCACGAGGGTGCGCTCGTCGGTTTCCTGCGACACGGCGAGCAGCACGACGTAGGGTCTCCCCTCGCCGATCAGCATCGCCTGCTCGAACACCGGGTCGTGCAGGATCGCGAACTCCACGTCCTGCGGCGGGAGCTTCTCGCCGTTCGACAGCACGATGATGTCCTTGGCGCGCCCGCGGATCGCGATGCGCCCGTCGCGGATCTCGGCCAGGTCCCCCGTGTGGAGCCAGCCCTCGGCGTCGACCGCAGCGCGCGTCGCCTCCGGGTTGCGCCAGTAGCCCAGCATCACGTTCGCGCCGCGCGCGAGCAGCTCGCCGGTGTCCGCGAGCTTCACCTCGACGCCGTCGAGCGGCCGTCCCACGGTGTCCGGCACGTTGTCGCCGAGGCGGTTGACCGAGATCACGGGCGAGGCTTCGGTCATCCCGTAGCCCTGCAGCATCGGCAGGCCGAGGCCGATGAACGTGCGCGCGAGCGCCGGGTCGAGCGCCGCGCCGCCCACGACGACGAGCCGCAGCCGTCCGCCCAGACGCGCCAGGATCGGCTTCGCGACGAACCGCCGCAGCGCGCGGAGCAGCAGGCGGTCGCGCAGGCGCGCCCGGCCCTGCTCGACCGTCCAGCCGCGCGCCACGCACGCCTCGAACAGTCGCCGCTTGCGCGGCGAGCCGGCGAGCGCCTCGTGGATGCGCACCGCGAACTTCTCGAAGATGCGCGGCACCGCGAACATCACGGTGGGCGCCTGCGTGCGCAGGTCGTCGGCGAGGTGCATCACGCCGCGCGAGAACGCGACCTGCGCGCCGATCGCGAGCGGCAGGTAGTAGCCGCCGGTGCGCTCGAACATGTGCGACAGCGGGAGGATCGACAGGAAGCGGTCGCCGGGGCGCGCCATCGCGGTCGCCGCGCACATCTCGACGTTGGCGCCGATGTTCCGGTGCGAGAGCATCACGCCCTTCGGGCGCCCGGCCGTGCCCGACGTGAAGCAGATCGTCGCGAGCGCGCCGGGCTCGACCTCGCGCACCTCGAAGGGCCGGTCGGCCGGCGGCAGCCAGCGATCGGCCGTCGTGCCGGGCTCGCCTTCGTCGGGCCGGAGCACGACGATCGGCGGCAGCGCGTACTGTCCGGAAAGGCCGCGCAGCGCCCCGGCCATCCGGGTGCCTTCGACGACGAGGAGCCGCGCCTCGGCGTGCGCGACGCACCACGCGACGTTGTCGGCGTTGTCGTCGACGTAGAGCGGCACGACGACGAGCCCCATCCCGAGCGCCGCCTGGTCGATGGCGACCCATTGCACGCCATTGCGCACGGCGAGCGCGACGCGGTCGCCCGGCGCGCATCCCTCGCGCCGGAACGCCGCCTGCCAGCGCGCGGCGAGCGCGGCGACCTCCGCCGCGGTCACGTCCTGCCAGGCCCCGTCGGTCCAGTGCCGGTAGAGCGGGCGGTCCGGGTGCCCGAGCGCGCGCTCGAGCAGGTGGGCGAGGTTGGCGTTCATCGGCGTGGCGGCGGCGCGCCGCGCGTCGATTCTGCCCCAACGGCGCAGGCGCCGCCACGCGACGGGCGGCGCCTTGGGTCCGGCACGCGCCTGTGGCTATACTCGCGGCCACCGACCGCCAACCCGGACGCCCTCCATGGCCACGATCTCCGTCTCGAAAGTGCACCACCTGACGCACGCGAAGGCGAAGGCCGCCGCGGAGAAGGTCGCGAAGGACCTCCACCGCAAGTTCGACCTCGTGTGCAGCTGGGACGGCGACAACTGCCACTTCGAGCGCAGCGGGCTCACCGGCAAGATGCACGTCGGCAAGGAGCGCATCTCGCTCGACGTCAAGCTCGGCTTCCTGCTGTCGGCGGTCGCGCCCTCGATCGAGCGCGCGATCCACGAGGAGCTCGACGGGCTCGTGGGAAAGCCGGCCGCGACGAAGAAGGCCTAGGAAATCGCCGCGCCCGTCCGGACGCGCGTCAGGCGGCGCTGCCATGCGCCTTCTTCGGTCGCTCCGGCGGCTCGGGGAACGGCGCCTTCACCCCCGCGAAGATCGCATCGACGAGCGCGCTCTCGCGATCCCGGATCGTCGAGAGGAAGACCTCCGCGCCGTTCATCCGGTGGAACGCGGCGAAACCGCGCTCGAGGAACGTCTGCAGCTCCTCGAGGCCCGCGAGCCGCGCGGGCTTGCGCATCATCGCGAGCGCGCCCCGGATCATCGGCCGCTTCACGTAGCGGTCGAGCGCGGCGCCGACCTCGACGATCAGCGCGATCTGCCGCCGGCGGTCCGGCAGGCGCCCGGTGCGGCGGAACGCGCGGCAGTAGTCGTCGACCGTGAACTGCGCGTCCGCGCGCGGGAGGTGCTCGAGCAGCTTCGCGTCGAGCTCGTGCGACAGCGCCGAGAGCTCCATCGCCCGGGCGACCGTCATGATCACGCCGTCGGGCAGCAGGCGCGTCATCGCCGGAACGATGCGCGCGAGGTCGGCGTCGCGCCGGCTGAAGTCCTGCGGGCCGTAGAGGTCGGTCTGGAAGAACGCGATCGCGTCGGCGTACCGCGCGTCGCCGGCGAGGTCCGCGTAGGTCGCCGCGAGCCTGCGCGACTGCCAGTCCGCGAGCCGTTCGAGCGACCCCGCGAGGATCGGATTCGACGCCCGGGCCTCGTGCAGAGCACGCCCGCGCTCGAGCTCGCGGACGAGCGCCGCGGCGGCGGAGGGAATCGGGGGGGCGGCGGCCATCGCGAGGACGGAGTCGGCGGTCGGCGACCGCATCGACCCAAGTCTAGCGCGCCGCGGGCGCGCCGCCGCGCGGCGAATTAGGTTGAATCCTCTAGCGCGCCCGTCTAGCTTGGCGGTTCCCGTGTGCGGCCGCGCGGCCGCGCGCGAGCGTCCATGATCGACCTCTCCCGACGACGACTGCTGAAGGCCGGCGTGGCCGGCGGCGTACTGCTCGCGATCGCGGGCGGCGCGGCGTGGTTCGCCCGCCGCGTGCTGGACAAGGGCGCGCCGCGCGCGCTCGATCGCGACGCCGCGGCGGTCGTGCGGGCGATCGTCCCGGCGATGCTCGCCGGCGCCCTGCCCCCGGAAGGGCCTGCGCTCGCCGTCGCCATCGAGGAGACCGTCGCCGGCGTCGACCGTGCGATCGCCGGCCTGCCGCCCGCGGTGCGTGCGGAGATCGCGCAGCTGTTCGCGCTCCTCGCGCTCGCGCCCGGACGCCGCGTGTTCGCCGGCGTCGCGTCGCCGTGGAGCGAGGCTCCCGCGGACGAGGTGGACGCGTTCCTGCGCGCCTGGCAGACGAGCGGCTGGGCGCTCAAGCGCACCGCGTACGACGCGCTCCACCAGCTCGTGATCGCCGCGTGGTACGCGAATCCCCGCTCGTGGCCGGCGATCGGCTATCCGGGCCCGCCGTCGCTCGCCGTCTGACACCGATGTCCGAACAACCCGCCTCCCGCATCCCCGATCCGATCCGCGCCGGGCTCGCCGCCGGATGGGACGTCATCGACGCGTCGCGCCTCGACGCCGACCTCGCGATCGACGCCGACGTCGCGATCGTCGGCAGCGGCGCCGGCGGCGGCGTCACCGCCGAGGCGCTCGCGCTCGCGGGGCTCAAGGTCGTCGTTCTCGAGGAAGGACCGCTGCGCTCGTCCTCGGACTTCCACATGCGCGAGGCGGAGGCCTACCCCGAGCTCTACCAGGAATCGGCCGCCCGCAAGACGCTCGACAAGGCGATCACCGTGATGCAGGGCCGCTGCGTCGGGGGCGGCACGACCGTCAACTGGACGAGCTCGTTCCGCACGCCGCCCGCGACGCTCGGCCACTGGGCGCGCGCGCTCGGCATCCCGGGCTTCGGCGCCGACGCACTCGCGCCGTGGTTCGCGAAGATGGAGGCGCGGCTCGGCATCGCACCGTGGGACGTCGCGCCGAACGCGAACAACGCCGCGCTCGCGCAGGGCGCCGCGAAGCTCGGCGTCCCCAGCGCCGCGATCCGCCGCAACGTGCGCGGCTGCTGGAACCTGGGCTACTGCGGGATGGGATGCCCGACCAACGCGAAACAGTCGATGCTCGTCACGACGCTGCCGACCGCGCTCGCGCGCGGCGCGAAGCTCGTCACGCGCGTGCGCGCCGAGCGTTTCGCGATCGTGGGCGATCGCATCGACCGCCTCGAGGCGCGCGCGCTCGACGCGACCGGCACCGCGCCCGGAAGCCGTCGCGTGACCGTGCGCGCGCGCTCGTACGTCGCGGCCGGCGGCGCGATCGGCTCGCCGGCGCTCCTGATGCGCAGCGGGGCGCCGGATCCGCACGGCCTCCTCGGCCGGCGGACGTTCCTGCACCCGACGGTCGTCTCCGCGGCGCTGATGCCCGGGCGCGTCGACGGCTACGCCGGCGCGCCGCAGACCGTCTACTCGGACCACTGGCTCGACACGCTCCCGCCCGACGGGCCCGCGGGCTTCAAGGTCGAGGCGCCCCCGGTCCATCCGGTGCTCGCGTCGATCACGCTCCCCGGCCACGGCGCGGCCCACGCACGCTGGATGCACGATCTCCCGCGGATGCAGGTGCTGATCGCGCTCGTCCGGGACGGGTTCCATCCCGACAGTCCCGGCGGGACGGTGACGCTGCGCGAGGACGGGACGCCGGTGCTCGACTACCCGCTCACGCCCTACCTGTTCGACGGCATGCGCCGCGCGTTCCGCGCGATGGCCGACCTCCAGTTCGCCGCCGGCGCCGAAGCGGTCATGCCCGTCCACGGACACGGCGAGACGTTCGCCGCTGCCGACGCGGCGCGCTCCGCGATCGCGGCGTTCGAGCTCGCGCCGCTCGTCACGCCGGTCGTGTCGGCGCACGTGATGGGCGGTTGCCCGCTGGGGCCCGACCCGCGGCGGGCCGTCGTGGACCTCGACGGCCGCCATCACCAGCTCGCCAACCTGCACGTCCTCGACGGATCGATCTTTCCGACCTCGATCGGCGCGAACCCGCAGCTGTCGATCTACGGGATCGTCGCGAAGCTCGCCGACGGGCTCGCCGCGTCGCTCGCGCGGCGGCCGCCGGCGGCGTGAGTCTCCCGCGCGCTTTAGGATGTTTGCTCTAGGAAGGGCGCGCTAGAGTGGTTCATGGCCGCGGCGAGGCGCCGCGGCGGATCCCGACACGACACTACAGGAGTCATCCATGGCAAACACGATCACTGCCCGCGCGGTCCCGGCCGGCGAAGCGCTCATCGCCGCGTCGCGGCAGGTCTGGCTCGCGAGCCTCGGGGCCGCGGTCGTCGCGCGCGACTGGGCGCAGAACGAGGCCGGCGCGATGTTCCGCACGCTGGTGAAGGAAGGAACGGCGGTCGAGTCGCGCACCTTCCGGCTGATCGGCGAAGGGTTCGAGACGTCGTTCACGAAGGCGAACTCGCTGTGGCATCAGGCGCGCAGCACCGTGACGCACGCCGTCAAGGAATACGCCGAGACCGCGACCGCGGTCGTGCGGCAGACGCTGCCGCGGAACCTGCCGAAGGTCGAGCTGCCCGGCGCGTTCCAGAAGCCGGTGCGCGCGAAGCGCGGCGCGGCGAAGGCGAGGAAGGCGCGCGCCGCCAAGCCGGCGAAGCGGGCCGTGAAGCGCGGCGCGAAGCGCGCGACGAAGAACGCCTGACGCGTTACACTCCGGGCACGGACGGCCGACCGCGACGACGCAGATGCGGGGCGGCCGCCCGCTCGACCGTTTGTCGGCCAGGAGGATCATGTCGCGCAAGACGACGGCGGGCGCGCGAAGCGCCCGCACGCGGCGCGGGCGTCCGCGCATCGGGCTCGCGCTCGCCGGAGGCGGGCCGCTCGGCGGCATCTACGAGGTCGGCGCGCTGCTCGCGCTGGCCGATTCCCTCGAAGGACTCGACCTCAACGACCTCGACGCCTACGTCGGCGTCTCGTCGGGCGGCTTCGTCGCGGCCGCGCTGGCCAACGGCATCTCGGCGGCGCAGATGTACCGGCTGTTCATCGACGACGGCGCCGAGGCCGCACTCAAGCCCGAGATCTTCCTCCGCCCGGCGCTCGCCGAGTTCCGCCGGCGCGCCGGCGCGCTTCCCGCCCTCGCGTGGCGCGCGCTCGCGCAATACGCGCGCGACCCGTTCCACCGCGGCGTGATGAGCTCGCTGTCGACGATCGCGCGCGCGATCCCGACCGGGATGTTCGACAACCGCGCGATCGACGACTTCCTCGCGAAGCTGTTCTCGGGGCCGGGGCGCACGAACGACTTCCGGAAGCTCGACCGCAAGCTGTTCCTCGTCGCGACCAACCTCGACACCGGGCTGTCGGTCACCTTCGGCGCGCCCGGCCACGACCACGTGCCGATCTCGCGCGCGATCGAGGCGTCGAGCGCGCTCCCGGGCCTGTTCCCGCCCGTGTCGATCGACGGCGAGCACTACGTCGACGGGGCGCTCAACAAGACGCTGCACGCATCGGTCGCGCTCGACCAGGGGGTCGAGCTGCTCCTGTGCGTGAACCCGCTCGTGCCGTTCGACGCGTCGAGCGCGTCGCGCCGGGGAAGGCTCACGCTCGAGAAGCTCAACCACGGCGGCCTGCCGCTCGTGCTGTCGCAGACCTTCCGCGCGATCATCCACTCGCGCCTGAAGGTGGGAATGGAGAAATACCGGACCCAGTACCCGAACGCGGACGTCGTGCTGATCGAGCCCGACCGCGAGGACGCGGACATGTTCTTCGCGAACATCTTCAGCTACTCGCAGCGCAAGCGGCTGTGCGCGACCGCGTTCGCGACGACCCGCTACAACCTGCGCGTCCGCGCGCCGATGCTCGCGCCGCGGCTCGCCCGGCACGGAATCTCGATTCGCGAGGACCGGCTCGCCGATTCGACGCGCGACGTCCGGGCCGCGCTCGTCGACCCGCGCCCGATCCGTTCCGATCCCGGCGCGAAGCGCTCGGTGCGCACGACCGCGCGCGAGCTCAGGCACACGCTCGACCAGCTCGAGCGATGGGTGCACGGCAGGGCCTCGCCCGCGCGCTGACCGCGCCGGCCGTCCCGGCGTTTGCGCTACACTCGACCGCGTCCCCCGACCCGGTCGATGCCCGATGGCCGACAAGAAGCGGCCGCGCCGCACGCGCGAGCGGATCCTCGAGACCGCGCTGGCGCTGTTCAACCTCCACGGCGAGCCTTCCGTCACGACGGCGCACATCGCCGACGAGATGAACATCAGCCCGGGCAATCTCTACTACCACTTCAGCAACAAGGACGAGATCATCGGCGAGCTCTACGGCGCCTACGAGGCCGCCGTCGCGCCGCTCTTCGCCGCGCCGCCCGACCGAGCGCCGGGCGTCGAGGACCTCTGGCTCCTGCTGCACCTGCTCTTCGAGCGGATGTGGGCCCACCGCTTCCTGTTCCGGGACTTAGACGAGCTCACGTCGCGCAACCGGCGGCTCGCGTCGCGGTTCGCCGGGCTCGTGCGGCGCGCCGAGGCCACCGTGATAGAGTTGTCCGAGGGGATGGTCGCCGCCGGAACGATGCGCGCGAATGCGCGCGAGATCGCGGCGCTCGCGCGGAACGTCGCGCTCGTGTCGACGTACTGGCTCTCGTTCCAGCGCCTCGAGTCGCCCGCCGCGGCCGAGGCGCAGGCCGCGCGGCTCGACCACGCGGCCTACCAGGTGATGGCGCTCGTCGCGCCGTTCCTGGTCGGCGAGGCGCGCGCGCTCATCGACCGGCTGGGCGGCGAGTACCTCGAGGGAGGATGACGCGATGGCGAGGAAGTGGGCGAAGTTCCCGTACGCCGACAAGGCGATCGACCGCGACGACGCGGCGGTCAAGAAGGCCTGGACGCGTCTGCACCGCGGCGACACGGAGCCGCTGCCGAAGGACGCCGCGGTGCTGGCGGCGTGGACCGGCTTCCACGCCGGGCGCTTCGCCGACGCCGTCGAGGCGGGCCTCGCCGCCGGGGGTGCCGGCGTCAACGCCGCCGTCAAGGCGCAGGCCGTCTACGCGACCTACCTCGAGCGCAACGAGAAGACGAAGCTCGCCCTCTTCGAGGAAGCCGCGGCGTGGGCCGACGAGCGCCGCAAGGCCGCGCCGAAGGACGCGAACGCGCACTATCTCTACGCGTTCGCGCTGGGGCGCTACAGCCAGGGCATCTCGGTCGCGAAGGCGCTCGCGCAGGGGTTCGGCGGCAAGCTCAAGGACGCGCTGACGACCGCGATCAGGCTCGAGCCGAAGCACGCGGACGCGCACATCGCCTACGGCGCCTACCAGGCCGAGGTGATCGACAAGGTCGGCGGCATCGTCGCCGGCGTCACCTACGGCGCGAAGAAGGACTCGGCGATCGAGCACTTCGAGAAGGCGATCAAGCTCAATCCCGACTCCGCGATCGCGCGCGTCGAGTACGCGAACGGGCTCCTGCTGATGTTCGGCAAGGCGAAGATCGCCGAAGCCGAGAAGCTCTACCAGGCGGCGGCGAAGATCGCGCCGGCCGACGCGATGGAGCGCCTCGACGTCGAGCACGCGAAGTCGGAGCTCGACTGACGGCGCCTGCGCGCCGCGTTCACGCGGCGCCGACCGCGCGCGCCGCCCGCTCCGGGTCGAGGTCGCCGGCGTGCCCCCACGGGCACATCAGCGCGGTCAGCACGAGCTTCTCGAACTCGCCCCCGAAGCGCTCGATCACGTGCGCCGGGTCCGGGCAGAAGCCCTTGTCGGTGATCAGGCCGAACTGGACCTTCCCGTCGTACGAGATGATCGACACGCCCACGCCGATGTCGCCCGACTGCGGCACCCAGAACATGAGCCCGTCGATGCGCGCGCCGGCGAGCCAGAGCGGCTGCTGCGGGCCGGGCACGTTGGTCATGACGGCACTCGCATTCCGCGCGAGGATCGTGAGCAGCGTGTCCTGCAGCAGCTTCGGTCCCGCCCCCATCGCCGCGAGGATGCCGAGCGCGAGCACGGGCTGGTAGCTGCCGCGCAGCGACCGCATGTTCCCGCGCACCGCGTAGAGGCGCGCGACCGGGTTCTCGAGGCCGATCGGCAGGTCGAGGAAGACGAGCCCGAACTGGTTCCCGAGCCGGTAGGCCTTCTCGATCGGCCGCAGGTTGACGGGCACGAGCGCGCGCAGCATCACGCCGTCGGTGTCGTCGCCCTTCGCCCGGAGGTAGCCCGCGAGCGCGCCGGCGACGCACGAGAGCAGCACGTCGTTGACCGAGGCGCCGAGCGCCCGGCCGACCGCCTTCACCTCGTCGAGCGGAAGCGGGTCGGCCCACGCCACGCGCTTGACCGTGCCCGGCCGTCCCTTGAACCGCGTGGGCGAGTCCTGGCCCATCAGCGCGAGCTTCGCGATCTCGGCGGTGAGCGCGCCGCCCTGGTTCGCGAGCGCGACGGCCTTCGACGGGTCCGACCAGAGCTCGGCGCCCTTCTCGACCAGCGTGCCGCCGACCTTCATCGCGACGTTCATGACACCCGCGAACGGCTGGACGAGCTGCGCGACCGGGTCGTCGGGCGCCGCGCGGGGCTCGCGCCTGGGCGGCTCGAAAGGCATCGCCGGCGGCCCGTGCGCCGAGGCGTCGGTCATCGACAGCAGCACGCGCACGAGCGCGATGCCGTCGGCGTAGCAGTGGTGGATGCGCACGACGATCGCACTGCCGCCGTCGTAGTGGTCGACGACCTGGAACTGCCAGCGCGGACGCGCCGGGTCGAGCGGCGTCGTCGAGAGCCGCGAGACGAGCGCCTGCAGCTCCTTGCGCCCGGCCGGCTGCGGGAGCGCCGTGTGCACGACGTGGCGCTCGATGTCGAAGTCGGGATCGTTCTCCCAGACCGCGACGCCCGCGAGCTCCGCGGGCCGCTGCCGGAAGCGCTTGAACACCAGGAACCGCTCCTCGACGACGCGGCGCACCTTCGCGATCGAGAGGCGCTCGCGGAACATGAGCACCCCGGTGATCATCATCAGGTTCTGCGGACGGTCCATCCGCAGCCAGGCGGTGTCGACCGCGGAGACCTTCCTGGGCAAGAGCGGCGCGGCCATCGGGCGAGGACCGGATGCGGTTCGGGGGTCGGTCGGAGGACGCGCCCGTTCGTTGCGGGCGCTTTCGCGTTCGCGCTAAAGTAGCACGAAACCCCGCACGACGCGGGGGACGAACATCCGGGAGGAGGATTGCGCCATGGCCGCCGCGAAGAAGGACGACCTCAAGGCCAGGTTCGAAGCCGCCGCCGCCGCGGCGAAGAAGACGAAGAAGAAGCCGGACAACGCGACGCTGCTCAAGCTGTACTCGTACTACAAGCAGGCGACCGAGGGCGACGTGAAGGGCGAACGCCCGGGCGGGTTCGACTTCGTCGGCGGCGCCAAGCACGACGCGTGGGCGAAGCTCAAGGGCACCAGCGCGGAAGACGCGATGACGGGCTACATCAAGCAGGTCGAGAAGCTGAACCGGGAGTGATCGGACGGGCGGCGACAGGCGACCGGCCCCTCACCCCGGCCCTCTCCCCGCACGCGGGGAGAGGGGGATCGCGGCCTCGCGCGACACCCCATCGCCCATCGCCCATCGCCCATCGCCCATCGCCCATCGCCCATCGCCCATCGCCCATCGCCCATCGCCCATCGCCCATCGCCCATCGCCCATCGCCTATCGCCTATCGCCTATCGCCTAACCCCCATCGCCCATCGCCGACAATCGATCCCCCGAATGACAGAAGGCCCGCGCCTGCGGGCCTTCGTCATTCGGCAATCCACCGCGGTCAGCCCAGCGCGCCCTTCACGACCTTGCGCGCGGTGCGCACCGTGCGCTTCGCGGTCTTGGTCGCCACGTCCACCGCGCCCGTCGCGGTCTTCGCGGTGCGCTTGGCGGTCTTCGCGGCGGCGTCCACCGCGCCGGTCGCTGTCCGCGCCGCCGTCGACACCGCGCCCTTCACGATCTTCGACACCGGCGACGCCCGGCGGCGCGGCTTCGGCGGCGTGACGCCGGTCGCCTTGATCAACTCGTTGACCGCCTCCGACAGCGCGTCGACGCGCTCGGAGAGCCGCTCGACGTCGCTCTGCGTGTAGACGCCGAGCTTCGACAGCGCGCGCGCCACGCGGTCCTCGAAGACCTGTTCCAGCTTGTCCCACGTGCCGCCCGCCATCTTCTGGACCTCCTTCGCCTTCGCCTTCGCCGCGCCGCGCGCGGCGGCGGCCGTCTCGGCCGCCATGTGGCGGGTGTGCTTCTCCAGGGCCTCGCCCTGGTGGACGAGCGTGTCGAAGACCTTCATGCCGCCGGCCTGCGCCTTCGAGAACGCGCCCAGCCCCGCCAGCCAGATCTGCCGCGACGACTCGAGCACCGCCTTCGACAGGTCCGCGACGGCGTCGTGCTCGGCCGGCGCGCGCTTCCGGGTCGCGCCCGGGGACTTCGCCCTGGATTCAGCCTTCGCCTTCGCTTTCGCCTGCTTGAGCATCTCGCACTCCCGCCGTTCGTGGGGTCGGGCCGGCGCGGACGCGCTCGACCCGGATGGCGCATTCTAGGGCTCGCCTATAGACGAATCATACTAAAGGGAACGGGCGCCTCGGCGCCCGGGGCGCCCCCCGTATAATCGACGGCCCCGCGGGGGAGCCGCGGGGGCGGCGCCGCGAGGGAGCGCCGTCGATCGCGCAAGGAGGAACCATGGCTTACTTCGTCACCGGCGCGACCGGTTTCATCGGCCACCATCTCGTCGAGCGGCTGCTCAAGCGCGGCAAGCCGGTCTACGCGCTGGTCCGCAAGGGGTCGCAGAAGAAGCTCGACGCGTTGCGACAGGCGCTCGGGGCGACCGACAAGACGCTGATCGCCGTCGAGGGCGATCTCGCGCAGACCCGCCTAGGCGTCAGCGACGCCACGCTGAAGAAGCTCAAGGGAAAGATCGACCACGTCTTCCACCTCGCGGCGATCTACGACCTCGCCGCGTCCGCCGAGGACCAGAAGGTCGCGAACGTCCAGGGCACGCGCAACGCGGTGCGCTTCGCCGAGGCGGTCGGCGCCGGCTGCTTCAACCACGTCTCGTCGATCGCCGCGGCGGGCCTCTACGAGGGCACGTTCCGCGAGGACATGTTCGAGGAGGCCGAGGAGCTCGACCACCCGTACTTCAGCACCAAGCACGAGTCCGAGGGCATCGTGCGCAAGGAGTGCAAGCGGCCGTTCCGGATCTACCGTCCGGGCTTCGTCGTCGGCCACTCGAAGACCGGCGAGATCGACAAGGTCGACGGCCCCTACTACTTCTTCAAGACGATCCAGAAGCTGCGCCAGTACCTGCCGCCGTGGATGCCCACGGTCGGCATCGAGGGCGGGAGGATCAACATCGTCCCGGTCGACTTCGTCGCGGACGCGCTCGACTTCCTCGCGCACAAGCGCGGCCTCGACGGCAAGTGCTTCCACCTGACCGACCCGCACCCGCACCGGATCGGCGAGGTGCTCAACATCTTCGCCAAGGCCGCCCACGCGCCGCAGATGACGATGCGCGTGAACGCGAAGATGTTCGGCTTCATCCCGGCGCCGGTCGTCTACGGTGTCGCGTCGCTCGCGCCGGTCAAGCGGGCGATCAAGGTGACGCTCAACGACCTCGGGCTCCCGCGCGACGTGTTCCAGTTCGTCAACTGGCCGACGCGCTACGACAACCGGGAGGCGACGAAGGCGCTGCGCGGCTCGGGGATCGCCGTGCCGCCGCTCGAGTCCTACGCCTACCGGCTGTGGGACTACTGGGAGCGAAACCTCGACCCCGACCTCTTCATCGACCGCAGCCTGTCGGGCCGCGTGAAGGGCAAGGTCGTCGTCGTCACCGGCGGATCGTCGGGCATCGGGCAGGCGACCGCGCACAAGCTCGCGGAGGCTGGCGCGAAGGTGATCATCGTCGCGCGCGACCCCGAGAAGCTCGAGGCGACGAAGAAGGAGATCGCGGCGAAGGGCGGGGTCTGCCACACCTACTCGTGCGACCTCACCGACATGGCCGCGATCGACGCGCTCGCGAAGAAGATCCTCGCCGACCACGGCGGCGTCGACTTCCTGATCAACAACGCCGGCCGCTCGATCCGGCGCGCGGTGATCAACTCGATCGACCGATTCCACGACTTCGAGCGCACGATGCAGCTCAACTACTTCGGCGCGGTCAAGCTCGTCCTGGCGTTCCTGCCGGCGATGGTCGCGAAGAAGCGCGGGCACGTGATCAACATCAGCTCGATCGGCGTGCTCTCGCGCGCGCCGCGCTTCTCCGCCTACGTGGCGTCGAAGTCGGCGCTGGACGCGTTCGCCGAGTGCGCGGCCTCCGAGCTGCTGGACAAGGGCGTCGCGTTCACGAACATCAACATGCCGCTCGTGCGCACGCCGATGATCGCGCCGACGAAGATCTACGAGAACGTCCCGACGCTCTCGCCCGAGGAGGCGGCCGGGCTCGTCGTCGAGGCGATCGTGCGCAAGCCGGTGCGCATCGCGACGCGGCTGGGCATCTTCGGCGCCGTGTGCCACGCGGTCGCGCCGAAGCTCACGCAGGTGCTGCTCAACACCGCGTTCAACATGTTCCCGGACTCAGCGGCCGCGCAGGGCAAGAAGGAAGGCGAGCCCCAGCCGCTCACGGCCGAGCAGATCGCGTTCGCGCAGATCACCCAGGGCATCCACTGGTAGCAAGCGCGGCGCGCGCGAACCGGCCGTCACCGGGGCGTCCCGCGCCGCAGTTCCTCCGCCACCCGGCGCGCGACGTCGGGATCGGTGAGCAGCGCGTTGTGGCCGACGCCGGCGAGCTCGACGTCGCGCGCGCCCGGCAGCCTCGCCGAGAGCTGCGGCGCGACCATCGAGTCGTGCCAGGACCAGATCGACACGGCCGGCAGCGACGCCGGCAGCGGCGTCGCGTTGAGCTCGGCGAGCCACGCATTGCCGGGGCGCAGCTGCGACAGCGAGATCCCGGGGAACATCCGCGCGTGCACGCTTCCCGCCTGCGGCGCGCCGATCATGACGGCGAGGCGGACCTTCGCCGAGCCGTAGCGGCGCAGGTAGGCGCGCGCGACGAGCGCGCCCATGCTGTGCGTGACGAGCGCGACGTCGCTCGCGCCGGTCGCGCCGAGGATCGCTTCGATCTTCGCGGCGAGCTGGTCGGCGAAGCACTCGATCGAGGCGAGCGGCGGCCCGTACGAGATCGCGTGGATCGGACCCACGCCCGCCGCCGCGAGCCGCCGCCGCATCGAGGCCCAGACGCCCGCGTTGCACAGCACGCCGTGGACGAGGAGCACGGGCGCCTGCGAGCGCGCCGGCGGATCGTCGGGGACGAGCCGCCGGTAGAGCATCATCCGCGGCGAAGCGCCCAGGAGCGCCGCGTACTCGTTGCCCACGAGCCGCAGCGTTCCGGCGAGCCCGACGCGCACGTCGCGCGGGCGGGGGCTGCGCCAGATCCACGCGACCGCGAAGAACACGAGCGTGAGCGCCAGGACCAGCGCGGCGTAGGCGACCGGGAGGCCGGCCGCGCACAGCCACGGCGACGCGCCCGCGGCCACCCGCCCGGACGCCCACCACGCGTAGAGCGCGATGCCTGCGACGGACGCGAGCCAGGCCGTCGTCGCGGACCACATCAGCGGTGCACCTCGCGCTCGCGCGGACCGCGGCCGCGCTGGTGGACAGGCATCGACATTCCCGGCAGATCGTCCCGCCGCGGATTCTAGCGGTCGGTCGAGGCCTGCGCCTCAAACCTCGTCGAGCCGCGCGTAGAGCCGGTCCGTCTCGCGCACGATGCGCCTGCGCTCGTCGGGATCCAGCCGGGCCGCGTTCGCCGCCATCAGCGAGGTTCGCGGCTGCGCCCCGAGCCAGCGCTCGTGGTCGACGAGGAAGCGCCAGAACAGCGCGGTCATCGGGCAGGCGCCCGCGCCGGTCCGGCGCGCGGGATCGTAGCGGCAGCCGGCGCAGTGGTTGCTCATCCGCTTCACGTACTGGCCCGACGCCGCGTAGGGCTTGCTCGTGAAGCGGCCGCCGTTGGCGTACAGCGCCATGCCCGCGGTGTTCGGGAGCTCCGCCCACTCGACCGCGTCGGTGTAGACGCCGAGGTACCAGGCGCACACGTCCTGCGGCAGGACCCGCGCGAGCAGCGCGAAGTTGCCGGTGACCATCAGCCGCTGGATGTGGTGCGCGTAGCCGTGCTCGAGCGTCTGGCCGATCGCCTCGCGCAGGCACGCCATGCCGGTGTCGCCGGTCCAGTACCAGCGCGGGAGCGGACGGTCGTGCCCGAAGAAGTTGTCGCTCGCGAGCCCCGGCATGTCGCGCCAGTAGACGCCGCGGACGAACTCGCGCCAGCCCAGCACCTGGCGGACGAAGCCCTCGACGCTGGAAAGCTCCGCGCGGCCGGCGCGATACTCGCGCACCGCGGCGGCGATCACCTCGCGCGGGTCGAGCAGCTTGAGGTTCAGCGCCGCCGAGAGCCGCGAGTGCCAGCCGACCGACATGCCGCTCCACATCGCGTCCTGCGCGCGCCCGAAGCCTGGCAGCCGGTCGCGCACGAACGCCTCGAGCGCGACGAGCGCGTCGCGGCGCGTCACCGGCCACGCGAAGCTCGCGAGCGAGCCCGGATGCGAGGGAAACGCGCGGCCGACGTCGGCGATCGCCCCGCGCGTGACTTCGTCGGGCGCGAACGCCGGCACCTCGGGCACGCGGCCGGGACCCTTCGCGCCGAAGCCCCTGCGGTTCTCGGTGTCGTAGTTCCAGCGGCCCGACACCGGCGCGTCGCCGTCCATCAGCACGCCGGTGCGCCTGCGCATCCAGCGGTAGAACGCCTCCATGCGCAGCGACGCCGCGTCGCCCGCCCAGCGTGCGAACGCGTCGCGCGAGCACAGGAAGTGGGGGTCCGGCAAGAGCTCGAGGCGGACGCCCGACGCGGCGCAGGTCTCCTGCAGGTCCGCGAGCACGCGCCATTCGCCCGGTTCACAGGCGACGACGCTCGCGGGCTTCCACGCGGCGATCGCGTCACGCCACGCGTGCGCCAGCGTCGGGCGCTCGCCCAGGCGCCGGTAGTCGACGCGAACGCCCTGCTCGCGCAACGACTCCGCGTAGTGGCGCATGGCCGCGAGGAAGATCGCGATGCGCGCGCGGTGGCTCCGGACGTGCGTCGCCTCGCCGGCCGCCTCGACCATCAGGACCGTGTCGCGCTCGCGGTCGGCCTGCGCGACCGCGGGGTTGTCGTGCGCGAGCTGGTCGCCCAGCACGACGACGAGCCGCCCGCCGCCCGGCGCGCGGCGGGCCGGCCGACGTCCACCGTTCACGAAACGGTCCCGGTACGGCTCACGCCGCGGCGGGCGGCACCCAGTGAGCGCGCCAGCTCCGCAGCGCCTGGATCGTCGACGCGAGGTCCGGGATCAGCACGATGCCGGGGATCGTCTTTCGCATGCGGCGCGTCATCTCGCCGCCGGCCCAGATCGTCACGTGCTGCGGAAGCATCCCGCGCAGCGACTCCAGCCCCTCGATCGCCGAGCGCAGCGGAAACGCGGCGGAGAACGAGAGCGCGAGGATGGCCGCGCGGTGCGCGATCACCGCGCGGCGGATGTCCTCGATCGGCGTCTGCGTGCCGAGCGAGACGCACTGCGCGCCCTCGGGCACGAGCAGCGCCTCGACCATCAGGAGGCCGAGGCTGTGCAGCTCGTTCGGGAACGTCGTCAGCAGCACCCGGGGCGTGCCGGCCGCCGCCCGCGGGAACGCGTTGATCGCGGCGCGCAGCGCGACCTGCAGCTGCTCGGTGTAGAGGTGCTCCTCGAAGACCTGCAGTTCGCCCCGCATCCAGGCGTCGCCGACCGCGCGGTTGAGCGGCGTCACCGACTCCAGCACGAACTTCTGGAGCCCCTGGCCCATGACGAGCTGCGCGAGCAGGTGCTGCAGCGACGCCGTGTCGTGGCTGCGCAGGAGCCCGAGGATGTCCTTCTCGAACGCCGGTCGCGCCGCCTCGCCGCGCGCGGCGGTGCGGGCGTCGGCCAGCGCGTTCAGGTCGTCGAGCGACTGGTGGACGATCTTGCCGGGCCGCAGGCCGACGTCCATCAGGCGCTTGATCGCGCGAAGTTTCGAGACCTCGCCCGACGAATAGAGGCGCTCGCCGCCCGCGTCGCGGGCGGGCCTCGGGAAGCCGTAGCGGCGTTCCCACATCCGCAGCAGGTCCTTCGAGAGGCCGGTTTCGCGCTCGACGGCGCCGATGTTGAAGCTGGGGGTCGACATTTGTGGCTCAGGTACCGATATGTCCAAGACAGAGTATTGACAATACCCTTGACAACCCCTATTGTGCACCCTAACGATGAAATTGTCCAGGACAATTGAGATGATTGTACAACCTTCGCGCCGGGCGACGCCCGGACGCCGGCCGCCCCGCCGCCGGAGCCCGGCCCGCGTGGCCGCGGCCGCCGCCCTCGGAACGGCGCTGCTCTTCGCGGGCCCCGCCGGCGCGATCTCCCTCCTTCCGACCGACTGGTTCGACGACGCCACGATTGCGGCGGCGCTGACGCCAACGACGCCCTGGCCCCTCGCGCCGCTGCCCGTGGCGGCTGCCGCCGCGCGGGACGATCGCGCGCTCGACGACGGCGCGGCGGTCGCCTTCGACCAACCGGTGATCGACGTCGACGCCATCGGGGCCGCGATCTCGCCGATCGCCGTCCTCGGCGACGCCGCGGAGCCCGCCGACCGCCTGCTGGTGGCCGCCGGCGACCCCGCCGCACCGGCCGACTGCCCGCCGATCCTGCGCCACAGCTACCAGCGGCTGCAGGGCGGCCAGACGCAGTCGCTGTGCGACTACCGCGGCAAGGTCGTCCTCGTCGTCAACACCGCGAGCTACTGCGGCTACACGGGACAGTACGAGGGGCTCGAGGCGCTCTACCGCAAGTACCGGGACCGCGGCCTCGTCGTCCTGGGCTTCCCGTCGAACGACTTCGGCGGCCAGGAGCCGGGGACGAACCGCGAGATCGCGGAGTTCTGCCGCTCGACCTACGGCGTCGAGTTCCCGATGTTCGAGAAGTCGTCGGTCACGGGCGTCGCCGACAACCCGCTGTTCGCCGACCTCGCGAAGCGCACCGGCGAGCGCCCGCAGTGGAACTTCCACAAGTACCTCGTCGACCGGCGCGGCGAGAAGGTCGCGAGCTTCCGCAGCGCGGTCGCCCCCGACAGCCGCGAGCTCGTCGGCGCGATCGAGCGCCTGCTCGCGGAGCCCGCGACAGGCGCGCGCAGCTGACGTCCGGACGCGAGCGCGAAAGAGCCCATTCCCCACCCGCACGCGCGACCTTGTCGCCGTGCACGGAGACCTCGAGACCATGAACGCTCCCGAAATGCTGCTGCTGCCCGACACGCAGGCGCTTCCCGACCTGCGCCGCATGCCGATCCAGAAGGTCGGCGTGAAGGGGCTGCGCTACCCGGTCGCGATCCGCGGACGCGACGGCGACGCGCGGCCCACGACGGCCACGTTCACGATGACCGTCGGCCTGCCGCACGACGTCAAGGGCACGCACATGTCGCGCTTCGTCGAGATCCTCGAGCGGCCGCGTCCCGCGTTCGACCTCGCCGGCTTCCGCGCGATGCTCGACGCGATGCTCGAGCGCCTCGAGGCCGACGAGGGCGCGATCGAGATGCGCTTCCCGTACTTCATCCGCAAGGCGGCGCCGATGTCCGGCGTCGAGAGCCTGCTCGACTACGACGCGGCCTGGACGGTCGCGCGCGCCGCGGGGCGCACGAGGCTCACCGTCTCGGTCACGGCGCCGGTCACGAGCCTGTGCCCGTGCTCGAAGAGCATCAGCGAGTACGGCGCGCACAACCAGCGCTCGCACATCACGATCGAGGCCGAGGTGACGGTGGGCGAGCTCACGCTCGAGGAGCTCGCGCGCGTCGCCGAGGACGAGGCCTCGTGCGAGGTCTACGGGCTCCTCAAGCGCCCGGACGAGAAGTGGGTGACCGAGCGCGCCTACGACAACCCGAAGTTCGTCGAGGACCTGGTCCGCGACATCGCGCTCGCGCTCGCGCGCGACCCGCGCATCGGCCGCTACACGGTCGCGAGCGAGAACTTCGAGTCGATCCACAACCACTCCGCGTACGCGGAGATCGAGGGCACCGGCGCGGGCCGCCGGGACGCCTGACCCCCGGGCGGGGAGGCTGCGGCGGAAGCCGCGGCCCCCCGCTCCCATGGAACAGCGAGGCCGCCCCGCGCGGCAAGAGAGGAATCGTCGTGCGCATCGCCGTCGTCGGATCGGGCATCGCGGGGCTGGGATCCGCGCTCCTGCTGTCGCGCAAGGGTCACGCCGTCACCGTGTTCGAGGCGGACCGCCGCGCGGGCGGGCACTCGCACACGGTGGACGTCACGCTCGACGGGCTCACGTTCCCAGTCGACACCGGGTTCCTCGTCTTCAACGACCGGACCTATCCGCGCCTCACTCGCCTCTTCGCCGAGCTCGGCGTCGAGAGCGTTGCGTCCGACATGTCGTTCTCGGTCCGCCACGACCGCGCGGGCCTCGAGTGGGCGGGCACCAACCTCGCGACGCTGTTCGCGCAGCCGCGCAACGCGCTCCGGCCCGCCTACTGGCGCATGCTCGCCGACATCCTGCGGTTCAACCGCGAGACGACCGCGCTCGACCGCGGTGACCGCGTCTGGTCGGTGACGCTGGGCGAGTTCCTGGAGGAGGGCCGCTACTCGGCGGCCTTCCGCGACTGGTACCTGGTCCCGATGGCCGCGGCGATCTGGTCGTCGCCGGCGAAGGACATCCTCGACTTCCCGCTGCCGTCGTTCGTGCGCTTCTGCAGCAACCACGGCCTCCTGTCGATCGCCGACCGCCCGCAGTGGCGCACCGTGCGCGGCGGCTCCCGCACCTACGTGCGCAAGATCGTCGCGGCGCTCCCCGACGTGCGCACGTCGACGCCGGTGCTGCGCGTGCAACGCTCGAAGCGCGGCGTGGAGGTCGACACGCCGGCGCGGCGCGGCGAGCGCTTCGACCGCGTCGTGCTCGCCTGCCACGGCGACCAGGCGCTGCGGCTGCTCGCCGACCCCAGCCCGGCCGAGGCCCGCGCGCTCTCGCGGGTGCGCTACCAGGACAACCGCGTCGTGCTGCACACCGACGCGTCGCTGCTGCCCCGCTCGCGCCGGGCGTGGTCGAGCTGGAACTACCTGGCCGCGGACGATCCGCGCGGCGAGCGGCCGGTGGCGGTAAGCTATCTGGTCAACCGCCTGCAGCCCCTGCCCACGAGGACGCCGGTGATCGTCACGCTCAATCCGCCGATCGAGCCCGATCCGCGCGCGGTGATCGCGGAGTTCGACTACGCGCATCCGCTGCTCGACGCGAAGGCGCTCGACGCGCAGCGCGCGGTCGACCTGATGCAGGGCCAGCGCAACACCTGGTTCGCGGGCGCCTGGCTCGGGCACGGCTTCCACGAGGACGGCCTCAACTCGGCGCACGCGATCGCCGAGCGCTTCCCCGACGCGGAGCGCGCCGCGGAGCCGGCCCCCGAGGAAGCGGAGCGCGCCGCCGCCTGAGCCGGAGCCCGACCGTGAACGCCCGCCTGCCCGCCGCCGCGCTCGAGGCGCTCGACACGCTGCGCGCCGACGGCTTCGCGATCCTCGCCGGCGAGGTCGCGCACCGGCGCCACCGGCCCGCGTCCAACGCGTTCCGGTATCCGGCCTTCTGCCTGCGGCTGCCCCTCTCGCGGCTGGCGGAGCTGCCCTCGCGCGGCGTCGCCTGGAACGCGCGCGGGCTCGTCTCGTTCCACGACCGGGACCACGGCGCACGCGACGGCACGCCGCTCCTGCCGTGGATCCGCGAGGTGCTCGCGCGCGAGGGCATCGACGCGTCCGGCGAGGTCGTGCTGCACACGATGCCGAGGATGCTGGGCTACGTGTTCAACCCGGTGAGCTTCTGGGTCGCGCACGACGACGAAGGCCGCGTCCGCGCGGTCCTCGCCGAGGTCAACAACACGTTCGGCGACCGGCACGACTACCTGGTCGCGCACCCGGACGGACGGCCGGTCGCGAGCGGCGAGACGCTCGAGGCGCGCAAGGTGTTCCACGTCTCGCCTTTCTGCGAGGTGAACGGCCGCTACGCTTTCCGGTTCCGCTTCGCGCCCGAGCGCTGGCTCGCGCGCATCGACTACCGCGACGGCGACGAGAAGACGCCGCTCCTCGAGACCTGGATCTCGGGCGAGGCCGAGCCGCTCTCGCGCGCGGCGGTGCGCCGGCTCGGGTGGCGGTACCGCTGGTACACGCTCGCCGTCGTCGTCCGCATCCACTGGCAGGCGCTGCGCCTCTGGCGGAAGCGGGTCCCGTTCTTCTCCCGCCCCGCGCCGCCCGACGCGGCGCTCTCGCGATGATGCCTGCGACGCTGGCCTCCTCCGATTCGCGCCGCGAGCCGCGGCGGCGCCCCGGCACGACCGCCGCGGGCCACGTGCTGCTCGCGCTGCTCTCGAGGATCGAGCGCGGGCGCCTCGAGGTGCATGCCCCCGACGGGCGGATTCACCGCTTCGGGCCGGGCGAGTACGCCGCCGACGGAACGCCCCTCCCGGCCGCCGTCCTCCGGATCGTCGACTGGCGCGCCGCGCGCGCCGCGCTCGCGAGCGGCGACGTCGGCTTCGCCGAGAGCTACATGGCCGGCCACTGGACGACGCCGGACCTCGTCGCGCTGCTGACGCTCCTCGCCGCGAACCAGCCTTCCCTCGAGCGCGCGTTCTACGGGCGCGCGTGGGCGCGGGGCCTCTTGCGCCTGCGCCACTGGCTGAACGCGAACACGCGCCGGCAGGCGCGGAAGAACATCGCCGCGCACTACGACCTCGGCAACGACTTCTACGCGCTGTGGCTCGACCGCTCGATGACCTATTCGTCGGCGTTGTTCGAGGGCGTGGGCTCCCGGTCGCTCGAGGCCGCGCAGCAGGCGAAGTACGACCGCGCGCTCGCCGAGCTCGAGCTCGCCCCGGGCTCGCACGTCCTCGAGATCGGGTGCGGCTGGGGGGGCTTCGCGGAGACCGCGGCGCGCGAGGGCCACCGCGTCACCGGCATCTCGCTCTCCGAGCGCCAGACCGCCTGGGCGCGCGAGCGGCTCGCTCGGGCGGGACTTTACGACCGGGTCGAGCTCCGCCTGCAGGACTACCGTGACGCGCGGGGCCGCCACGACGGCGTCGCGTCGATCGAGATGATCGAGGCGGTCGGCGAGAAGTACTGGCCGGCCTACTTCGGCGCCGTGCGCGACGCGCTCGTGGCCGGCGGACGGGCGTGCATCCAGGCGATCACGATCGCCGAGGCGCGGTTCGCGCGCTACCGGACGCAGTCCGACTTCATCCAGCAGTACATCTTCCCGGGCGGCATGCTCCTCTCGCCCGCGCGCCTCGTCGAGGAAGGCGAGCGGGCCGGCCTCCGCCTCGTGCGCTCGCACCGCTTCGGCCGCGACTACGCGGAGACGCTGAGGCGCTGGCTCGTCGCGTTCGACGCGCAAGCCGGCGCGATCGCGGCGCGCTTCGACGAGCGGTTCGTGCGCTGCTGGCGCTTCTACCTCGCCTACTGCGCGGCGGGCTTCGACACGGACACGACCGATGTGGGCCAGTACACGTTCGCGCGCGCGTAGGTTCCTGGCGGCCTGCGCGATGGCCACGACGGCCGCGGCCGCCCTGGCGGCGAGCCCGTCCTCGGCGCCGCCGCTGCCGGCGCCGGTCGCCCGGCTCGCGCCGGAGCTGCGCGTGGTCGGCGCCGGCGCGTTCACGTTCCTCGGGATGTCGATCTACGACGCGTTCTACTGGGCCGACGCGCGGAGCTGGTCGATCGCGTCGCCGTTCGCGCTGGACCTCGTCTACCACCGCGACCTCGACGGCGCGCGGATCGCCGAGCGGAGCACGAAGGAGATCGAGCGGCTGGGCTACGGCTCGCCCGACGAGCGCGAGCGCTGGGCGCGTGCGATGAAGGCGATCTTCCCGTCGGTGGGCAAGGACGACCGCCTGACCGGCGTCAACCTTCCCGCGCGCGGCGCCGCGTTCTTCCACAACGGCAGGCCGATCGGCGAGATCGCCGATCCCGCGTTCGCGCAGGCGTTCTTCGGCATCTGGCTCGATCCGCGGACTTCCGCCCCGGAGTTCCGCCGGCGCCTGCTCGGCGAGAGCTGAGCGCGCGATGAGCGTCCGCCCGACGACGGCCGCCCCGGCGGCGGCCACGGGAGCGCCCCTGCGCCCGTCGACCCGCTTCGCCTACGGCGCGTTCGCGATTCCCCTCGCGATGGGCGCGCTGCCGCTCTACGTGCACCTGCCCAAGTTCTACGGCGAGGTGTTCGGCGTCGGGCTCGCCTCGCTCGGCGTCCTGCTGCTCGCGCTGCGCGCGGCCGACGCGCTCGTCGACCCGCTGCTGGGGGCGCTCTCCGACCGCGGGACCGCGCGCAAGCGCCTGATCGCGTGGTCGGCGCCCGTCCTCGCGTTCGGCATGATCGCGCTCTTCGAGCCGCAGGTGCGCGGCGAGAGGCCGCTCCTCGCCTGGCTCGCGTGCGCGCTCGCGCTCGTCTACGCCGCGTATTCGCTCGCGACGATCAACCACAACGCGTGGGGCGCCGAGCTCTCGACCGACCCCGACGAGCGCACCCGGATCACGGCGACGCGCGAAGGGCTCGCGCTCGCCGGCGTCGTCGCCGCGAGCGTGCTGCCGGGATTCCTCGCCGACGGCAGCGAGGCGGCGGGCCTGCCGCGTTACGCGTGGCTCTACGCGGCGATCGTGGCGGCGTGCCTCGCTGCGACCCTCGCCGCGCCCGAAGCGAAGCGCGACCCGGCCTCGCGCGGCGCCGTGCTCACCGGCGTGAAAGACGCGCTGCGCGACCGGCTCTTCCTCCGGCTCGTCGCCGTGTTCGCGCTGAACGGCATCGCCGCGGCGATTCCCGCGACACTTTTCCTGTTCTACGTCGCGGACGTGCTCGTCGCGGAAGGGCGGCAGGGCTTCCTGCTCGCGCTCTACTTCGTCGCGGGCGCCGCGGGCCTGCCGGCATGGACCGCGATCGCCGCGCGCTTCGGCAAGACCGCCGCGTGGGCGGCGTCGATGGTCGTCGCGGTCGCGGCCTTCGTCTGGGCCGCGCTGCTCGGCCCGGGCGACGTCGTGCCGTTCGCGATCGTCTGCGTGATGTCGGGCGCGGCGCTGGGCGCCGACCTGGCGCTGCCGCCCTCGATCCTCGCCGACGTGATCGGCCGCCGCGGCGCGATGCGCTCGACCGGCGCCTACTTCGGTGTCTGGACGCTCGTCACCAAGCTCAACCTCGCGCTCGCGGCGGGCATCGCGCTGCCGCTGATCGAGGGCCTGGGCTACTCGCCCGGCGCGCGGGACGCCACGGCGACGCTCGCGCTCGCGATCGTCTACGCCGCCGTGCCCTGCGCGCTCAAGCTCGCCGCGCTTGCCGCCCTCGTCTCGTTTTCGTCCCGGGCGCGCAGCGAAGCGTGACCGGACCCATCACGGAGCCATGCCGATGCCCAGGATCCTCGCCGCCCTGCTCGCCGCCGCGCTGCTCGCCGGCTGCGCGAGCGTCGACGTCGCGCAGTACGCGAACGAGCGTCCCGCGCTCGACCTCAAACGGTACTTCGACGGCACGATCGACGGCTGGGGCATGTTCCAGGACCGTTCCGGCAAGGTCGTCACGCGCTTCCACGTCGTGATCGACGCGAAGTGGAGCGGCGACACCGGGACGCTCGACGAGGCGTTCGAGTACGCCGACGGCCGTCGCGAGCGCCGCGTCTGGACGATCGTCAAGGACGGCGACCGCTACTCCGGCACGGCAGGCGACGTCGTCGGCACGGCGAGCGGCACGGCCGCGGGCAACGCGCTCCACTGGCGCTACGTGCTCGCGCTCCCGGTCGAGGGCACGGTCTGGAACATGGACATGGACGACTGGATGTTCCTGATGGACGAGCGCACGATGCTCAACCGCACGACGATGTCGAAGCTCGGCGTGCGCGTGGGCGAGGTGACGCTCGCCTTCCGCAAGCGATGACCCCCGGTGTCGGACACCGTGTCCGACACCGGGCCGGATCGACCGCGCGATGAGACTCCTCGCCCCCCTCAATCCTCCGCTGCCCGCGTGGCGCGACGCCCGCGTCTGGATCGTCGGCGCGTCGACGGGCATCGGCGCCGCGACCGCGAAGCTCCTGCTCGAGCGCGGCGCCCGCGTCGCGCTGTCGGCGCGGTCGGCCGACAGGCTCGCGGAGGTCGCCGGCGACGCCGTCGCGTCCGGCCGCGCCGCCCTGGAACCACTCGATTTCACCGATCGCACGGCCGTCGAAGCGGCATGGTCGCGCGTGCGCTCGCGCTGGGACGGCATCGACCTCGTCCTGATCGTCGCCGGCACGCACGAGGAGATGCGCGCGTGGGAGCTGACCGACGCGAAGGCGCGCGCGCTCCTCGAGACGAACCTGCACGGCCCGATCGCCACGGTGGCCGCGGTCGTGCCCGCGCTGCTCGCGCAGGGGCACGGCACGATCGGCCTCGTGTCGTCGGTCGCGGGCTACGGCGGCCTGCCGAAGGCGCTCGTCTACGGCGCGTCGAAGGCGGCGCTCATCAACTTCGCCGAGACGCTCTATTTCGACCTGCGCCCCCGGGGGCTCGGCGTCGCGCTGGTCAACCCGGGCTTCGTGAAGACGCCGCTCACCGACCGCAACGCGTTCCGGATGCCCTTCCTGATCGAGGCGGACGAGGCGGCGCGCGAGATCGTCGCGGGCCTCGAGCGCGGCGACTTCGAGATCCACTTCCCGCGGCCGTTCACGCGCAGGATGAAGCTCCTCAACCTCCTTCCGTACCGCTGGTACTTCGCCGCGGTCCGCAAGGCCACCGGCCTCTGACGACGGGGTTCCCATGACGACGGACGAGGTCCGCGCCGCCGCGCTCCGCGCGAAGGCGTTCTACGAGTCGATCGGGCCTGCCGACCTGCGGCGCCTGAACGAGGTCTATGCGGACGACGCGTACTTCCGCGACCCGTTCAACGAGGTGACCGGCCTCTCCGAGATCGCGCGCATCTTCGGCGCGATGTTCGAGCACCTCGACGACGTGCGCTTCGAGATCCTCGACGTCGTCGCCGACGGCTCCGGTGCGATGCTGACCTGGAACATGCGCTACCGCGTGCGCCGCTGGCGCCCGCACGAGACGCAAGCGATCCACGGAGCCTCGCACCTCAGGTTCGCCCCCGACGGGCGCATCGCCTACCACCGCGACTACTGGGACGCGGCGAACGAGCTCTACGCGAAGCTGCCGGTGATCGGCCCGGTGATGCGCTGGCTCAGGCGCAGGCTCGCCTGACGGTCGAAGGCGCGCGGTCGCCGGTACGATTCGCCCCGTCGTCCCGCGCGTGGCGGACGACGGCACCGGGCACGTTCGAGGACGACCGCTCCTCGTCGGGCCGCGCGCACGCGTACGGCGCGAGCCGCGGCGCGACGTCGCGATCCTCGTCGCAGCCGTTCTCGAATCCGTGGTCGCGCAGGTGCGGCATGGCGGAAAAGAAGCGGGCCCCGGACGACCGGGGCCCGGCGGAGGAAGGGTTCCCGGACTACGCGCCCGAACGCTCAAGCCGCGCGGCCGGCTCGTAGGACAGGTACTTGACGTCGACGACCGCCTGCACCGGATGCGCGGGGGCGGCGGCGGCCAGCGCGGTCGACTCCTGCACCCCGGCGGGCGCGACGACGAGCATCGAGAGCGTGGCGAGCGAGAGCGCGACCGCGGCGGCGGCGAGCGAGACGCGCTCGAGCGGCGAATGGGTGCGGTTCATGGTGCCTCCTTCGTGGGTTCGGTGTCGCGTTGGCTGGCGATGTCTCTTGGATGCGGAGTCTCGGCCAATCGGATTCGGCTGGCGAGACGATCGCGACGAACCTGCCCCGCGCCGGGACGAACCGCCGGAGGCGCGGACGAACCGGACGGGCGGCGCGGGGGAACCGGGGTCGGATCCCCGTCGACGGGCGCGCGGGCCGGTGATTCGGGGACCGGAACCGGCGGCAGCCGGCCGGGCGAACCGTCGGGGGCGGGGTCGGAAGGCGCCGTTACGCCCCGAGGCGTGGGCAGAGAGGGGGTCCCCGGGTCGGGTGGGGCGGGTTTGACGGGCTCCCGCCGCGCTGCGATAATGAAAAGCTTTGGCGAGCTAGCTCAGCTGGTTAGAGCAGAGGAATCATAATCCTTTGGTCCGGGGTTCGAGTCCCTGGCTCGCCACCAATCACGAAGGCCCGCCCAAGCGCGGGCCTTCGGCTTTTCCGGGGATCGGGGTCGACCTCCAGTGTCAGGCACCCCCCTGACACTCGGGGCGGGTGCCTCAGCGCGCCCCCGCCTTCGCCGCCCCCGCCTTGTCCTCGAGTGCCGCCCAGCGCTCGAACTTCTCGGCAAGCAGGTGCTCGATTTCGGCCGCCCGCTGCCGGTCCCGCTTGTGCGCGTCCGGCCCCTGGCGGTGGTAGTCGGGCGCGCACATGCGCACGGTGATCTCGTGCTGCTCGCGCTCTAGCGCCTCGAGCTCGCCGGGCAGCATCTCGAGCTCGCGCTGCTCCTTGAAGGAGAGCTTCACCCGCGCCGTGGCGGCACCTGCGGCGTCCGCGGTCGGAGAGGACGCTCCGCGGGACCTGCGAGCCTCGGCAACGGGCGTCGTGCGATCGTCGTCTCCGCCCCGGGGCGCCGCCGGCCGCTGCACGAGCCAGTCGGCGTACCCGCCCGCGTACTCCTGCCACTTGCCGCCGCCCTCGGCGACCAGCGTCTGCGTGACGACGTTGTCGAGGAACGCGCGGTCGTGGCTCACGAGCAGCAGCGTCCCGGCGTAGCCCTGAAGCGTCTCTTCGAGGAGCTCCAGCGACTCGATGTCGAGGTCGTTGGTCGGCTCGTCGAGCACGAGCAGGTTCGCGGGCCGCGCGAACAGGCGCGCGAGCAGCAGCCGATTGCGCTCGCCGCCGGAGAGCGTCTTCACCGGCGCGTTCACGCGCTCCGGCGGAAACAGGAACTCGCCCAGGTAGGTGAGGACGTGCCTGCGCTGCCCGCCGATCTCGATCCACTCGGAGCCGGGGCTGATCGTGTCGGCGAGCGTGCGCTCGGGGTCGAGCTCACCGCGCATCTGGTCGAAATAGGCGACCCCGAGGTTCGTGCCGAGCCGCACGCGCCCTTCGTCGGGCTCGAGCGCGCCGAGGATCAGCCGGATGAGCGTCGTCTTGCCCGCGCCGTTCGGGCCGATCAGGCCGAGCCGGTCGCCGCGCATGACGACGAGCGACAGGTCGCGCACGATCGTGCGGTCGCCGAACCGCTTGGTGACGTGCTCGAGCTCGGCGACGAGCTTGCCCGAGCGCGCACCCGCGTCGAGCGAGAGCTTCACGTTGCCGAGGCGCTCGCGGCGCGCGGCGCGCTCGGTGCGCAGCCGTTCGAGCCGCTTCACGCGTCCCTCGTTGCGCGTGCGCCGCGCCTCGACGCCCTTGCGGATCCACGCCTCCTCCTGCGCCCAGAACTTGTCGAACTTGCGGCGCACGACCTCCTCGGCGGCGAGCTCTCCCGACTTGCGCGACTGGTAGGCGGCGAAGTTGCCCGGATACGAGCGCAGCAGCCCGCGGTCGAGCTCGACGATGCGCGTCGCGACCGCGTCGAGGAACGCGCGGTCGTGCGTGATCACGATCGACGCGCTCGCGCGCCGCACGAGCTCCTCGAGCTGCGCGATCGCGCCGATGTCGAGGTGGTTGGTCGGCTCGTCGAGGAGCAGCAGGTCGGGCTCGAGCGCGAAGGCGAGCGCGAGTGCCGCCCGCTTGCGCTCGCCGCCCGACGCGGTCGCCGGATCCGCCGCCTCGTCGAGGCCAAGCCGGTGCAGGAACTCGACGAGCCGCGCCTCGATGCGCCAGCGCTCGCGCTCGTCGGCGACGCGCTCCAGATGGCCACGCAGCACGAGGCTCTCGCGAAGCGACGACGCCCCGGGGAGCGAGGGCTCCTGCTCGACCATGGCGATCCGGAGGCCGTCGCGGCGGCGGATCTCGCCATCGTCGAGCGCGATCGTGCCGGCGATCGCCGAGAGCAGCGACGACTTTCCGGTGCCGTTGCGGCCGATCAATCCGATCCGCTCGCCCTCGTCGACGGTCAGGCTGGCGCGGTCGAGCAGCGGATGGAGGCCGTAGGCGAGCTCGGCGTCCTGGATCGTGAGGAGCGGCATCCGGCAAGGATAGCCGGAAGTCCATCGGTGTCAGGCACGGCGCCTGACGCCGATGGTCAGCAGCGGTCCTGCTGCGCCTTGCGCTCCTGAATGGCGATCTCGCGCGCGGCCTTCTGCCTCGCGCTCTCGGATGCGGACGTGAGTTGCGCGCTCTGGCGGTCGATCGCCTCGCGGTAGCTGCGGCAGCGGTCGCGCCGCTGCGCCTCCTCGCGGTCGGCGACGGCGCGCTCCTGGGCATCCTGCGCGACACGCACGCGTCCCGCGCCGTCCGATGTCGGCGTCGCAGCCGCAGCACGCGCGGCGCCCGAAGTCGCATAGGTCCGCGTCTCGGCGCGTTCCTCCTTCGCGCCAGGCTGGCAGGGCGCGGCCTGGAACGCGACGGTGCCGTCGGGCGACGTGCACTTGTACATCGCGGCCTGCGCGAGCGGGCTCGCGAGCGCCGCGGCGGCGAGCAGGAGGGCGGTCAGGGAGAAGCGCATCGGATCATCCGGCGATCGTGTCGCCGGACCCGATGCAACGGCCATGCCACGCCGGCGCCGCGCGGGGCAGGCGGCGCCGCCCCGCCGACGAGCGGCGTCCGAACACCGGGGTCAGATTTAAATCTGACCCCGGTGGAGAGGTCAGGCCACTTCGGCGACGCTCGGCAGGCCGGCCAGCGCCATCGCGAGCTCGGACTCGTCGTACGCGAGGTCCTTCAGCTTGCCGCTGAAGTAGTCGATGTACGCCTGCATGTCGAAGTGGCCGTGGCCGCACAGGTTGAACAGGATCGCGCGCGAGACGCCTTCCTCGCGGCAGCGGATCGCCTCGTCGATCGCGCCGCGCACCGCGTGGTTCGCCTCGGGCGCGGGCACGATGCCCTCGGCGCGCGCGAACTGGACGCCGGCGTCGAACACCTTCGACTGGGGGTAGGCCACGGAACGGATCAGCCCGAGCTCCTGCAGGTGCGACACCATCGGCGCCATGCCGTGGTAGCGCAGGCCGCCCGCGTGGAAGCCCGGCGGCGTGAACGTCGAGCCCAGCGTGTGCATCTTGGTGAGCGGCGTCAGGTGCGCGGTGTCGCCGAAGTCGTACGCGTAGCGCCCGCGCGTCAGGCTCGGGCACGCCGCCGGCTCGACCGCGACCACGTCGACCTTCTTGCCGCCGCGCAGCTGCACGCCGATGAACGGGAACGCGATGCCCGCGAAGTTCGACCCGCCGCCCGTGCAGCCGACGATCACGTCCGGATAGTCGCCGGCCATCTCGAGCTGCTCGATCGCCTCCTGCCCGATGATCGTCTGGTGCAGCAGCACGTGGTTGAGCACGCTGCCCAGCGCGTACTTGGTGTCGTCGTTCTGCGCGGCGATCTCGACCGCTTCCGAGATCGCGATGCCGAGGCTGCCCGGATGGTCCGGGCGCTGCGCGAGGATCGTGCGGCCCGCGTTCGTGAGGTTGGACGGCGAGGCGACGCACTTCGCGCCGTAGGTCTCCATCAGCGCGCGGCGGTACGGCTTCTGGTCGTACGAGACGCGCACCATGAACACCTGCACCTCGATGCCGTACAGCGCGCCCGCGAACGAGAGCGAACTGCCCCACTGGCCCGCGCCGGTCTCGGTGACGAGCTTCCGGATGCCCGCCTCGCGGTTGTAGAACGCCTGCGGCACGGCGGTGTTCGGCTTGTGGCTGCCGGCCGGCGAGACGCCCTCGTACTTGTAGTAGATGCGCGCCGGCGTCTGCAGCGCCTTCTCGAGCCGCCGCGCGCGGTACAGCGGCGAGGGACGCCACTGCCGGTAGACGTCGCGCACCGGTCCCGGGATCGGGACGTCGCGCTCCCGCGTCACCTCCTGCATGATCAGTTCCATCGGGAACAGCGGCGCGAGGTCGTCCGGCCCCACCGGCTTCTTCGTGCCCGGGTGCAGCACCGGCGGCAGCGGCTTGGGCAGGTCGGCCTGCAGGTTGTACCAGGCCTTCGGAATGCGCGATTCGTCGAGGACGTACTTGACGGTGTCGGTCATGGCGGATCCTTCGGGAGCGGGGAGCGGGGCGGTCGACGCGCGGTCGAGCGGCGAGTGTAGCGCCGCGGATTCGGGCGGCACGGCCGCGGGACAGGAACGCGTTTCCGCTTGATCCGCGTCAATCCCGCTGCCAGGGAGCGACGGATTGCGCGTTGCAGCATCGCCACGGCCCCCCGCCCGGATCGGAGCGCCCGCTACCCGCTCCCCGCGCGAAGATTCGCCCGTCGAGCCAATTGCAACCCATCCGAAACAGGGCCAGACTGCACCTGTCCGCTACAAGTTGCCCGACGCTTCGGGCATGGGTTGCGTGGCCCTCGGCCGAGGGCCTCTCTCGGGGAGAACCGGACATGTCCATCAAGAGCCTGTCGGTCGGCGTCGGCGCCACCCTCGTCGTCACCGCGTGCGCGATGCTCCCGCCCGAAGCGCCCCGCGAAGCGCGGTGGGTGCCGTGCGACACGTCGCGGCCCGGCGCGCGCTGCGACGTGCGCGTCGCGCAGGACCCGAACGGAAACTACTCGTGCGGCCTGGGGCGCTTCAGCGTCGAGCCCGACTATCTCGACCTGCGCGGCGGGAAGCCGGTCAACATCCAGTGGGACGTGCCGGCGCCGTTCAAGTTCTGCGACGGCGACGGCGCCGCGTTGAAGCCCGGCTGGTCGTCCGCGAACGGCCAGACCTACGAGTCCTTCGGCTCCGACGGCAAGGACGGGACGCGCGCGGAATTCGGCAAGACCTCGGCGTGCAAGTCGTTCTGGAGCTGGCGCTGGGGCAACGGGTCGCCGGGGACGGTCTACACGTACGAGATCCGGTTCCGCAATCCGAACACCGGGGAAACCTGCCGGATCGATCCGTTCATCAGGAACGGGTGACGCGCATTCGCGATTTACGGGAGACCGACATGGTGAGATACCTGGCTGCGGCCTGCGTTGCCATAGGGTTGGCTGGATGTGCGAGCGTGAGTCCGTCGAGTGGAAGCAAGAGTGATTCGCCGTCCGTCTCCGACGAAGCGCCCATCCATTTGCTCGCCAATCCGAACACCCCGATCGTCTCCGTAGTGGAGGACGGTAGCGACGTCGTAATCGTGGTCGATCAGGAGCCGATATTTCACAGGAAGGGCGCTGCGGACAAGTCAATGAACTGGGTACTCGACAGCTCGAGTCGCCTGAAGTGGAATCTGGTCGACGTCGCTGTCGGCTCGGACAGCCATGGCAAATACGTCATCAGGGATTGCGCGCCGATCAATGACTTCAAGTTTCGCTGCAAGACCAATGAAGGCGATGCCGGGCTGTACAAGTACCGGATCAAGGTTCAGCGACGCGCCGATCCCAAGGACACGGTCGTCTCCCCGGACCCCTTCATCCGGAACGGCTGACCCGCTCCCGACTCACGAGGCGCCCGCGAGCCACGCGCGCGCCTCGCGGATGCCCTGCTCATAGCTCCACGCGCGGCCTTCGCGCTCCAGCGCCTCGAAAGCTGCGCCGAGCGCGGCGCGCGCCTGGTCGATGAGCGGCACGAGGAACGCCTCGTCGGTCGGATCGCGTTGCAGGCCGGTCTCGACGAGCTGCGCCTGCGATAGCCCGAAGAAGCGCGCGGCGCGGTCCCACTCCTCGCGCCACGCGCCGTAGCCGGCCGACACGTCGAGCGCGCCGATCCCGACCGGGCGCGAGCCGATCTCGCCGGCGATCGCGAGGATCTCGGCCAGCATGTCGCGTGCACGGTCGCCGGACCCGCGGCCGATCGACACCATCGCGAGGTTGAGGAGGCCCACCGCCACGCTCTCGCGGTCGCCGATCTCGCGCGCGATCGCGACCGCGTGCGCGTAGAGCGGCTCGGCCGGATCGAGCTCGCCGTCGATGCGATGGAGCTGCGCGAGGTTGTTGAGCGCGGCCGCGAGCTCCCGCTTGTCGCCGATGCGTCGTGCGAGCTCGACCGCCTCCTCCATGTGCGCGCGGGCCGCGTCGCGGTCGCCGCGTCCGAAAGCGGCGATGCCGAGCGGCTGCAGCACGCGCGCGACGTACTTCGGCTCATCGAGCTCGCGCGCGATCGCCAGGCTCTCCTCGAGCGGTCCCTGTGCCTGATCGTAGCGGCCCGTGAAGCAGTAGTGCTGCCCCGCGTCGTAGAGCGCGCGGCAACGCGCGGCGGTGCGCGCTTGCGCGCCGCGGCGCGACAGCGCCTCGATCGAGAGCTGCAGCCCGAGCTCGGGCTGGCCGCGCATGAACCAGTAGCTGCCGAGCGCGTACGCGAGCCGCAGGCCCGGTTCCGCGCCGTCCTGCGCTCGGCCCGCCCAGGCGTGGGCGGCCAGCAGGTTCTCGCGCTCGACGTCGAGCCGGTCGAGCCACTCGGCCTGCCGCGGTCCGTTGAGCTCGGGGCGCGCCGCCTCGGCGAGCGCGAGGTAGTGATGCAGGTGCCTCGTGCGCACGTCGTCCGACTCGCCCGACTCGTCGAGCTTCGCGCGCGCGTACTCGCGCACGGTCTCGAGCAGCCGGTAGCGCGTCCCGTCGGCGACCATCGCGACGAGCGACTTGTCGACGAGCCGCGAGAGCAGGTCGAGCACGTCCGCTTCGTCGAGGCCGGCGCCGGCGCAGACCGCCTCCGCCGCCTCGAGCGTCCAGCCGCCCGCGAACACGGAGAGCCGGCGCAGCAGCGCGCGCTCGGCTTCGGCGAGCAGGTCGTGGCTCCAGTCGATCATCGCGCGCAGCGTCTGCTGGCGCGGCATCGCGGTCTGGTCGCCGCCGGTGAGCAGCCGGAAGCGGTCGGAGAGGCGCGCGGCGATCCGGTCCACCGGCAGCGCGCTCACGCGCGCGGCGGCCAGCTCGATCGCGAGCGGAATGCCGTCGAGCCGGCGGCAGACGTCGGCGATCGCGGGCGCGTTCTCCGCAGTCGCCCGGAACGTCGGCAGCGCCGCCGTCGCGCGGTCGACGAACAGCCGTGTCGCCTCGTAGTGCGCGAGATCGTCGGGCGTCGGCCTGCCGCGCGCGTCGGGCACCGCGAGCGCCGGCACGTGGTAGCTCGTCTCGCCGGCGACGCGCAGCGGCTCGCGGCTCGCGGCGAGGATCCTGAGCTGCGCGCCGGCGCGAAGGAGCAGGCCCGCGATCTCCGCGCACGCGTGGAGCAGGTGCTCGCAGTTGTCGAGAACGAGCAGGATGCGCTTGTCCTTCACGTAGCGGACGAGCGCCTCGGCGATCGTGCTCCCGACGTCCTCCTTGACGCCGAGCACCGAGGCGACCGCCTGCGGCACGAGCCGCGAATCCACGAGCGGCGCGAGGTCGACGAACCAGACGCCGTCCGGATACGCGTCCATCACGTCCGCCGCGACGTGCATCGCGAGGCGCGTCTTGCCGATGCCCCCGGCCCCGAGCAGCGTGATGAGGCGCGCTGTGCCGAGGAGCCGCGTCACCTCGGCGAGCTCGCGCTCGCGCCCGACGAACGAGGTCACCTGCTGCGCGAGGTTGTTCGGCGTCGCCTCGAGCGAGCGCAGCGCGGGAAAATCCTGCCGCAGCCCCGGGTGCTGGAGCTGGTATAGACGCTCGGGGCTCGTGAGGTCGCGCAGCCGCACGAGGCCGAGGTCGCGCAGCGTCACGTCCCTCGGAAGCCGGTCGGCCGCGAGCGTGACGACCGACTGCGACAGCAGGACCTGCCCGCCGTGCGCCGAGCTCATGATGCGCGCGGCGCGGTTGACCGGGCTCCCGAAGAAGTCGCCGTCGCGGCGCTCGACCGCACCGCAGTTGAGACCGCTGCGCACGCGCAGCGCGAGGCCGCCGTCCGGCGGCGGCTCGGCGAGCGCGAGCTGCAGCTCGAGGATCGCGGCGATCGCGTCGAGCGGGTCGTCGAACGCGGCGTGCACGCCGTCGCCCAGCATCTTGACGACCGTGCCGCGATGCCGCTGGACGGCGCCGCGGACGAGCGCGTCGTGGCGCGCGAGCGCCGTGCGCATCCGCTCGGGCTCCTGCTCCCAGAGCCTGCTGCTGCCCTCGATGTCCGTGAACAGGAACGTGACGAGGCCGGCGGGGGCGGTCATGGCGGTCCGGTGCGTGGGCGCAATGCGCTCGGAAGGGCGGAGCGGGCGCGGCGCGTCCCAGTATACGGAATGTGCGACTCGGGGGACCGAATCCCGGGGTACGACGGATCCGCCCAACGCTCGCCCCCTACCGACCGCGCCAAGGGCCGATTCCCCCTTCCTGTCCTACTGCTCCCCATCGACAGCGCACGAACCTTGCGCTCGCGCAAGGTCCGGCTGCGCCGGTTCGAAGCGGCGGACATAGCATGAGGATGGATGGACGTGCAACGTCTGCCATGAGGGAAGCCTGAAATGAAGATCGCCAGATCGGTTGTCGGTTTCGTCGGCGCGTTGATCGTCGGCGGCGCTTGTGCGGCGCCCGTCGTGCAGGCGACGCTCGCGATGGGCAACGGCACGGCGGGGATGGGCATCGACGTCGCCACGCGCAAGGTGTTCGTGAGCAATTACGCGGACGGGACGCTCACCGTCGTCCATGCCGATACGCTGGCAGTCCTCGGCACCGTGCCCGCCGGGACGCACCCGAGGCGGTTGATCGTGAACTCGGCGACGAACCTCGTGTACGTGGTCAACGACAACGCGCCGGGGAGCGTCACCGTCGTCGAGACGGGCACCTACGGGATCGTCGCCACGATTCCGGTCGGCAACAACCCGCGGACGCTGGACGCGGACTTCAGCGTGCGCGAGCTGTACGTGACGAACCACACCGGCAACACCGTCTCGATCATCAGCACGCAGACGCACACCGTGCTCGAGACCGTTCCGGTGGGCAGCGGCCCGCGCGCGCCGGCAGCCAACCCGGGCCTGCGCAAGGTCTACGTGCCGAACTTCAACGACAACACCGTCTCCGTCATCGACGCCGTCACCCGCACGGTGACCAAGACGATCCCCGTCGGCGCCGGTCCGAACCACGCGGCGGTCGACGCGGAGCACGACAAGGTCTACGTCAACAACCTCACTGCCCACACGATCTCCGTGATCGACTCCGCAACGGACGCCGTGATCGGGACGCTGCCGTCGGGCGTCGGCAGCGACGACAACTTCGGGCTCGTCAACCACGCCTATCACCGGTACTACCTGCCGAACGCCGAGGACGACACGCTGACGATCGTCGACACGGACACGGACGCCGTCGTGCACACGGTTCCGGTCGGCAACGAGCCGATCCAGGCGGTGGTGGACGCGAACGGCGGCAACGTCTACGTCGTCAACCAGACGAGCAGGAACGTCAGCGTGCTCGACGCGAGGACCGAGGCCTTCCTCACGAACTACGCGGTCGGCATCGGGCCCTGGCGCATCGTCGTCGACGACAATCACGTCTACGTGCTCAACGGCAACGGCACCAGCCCGGACACGATGACGGTGTCGACGCGGCACAACACGCTCGCGAACACGCACCTCGCCACCGAGTGGTACCACGCGGGATTCGACCACTACTTCCACACGGCCTCCGCGCTGGAGAACCAGGTGATCAACGACGGCGCGTATGCCGACGACTGGGAGCGCACGTACGGCTTCTTCCGAGTCTGGACCGCGCCGGGCGCGGGACGCCAGCCGGTCAGCCGCTTCTTCAGCACGCAGTGGGGCAGCAAGAGCTCGCACTTCTACACGGCGGTGAAGGCCGAGCGCGACCTCCTCGTCGCGGGCGTGATCACCGGCTGGCAGCTCGAGGCCGACGAGATCTACTACATCGGGATCGCCGACTACTCGACGGGCGCGTGCCCGGCGGGTACGGTGCCGCTCTACCGCATGTACAACAACATGCTGGGCGGCGCGCCGAACCACCGGTTCACGGGCAGCCTCGCGGCGCGCGACGCGATGGTCGCGCAGGGCTGGGTCGCCGAGGGATCGGGGCCGAACGTCGTCTACGGCTGCACGCCGCCGCTGTAGCGTCCGCCGCGCATCGCGCCCACGCGCGCTGCGATCGCGATCGTCAGGAGCCGGCCGGCGGTCCGGTCGAGGATCGCAACGGCGGGGTCGGTCGCCGGACGCGCGACCGGTGTCGCCGTCCGGGCCGTGCGGATCCGCGCGCGGCGGCGGGCGTCCCGCTCGGCGGCCCCGGAACAATTCGCCGGGGCGCGACGCGGTGCGCCCGCTACTTCGGCAGCGCCATCGGCGGCGCCGGGATCTTCTTCATCCCGACCTGCGACGTGACCGAGTTGCGCGCGGCCTGCGCGGTCGCCGAGTTCGGCGACACCGGCACCGTGTCCGCGTAGGTCGGCACGATCGAGCCGAAGTCGATGTCGATCAGCACCGCGTCCGTCGACGACATCGACGCGACCGACTGGAACACGCGCGCGTTGCCGGGCACCGACTGCGTCGCCGCGGGCGGCAGCGTCATCGGAGCGGCGCCCTGCGGCGCGGGCTGCGCGGGCGCCGCGCCTTCGCCGGGAAGCACGCGCCACCACGGCTGCGAGCACTCGAGCACGTCCGGGTAGAAACGCGCGGTCGACGGGCAGTACAGCTTGTGCAGCGGCGTGTCCGGTCCCGGCTCGACCTGCACGGGTGCGGGTTCGAGCGTCGTCGCGTTGCCGGGCGACACCCAGACGCCGGTCACCGGCGCCATGACCGCGGCGTAGCTCGAAGGCAGGCCCCAGCCGGCCCAGCCCCAGCCCACGCCCCAGCCCCACGCGGGACCCCACCAGGTGCTCCAGCCCGGCCACCAGCCGCCCACGCCCCAGCCCCAGCCGGGCCACCACCAGCTCGCGCCCCAGCCCCAGCTCGGCCCCCACCAGAAACTCCAGCCCGGCCACCACCAGCTGCCGGACCACCCCGGTCCCCACCAGCCGCCGGTCCAGCCCGGTCCCCACCAGCCGCTCCAGCCCGGCCGCCAGCCCGGATGCCAGCCCGAGCCGTGCCATCCGGAGCCGTGCCAGCCGCTGTTGCCCCAGTTGCCGCCTTGCGGCGGCCGCCCGTTCCAGCCGCCCTGCGGCGGCCGGCCCGAGCCGCCGCCACCGGGCGGGCGGCCCTGCCAGCTCCCGCCCGAATTCGGCGGACGGCCCTGCGATCCGTAGCTCGCCCCCGGAACGCTGGTGACGAGGGGCTTCGTCGACGCCGACGGCGCGCGGTACGCGGCGGCGCCGCGCGGGGCCGCACCCGGCGCCGAGGTCATCGGCTTCGTGGTGGCATACGGCTGTCCCGCCGAGCGCGCGCCGCCAGGCGCGGAGGTCATCGGCTTCGTCGAGGGCGCGCCGTACGGTTGCGCCGAACGCGTTCCGCCCGGCGCGGAAGTCATCGGCTTCGACGAGGACGGCGGGGCGCCGTAGGACCGCGAGCCGCCGACATTCGCGGGAGGCGCGCTCGGGCGCGCACCGTAGCTCGCGCCCGGCGCGCCGTGGCCGCCGCTCGGTGCGCCCGCGCTACGTCCGCCGCCTCCACCCGAAGGGCCGGCCGAGTGTCCACCGCTGCCTCCGCCCGACGGGCCGCCTCCGCCACCGCCGCCCGTGTAGGCGCCGCCAGCGGCGAGGACCGCGCCGGCGAGTCCGACGCCGATCGCAGCAGCGAGCGCGCGAAGTGGAGGCAACGTTGTCATGGGATACCTGCGAGGGGACGCCCGCCAGCTGCGAACGGCTCGGGAAACCCCCGAGCTCTCCTACAACGCCCGGCGCATCGCCGGAGTTGACCCGCTACGACGCCGCGGGACGCCTCGTCGCGACGAGGGGTGCGTCGATCCCGATCCGCCCGCAGCCAGCGCGGGTCGCGAACAACCGGCGCCGGTCGAACGTCCGCCGGAAACGCTCCAGACGGCCGAGCTGCGTCGCGTCCGACGCCACGCGCGTCATCGCTTCGCCCAGTACGCGGCGCGCTCCGGGATCACCCAGCGGACGCCGCCGCGCGGTTCGGCGACGTCGCCGCGGTGTCTCGGGATCAGGTGCAGGTGGAGGTGCGGCACGGACTGCCCGGCGACGGGGCCGTCGTTGATGCCGAGGTTGAACGCGTCGGGCGCGTGCCGCTCGACGAGGATCCGATGCGCCTCGTCGGCGAGGCGCAGCATGTCGGCGCGCTCGTCGCCGGTCGCGTCGAACCACGACGCGACGTGACGCCGCGGAACGATCAGCGTGTGTCCCGGGTTGACCGGATAGGTGTCGAGGATCGCGAGCGCGAGCGCGCCCTCCGCGAGGATCTCCTCGGGCCTGGGATGGCAGAACGGGCACTTCTTTGCGGGGGCGGTCATCGGTTCGGCGGGATCCGGGCGTGTTTGCGCAAGGATACCGCCGAGCCGAGTTCACCGATCCGGTGCCCGGCGCCGTCCCACTCCGCCGCGCCGCCGACGCGCCCCCGTCACTGCATCCCTTCGCTCCTGCGCGCCGGCACCGGAAGCATCGCGTTCGAGGCGGGCGTCGGAGCGACCGGTGTCGCTCCGGTAACCGCGGCGCTCGAAACGGTCTGCGGGGCCGCGGTCTCGTTGGAAGGCGCCGTGTTCGCGGGCGGCTTCGGCGCGGGCATCTCGCAGTCGGCCTCGCGCATCTGCCTGCGGATCGCCTGCTCCTCGCCCTTGAGCCGCGCGACGTCGCCCTCGAGCCCCGAGTTGTTGCCGAGCGCGAACAGCACCGGCCAGAACAGGACGACGCCGACGCCGGTGACCACCGCGTCCTGCGTGGCCTTGTCGTTCAGCTTCGCCGACTGCGCCCGCAGCGCGTCCTGCACCTCGTCGAGCTCACGCGCGAGGCTCTTGCACGTGCGGTCCGCGTAGCGGCTCGAGGAAACGTGGCTCGCGGCGACGTTCTCGGGACGCGTGGCGCAGCCGGGCAGCGTCATCGCCGCGATCGTCAGCGCCGCGACGGTCCTCCTGGTGTTCATCGACATGATCGCTCCCTCCTTCGCTTGTGACGGAGCCATCTTGCGCAGCGTCGTCGCTCACGGCGTGAGCCTGCGCGGACCGTTCGTCGGCGGGTGGGACCTGCCGATGCGCTCGCGTGTCGACGAACGATCGTTCGTCGTCAGGGCTGCCGGAAGTCCGATGCCACGATCCCGTCGGCCCGTCCGTCGCTTTCGCCATGACACAATCCGCCGTCGACCGGCGAGTCCCGCATGAAGCGCACCGACCTCGAGAAGCACCAGGGCAAGAAGATCGTCGGCGAGATGAAGCGCGAGCCGACCTCGGAGCGCTACGGCGCGAGCGCGGGCGCGCACGTCGACAAGCGCGACCGGCGCGAGCGCGAGAAGGCGGCCGGCCTCGTGCCGTTCGCGGTCAAGTTGCCGCAGGACCTCGTGGCGTCTCTGCAGGCGCTCGCGAAGGAGCGCGGCGTGCCGATGAACGAGCTCGCCGAGTCGCTGCTGCGCAAGGGTCTCGCCGAATGAGGATCCAACCCTCGATCCGCGGCTGACGCGGGCCGGTCCCCTCGTTCGCACGCCGCAAGCCCCGGCAGCATCGAGGATCCGATCCTCATCTCGTGATCCCCGGCCCGCGCGCGGACCGTGGGTGCGATGTCGGACCGACGCCTACGCGCGGATCGGATCGCGTAGCCGCGATTCGCGCCCCGCCCGGGCGCCGCAAGGACTACCATCGCGTTCTCGCCCCGGCACGGAGGCAGCGATGACGAACGGCAATCCCCCTGACATGCAGGACACGGAGCCGGACCTCCGCGCGATTCCCGACGACGACTACGAGCGCGGCGATCCGCGCGGCGGGTCGTCGTCTTCGACCGGGTCGAGAGTGCTGCTGCTGCTCGGCCTCGCGCTGCTCGCCGCAGGCGCCGGCTGGTACCTGTGGTCGACGTACTTCGCGGCGAAGCCCGCGCCGGTCGTCGCCGAGGCACCGCCACCCCCACCGCCGCCGATGGCCGCCGAGCCCGCGATCCAGCACCCGATCGACACCGGCGCGACGACCGAGCCGCTGCCCGCGCTCGCCGAGAGCGACAAGCCGCTCGTCGAAGGGCTCGCCGCCGCCGTCGAGCGCGACGCGATCGCGCGCTGGCTGATCCCGCAGGACCTCGTGCGGCGCATCGTCGTCACCGTCGACAACCTGCCGCGCAAGAGCTACGCGCAGCGCCTCTCGCCGCTCAAGCCCGTATCCGGCGCGTTCGCGGTCGCGGGCAGCGGCACGCAGATGAAGATCGCGCCGCAGAACGCTGCGCGCTACACGCCGCTCGTGCGCGTCTTCGACGCGGTGAACTCCGAGAAGCTCGTCGCGCTGTACGTGCGCTTCTACCCGCTGTTCCAGGAAGCCTACCGCGAGCAGGGCTACCCGAACGCGTACTTCAACGACCGCCTCGTCGAGGTGCTGGACCTGCTGATCGCGACGCGCGAGATGCCGGGCCAGCTCGCGCTCGCGCAGCCGAAGGTGCTCTACGAGTACGCCGATCCCGCGCTCGAGGCGCTGCCGTCGGGGCAGAAGATCCTGCTGCGCATGGGGCCCGAGAACGCCGCGCGCGTGAAGGCGAAGCTGCGCGAGATCCGGGCGCTCGTTGCGAAGGAGGGCGGGGCGGCGAAGACGGCGGGGAAGTCGCCGTAGCGGAGGCCGGCTCGCCGCGGCGAGCGACAACGGTCCGGCCCGCCGCAGCCGCAACCACCCCGCGCGCTGCGGCCTCCTGTGGGTCCGGCTTCAGCCGGACGCCCCTCCGGCTCGGCCAATCGGTCGAAGGCGAGCCCGCACCCTGCGCGCGGAGACTCGCCGCATGGCCCGGAATCGTCCCGATCGTTCGCCCCGACCGACGCCGCCGCTCGCACGCGGGCGGCGTCGCGCATCGGAGCGCGACGATGCCGCAACTCCCCCGATCGCGCCTGCGCCGGTTCGCCTCGACGCGCGCGGCATTCGACTCGACGACGCGTCGATCGACCCGCTGCGCGCCGTGCTCGTGATCACCGCTCGCGGCGGGCTCACGATTCCCGCCGCGATGCGCCGCGCGCTGGCCCTCGATCCGGGCGGCCGCCTGCTGGTCGAGACGACGCCGGAGGGCGTGCTGCTGCGTCCCGCGACGCACGTCGCCTTCGATCCGCTCGACGCGCGGCAGGCGCGCGCGACGTTCGCGGTCGACCTCGCGGCGGTGGACGCGTTCCTGCGCAAGCGAAGGAGGCGGTCGATGCGGTAGCAAGCGTCTTCGAAGCGCGCCGAAGGCTGCCACAAGCCCGCTCGGGACGACCGGCGCGGGGAACGCGGTCTTGAGCCGCTTCACGTCCTTGAGCCGCAAGTGACCTCCGCGTGGAGTGACGATCGATTCTCCGAGAACCCCATCAAGGGGTAAGCGAAGCGGGACAGATCGCCGCTTGCCCCCGCCGCTCCCGGCTCGCCGACCTAGGCCTTTCGGATGATTGCGGGGAAGCGTACCTTTTCCGATGATCGTGCCGAGGTCGCAGGAACGCGGATGCCGGCGACGACGGAACGATCCCATCGCTCCACGACGCAATCCCCGGTCATCGACCTGCGAGGTGACGCGTGAAGACGCTTCGATCGATCGTTACGGTTGCCTGCGCGCTTTCGCTCGCCGGTTGCGGTCTCGACGTGATGTACGCCGATTGGAAGGTTGACCGGCTCTGCAAGCAGGACGGCGGCGTGAAGGTGTTCGAGACGGACAGTCCGCCGGCGGAGTTCAGGATGCCGGATGGGAACGTGAATCTAGACTTGCTTCAACGGGCGGGACCAGATCAAAGCTACTACGTCGTCCATAACTGGACAGTCATCGAGGCGAAGGATCCGACGGTTTCACGATCGGAGATCAAGTTATTTCGAAGCGCCGACAAGAAGCTGCTTGGAGCCGCGGTTTCATACATTCGTCCCATGCAGAATGTCGGCGTGCCCTTTCTTCATCGTCGTGGATACAGATGTCCACCAAACGCGGGGCTCTTGGATTTGACTACGGCCGTGTTTTTTCCCAACTCGATTGCTAGGTAGTCTTGACATGGACCAACAGCGCGATCTCTTCCGATTTGCAGAGCTTGCGCTTGCGGCGTATGCGGACTTTTCAGCACTGTCTATCGACGAACAGGAATTACGCGACGCCGATCTATCCTTACCACACGCTCGGCGTCTTAGGATCGAGTGGCGTCTAATTGATCAGTTCGAACACACAACCGAGCCCTACTGGACCTACGACCCCGAAAGCGGCGCACCCTCCGGGCCGCATAGCGAATCCAACGGCTGCTCCGCCACCGTCTTCGAGAACGTCCTGACGCACGAGCGCGTCCTGGCGATACGCGGAACCGACGACATCCACGACGTCGCCACCGACGTCATCTCCGTCGCCGCCCTCGGCTCGACGCTGAACCAGGGCCAGTACCAGTCCCTGCGCGCCAAGGTCCAGGACTGGGTCGCCTCGGGCGTCCTCCCCGCCCGCTTCGCGGTCACCGGCCACTCGCTGGGCGGATTCCTCGCCACCGGGCTCGCGCTCGAGTTCCCGCAGCTCGTCGAGCACGCCTACCTCTACAACGCGCCCGGCGTCGGAGGTCTGACGGGCCGGACGTCGCTCGCCGAGATCGCGCGGGCGTACCACATCTCGGGCGCGAGCGTCGACCCGGCGAAGTTCACGAACGTCCGCGCGAAGCCCGGCCTGTCGCTCGTCGCGGGCCTCGGCGAGCAGCCTTCGGCGCCGATTCTCGTCGAGGGCGAGGATCACGGCGGCTGGCTCATCGGGACCGACAACCACCTGATGAAGTTTCTCGTGGACTCGCTCGCGATCCACGACGCGTTCGCCCGGCTCGGTAGTGAGGCGGA